>CAWFCR010000021.1:0-217734 GCA_963814455.1 uncultured Alphaproteobacteria bacterium | reverse complement strand
GCGGCGGCAAGGATGTGTTTGTTCACATTACAGCTGTGCAGAAGGCCGGAATTCCGGAACTGGCTGAAGGCACCAAGATCAGTTTCGACATCCAGGACGACAGCCGGGGCAGGGGTCCGCAGGCGGTCGAATTGCAATTGCTTTGAATTCTGCTTGGAAAGCGGCACTGGCAAGAATATGCTGGAGGCAATGGGATAGCGCGCACCATATTCGCGTTTGTCATGCTGAGTTCAGCCACGGTCGTCTACGCCCAGGAGGTTGCCCACAATTGCCGCTGCCGTGCAAACAGCCGAGAGTATCTTCAGGGGCAGCGGGCCTGCGTAAATGGTCAAATCGCCCAATGCGGAATGTACCTGAACAATTCATCGTGGATTACGTCCGGCAAGTCCTGTCTGCTTTCAATGCGGCCGGTCATGCTCGCGCAGAGTTCAAGCAAGCGGCAAACTCCCCGGGCATGTACGCTTTAATCCTTTGGCGGTCCGCCTGCTGACATGAAGCGCGCACTTGTTTTCCAACATATGGATCACGATCATCCTGGGCGGTTCCTTGATTTTCTGGCGCAGGATGGTTTCGTTGCAGAACCGGTCCGGCTGTTTGCGGGCCAGGCCATCCCAACTCTTGCTCCTTACGACTTCCTGTTTGTTCTCGGCGGCGCGCAGGATACCTGGGAAGAGGACAAGTTTCCCTGGCTCAAGGAAGAAAAGGCGGCGATACGCGAATGGGTTTGGGACCGTGCCAAGCCTTACTTCGGCGTTTGTCTTGGCCACCAACTTCTGTGTGAAAGCCTAGGCGGCGAGGTAGGCCTTGCCGACGAAGGGGAAGTTGGCGTGTTTGACATAGAGCTGACAGAGCAGGGGCAGGCACACCAACTCATGCGGCGCTTTCCTTCTTCGACGAAGGCCATGCAGTGGCATTTCGCGGAAGTCAAACGCCCGCCGCAGGAGGCAACGGTTTTGGCTTCTTCCGGGCGCGCCGCGGTGCAGAGCATGGCGATTGACCGGCATGCCGTCAGCACGCAGTTCCATTGCGAGTTCACGCTGCAGACGATGGCGGGCTGGGCTTCGCTGCCGTCATATGTCGAAGCACTTGAAAGGCACAGAGGCCCGGAAGCTCATCCCAGACTGGTGAAAGAGGCAGCGCCCCTGATGCCGGAAATGCAGCGGACCACCGCCATACTTTATGACAATCTGGCGCGGGCGACCGGCCTCAGAAAGTAAGCCAGAAGACCTCGCCTTCGCTCTCTTCAGCATCGAGCCAGAGAAAGTCGGTATCGGGATATTCGGCCGCGAGGATGTGCTGCCCCGTGCCGATCTCGCACAGCAAGCCGCCACCCTTGGCAAGGTGCGAAGGTGCTTCACGCAAAATGCGGCGGACAAGGTCAAGCCCGTCCTTGCCGCCAAGGTGCGCCATCTTCGGCTCATGCGCATGCTCTGGAGGAAAGGCCTTGACCTCGGCTTCGGCAACGTAGGGCGGGTTGGTGATGATCAGGTCAAACTTCCTGCCCGCCAGCGCCTTGAACAGGTCGCTGCGCACCAGCTCCACCCGGTCCTGCACGTCGTGGTCCTTCACATTGATGCGAGCCACAGCCAGCGCATCGGCGGATGCATCGACAGCGGTGACCTTGGCATTGGGGAACAGCCGTGTTGCCAGGATGGCAAGGCAGCCCGACCCGGTGCAGAGATCAAGAACAGAGGTGACGGCATGCGGTACAGGAATCAGGCTATGGCTCGCGCCAATCAGAAGATCGCCAGCCATAAGCTCCGCAATGTAGGAGCGGGGCACGATGACGCGCTCATCAACGTAGAACGGCACTCCCTGCAGATAGGCGCGTTTCGTCAGATAAGCGGCTGGCTTTCTGGTCTTGACGCGCTTGTCGATGATGGCGGCAAGCGCCTTGCGCTCGGAGGAAAGCAGTCTCGCATCGAGCCAGGGATTTATGTCGTCCACTGGCAGGGACAGGGTTTCGAGGATGAGGTAAGCGGCTTCGTCGATGACGCTGGTTGTGCCATGACCATGAACCAGCTTGGCGGCGCGAAAACGTGACACAGCATAGCGCAGGAAATCCCGCGGGGTTTGGAGAGTGGCACCGGGACTTGCGGTTGGGCGTTTCATAGAGCCAGAGCTAGGCAATTTTCGTGCGCGTGACAAGGCGGCCGCCGGTAAAGGCCAGACCAGCGAGCAGCACAACATAGAAGCAGGCCAGCGTCACCGGCATGGCATTGATGCCATAAGCGTCAATCGCCGCGCCGGCGAGCGGCGGGCCGACAAGGCCGCCAAGCCCCCACATCATGGAAAAGGCAGCCGAGCAGGCAACAAGGTCGCCGCCCTTGAAGGTGCCTGCAACGATCGCAAGCGCCACGATGTAGACGGCGAAGGCGCTCGTCGAAAGAATGATGATGACTGGCCACAGCAAGGCCGAGTTCACCACCCAGATAAGCGCCACGCTTGTCACAACGGTGATGGCTGCCGACAGCACGACGACACCGCGCGATGACCATTTGTCGGCCAGCCAGCCAATCAGAAACTGGAACAAGAGGTTTCCGAGAATGCCGATGCCGAGCGCCATGCTGGCCGTTTCCAGCGTCAGGCCGGAGCGCAGCCCGAAGATGGAGAAGAAGGAAATGAACACGCTGTCAAACAGGGTGGCGCAGCCAACCGCAAACAGCAGCAGCGGCACCGAGCGGACAACCGGCCAGAATTTTCCACCACCCTCGTTGCGGAAAACGTCATCGCTCGCCTTTACGAAAGCGAGCGGAATGGTGCTTGCGGCCAGACAGCAAGCGGCAATCACCCAAGGCAACCATCCCTCCGTCCCGGTGAAAGGCAGCATGATTGGACCGAGCGAGAACGATACTGCCATGACCGAGGTGTAGAGACCCATGACGCGCCCGCGCGAGCCTTCGTCAGAAAATGAAAGCACCCAGGCTTCGCTGACGGTGAACAATGCGCCCGACGCGATGCCGAACATGAACCGCAAGGGGAACCAGACGTAGAGCGATGGAAATGACTTGAAGATGAAGAGCGCCAATATGTCGAATGCAACGGCGCAATAGACAACGGGCCGCGTGCCGAAACGGCGGATGATGCCGGGCAGGAATGGGCCAGCGAGCAGAATGCCAAGCGGCGCCATGGCGGTATTGAGGCCGATCACTGATGCCGGAACGCCATTCCGCTCCATCAACAAGGGCAGGAGCTGCAGGGTAAAGCCAAGCGCCATGTCGCAACTGGCAATGGTTGCGATAGCGGCAATGAGATTGGCTCTGTTGGACGCGGAAATCATTCGCCCACTTAGCGGCGGGCTGGTGGTGAGGCAAGTCAGCGCTTGACCAGACAATGCTAGCATGCGCAAAAGCTGGCCATGCCGCAGCTTAAAGTCCATATCGTTCCCGTCACCCCGTTCCAGCAGAATTGCTCCCTCGTTTTCGATGATGAAACGAAAGCAGGAGCTGTTGTCGATCCCGGCGGAGATGTGCCGGTGATCCAGCAGGCCATCAAGCATCTGGGGCTGCGCATCGAGAAGATTCTTCTCACCCATGGCCACATAGATCATGCTGGCGGCGCTCACGAACTGCGCGCGGCACTTGGCGTGCCGATTGAAGGGCCGCATCAGGCTGACGAGTTCCTGCTCAATGGCCTGAGCGAGAGTGGCGCCCGCTTCGGCATCACAGATGCAAAGCCGGTGAAGCCCGACAGGTGGCTGGAGGAGGGAAACGAAGTCTCGTTTGCCGGTTTCAGCGCCAGAGCCATTCATGCGCCCGGTCATTCACCGGGTTCGGTGGTGCTGTATTTCAAGGAGCAGGCGTTCGCGCTGATGGGCGATGTGCTGTTCCAGGGTTCGGTCGGTCGGACGGATTTTCCCTACGGCAGCGAGGAGACGCTGCTCAAGGCGATCACCGACAAGATACTGCCGCTGGGAGATGAGGTGACATTCCTGCCCGGCCATGGGGCCGCCAGCACCATTGGCAGAGAGCGCTTGAGCAATCCCTATCTGCAGCGCAGGAGCTGAAGCTAAATCTTCATTTCCACAAGGCGGGACTTGGCGGCGAAGTAGGCATCGCCCGTGGTCTTGAACTCACCGTATTCCTGAATCGCATTGGCGCCGAAGGTTTCGCGATACTGGCCATTCTGGAAGCTCCAGCGGCCCGAGCCTTCGGAAATTGACCGCAATGGGCTGGATAGGTCAAAACCAATCTAGTTCCGAAACTCAATCTTAAGTTACATTATCGCATAAATACAACTGAATATTAGGAATTCTTCAATAGGCTGCATCGCGAACGTCAAACCAACGGAGTGATCCATGAAGCGTGCATGTACGGCGATTGCAGTATTGATGATGGCTAGCCTTCCGCTACGGGCAGAAACGCCGGTGCCAGAAGGGGAACTCGCCAGTCTTCAGGCGGCAATGCAAAGCCATATTGAAAAGACCCTTGTCGATGGCGCGCTTCTGCAACTCGATGAAAAGACCGGCAAGGTGCGTCCGCTGTATCCAGCCAAAGCACATCCGATGATTGAGGCTGTCGGCAAGTACTATTATCTCTGCGCCAATTTCCGTGACGAGCAAGGCAAGGAAGTGATGGTCAACTTCTTCGCCGCCAACGACCATGGCAAATATGTTGTCTTTCATACCACCTTTGAAGAAAACGAGGAACTTGAACGACTTATCGAAGAAAATGCGAAGTAATTAGGGATTAGCTCATTCTGCCAATCAGGCCGCAGGGCCCAAGCATGAAGCAAAATTCATTCGGAACACGACGGCTGTTCGGCAAATTCCTGTTGCTGCTAGTGCCTGCTTTCACCAGTGTGACGGCGATAGGTCTGCTGTTCGTGTCGCAATTTTTCATGCGGGACGAACAGAACCAGCTGAATGCGCGCGTTGGCAATCTGGTGGCGAGAGTCAGTTCCATTGTTGATAAGGATTCGGCCGGCAAAACCCCGAAGCAGATCGAAACCTACCTCGGCATATTGATGGCCGACCAGGCGATCATGTGTGCCGAACTTGTCGATGGTGCCGGCAAGATTGTAGCCGCGACACCACATCACATCGGCTGCAAGGGCCAAGATGCCTTCGAGTTCATGTCCATGCGCATGCAGGGAAAGACAGCTGGTGAACTGCACATTCGCTATTCGAAGGACGAGGTGGCCGTCATCCGGAAGGAAAAACGCCTGTTCACAGAACTGGCGTTGATTATCGGTCTTCTGGTCGCAGTCATGGCAAGCTGGTTGGGCTTCCGTGTAATTGTTGGAAGACCAGTTGGATCTCTTTTGGCTGCCATCAGAAAAAGCGAAGAAGACGGCGTGGCAGCCACCGTGGAGAACACGCCGAGGGATGAACTCGGAACTGTCATCCGCGCCTTCAATAGCATGCAGAAACGGCTCCAGGACGAGGCCGAACGCAGCCTCTCGGCCTTGCGTCATCTTGAGCATCTCTACAATGAAACACCTGCCTTGATGTTTTCCATCTGTCCTGCCGGTCATATCGCCAGTGTCAGCGGCCACTGGTTGGAGCAAACCGGATTTGACCGGAAGGATGTTGTCAACAAGCCACTTAAGAACTTTCTGCATCCTTATGAAGCCGACGTGGAAATTGACCTCGGATCGATCACCAGCAACGGCGCCCGTAACGTCCCTCTGCTGTTGACCTGCAAGAACGGCACTTCAATCGATGTGTTGCTGTCGACCATTCCCAGTTATGAACGTGATGACTCAGGCTGTGACTACTTGTGCGTTCTGAGCGATATCAGCGGCCTCAATGCGGCTCGCAAGAGACTTCAGGCCCAAGCCATAACCGATCACCTCACTGGCTTGCCCAACCGCCAGGCTTTGTTTGAATACCTGTCCATCATTGGCAAAATGCCGAACGAAATATTCCGTTGCAGCGCTGTCCTGTTTATCGACTTGGACAATTTCAAATGGATCAACGACACCCATGGTCATGCTGCAGGCGACGCGCTGCTCTGTTCGGCCTCGGCAAGACTGCAGAATTGCATTGGTGGTACTGATTTTCTGGCCCGGCTTGGGGGTGATGAGTTTGCCATCGTGTTGCGCGAGCTTAAAGACGAGAATGACGCCATCAAAGTAGCCGATCGCATTGTTGGCGAAATGGGCAGGCCGTTCCAACTAGGATCCGTGAGCGTCTTCGTTGGTTGCAGTATTGGCATTGCCAACGCGGGCGCCGAAGCTCACACCCCCCAAGACCTGCTGCGCCTCGCAGATTTGGCGATGTACAAGTCCAAGCAGGACGGCCGCAATCGCGTGACCCCCTATTCCGTCGATCTCAGCGCCAAAGCCATTGAACGTGAGAATGTAATAGCTCGCATTCGCACAGCCTTTAAAGAGAAACAATTCCGGCTCTATTACCAGCCGATTGTTGATCTCCAGACATTGAAACCCGCTGGAGCTGAAGCCTTACTGCGCATACAATGCCCAAACGAAGGGCTGCTTCCACCAGCCGAGATCATTCGGACTGCCGAAGAAACCGGAATGATAGCTCAAGTCGGCGAATGGGTTGTCGAAGAAGGATGTGCAACCGGCCAGAATTGGCTGAATGCCGGATGGCCTGAATACCTATCAATCAATCTTTCCCCGAAGCAATTCGACCCCATGTTCATGGCCAGCCTCATTCTGAAACTGCAGCGCATAGGTGATGTTGCAAGCAAGCTGGTATTTGAAATCACTAAATCCACGCTCATGGACAATCCCGAGTGCGTTGCTGATTTTTTTGCCGAGATCCGCGCTACCGGCGCCCGGATTGCAATAGATGATTTTGGCACAGGCTATTCATCGCTGAACTTCATTGGCCGCTTCCCGGTTGACTTCGTAAAACTCGACCGCAGCTTTGTCCGCCACATTGGTGACTCCGAAAATGCCACCGCCCAACGCAATCTGGCCCTGATAAAAGCCACCGCCACCCTATGCCACGAACTCGGAATAGCTGTGGTGGCCGAAGGGATTGAAACTGCGGTTGAACTTGAAAAATTGCGTTCGATCGGAATCAACTATGGCCAAGGGTATCTCTTTTCTCCAGCCTTGCCAGAAACGCAGTACAGGGCATGGGCCACTGCTTTCGGCAGCCATGTACGTCCGTCTTCACGCTTGGTGAAATCAGCTTGCTGAGGTGCTCGGTGTTTGGCGATGAGCCGCTGAGTCACATCAGGAACATCTATCTGAATAACCGTCCCAACAATCTGGAAGGGGGGTGAAGGCTGTTTCGGTCCAGTTGCGTCGGTATTCCCGTGCTTTTGATATATTTGGTTATTGGGTCATTTCAGACATCGCGGTTTGCAGTTGAAGGTATCGACCTAATTATTCTTCATCCTCTGAATCGCGGGCAATGAACGCACCGTCCGCGAATGCAACGCGATCAAACAATTGATTCCGGACAAGTCGCTTGGCGTGCTGCGGGCGCATGACCGGAAGGGAACAGGTGAGCAATCCCTATCTGCAGCGCAGAAGCTGAAGCTAGATCTTCATTTCCACGAGGCGGGACTTGGCGGCGAAGTAGGCATCGCCCGTGGTCTTGAACTCACCGCATTCCTGGATCGCATTGGCGCCGAAGGTTTCGCAATACTGGCCGTTCTGGAAACTCCAGCGGCCTGAGCCTTCGCCCTTGACGTCATCCTGATAGGAGAGGGAGCCGTCGGCATTGTAGGTGACGAAGCCATTGCCATCAGCCCGCGTGTACTGAAAGGTCTTGCCGGCGATTGCGTTCTGGACCTCGCCGGCGCTGAGCGGGCGGATGGGTTCGGCCGATTGCTGGGTCGAGCTTGTGGTGCCGTCATTGGTGAAGCGAACGCCCGAAGGACCGCGATTGCAGCCAGCAGCAGCCACAGCCACAATCATCAGTGCGGCAACCTTCGCCGAAGTTGCTGAAAAACAGGATTTCATCAATGCCTCTGGGCCGCATGTGCCACAGCTAACGCCAATCTTCAAGTCTCAGGTCATATGCCCCGGAAGCACGACAACGCGGCTGTTAACCTTGACCCGCTCGAACAGGTCCACCACGTCCTGGTTAAGCATGCGGATGCAGCCTGAGGATAGCGCTTTGCCGATGGATTTCGGGTCATTGGTGCCATGGATGCGGTACAGCGTATCCTCGCCATTGGCGTAGAGGTAGAGGGCGCGGGCCCCCAAGGGGTTTTCTGGCCCGCCGGGCATGCCGTTAGCCCATTTTGCCGCGTTTTCGTCACGATAAACCATTTCCAGAGGCGGCAGCCAGCGCGGCCACTTGCGCTTCATGCCGATGACGGCATCGCCCGACCATTCAAAGCCGGCCTTGCCGACGCCGACGCCGTAACGAACGGCTTGTGCGTCTCCCAGCACGTAGTAGAGCTGCCGGTTGTCCGGATCGACGATGACGGTTCCCGGTTCCTCAGGCCCATCATAGACCACCACCTGGCGACGGTACGGCTCCTTGATGGTGTTCACGTTGACGGGCTCAATCGGAAAATCTTGCGCTGATTCGGCAGGTGGAATGAGAGCGTCGTCGCGCGAGAACGCCCGGCCGCCGTAGAGCGGGTGATCGTAGCTCATTTGCTCCTGCGCGCGCGCCAGCCCTGCATTGGCGGCAAACGCCAATGACATGACAATAAAGCGGCGGCGATTGGCTTGCACTGCAATACCCCTCTCATTCGGTGATGCGCAAATTCTCACGCACACGCGGCAATAGCGTGTTGTGGCCATGGCAAACTTGTGGCCAGCCAACTCACGAAAAGTAACGATCAGGCGAGCGTAAAGGTTGCCTGGCCAATGGTGAAATTGTTGCCGCTGCCTGAAACCGGCTGGCAGCTCTTGGCCATGCCTTTCGGCATGAAGCTGGCGGGCGCAAAGGTTTCACACAGGCTGCCGTTCTCAACAGACCATTTGCCGGTCGTCTGGCCCTTGCCGTCGACCTCGACCAGCGAAGTGCCATCAGCCGCATAAAGCGTGACGCCGCTGTTCTTGGGGCTGGACCAGCGCCAGCTCTTGCCCGACAGGGACTTCCTGATCTCGGCATCGGAGAGCTGCTGCGGGGCTGCCATCTGGTCATCTGCCGGGGGGGCAGAATCGCTGCCGCCGAACCGGCTGCCACAAGCGGCCAGTGCCAGCGTCACTGCAAGCAGAGTGAAGGTGCGTTTCATCGTCGTCATAGGTACTCCCCGGTGGTCCCGCAAATAGCACCTAGCATGTGGCAAGATTGAGGAAAAGTGGCCTATTTTGATGCCTGGCTGCCGGCGCCTGAAGGGACGGTGACAATCAGCGGCTGCCCGGTCGCCGGGTTAACGGCGATCTGGAAGGGCTCCGACTGGGCTCCGCCGAAGGTCGGCGAGGCGTCCTCCGCGCTGGCAGGACCCGCCGCCAGGCATCCAAGGACCACAAGCATTGCACCCCAACGCATGGCGGCTCCTATGCAAAGAATTGGCCTGCCAAGGTGCACGTGGAGGTGTTATCAATTGGTTAACTTTCGTTGCCATGATCGCGGTGAAGCCGAGACTTGGCGACAGCCCCAGCCTTCAATTGCCAACAAGGGAGTGTGATCATGCGCAGAATTTTCAGAACCACCGGATTGTTCATGGCATCCGCCATCGGGGCTTTCATGTTTTCGGGCCTTGTGGCGGCGGAGACAGTGAAGATCACGATTCTCGGCGCTGGCGATGTCTACAAGTTTGAAGGCGGCAAGACGCGGGGCGGCATGGCCAAACTCAATGCCGTGGCGCGGGCTGAAAAGGCGGCCAATCCCAACACGCTCTATCTGTTCAACGGCGACATGCTTTCGCCTTCGCTTATGTCGGGTTTCGACAAGGGCGAGAACATGATCAAGCTCTCCAACATCGTGCCCTTCGACCTGGCCGTTCCTGGCAACCACGAATACGACTTCGGGCCGGAGAATTTTGCGACCATGATGAAGGCGTCCAAGTATCCATGGGCCGCCATCAACATCACGAGTGCTGACGGAAAGCCGGTAGAAGGGCTTGGCGGCGTCATGCTCAAAGAGGTGGCGGGCGTCAAGATCGCGCTCATTCCGGTGGCGCAGGATACGTCTCCTCAGGTTGCCTCAACCGGCGACCTGAAGTTCGCACCAACGGCGCAATCCGCCATCGATGCGGCCAAGGCCGCCCGCAAAGAGGGCGCTGATCTTGTCGTCGGCGTGGTGCAGGCGCCGCACTCCGATGACCAGGCGATGTTGGCGAGCAAGACCTTCGACGTCATCGTCTCGGGCGATGATCATGATCTCGTCGTGCAGTACAACGGCATCACCGCCTATGTCGATACTTCGACCGAGGCCAACTACCTGGTGCCCATAGACCTCACTGTCAATGTGGAAGAGAAGGACGGCAAGCGCACAGTCAAGTGGGAGCCGAACTTCCGCTTCATCGACACGGCTTCGGTGACGCCGGACCCCGAAACACAGAAGATTGTTGATGAGTACACAGCGCTCCTCGACAAGGAACTGAATGTGGTGATCGGCAAGACCGAAGGGCCGCTCGACAGCCGCCGCAATATCGTGCGAACGGAAGAAGCCGCCATCGGCAACCTGATTGCGGACGCCATGAAGGAAGCGGTGGGCGCCGAGATCGCCGTCACCAACGGCGGCGGCATTCGCGCCGACAAGGAATATGCGGCGGGATCTGACATCACCCGGCGTGATGTGCTCAGCGAACTGCCGTTCGGCAATGTCACGGTTCTCACCGAAGTCAGCGGCCAGCAGGTGTGGGACGGGCTGGAGAACGGCTTCAGCAAGATCGAGGACGGGGCAGGGCGTTTCCCGCAGGTCTCCGGACTCAAGGTCGATGTTGACGCAACCAAACCCGCAGGCTCACGCGTGGTCTCGGTGATGGTGGGTGATAAGCCGCTCGACAAGGCGGCAGCCTACAAGCTCGCCACCAACGACTACATGCTGGATGGCGGCGATGGCTATACGGCGTTCAAGGGCGGCAAGGTGATTGTCGATGCGCGCGGCGGCAAGCTGATCGCCAATGACGTCATGGTGCTGATCAAGAAATCCGGCACGGTGACCGCCAAGGTCGAAGGCCGCATGACGATCAAGCGCAAGTAAGCGAAAAGGGCCGGGTGCCTGAAGCGTCCGGCCCTTACATCATCAGCCGGGGATGCGGCCTTCCGGCGTCATCTTGTCGACAGCCTCGGGCAGGACCTTGGAAAGGCGGGCGAGAAGCTCCTCGCGCGACAGGCCGGTTTGCTTGGCGAGCGTATCAATGAGATCGCCGCCCAGCGCATCGCCGACCTGTGCTTCGGACACCGGCTCATTGGCGCCCTTGCCGACCCACGAACCAGCGACATCGCCAAGCCCCTTGTTCTTGAACTGTTCAACCAGATCGCCGACGCCACCCGGGTTGGACTTGGACATTCCCTTCACCCACTCGCCGATCTTGTCGCGGTTCTGGTAGCCGGCAACGGCGACGAGGCCGAGCAAAGCCGCAAGGGATGGAAAACCTTTTGCCATGTTATTCTCCTTTGTTAGGTGTGCCCCCATATTGGGACGAACTGCGACAAATGCAAGACACGGGGAAAGCCCCATGCTAGATTTGGCTTCGGTTAGGTAGTTTAACGCGTCAACTTCAACAAGTGGAGCAAGTTCAACATGGGTTTCATCTGGACCATCATCATCGGATTTGTCGCGGGCGTCATCGCCAAGTTCATCATGCCGGGCGGCAATGAGCCATCCGGCTTCATCTTGACCGCGATCCTCGGCATCGTCGGCGCATTCGTGGCCACCTTCCTCGGACAGGCCTTGGGCTGGTATGGGGCAGGCGAAGGCGCGGGCCTCATTGGCGCGGTCGTCGGCGCCATCGTCGTGCTCGCGGTCTATGGCATGGTTGCCAAGAAGGCCTGATCTTCAGCTCATCTTTGGCGGCGGGTTTGCGCAATGCAGGCCCGCCGTTTTTATTGTTTCTGAGGAACATATTCCTGTCACATTCATCGGCTAGAAGTTCAGCCATGAAACGATTTGTAACCCTCCTTCTCCTGTTCCTGCTGGCGCTGCCAGGGCTCGCAAGAGCCGAAACCATTTCCCTCAAGCGCGGCTTGCCGACAGACATCTGGCTGACCTGGCCGGAGGCAGACAGGCTTAGCGAGCCGGGCCTGATCAAGACCTTTCCCGAATACAGGCAAAGCTACAAAGGCGGCGAGTTCAAGCTGGTGAAACAGGCAGGGTTTGACTTCGTGCGCCTCACCATCGACCCCGCCATCTATCTGTGGAAGCCGGGTGCTGAGAAGACTGCTCAACTCAATGCCGGTGTGCTGCAGGCCATTTCCGAAATCCGCGGCGAGGGCCTCAAGGTGATTGTCGACCTGCACAGCATTCCCCGTGCTGATCCTGCTCCGGGCACCGAACAGGTTCTGAAGACGGATGCCGCGTTCGAACTGTATCTGGGCGTGGTGCGCGATATCGGGCGCGCTATTGCAATGCTGCCGTCTGCCGAGGTGGCTTTCGAGCCGATGAACGAACCGACCATAGATTGCGACTATGACGGCGTGACGGCAGCCGCGCGGCGCTGGCCGGGCATGGTGAAGAAGCTGCATGATGCGGCGCGCCAGGCTGCGCCAACCACCACCATCATCCTCTCCGGCGCCTGCTGGGGCGGGGCGGACGGGCTTTCGCATCTCGACCCTGCGAGGATCAGCGACAGCAATGTGATCTGGTCGTTCCACAACTACGAGCCGATGATGTTCTCGCACCAGGGGGCGAGCTGGACGGAAGGGCAGGAGAAATTCGTTGAGGCTTTGAAGTTTCCGCCCAAGGCCGGCACGCGCGGCCGCGTCTTGAAAGCGTCGATGCGGCGGCTCATGGCATCAGAGCTTGGGCGGGCGCGCAAACGCGAGCTTGCCGGCTATCTGCGCCATGACCTGTCGGAATACTTCAAGCCTGGCCGCGCCGAAGAAATGGCAAGACGTTCTTTCAAGGTGGTGGAAGCGTGGGCCAGGAAGCATTCCGTGCCGCCATCCCGCATCATCCTCGGCGAGTTCGGCGCCATCCGCGGCGACTTGTCGAAACCATTGGCGGATGAGGAGCGGGCGCGCTTCATCAGCCTGCTGCGCAGCGAGGCAGAAGCCTACGGCTTCGCGTGGTCGACATGGTCGTGGAGCGGCTCATTCGGCATCTCGCGCACGCCGGAGTCGCGTGATTTCAGCCCGGTGCTGTTGAAGGCGCTGGGCCTTGGCGGATGATCTGGCGGTTTGGCTGCATCCATCCTATGCTTGATCGCATGGGGGCCTGACTGATCCGGAGCAAAGCCATGCGCTTGATCGCTTTCACCCTCTGTTTGCTTTTAGCTGCAAACATTTCAAGAGCTGAAACTGCCTTCGAAGCGGATGCGCTCAAGATGTTTGAGGCCGCCTGCCTGCACAACGAAAACCAGTTCGATGCGGCCATGGCCTTCGCCACCGAAAAGTCCATGCCGGTGCCGCCGGAAGTGTTCCGCCAATCACTGGTCAAGAAGGGCGAAGGCGCCGTGTGGTTGGCGCAGGCAGAGCCGCTCATTGCACTGCATGCCAATCTGCAGTCTGGCTGCGGCGCCATGCTGAAGCCTGTCGAAGAGGCCAGCTTCAACGACGCGCTTGGCAGTTTTGCAGGAGCCGAACTGATCGCCGAAGAAAAGTTTGAAGGCTCGTGGTCGCGCTGGTACCTGCTGAAGCGAAACGGAGGCAAAGGCATCCTGCTCTCCGGCTTACTTTAGTGGCGGCGACAGTCCGAGCGGTTTCCTGCGCTACATGCCGGGCAGCAATGTTGTGACGGACAAGAGCGCAATGTCATTCCTGCTTGCTGACTATGACAGGTTTCAATCGCTGAAGAACAAGCTTCAGCAGTAACGGGCGCTGCCGCTTACTGGCTGTCGCTGGCCACGCTGCGCCTCGCGCCCGCTGGCGGCAGCACGACAACGCGGGTTCCCACCTTCACCTTCTCGTACAGCTCGACAACATCGGTGTTAAGCATGCGGAAGCAGCCGGCGGTGGTGGCGCGGCCGATGGTCGAGGCGGCAGGCGTGCCGTGAATGCGGATCAGATTATCAACGCCGCCTTCGTTGAGCAGATACATGGCGCGCGCGCCGAGCGGATTATCCAGCCCGCCGGGCATGCCCTTGGCATAGCGCTGGTAAAGCTTGATGCGCTGCTGCATCTCGGCAGTCGGCGTCCACACCGGCCATTTGGCCTTGCGCGCGACGGTCGCCTCGCCATGCCAGCTTGAGCCTTCCTTGCCGACGCCAATGCCGTAGCGAATGGCGCGGCCATTTCCCAGAACGTATAGTAGAGATAGAATTTCTTGCTATCGACGACGATGGTTCCCGGAGGTTCTGCCGTCTTGAATGCCACTTCGCGCCGCCGGTATTTATAAGGCACGAGCGAGACTTCAACTTTCGGAATGGCGAAATCAATGGCCTGCGCTGCAGGGGCCATGAGCGCTGTGAGCACCACTCCCGCACCGCCAAATATCATCCGCCGCTTGCTTAACATCATCGCCTCAACCCGCCTTGCCTTGGGCAGCGGTTTAGCATGGTTCAGCGCGAGGGGTGAACCAACTCTGCGTGATGTCATTGCGGAGCGGGGATCGGGCCCACGTCGCAGCGGGTGTACCGCACCGGCTTTCCTTCCTCGGGCGAGATGCCCGGTGTGGTCAAGGTGACGGAGAAGCTGGTGGGTGAGGTGCGGCGCCAGATATAAGTCTCTGTGGATTCATCGCCATTCTCCTCGCATGCGGCGATCACTTTCCACTCATGTCTTATCTTGCCCTTGGTGATCTTCGAAAAGCCGCAGCCGCCTTCCCAGAAGCTGATGCCATCGGCGGTGACGTACCATGGCACGGTGCCGATGGCTTGCACGCCGCCGGCGGCGAGCGCCTTCAACTTCTGGCAAGCGCCGGGCGCGAAGGCGTAAGTGCCATCAATGAAGCTGGCTTTCTGCTGGGCCAGGGCAGGGTTTGCCAGCGCAAGGCCGGTGAGCAGGATAGTCAAAATGCGCATTGCCGCCTCCATGTGGGGAGACTTTGCAGGAGCGTGGCTGAATGGGGGATGAACTGGGGAGGGATGATTGCCTGCACATATCGCCGTCACCCCAGCGGAGGCTGGGGTCCCGCTTGTTTACAAGAAAGAAGCGGGATGCCAGCCTCCGCTGGCATGACGATAATGGGAGTTGGGCCACCGCTCTGCCGCCCGCCCTTCGAGGCTCACTTCGTGAGCGCCTCAGGATGAGGAGAGCCAAACGCATTGAGTTTGCCGTCGCGGCTACGCTATATGCTTCGACATCTTGCGGATGGACATCTTCAAGGTCAGTGGAACACCCAGGAAGAACACGAAATACGCCGCAGTGGCGATCCGGGATTGGCGGATGATGCCGTCATCCGGCGGCTCTGCCGCCGAGATAGCCGAGTGCCAGGCAGGTTGCCGCGAGGGCGAGGCAGTTGAGCAGCCACAGCCATCCATAGCGCGAGAGGCGAAAGCGCTCTGCGGGTATCCATGGAACGATGAGCGGCGCAGCGCAGGCGGCGGCCAGTACGGCAACGCCCAGGGCCTTGCCCGGCACCGCACGAAGAATGCTGTAGCCCGGCAGCAGGCTCCAATGCGGGATGACGGCAAACTGGTCCAGTTCGAGCGCAGCCACGAGTGCGAGCGTTTGGCAGCGCCTCGAACGCAATGACAATTGCCAGCCCGCCATCGCAATGGCCACGGCGCGGCTGATGGCTGCCGCCTTTCGCTGCATCACCATGACGTCGATCACCAGCAGCGCGAGAAGGACTAACGGCCAGACAAGCTGGAAATCCATGCGCCCTTCAAACGCGGGGGCGAGCCAGCTTCCCAACTGTTGCGGCAGGACGGACGCGAGCCAGAAGGCCATCTGGCCCCAAGGGAGCACAAACCTGGCAAAGCTGAAGAACTGGCCAGCCAGCATGGCGAGCACCAGCAGCAGGTAGGTTCGGGTGCGAAGCCTGTCAAAGCGGCCGATGTAAAGGGACATAAGGATATGCGCCCAAATGCCTGCGAACAGACCCGCCTGCAGCCGCTGGGGCATCGCGCCATCGCCCCACAGCAACGACCCCAGCAAGAGGCCGAAGACCAGAAGCGGATGGACGAGATAGGCAATGCGGCTCATGCGGAGCCGATCAAAAAGCCGCGGCGGGTGGAAGTCATGATCGAAGCTTATCACACGGGGCGGTGAGAGCTCCAGCGATTGCAACGCCCGCTCACCCTCCCATTGCTGTCGCAATGGCTGCGGGAGCGAGACGGACTGAACACTGCCCCAATTCGTTTGGCGAGTGAGCCCTTGCGAACCGCTGAACGAATCGGAGGTGCGGCGGTTGTTGCTAGGGTAGCAAATACCAGATAAAATGCGCCAAACGCCAAACGAGCATCAGGGTCCATCATGACGGAAAAACTGGTTCTTACAATTCGGGTCATGCTGACAGAGCGCAACTACCGAGACATTGAAATACCGGCGGATACCTCACTCTACAAATTGGCGGAGGCCATCAACTTTGCCTATGGCTTCTCATTTGATCATCCGTTTGGCTTCTATAGCAATATTGAAGACATCTATGAATCCGAGACAGTCTTTGAACTGTTTGCCGATATGGGCGAACCTGTTGTCGAGCATGCAAAAGGCGTGAAGAAGACAAAACTGAGCAAGGCATTCCCAAATGACGGTGCAGCCTACGTCTTTCTGTTCGACTATGGCGACGAATGGATGTTCAAGGTGGAGCGGCTGTCGGCGAAATCTGCGCCTGCCACAGGCGTGCTGACAAAAGTCGTCGCATCAAAAGGCAAATCGCCCAAGCAGTACGGATAGGAAGCTGGCTGCAAGCCTGATTCGCTATGTCCATCTCTCGCCGCAGTCATCCCGAGTCCCCTTCATGGCTCGAGGCGCCCGCGTCAGCGGGCCTCGAAGCATGGGCCACCGCCCTGCCGCACGCGCACCCTTCGAGGCTCACTCCGTGAGCGCCTCAGGGTGAGGAATGTTGCCGCGCTTACTTTCGCAGCAGTTCCGGGGAACGTTTGCCGATATAGCCTTTGCCGTCCTTGGCAAAGATGAACCCGCCAGAACGTGGATGCTCGTCGTGCGTTACGAGATCAAAATCAGGATCGGTGGACTTGTGCACTTTCAGATGATCGCCGATCCACTTTCGTTCGCGTTGAGACGCACGCTGCTTGTCGTACTTCTCACTTGCGGCACTGGCGTTGCCGATGATCGGTGTTTGGTGGCGGGAACGGGACATTTGCAACAAAGTGTTATGATAGTCCACAGTATCGGGAACGAACGCGATGTTAGTTTTACAGCTCTATGGATAAACAGATCCGTCAGAAAACGTCAACTTCGTTAGACCATCCATTCCCCAACGTTCAAGTGCAAGTTCTCGAATTGGCGACGCGCAGCGTTGATCCTGAAACCAACTAACGTGTTTGCCATCAGAATTTTTCCATATGGCTAGGTCTTGGTCGCCAAATTTCGTTGTAGCAGCCATGGACTTTTCGTCTTCCGTAAGTTCGCCGCTTGTTGGAAAGTCTACGGGATGAAATTTCGCTGCAAAATTACCATTGCAGCAATTCATAAGGAATGTCTTGGTGAGAGCCATGGCGCTGTCGGCCACCTTAATTAGTTCATCAGCGATATGCTGAGGGCGAAAAACGAGCCGCGTTGTTACTTGCGTGTTTAGCAGTGTCTCAAACACTGGGTAAAAATCTAAGTCACTTGCCACAACTACAGCATCATCCGAAATACCCCTCAAAGCGTGGGTCACAACGTCAACAGCCAAAAGTACATCGACCGCCTTTTGTCGCTGCCCTTGCCGCTTGCTCCACCGTGTAGTCCCGGTTTTTACATGTAGTTTTGGTATTCTATTCAGTCGTGAAAATAGCGCCTGCTTGTCATTTCTACGTTTTTCAAACTCAGAGGCAGTTTCACTGGCTTTCATTTCAGGCCAAGCGTCATAGTAGTAGGCTCTCTCGGCACCTAATCGATTTATGAAAACGTCGTAGAGGAAGGGAAGTTCGTCTATGCCCAAAACCGAGCGAATTGCTTCCAACTCACCTTCCAGCGACGCACCATCGATATATACAATTCTCATTTGGTTCCAAATGTAGAGCGCCTATTTGAGATTGGGAAGAATTTTCTAGCATCCCCCAAGTAACGTCGTGGCCATGTGTTTACAGGGTGCGACTTACCTCTTCCTCCCCCGCGTCGTCCTAACCCCCGGCTTGCCGCCGCTGGAAGATGCGCGGGGTTTGGGGGTTAGTTTGGGCCAGGAGGATTTGGGGGTTTGCAGGCGGGAGGAGGCTCCGCCGCCTGAGGGTGAGTTGGTTGGGTCTCGCGCTAGCGGATCATCCATCACGGCGAGTTCCACGGCCTTGAGGCGTTTAACTTCGTCGCGCAGTCTTGCGGCTTCTTCGAACTCCAGGTTCGCCGCCGCCTCGCGCATGCGTTTTTCCATGTCGGCCAGAACTTTTTGCAGGTTGTGGCCGACGAGAGGCGCGTCGGTGCCGGCATCCACCGTCACATGATCGCGCTCATACATGGAATGCATGATGTCGGAGATATTGCGCTTGATGGATTGCGGCGTGATGCCGTTCGCGGTGTTGTAGGCCACCTGCTTTTCGCGCCGCCGGTCCGTCTCCGCAATGGCGCGTTGCATCGAGCCGGTAATCTGATCCGCATACAGAATAACCCGGCCATCAACATTTCGCGCGGCGCGGCCGATGGTTTGCACCAGCGATGTTTCGGAGCGCAGGAAGCCTTCCTTGTCGGCATCCAATATGGCGACGAGCGCGCATTCCGGAATATCCAGCCCTTCGCGCAGCAGGTTGATGCCGACCAGCACGTCAAACGCGCCAAGCCGCAAATCGCGGATGATCTCGATGCGCTCCAGCGTATCAATATCGGAATGCATGTAGCGCACGCGCACGCCTTGCTCATGCATGTATTCGGTCAAATCCTCGGCCATGCGCTTGGTCAGCACGGTGACGAGCGTGCGGTAGCCCTTGAGCGAGACTTCCTTCACCTCGGCCACCAGATCATCCACCTGCGTTTTCACCGGGCGGATGATGACGGGCGGATCAATGAGGCCGGTCGGGCGGATCACCTGCTCGGCAAACACGCCGCCGGTCTGGCCCATTTCCCATGAGCCCGGCGTTGCCGAAACGCTGACCGTGTGGGGGCGCATCGCCTCCCACTCCTCAAAGCGCAGGGGGCGATTGTCGATGCAGGAAGGCAGGCGGAAGCCGAATTCAGCCAGCGTCGCCTTGCGATTATAGTCGCCCCTGAACATGCCGCCGATCTGCGGAATGGCGACATGGCTTTCATCAACGAACAGCAGCGCATTGTCCGGCAGGTATTCAAACAGGGTTGGCGGCGGCTCGCCCGGCTTGCGGCCGGTGAGATAGCGCGAATAGTTTTCAATGCCGGCGCAGGAACCCGTCGCCATCATCATCTCGATGTCGAAAGTGCAGCGCTGCTCCAGCCGTTGGGCTTCCAGCAGGCGGCCTGCGGCGTTGAATTCGGCGAGGCGGATGCGCAGGTCTTCCTTGATGCGGCGCGCCGCCTGTTCCAGCGTCGGCTTCGGCGTCACGTAATGCGAGTTGGAATAGACCTTCACCGTATCCAGCTCGGCGGATTTCTGGCCGGTCAGCGGATCAAACTCTGAAATGCCTTCCAGCTCATCGCCGAAGAAGGAGAAGCGCCAGGCGCGATCCTCAAAGTGCGAGGGGAACAGCTCCACCGTATCGCCACGCACGCGGAAGGCGCCGCGCACGAAGTTGCTGTCATTGCGCCGGTAATGCAGCGCCACGAGATCAGCCAGCAACTGGCGCTGGGCGATGCGCGCGCCCTTCTTCACCACGAAGGACATGGCGGAATAGGTTTCGACATCGCCGATGCCATAGATGCAGGAGACCGACGCGATGACGATGACATCATCACGCTCGAGCAGCGCGCGCGTCGCCGAATGGCGCATGCGGTCTATCTGCTCGTTGATCGAGCTTTCCTTCTCGATGTAGGTGTCGGTGCGGGCGACATAGGCTTCCGGCGTGTAGTAGTCGTAATAGGAGACGAAATACTCCACCGCGTTTTCAGGAAAGAATGAGGCAAACTCGCCATAGAGCTGGGCGGCCAGCGTCTTGTTGGGCGCCATGATGAGGGCGGGGCGCTGCGTCTGCTCGATGATCTTGGCCATGGTGAAGGTCTTGCCGGAACCAGTGACGCCGAGCAGCACCTGGTCACGGTCGTTGGCCTTGATGCCGTTCACCAGTTCGGCAATGGCGGTTGGCTGATCGCCCTTCGGCTCAAACGGCGAGACGAGCTTGAAAGGGCGGCCGCCTTCGGATTTTTCGGGGCGCGACGGGCGGTGCGGCGCAAACATCGGCAGCGCATGAAACTCCGGCCGCATGAGCGCGTTGGCGATGTCGAGTGGCGCTGTCTCGTCAGCGCTGGTGACTGCGGCGATGCCGCCTTCCTGTCGTGAATGGCCCATGGGGTGAATATAGGCGTGGCGTGCTCAATCGCATAGCCCCACTGCTGACAGCTGCTGTCAGGACTGTGGGCGAAGCTGGTGCACAATCATGGCCAGCAGGCTGGCGCCCGCCATGAACCAGAACATCAGCAGCGGCCAATCTGCCTGGCCAGCGCCCACCAATTGCGAGGCGAGCGCGGCAACCGCCATTTGCGAAAATCCGGCCCAGCCTGCGGCAGCACCGGTCAAGCGCTTGTCGACGCTGATGGCCGCTGCCGTGCCGTTGGGAATGGTCAGCCCGTTGCCAAAGGCCGCCAGCGCCATGGGTGCAAACAGCGTCAGCGGCGTCAGGTAGCCGGAGACGGCGGAAGCAAGGCAAAGCAAGCCGCCTGCGAAGGTGATGGCATTGCCAAGCGTGATCATGCGGTCAATGCCCAGCCTTTGCGTATAGGTGCCGGAGACAAAGTTGGCCGCCATGTAGGCAACCGAGATGGTGATGAACCACAGGCCATATTCAAACGGCGTGCGCTTCAAGATGTCGATCATGATGTGCGGCGCGCCGCCGAGGAAGGCGAAGAACACGCAGGAGGTGAAGGCGAGCGTCAACGTATAAGAGACGAAGCGCTTGATGGCGAACAGCTTGGCGGCGCTGCCGAGGAAACTGGTGAATGATGGCGCGCCTTCGCGGGCGTTATGCGTTTCCGGCAGATTGAACCAGGCAGACGCAAAGATGGCAGCGCCCATCAGCGTGAGGCCCCACTGGCCAACGCGCCAGTGCGAATATTGCTCCAGCAGCCCGCCGAGAATGGGCGCTATCATCGGCGCCACCACGAATGCCGTGGTGATATAGGAAATGACGCTGGCTGATTTCTCGCGGCTATAGACATCACGCACCATGGCGCGCGCCAGCACCACGCCGGCGGAACCGCCCACCGCCTGCAGCAGGCGGGCCGCGATGAGAACCTCAATCGAGGTGGCGAGCGCCGCCAGCACGCTGGCAACCACAAAGGTGCCGATGCCGATGAGCAGCATGGGGCGGCGGCCGAGACTGTCTGACAGCGGGCCATAGATAAGCTGGCACAGCGCCATGCCGAGGATATAGAGCGTCAGCGTCAGTTGCACCGTTGCATAGGGAACGCCGAAACTCTTCTCCAATCCCGGCATGGCGGGCAGCAGAATGTTGAGCCCCAAGGGGCTGATGGTGCTGATTGCCACGAGTATGGCGAAGGAGGGCGTGGGGCGTTCGGCAGTGTCCGTCATCGGCGCTGGTGTAGCGGCAATGATCAGGGGAAGCGAGCGGCCTGATGGCTTGGCCTGCATGAACGGGTGGCATGGCTTGCGGGGGTGATTGCCAAAACGCGAAAGACATCATAGCTTGCGGGCTGAGAGGGGCGATGATCAGGCTAACAGCCGGACGGAGCTGACCATGCGTTTTGCAAACCCCTCACTCTCATTTTCCACTTTCATTGTTGCAGCGGCGCTGTGGTTTGCGCCGGCAGGACATGCCATTGGCGCAGGATGCCGATGCTGCTGTGGGCAAGAAGCTGGAGGCGGCGATCGCCTGCCTCAACCGCCTCTCAGAACGGGCGTTTGATTCCCGCAATCGCTACATGGATTGGGCCGGCGACAAGCCGAAGATGAAAAACAAGCCGCGCAACGTGCTGGGTCTCTACACAATTTATGAGACGGCTGATTGCGCCAAGGGCGTGAGCGATGCGGCTTCCGTCACGCCGAAGCACCAGGAGCTTGAGGGTGCGAGCGCCGCCTATGTGAAATCAGTGCAGTCGCTGGAGCCGCTGCTCAAGGAAGCCGAAGATTACTACGAGCAGGAGAACTACAAGGACGACAAGTTCGCCAAGGGCAAGGAGATGCATGGCAAGCTGCTCGCCGCCTGGGAGGATTTCAAAAAGGCTGATGGCGGTTTGCGCAGCGTCGTGCAGAAGATCAGCGACGAGCGGCAGACGGCGGAGTTGGCACGGGTCGAGAAGACACTGGGCCGTACCGCAAAATTTCATGTGATGAACACCTTCCTGCAGGCCAAGGCGCTGGTGCGGCTCGAGTCAGATGTGGACATGAAGAAGATCGACGTGGGCAAGGTTACCGAACAGCTTGCCGTCTATGAGAAGGCAGTGAAGGAGCTTGAAGCTTTTGCCGAAGGCCAGCAGAGCGGCAAGATCGACTCGTTCTACATCAACGCCGCCAAGGATGTGCTGGTGACAGCCAAGGGCCTGATGCGCCGCGTGCGCGACAAGACCGGGTTTGATGCAGGTGAGCGCATGATGCTTGATCAACCAGGCGCCGGATGGATGATCGAAGGATCGCAGCCCCGCCTCATCCGCGATTTCAACCAGCTGGTGGATAATTACAACAGGATGTGAGCGAAGAACGCGCATGGAAGGTCAGCAGAATGGAAACAGTCAGTGTAGAACCAGTCCATGTTGGCCAGCAGGATGGGGACACTGTCTTCCTGGTGGGTGACACATACACCACACTTCTCTCTGGCAAGCAGACGGGGGGCACTTTCTCGCTGCTGGAAGCGCTCGTACCGCCCGATACCGGACCGCCGCCGCACATTCATCATGCCGAAGACGAAACCTTCATCCTGCTTGAGGGCGAGTTGACCTTTCGGCTTGGCAATGACAACCATGATGCACGCGCCGGGACAGTGATATTTGTGCCGAAAGGAACACCGCACAGCTTCAAGAACATAGGAAGCGGCGTGGCCCGCATGATGTTCATGTATTCTCCTGCCGGCATGGAAGGAATGTTTGCGGAGATCGGTGCCCCGGGAAAAAGGGGAGTGCAAGCGCCACCGCTCAACCCGGCTGACATCGCCGCCATGATTGCCATTGCGCCAAAGTATCGGTTCTCCATTGTGCCCGCAGCCTGAGTTTAGAATCTGGTGAAGTCATGGGGTCAGGCTCGCCGCAGCCAGAGGGATGAAATCATATGAAAAAGATCCGCTACGCCGTCGTCGGAGCCGGGTGGATTTCGCAGGAAGCCTTCATGCCCTCGGTCGAACAGACGGGTAATTCCGAGATCACGGCGATTGTCAGCGGCGATTCCGCCAAAGCCAAGAAGCTCGCTGCGTTCTACGGCATCCCCCACGTTTACTCCTACGACCAGTATGACGCGTTCCTCAAGGCGGGCGTGGCAGACGCCGTCTACATCGCGCTGCCCAACTCTCTGCATGCGGACTATTCCATTCGCGCCTCGAAGGCTGGCTTGCACTCGCTTGTTGAAAAGCCGCTCGCCGTCAGCCGCGAGGAATGCGAGGCGATGATCGCCGCTGCCGAGGCTAGTGGAGTGTGGCTGATGACGGCCTACCGGCTGCACAATGAACCGGCGACGATCGAAGCGTTGGAGATGATCCGCCGCGGCGACATCGGCGAACCCCGGATTTTCACGGCGACGCTTGCTTTCAACATTCCGGCTGGCAATCATCGGCTATTGGCCAAGCATTGGGGAGGAGCGCTGCAGGACATCGGTGTTTACTGCCTCAATGCGGCGCGGCATGTGTTTGCTGGCGAACCGGAAGCGGTGCAGGCGTTTGAAGGGTGGGGCAACAACGATGCGCGCTTTGCCGAAATGCCGGAGACTGTTTCCGCCACGCTGATGTTTCCGGGCGGGCGCATTGCCAATTTTCATGCGAGCTTCGGCACTGGCATGGTGGAGTATTTGCGCGTTGCGGGCACCAAGGGCGAGATACTTGTTGAACCCGCCTTCCGGTTTGAGGTTGGCCGCAGCATTCGCCTCACGGTGGGCGATGTCACCACGATGCGGCAGTTTCCGCATGTCGACAATTTCAGCGGCATGACGGCCTATTTCTCCGACTGCATCATCAACAAGCAGCGGCCGGAAGCAGATGGGCAGGACGGGTTGGCGGATGTCGTGATCATGCGGGCCATCGAGGAGGCAGCGCGGAGCGGCGTGACGCAGAAAATTTCCCTGCCGCCCAAGCAGCGATACGCAACACCTGACATGATGCGGTCATTTCCGCACGCCACGCGGCAATTGCTGGTCTGACAGCTACTCTCACGCAAAAGTGTCGATTTGTGTGAAGCCAAACGGTGTTTTGGCTCGTATAGGCAAGCAACAACCGGAGTTACGCCCATGCGCCTTAGCCTGCTAGCCGCTTCCCTTGCCTTCGCCACCCTTGCTACTGTGGGAGCGGGTTTTGCCCGGGCTGAAACCGCGATCATCGCCGGCGGCTGCTTCTGGTGCGTTGAAAAGGACATGGACCATGTGAAGGGCGTGACTGCCACCACTTCCGGCTATGCCGGCGGCACCAAGGCCAAACCCAGCTACAAGAGCCATGAGGGCTACACCGAAGCAGTGAAGGTGGAGTTTGATCCCAAGGTCATTTCCTACGAGGCATTGACGGCACATTTCCTCCGCACCATTGACGCGGTGGATGGCGGAGGCCAGTTCTGCGACCGTGGCAAGTCGTATATTCCGGCGCTGTTTCCTTCGACACCAGAGCAGACGGCGGCGGCCAAGCGGGCGCTTGATGGCGCAGCCAAGGCATTGGGCCAGCCGGTTGCCGTGAAGCTTGGGACAAACCCAAGCTTTTATAATGCCGAGGACTATCACCAGAATTACTACCAGGGGCAGAACCGGGTGTTCACGCGCTTCGGCTGGATCAAACAGTCGGAGGCCTATGCGCGCTACCGCGAAGGCTGCGGGCGCGATGCGCGAGTAAAGAAACTGTGGGGCAAGGACGCCTACAGTTATCCTGCCGTTGGGTCGTAAACTACTTCGGGCAGCGCACGAGGCCCGGCAGCACGTTGCCGCCATTGACGTAGCGGATGGTGAGACGGCCATCACTTTCGGTGGCGATCACGGTTTCGCTGGAGCCGCCCTCTGCATCATCACAGTTGCCCTTCCATGTGACCTGCCGCCCTTTGCGGGTGACTGACGTAAAGCGGCAGGCAACGTCCTCGCTATCAAGCGACAGGGGACCAATGCGAATGGCCTGGTCGCAGGTCTCTTGCGCAAACCGCCATTTTCCCACGATGCTGGCAGGCTTGGCAGCATGAGCCTGGCTAGCAAGCATGGCGAAGAGCAGGATTATCGCGGGTGTTTTCATGGTCTTTCCACCTCATGCATGGACTTGCAGTAAACTGCCTTGATGCTGCGGTTTCTGCAAGCTGGCAATCGCGCCGATGTGCTGAAACTCATGGAACCTGAAAGCAGTTCAGACAAAGCCCGTCGCTGTATTGAGGCAATACGTCCTGCCTGTGGTGTGCTATTGTCTTGCCGCAACGGCCTGCGCAGAAGCAACCTGCCTTACGGAAGGAACAGCTCCGATGGCCAATCAAGCCCAGAGGCAAGCCTGGGTATTCTACGGACTGACAATGGCACTCGCTGTTGCCGTACGTCTTGCTGTTCCATGGATTGGGGAAGCGAGCCTCATGCTCACCATGCTGACGCCAGCGGTGGCAGTGGCCATCCTGCTGATCGGGGATAGATCGGCCCCTATTGCTGGCAGTGTTCTGAGGGATATCGGGTTGGCGCCATCGGGGTTGAAGGCGTGGCCGCTCGCCATTGGCGGTCCAGCCCTGATCCATGCCGCAGGACTTCTCATTCTCGTTGCGGCTGGTCTTACCCAGCTCGTTGCGCCTCAAATCAGCGGATCTGCCGGAGTGATTGCCGCAAAACTTGCAGCAGCATTGGCTTTCAGCACGCTGCTTGCGCTCGGCGAGGAAGTGGGATGGCGGGGCTACCTGTTGCCGCGGTTGATGGGATTTGGCGCCGTCACTGCCATGCTTGTCGTTGGCCTGATGCATGGCATCTGGCATTTGCCGTTGATGTTGACAACGGACTACTACCACAGCACGGGAAATCCGTGGCTAGTCACCCCGCTGTTTCTGCTCACTGTCACCCTCGCCGGAATATTCTATGGTTTCCTGCGCCTGTGGACGGGTAGCGTGTGGCCCGTTGCGCTGGCGCACGCGGCTGCCAACATGGCATGGAACTTGGGGTCGGAAGCATCCGTCACAAAGTCGGCAGCAGTGCTTGAGTATGTGGGCGGCGAGAGCGGCATCATCATGATCTGCGGTTTAGTGCTGTTCAACATTGTGCTGGTCCGCCTGCTGCCCCGGTTAATCAGAGCATAGCTAAATAGCTCATGTTCCGGCATGAGCGCGGCGGCAGAAGATCATCACGAGAACTAGTGCCGGGGCAGAACCGCATTCTAACGCGCTTCAAGGAACCGGGAGGTGTGTTTCGGCCAGATAGGTTTCGATAACGTCCCGGAAACGCTCAAGACCCATCGGGCCGCCGTGACCGCCGTGCGTTATCTGTGGTTCCAGCGTGAGCAGGCGCTGCAGGGAGCGACGATTGTCATCACGGTTTGAATGGTGGAGCGTATCGAGCAATCCGCCGTCATAGATCGCGTCACACCCGATCAGCACCTTGTTTGCGGCATCCCAGAAACCCAATTGCCCCGGGCAGTGACCGGGCAAGTGCAGCACTTCGAAGCTCCTGCCGCCAAGGTCGATGTTCCTGCCGCTTTCAATTGCCTGCACCTGTGGCGCGACGAGCTTGTAGTCCGCAGCCGTGAAGCCGGCATATGGCAAGGCTGTGATCATCGGGCCTTCGAGGCTCGGATCGCCCGTCATCAGCGTTGCTATATCGAGAATGTTGTAGGCTGTGCTGGCGAGCGTGACGCCGGGATCAAGCGCCGCCAGTCCTTCTGCTTCCGAGCTGTGGATGAGCGTCAATGGCCATTCATGCAGGCCGCCGATATGATCCGCATGGGCATGGCTGGCCACGACAATCGTGGGTTCAAGGCCGTGCGACTGCAGAAATGGCCGCAGCGGAACAACGCCGTTGCCGCCGTCAATCAACAAGCATTCATGCCTGCCTTTGACGACAAAGATGTTGCCGCGCATGAAACTGACGACATGCGGCTCCGACACCCGGAACAGGCTGTCATCAAGCTGCACGATCTCAAACCAATTTTCGGCAACGGGCAGCATGGATTCTCCAGTTATTTGGATCGAAGCACAAATTTACGGCGTAGCCAAATCCGTGCCGATCTGGCATGAGCGAAGCCGCTCATGAACTACCGCCACGCCTTTCACGCCGGGAACCATGCCGATGTGCTCAAGCACGTCGTGCTGACCCGCGTCATCGACTATATGAAGCGCAAGGACAAGCTGTTCCATGTGCTGGATGCGCATGCGGGCATCGGCATTTATGAGCTCGATGGCAAGGAAGCGCAGAAGACCAAGGAATTCGAAGGCGGCATCGGCAAGATGAAGCGCGCCTTTACGCCCGAGGTGGAGGAGCTGCTCAAGCCCTACCGCGAAGTGATTGCGGCACTTAACCCCGGCACCAAAACGGTGAAGGTCTATCCCGGTTCACCGGAAATCGCCGTGCAGTTGTGCCGTTCCGGCGATCTCATGACCTTCAATGAGCTGCACCCCAAGGATTTTGAAGCGCTCAGCGCCCGCTACGTTGATGAACCGCGCGCCCGCATCACCAACATGGATGCCGCCATCCTGATCAGGGCCAGCCTGCCGCCGCCGCTGCGGCGCGGCATCATCCTCATGGACCCGCCTTTTGAGGCGAAGACGGAGAAGGAAGCCGTGCTGTCTGCATTGGCGCATGGCTACAAACGCTTTGCCTCCGGCATCTTCATGGTGTGGTATCCGGTGAAGGGCGCCGACTATGCCGAAAAATTCTGCGCCGAAGTTGCCGCGCTGAAATTGCCCGCCACAATGCAAGTTGAACTGCGGGTGCGGGAGTCTTTTGAGGGCGGCGGGCTGGCGGGCTCAGGCCTCATCATCGTCAATCCGCCCTTCGTGCTGGAGGAGGAGATGAAAGTTCTGCTGCCCGCTCTCGCCAAGCGCATGGGCGTTGGCAAATGGGGCAGGGGCACCACCCAATGGCTGGTGCCGCCTGCTTCTTGAGTGTTACTGCGTGACTGTTCCGATAGCTTTAGACAAGTCCTTGTATTCCACGCAGGTGACGCCGCAGCGCTTGGCGATTTCCGAGAGTTCCGCCTTGGCAAGCTCGATCTTGCCGGCGGCGACATAGCCTTCACCCAGATATTCGCGGGCGAGAACATAGTTGGGGTCGATCGCCAGCGCCTTTTGATAGTAGGTGATGCCGAGTTCGATGCGGCCGGCCTTGCGGTTGCTGTAGCCGATATAGTTCAGCACGCGCGGCTGGTTCTGGTCCTTGATAACCGCCAGCACATCGAGCGCCCATTCATATTCGCCGTCCTTGGCGAGTTCGCGGCCCTGAGCATAGAGTTCATCATCATTCAGGATGCCGGCCTTGGCTTTGCGGCACGTTTTAACGTTCTTGCCGTTCTTTTTCACCATGACAACGACCTCGCCATTCTTGCAGGTCTTCTTCACGCTGGTGCTTGGCTTGGTTCCGCCATCACCGGCGGCGAATGCCAGTCCTAAGCCGCCGAGCAGAAAACAGGATGCGAGAGACAGGGAAGCAATCTTGACCATTGGGGGCTCCTTCTAAGTATCAAAATAACACTACGACATTTACGCGCCGGGGATCACTAAATTCCACGTGAACTGCAAATGAACGCTGTGTTCACGGCAGGGTCACAGCGGCTGTACCAGGTTGAACTCATTGATCGCTGTTCAAAACAACCCAGGAGGAAAGAACATGACACTCAATACTTCAACCAAAGTTCTCTCGTTTGGCGCAGTGGCAGCAGCTGCTGCCGTGTTGTTCAGCCTGTCGGCCCATGCTGGTCCTAACTCGGCCGGCCCGCGCTGCCAGGGCATGAGCAAGGAAAAGGTCATCAAGTGCTGTGAGCAGATGATCGTGCATTCTTCTTACCGCAAGATCATGGGCACATCAGGGCGCTGTGAAGGCGCCGTCGTGTGCGCCCGCGTGAAACGCGGCGGTGATACCTACGGCCTTGCCGTCGCTGGTGCTGGTGGTTCAGGCGGCAAGTACCGCTGCTGGCTGCGCAAGATCACACGTTGGCAGCCGAATGGCGATCACCGCTCGCATCCGGGGAACAATCCGAATGGCCGCAGGGATCCTCGCGACAACGGCCCGAATGGACCAGCGGGCGGCAACCAGCAGCCAGAATAGGTTTGACAGAGTGAGGCTGGCCTTGGCCGGCCTCATGGCTTCCAGTCGTAGATCCAGGCCAAGCGTTCCAGAAATGCGCTCTCCGGCATAAGCCGGAGAGCTGTATTGCGGGCAAACCTTGCTGCGCCATTCATATGGTAGATTCTGCCTTGCCGGCGGGCGGCGTTCTGCATGCGTGGAAACGCGCGGGAACCGGGTTCTGGAAAAAGCGCCCAAAGCGTTTGGCACGTCAGGCTCACGGTCGAGCGACTGCGCCAGCACGCAGGCATCCTCCAACGCCATGGCGGCACCTTGCGCGAGGTAGGGCAGCATGGCATGGGCCGCATCGCCAATGAGAACAGTGCGACCTTGCGACCAGCGCGGATCAGGCTCCAGATCATAGCCCGGCCAGGCCAGCCAATCGGCAGATGCATTCATCACTGCCGCCGCATCCTGATGTAAATCTGAAAGGCGAGGGGCTGTTCCGCTTCCCTGTTCCTCGACACTTGCGACGATGTTCAGGCTGCGGCCGCCGTCTACCATGTAGTGCACAAGATGCCCGCCAGCGCACATCCATAACGTCACAAGATCAGGATCAACGGCAGGCGGCACTGCTTCGCGTGGCAGCAGCTTGCGATAGAGCGTGTGTGACTGCCTGCGTTTGCGCTCGGCTGCCTGAATGGCAACCCGAATGGCGGAGTGAACGCCATCGGCCGCGATCAGGGCCTCACCGGCAAACGAGGCGCCGGAGACTGTGATGGCGGCACGGCCGAGGTCCTTGATCTCAACTTCGCTACTTGTTTCAAGGTTGATGAAGGCGGAGGCGCGGGCGTGATCAAGCAGGCCCTGCAGCAGGCCGGAGCGCAGCACCACGCGGTAGGGCATGCCGAAGCGGCTCTCGAAAGTCTTGCCGAGCCGGACGCGCTGGAGCAGCTTGCCGGAACGTCCATCGCGCACATGGATTTCGCTTGGCGCGCAGCAATGGGGAGCAACTCCTTCCCATGCATCCAGCCATTGCAGGGCTGCGACGGCGTTTGGCCCAAGCTGGACGCCAGCCCCCAGTTCCTGGAAAGCGGCCGCACGCTCAAAAACCGTTGGTTCGCGACCGGACTTGGCTAACCCCAGGGCGGCGGCGAGGCCCGCGATGCCGCCACCCGCAATGAGAAACGGTGAATCAATCATGCCCCATCATGGCATGGCGGCGGTGATGTGCCATATGACGGATTGGCGCTTGCGGCGGCCTGTGCAGGGGCGATAGAGCAGGCGGGCTTTCAAGGGGTGTTTCATGGGTTTCATTTCAGACTCGCTCAACCGCATTCAGCCATCCGCCACCATCGCCATTTCCAACAAGGCTCTGGCGCTCAAGGCCGAGGGCAAGAACATCATAGGGCTTGCAGCGGGCGAACCAGATTTCGAAACGCCGGACAACATCAAGGAAGCTGCCATTGCCGCCATTCGCTCTGGCAAGACGCGGTACACGGCGGTTGATGGCATCCCTGAACTGAAGCAGGCGATTGCCGCCAAATTCAAGCGCGAGAACGGGCTGGACTACAAGCCGGCGCAGATTTCTGTCGGCACCGGCGGCAAGCAGGTGCTGTTCAACGCGCTGATGGCAACCGTCAATCCGGGCGACGAGGTGATCATCCCGGCGCCTTACTGGGTGAGCTATCCGGACATTGTCATGCTGGCGGGCGGCGTGCCGGTGCCGATACAGACGACGGTTGAGTACGGTTTCAAGGTGCAGGCTGCCGACCTCGACAAGGCGATAACGCCCAAGACCAAGTGGCTGATCCTCAACTCGCCATCCAACCCGAGTGGTGCAGCCTATTCGCGTGCCGAGCTCAAGGCGCTCACCGATGTGCTGGTGCGCCACCCGCATGTATGGATCCTCACCGACGACATGTACGAGCATCTGGTTTACGACGACTTCAAGTTCTTCACGCCTGCGCAAGTTGAGCCATCGCTCTACGAACGCACGCTGACAATGAACGGCGTTTCCAAGGCCTATTGCATGACGGGCTGGCGCATCGGCTATGGCGCTGGGCCGGAGGTGCTGATCAAGGCCATGGCGAAGTTGCAGTCGCAATCCACCTCAAACCCCTCGTCGATTGCACAATGGGCGTCGGTTGAAGCGCTGAACGGGCCGCAAGGTTTCATTGCCGAACACAACAAGGTGTTCAAGGAACGCCGTGATCTGGTTGTGTCCATGCTCAATCAGACGAAAGGGCTCTCCTGCCCTAAACCCGAAGGCGCATTCTATGTTTATCCCTCTTGTGCTGCCCTGATTGGCCGCAAGACGCCTGGCGGCAAGGTGATCAGTAACGACGAAGAGTTCGTGACGGAATTGCTCGCTGCGGAAGGCGTTGCCGCAGTTCATGGCGCAGCCTTTGGCACCTCACCTTTTTTCCGCATCTCGTATGCCACGGCAACCTCGGTGCTCGAGGATGCCTGCGTGCGCGTTCAGCGGTTCTGCGGTTCACTCATTTAGGAGAACACCATGTACGACAAGTCACTTGCCCAACTCCGTCATCAGCTGACAGCGTTGTCGACGGTTCTGAAGAAGGCGGAAGCGCATTGCGAAGCCCGCAAGATTGATGCGCAGGCACTCCTCGCTTTCCGGCTTTATCCCGATATGCTGCCGTTTGTGCGCCAGGTGCAGATTGGCTGCGATTTCGCCAAGGGTGCTGCCGCCCGGCTTGCAGGCGAGGCGGTGCCTTCCTACAGCGATGACGAGAAGAGCTTTTCAGATGTGCAGGCGCGCATCGCCAAGACGCTTGCCTTCATGGATGGCATTGCCAAGGACCGCTATCAAGGTGCTGCGGAACGCATGGTGACGGTCAAGGTCGCCGGCAAGGATCGCACGATGAGTGGAGAAGACTATTTCAACAGCTTCGTGCTGCCGAACTTTTATTTTCATCTGACAACGGCCTACGCCATTCTCCGCCACAACGGCGTGGAATTGGGCAAGGGAGATTTTCTCGGTCGAAGCTGATCAGGTCGCAGGTTTGCTCCGCTTGGCCCAGATGTAGCCTGCCGCCAACACAAAGATGACGCCCAGGAGGCCCGCCGTAGTATGCCAACCGGCACCGTGGGCAATGCCGAGGAAGGCGAGCGCTGCATCATCGCTGGCGATGATTTCGCCCGCCACCCAACCGAGAATTGCCGCGCCAAGCCAGACGAAAACGGGGAAGCGGCTGATGAGCGAGCTGATCAATGATGCACCGACCACAATGAGTGGAATCGACAGCACCAATCCGAAGATGAACAAATAGTAGTTCTCTTTGGCGATGGCAGCTATCGCCACGACATTGTCCAAACTCATGACGGCATCAGCCACGGCAATGGTCATGACAGCGGAGAGCAGATGGTTCGCTGGCTTGACGTTGGCTTCCTTCGTATCCTGCTCGCCATGCAGAAGCTTGATCGCAATCCACAAAAGCAAGATTCCGCCAGCCGCCTTGAGGAATGGAATGCCCAGGATCTGCGTGATGATGTAGGCAAAGAATATGCGCAGCACGATAGCTGTGGCGGCACCCAGCATGATGCCAATGCGCCTTTGCCGTTCCGGAAGCTGCCGGCAAGCCAAGGCAATCACCACCGCATTGTCGCCTGAGAGAAGCAGGTCAATCCAAACGATCTGCGCTATAGCGACGTAGTCTTGGGCAGCAAGGTTCAGCATGGGGACGAATCATCCGTTAAAAATGTTTGCATAGCAGCTATTTGAAAGAGCAACGTAGCCACTTGCCAATCGCCGCATTTGGGTCACATTAGGCTGTTGAAGCTGATATCGTTCCAATCGACAAGGATATAATATTCATGAAGAAAATCATTCTGACGGGCTTTCTGGCGGCGGCTGCGGCAATCACCCCAGCCCAAGCCAAGTCGGGAATCAAGATCGGCGTGCTGAGCTGCACGATTGATGGCGGCGTTGGCTACATTGTGGCATCGGCCAAGCCGGTGGATTGCACATTCCGTACGGGCAGCCGCGTCGAGCACTACCATGGCGTCATGCGCAAGCTTGGCGTTGACATCGGCGTGACTGACAAGACTGCTGTTGCCTGGGCAGTTTTTGCGCCCGGCAGCGTCAAGCGCGGTGCATTGAAGGGTCAGTATACTGGCGCAACGGCCGAGGCGACGGTGATCGCCGGTCTTGGCGCCAATGTACTTGTCGGCGGGTTCAGGAAGGGCATCAACCTGCAGCCCCTCAGTGTTCAAGCGCAGACGGGCCTCAACGTGGCAGCAGGAATTGCCAGCTTGTCCCTCAAGTCTGACAACTGATTCCATCGAGACTGCAACCAGATCAGGCCGCGCGTACGCACCGCGCGGCCTTTTTTGCAATTGAGGGTTGCTGAATCCGTTGCTTTAAACACACAGGCCTGCAAAGTCTGACGCGATACGCCTTTTGGTGTTCTCCAAAATGAAAGTTATGTGTAGTTTCTCCACTACCGGGGAATAAATTGCGCAAAGCAATCAGGCAGGGACGAGCAGATGGGTTTAGTGACTAGGCGGGGGGCATTCCTCCTCAGCGGGACGATTGCTGCAGGCATCTACGGCAGCATGGCGATGGCGGCAGACGTGGACATGAAGTCCGATTTGCCAGCTGTCTCAGGGCCCAATGGCAAGGTTGAAGTCAGCGGCGGCTACATCGACATCAATGATCTTGATGATGATGGCATTGTGCGGGCGGCAGCTTCGTTCTCGTTCCCGGTCGGTGACATGTTCGGCCTACAGGCTGATATTGCCGTCACCAATGCCTTTGGCGATACGAGCTTTGGCGGCAACCTGCATGCCTTTACGCGCAACCCTGACCGCTACCTGTTTGGCGTCATCGGCGGCTTCGCCGATTTCGAGTCTGCCAACGTCTGGTATGTCGGTCCGGAAGTTGAACTCTATGTCGATAACATCTCCATTGAGTTGCTGGGCGGCTACCTGAATGTCGATCCTGTCGGCGGCAGTTCGCGCGACAAGGCGTTCTTCATTGGCGATCTGGCCCTCTATGCGACTGACAACGTGCGCCTGACATTGGGTGGCCGTTCAATCGGCGGCTTCGAAAGTGCGCATGCCGGCCTCGAATGGCATATGGCGGATTACAACCTGCCTGCGTCATTCACGCTGGATGGCCGTATCGGCGAAAACGGTTTTGCGTCCATCATGGCCGGATTTAGCGTCTACTTTGGAGGGGAGCAGAAGAGCCTGATCCGCCGCCACCGCGAGGATGATCCACATAACCGTACGCTGGATATCTTTGCAGGCGCGGCCAATGGCGCCGCGTTCCTGACCGGCACGGCGTCATCGCCACCACCGCCTCCGCCGGAGGTGCCGCCGCCGCCTCCGCCAGAGGTGCCACCGCCGCCAGAGGTGCCACCGCCACCGCCAGAGGTGCCACCGCCGCCTCCGGAAGTGCCGCCACCTCCACCAGAGGTGCCGCCGCCACCGCCACCGCCTCCGCCACCGGAAGTGCCGCCTCCGCCTCCGCCACCGAGAGGTGCCTCCACCACCACCACCTCCGCCGCCCTACTATATTGTGATGGCGTAGTGTATGCGGCGTGTCCTGCTCGCTTGGGAGATGGGCAGGGGTTCGGGCCATGTCGTTACGCTGCGTGACCTGGGACGACTATTATCAGCTGAGGGGCTGAGCGTCGTTGTTGCGTTGCGTGATCTCGCAACAAGCGGACCGTTCTTCGAAGCCGGAATGGAAGTCGTCCAGGCGCCGGTGTGGCCCATGGCGCACAAGCTCGGCTCGGTTCCCGGCAGGCCAGCAACATCTGTTTCGATGGGTGACATGCTGGCCATGGTCGGCCTCGCCTTCGCCCCGGAGCTTGAGGCGATGCTGCGGGCCTGGCGGGGCATTTTCAAAAACTTCAGGATAGATCTGGTCGTCGCCGAATTTGCACCGGGGGCAGCGCTTGCAGCACGAGGTCAGCTGCCGCTGGCCATGGTGGGAACCGGGTACAGCCTGCCGCCTGCCGAGATGGCGGAGTTTCCCCTGCTTCACAGCATGTCCGCGCCAGTCTGGAATGCCGATGAGGTGACCACGACGGTCAACTCGGTGCTACAGAAACTTTCCGGCAAGCCAATTGAAAGGCTGCCACAGGTTTTCGAAGGCGATGCAAATTACATCAATACGCTGCCCGTACTTGATCCCTATCGGCAATTCCGGTCGGCAGCCGGCGGATGGCCCGATTTCTGTTGTGCTCCCAAACATGGGTGCAGGAGACGGCAAGGGAGTGTTTGCCTACCTTAGCCCGGGATGGGACGTGCCCAGCCACCTGATCGAGGCGTTGGCGGCGCTCGGCGAAGACCTCTCGCTTTATGGGCCTGGACTTTCGCAGTCTCAAATCACGACGCTGCGTGCCGCAGATGTGGACTGCCGAGATAATCCGCTCGCCTTCCAGTCAGAGCTTTGCAACTACCGGCTCATTGTTCACTACGGCGTGGGCGGCACCAGCGCCACTGGCTTGCTGGCCGGTGTGCCGCAACTTGCGCTCAGCCTCGATATCGAGAAGGACCTGAATGGTCAGGCGCTCGAAAGGCTCGGCGTTGGCAAACTCATCAAGATTCATGATCCAAAAGCGCGCGTGACAGCGCAAATGATCAGAGACATGGCAAAGGATGCATCGCTGGCGCAGCGTGCCCGCGATGCGGCAGTTTCACTGCGGGCCGATTTCCGGCCAGATGCAATAGATCAGTTTATCGCTGCTTGCGTGAGATTAGCGGGATAGCGGCTGGTCCGCTTGTTGCCCTGGAAATTTCTGCTCGCGCGCAGCCGGCACAAAATGCCGCTTGCCATCCATCGCGTTTAGCGCAAGCATTCATCCACCGGATCAGCCCGCAGCGGAGGGCATTCCGACTGTGGGTCTGTCCCGGTCAATAAACCTGGGAGGATCGGACATGGACTCGACACATCATGGCAGACGACCAGCGGGCTCGCGGTGCATTGCGCTCGTGGGCCCCTATCTCAGTGGCAAGACCACGCTTCTTGAAGCCATATTATTCCGAACCGGCGCCACACAGCGCCAAGGCAAAGTAGCCGACAAATCCACCGTAGGCGACAGTTCTCCCGAAGCCCGAAGCCACGGCATGAGCGTGGAACTCAACGCGGCAACGGCCGAATACCTGGGAGACCGCTACACGTTTCTGGATTGCCCCGGTTCAATCGAATTCAACCAGGACATGTCGACAGCACTCGGTGGCTGCGATGCGGCAGTTGTGGTCTGCGAGGCGGATGAGAAGAAAGTTCCGGCCCTGCAGCTCATCCTCAAGCGGCTCGATGAACTTGGCATCCCCCGCTTTGTCTTCATCAACAAGATCGACTCGGCCAGCCACTCACCGCATACGGTCTTGCAATATTTGCAGCCTGCATCGAGCAAGCCGCTGATCCTGCGGCAGCTGCCGATCTGGAAGGAAGGCGTGGTGCGCGGCTTTGTCGACCTCGCGCTGGAACGCGCCTTCGTCTATCACGAGCACGCGGAAAGCACTGTTGTTGAAATTCCTCCCGACATGCAGCCTGAAGAAAAGGCCGAGCGTTTCGCCATGCTTGAAAAGCTGGCCGACCATGACGACGAGTTGATGGAACAGCTGCTGGCGGATATGGAGCCGCCGCGCGACAAGGTGTTCGCCGACCTGCGCAAGGAACTGGCCGAAGGGCAGGTGACGCCGGTGTTCTTTGGCTCAGCCGAACATGGCAACGGCATCGGCAGGTTGCTCAAGGCGCTGCGGCACGAGGCGCCAACGGTTGCCGATACGGCGGCACGGCTTGGCCTCAAGGCGGGTGCAGGCGCAACTGCCGTGGTGCTCAAGACCTTCCACACGCCGCACGGCGGCAAGCTGTCATTGGCGCGCGTGCTTTCGGGCGAGATCGCCGACGGTGCAACGCTCATGTCTGCCGCAGGGCAGGAAGCAAGGGTGGCTGGCGTTCTCAACCTCATGGGACTGGCGACCTCGAAGCTTGGCAAGGCGGCAGCAGGAGATACCGTGGCGCTGGGACGGCTTGAGAAAATCAACACAGGTGACACGATCTCAACCACCAAGGCCGGACTGAGCGAGCTTCTCTCCCTCAAGCCGATGCCTGGGGTCTATGGCGTTGCCGTTGCGGTCACTGACCGCAAGGACGAGGTGAAGCTGACTTCCTCCATCGCCAAGCTGATTGAAGAAGATCCCTCGCTGTCGCTGCATAATAATGCGGAAACGCATGAAATGGTGCTGTGGGGGCAGGGTGAAATGCATCTGCGCGTCGCCATTGAGCGGCTGGAAGGCAAGTTCGGCGTGCATGCCAAGACGCAACCACGCCGCATCGGCTACCAGGAGACGATCCGCGGATCGACGCAGATCAGGGGCCGGCACAAGAAGCAGTCAGGCGGCCATGGCCAATATGGCGACGTCGTGGTGGAGATCAGCCCGTTGGCGCGCGGCTCCGGCTTCCAGTTCACTGACACGATCACCGGCGGCGTGGTGCCCAAGCAATACATCCCCGCAGTCGAGACCGGTGTGCGGGAATGGAAGTCGCAAGGTCCACTCGGCTTCAATGTGGTGGATTTCAACGTCAACCTCTCGGAAGGCTCGTATCACGATGTCGACTCTTCCGAGATGGCCTTCAAGCTGGCGGCAAGGCTCGCCATGGTCGAGGGTTTCCCGCAATGTTCACCGGTGTTGCTGGAACCGATCGTGGCGGTTGATATTCATGTGCCGAGCGAACACACTTCGCGCATCAACCAGATCGTCACAGGGCACCGCGGGCAACTGCTGGGTTTTGATGGCCGCGAAGGCTGGACGGGTTGGGACACGGTGAAGGCACATCTGCCGGAATCCGAAATTGGTTCGCTTATCGTGGAACTGCGCTCGGCAACCTCAGGCGTGGGAACCTTCACCTTCCAGCATGACCATATGGCTGAACTCAGCGGCCGGACGGCGGAGCAGGTGATTTCTGCCCGTAAGGCCCAGCTAGCCCATTGACGAAGCAGGAGGCTGGCTCTGGCCGGCCTCTCCGAACCGTGATTCAGAGTGATTTGCAACAAACACCCGGCCTCGCTAACTGTCAGGCTGGAGGTTCCCCATGTTGATCAGACAGCAAAAAAGCTGGCAGTTGCCCGAGTCCCTGGTGACGCCGGAGCACATGTTCCTGAACCGGCGGGCCTTTATGGGCGGCGTCGCGGCGCTAGCTGCATTGCCAGGCGCAGCTTATGCCGCCGGTGAAGACCCATCTGCGGGGCTCTATCCTGCCAAGGCCAATCCGGCATTTCTGGATGCGGGCCGTGCTGTCACGCCAGAAACCTTCTCTTCCACCTACAACAACTACTATGAGTTCAACACCACCAAGGACGTGGTTGCCGATGCGGCGGGCTTTCCGGTCCGCCCCTGGTCAGTGGTGATAGACGGTGAAGTGGAGGCGCCGCAGACGCTCAATATTGACGAGCTGCTGAAGAAGGTTCAGCTTGAGGAGCGCATCTATCGGCATCGCTGCGTCGAGACATGGTCTATGGTGGTTCCGTGGACTGGCTTCACCGTGAAGTCGCTTGTCGAAATCGTGCGACCCAAGCCAACAGCCAAATATGTGCGCTTCGAAAGCTTCAACCTGCCGGAACTTGCTGCGGGTCAAAAGGGCGGCCTGCTGAGCCAGATCGAATGGCCCTATGTCGAAGGACTGACGATTGCCGAGGCGATGAATGATCTGCCGCTGCTGGTGACCGGCGTCTATGGCAAGCCGCTGCCCAACACCATGGGATCGCCGCTGCGGCTGCATGTGCCGTGGAAGTATGGTTTCAAGTCGATCAAGGGCATCGTCAAGATCAGCTTTGTGGCTGAAAGGCCCAAGGGACTTTGGGAAGTTCTGCAGGCGAGCGAATATGGCTTTTGGGCCAACGTCAATCCGGAAGTGTCGCATCCCCGCTGGAGCCAGGCGCAGGAACAGCTTTTGGGCAGCGAGGAACGCATCCCGACTTTGCTGTTCAATGGTTATGGCGAACAGGTGGCTAGCCTTTACAAGGGGCTTGAAGCCGAAGCGCTGTACATGTGATCGCCGCCAAAGAAAAAGGGCCGGAAAAATCCGGCCCTTGAAGTGCAGGACACTACCCGGCGTAAACATTGCGGCGCGGGGGGCGCGGCAACAAAGGGAGATGGCGCTCAAGGGGGTATGAGGCTGAAATCTTCCCTTCCACTCCGCCGAGTGGCCTTTTCAAATATCGCTCAGGATGGTGATTTCAACAATCGCTACCGTGGCATGGGAGGCATGTTGGCGCGTCATGCGCGGTGTCATCAGACTGTGAACTTCTTTTCCTGCAAGTGAGAAGAGCGGAACTCAGAAGCTCCACTCCTTCGCCTTGGAGACGATGAAGTCACGGAAGGCGGTGACGCGCTTGGTTTCCTTCAGTTCTTCCGGATAGACGAAGTAAGTGTCGAACTGCGGGGCTTCGAGCGGCAGATCAATCTGCACGAGGTTGCTGTCCGGTGGAACGATGTAGTCGGCGAGCGAGCCGATGCCGACGCCTGCCTGCACGGCGCGCCTGAGGCCGTAAGCATTGTTGACGCGGAGCGCCACCGGGCGCGGATTGTCTTCCTCGCGGCCAGCCGTTTCCAGCCAGTTGATGGTGGTGAGATAGCCCGGCGCCTGGCCAAAGGTGATGATCTTGTGCTGGTCAAGATCACTCACGGATTTCGGTATGCCGTACTTCTTCACATAGTCAGCCGAAGCGTAGATATGATGATGCACGGTGAACAGCTTGCGCTGGATAAGATCAGGCTGGGTTGGGCGGCGCAGCCGGATGGCGACGTCAGCTTCGCGCATGGAAAGGTCAAGCTCACGGTCTTCCAGCAGCAGCGTGACAGCGATCTGCGGATAGAGTTCGGTGAACTCCTTGATGCGCGGCGTCAGCCAGACGGAGCCGAGGCCGACCGTCGTGGTGATGCGCAGCTCGCCGGATGGTTTCTCCTTCGAATCCATCAGCCGCGTCTTGGCGGCGGCCAGCTTGGTGAACACTTCGTGCGCGGTGCGATACAGCACCTCGCCCTGTTCGGTAAGTATGAGGCCGCGGGCATGGCGGTGGAACAACGGAACGTTGAGGTCCTGTTCCAAGGCACTGATCTGGCGGCTGACGGCTGATTGCGACAGTGCCAGTTCGGTACCCGCATGGGTAAAGGAGCCGGCATCCGCGACGGCGTGAAAAATCCTGAGCTTGTCCCAATCCATATGCGTTACTCTGCCGCCTTCTGGTGGGCGGACCGGGTGTGCAGCCAGCGCTCAGCCTCGAGTGCCGCCATGCAGCCCAAGCCAGCAGCAGTCACCGCCTGGCGATACACATCATCGGTCACATCGCCAGCAGCATAGACGCCGGGGATGGCGGTGGCGGTGGTGCGCGGCTCGGTGATGAGATAGCCGCCTTGCTTGAAGGGCAACTGGCCTTCAAACAATTCAGTCGCCGGCTTGTGGCCGATAGCAATGAAGATGCCGTCGACATCAAGCGTCTGCGTGGCGCCGGTCTTGACGTTCTTGAGGCGCGCCGAAGTGACGCCAAGCGGATCACTCTTGCCCAGTACTTCATCCAGCGCATGGTCCCAGATCACCTTGATCTTGGGATGATTGAACAGGCGGTTCTGCAGAATGCGCTCGGCCTTGAACTCATTGCGGCGATGAACGACGACAACTTCGCTGGCAAAGTTGGTGAGGAAGAGGGCTTCCTCGACTGCCGTATTGCCGCCGCCGACAACCAGCACGCGCTTGTTGCGATAGAAAAAGCCGTCGCATGTAGCGCAGGCCGATACGCCGAAACCGCGGAACTTCTGTTCTGACGGCAGGTCCAGCCACTTGGCTTGCGCGCCGGTGCAGATGATCAGCGCATCGCAGGTGTATTCCTCGCCGCTGTCGCCCTTGAGCCAGATCGGCTTGTCGCGCAGGCGCACCTCGGTGATGGTGTCCGAAACCACCTCGGTTCCTACATGTTCGGCTTGCGCCTGCATCTGCTCCATAAGCCATGGGCCCTGGATCACATCGGCGAAGCCGGGGTAGTTCTCAACATCGGTGGTGATGGTCAGTTGGCCGCCCGGCTGGATGCCCTGCACCAGCAATGGTTTCAGCATGGCCCGTGCCGCGTAGATGGCAGCCGTATATCCTGCTGGTCCCGAACCGAGGATCAGGACACGGGCGTGGCGGGGCATGGGGAAACTCCTGAGCTATGAGGAATTAACATAGCTGGTTTCTGGCGCTTCTCAAGACCGCCTGCTGCCAATATCAACAGTCCGGTTGAAAAGCGCCAGTTTTGGCGGCGAAATGGTGCCCTGCGGCTGCTCAGGACAGTTCCTTTGTGTGGTCGCGGGCATAGGTTTCCACAGATCGCGGCTCCTTGCCGGTCAATTCCTTGACTGCGAGTGAGATGGCAGCCGTCCAACCCTCGCGGACAGGGTGGAAAATCGAGGCGAGGAATTTGGCATAGTCTGCGGGAACGCCTGCCGCCGTGAGGCCCTTGATAAATGTGGCATCGTCAATCGGCTGATAAGCGATCTTGCGCCCGGTGACCTTGGAAAGCACCGCTGCCGCTTCGCCATAGCTCAGAGCTGCAGGGCCGGTGAGGTTGAAGGCCTTGCCATCATGCTTGCTGGTGGTGAGCACGGCAGCGGCGCTGGCGGCAATGTCGCGCACGTCAATGAACGAGGTTTTGCCTTCGGCGGCGGGCACGGCGATGGTTCCGCTTTTCACGCCATGACTCCAGTAGCTGTGAAAATTGTCGGAGAACCAGGTTGGCCGCAAGATGACATGCGCAGCGCCGGACTTGATGAGCGCCAACTCAACTTGCCGGTAGGGGATCGAGTCATCGGCATCGACGCCGAAGACGGATTGCAGAACAACCTTCACTCTATTCCGCGCAGCAGCTTCTATGAGGGGCTTGGTCAATCCGACGACGTCCAGGTGGCCGCCGGGAACGAGCAGGTACATGCGGTCCACGTCCTTGAGCGCGGCTTCGATAGTGGAAGGATTGGCAATGTCGAGCCCGACAGCTTCCGCACCCTTTACAGGCGTGGCCTTGCGGGAGGCGGCCACGACCTTTTCGCCCTTTGCCAGCAGCGCCTCGACCAGTGGTGCGCCGACATTGCCGGTTGCGCCGATAACCAGAATCTTGCCACTCATCTTAATCTCCTTCGCTTGTTGGTTTCAATTAGATACTATATGTCTACTGGTAACTTGATTGCAAGAAGGCACCTGTAAATCACATGGTGACCCTGAGGTAACCGGAGGGTGAGATGAAAGGCGCAAACACATTCCTGAAGGACTGCCCGACACGGCTGGTGCTGGACCGCATCGCCGATAAATGGGCACTGCTGGTGCTGCGACGGATCTCCGAAAAGCCTTACCGTTTCAATATGCTGCGCCGAGAGATTGAAGGCGTTTCTCAAAAGGTTTTATCGCAGACTCTGAAACGGCTGGAGCGCGATGGGCTAGTTTCACGCCGCGCCTTCGCTACCGTGCCAGTGACGGTCGAGTATGCGATCACGCCGCTTGGCAAGACGCTGACGGGCGTTGCTTCCGCGATTTCCATGTGGGCGGAGAAGAATATCGACACCGTTCTGGCGGCGCAGCGGCGTTACGACAAGGGACAGATAAATGCAGCCTGAGGAGGGCTTGCCGGGGTGCAAGTTTCGTTGCACAAGGGCGCATGAAGCGCCCCACCAGCCTCGACACGATTGACAGCAAGATACTGCGTGAATTGCAGGGCAATGGCCGGCTGACCAATGTCGAATTGGCGTCACGTGTTGGCCTCTCGGCCCCGCCGACACTGCGGCGCGTACAGGCGCTGGAGAATGCCGGTTACATCTCCGGCTACCGCGCCCAGCTTGATGCGCAGAAGCTGGGTTTCGGCATCCAGCTTTTTGCCTTCGTCGGCCTCAAGAGCCAGAACGAAGCCGAGCTTCGGGCGTTTGAAACGAAGGTTGCCGGTTGGCCGCTGGTGCGCGAGGCCTATGCCATTTCCGGGGAAGCGGATTTTGTTTTGCACTGCGTCGGAAGCGATCTTGCAGAGTTGCAAGACTTCATCATCACCACGCTGACGGCGGCAGCCAACGTCGACAGCGTCAAGACCACCATGATCATGCGCGTCTCCAAGTACGAACCGGGAGTGCCGCTGGCATGAGCGAGGCTGTTCTTTCCCGTGGCAACTGGATCACGCTGACGTCAGCAGCACTCACCGCTGTCGTCGTTGGCTTTGCCTCCACCATTCTCGTCATCATGCAGGCGGCGCGCGCCGTTGGTGCCACGCCGGGCCAGCAAGCATCGTGGGCCGCCATCCTCTGCATCGGCATGGCTGTCACATCTCTCTATCTCTCATGGCGCCACCGCATGCCGATCATCACCGCATGGTCGACGCCGGGAGCTGTTCTCATCGCCACCAGTGGAGGCGGCATCAGCTATGCGCACGCGCTTGGGGCCTTCGTAATAGCCGGACTGCTCATGTGCCTGACGTCGCTGGTGAAGCCCTTGTCGCGCGCCATTGCCAACATCCCTTCGCCAATCGCGGCGGCGATGCTGGCGGGCGTGCTGCTTCACTATTCGCTGGGCGTGCCGCAAGCGGCCATCGACATGCCGCTCTACGTGCTGCCGCTCATAGCGCTATTCTTTGCCTTGCGGCTGACCTTCCCGCTCTATGCGGTGCCGGTCGTAGTGGTGGCAGGCGTGATGCTGGCGTCGGTCTCAGGCATGTTCTCGTCAAACTGCTGTTCGCTGTCGGTGACGCGGCTTGAATGGGCCACGCCTGCCTTCGACCTCGCTTCGATCCTCAGTCTTGGCGTGCCGTTGTTCCTTGTCACCATGGCCTCGCAGAACCTGCCAGGCTTTGCGGTGTTGCGGGCTGCAGGATATGAGCCGCCGGTTGCCTCCTGCCTGTTTGTGACGGGCGCTGCCTCAGCGGCGCTGGCGCCGTTCGGCAGTCATGCCATCAACATGGCGGCGATCACCGCCTCCATCGTCACCGGGCCTGACACGCACCCGGACGCATCAAAGCGCTGGCTGGTGGTCTGGCCGTATTTCGCCCTCTACGTCATCGTCGGTCTGGCAGCCGCGCTGTTCGTGCAGGTGCTGGGCGCGCTTCCTGCGCCGCTCGTCACAGCCATTGCAGGCCTTGCGTTGCTTTCGCCGTTAATGGCGGGCCTTACCGGCATGGTGAAGGAACAGCGTGATATCGAGGCGGCCGTCGTTACCTTTCTGGTGACTGCGTCTGGTATCAGTTTCCACAGCGTAGGCGCTGCCTTCTGGGGCCTGCTCGCCGGACTCCTGCTGTGGGCGATAAAGCGCCTGCTGCACAAGTGACGGACAGCCGCATTGGCGTTCGCCGCCTGACGGCGGGAGACGATCTCAGCACAGCAATCGTGCTGCTGCAGCGCTTCTTCCGCGAGGAAGGTTTCGAGACGCCTGATGATGTCATCGCGCGCAACACGCTGCTGCTTGCCGGGCTCGATGTATGCGGCCTGTTTTTGGCGGAGTCAGATGGGCGGGCTATCGGCGTTGCCACCGTGTCGCTGGATTTCGGCGTCGAGTACGGCTGGTCAGCCGAGATGGGTGATCTCTATGTGTTGCCGGAGTGGCGGGGCAGGGGTGTTTCGCGTTTGCTGGTGCAAGCAGTGGAAGAGTTTCTCGGCGAGCGTGGTGCAGCAGGGTATCAGGTCACCGTCACTGCGCATGCAGCCGAAACACATGATCTTGGGCGGTTTTACAGTTCACTTGGCTTTGACGACGAAGGCAGGGTGCTGCTCTACAAGGACCTGGCAGCCAAGCGGCTGTAGGGTCAGGCCCACTTCACCCTGAGGAAACTGTACAACATACTGCGCTCGTTATGTTGGCTCTTGTTCCATCAGCTCAGTCTGCCCAGCTTCAATTTCACTACTCTCCTCAGTCAAAAAAACACGTCTCAGAAATCCTGCGTACATGTGTCCATCAACTAAGTTGTCATTTTCCAGAGATACGCGCGCCCACTCGTGATTAGGTCCGTCGAACCCTTCGACGAATATCCTTGTTCCAGCATCGAACTTGTTGGTTATTCCAAATTCCAAACCTGGTCCTTTCCGCAAAAAGAGTCCTCCACGAGCAATTACTTCGAATTCTTCCAGATTCGATTGCGCAAGTGCCGAGGGTACATTCTGTTGTGCTGGCATTGAGGATTTCAGCGATCGATTTTTTCCAGCCGGTTCGGGCTGCATCGCGGAGCCACTGGGGCGCACTTGCGGAGCGCCCGCCTGTGCCCCAAACCAATTTCGAGTGATCGTCTGCCGACAGGCCATACCCGACATGGATGGTTCGGTTTCCCATGTAGCCGATACCTGCTCCAATTCCAGAAGCGCCGCGAGCGGCGCAAGCCTTAATAAATTCTGCAAATTTTCCGCCACTTGAGTCAGAAAATGTCAAAGTGGCACTATTCCTGATGAGCTGCAGATCGGCTGCTCTGCCATTGTTGTGCCTTGTCGAACCTGTGCTTCGTCCATGGGAACCTGGCTGGCCCCCAGACGTGACATATACCTTGTCAATGTCAGTTGCCTCCGCAGCCGATTGCAATAGGCTCCTCAATCGTTCTCCAATTGGACGGTCACGAATTTTTCCGACGATGCCAGATTGATCAACTTCAGCCATAATGCCTCCGCTACAAACAAAATTGCATGGAGGATGGTAGGCAAAGCGAGCACGGAAAAAAAGCCAGAAGCGCTGTCACAATTGCTGTGCATTTTTGGACAGGTCGTCTGAGTTAGCGCCAGCACCGATTCCGGTGCTGTCAGGCCCACTTCACCTTGAGGATTTCGTAGCTCTTGCCGCCTCCCGGCGTGTTCACTTCGACGCTGTCGCCCTTTTTCTTGCCGATGATGGCGCGGGCGATGGGGGAGGATACGGAAATCTTGCCCTTCTTCACGTCAGCCTCGAACTCGCCGACGATCTGGTAGGAGGCTTCGTCCTCACTCTCCTCGTCAACCAGCGTGACCTTGGCGCCAAACATCACCGTATCGCCCGAGAGCTTGGTCACGTCAATGATTTCGGCACGGCTGATCTTGTCCTCCAGCTCGGTGACGCGAGCTTCGGTCCAGCCCTGCTGCTCCTTGGCGGCATGGTATTCGGCATTCTCGGAAAGATCGCCATGGGCGCGCGCTTCCTCAATGGCCTGAATGATGCGGGGACGCTCCACGGTCTTGAGATGCTTGATCTCGTTCAGCATCGCCGTGTGGCCTTGCAGCGTCATGGGTACGCGTTCCATGGTCGTCTCGCTCTTGTAAATCGCATGGTTCTTCAAGCCTTTAAGGCCAAAACCACGACGATGTTCATGAAAAACTACACCCGGCTCTAGGGAAACCAATCCCCGCCGGGCACCACTGAATGTGGACCAAGACAAGCGATTTTGCAAGAGGAGCCTCGTTAGGGTTTTCTGGCATGGTTGACCCGTGGAGGCCCGGTCCCTAGGCTCATCTTTATGCTGCAAGCCTGCCTCAACGGGGCCAGAAACCGTGATTTTCATGCTGCCGTTCCCTTCTCGCCCGAGGATATTGCGCGTGAAGCCGTGGCTTGCAGGGCAACCGGGGCGCAACAGTTCCATATCCATCCGCGGAACAGCCAAGGCCTGGAGACTTTCGAAGCCGATGCGGTGACGGAAGCGCTGCTCGCCATCCGCCAGGCTGTGCCGGGCATGGCGGTAGGCCTGTCGACGCGCGAAGGCATCCTGGCAGACCCGGCGGCGCGGCAAGCCGCCTTTGCTGCTTGGTCCGTGTTGCCGGATTATGTCTCGGTCAACCTCAGCGAAGCCGATGCGCCAGACGTGATCCGCCAGATGATGGAGCGCGGCATCGGCATTGAGGCAGGGCTCGCAACACTCGAAGATGCTCAGCGCTTTGTGCTGCTGCCAGAAGCGCGGCACTGCCTACGCATTCTGATCGAGATCGAAGAGCAGGAGGTTGGGGCAGCGAGGAAACTGGCGCATGGCATCATCACCATTCTGGATGATGCAGCCTTGAAGCCGCCGCGGCAGCTGCACGGATTTGATGCAACACAATGGCCCCTCTATGAGGAAGCGCTGCGCCTTGGGCTTGAACAGAGGATAGGGCTTGAAGACGGGCGCCTGCTGCCTGATGGCCGTATATCGCGAGGCAACGCGGAAATGATTGCTGCAGCAGTAGCGTTGGCGAAGACGGCCAATGCGCCTAAATAGCTGATCGCTTCAAGCCGGTGACAAAGCCGATAATCATGCCCAACAGAATTCCTGCGAGCATCCAGAATACAACAACGAACCCGGAATAGCCTTCAAAACTGGTTGTGGAAGCGAGGTTGGTGTAGCCGAGGCCGCCCAAAATTCCGATAATGCCGCCTGCCAAGCCTCCCATCAGGAGTCCGATCACCGCCATCGCAAGCCTACGCACAGTCGACATTTGTTTAGCTTACGCCAATGGCGGCCAACACACAATCAAAGTTTGAAATAATCCTGCAAGCGGGCGGACCTTGATGGTGTCAGCGCGCTGGGCGGCGATGGCCTTGGTGGCGGAGAGAATGCCGGGCAACGTTGTGTAGTAAGGCACCTTCTGCATCACCGCCGTCTGGCGGATCGATTTTGAATCCGACTCCGATGCCTTTGACTCGGTGGTGTTGAGCACCAGCTGGATTTCGCCATTCTTGATGGCATCGACGATATGCGGACGGCCTTCCAGCACCTTGTTGATCTTGGTCGATGGCACGCCCTTGCTCTCGAAGTAGCCTTGCGTGCCGCCTGTAGCCTTGATGGCAAAACCAAGCTCGACAAGCTTGCGAATAGCAGGCAGCACCTTCGGCTTGTCCGGATCATTGACCGAGACGAAAACTGTGCCTGCTTGCGGGATGCGCATGCCGGCGCCCAACTGGCTCTTGGCGAAAGCCATGTCGTAGGTCTTGTCGAGCCCCATGACTTCGCCAGTCGAACGCATTTCCGGCCCCAATAGAACATCCACGCCCTGGAACCGGTTGAATGGGAAAACCGCTTCTTTTACAGCAACATGCGAGAGCTTCTTGGATTTCAGGTTGAAGCTCGCAAGCGTTTCTCCCGCCATGATGCGCGACGCAATCTTGGCGACGGGAATGCCGACAACCTTGGCGACGAAGGGCACGGTGCGTGACGCCCGCGGGTTGACTTCAAGAACGTAGATCTTCTCGTCCTTGATGGCGAACTGCACATTCATCAGACCCACAACATTGAGGGCGAGCGCCATCTTGGCGGTCTGCGCTTCAAGTTCGGCGATGACATCTGGCTTCAAAGTGTAAGGCGGCAGCGAGCAGGCGCTGTCACCCGAATGAATGCCGGCCTCTTCGATATGCTCCATGACGCCGGCGACGAACACATCCCGCCCATCGCATAGCGCGTCAACATCCACCTCGATGGCGTTCGACAGGTAGCTGTCGATCAACACCGGGCTTGTGCCCGAGACGACGACAGCTTCGGTCATATAGCGCTGCAACTGCTCGTCACTGCGGACGATCTCCATAGCGCGGCCGCCCAGCACATAGGAGGGCCGGATGACGACGGGATAGCCGATCCTCTTGACGATCTTCTTCGCTTCTGCAGAGGAACGCGCAATGCCGTTCTGCGGCTGGCGCAACTTCAGTTTCTTCAGCAGCCTGGAGAAACGGTCACGATCCTCGGCAAGGTCGATGGCATCCGGTGTGGTGCCGAGAATGGGAACGCCAAGTTCATGCAGCTTGCCCGCAAGCTTGAGCGGTGTCTGGCCGCCAAACTGCACGATGACGCCCTTGAGCGTGCCGTTTGACTGTTCAACGCGGATGATCTCGAGCACGTCTTCAATGGTCAGCGGCTCAAAGTAGAGGCGGTCCGAAGTGTCGTAATCGGTGGAGACGGTTTCCGGGTTGCAGTTGACCATGATCGATTCATAACCCGCGTCATGCAGCGCGAAGCAGGCATGGCAGCAGCAGTAATCAAACTCGATGCCCTGGCCGATGCGGTTTGGGCCGCCGCCGAGGATGATGATCTTCTGCTTGTCCGAAGGCCGCGCCTCGTTGCCATCACGTTCCGCAAAACCCGTCTCGTAAGTCGAATACATATAAGCGGTAGGCGAGGCGAATTCCGCCGCGCAGGTGTCAATGCGCTTGAACACGGGGTGTACGCCAAGCTTGTGGCGGTGCTTGCGGACGCGGTCCTCATTGATGCCTACGAGTTTTGCCAACCGCTTGTCAGCAAAGCCCATGGCCTTGAGGCGGCGCAGGTTGGTTGCATCATTGGGCAGGCCGCTTCCTCGGATTTTCTCCTCCATGTGCACGATCTCTTCAATCTGGCGGAGGAACCATGGCTCATACTTGCAGGAGGCGAATATCTGCTCGACGGTTGCACCATGGCGCATGGCCTGTGCGATCATCAGCAGCCGGTCTGGCGTCGGTGTGCCAAGGGCGGCGCGGATGGCGTCACGGTCATCGCCTTCGCCGATGCCGGGAATTTCCACCTCGTCAAAGCCGCTCAATCCCGTTTCGAGGCCACGCAGCGCCTTCTGCATGCTTTCCTGGAAGGTGCGGCCAATGGCCATGACTTCACCAACGGACTTCATGGCGGTGGAGAGAATGGGTTCAGCGCCCGGAAACTTTTCGAAGGCGAAGCGAGGGATCTTGGTTACCACATAATCGATGGTGGGTTCGAATGCGGCAGGCGTTGCGCCGCCGGTAATGTCATTGGCGAGTTCATCAAGCGTGTAACCAACGGCGAGCTTGGCCGCGACCTTGGCGATAGGGAAGCCGGTTGCCTTTGAAGCAAGCGCCGAGGAACGCGACACGCGCGGGTTCATCTCGATCACAACAAGCCGGCCATCTGCGGGGTTGACGCCGAACTGCACGTTGGAGCCGCCGGTTTCAACGCCGATCTCGCGCAGCACCGCGATAGAGGCGTTGCGCATGATCTGGTATTCCTTGTCGGTCAAGGTCAGCGCCGGAGCGACAGTAATCGAATCGCCGGTGTGGACCCCCATCGGATCGACGTTTTCGATCGAGCAGATGATGATGCAGTTGTCGTTCTTGTCGCGAACGACTTCCATTTCATATTCTTTCCAACCGAGAACCGATTCCTCGATCAGCACTTCTGCGGTAGGCGAGGCATCAAGCCCGCGCTCCACGATGTCGAAAAATTCCTCGCGGTTGTAGGCTATGCCGCCGCCGGTGCCGCCGAGCGTGAAAGAAGGGCGGATAATGCAGGGAAGGCCAATCGAGAGCATCGCCTCGAAGGCTTCAACCATGGCGCGGTTGCGATATTTTTTTAACCGTCCGGCCTCGCCTGCAGCCCAAACTCTCTCGAAAGCTTCGGGGTCTGCCGCACTCGCAAGTTCAACGGCATAATGAGCGCGGTCGGCTTCCTTGGCTTCGGAGGCGTTGGCGAGCATCGATCTCGGGGTTTCGAGGCCGATCTTCTTCATCGCTTCGCGGAACAATTCGCGGTCTTCCGCCTTGTCGATGGCTTCCGCCTTGGCGCCAATCAGTTCAACACCGAATTTTTCCAGCACGCCCATCTTGTTGAGGGAAAGCGCGGTATTGAGCGCCGTCTGCCCCCCCATGGTGGGGAGGAGGGCGTCCGGGCGCTCTTTCTCGATGATCTTGGCGACGACTTCCGGCGTGATCGGCTCGATATAGGTGGCATCGGCCAGATCCGGGTCCGTCATGATGGTGGCCGGATTGGAATTGATGAGGATGATTCGGTAGCCTTCGGCTTTCAGCGCCTTGCAGGCCTGGGTGCCGGAATAATCAAACTCGCAGGCCTGGCCGATGATGATCGGTCCAGCCCCAATGATGAGTATGGATTTGATATCTGTACGTTTTGGCATGAAGTGGGAAACCCGATTTGGGGTTCCCTACACAATCGGGAGAGCGAATCCAAGCGATTCCCCAAATGCCTGACAGTTGGGCAGAAATTGTGGAAATCAGACGCTGATGCAGCGGGCTACGGCGCAGGAAGTGACAGCTGGCGGAATGACCGGCGAGGGGCTGTTCTTCATGATGACGGTCACATTCACGACGGCGGGCTTTGCCACCATTGGAATGTCATTCTTGGCGAACGCACCTGCAGACAACAGCAGGACGCTGAGAGCCAGGGTTGATGCCAACGTCTTCATGATTTTCTCCTCTGTTTCTTTAACGCAGCCAGACCCTATTTGGTTTCACCGGTATGGAAGCTGAAGGCTTCGTTCATCCGGCGTTTATTTTGGCCCCCGAAGAAAGGAAGGTGGAACCCCGGGATTGCGGGGTTCCAAGTTACAAGCAGGTGATTGCAGGGGATCTGCTTGGGGAAATCAATTCAATAAGGTTTCCCAGAACCGGGCGGCCGCTGCTGGCGGCCCTGAGAGGGGGCGGGTTGAAGCCGTCGGCCTCGACCACCCGGTCCGGGAAAGGAGCCCGCCGCGTTTGGCGAGTTCCGTTTGGTGCAAGCAGGTTTTGCAGTCCTGCCCGAATTCCGATGAGTGAGGACGCCTCACTCCGTTACGTCTGAACAGTCCTCTTGGTTGCAGGGTTCAAGGATGATGGGTCCGTAAACCGGGAAAGCCTGGTTCTTGGCGACCACGGTCACGTTAGAGGTGGCTGCCACGTAGTGGCGGGGTGCCATGGCAGCCAAAGCGCTTGCGGCGCTCAAAATCACGATGGAGACGAAGGCTGTGTAGCGGATCATGATCGTCTTCCTCTCTCTGTTTTCGCTTTGTTGTGTCGCGTTGTTGAGAAGACCATACGACGGCGAGACGAAACTCAGCGTGAACAGTCCGTTCATCTGCCGTTTAGATTTGAAACACATGCCCGTTGACGCAAAACACTGCAAAATGACGCTCGCTGCATCGCCACATGGCGAAGAGCTGCCTACTGTGCAGGCGCACAAGGGAGCACTTTCATGACCACAGCGGAAGCAATGCAGCGCCACCTCAACAATGCGCTTGCAGCCACCCAAGACGGGCCGCCGGCGCGCACTGGCAATCCTTTCTTCGGCGTTGGCCCGATTACCGATGCGGTTGCGGACGAGGCCGAAGCGCGCTTGCTGCGCTTTGAGTTCGAGGCATGGCTCGAACAAAACTACCGCAAGCTGGATGACAAGGGGCGGGACCTCGGGCCGTTCACGGCGGGCGAGCTTGGACGCAGCATGCATCGTGGCTACCCGGCGGACAAAGTGCTGCTCGACATGATGCGCGCCATCCACCGCTACTTTGAATTCCCAGCGAGCAATAAGATGGCAGTTGGCCTTGGCGGCGGGCACAGCGGCTTCACCGCATGCATCATGCACCTGATGAATACGCATGATGCGGGCCAGAATGTTTTCGTTGATACGATGCGGCCGGAGAGCAACGTCAACAGCATCGGCGGATTCTTCCGCCAATCCTGGGCGACGCAGATTGTCGAACTGCAGACTTATGCGCGGGGCGGCAACGCCGATCGCATTCACTTCGCCACCGAAGAGGGCGTTATCCCGAGCGCTGCCGAACTTGTGGCCATGGGCATCAAGCTGTTCGTCGGTGTTGGCCATGAAACGACGGGCGCCAGCACCTACTCACCGCAGGACATTGCCAACCTGTTGCAGTGGATTGCGCTCGATCCGCAGCAACACCATGCGGTGCTTGATGCCACCTCGATGCTCGGCGCCATGCCTTGGGGCGAGAAAATTGTGCGTCAGGTGATGGAGAAATGCTGTCTGTTCACGCCGTTCCAGAAGGCGATTGGCGGCATCTCCGGCTACTACATCGCATCCTTCACGCCGCAGGCACTGGCGCTGGCTGAAGAAAACCAGAAGCACCCATCATGGGCCATTCCGCGCCAACTCAAGCTCGCGGTGCCGGTGGACGGCCGCAAGCCACTCACGGGTGAACGCAGCGTCATGCTCGGGCCTCTCTATGATGCGGCGGCGGACAAGATGCTGGGCGGCGTCATCAACACCTACAGCACGCTGGCTTTTGCCGAGACGACATTTGGCGTGCTGCGCTCGGAACGACGTTTGGGCAGTGTTACGGAGCTGAACCGGCGCTCGATGGTCAACAGAGAAATCGTGTCGAACTGGGTTTCGAGCAATCCGTTGTTCGAACTCGCGGTCACCGAGCCTGAAAGGCGTGGCGCTGCCGTCACGCTTCTAAAGGTGCGCGACGACGATATCAGCGATCCCGCCATTCACGCGCGCATCATCGCGCGCTCAAAGCAGATCCTCAGTTATGACGGCATCACGCACCCGAACGGCGACTATGAACCGGGGCTCGACGTGGCGCGCTATATCAACGCCTTTCCCGGAACGCCGGGAGATTACCGGGCCTGGATCGGCGCAATCCGTTCGCCCGAAAGCGTTGTCGCGCTTCTGAATAATCTTCGCTACGGCTATCTGCGCGCCAAGGCGCTGGTGCTCGAAGAGGAGCTGGCCGGGCAGGGGATCAATATTCCGGCGTCAACCCAGCAATCGGCTCCGTCGCGAGTGGATGATGCAAAGCGCGCTTACAAGGTGCTGGTGTGTGATCTCGTCGGCCTGCGCTTTGGGACTGACGGAAAGCCTGACGCGTCCGAGGTCAAGGCGCACATCGAAAGCAAGGGCGGCGTATTTCATGATGCCTCGCTTGCCGAAGGTGCAAAACTTGCTGCTGGCAAAATCCATTTCTTCTATCAGCCAAACCTTGCGGCAGAGCAGGAACTGCGTGATGAGACGCGCGGCGGGCGTTATGATGCCGTGATCGCCGCTGCCACGCCGCTGCCCAAGGATGCCGTTTTCAGCCACGGCGGCGTCCGCATTGGGGCGGGCACTGGCAACATGGCCTGCGCCTGCTGGGGCGGCGGCAACGGAACGGGCGGAAGCGCCGTGCTGATGAACACACCGGGCTTCAACAGCCGCGCCACCGCGCAGATGGCGATGAAAGCGCTGCTGCACATCATGCCGGACCTGCCGGTTGACGAATTGCACAAGCGCTCCAGCGCCGGGCAATTCGATACGGGTCGCGATCTCAAGAATTTTCCGACATCGAAGCTTGAAGGCAAGCGGCTCGCGGTCATCGGTTATGGAAACATTGGCCGGGAATTTGCGAAGCTTGGCCAAGCCTTCGGCATGCGCGTGGCGGTGCATGCGCGTCCGCGCCACAAGCAGTGGATCGAGTCCGAAGGTTTTGAATATGCTCCGCATGCGGAGGATGCTGCCGAAGGAGCCGATGTTCTCAGTCTGCACACGGGTCTTGGCCTGCTTGATGCTGCAACCGGGCGTTTTGCCAATGCGGGGCTTGCCAATGCTGCGATGCTGGCGCGCCTCAATCATGGGGCGGTACTTGTCAACTATGACCGTGGCGAGCTTGTCGATGTCGATGCACTTGATGCAGCCCTGCAGTCGGGCAAGGTGAGGTTTGCAACCATTGATGCTGATCTTTTTGTTGATGAAGCTGGCGGCAATGTGCGCGGGCCGCTGGCGCCTTACTTGCGGCTGGCTGAGCGGCATGCGGGCAGGCTGGAACTGCTGCCGCATGCGGCTGCCGACACTGATCATCCTTCCCGCGTTGCGGGAACCATGCAGGCGATAGACCAGATTTTCGACCTGATTCAATACCGCGAAGTGACCAATCTCAAGGGCGAGTTGCCCGCAGGATTCAAGCTGAAGGGAACACACTCGCCCGCAGGCGTTGGCTCGGTTGCAAAGCAGCGGCTGGCGCAGGTTGCCGGTGACGCCAGCAAGATTGGCGAACTCAGATCGCTGTCGGAGGAACTGGTGGCGTTCACCGGCGCACTGTCATCGGCGACGTCGGGGCCGCGCCGCGATGAGTTGGTGGAGCGGCACGGCGCCCGGCTCATCCTCGCCGCCAACAAGCTGGGAACGCTTATCGACAAGCTCGGCTTGCGCGGCCCTTACAGCGGGTGACCAACTGGGCTAGTCTTGGCGCATGACATCGCTTCATTGGATGACAGCAACGGAACTAAGCAAGGGTTTTGCCAGCGGAAGCTTTAGCCCTGTCGATGCTGTGCGCGCATCCATCACGCAGATCGAAAAGCACGATGGCACTTTCAATGCGATCTGCCATCTGGATGCAGACGCTGCACTTGCGCAGGCTGAGGCCAGCGCCAAGCGGTGGAAGTCCGGCACAGCGCTTTCGCCCATCGACGGTGTGCCAGCACTGATCAAGGATTTGCTGCTGGTCAAGGGCTGGCCAACGCGGCGCGGCTCCAAGACCGTTGATCCCAACCAGCCATGGAATGAGGATGCGCCATCAGTGGCGCGGTTAAAGGAAGCAGGTTGCGTGCTTGTCGGCACCACCACGACGCCGGAGTTTGGCTGGAAGGGCGTTACCGATTCACCGCTCACCGGCATCACGCGCAATCCGTGGGATGCGAGCAAGACGCCGGGCGGATCATCGGGCGGATCATCGGCTGCCATGGCGGCTGGTTATGCGGCCCTATCACTTGGCACCGATGGCGGCGGCTCCATCCGCATTCCGGCTGGTTTCACTGGCATCTTCGGCCACAAGCCGTCCTTTGGCCGGGTGCCGGCTTATCCGCTGTCGCCATTTGGAACAGTTGCCCATGTCGGCCCGATGACGCGGACCGCAGCAGACAGCGCGTTGATGATGCATGAGATTGCCAAGCCCGATGCGCGCGACTGGACATCGCTGCCGCCTGACGGCGCTGATTACATGGCGGCACTCGGTGGAAGTCTCGTTGGCTTGCGCATCGCCTTCAGCCCGGCGCTTGGTTATGTGACTGTTGATCCAGAGGTTGCTGCCACCGTGGCCAAAGCCGTCAAGGTTCTGGAGGAGCTTGGCGCGCACGTAGAGCAGGTTGATCCGGGCTTTGAAGATCCTGCGCCGTGCTTCAAGGTCTTGTGGTGGTCGGGCGCACGCGCTCTGCTCGGCAAGTTGCCTGATGAAAAGCTGGCCCTTCTCGATCCCGACTTGCGCGACGTGGTGGAGCAGGCTCGCCGGTTAACGCTTGATGACTACCTGGAGGCAGTGCGTGACAGGGGCAGGCTTGGTTCCGCCATGCGGGTGTTCATGCAGCGCTATGACCTGCTGGTGACGCCCACCCTGCCGATCACCGCATTTGAGGCGGGCAGGCTTTCACCCGCCAGCGGCGATACCGGCAAATGGGTGAACTGGACGCCGTTTTCCTATCCCTTCAACCTGACGCAGCAGCCCGCTGCAAGCGTAGCGTGTGGCTTCAGCCAGGCAGGATTGCCCATCGGTCTGCACCTTGTCGGGCGGATGTTTGACGATGCGACCGTGCTGAGAGCGGCGCATGCATATCAGGGTGCAACGAATTGGCACAATCTGCACCCGAAAACCTGTGATTGATTTACTATCGCAGGTGTAATTGGCGAGGATGTTAAGCACTCCATTACCGTTACAGGTGGAAATACCGGAGACGGCGGCGCGAGGCCGGCTGGCGGACCGCGGGTGACTTTTGGATCTAGCGCAGGACATAGACTCTGGGGCTTTGCCCAGCGCCGGCAATGGTGCCGGCGGGGCTGTCCCGGCTAGCCCTGCTGCCGCCCAAACCAGCAGTGAGTGCTTGCTTTACGGTCTGCTCGAAGCCGTGCCCATGGGCATTCTGGCGGTCGACCGGTTTGGGCGGTTGCAGCTGGCTAACCAGCTTGCTCGCCGCATGCTTGATCTGAGCAGCGAGGCCGTTGCCCAACAGCAGGATGTGCGAAGCCTGGTATCCGGACTTGGACGCGGCTCTGCAGGCGCGCATGGCGTGTTTGAAGCGATGAACCGGCACGGCGTGTGGCTGGAGGCGCGTGCGCATGTGCTGTCCAACGGCGGCGCGTGCGTCACCATCGAAGATGTCAGCCAGCGCCGCGAGCAGGAACGCGAGCGCTTCATTGCGCAGGAAGAATACAGCAGTCTTTTCGCCAACGCCGTGTGCGGCATTTACCGCGATGGGCTGGATGGCACGCCGGTGCGCTGCAATCCGGCGCTGGCGCAGCTCAACGGCTATGAGAGCGAGGAAGAGTTCATCTCAGCGGTGAAGTCCAATCCTCAGTCCTGGTATGTTGACCCAGGCCGTGCGGAAGAATTCAAACGCCTCATGTGGGCAGATGGTGGCGTTAAGGATTTCGTCTCGGAGGTCTACCGGCATCGCACCGGAGAGACGTTCTGGATCATGGAGAATGCCTGGTTCGTGCGCGACCGCGAAGGCAATCCGCTCTACACCGAAGGCACCATCCAGGACGCCACCGAGCGGATGACGACGCTGTCTCTCATCGAGAAGCAGGCCAACATCGACACGCTCACCGGCGTTGCCTCGCGCTTCCGCTTTTTCAACGTGCTTGATGCCCTGACGGGCCCGCAATCGGAAGGCTGCTCGCTGTTCTCCATCGATCTTGACCGCTTCAAGGAAATCAACGACCAGATGGGCCATGATGCTGGCGACATCGCGCTCAAGGCGATGGCCGAGCGGCTCAAGGCGCTGGCGCCAGACAAGGCCTTGCTCGCCCGCATTGGCGGCGATGAATTTGCGCTGCTGGTGCCGCGCTCGCTGAGCGAGGCGAATGCTGCCGAACTGGCGGCGGCGATTGTGGAAGCAGCGGCCGAACCCATCCATGTGCGGGCGCACAGCCTGCTGATGGGGGCCAGCGTCGGCGCCGCCATCTATCCGACGCTCGCTGTAAACTTCGAGGAACTTGTCGGCAATGCCGACAAGGCGCTCTATGCCGCCAAGGGCAATGGCCGCAATGGCTACTGCGTGTTTGGCGCGGCGATGCGCTCCAGCTCACAGGCGCGGCGCATCCTCACCAGCCAGCTTGCGCAAGCGATCGAAGCCGACGAGCTTGAGCTCTACTATCAGCCAATCGTGTTCAGCGAGACCGGCATGATCGAAGGGCTGGAAGCGCTGCTGCGCTGGAACCATCCGACCCGCGGTGTCGTCGGACCAGCGGAATTCCTCACGCTCGCCGAGGAAGAAGGCTTGATGGCGGAAATCGGCGACTGGGTGTTGAAGCGCGCCTGCCAGCAGGCATCGCTGCTGCCTGCCCACATCCAGGTGTCGGTCAATGTCTCGGCCGACCAGTTCCGTTCCGCGCGCATCATCGAGACGGTGAAGGAAGCGCTGGCGAGCAGCGGGCTGGAGCCGGAACGGCTGGCGCTGGAGATCACCGAAACGGTCATTCTCTCCAGCGAGAATCTGGCGAAGCGGGTGATCGGTCGCCTGAGCGAAATGGGCGTTGGCGTTGCGCTTGATGACTTCGGCACGGCCTATTCCTCGCTCAGCTATCTGCAGAAATTCTCGTTCAACAAGGTGAAGATCGACAAGTCGTTCGTGCGCGGCATGTTCGACATTCCAGCCGACATGGCGGTGGTGCGCGCCGTCATCGGCATCGGCCGCGACCTCGGCATCGAGATCGTGGCGGAAGGCGTTGAAACCCGCATGCAGATGGACCGGCTGTCGCGCGAAGGCTGCAAGCGCATGCAGGGCTACTATTTCAGCAAGCCGAAACCCTTCGCTGAAATCGCCAACGAGCTGGCGCTGGCGCAGCTTGCGCCGCTGGTTGATACGGACGAAAACGCGTTCCAGCGCAGGCGAAGGTAACGGGCGGCGACCTCAATCCTCCACCCACAACCTGATTGAAACTAGCGCGGTTCCCGGCTTGACGGAATCGTCAAGCCGAAAAAGGAACCGCTCCAGATCAATATGTTGGTGCATGTCCCGACCGCCCAACCGCTTCACACTTTGGCGGGACATGCACTAAGCCCCGATTGTCTCCATGGCAGGGCTTGAACCTGCCAGACTTTCAACATTTCAAATGATCCCAGTCTGGTTGACCGGCTCGGTGTGTTTAGCCCCGAGACATGGTTGACGGGTGTTCGAAGACATGGCGGACACATATGAGGCGTTCATTTTGGCTCTGTCAAATCGATGTCGCGGATATGATGCGAGGCGAAGAAGATTGCGTAGTGGCCATCCGCCGCCTTGGGTCTGATGACCAGGCTTTCGCCGCAGAAGGCTTCGGGCACCCTCTAGTGTTTGCCCTTGAAGGCGATGTGGCCGTCGGAAACCGGCACGTGATCCGGTCCATACGCGGAAGAGAGTCAGACGCCCAGCTTCTTGTGGAGCCGGGCATCTTTCGATTTGAAGTGGTTGACGAACCAGTCGCGCACCGTGGAGGACAGACTGTCCTGGTAGCTGGCGGAGGCGGTGTCCTGCTGCGCGTCCATGATGTCGCGGATTTCATCAAGCAGTCTTTCATGTTCAGCCTTGTGGGCCTCGTACTCATCGTAGGCGTGCTTGCGCATGATCGATTCCTCGAGCGCGAAATGGGCAGCGATACGGGCGAAGACTTCGCCGAGGAACTCGGTGACGCGGGCCGGGTCGGCGCCTCCCGACATATGCTCGTGCAAGCGGTTGATGAGATCCACGAGTTCGCGATGTTCGTGGTCGACGTCGGGAACGCCGGTTTCGAATTCCTTGCGCCATTCAATGAGAGCCATGTGTCCTGCTACCTGAAAAGGAAGCCTCCCTGTTCGGCCTTGAAATCGATGGCGAGATTCTGCCATGGCGCCAGTTCTGCCTCGAACCGGCTTTCGTAGTCGAATCCCTCGCTACGCTTGCTGTCGCGCAGCCGCGCTTCGATCAAATGCTTGCCAGCGGGCACGATGAACTTCTCATAGGCTCGCGCCTGTCCATCGCCGGAAAGGCCGCCAGGCTGCAATACCGCATCATAGATCGGCTTGCCATCAACGATCAGCTGGATTGTAACCGGTAGGCGCTGTCTCGTGCAGTTGCTTGGACGCCGCTGATTGCTTGGCAGTTTCGACAATTCCTCCGCCGTGAGCCTGCGGCAGTCCTCGACACGGGCGCCGCCGTGATTGAACGACAACTTGATCTGGGCAGCGCCTTCCGGCACCTGTTGGTAGGAGGGCCAGGATGCGAAGGTGCCGATGGCGGCGGCAAAGCCGGCGTAGAAGAGGGCCTGCCCGGCATACTTCAGAATATCACGCATCGACCGCTTCTCCCTGTGCCGCGGCGCGGTTGAAAGGCGCTCGGGGCTTGTAAGGTCCCAGCGATTCAAGCCGCGTTGCCAGAGCAGCGATCTCGCGGCGCAGCGCGGCGGCACCCAGCCTGCCCGCCCAAACCGTGACGATCCGTTCGCGTGGTACCCGGGTGCGGAGGTAGGGATCGCGCTCGCCCGCCAGCCGTTGCGTGGTCCATCTGGTCCCGAACCTGTTGTGGCAGCTGTTTTCGTAGCAGCCGGCGATGAGCACGCCATCGGCCAATTTTCGGCTAATGACAAAGTCGATGAAGGACGGCGGCAATTGCCCGGTGCAATTGAGCGAAACCACGCCGACGCTGGCCGAACGGGCTGCCGCCGCGACGCCGGCGTTGATGCAGCCGAAGACCATGATGCGGGCTAACCCGGCGATGCGCGCGCCCTCTGTCTCCGTGTCGGCGCGGATGGCGGCGATGGAGCGGTCCGGAAGATCGATGCCGGGGATGAGCTCCGACATGCGGCGGAAGGGCGTCGATGTCGGGCAGGCGCCGGCGCAGATGCCGCAGGCGACGCAGAGATCGGGATCGACCACGGCTTCGCCCTCGAAGGGCCGGCCGTCGCTGCGCACCTGCATGGTGATGGCATTATAGGGGCAATCGTGCATGCAGCGGGTGCAGCCATTGCAATTGGCGAGATCGACCACGGCAGGCTTCTGCCGTTTCATTGGCGGCAGCCAGGGAATGGCCCCCATGATGATCAGCAGGGCGACAGCAGTGCTCCACGTCACCCGCCCGGGAAGCGTCTCGAGCAGGGGGTAAGCGCCGAGGTAGAACCAATCGAGGCCAAGGCTGCCTGGAACCTGGGCGAGATTCGCTGTGGCCTGACTGGTTGCCGGGTGCAGTGCCGAGAGCGCAAGCAACGACAGACCGGTGCCGACAGCCAGTCCCAGGGGCGGATTGATCCGCGGTTTGGAGACTCGCTGCAAGTGCAGCCATAATACGACAAGCGCGATGATCGGCACGGCAATGTGCATGAAGATCATCAGCGTAAAGAAGCGGCTATCCAGCGTGTCGGGGGAAAGGAAGTTGCGCGCGATCGGCTGCCCGAAGAACGGCAGATGATCCAGCCATTCGGTCGAGACGATCGCCACATACTGGGCAAGCTTGTCCCAGACCAGCCAGTAGCCGCTGATGCCGGCGATGTAGACGAACAACAGCACGGGGATGCCGGTCGCCCAGCTGAACCAGCGCACGCCGCGATAGCGGTCCAACGAGAATTCGCGCAGCATGTGGAGCAGCATCACCAGGACGAGGCCATCGGAAGCATAGCGGTGCAGGCTGCGCATGAGGCCTGCCGCGTACCATTGCCCGTTCGTCATGTAGTCGACCGAAGCATAGGCCTGGGTCACGCCCGTATCGAAGAAGATATAGACGTAGATGCCGCTGACGGTCACGATCCAATAGAAGAAAAAGCCGAGCGCTCCGAGATTGAGGAGGGGATTCCAATTGGCAGGAAAGGCCAGCGCCAACGCTCTTTCGCCCAGGTCAAAGCAGAAGCGGAGCGGCCGCCGCAGGAATTCCATCGGATCACGCTCCGCCGCCGCGAAGCGATTTCCGTGTCTCGCGGATAAGGAAGGCAAGAATACCGATGAGGCAGAGAGCGCCAATAATGATCGACACGAAGAGCGAGTAGTCAAAAACGTAGCGGCCCGTTTTGGCGTCATAGACCGTGCAGAAAAGCCGTACCCGGTCACCGAGCCCGGCCACTGAAAATATCGAGCGCTCACCCCCGAGAATGAGCTGCTTCAAGGGTTCTACGATGGCTGGGGGTTCGAAGGTGTTGCCGTAAACCTGCTGGTAGATCGTGCCGGCCTTATCGAGGACGGTGACTTGCGCCATGTGGTCGAAGCCGCCGGCCGAGGAGAAGTAGCTGAAACCCACCGCGGTGGTGAGGCGCTCCATGGTCTTGGCGTCGGAGCCGAGGAAATGCCAGTTGGCGCCGCCGGCGCCGTGGGCGCGGGCGAAGGAGCGCATGCGTTCGGGCGTATCGTTGCGGGTGTCGAAACCGATGGTGAGGACGCTGAAGCTGCCCTTGCCGAGCGTGTCTTCCGCCGCATCGACGGCGGGGGCCAGGCTTTCGATTATGGCGGGACAGACATCGGCGCAACTGGTGTAAATCAGGGTGACAAGCACCGGCTTGCCGCGCAGACCGGCGAATGAGACGGTCCTGCCATCCGCATCCTTGAAGCTGAAATCCGAAACGCTGTCGCCGATGGCTCCCTGTGAGAGCTGCAAGGCCGTGTCGGTGCGCGCATCGCCCATTGCCGAAGATGACAACACCACAGTGAATGCTACGACAATGGCGAGCCGCCACATCACATGGACCCGATGATGCGATCCGCGACCGTGCCGGACAACAGCAAAACCAGCTGCAGGAGCGAGGCGAGAAAATTCTGGATCGCCCGCTTGCGAGTTGGCGCCTGCACAAGCCGGATGCTCGTCCACAGGAAGAGCGCGCCACCCGCCGCCGCGCCTGCAAGATAAATGAATCCCATGGACCAGAAAACCGGCAGCAGCGACAAGGCGACCAGCGTTGCCGTGTGGGCGAGGATGACCTTGGCGGTCAGCGCGTCACCGGAAACCACCGGCAGCATGGGAACGCTGGCTGAGGCATAGTCGTCATGCGCGGCAATCGCCAAACTCCAGAAATGCGGCGGCGTCCACAGGAACAGCACCAGCGACAGTATGAGCGGTTCCGCCTGCCAGCCAGGTTGAACCGCGGCGGCGCCCGCCAGCACCGCGAAGCTGCCAGCCAGGCCGCCGACGACAATATTGGTCCAGCTGCGGCGCTTCAGCCACACCGTGTAGATGATGCCGTAGACGAAGGCGCCCATGAAGGTGTGGAATGCCGCCCACCAATTCGCCGACCACGCGGCCATGACAACGGCGATGCCGAGGAGTGCGAGAATTGCCGTAAGCCACGGTCCGCCTGCGCGGAAGCGGCCCGAGGCGAAGGGCCGCGAAGCCGTGCGCTTCATTTGTCGATCGAGATCAGCCTCGGCCCATTGGTTGAAGGCGCCAGCACTTGCGGAAGCGAGGAACACGGCCAAGGCGAGTATCGCCATTCGCCAAGCATCCGGCATGACGCCTGGTGTTATCGCCGCGCCGCCCACCGCGCTCATCATGATGGCGACGGCGATCCGCAGCTTGAAGATCGACACGACATCCTTGGCCAATGAAACGTCCTTGACCAAGGGTACGGCAGCGGTTGCGGTCATCGCCTTGGCTCCTCACTGCATGGGCCAGAGTTCGGACAGATATTTCCAGTTGACGAAATAGTAGAGCACGAAGGTCGTGAAGAACAGGCCGACAAGCACATAGGTGCCGGGCAGATGCCAGGTTCCGGCGTCGCCGTACTTGGCCACGGCATCATGCACTACTTTCTTCGGCATCGGGCCGAGCGCTGCCACGGCATTGCTGGCATCCACTTTCTTGCCGAACAGGATGCTGGCCACGACGATGATGACGTAGAGAGCGCCACCGGTTGCCGCCATGATCGCCGATAGGCCATTTAAGCCCATCATCAGTGAAGCCACCGGCGGGTAGCCATAGGGGAGCATCACGTCGGACGCCGGAAACGTGATGTCCCAGTGGCGGCGCGCCACACCGAGCGTCCCGGCGCCCATCATGAAGACCGAGATGCCGGCGGCGCCCAGGCCGAAGAGATAGGGCTGTATCCTCGCCAGTTTCGGCCAGATGATCTCGCGCTGGAAGATCAGCGGCACGACGAGATAGGTGACTGCCATGAAGGCGAGCGTCGTTCCGGTGACGACCGTGGCGTGAAAATGCCCAGGCACATAGAGTGTGTTGTGCATCATGATGTTGAGTTGCTCAGTACCGAGAATAACACCCGAAATACCGCCGAGGAAACCGAACATGACCAGCGACATGAACATGCCGGAAAAGGCCGGATTGCCCCACGGCGCCTTGCGCAGCCATTCGAACACGCCATGGGTGAAGCCGTTCTTGCGCTGCGCCGCCTCGATCGATCCTGGCACGGTCATGCCGTGGATCATGCTGCCCAGCACTGCCAGATACATCATGTAGGACGTGTTGACGATTTTCCATTCGGAACTGAGACCCGGCTCGACCAAAAGATGATGCGCCGAGGCGAGTTGCAGGAAGAAGATGTAAAGGAGGAAGGCGGTGCGGCTGACCTTTTCAGAGAGCGGCTTGGCGCCTACTGTCACCGCCGCAATCAGGTACCAGATCGCCACATGGGCCGAAACGTTGATCTGCTGTGACGAATGCCCCATCGCCCACCACACGAGTTTGTAAGTCAGCGTGTCGATGTTGCGGATATAGCCAACCGACCAGAGGAAGGTGGGGATCAGGATGATAGCGCCTGACGCGATGGTGAAGACAGCAATGATGCAGGCCGTCAACGCGCCAAAGGTGACAAGCGGGATGGAACCTTCATAGGTCCGCTCTTCCTTTGCGATGACCAGCGTGCCGAGAAAGATGAAGCAGCCGATGAGCGCGCCGACCGCGAACAGTATGATCCCCAGGTAGAAATGCGGCTGCGCCTTCAACGGCACGTAGGAGGTGAACATGACGCTGGAGTCGCCCTGCAATACGGCGACATTGGTCATCAGGCCGCCGACGACCATCAGGATGAAGCCAACCCATCCCCATCGGGGCGCCGCGATGCGGCTGCTGAGGATGACGGCGGAGGCAAAATAAAGCACCGCGATCTCGAAGAAGATGATCCACAGCAGGAGCACGTCGAGGCCATGCGCCGTCAGCACGAGGTAGAACATGTCCGACGACAAGAGGTGAACCGCCGGCCAGCGGGTCAGAGCCACCAAGAGACCGAAGGTGCCGCCGATGGCCAGGAATACGACGGCAGCGACCGCGTTGGCCTTGATCAGGCGCTCGGCGGCGAGATCGACCTTGAGGCCGGTTGCCGGACAAGTCCGGAATTTCGTGGCAAGCGTGCTGAGTGCATTTGCCGGAATAGCGACATTGGCCATGTCAACCTCCCTGACCAGGCTCGACGACGTAGATGCGCCCTGTCATCACATGATGGCCGAGGCCGCAATACTCATTGCAGATGACACCGTAGGTCCCGACTTCCGTTGGGGTAATCGTGACAATGTGTTCAAGGCCCGGATGCACCTGAATGTTCATGTTGGTGGGCTGCAACGAGAATCCGTGCTGCAGATCGAGAGCGGATAAATGCAGCTTGTAAGGTTTGCCCTTCTCGAGCTCGAGGATCGGCCACCAATCGAAGGTGCGCGCCAGCATGTAAGCATCGCCACCAGGCGGAGGCTTCGCCACCGGAATGCCGGTTTCGCCCTCGTCGCGGATCTTGAATTTCTCGGCGAAATCGTTGGTGCGCTGTTCGAAGACGGCGGGATCGATGCGGCCCACTTGCGTCGACAGATTCTGCTGCCCGTAGATGTGCCAGTAGATCATCATGAAGAACATGATGAGGCCCCAGACGAAAGCAACACTGATCCACACCAACTCGGCTTTGGCTATCGGTTCGTTCCACCAGATGCGGGACCCAGGAGGATGAATGGCCATTGCAATCTCCCTATTTCGCCAGTGGAATTTGGGTAATCTCCATCACACCCCAGAGAATGTAGATGACGGCGGGGACCACCACGCCGATGAACAGCAGCAGGAACGGATTATCGAGAAGCCGCTGCATGAAGGGAATGCGTTCAAGCGGCAGCGCCGCATCTTCCGTTTTCGGTTGCTCAGCCACGGAATCCCCTCCATTCTTGATTATTTTAGTCTTCTCGCACTTGGACGGGTTCTGAGCCTTGATCTAAATCAAGTCCCCCAGGCCGACAGATCCGGAATTCTCGGTGCAAAGTCACAGGGCAGAGACGGCGCCAGTCGCGGCCTGCCGTGGAAGGCATAGACGTCAATGGCGGCCAGATCGGCGGGCGACCTCGGCATCGAGATCGTGGCGGAAGGCGTTGAAACCCGCATGCAGATGGACCGGCTGTCGCGCGAAGGCTGCAAGCGCATGCGGGGCTACTATTTCAGCAAGCCGAAACCCTTCGCTGAAATCGCCAACGAACTGGCGCTGGCGCAGCTCGCGCCGCTGGTTGATACGGACGAAAACGCGTTCCAGCGCCAACGCAAATAGTAGGCGGCGGCCTCAATCCTCCGCCCACCTTCTCACCATGGCAGTCCTCGGACTTGATCCGGGGAGCGAGCAGGGCCACGTCCGAGCTTGCATCGCAGAAATTCAGTCTGCCATCCATGCGGGAATGGCTGCATTGAAGCTGCCGGTCACCGCGGCATCAATGCAGCCTGCAAGGCTCGCAAAATGCACGCGGCGGCCGGTGAGGCCCGGGCCATAATGCACATACTTGCCAGAGTTGGTGAGGATGCAGCCTTCCTCGATTGGAATGATGGGTTCTTCGATCATGCACCAGCATGTGTCGAGAATGATCTCAAAGCCAAATTTTTCGAGCTCTGCCGCCAGGCTGGAGGTCAGCGCTTGCTGATGCATGGCGCGGCCTGTGGTGATTATGGCGCGCACTTGCGGAGATTTGGAGCGCCCAGCGCAGAGCCCTGCAATGCGCTGCAATTCCTCGTAGGAGGCATGTGGGTTACCTATCGCAATGCAGACGATTGCTGATGCTTCCCCGCCATTCAGCTTCAGCCACGCCTCGCGCAGATCGGCGCTGCTGATCGTCAATGAACTTGTTGTGCTCGAAGCCTGGACAGCAGCCGCATCGCGGGCTTCTGGAGTGATGCCGGCGATGTGGAACATGGGCGCAGCTGATGTGGTGGCAAAGGCGGCGGAAAACGCCTTGAGGTCGTCACGTGTTGGGGAGCTGTGCTCAAGGCCTGTCAGAAGCGGTATCGAATTTGGTGACAGGCTGCCGGCGATGTATCCAAGCAGCGGGAAGAACGCATCATCGGCAGCGGCAGGAAGGGTGACGTCAATGCGGATTTGCGGCTGGCGCTTGGCGGCGACATGGCAGCCGCTGGCTGGCGCGCGCCCGGTGAGCGCAACACAGAGATCAAGATAATCAGGGTACTTGTCGGTATGCGCGCCCAGCACGCTGTTGGCGAATGCCACGGCATTGGATTCAGCCCAGCAAATATCCTCGCCGGGCTTGGGCGCAGTGTCGAGCAGATAGGGCGCGCATGTGAAGCTTGGCCGCGCACCCATGGCCAGATAAGCTTCGGTTTGCCGCTCTACGGCGGCCGCGCGTTCCGGCGCTATTCCTAGCGCGCGCCACTGACCGCGATCGATGGAGATGGCGTTAAGAGTGGTCGGCACCTTCACCTTGGCGCCCATTGCGCGCAGGCGTTCCGCTATGAGAACGCTCACCGGGCCGGTGTAGATGCAACAATCTAGATGCGCCTGTGTTACGTCGATGAGACGCTCGGCCCCTTGCAAGCGGGCTATGGCTGTTATGATGGACATGGCCAGCTGGCGGGCCTCACCATGCTTGCCATCCAGCATCTCTTGATCAGTTGCACTCAGGCACAGCGCTGAATGTGGTGCTGGTTGCAATTCAGGATGAGCGTGGGGAACAGAGATAAGATCGGCTGCGTCATCTGCAACGATGCAATTATCCGTTGACGGTCACCTGCTTTGCGGCGGACAAGGCTGCGAAGGAAGCGCGATTGAGCCGCAGCATCGGCAGGCTGCGTTGGAACAGGGCATTCGACAGCATTGCTGCAAGCGGCAGAATGGTTTCTTCCTCGTGAAAGATGAGTGCTGCGGGCGCCTTGCCGCCCATAATGAGCTCCAGCAGCACGGCGCTGCCGGTACAGGAACCGCGCCCGCTGGGAATGGCGAGAATCTTGCCAGCCACACAGGCGCCATGCAGCGGGTGCAACCGGTCGATGACCATTCCGGTTTCAGAATTGATGCCGCCCCAGAAGCTGAGGCCGATATCGGCATGCAACAATGACCCGGAAGCCGTTCCGGATATCAGGCACTGGCCATAAAAAGATTGAGGCATCAGGCAACTTAACCGAATGGCAGAGATTTGTCCAGCGGCCAGGTTGTTGCTTTGCTGCAAGCCAGCGGGCTGGCTGGGGGACTAGGATTCGAACCTAGACAATCAGAGTCAGAGTTGAGGGCCTACCGTTAGCCGATCCCCCAATTGCCGGGATGGCTGGTACATAGCGGGCAGGGGCCGCCGTTGCAAGGGGCGTGTGGGGTGGCGGGGGCCCCCCCGCCCTTTGCACTTCTCCCCCCGCAGAAGGTGGCGCGCAGCGCCGGACTGAGGGCCGGTGCGGAAGCTCACAGATCGCGCAACCCGTGCGCTCGGCCCTCACCCCCGCTTCGCTGGAGCTCTCCCAGAGGACTGAGAGAGGTCAATTATCCTCTTGACATTAAATTCCTACAGGACTATATGCCTTCGTGACTGATCCGGAAAGGAGGGACGATGTCGACAGCGAACCAACATCCCCGGACCAGTGTGCAGCGCCTGCGGGTTGCGGAAAGCGCAATCGCAACTCTCGGGAGCCAACTGCCAGACCCCCGGACATTACGACCCGGGCGCCCTTCGGGGCTTAACATGCCTCATCCCACACGACCGGGTGTTCAAGGCTACGCTCAAGTGTTAGCCGCACCTGCGATGGGACAGAGAGCCGCTGTGAAGCGCTGGCACACGGCACAAATCGCTGCGTTCCCTAGCATTCGCTCTGCGAATGCGAGCCGCCGATCAGGCGGTCTGGTGGAAGGAAGGGCGTATTGCGCCACGATCTCCACCCGCCGGGCTTCCGCCCATCCATCCACACTTCATCTTTCTACGGCCGTTAAGGGCAGAAGCCAGGCAGGGACAGTCCCTCCACCTTCTTTCTCACCCGCGATGCGACAAGGCAGCGCCATGAGGTGAGGCTCACACCCACGAACGAAAATCGCCCCCTCCCGCTTCTGGCGGGAGAGGGCGAAGCTTTGCGAAAATCTGCGGCTAGTTGCGGAACTGTTTGATCAGGCTGGCAAGGCTCTGCTGCTGTGCTGCTGGGTCTTGCGCCGGGGCGGCTGGCTGTGGCCGTTGCGGCACCTGCTGGCCAAAGCCTCCTGCTGCCGTGGCCCTCTGCGGGGCCTGGGCGGGCGCTGGCTGAACGGGGCGGCGAATGCCCGGCTGTGCCTGGCCAGCGCCTGGCGCAGGTGCTGCAACTTGCGGCGCTGCGGCTGCGGGCTGTGCGGCAGGCTGGGCAGCGCCGGTATCGACCGAGTAGGTGGCGCTGTCCGGATTATAGGTCTGGGCGCGCCAGCGGGTGACGATCTCGTGCAGGAAGGCATCATCCGGCAGATCGTTCGCCCAATTCTTGGTGAAGGAAGCAGTGTTGCTCTTGGGCGCGCAATCAGGCGGCAGCATGTCGAACTTGATGCGGGTGGGCAGCGCCACGCCTTCACCGAAGGTTACGGCTTCGCCGGTGCCCATGGTCGACATGAACTCCATCAGGCTTGCGGCGGCATCAGAAATGCCGGCGCGGAGGATTTCCTGGTCGCGCTCGTTGGTGAGGCGCATGGAGAAAATGGTGTTGCACTGGGACAGAATGGTCGGGTCAAGCTCGGCCGGGCGCTGCGTCACGATGCAGAGCGAGACGCCGTACTTGCGGCCTTCCTTGGCGATGCGCGAGATGGCGCGCTTGGTCGGCTCGAAGCCGAGCGACTTGTCAATCGGCACATACCTGTGGGCTTCTTCGCACACGAAGGTGATGGGAATCTGGCCAGCACTCCAGACGCCGAAGTCGAAGGCGAGGCGGGCCAGCACGGAGACGACGACGTTGATGATTTCGGACGGCAAGCCGCCGAGTTCGAGAATGGCGATTGGCTTGCCGTTGACTGGAATGCGGAAGATGCGGGCGAGCACGGCCGCCATATTGTCCTGCACCGTCAGCGAGCCGAACATGAAGGCGTAGCGCGGATCGCGCGAGATGGTTTCGATGCGGGCCTTGAGACGCTTGTAGGGGGCGAGTTCGCCCCGCATGTCGAGCTTGCCGATGTACTCGTCGATGATGCCGATGAGATCGGACGTCCTGAACGGCACCGGCGTATCGACGCCGATGTTGGGCGTATCGCCGGGCGAACGCGTCTGGCCCTGCTTGTCGCGCCGCTGGTTGGCCATGTAGCGCGCCTTGGCCTGCGGAATGAGTTCGCGCAGGATTTCAGCGTCAATCTCGCGGCCGGCATGCTGGCCGACGAGGATTTCAACGCTTTCGTCAAAGTTCAGGAGCCAGAACGGCAGCACCATGTTGTCGGGCGAGATGACCTCGGAGATGCCCCTGAAGGCCGAGGCATATTCGCGGTGGACGTCGAGCAGCAGCATGTGGGCTTGCGGGTTCTTCTCGAGAATGCGGCGCAGGATGAGCGCCACGGTGCAGGACTTGCCGGTGCCGGTCGTTCCGAGAACGGCGAAATGCTTGCCGAGCATTTCATCGATCTTGATCATCGCCGGAATGCTGGGATCTTGCTGGATGTGGCCGACGCGGATGGAGGTTTCGGAATCGCAGGCATAGGCTTTGGCAAGCTCACCCTGGCTGGCGCGGCAGACAACATCGCCGAGCGATGGGTAGCTGGAGATGCCGCGGCGGAAGTTGCGGGCATTGCCCTGCTGGTCCTTTGGCAGTTCGCCGATGAATTCGACTTCGACGATGCGCAGTTCCTGTTCGCTGCGATTGTGGCTCGGCATCGGCGAGCTGAGGGCCGAGACCAGCGCCAGCGACACCGAGACCGGCGTATCGACCTTGAGCAGCGTGCCGATTTCAGGGCTCTTCTCATGCTCGGTCTCGATCACGCCCTGGGACGCGTCGAGCAGGATGATGGCATGGGCGCCGGTTACAGCGACGATGCGGCCGATGCGCGCCATCTCTTCCGAATTGGCAATTGCAAAGTCCTGCTTCTTGATGGGTTGCATAGTCATGTTTGTTGCCCTTGCTTCTAGGCCGTGTTCGGAGGTGGAGGAATGTCGCTGTTGGTAGCGGTCACGTAGAGAGGTATGATGACGGTGACGCGCGTGCCGAGGTCTTTCTGCGATTCAATCTGCAGGTCGCCGCCATGCAGGCGAGCCAGCGCGTAGGCGATCGGCAGGCCGAGGCCGGTGCCTTCGTGCCGCTTGTTGAAGCCGGAATCGACCTGGCCAAAGGGGCGCATGGCGGTCTGGATTTCGTCCGGTCCCATGCCGATGCCGGTGTCGCTGACGCTGATTGCGGCGTGCGTTGTGCCGCGCAGGTTGACGTCGATGCGCACGCGCCCATTGTTGGGGGTGAACTTGACGGCATTGCTCAGCAAGTTGATGAGGATCTGCTTGATGCGCAGCGGGTCGGCATGCAGCGCGCCGAGATTAGGCGCCACATGGCATTCGATCGGGATGCTTTTTTCCTTGGCCTTGGCCTCGATGATCGGCAGGCAGCTCTCAAGCACTGGCCCGATGATGACTTTCTCAAGGTCCACCGACAGCTTGCCGGCCTGGATCTTGGAGACGTCGAGAATGCCATTGATCAGCGCCAGCAGGTGTTCGGCGGCCTGCTTGACGTAGCCGGAATACTGCTCAACTTTTTCTTCGCCGCTCACCGTCTTGGTCAACAGCATGTCGGAAAAGCCGATGATGGCGTTAAGCGGCGTGCGCAGCTCATGGCTCATGTTGGCGATGAATTCGGACTTGGCCTTCGAGGCCAGCTCGGCGTCAACTTTGGCAGCGGTCAGCGCAAGCGACTGTTTTTGGGCGGTAATGGCGTGGCCAAAGCCATCGGCAAACTCTCCAATCAGAGAGCCGTCCTTGAACCATCTGGTGCCGAAAGTACGCATACTCACCCTGTCCCAACAGGGATTGGTAGCCCGTTCACCCTCAATTTGAAGTTAATGTGGTTCACTGCATTCGACAGGAATCGCCGCTTTACGCGCCAGACCAAGCTGATAATATGTTGTTAACGCAATGTTTATGGGCATGTCCTTTGCTCCAGCCAAAATTCGGGCTGTCGAGCGCGGCCATGCGTGAAAGGTTTGAAGTGGACGCCAGCAGCAACGCGGGTTCTCCCCGCGGCAGGCGCAATTCCGGGGTGGGACCGGCTCGGCATCCGCGTCCAACGGATGGCCATGGAGACATGCTGTATGGCGCGCTGGATCTTGGAACCAACAATTGCCGCCTGCTGATCGCGACACCCGGACCCCATGGCTTCCGGGTCACTGATGCATTTTCGCGCATTGTGCGGTTAGGCGAGGGGCTTGGCGGCTCGGGCGCGCTGGGCGAAGCGGCCATGGCGCGCACCATCGAGGCGCTGCGCGTCTGCTCCAACAAGTTGAAGTGGCACAAGGTCGCGCGCCACCGGCTGATCGCCACCGAAGCCTGCCGGCTGGCTAGCAACGGGACCGAATTCATCTCGCGCGTGGCCACCGAAACCGGGCTGGAGCTCGAGATTATCGACCGCCAGACCGAGGCTGCGCTTGCAGCTTCGGGTGCAGGACCGTTGATCGACGCGACAGCCAACGATGTGCTGGTTTTCGACATTGGCGGCGGCTCCACGGAAGTCATGTGGATTGAGCAAAGCGGGGAGGAACGCCGAATTCTGGCGTGGGACTCGCTAGCCGCAGGCGTCGTCACGCTTTCGGAGCGCTTTGGCGGCGGCGTCAACGTAACAATTCAATCATTTGCTGCCATGCGGGCTCATGTGCGCGATCTTTTGGCAGGCTTCATGCAGAGGCTTGCCAGCGCCAAGTCTTGCGCCGCGCCGCTGCCGGATTATCTGCTTGGCACGTCAGGCACAGTGACGACGATTGCTGGCGTGCAGCTCAAGCTCAGGCGCTATGACCGCTCGCAGGTGGATGGCCAATGGCTGCGCAGCGCCGACATAGGCCAGGTGACGCAAGACCTGCTGAACATGAGCTTTGAGGAGCGCATGCAGAACCCCTGCATCGGGCGCGAGCGGGCTGACCTGGTCATGGCGGGTTGCGCAATACTGGAAGAAATCCGCGAGGCGTTTCCCACCGAGCGCGTGCGCGTCGCTGACCGCGGCCTGCGCGAGGGCATCCTCACCCAGTTGATGAAAGATGACGGCGTTTATGGGGTTAGCCGGTGAGCCGGCCCGGCAGCCGTGACAAGGTGGGCGGACGTGCGCTGACCGTGCGCCTCCGCAAAGGCAAGGAACGCACAGTTTCGCAGAAGGAGTGGCTGGAGCGCCAGCTCAACGATCCCTATGTGCGCGAGGCCCGCAAGCTGGGCTATAGGGCGCGCTCGGCTTTCAAGCTCATCGAGATTGATGACAAGTACAAGATACTCAAGCCGGGGCAGGTGGTTGTTGATCTCGGTGCGGCGCCCGGCAGCTGGAGCCAGGTTGCTGCTCAACGCGTTAAAGCGGAGGAGGGGCGAGGCAAGGTCATCGCCATCGACATGCACAGCGTCGATCCGCTTCCTGGCGTCAGCATTTTCAAGAAAGACTTTCTGGAAGATGATGCGCCACAGCTACTCTTTGATGCCATTGGCGGCGCCAAGGTGGATGTGGTGCTGTCAGACATGGCGGCGCATGCCACCGGCCACAAGCACACTGACCACATGCTGATCATGGGGCTGGCGGAAGCCGGGCTGGATTTTGCCTGCCAGGTTCTGGCGCCGGGCGGCACCTATCTTGCCAAGGTGCTGCGCGGCGGCAGCGAGGGCGAAATGCTTGCGCGAATGAAGAGGAATTTTTCCAAGGTGCGGCATATGAAGCCGATGTCCAGCCGCGACGACTCGGCGGAACTGTTCGTGCTCGCCACCGGGTTTCGGGGCGAGTGAGATTTCTCCGCGTCAAACGATATGATCAGGCGCGATCGTGCATTCGGTATCGGGATCGGTTTCGATCTGGATGGTGACATGGGAAATGCCGTGATGGTGTTTCAACTCTTGCGCCAGCTGCATGAGGAAGCGATCTCCTGGATGGGTTCCATCCATCACGAGGTGAGCAGTCAGGGCAACGTCTGTCGTACTCATGTTCCAGATGTGAATGTCATGCAGACTGATGACGCCCGGCTGCTGCTTCAGAAAATTTCGCACTTCTGCTTCTTCAACGGAGCGCGGCACAGCCTGCATTGACATGCTGAGGCTTTCGCGCAGCAAGCCCCATGTGCCCCAGACGACAATGGCCACGATCACCAGGCTGATAGCCGGGTCAATCCACTGCCAGCCGGTGTAGAGAATGGCTAAGCCGGCTGCTACAACACCGGCTGAAACGGCGGCATCGGCCATCATGTGGAGGTAGGCGCCCTTGATGTTGATGTCGCCTTCACGGCCCTTCGCAAACAACATGGCGGTTGCGAAGTTGATGGCAATGCCGATCGCAGCAACGATGATGACGGTGCGGCTTTCAACCGCCGCTGGTGCAAAGAATCGCTGCACGGCCTCCCATCCGATTGCCCCCATGGCTACGAGCAGCGTGACCGCATTGGCGAGGGCGGCAAGAATCGTCGCACCCTTGAAGCCATAGGTGTAGCGGCTGCTGGGCGGACGGGCTGCCAGGCTCGCGGCCAACCATGCAACGGCCAATCCCAGAACATCGGATAGGTTGTGGCCTGCGTCCGCCACCAGCGCCATCGAGTTGGACAGGAAGCCATAAACTGCTTCGACGATGACAAAGGCAGTGTTGAGAAAAATGCCGATGGCGAAAGCCCTGCCGAAGTTTCCGGGGGCATGGCCATGCCCATGACTATGAAGGGAATCATGGTGGTGATGATGAGCTTGCGGCATTTGCTTTTCCTGCTGCAGAAACTACGCAAAACGCCTGATTTTGCAACGCAGAAACATTCCTTGCTTGTCGGGCTTTGGCAGTGTTAAGCACCCCTGCCAATCCTGATGATTCCTGCTTTACGGAAAGGTTGGCCGATGGCGCCTCGCGCAATTCCCGAATATCTCACTTTCGACGACGTGCTGATGAAGCCAGCCGCGTCGTCTGTTCTGCCAGCCCAGGTTTCGATTGCCACGCGGTTGACGCGGACTATCAACCTGTCGATGCCGATCATCTCGGCGGCGATGGATACCGTCACAGAGGCTCGCATGGCGATTGCCATGGCGCAGGCCGGCGGCATCGGCGTCATCCACAAGAACCTCGATCCGGCGCAGCAAGCTGATCATGTACGGCAAGTGAAGCGCTTCGAATCCGGCATGGTGGTCAACCCCATCACCATCACGCCTCAGTCGACGCTTGCTGAAGTAATGCAGCTGAAAGAACGGCACAAGATTTCCGGCATCCCAGTGGTCGAAGCCGATGGCAAGCTTGTCGGCATCATCACCAACCGCGACGTGCGCTTTGCCACGGATCTTGGAACGCAGGTCAGCGCGCTGATGACGCAGAAGCTGATCACCGTAAAGGCAGGTGTGGACCGCACTGAAGCCAGACGCCTGCTGCACAAGCACCGCATTGAAAAACTCATCGTGGTGAATGACGATTTTGAGTGCGTGGGCCTGATCACGGTCAACGACATGGAGAAGGCGGCGGACCATCCGTACGCAACCAAGGACGAACATGAGCGGCTGCGCGTGGCAGCAGCTACCGGCACCGGGGAAGATGGCTTCGGGCGGGCTGAACAGCTGATTGACGCGGGCGTCGACGTGATTGTGGTGGATACCGCGCATGGCCATTCCGCCAACGTCATTGGCCAGGTTGCGCGCATCAAGAAGCTTTCCAACCGGGTGCAGATCATCGCCGGCAACGTGGCGACCGGCAATGCCGTGCGTGCCCTTATTGATGCCGGAGCCGATGCCGTCAAGATCGGCATTGGTCCAGGTTCCATATGCACCACGCGAATCGTAGCAGGCATCGGCGTGCCGCAGCTTTCTGCCATCATGGAATGCGCCGAAGAGGCCTGGAAGAACGATGTGCCGGTGATCGCCGATGGTGGCATCAAACAATCGGGTGACCTAGCCAAGGCGCTTGCCGCTGGCGCCAGCGTCGCCATGATCGGCTCGCTGCTGGCGGGAACGGATGAGTCTCCTGGGGAGACGTATCTGTACAACGGCCGCTCGTTCAAGGCCTATCGCGGCATGGGCTCGGTCGGCGCCATGGCGCGGGGTTCCGCTGACCGCTATTTCCAGCAGGAGGTGAAGGACAGCCTGAAGCTCGTTCCCGAAGGCATCGAGGGCCAGGTTCCCTACAAGGGTCCGACTGCGGCGGTGCTGCACCAGTTGACCGGCGGGCTGCGTGCCGCCATGGGCTATACTGGCTCTGCAACGCTTGCCGAGCTTCGCGAGAAGGCGGAGTTCATCCGCATCACCAGTGCGGGCATGCGCGAAAGCCATGTGCATGACGTGATGATCACGCGCGAGGCGCCCAACTATCAGGCGGGCTCGCGATGAGCATTGAACAGGCGCTGCTGGCGCCCGTCTTCCTGCATGTTCTGCTCACCTTTGTCGTCGGCGCTTTCACCCTGCAGGCCCGCATAGAAGCCGTGCGTAAGGGCAAGGCACGCCTGAAGGAAATAGCGCTCAATACCAATGCCTGGCCAGAGAAATCGCTCAAGCTCGGCAACAACCTGAACAACCAGTTCCAGGTGCCCGTCATCTGGTATGCCTGCTGCGCGCTGCTGCTGGTGACCGGCAAGGCGGACTGGGTCGCCGTCGCCTTGTCGTGGGCCTTCATCGTTACGCGCATTCTGCACAGCCTCGAGCATTCGGGACGCAATGTCATCATGCGCCGCATGCCGCTTTTCCTTGCAGGCTATGCTTGTGTCATCGCCATGTGGGCATGGCTCGCCTTCAGGCTTTATGTGGCTGGCTGAGGCATGAAGCTGGCCGGGCGGGCTGCCGCCGCAATCGAAGTGCTGACCGAGATATTCGAGCGGCATCGGCCTGCCTCGGAAGCCCTCAAGGACTGGGGCAAGGCGCATCGTTTCGCCGGCTCTTCAGACCGGCATGGCATCGGAACGTTAGTCTACGATTCACTGCGCAAGCGGTCGTCGCTTGCTGCCCGCATGGGGGATGGAACGCCGCGCGGGCTGGTGCTTGGCGTCTTGCATGATGTGTGGGGGTTGAATACTGCCGCTATCATGACGCTTGCGAGTGAAGGCCACGGCCCGGGGCCGCTTACGGCGGCAGAGGTGAAGACTCTCGATGCTGCTCCACCAACTGATTTGCCGGTGCATGTGGCTGGCGATTTTCCGGAATGGCTTCAGCCTTCATTTGAGCGTTGTTTCGGCGGCAATGCCGCACAGGAAGGTGTGCGGCTGGCAGAGCGTGCGCCGATAGACCTGCGCGTCAATACGTTGAAGGCAGACAGGCCGAAAGTGCTGGCTGCGCTGGCGCGCTTCGAGCCCAAGGAGGGGCCATTGTCGCCGCTCTCGGTTCGCATTGCGCCGCCTGATGGTAATTCCCGCAATGCCAATGTGGAGGCGGAACCTGCCCATGGGCTAGGCTGGTTCGAGGTTCAGGACAGTGCCTCACAGGTGGCGGCGCTGCTATCAGGCGTCAGGCCTGGCGAAACGGTGGCCGATATCTGCGCTGGCGCTGGCGGCAAGACACTGGCACTCGCCGCATTGATGGAAAACCGTGGCAAGCTCATCGCCCATGACGCCGACAGGCACCGGCTGCGGCCGATTTTCGAACGCATCAACCGCGCAGGCGCCTCGATGGTCGAGGTCATTTCCGCCGAGCAGAAGGAGCAACTCGCCGCTGTCGGCGGTTTTGATTGCGTGCTGATTGACGCACCATGCTCCGGCTCCGGTGCCTGGCGGCGCAAGCCCGATGCCAAGTGGCGGCTGACGGAAAAGCAGCTGCAACAGCGGCTCAAAGACCAGCGACAGGTGCTGGAGCAGGGGGCCTTGCTGGTGAAGCCCGGCGGTCGGCTTGTCTACATCACCTGTTCGGTGCTGCCGGAGGAGAACACAGACCAGGTTGGTGGTTTTCTTGGCTCGTACCGGGACTTTTCACTCGTGCCCACCAAGTTGCAATGGGAGCAGTTCATCGGCAACGAGCCACCCCGTTCCGCAGATGGGAAGGAAGAAACGCTGCTGCTGACGCCGCGCCAGCACGATACGGATGGCTTCTTCGTCGCGGTGATGCGGCGCGAACTTTAATTTACGACCGGGCGATAAACCTCGCCATGGCGCGCAGCGTTTCGGCGCTGACGTGGTGTTCAATGCCCTCGGCGTCGCTGCGGGCCGCCTCTTGCGAGACGCCGAGCGCCAGCAGGAAACGCTCCACCAGCGCATGGCGGCGGCGGCCATCCTCGGCCTGCTTCCAGCCCTCCATGGTGAGGAAAATGGCGCGGTACGGCTCCTGGTTGACGAGGCCCGCCGTCTGCAGGCGGCGCAGCGTCTTGACCACGGTCGCATTGGCAACACCGAGCCTGAGCGCAATATCAGTGCAGCGGGCTTCGCCACGCTCGTCGATCAGATCGGCGATCATTTCGACATAGTCAGCCGCCAGCTCATTCTGGTGGTCAGCCCGCACGCGCTTGAAGGCGGCAGACCTGAGTTTAGCCGATGGAATCTTTCGCTTGGCGGCAACCATGACTTTCCCCGTGATGCAGCGCAATATTACCCTATTGCAATTAATTTAGCCAATGCTAAACTTTGACCATGACCGAAACTGCCCTGAACTCTTCACCGGTGTCGCGCGGCTGGCGCCAGCATCGCGGCGAACCGTCGCTGATCGATGTTTTCCGCACCGTTCCGGTACGGGCTTCCGGCCCCTGGTTCAGGCGGGCGCTGGCCTTTGTCGGCCCGGGTTATCTCGTTTCCGTGGGCTACATGGACCCCGGCAACTGGGCCACCTCGATCGCTGGTGGGGCGCAGTTTGGCTACACCTTGCTGTTCGTTGCGCTGCTCTCCAACATCATGGCCATCATCCTGCAGTCGCTATGCGCCAGGCTTGCCATCGGCTCTGGCCGCGACCTCGCGCAGGCCTGCCGTGACGCATTCCCCAAGTCAGTTTCCTTCATTCTCTGGGTATTTGCGGAAATAGCCATCATCGCCACCGACATTGCCGAAGTGGTCGGCACCGCCATCGGCCTCAATCTGCTGTTCGGCATTCCGCTTGAGATCGGCGTCATCATCACCGCGCTCGACGTGTTCCTGATTCTGTGGATGCAGAAGCTTGGCTTCCGCTACATCGAGGCGTTCATCATGGCGCTGCTCGGTGTCATATTCGCCTGTTTCTTCGTGCAGATCGCCATGGCTGACCCGGAATGGGGACAGGTCATACTCGGCTTCGCGCCGACAGTCGACATTGTCAAGAATCCGCAGATGCTCTACCTGGCGCTTGGCATCATCGGCGCAACCGTCATGCCGCATAATCTCTACCTGCATTCGGGCATCGTGCAGACAAGAGCCTATGGCACGAGCGTAGAAGACAAGCGGCAGGCGCTGACGTTCGCCACTATTGATTCAACCGTGGCGCTGATGTTCGCACTTCTTGTCAATGCCTCCATCCTCATTCTTGCGGCTGCGACTTTCCATAGGGTGGGCGCCACAACGGTATCCGATCTGGGCGATGCGCATTCGATGCTGGCGCCGCTCGTCGGATCGCTATTGGCGCCCAAGTTGTTTGCCATATCGCTGTTGGCCTGCGGCCTCAATTCGACAGTAACGGCAACGCTTGCCGGGCAAATCGTCATGGAAGGCTTTCTCAACATCCGCCTGCCGGCGTGGATGCGGCGGCTGGTGACGCGCATGGTGGCCATCGGGCCAGCGGCAGGTGTCACAATTCTCTACGGGTCGGAAGGCACCGGCACGCTGCTCATCCTCAGCCAGGTGATCCTCGCCTTCCAGCTGCCGTTCGCCATCGTGCCGCTGGTCATGTTCACGCGCGACCGCGCCAAGATGGGCGCATTGACGGCACCCGGCTGGCTCACCGTCGCGTCGGCCATCATTGCCGCCATCATCATTGCCCTCAATGTCAAGCTGCTGTGGGATATTGCGGCGGGTTGAGGCGCGCCTTGCAAACTCTGGCGCGAGTTGCTTAAAGCCCGGTCATGCAGCATGACCAGATACTCATCGTCGATTTCGGCTCGCAAGTCACCCAGCTGATTGCCCGCCGGGTGCGGGAAATGGGCGTCTATTCGGAAGTCATTCCGTTCCAGAATGCATCTGCCGCCTTCCAGCGCATGAAGCCCAAGGCGGTGATCCTCTCGGGTGGACCGGCGTCACCAGCGGAGGAGGGCAGCCCCAGGGCGCCGCAGGAGATTTTTGAGGCGGGGATTCCTGTGCTCGGCATCTGTTACGGGCAGATGCTTCTGGCCCAGCAACTCGGCGGCAAGGTGGAAAGCGGCCACCACCGCGAGTTCGGCCGGGCCGAGGTTTCGGTCAAGGCAGCCTCACCTCTGTTTGATGGCGTGTGGAGCGATGGCAATAGCCACACCGTGTGGATGAGCCATGGTGACCGGATTACCAACATGCCGCCCGGCTTCGCGGTGAAAGGCGTTTCCGAGAATGCGCCGTTCGCAGTGATCGAGGATTCCGCCCGCAAGTTCTATGGCCTGATGTTCCACCCGGAAGTCGTGCACACGCCGGAAGGTGCTGCACTGCTGAAGAACTTCGTGCGCGGCATTGCAGGCTGCAAGGGTGATTGGACGATGGCTGCCTTCCGGCAGGAGGCGATTGCCCGCATCCGTGAGCAGGTCGGCAAGGGCAAGGTATTGTGCGGCCTTTCGGGCGGGGTCGATTCATCCGTTGCCGCAGTGCTGATCCATGAAGCCATCGGCGATCAGTTGACCTGCGTGCTCGTTGATCACGGCCTCATGCGGCAGAACGAGGCGGCGGATGTGGTGAAGATGTTCCGCGAGCATTACAACCTGCCGCTTGTGCATGTCGATGCGTCGGACGAATTCATTTCCGCGCTTGAAGGCGAGGTTGATCCTGAAACCAAGCGCAAGACCATCGGCCGTCTGTTCATTGAAGTGTTCGAGCGCGAGGCCAAGAAAATTGGTGGAGCGGATTTCCTGGCGCAGGGCACACTCTACCCGGATGTGATCGAGAGTGTGTCATTCACTGGCGGGCCATCGGTTACCATCAAGTCGCACCACAATGTTGGCGGCCTGCCCGAGCGGATGAACATGAAGCTCGTCGAACCGTTGCGCGAACTGTTCAAAGATGAGGTGAGGAGGCTCGGCCAAGAGCTTGGTCTGCCTCAAGCATTCATTGGCCGGCATCCTTTCCCCGGGCCGGGCCTTGCCATTCGTTTGCCGGGCGGGGTGACGCGCGAGAAGCTCGACATCCTGCGCAAGGCAGACGCGATCTACATTGATGAAATCCGCAAGGCTGGTCTCTACGACAAGATCTGGCAGGCCTTCTCCGTGCTGCTGCCGGTGCAGACGGTTGGCGTCATGGGCGATGGCCGCACCTATGACCGGGTGCTGGCGCTGCGCGCCGTTACCTCAGTCGATGGCATGACGGCGGATTTCTACGCCTTCGACATGAGCTTCCTCGGCCGCACGGCCACCCGCATCATCAATGAAGTGAAGGGCGTTTCACGCGTGGTCTATGACGTGACGTCAAAGCCGCCGGGGACCATTGAGTGGGAATGAGGGGGGGAGCGCTGCAAACCAAAGATGGGAAAATTCAAGCCGAACCTTGCTCAAGCAGCTAAGCCAAACAGCGCGACGGAATTTCGGTAGTAGATTTTTTCCAGCGTAGCGGGCTCGAGATTCAGTCCGTAGATCTGCCATCGTCCCTGGTTTGGTAATCCGTTCGGGTTGTGGCCGAAATATTCGTCTTCGGTCTCAAGAAAGCGGAAATAGGTGCGATACATGTCAAGATCGGGGCCACTGTCGGTTCCGAACAATATCCGGTCCTGGTGCTTCATGAAAAGCCGCCGTGCTGAAAACGGTTGGCGGCCGAGTTCCGAAATGCGCGCGCTGAAATCGATGAACAAATTGGGGCATTCGTCCAGAAGGTTATCGACCCATAGCAGGTTCTCGGCGTAGCAAGCCACATGCGCGCCGATGAATACTGTCTTGGGATGCCGCTTCACCAGGCGCGCAAACCCTTCCATGATGCCCATGAAGGATGGAAAGCGCGTTGCCGGAAAATGCCAATCCGGATGGGCGTGCAGTTCTTCCCAACGTTCATTGCTTTCATCAAGCGGATCGAAGAATGCAATGGGATCGGCAACATGAACGAGAACCGGAACGCCGAGTTCACTTGCTGTCTCCCATAGTGGCATAAGTCGCGGATCATCAACAGCGACGAGCACTCCTTTCTCGTCGCGCACATGCAGTCCAAAATCCTTCCAGATCTTCAGGCCTTGCGCGCCGCGTGCCACCTGCGCGCGGAATTGCCGGGCAGTCTTCTCGCCAAACGATATGCCGTCGGCGGCCCAGTGACGCCAGCATGGAGACCCGAAACAGATGAACCTGTCAGGATGGGGCTCCTTGAACTTGCGTAACCTCGCATCAAGGATTTCCTCTCCCCATCCGCCGTCGAGATCAACATAGGCACGCACATTTGCCTGATCCAGTTGGTCGATAAGCGCCTCAACCGGACGACTGTCCCATCCACCTCCAAAGTCTGCGCCGAGATGGTTGTGGGCATCAATCAGCGGAAAACGGGGCATCTCGATGCGGTTCTCCCGATGCACGAGCTTCGATCGCGGCCGATAGTCAGCCAGGCTGATTCCGGCTCTGGATGGGCCCATGGAACCTTCCTTCGTTAGACAATTGGCAGTACCGGCAGAAACTACAACAGTGCCAGCAGCACCTTGACTTAAGTGCAAGCCTGCTCAAACATCAAGTGGTCTGATAACCTGACCGGTGGGCCATAGTGGCTTTACAAGAACTCCAAACACGTCACTGCCGCGGGCCTCTTGAGGCCCGTCCGACCGAAATCGCTGGACTCGGCGGTCCTCGATTCTCTGGCAGCCTATGTCGATCAGCATGCAATCATTCCGGGCAGCAGGCTTCCCAGCGAGCGGGTGTTATGTGAAGCCCTTGGCGTCGGGCGCTCTACAGTACGCGAGGCGCTGAAGCGCTGGGAGGCGCTGGGAGTTATCGAAATGCGGCAAGGTAGCGGTGCTTATCTTCGGGTTTCTGTCGGCCCCAATTTACTCCACGTGCCGCTGGTCCTGGCGCGACCATCGAAAGTGAAGAATCTCCTCCAGATCCTGCAGGTGCGGCGGGCGCTTGAAGGGGAGGCTGCAGCGCTTTGCGCAGCCTATGCCAGTGCGGAAGATGTGGCAGCGATCGGCGCGGCGCTCCTGAGGCTGGAGGCAACCCATGCCAGAGGTAATGGATCGGATGAGGACTGGCAGTTTCATCAATCGGTTTACCGGGCAAGCGGAAACCCGTTCTTTCCGCAAATCATTCAATCCATGCACGATCTGTTACATCAGCTATGGGAGAATGCACTGGAATTGCCGGATTTCGCGGCTGCCTCCCATCCATTTCATCGCACTATGTATGAAGCAATTACCCGGCGCGAACCGGAAACAGCCCGCGCGCAAGCGTGGATGTTGATCGATTCCGTCGAGCGTGAAATCCGTGAGGCTTTTCCCGGTGAAGCATGATCCACATCTCGCGGCTTCCGCAATAGCCGAAGCTTCGCTCATCGTCTGCGATGACGCTGAACACCAACACGACCCTGTGGTCGGCCCAATCTATCAAACCTCTCTGTTCACATTCAAGACTTTCGAAGCCATGCAGAGAGCCTTTGCCGGCGAGGGCAGCGGCTACATTTACTCACGGGTCGGCAATCCGACCGTCCATGACTTCGAGCGCCGCATCGCCAGCCTGGAGGGTGCAGAAGCAGCCCGCGGCTTTGCCAGCGGCATGGCGGCAATCAGCGCTACTGTTCTATCCGTTGTGAAGTCAGGCGAACGCATCGTTGCGGTGCGCCACTGCTATGGCGACTCCTATCGCTTCTTCGAGAAACTGCTGCCGCGGTTTGGAATCACCGTCGACTACGTCGATGGCACCGACGCCGAAGCCGTGGAGGCAATGCTGCCGGGCGCCAAGCTGCTCTATCTCGAAAGCCCAAGCTCCATGGTTTTCGAGTTGCAGGATATCGCACGCCTTGCCGGGGCCGCAAAAGCTCTTGGCATCGTGACCATGATCGACAATTCCTGGGCCACGCCCGTGTTTCAGAAACCGATCGCCCATGGCATTGATCTGGTGGTGCATTCTGCTTCGAAATATATTGGCGGCCATAGTGATACGGTGGCCGGCGTGGTCGCAGGTTCGGCCAGCCTGGTGGCGAAAATCAACGAACTGACGCATCCGTTTATGGGCGCGAAGCTATCGCCCCTCGAAGCTTTCTTGTTGACGCGAGGCTTGCGTACTCTTCCTCTGCGCATCCGCCGCCACATGGATAATGCCCTGCTAATCGCCGACCGGTTGCGCCAGCACGCCCGCGTGACCACGGTTCATCATCCGGTCTATTCAAATCATCCCGGTCGCGCCACACTCAGCGGCTTCACCGGGTTGTTCACGTTCGAAGTCGATGAGCGCATCAATGTGGAACGCTTCTCCGACGCTCTCAAATTCTTCCGACTCGGCGTCAGTTGGGGTGGCCACGAAAGCCTTATCGTTCCCGTCGCTGCCTCGCTGGCGCAAACGCCCGGCGTCAATTCTTTTGACCGTTTCGGCGTTTCTCCGCGCGCTATCAGACTTCATGTCGGTCTTGAGGATCCTGAAATGCTCTGGGCAGACCTGGAAAACGCCTTTGTAAGCAGTGCTAAACCCTAAGGGAGGATAGAATGAAGAAACTGTTCACGACTATGTTGCTTGGTGCCGCGCTTGCGCTGGGCGCAGCTTCGGCCTGGGCCGAAACCAAGGTGCAGCTTGTTGAAGTGATCACCAGTCCGCAGCGGACGGAATTCCTCAAAGGCCAGCTCGCCGAATTCGAGAAAGCCAATCCGGACATCAAGGTTGAAGTCATCTCGCTTCCCTGGGGTCAGGCTTTCGAGAAGTTCCTTAGCATGGTGCAGGCTGGAGAGACGCCGGACCTCGTGGAGATGCCGGAACGCTGGATGGGCCTCTACGCCAACAACGGCCAGCTTGAGGACCTCGGTCCCTACATGAAAGATTGGGCGGAAGCCGCAACCCTGGGCGAGCGCGCCAAGCAGTTCGGCTCGACCGTCAAGAACACCCAGTACATGATCCCCTATGGCTACTACATCAATGCCATGTTCTATAACAAGAAACTGTTTGCCGAAGCCGGCCTCGCAGGTCCGCCCGCGACGATGGAGGAATTTGCCGCCGCCGCGGAAAAGATTGCAGCGCTCGGCAATGGCAAGACCGGCTACTGCCTGCGCGGCGGGCCTGGCGCCTTCGGATCGATCCAGCAATTCATGAACAACATGGGCGGCAAGGCCGGTTACTTCAACGAAGACGGCACCTCGACCTTCAACGAAGAGGGTTCGGTGAAGGGCCTGCAGATGCTGGCCGACATTTATCAGAAGGGCTGGGCGCCGAAGGACTCGATCAGCTGGGGTTTCAACGAGTTGGTGACTGGCTTCTACACCGGCACCTGCGCCATGCTTAACCAGGACCCCGATGCCCTCATCGGCATAGCCGAGAAGATGAAGGCAGAAGACTTTGCCGTGGCGCCCTGGCCGGTAGGTCCCAATGGCAAGGCCTATCCCGCGCTGGGATATGCCGGTTGGGCCATGCTGTCGGATAGCCCGGCCAAGAAGGAGACATGGAAGGTCATGTCATACCTGCTTGAAAGCAAGCAGAACCTCGGCTGGGCCAAGGTCGTGGGCGTGATGCCGATCCACAAGGGGGCGGAGCAGGACGAGCACTTCAAGACGGAGCAGTTCAAGGGCTGGTTCGACGAACTCAACAATCCTGAGAAATACGTCTTCGTGACGCCGCCAACACACCTCGAGAACCTCGGCGTATTTTATGACTCGATGGTTCCGACCGCCTTCCAGGAACTGCTTCTCGGCAAGAAGACTGCCAAGGAAGTGGCAGATGGCTGGGCTGCCTTCCTCACGGCCGAACAGCAAAAGTACATGGCCGAACACAAGTAACGCACAGTCAATGAGGTGGCCCGGTTGTCAGCCGGGCCGCTTTGCATAGTGATCGGAATGCCATGGTCGTGATGGCCGAAACCTTGGGCAGCGTGAACCAGCGCAGGCGTTGGTCGATTGTGCTCGAGCCTTGGCTTTACCTCAGCCCCGCTCTGGTCGTCATTGCCACTGTGCTTGTGGTTCCGTTGATCATCGGCATTTCCTACTCGTTCTGGAAATTCTCGGCCTTCAAGTCGCAATTTGCCGGCCTTGGTCAATACCGCACCATGCTGCACGACGACGTACTTTACAGTGCCTTGCTCAATACGGCGTGGTGGACGATTGGCAGCCTGTTCTTTCAGTTCTTCCTCGGTCTCGGACTGGCGCTGCTTCTCAACCGGCCGTTTTATGGCCGCAAGCTGGTGCAGGCGCTGGTGTTTCTTCCGTGGGCGGTGCCGACATTTCTGACTGGTCTCACCTGGTCCTGGTTGTTTAATCCGCTCATTGGGCCCTTGCCTCACGTATTCTATGCTTTCGGCATTCAAAGTGAACCAGTCACGATTCTTGCCCATCCATCGACTGCCATGTGGGGGCCGATCATCGCCAACGTCTGGTTTGGCATACCGTTCTTCGCCATCACGCTGCTCGCGGCCCGCAAGTCCATTCCCTCCGAATTGTATGAAGCAGCATCCATTGATGGTGCCTCTGTCTGGCAGCAGTTCACCAAGGTGACCATGCCGTTCCTGGCGCCCACCATCGCCATCACCGTGATGCTGCGTACGGTCTGGATCGCAACCTTCGCCGATCTCATCTATGTGATGACGGCAGGGGGACCGGCAGGCTCTACCAACACCATCGCGACCTATATCTATGTTTCGGCCTTCAAGGCGCTCGACAAAGGATATGCCTCCGCCATAGCCGTGCTGCTGTTGATGCTTCTCATCCTCTATTCGCTGATTGTCATCCAGATGCGGCGTACGTTGTTGAAAGACATCTGACATGGTTGGACAAAACAGGTTGCAAAGGACGCTCAGCACCCTGGGCCTTTACACTGCAATCTTTCTCTATGTGGCCTTTGCCGTCTTCCCGATCTATTGGACAGTCAAAATCTCGGTGACGCCGGAAAATCTGCTTTACAGCGAAGGCATCAAGCTATGGCCGACCCGTGTGACCTTGCAAAACTATGCCATCGTGCTCAAGGCTTCTGATTTCCCCCGCTATTTTCTTAACAGCCTGATCGTTTCAATCTCCACCGCCATCATCGTAACAGTCGTCGCCTCGCTTGCGGGCTATGCCCTGTCGCGCTTTCAATTTCGTGGGAAGAACTGGGTGAGTCTCGTGTTGCTGCTGACGCAGACGTTCCCATTGGTCATGGTCATCCCGCCGATCTTCCGCATCATGTCTACGATTGGCCTGACCGACAATCTCTACGGTCTCATCGTCATTTACACAGCCTTCAACATCGCTTTTGCCACATTCCTGATGCAGTCCTTCTTCGACGGCGTCCCGAAGGAACTGGAAGAGGCTGCGATGATCGATGGTTGCACCCGTGTCACGGCGCTTCGGCGGATCGTCTTGCCGCTGACGCTACCCGGCATGGGGGCGACAGTTGCCTTCGTCTTCACCGCGGCCTGGAGCGAACTGCTGTTCGCGCTGATGCTGATCAACAGCGAGGATCAGAAGACATTTCTCCGTCGGCCTTCTCACATTCATCGGCAAATTTGCGGTCGACTGGGGGCAGATGATGGCAGCCTCGGTGTTGGCGCTGATCCCGGTCTGCCTGTTCTTTGCCTTCCTGCAACGATACCTGGTGACTGGACTGACGGCCGGCGCGGTCAAGGGATAATCAAATGGCTTCCGTGACATTGCACAACGTGAGCAAGGAATTCGGCGCAGTGAAAGTGCTGTCCGGCATCGATCTCACCATCGAGGATGGCGAGTTCGTGGTTCTTGTGGGGCCATCGGGTTGCGGAAAATCGACGCTGCTGCGTTCAATTGCGGGTCTTGAGGAGATCAGCGGAGGCGAAATCCGCATCGGTGACCGGCTGGTGAATGATGTCGCCCCGCGCGACCGCGACATCGCCATGGTGTTCCAGTCCTATGCCCTTTATCCGCACATGGATGTCGAAAAAAACATGAGTTTTGGACTCATGCTGCGAAAGGAACCCGCCGACAAGATCACGAAGCGGGTTAACGAGGCCTCCGGCATGCTGGGTCTTGGCGCACTGCTGGCGCGCCTTCCCAAGCAGTTGTCGGGCGGCCAGCGCCAGCGCGTGGCAATGGGTCGGGCCATTGTGCGTGATCCGAAAGTGTTTCTGTTCGATGAGCCGCTTTCCAATCTCGATGCCAAGCTTCGCGCCCAGATGCGTACCGAGATCAAGGCATTGCACCAATCACTCAAGACCACATCCATCTATGTGACTCATGATCAGATCGAAGCCATGACTATGGCTAATCGCATCGTGGTGATGAATGAAGGCATAGTTCAGCAGGTGGGGGCTCCCCTTGAGCTCTATGATCGTCCCGCCAACGCTTTCGTGGCGGGTTTCATCGGTTCGCCTACCATGAACTTCCTCGAGGGGGTGGTTGAGATATCGGATTGCCCCAAGGCGCGGCTGCCTGACGGTAGCCTTGTGTCGATTGCTTCAACAGGCGTGAGCGAGGGGCAGGAAGTGACTCTGGGCATGCGGCCGGAGCATCTGGATATCACCGGCAGCGGAATAGGTGGCGAAGTTCTGGTGGTCGAGCCCCTGGGCATGACTACGCAGGTTGCTATCAAAACAGCTGGAAATCTTCTGACTCTCATGGTCATGGAACGCACGAGCCTGGCGCCTGGCGACAAGGTTCATCTCTCCATCACTCCCCCAAATGTGCATGTTTTCGACAGGGCTACCGGCCAGCGGATCAATTGATATAGTGGTTGCGCAACCTTTATACCGCATGTTTGCATCGCAACAAGTTGGAGGTGAAGGGTAATCTGCGGCGACGGCCCTTAGGTATAATTCGGTTGTTTTTCGGGTCTCTGGTCCCTTCGTATCACCCGGGAACAGGCGCTTCCCTGCGCAGCAGGCCAGCCTCTTTCATGTCTGCCCAGAACATCGGCGGGATCGGATGGCTGATCCATTCGATGTTTTGTTTCATCTGCTCCAAATTGCGCGTACCAGGAACGTGTGACGCAACTGCTGGGTGGGCCAGCAGGAACTGCAGCGCTGCGGCGGCGAGCGGCACCCCGTGCGATTTGCATACCGCCTCCATCTTTCGCACTTTTTCCAGAATGCGTTCGGGTGCGGGTGAATAGTTATACTTCGCGCCGGGTACGGCTCCGGTCGCGAGAATGCCGCTGTTGAGCCCGCCACCGATGACGATTGCCGCACCACGCTTTTCGCAGAGCGGCATCAACTCATCGAGAGGTTCCTGCTCAAGGAGCGTGTAGCGCCCAGCCATGAGCAGGCAGTCGAAGTCGCCCTGTTGCATGAAGTCGAGCATTACCTCCCAATTGTTGACGCCGATGCCGATGGCTTTCACCATGCCCTGGTCCTTCAGCTTCTGAAGGGCAGGGTAACAACCTTCCATGGCTTGTTTGAAGTAGACTTTCTGCTTTTCCGGGCCATGCGTGAATACATCGGCATCATGGATGAAGAGTATGTCGATGTGTTCAAGCCCTAGCCGCTGTAGCGAGTTCCTCGAAGGACCGCATCGTGCCGTCATAGGAATAGTCGAACACGCATTCGAAGGGCAGCCCATCAACCCATGGCTTGAAGTCGATGGATTTGCGGGGTCTCGCCTTGAGCACACGGCCCACTTTGCTGGATATCATGAACTCGCCGCGCGGTTTCCAACGCAGGCTGTGGCCCAGACGGGCCTCAGATAAGCCGTGACCATAGTAAGGAGCTGTATCGAAGTAACGCATGCCAGCATTCCATGCGTGCTGCACCATGCCGTCGGACACCTCCTCGGAGATAGGCCTGAGGAAGTTCCCGATGGGTGCCGCACCAAATCCCATATCCGTAACATTGAGGTCCACACGGCCGAACTTCCGGGTTTTGATGGCATTCATTGAGAGTTCCCTTGTGCTGTCGGATCGCGAGCGAGCCAGCTCATGATATGCGTGGCAACTGCGCAAACCTCATCTTTCTGATTTTTCATGTCAACCGCGGCAAGGCTTCTGGCCTTCACAACGTCAACTTCTGCAATGCGGTAGTTGATCGTCAAAGTATCGCCAATCCTGACGCCACGCAGAAAACGCACCCGATCATAACCGACTGACACTGGGTAGTGGGTTTTCATCAAATGCGGGCAAATCTCAGCCATTAGCGTGGAAGCTCGCGACATATAGCCCACAAGTAAGGCGCCGTGGGCAATGCGCCCGCCATATGCGGTTTTCGCCATAGCTACTTCGTCAGTGTGATTGGGTGAAAAATCACCGGTGATACCCGCAAACAACATGATGTCGCTTTCAGCGACTGTCTTGTAACAGGTAACGTTGTTACCTATCGCCTCGGTGAGAAGAGTGCTGAGCATCATGACTTCAGGAGTTCTCGCGCGATAATTGTCCGCTGGATCTGGTTGGTGCCTTCATATATTTGCGTGATCTTCGCATCGCGATAGAGGCGCTCCACTTCAAATCCACGGATATAGCCGGATCCGCCAAACACCTGCACGGCGTTGGCCGTATGCTGTACGGCGCAATCGCTTGCAAAGCACTTGGCGATAGAGCAATCCATGGTCGCATCACCGTCCTGATCCATCACCATGGCTGCGCGGTGAACCAGGGCGCGGGCGGCGGTGATGTCTTTCTTCATGTCGGCCAGCAGCCATTGAAGCCCCTGATTTTCGGCGATGGGCTTGCCAAATTGCTTGCGCGTCTTTGCATAGTCTACTGCCGCTTCCAGCCCAGCCTGCGCAATGCCGACAGCAAGCGCTCCAATGCCGATACGGCCCTTGTCGAGCACGCTCATCATGATGTGGAAACCGCGATTTTCTGCGCCCAGCAGCGCATCTCCGGGCAAGCGTGACAGAATCGAAATGGAATGCGCCGACAGGAGACGCGCGCTGGCCCATCTTCTTTTCCTTCTTGCCCCGCGAAACACCCTTGGCGTTGAGATCGACAATGAAGATCGACATGCCGCGATGCCCCGCGCCGGGGTCCGTTCGCGCCAGCACAAAGCCGAGATCGGCACGGGCGCGTTATGTATCCAGATTTTTGAACCCGACAGCACCCAATCCTTGCCATCGCGCACAGCTCTTGTCTTGATGCCGGAGACGTCCGTTCCGGCTTCAGTTTCGGTGATGCAATAGGCTACGCGCTTCTTGAAACGCTAAAACGTCAGCCAGTTGCTCGTTCTGCTGGTGGCAGTGCCATGAACGCTACAGAAGCATGCCGATCAGTTCCACCAGACCGCATTGGTCGGCGACTGAGGCATAACCGCGCGACAGTTCCTCCATCACAAGCGCGTAGGACAGCGCATCCAGCCCCGCGCCACCAAGTTCCGCAGGCACCGTGATGCCGAATAGGCCGAGTGCCGCCATTTCTTCATAGAGATCGGCAGGGAAACGCCTCTGCTTTCGTCCAGCTGCCGCCGCTCGGCCCCGACTTCGCTATCGGCGAAACTGCCGCGCCGTGTCGCGGATCTGCTCGTAGATATCAGTTGGAAGCTTGGAACAGGAAGATGAATGCATGAGACCTTCATCAGGGATTTTCTTGATGAGCCGCAGAATGGTTTCGAGATTGAACGTCAAGCCGTGCCGTCGAGGTTTTCCGCCGACATCAGGTCGCGCTCAAAGATGATGGATCCCGTGAAGTGGTTGTTGAGATAGTAGTATCCGATTGCCGCAATGGTGATGTTGAGCTGCACCGGATCGATGCCGACGCGGAAAACGCCCTACGCTACGCCGCGGTCAAGTATGGCCCTCGACCATTTTGCACAAACTGGCTGCTCGTCTTGCGGATGATTTCCGATGACTTTGAGATGCGTGGCTCGATGCAAATTCTCGCTGTTGACCAGCGTCAGGAACTCCGGATGCTCGATGTAATAGTTCCATGTGAACTCGACGAGCCGCGTGATGGCGATCTCCGGGTCAAGCTCATCGAGATGCAGTTCCTGTTCAGCTGACGCGGATGCCAAGATAGGCCTCTTCCAGCACCGCCGCGAACAGTTGCTCCTTGCTGCCGAAGTAGTGGTAGATCATCCGCTTGTTTGACTTCGACCGGAGGGCGATTTCGTCGACCCGCGCGCCGCCCAGCCCCTTGCGGGCAAATTCCACGGTGGCCGCGGTCAGGATGCGCTTTCGTGTCAGATCGGCGTCGCGTGGCATGGCGCCTGCGCTTGCGCGGCTTCTGCCTGTCATTCCGTCTCTACACTTGCATCATCATGTCCGTTCCCTGAATTGCCGTTCTGCCGCCCATCCCTAGCATGCGGCTGCTTCAGCAGGGTCTTGACTCCGCTTACAATGCAGTAACTAGTTAGTGCAGTAAAGGCCAAAAAAGCGGGAGGAAGACAATGGCTCGATGACTGACAGCAATTCCTGAGAATTCCCGCCTGAATCGCCGCGCGGTGCTGAAGGGTGCCGCTGCGCGGCAGCCGCCGGCAAGTACGTTCCCCATGCCGGCAATTGCCCAGGAAACAACCTGGACGCTGGCCAATTCCATGCGCTCCGTCGCCAATCCCTATCACGCCACCTTCGCCAAGGGCGGCGAGGACTTCGCCAAATCGATCGGCGCCAAATATGAAACGCTGGTCACCGAAGGAAACTCCGAAAAAGGCATTTCCGATATCAAGGCGCTTTTGCAGCGCACTGGCGGCAAACTGATCCTGAACGTCGACCCGAATGATTCGCCCGATGCGAATGTCATCGTGGAGGAAGTCAAAAAGGCTGGCGGCTTCGTTGTCACCCAGTGGAACAAGCCGGCCGATCTGCATCCGTGGGATCTCGACCCGAACTATGTCGCCCACATGTCCTTCGACGGCGTGCCGACGGCTGAAGCCATTGCCAATGAACTGTTCAAGGCCTTTGGTGGCGAAGGCGGCATCGTGGCGCTGGGTGGCATTCTCTCCAACGTCCCGGCCATCGAGCGCAAACTCGGCCTCGACAATGCCATTGCCAAGACCAATGGCAAGGTGAAGCTGCTTGACTTCCAGCCTGCTGACTGGAACGAGCAGAAAGCCTTTGATATCACGCAGGCTTGGCTCACGCGCTTCGGCGACGAGATCAAGGGCGTGTTTGCCGCCAATGACGGCATGGGCATGGGAGCCCTTGAAGCGCTCCGCCAGAACGGCCTTGCAGGAAAAGTGCCTGTCGTCGGCATCGACGGCATCGAGCATGCGGTGAAGGCGATCGAGGCGGGCGAATTCGCGGGCACTATCGCCTGGGATCCGCTGTGGACGGGCGGCATGGGCCTTGCCATTCCTTATGCCCACGCTACGGGCAAGATCGACATTGCCAAGGAGGCAAAGGAACATCGTGAATTCTACGGCACCGGCATTATCGTCACTAAGGAAACGGTCGCCGCCTACAAGAACAATCCGGCAAAGACTGACTTCAACGATCTCTGGGGCAAGGCCACAGGCCAAATCCAGTATCGCGGTTAAATCGTCTCACCAGACATGAATTGTAGCCGGGTGGCATACACCCGGCTAATCTTGTCCCTGGCGCTAACGGGAGGAATGCGTGCTGCACCACGGCCGCTGCATAACGGCAAACTGGATGGCTTATTGGCGGCGCTGGGCGCCAATCGCTGTGCTGATTGCACTCTGCCTTCTGATCAGCCTGTTTAATGGCAATTTTCTGACTCTTTCGACAACTTTGTGCGCCTCCTGAACTCTGCATCCATTCCGCTTGTGCTGTGCATGGGCGCCACCTTCATCATTCTCATGGGTTCGATTGATCTGTCGGTTGAAGGAATGGTGGCGCTGACCGCCGTGCTGGTCAGTCTGCTCGTTGCCAATGATCATCACCGGCCATGAACTGGGGTCTTTGGGCGGTTCCGCTTGCCAGTTGCTCGTTGGCGGACTGATGGGGCTCTTGAACGGCCTCCTGCATGTCAAACTCAAAACGCCCGTCTTTCATGACTACGCTCGGCGTGGGCTTTGCAGGCGTTGGCATTGCCATGGCCATTCTTGGCTGGCGACACCGTGCGCATTTCAGATCAGGCCTTCCGCTTCCTCTCGCTGGGGCGCGTACTGGGTGTTCCCATGGCGGTGTGGATAGCTGCTTGCAGCTGTAGCGATCGCCTTTGTCATTCAGGAACGCACACGCCTGGGCCGCTGGCTCTATGCCATTGGCACGGATGAAATGACGGCGCGCCATGCCGGCATCCCGATTGAACGCACGCGCATTCTGATTTTCGCCGTGGCAGGACTGTTTTATGGGCTGGGCGGCGTCATGGCGGCGGCGCAATTCGGCCAGGGTCACGCGCTGATTTCGCAAGGGCGACTGTTCACCACGATCACCGCCGTCGTTGTGGGTGGCACGGCCTTGTCCGGTGGCGTTGGCTCGGTGCTCAATTCCGTCATCGGTGTTTTCATTGTTGTGGTGCTTGGCAACGGCCTCGTCCTGATGGGCGTGCCTCCCTACATGCAGCAGGGCGTGCAGGGTCTTCTCATCATCCTCGCCGTCGCGCTCGCGCTCGATCGTACGCGGCTGGATGTCGTGAAATGAAGCGCCCCCGTCCTCGAAATCCGAAATGTGTCGAAGTCCTTTCCGGGCGTTAAGGCGCTGGATGACGTGAGCTTCGCCATCAACAAGGGTGAGGTTGTTGGCCTTATCGGCGAGAACGGCGCGGGCAAATCCACGGTCCTGAAAGTGCTCAACGGCATCTATCAGCCCAGATACCGGCGGGATATACATCAATGGCAAGCCGATCCGAATCATCTCGCCGCGCCACGCTTTCGACTCCGGCATCGCCATGGTCTTTCAGGAACAATCGATCCTGTCGACTTTGACAGTTGCGGAGAATATTTTTCTGGGCCGCGAGGAGGAATTCCTCCAATTTGGGCTCATCTCCAAGATGCGCATGAACGCCGCCGCGGCGGAAGAGCTGAAGAAAGTTCATCTCGATGTGCATCCCGCAAAACGCTGTGTCGAGCTTTCGTTTGCGGACCGGCAGATGGTGGAGATCGCTAAAGCGCTTGTCGCTCGGCAATCGCATCAAGGGCGATGTCACGATCCTGCTCGACGAGCCGACATCGGTGCTCGAGCAGAAGGAAGTCGATCTCCTTTACGGCATCATCAATGACCTGAAGTCGCGTGTATCGTTCGTCTTCATCTCGCACCGGCTTGAGGAAGTGTTGCAGCATATCAGACCGCGTTTATGTGATGCGCGATGGCAAGGTGGTGAAGGAGATACCCGTCTAAAGGAGCCACAATTCATGAATTGCATCAGCACATGGTGGGCCGCCAGTTGCACCGGGAATATTACCGCGAGGCGCGGCAGGCCATGCCGGGTAGCGATATCGTGTTGGAGGCGGAAGCCCTTGGCCGCGACGACGCCTTCCATGACGTGAACTTCAAGCTGCACAGGGGAAGTTCTAGGCATTGCGGGTGTCATCGGGTCGGGCCGCGAAGACTTGGCGCGCTGTCTTGCGGGTCACACACAACCTACTTCGGCAAACTCGACAGTGGATGGCAAGGTCACGCGCTTCACTGCGGCTCACGATGCGACACAGGCGGGCGTTGGCCTTGTTCCGGCAGAACGAAAGGTTGAAGGGTCTGGTCGCGCAATTTGGTGTGGCGGAAAACATGACGCTTGCCGCCTTGCCGCATTTCACTGGCGGCAGGCGTCATCCGCTTCGCCAAGGAAAGGGCCGCTGCACAGGAGTGGATCGACCGGCTCAAGATCAAGACACCCTCAACGCACACGATGACCGGCAGTCTTTCCGGAGGCAACCAGCAGAAGGTTGTGCTGTCGAAGTGGCGGATTGCGGGCGTCAAGGTGCTTATCCTCGACCATCCCACGCGCGGCATTGATGTGGGCGCCAAGGAAGATGTCTATGAGTTGATCCGCGATATGACATCGGAAGGCCTTGCCGTCATCCTGTTGGGAGACACGCTGGAAGAGGTGATAGGCCTTTCCAACACCATTCTGGTCATGCGAGATGGCGAGGTGACGGCGCGCCTCGATGCGCCGCCTGGCGGCAAGCCGCAGCAGATTGAACTCCTGAAGCATATGGTGTGACATGACAGACGCCCAACGCACGCAATTGCAGACCTGGTTGCCGGTCGTGGTCCTCGGCATGCTGGTGCTGGCGGTGGGTCTTTATGATCCGGCGTTCTTTTCGGTCGGCAACTACCTCTCGGTCACGGCCGACACCATGACGCTGTTTCTCATGGCCTCGGGCGTGACGCTTGTCATCATGATGGGAGGCATTGACCTTTCCGTTCAGGCTGTCGCCTCCATGGCCAGTTGCATTCTTGCTGTCTACCTGCCGCGCTATGGCGCAATGGCCATTCCGCTTGCCGTCTTCGGAGGCGTGATCGCTGGCTTTGCGGGCGGTGTTGTCTCGACATGGCTTCGTATCCCGTCTTTCATTGCGACGCTGGCTGTCAGCGGCGTTGTGTTGAGCGCGGGATACTGGTTTTCGGAAACGCGTTCCGTTCAATATTCCGGGCGAACTCAGCCAGTTCTATCTGCAATGGGCGGTGGGTGATTTTCTTGGCGTGCCCAATGAAATCTGGGTGGGAGTGGCAATCCTCATCCTGTTGAGCGCCATCCTCGCCATCACGCCCTTTGGCCGCATCGTGCGCGGGATCGGCGCGCAGGAACGCGCCGTGCTGGCATCCGGCATCAACGTCGATCGGTACAAGATCGCGGCCTACACGCTGTCCGGCGCCATGGCAGGCTTGGCGGGCGTGGTGATGGGGGCGAGATTGGGCTCCGGCTCACCGACACTTGCCAATGAATTCCTTCTGCCAGCCATTGCTTGCATCGTGGTCGGCGGCACGTCCATCACAGGCGGGGTGGGATCCATATGGCGGACATTCGTGGGAGCCCTCATCGTGCAGGTAGTCCGCATAGGCATGACCTTCATGGGGGTCTCGGTTTTCGCCCAGCAAATCGTCTTCGGCTTCATCCTCGTCGCTGCCGTTGCCATCACCATGGACCGGGCCAAGGTGCTGGTCATTAAATAGTCGGTTGAAGCAGGTCCACGCTCTCGTTTTTATGCCTTTTCCAACCGCCTCCCGAGATGCAAAGCCTGCTATCTCATTGAGACAGCGGTTTTGCTGTGGTGCAGAATCTGGATTTTAATCAACGGCCTTCAGATTACGCGACCGTTCCTCGAATAGTTTAGGATTTTGACGGGATTAGCGTTTCTATAGCCTGAGAATATTTTTGAATCAAAGGCTTATCGGGACAAGAGATGATCGAGTAGGAGTGAGGGTCACGTTTCTGTGGAGAACGGAATTTGAATTCGATTGACTTCGTTCCTTTTTTGTTCTCTTTTCTTTTTCATGCAGCCAGCCCTCCGGTTCACACAAGCAGCGGATCTTGCATCAATTCGAGAACGCTTGGCTGTCCGCTTTGGAAGGATCCGGATTGAGGAGCGGCCTGATCCGGTAAGTCAATTCGTCGGCTCTTTTCTCGGCAGCCGCACCTACAATCAAATATCGTGGCGTGTTTTCGTGCGGCTCGTGGAGCGTTATCCGAGCTGGGATGCGCTGGCGGATGCCCCGGTTGCCGACATCGAGGTTGCAATCGAAGGGGTCACATTCTCTGAAAAGAAGGCGCCGGAACTGAAGCAGGCTTTGCTTACCATCCGCGAACGCTTTGGCCGGATCGATCTTGATTTTCTTGCCCATCATGGCGTCGATCAAGCCTTGATTTGCCTTGAGCACATCCACGGGGTTGGCCGGAAAATCGCGGCGGCCACCTTGAACTTCAGCTCATTGCGCGCGCGCGCCTTCGTTGTCGATACGCATGTTCTGCGCGTTCTGCGGCGTTTCGGGTTGGTGGGAATAAGAGGCGATACGAAAGCTGCCTATGATGCAGTGATGGCGTCGGCCGATGATTTGGATGCGGACGATCTTTTCGAACTTCATTGGCACATCAAAAGCCTGGGTCAAACTGTCTGCACTCACGCTCACACCATGTGCGCGTCTTGTCCGCTTTCGGATATTTGCATGCGCCGTGTGGAAGATCTGGAAACTCTCAGGAGCTTCGTTGATAGGCCGAAATTCGAAGGGACGTTCGCCCGTACGCCGCTTGGCCATGGGGCAGCCGATCTTTGCCTGAGGGGCGGGGTTCAGCATGGGGCTCTGCATGAGGTTTTTGCTGTCATTGGCCATGAAGCGGCGGCGACGGGTTTTGTGACAGGGCTCGCCGCCCGCATGGCCGCAGACAAGCATTTGCTCTGGATCCGGCAGGATTTTTCAGCGCTTGAATTCGGCGAGCTTTCAGCCACGGGCCTCCTCGAACTGGGCGTCAATCCGGAGCGCATGGTTTTGTTTCACGCGGCCAATGCCAGTGATGGACTTCGCGCCGCGAATGATGCGCTGTCCTGCGCTGCGCTGAGTGCCGTGATCATTGAAGTTCCGGGCAGTCCAAAAACCCTCGATCTGGTGGCGAGCAGGCGGTTGACACTGGCTTGCATGCAGAAATCCGTCACGGCTTTCATCTTACGCTTTGGCGCGCAGCCGGACGCCAGCACGGCTGAAACCCGATGGCTGGTGCGCGCGGCAGCTTCGCATGCCACGCCTGAAGATTGGGGTTATCCGGCTTTCGAGACAAGCCTCATTCGCAACCGGCATGGAAAAACGGGGGATTGGGTCATGGAGTGGAATTGCGATGATGGTCTCTTCCAGAAGCCAACGGCGGATATTGGCCCTGTGGTTTCCGCGTCTTCCCACTGATCGGCTGCAGCGGCGCAAGGTTGCACAGCAATGCCCTACGGCGCCGCCTTTGGTGCTGGTGGCGAAAACAAAGAACATGCTGCGCCTTTCCGCCGTGGACCGTCAGGCCACCTCGCTGGGACTTGTCATCGGCCAGCCGCTGGCCAATGCCCGCGCCATGCTTCCGGTTCTTGACGTGGTGGAGGCGGATGAGCCTGCGGACCTGCGACTGCTCACCCGCATCGCGGATTGGTGCGACCGTTTCACGCCGCTTGTGGCGCTGGATGGCGCGCGCGGCCTGCTGCTTGATGTGACAGGCGTCCCCCATCTTTTCGGCGGCGAGCACGCCATGCTCGCAAGAATTTGCGCAGGCTTGCGCGCCCAGGGCTTTGCCTTGCGCGGGGCCGTGGCTGGGACGGCCGGCGCGGCGCGGGCCTTGGCCCGTTACCGCGATGGCAGCGTGACAGCTCCTGGTGAAGAAGCGAAAGCCGTGGCGTCTTTGCCCGTCGCAGCACTCAATCTTGATCCTGCCATCACCCATGCGCTTCGCCGCGCCGGCCTTAAAACGGTGGGGCAGATGGCAGCGCGCAAACGCACCGAGCTTGTGGCGCGTCTGGGCGCCGCCATGCTGGCCATTCTGGATGAAGCTTGGGGCGAGGCCGCAAAACCCATCACCCCGCGCAAACCACTGCCTGATTATTGGCAGGAACAGAATTTCGCTGAGCCCGCCATCAGCGAAGAGACGGTCGGGGCATCGCTTGTAAGCCTCGCCTGCGCTTTGAGCAAAATTCTGGAGCGGCATGGGAAAGGGGCTCGCCGCTTTGACGCCGTGTTTTTCCGGGCCGATGGCGCGGTGCGCCGCATCGCCATTGAGACGGGCGCAGCCACGCGTGATCCCGCCATCATTGACCGCCTGTTCCGCGAGAAACTGGCGACGCTTGCTGATCCGCTCGATCCCGGCTTCGGTTTTGATCTCATCCGGTTGTGCGCCAGCCGGACTGAAAATTTGGACGCGGGCATCATTACTTTCGAGAGTACGGCTCGCGATGAAGAGGAAATCAGTTTCCTCATTGATCGTCTGGCCGCCCGCTTCGGCAGTCACCGCGTTCTCGTATTCCAGTTGCATGACACACATACGCCCGAGGCAGCCTGGCGGACTGTTCCCGTGCAAGATGCGCCACCCTCAAAATTGCCATGGCAGAAAATCCGGAGAGCAAAAGAGGCGCCACGCCGTCCCTTGCGCCTGTTCTCCAGGCCGGAGGCCATAGATTTCGGGGCGATGCCGCATTTGACTTGGCGCAAGGTGCAACGTGCTGTGGCCAAGTGCGAAGGACCGGAGCGCATTGCGATGGAATGGTGGCGCCATGAAGCCCCACAGCCGGCGCGCGATTATTTCCAAGTGGAGGATGCCGAGGGAAGGCGTTACTGGCTCTATCGCAATGGAACATCGGCGCAATGGTTCCTGCATGGAGTTTTCGCATGAGCGCCTATGCCGAACTCGCAGTGACCACGAATTATTCGTTCTTGCGCGGAGCTTCGCATCCGTGGGAATTGGTTGTGACCGCGGCGCAACTCGGCCATGCCGCCATCGGCATCGCCGACCGCAACACATTGGCTGGCATTGTCCGGGCTTATACGGCCTTGCAGGACATCAAGGAAGGCAGACCGAAGCTATTGATTGGCGCGCGCCTCGTCTTCGTCGATGGGACGCCAGACATTCTCGCCTATCCCACGGATCGCGCCGCCTATGGGCGTTTGTGCAGATTATTGAGCGCCGGAAAGCTGCGCGCGCCAAAGGGCGAGTGCTTTCTGGCGCTCGGCGATCTTTTGAAGTGGCAGGAAGGACTTCTGCTAGTGGTGTTGCCTCGCCATGATGAGACGAGAATCGCGGAAACCACGCCACGAAACTTCTGGAACAAAGACCTTTCCCTTCAAGATGAAGAAATAGGCGGTATGGAGCCAGCAGCGCGAGTCAAATGCGAAGTGGATTTCGATGAAACTCGCGCCCTTGTCGAAAAGCTGCTCCGCGTTGCTCCAGGCAGAGTTTGGCTTGGCGTATCCATGCCACGTCACGGCGATGATCAGCGCCGGCTGCGGCAATGGAAGCGTCTGGCGCGCGCTACTGGCGTGCCTCTGATAGCCAATAATGACGTGCTTTACCATTGCCCGGAGCGGCGCGAATTGCAGGACGTGGTGACCTGCATCCGCGAGCATACAACGCTGAACGACGCTGGGCGCCTTCTGCAAGCCAATGCTGAAAGGCATTTGAAGCCCGTAGGCAAAATGGCGGCGCTATTCCGCGAGGCGCCAGAGGCCGTCGCCGAAACCATCCGCTTCGCCGACCGGATCACCTTCTCGCTCGATCAGATTAGATACAATTATCCCGATGAGCCCATACCCAAGGGAAAAACGGCGCAACAACATCTGCATGATCTTTCCTGGCAGGGAGCGGCATCGCGTTATGGGGGCGTCATCCCGGATAAGGTGCGTGCGGCATTGGAAAAAGAACTGGCACTCATTGCCAAGATGGAGATTGCGCCTTATTTCCTGACGGTCCACGACATCGTGAGCTTCGCCAGGAGCCGGAACATCTTCTGCCAGGGGCGCGGCTCAGCGGCCAATTCCGCCGTCTGCTATGTGCTGGGCATTACCGCCGTCGACCCCATGCAGATCGATCTCCTGTTCGAACGTTTCATCAGCGAGGAGCGCCGCGAACCGCCCGATATAGATGTCGATTTCGAGCATGAGCGGCGCGAGGAGGTCATTCAGAATATCTACAAGCGCTATGGCCGGCAGCATGCGGCGCTCGCCGCCACTGTCATCTGTTATCGCCCACGCAGCGCCATCCGCGATGCGGGAAAGGCATTTGGCCTCACCGAAGACGTGACGGCCAATCTTTCCAGCAGCGTCTGGGGTAGTTGGGGCAGTCAATTGAAGGACAGCCAAGTGCGGCAAGGCAGGCTTGACCCCGCCAATTTCCTGATCGCCCGCGCCGTCAAAGCCGCCAACGAACTCATCGGTTTCCCGCGCCATCTCTCGCAGCATGTTGGCGGCTTCATACTGACGCAGGACCGTTTGGATGAGTGCGTGCCCATCAGCCCCGCCACGATGAAAGACCGCTTCTTCATCGAATGGGACAAAGACGATATCGACATATTGCGCATGATGAAGGTGGATGTGCTGGCGCTTGGCATGCTCTCCTGCATCCGCAAGGCTTTTGACCTTGTCCATGTTCATGAAGGCAAGTCATTCGATCTTGCGACTGTGGAGCGCGAAGACCCGGCTGTTTATGAAATGCTGCAGAAGGCTGATGCCATCGGCGTGTTTCAGGTGGAAAGCCGGGCGCAGATGAACATGCTGCCGCGGCTGAAACCCGCCTGTTTTTACGATCTGGTGATCGAGGTGGCGATCGTGCGCCCCGGTCCCATCCAGGGCGACATGGTGCATCCCTATCTGAAACGTCGAAGCGGCGTCGAGAAGGTCGAGTATCCGTCGCCCGCGCCGGGGCTGGGCGATGAAAAAGAACTGTTTGACGTGCTCAGCAAAACGCTGGGCGTTCCGTTATTCCAGGAGCAGGCGATGAAGCTGGCCATGGTGGCGGCTAAATTCACTCCGGAAGAAGCCAATGGCCTGCGCCGCGCCATGGCGACTTTCCGCAATGTCGGAACCATTGAAAATTTTCGAGACATGTTCGTGGGGCGCATGGTGGGGCGCGGATACAGCCAAGATTTTGCCGAGCGCTGCTTCAAGCAGATCGAGGGCTTCGGCTCTTATGGCTTTCCTGAAAGCCATGCCGCCAGCTTCGCCCATCTTGTTTATATTTCGGCCTGGATCAAGAAATACCATCCCGCGGCCTTCGCCTGCGCGCTGCTGAATTCGCAGCCCATGGGCTTCTATGCGCCGGCGGAAATCGTGCGCGATGCCCGCGAGCATGATGTTGAAGTGAGGCATGTCGATGTCAATTCCAGCGATTGGGACAATACGCTCGAACTTTGTCCTGACGGCTCGCTCGCCCTTCGATTAGGGTTTCGTCAGGTCAACGGCTTTCGTGAGGATTGGGCGAAATCATTGATTGCCTGCCGCGGCAATGGTTTCGATGCTATAAGCTCTGTGGCGCGTCGCGTGCGGCTGCCGAAGCGCGCCCTCATCATTCTCGCCGAAGCCGACAGCTTTCAATCCCTCGACAAGGACCGCCGCGAAATCCTATGGGCCGTTCGCCGCATTCCCGACGATGATGCGTTGCCGCTGTTTGCCGCTCAATATGTCGAGGAGCAGGCGGAGGAAGATATAGAGTCATTGCCCTTGATGCCGCTGAGCGAGCATGTGGTGGCCGATTACCAGATGTTGCGCCTGTCGCTGAAGGCGCACCTCATGTTTTTTCTGCGTGACATGTTCCGAAGCGAAGGGGTCATGGATTGTTCGGAAATAAGTGCTGCACGCAACGGCAGCAAGGCCAAATGCGCCGGCGTTGTGTTGACCCGCCAGAAACCGGGCGATGCTGGCGTTGTGTTCATCACTCTCAGCGATGAAGAAGGCGTCGCTAATGTGGTGGTCTGGCCGAAGCTCGTTGAGGCGTTCCGCCGCGAGATCATGGGCGCGCGCTTGATGCTGGTGGAGGGCAGGGTGCAGCGCAGTCCCGAAAACGTCGTCCATCTCGTGGCTGAGCGTATCTTCGACCGCTCATCCGAATTGCGCCGTCTTTCCGAGGACGAGATGCAAGCGCTTCCCGCTCACATTAGCTCCCGCCATCCACGCAATGTGCGCATTGTGCCAAAATCGCGGGATTTTCATTAAAATAAGTGGCCAGTATGCCAATACACAGTGAATTTTCCGGATGGTTTCACATGAAGAAAATCTCAACGCCAATGACAGCTGAGATATTCGACGGTACATCTGTCAGTAATGCGACTTGTTGGGTTGAATGTATCGTTCAAGGCCAGTTTCTTAGATTTATCGTTGATGTTTGAGTGGGAGTAGGCTTCAGCACCGCTTCTTCGCGCCTTCGATAGCAGACTTCCAGCCGGTCAAGCGACAGGCGACACAGCGGCGTTTTTGGCCTATACAGGTATGGCGAGGAGATCGAAGCGATGTTCGTCGAAGGACTGTTGCACGCGGCGCGCTATATGCTGGTTATGATCGCAGATGACACCAAGTTGATTAATACAGCCAGACTCCTGACCGCCCGCGCCGTTCTTCGTGTTCTCTTGAGTGACGCCGAATATGAGGAAGCGCAATTGGTCGATTACGTGAAGGGCGTCGGCTACCGATAATCGGCAACCCGAACCATCAAGTGCGCCATTGAGGAGAGTTCTGATGTCTGATGCCGGAGCTGCCTTGAATAATTCCGAACAACGCCGGCATGCACTGTCGACATGGGACAATGAAGGTGGCGCGATCCCATCGAATGATCACGGAGGGCACGTCGATTTGCCCGATTTGACCAACGCCGAGCTGGTGCAACTTCGTATCCGCGTCATTGCGCTTGAAAACTTGGTTATCGGCCTTCTTGCCGATGGGCCGGATCAGCAGCTGGAGACGGCGCGCGAGATGGCGGAGTATATTTCCCCCCGGGCTGGGCGCACCCTTCATCCCCTCACAATTCAGGCTGCCGGCCGCATGACGGATCTTGTTGCGCGCGCCCTGCATTTCCGCACCGTCCCATCGTGACGAATGGAGTGGAGACAATCGTCAGCGCCGCTTCTTCGCGTCTTCGATAGCAGGCTCCACCCGGTCAAGCGCGCCTATGAGGGCTATGAGGAACGAGCGCAGCTTGGCATCTAGCTTGGCATCGAGGTGATAGTCATCCCCCAGCAGGTAGCCGCGCACCGAGAAGCGCTTGTTCTCCAACAGGTCCGCCACTTCCCGATCAGCCACCGGGATGTTGAACTTGGGCGCCTTGTCTCCCCAGGCGAGCGCTCCTGCCACATGGGCGTTGTTCACCAGCATGACGAAGCCCGGATGGATCGCATGGCGCACATCGTCGGCGGCGGCGAGCGAGCCGTGATACTTGTCGACAATGAACAGCACGATGACACGAAAGCCGACGCGCGTTGCCTCCGCCATGAAATCCAATTTCTTCTGAATGTCGAAGAAGTTCTCAAACTGGTCGGTCGCGAGGTCGATGACATAGTCCCGGCCCGGCCCGTTGATGATGGTGTCGAACAGTTTCATCTGGCCGGTGACGGATGCGAAATCGACAATCACTGTGCGCCCGGGGAAGGAAGAGCGCAGCGGTCCTTCGGGTGCTTCCGTATCCAGCACAAAGGGGTCGTGCCCCTCAAGCAGCAGATACTCGATAAGCACCCGGGCAAGCAGGGTTTTGCCATTGCGGTGACGATCCGAACAGACGACGTAGATGGTGGGTTCGTTCGCCACGGATGATGCTGGCTTCCGGCGCTGTCGGGCAGCGCCCGTGCGCTAGCCCCGGCCTCCGCTCAGGAGGTCCTGGATCAGCTTGACATGATTGAACTGCTCGTCGATCTCCGAACACCACTTGCGCACATAGCCGCGCAGGACGAAGGAGAATTTTCCCGGTGTGCCATCGGCGGCGCGGTTTTCGACGAAGTCCTTGAAGGTGACGCCTGACAAGTCCACCTGCTCGTAGGCCATTTCGTTGAGCTTGGGGATGGAGATTTCCTGCGCCTTCGGAATCTTGACGAAGTACTTCTGCTGGGTGGCATCATCCCATTCGAAGAAGTTGGTTTCGTTGATGAAGTTACGCGCCACGACATAGTTGACGCCCTGCAGATAGGGCGAGATTTCGGCAATCTCGTCGAGCGAGGCGATGGATGGGCCGATGACGTGGAAGAGGCCGAGGTGGAAGGCATTGTTGCGGGCGGCTTCGAGCACGCCGATACGCTCAAATATGTCGAGCGCGTAGGAGAGATTGCCAGCCTTGAAGTCGACGACGGTGACCGGCACGTTCGCCGTGTCCAGCGTATCGAGAATACGCATTTGGTGGGCGACATTGCTGAGGTCAACGATCTCGGTAATGGTAGGATAGAAGCGCTTCAGCGTGCCACGCGGGTTCTCGGTGTCGAAGGCGCGGGTGAGGATGTTCTTGCGCGCAAAGAAATCCAGCAGCGCGCGCGAAATGGTGGTCTTGCCCACGCCGCCTTTGTCTGCCCCTACAAGTATCAAAGTGGGTTTCATTTCATTCCCTTGCGACTGCTGCCTCGATGGCAAAAGGTGTTAACACTTCCATTTCGCGCCGTATAGGATTTGCAAGACCAAAACCATGGTTTTCCGCAGTTTGCTCGGGCCTGTTGGCGACCCCGGGGAATTCTGCCAGAATAGCAGACCGGGAGTTTTATTAATGGTTTATCTGCAACTGGGTATCGCGCTGTTTGCGCTGCCGCACCTTTACTCCATGCTGCTGCCGTCGGCGAGGTCCGGCCTGCGCTCGAAATTGGGCGAGAGCCCTTACAAAGGGGTCTATAGCCTTGTCTCGCTGGCAGGGCTCGCGTTGATGGTTTGGGGCTATGGCCTGGCTCGCAGCGATCCGGCCGCAGCACAGCTTTACGAGCCATGGACTGCTGGCCGCCATGCGACCATGCTGCTGATGCTGCTCGCCTTCATTCTTCTCGGAGCATCGCACGGCAAGGGATACCTCAAACGCTGGGTGCGGCAACCCATGTCATGGGGCATTGCGCTCTGGGCGTTTGGCCATCTGCTGGTGAATGGTACCGTCCAAGATGTCTGGCTGTTCGGCAGTCTGCTGGTGATAGCGGTCCTCGACATCGTGCTGAGCGAAGCGCGCGGCAAGGTTCCGGTGCATGAGCCGCGGCTGCGGTCCGACATCATCGCCATCGTCGCAGGCCTCGTGCTGTATGCCATCGTTCTGTTCTGGTTCCATCCCGCCATCATCGGCGTGCCGGTTCTGGCATGATCCTTCTCGCCTTCGGCATTTTGCTGTTCACGGCGCTGCACATGGTTGCCGTGCTTCCTGGGCTCAAGGCGCGCTTCAAGGCGCACGTAGGCGAGCGGCTCTATGGCCCGGTTTATGGGATGCTGTCGCTTGCCAGCCTCGCAATCATCATTCTTGGCTGGAGAGCGTCGAGCTTTGTCGCGGTTTATGATCCACCTTCGTGGGGCTGGCTCGCCAATTACGGATTGACGTTCCTCGCCTTCCTGTGCCTTGGCATATTCCTGTTTCGCGGGACATTGCGGCAGCGGCTCCGCTTTCCGATGGCGCTTGCCGTCATGCTGTGGGGAACGGGGCATTTGCTGGCGAACGGCGATGCAGCATCACTCTTGCTGTTTGGCGGCTTCATTGCCAGCGGATTGCTGATGCTGCTCGCAGGCATCGCCAACAATGTGAGGCCATCGCCCGAAGTGCGCGCCGGGCATGATGGCTTGTCGCTGCTGGCGGGAGCTGCACTCTATGCGCTTGATGACGCAGCTGCATGTTGCGCTCATCGGCGTTCCGATTTTCAACTTGTCCTGAGAGGGCATCATGTCTGTACAAGCTCCCCAGAAACGTTTGTCGGCGCCGGATATTTCGGCGCGCAAGGGCGGCGAACCCATCGTGGCGCTCACTTCCTATCACGCGCACACGGCTGCCATTGCTGACAAGCATGTGGATTTCCTGCTGGTCGGCGACAGCCTTGGCATGGTGATGCATGGCTTCGAGTCCACCTTGCCGGTGCCGCTGGAACTGATGATCATGCATGGGCGCGCTGTCATGCGCGGCGCCAAGCGGTCGCTCATTGTCGTTGACATGCCGTTCGGCACTTACGAGGAAAGCCCGGCGCAGGCTTTCCGCAACGCTGCCAAAGTCATCAAGGAAACGGAATGCGGCGCGATCAAGCTGGAAGGCGGCCGGCGCATGGCGGAGACCATCCGCTTCCTCACCGACCGTGGCATTCCGGTGATGGCGCATATCGGACTGACGCCGCAATCCATCAACGTGCTGGGCGGCTTCAAGACGCAAGGCAAGACGCGTGATGCCTGGCCATTGATCGAGGAAGATGCGCGCGTCGTGGCGGAGGCTGGCGCCTTCAGCGTGGTGCTGGAAGCTGTAGTTGAACCGCTCTCCCGCAAGATTACGCAGACGCTTGCCATTCCCACAATCGGCATTGGCGCATCAGGCGCTTGCGACGGGCAGATCCTGGTGATGGAAGACATGCTTGGGCTCTAGCCCGCGCGTGCCGAAGTTCGTCAAGGAATTCGGCAAGGTGGGTGCGGCAATCGAAAACGCCATCAGCTCCTACGCGCATGATGTGCGGACACGGCAGTTCCCTTTGCCGGAAAACACCTATGACGTGAAGGACTGACGGGCTTACCTCGCAGCATTCGCCGATTTGCCATAGTCTCGCAGCAACGTGGGGCGAATCAAGACGGGTCGGCCTCAGATGGCAGTTTCACGGCGGCATATCCTTACGGCAATTGCAGCAGGCGCTGCAATCTTGCCCGCGCGCTTAGTGGCGGCACAGTCGAGCGCCGATGGTTTCACCATTCTCACGGCAGAACGGCGGCAAGTCCAACTGCTTTCCGAAGGCAGCCCGGCCACTGACATCTGGAAATTTACGGCAGGCGAGGGGTCACCCGTTCTGCAAGCCAGGCAGGGAGAAGAGTTCAAGGTCCGCATCGTCAACCTTTTGGATGTGGAAATCTGGCTGCACTGGTTTGGCGTGCGCGGGCCGGACAGCGTGATGACACTCAACATTCCACCCGGCGCGGACAATGCGGTCGACTGTGTGTTCACGCCGCCTGATGCGGGCACCTTCTGGTTCGGCCCGCTGATTGATGCTTCACGCCAGCGCGACATGGGGCTTTACGGCATGCTGGTGGTGAAGGGCGCGGGTGATGAGAATTATCACGACCAGCCGATGATCCTTGACGATTGGAAGATTGGCGATGATGGCGTGATCCTTCAGAGCTTCGGTGACCTGCAAGCCGCAATCGGCGAGGGCAGGCTCGGCAACTGGTTCACGCTCAATGGCCAGTACCGCCCCGAGCTTGCCGTTCCGGCAGACAGACTGGTGCGCTTGCGCTTTCTCAATGCCGCCAACGTCCGTACCATGAGCCTGATGTTCAAGGGGCCGGCGCCGTGGGTTGTGGCACTCGACGGCCAGCCCATTGCTGCGCGGCGGCTTGAGGCTGACGGCGTGAAGCTTGCGCCGGGCCAGCGGGCTGACTTGATGCTCGATTCCAGCAAGGAAGAACTCACCATTGGCCTCGACCTGTTTGAGGATACGGCCGAGCTCTGCCACATCAAGCGTATAGGGTCGGCAGGTGTTGCTCTGGTGCCTCCCGGCTTTTCGCTTGCCGCCAACCCGGTTGCGGCAGAACTCGATGTTCAGAACGCCGTTGTTATTCCCGTCGCCCTCGAAGGTGGGGCCAAGGGCGGCTTGCAAAGCGCCAAGTTCAATGGCGTGGTCACCGACCTCCGCACGTTACTTGAACAGGGCAAGGCATGGGCCATCAATGGCGAAGTCGGCCCGGCCCAGGCGAGCATCGGCAGTTTTGTCTTGGGGGCGACCGTTCTGCTCGATATCGACAATCGCACTGCCTTCGATCAACCATTGCACCTGCAAGGGCATGTCTGGCAAAAGGTGGTTGACGAGGGCGGGCTGTTGAAAACCTTACAACCCTGGAGCGATACGACTGTCATCCCCGCCCGGGCAAAGCAGAGAATGGCGTTTTTGGCCGATAACAAGGGGGCTTGGATGCTGCACAGTCTGGTTGCAGAACGCTGCGATTCAGGCTTGATCTCCGCCTTCATTGTTGGATAAGCTGTGGATAACGGGCTCACGGACGGTTAACTTCGTTCCAGTAGGCTCATCAGTCTGTGTGTTCAGTGTGAGGGTTCCATGTTTGCAGGTCTTTTGGGACTGGTTATGGGTTTCTGTGCGGCCGGCATAGTCGTTGGCCTGTTGCTGCGGCGGCAATCCAAGCGCGCCATTCGCGACGTTTACGGGCTTTAAGCCCGCAATTGCCTTGATTTAGGCGTATCGCTGGCCTACCCCTCCAGTCGAAAATTCTTGGGGTTTGGCCGTGAGCGATGAATCGCTATTTCGCGAGGTGGACGAGGAAGTCCGCCAAGAAGAATACAAGAAGCTGTGGGACAGGTATGGCACGCTGCTGATTGCCGCGTGCGCTGTCGTCATCGGCGCCGTGGCCGCCTGGAAGGGCTACGAATACTACAAGCTGAAGCAAACAGAAGCCGCCTCCATTCTTTTCCTTGATGGGGCGAAGGCTGCTGCCGACGGCAAGGTAGAGGATGCGCAACGCATTTTCGCGCTGGTCAAGCAGCCGGGATTTGCGCAGCTCGGCCAGCTCCAGGTTGCCGGCGCGCTTGCTGCTTCCGGCAAGACCAAGGAGGCGATTGCCGCTTATGACGCCGTTGCCGCTGACGCGACAGTCAATGCAGCGCTCCGCGATGCGGCCAATATCCGCGCTGGCTATCTGCTGGTTGATACGGCAAAGCCGGACGACTTGCTGGGCCGCCTCGGCAAGTTCGACAAGGACGGCCAGGTCTGGCGCAACCAGGCGCGCGAGATATTCGGTCTCACAGCCTATCGCACGAGCGATTTCGCCATGGCTGATCGTTACATGCAGGCCATCGCCAGCGATGCCGCTGCGCCCCGCGACATGAAGGAACGGGCGCAGATCATGATCCAGCTGATCGCACCGCTGATTGCGAAGTAGGGATATCAAAGTGCGCCGTTCCATCGTCATCATGCTTGCAATCACTATCGGTTTGGCGATTTCCGGCTGCAGCACCGTCAAGCGCGCCACCGGGCAGCTTGATGACTCGGTGCTTCCGGGTGAGCGTGAAAACGTGCTGCCGCCAGACCTGCAGACGGCGCGCGACCCCAAGATAACCGGCCAGCAGTCGGCTGACGGCCTTGATGAAGGCAGCGTCGCAGGCGATTCAGCGGAGTGCCTGCCGGAAGAACAGAATTGCATTTCGCAAAAGCCGATCGCTGGCAGCAAGCCCAAGAACGGCATAAACAACATCCAATGAAACCTGCTGTCGCGCTGGTCGGGCGGCCGAATGTCGGCAAGTCCACTCTTTTCAACCGTCTGGTCGGGCGCAAGATGGCGCTTGTCGATGACCAGCCCGGCGTGACGCGCGACATGCGCGAGGGCGAAGCCCGGATTGGTGATCTCACCTTCACGGTGATGGACACAGCAGGCCTCGATGATGGCCGCAAGGATGAGCTTGCATCGCGCATGGAAGAGAAGGCACTTGCGGCAGCGCGCAAGGCTGATCTTATCTTCTTCGTCATTGACGCACGTGCTGGCCTGACGCCGCTGGACAAGCAACTTGCCGCCGATGTTCGAAAGCTTGGAAAACCGGTGCGCCTTATCGCCAACAAGGCAGAAGGGCGTGCGGCTGAATCCGGCCTGCTGGAAGCCTTCAGCCTCGGGCTGGGTGAGCCGATTGCTGTCTCGGCCGAGCATGGGGAAGGCATTGGCGACTTGTATGATGTCGTCCGGGAATTCATGCCCGAGCAGCCTGAAGCGACTGATACAGACGAAGATGCCGAGACTGATGAAGAAGCGGCTGCACGGCCGTTGCGTCTTGCCATCATCGGCCAGCCAAATGCGGGCAAGTCAACGTTAGTCAACGCCATGCTGGGCCAGGACCGCATGTTGACCGGGCCAGAGGCCGGCATCACGCGCGATGCCGTTTTCACCGACTGGCGCTATGGCGGGCGCGACATCAAGCTGTGGGATACGGCGGGCATCAGGCGCAAGTCCAAGGTGCAGGGCAAGATCGAGAAGCTCTCGGTCGCCGATGCGCTGCGCGCCATCCGCTTTGCGGATTGCATCGTCGTGCTGATTGATGCCTCGATGTCGATCGAGCGGCAGGACCTCTCGCTCTGCGATCTTGTGGCGCAGGAAGGCCGCTCTGTGGTGCTGGCGCTCAGCAAATGGGACCTGGTTGAAGAAAAGCAGAAGACGCTCGCTGAAGTTCATTCCAAGCTCGAGGACGTACTGCCGGAAATTCGCGGCGTTCCGGTTGTCACGCTGTCGGCGAAGCAGGAGCGCGGCATCGACAAATTGATGAAGGCGGTGTTCGAGAGCGTCGAGCGTTGGAGTGCCCGCATCTCCACCGGCCAGCTCAACCGCTGGCTGGAATCCGCACTGGAACAGAACCCGCCGCCAGCGCCTTCCGGCCGCCGCATCAAAATACGCTATGCCACACAGGCCAACGCACGTCCGCCAACCTTTGCGGTGTTTGGCAATCAACTTTCCAAGTTGCCTGAAAGCTACACGCGCTATCTGATGAACACGTTGCGGCGTGACTTCGACCTTGCGGGCGTGCCGATCCGCTTCTCGCTGCGCGGCGGCAAGAACCCCTACGAGGGCAAGAAGCGGCGTTAAGTCCCTAACGTTTCGACGGTTCCGCCAGCCCGAAGGTTTGCGCAACAGTCAGTCCAGACGCGAGGCTCTTCTGCCACTCCACTTCTTTCAACATCTTGGTTTCGGCAGCCGCGATTGCGGATCGGGCGAGGGACGGTGAGAGGGCGGCGAGGCCATCATCATCACCCATCACCAGGTCGCCGGGATGAACCTGCAAGCCACCAATGATCACTTTGCCGTTGACCACACCCTGATCTGCAGCGGTCGGGCCGCGCGGTGTCACAAAGCGGGTGAACACGGAGAAATCATCCCATGACGCCAATTCCGCCACATCGCGGATGGCGCCATCACAGATGATGCCCGGGCAACCCAAGCGCCTGAGGTGACCGCCGAGGATTTCACCAATCATGGCATGAGCGCTATGACCGCCTGCGGCAATCACCAGCACGTCGCCCGGAGTGATGAGGTCAAGCGCATGCAGCACCGCGCCAAAATCAGGCGGCGCGCAAAGCGCCGTCACGGCACGGCCGAACAGGCGGGGTTGCTGGCCTGAAGGCCGCAAGGGACGGATGGCAGGGTCGATCTGGCAGGCGGCATCCGTCACATCAACGGCAATGGCCACCGGCACTGAGCGCCAACGTCCGACTTCGGCTTCGGTCAGCTGCTCCCGGGAATGGTATTCAATGATGACAGTCATGCGTTCACTCTATTTCGCGAATTCCGCTTTCAGCAATTTGCCGAGCGCTGTGATGCCTTCGATGATCAGCTCGTCCGGCTGGCCGGAATAATTGAAACGGGCATGGTTTGATTGCGGAGAGGTCGGGAAGAACGATGCACCCGGCACATAGGCCACCTTGGCTTTCGGCACGGCGTGGCTCCGCATGAACGCGGCAGCATCAAACGTCGACGGGAAAGTGAGCCAGGTGAACAGCCCGCCTTCAGGATCGGTCATCGTCACCTCCTGGGGAAAACTTGGGCGGATGGTGTCGAGCATCAGGTTCTTCTTGCGCAGGTAGGCTGCGCGCAGCGTGTGGATATGCGCGTCAATGTCGTAGCGATCAAGGAACAGGGAAACTGCCGTCATGGCAAGCGTGTTGCATTGCGTATCCGCCGCCAGCTTGAGAAGGCCGAGCTTGGCGATGATTTCAGGCGCTGCCACCGCCCAGCCAAGGCGCAAGCCGGGCGCGAGGATTTTTGAAAAGCTGCCTAGCTGGATGACGCGGCCTTGTGTATCAAGGCTCTTGAGCGAGGGCAGGGGATCGCCTGCAAAACGCAGCGGCGCATAGGCAGTGTCCTCCAGCACTATGACATCATACTGGTTGGCGAGTTCCATCAGGCGCTTGCGGCGTTCACCGCTCATGGAAACGCCAGATGGATTTTGAAAGTCCGGTATGGTGTAGATGAGCTTGGCGCGCGGCTGCTGCCGCAGCGCCTTTTCCAGCGCGTCCATGTCCATGCCTTGCGCATCCATCCCGACTGGCCGGTAGCGCGGCTCACATGGCGCAAATGCAATGAGGGCGCCGACGAAGGTCGGGCTTTCGGTGATGATCACATCGCCGGGGTTGACCAGCATCTTGGCGACGAGATCAAGCCCTTGCTGGCTGCCTTGCAGAATGAGCACGTCATCAGCAGTGCAAGCGCTGCCTAGAGCTGCCAACCGCTTGGCAATCTGGCTCCTGAGTTTCGGCAAGCCATCGGAGACTGTATATTGCAGAGAAGTTGAGCCGTGCTCGATCACCGCTTCATGGAGAACTGCGTCCAGTTGCTGGCGCGGAAACAGCGATGCATCGGGATAGCCGCCGGCGAAGGAGATGATGCCGGGCTCGCTTCCCATGCGCAGCAATTCGCCCACTGCATTGGGCTTCACCTCTGACACGCGGGTAGCGAATTCAATTGTCATGCCGGCATTTCCGTCCGTAGTCAGAGTGCTGACTGTTTGAACAGTCCAGTTGCTGCGTATTTGTAGATCGTGTCGTTATCGGTGAAGGATGGCAGGCACATCTCAACCGCCTGCGTGCCCACTTCATCGGCGGTTGGCAGTGTCAGCGGGTCTTCGCCTGGCATGGCCTTGGCGCGCATGTCAGTGCGGGTCGGGCCGGGGCTGAAGCAATTGACGCGGACAGTGCTTTCGGCGCACTCCTTGGCGTAGACGGAGACAAGCGCTTCGAGGGCGGCCTTGGTGACGGAATAGCAACCCCAATAGGCCCAGCGTTTCTGTGCAAGGCCAGAAGTGACGAACACGGCGCGGCCGGCGTCGGATGCCTTGAGCAGGGGATCAAGCGAGCGGATGAGCCTGTAATTGGCAGTCAGGTTGACGGCGAGAACCTGTTCGAATTGTTTTGGATCGATGTGAGGAACCGGTGTCAGTTTGCCTAGGAGGCCAGCGTTGCCGATGACGACATCCAGTTTCTTCCAGCGTTCGAAAATACCGGCGCCGAGTCTGTCGATAGCCGCGAAGTCAGTAATATCCGCAGGTGCCAGTGTGGCGCTTCCGCCAATCTTGCGAATGTCGTCATCCAGCTCTTCGAGGCCGCCTTGGGTGCGCGCCGTGGCAATGATGTGAGCGCCTTCGCGCGCCAGCGCCAGCGCCATGGCGCGGCCAAGCCCGCGCGATGCGCCAGTGACGACGGCAACGCGGCCTTCGAGACGCTTCGCCATCAACCAGCTTCTGCGAGCAGCGACATCTGCTGCTTGGCGCTCTCGCCGATGATGTCCGTCAGGTGCGTGGGATAGTCGCCAGTAAAGCAGTGGTCAGTGAACTGCGGGCGGACGGGGTCACGCTTGGGGTGCCCAGTGGCGCGATAGACGCCGTCAACCGAAAGGAAGGCCAGCGAAGTGACGCCGATGAAGGCGCGCATCTCTTCCAGGCTGTGGGTGGCGGCTAGCAGAGACTTCTGCTCTGGCGTGTCAATGCCGTAGAAATCCGGGTGCTTGATTGGCGGACTGGAAATTCGCATGTGAACTTCGCGAGCACCTGCCTCATACATCATGCGCACGATCTTGACCGAGGTGGTGCCGCGCACGATCGAGTCATCCAGCAGCACGACGCGCTTGCCTTCGACAACCGAACGATTGGCGTTGTGCTTGAGCTTGACGCCGAGCGAGCGGATCTGCTGCGTCGGCTCGATGAAGGTGCGGCCGACATAATGATTGCGGATGATGCCGAGTTCGAACGGTATTCTTGTCTGCTGCGCGAAGCCAAGTGCGGCAGGCACGCCAGAGTCAGGAATGGGCACAACGACATCCGCCTCGACCGGCGACTCCTTGGCCAGCTCGTGGCCCAGCGCCTTTCGCACATCGTAGACCGAGCGGCCACCGAGGACCGAATCCGGCCTGGAGAAATAGATGTACTCAAAGATGCAGGGGCGCGCTGGCTGGCGCGGGAAGGGGAAGTGCGATTCGATGCCATCCGACGAAATCACCACCACCTCGCCGTTCTCAACCTCGCGCACAAAACGCGCGCCGATAATGTCGAGTGCGCAGGTTTCTGAGCACAGGATGTAAGCGCCATTGAGTTCGCCAAGGATCAGCGGACGGATGCCGAGCGGATCGCGCGCGCCGATCACCTTCTTGTTGGTGATCGCCACCAGCGCATAAGCGCCTTCAAGGCTGCGCAGCGCATCAATGTAGCGCTCAACAATCTTGCCGCGCTTGGAGCGCGAGACGAGATGCAGGATGACTTCGGTGTCGGACGTCGATTGGCAGATGGCGCCGCCGGCGATCAGTTCGCGCCGCAGAGTCAATCCGTTGGTGATGTTGCCATTGTGGGCGACCGCAAGTCCGCCTGCGGAAAGCTCTGCAAACAGCGGCTGCACGTTGCGGATAATGGTTTCGCCAGTGGTTGAATAGCGCACATGGCCGAGCGCGCTGTGGCCCTTGAGGCGGTCAATGATCTTTTCGCTGGAGAAGTGATCGCCGACAAGGCCCATGCGGCGCTCCGAATGGAAACGCTCGCCGTCATAGCTGACAATGCCGGCTGCTTCCTGGCCGCGATGTTGCAGGGCGTGGAGACCGAGGGCGGTGAGGGCTGCTGCGTCTGGATGGCCGAAGATGCCGAAGACGCCGCATTCCTCCCGCAGGCGGTCGGCGTCCATGTCCAGATCGTCAATCATTGCCCGGTACCCTGACCAAAGGTTGGCTCTTGCTTCGGCGTGCCGCTGCCTTCGATCAGATTGTCGAGGCCTTGCGTGTCGTTGTTCTGATAGCCGGGATCGGACTTCGACGGCTCCCCCGCTATCGGCTGCTTCTCGGGGTTCCGGATGAGAGCCGTATTGTTCAGCGTATCGGCAATGTCCGGCGGCATGAATTCAAGCAGCATGCCACCCACATACTTGATGGCCGGCAGCGACATGGCATTGCGAACCCAGTTCTCCTGCTTGTCTTCAGTCAGCAGCCAGCCATAGAAAAGATAGGCGATGACAACCAGAATGAAGCCGCGCGCCAGGCCATAGATGAAGCCGAGGGTACGGTCGAAGGCGCCGACGGCGCTATCCACCACAGCATCCGAAATCTTGACGCTGATGAGCGAGATGAGAATGAGAACGATGATGAAGACGCCAGCGCCAACCGCCACCTTGGCCAGCATCGGCTTTTCAACATAGGGCAGCACCAGATCAAGCAGCGGTTGCTGCTGGATGGCGAAGTAGGCCGCCAGTGCAGCGCCGCCCCAGGCCACCAGCGTCAGCACCTCGCGGGTGAAGCCCCGCATGAGCGCCAGCAGGCCAGACACCAGCATGATGCCGATGAGAATAAGATCGAGCAATTGGAAGGGCATGTATCCCTCTAGGGGTTGGCGCAGTCGAGAATGGGCACCTTATAGGTGGCTTTCTCCGCCTGATCTAGACGATTCGTCGCAAGCCACGATCCTGTGCAGCAGTCCATGCAACGAGATCGGCAATGGTCTCGATCGGCTTCAATTCGAAGCCGCGAGAGCCGCTCGCAGGCTCTGCTGTAGCGGCGAGAACGGCGCGCTTGAGGCCCAGTTTCTGGGCCTCTTTCAGGCGGGCTTCCGTCTGGCCCACTGGCCGGATGTTTCCGGACAGCGCAATCTCGCCGAAAATCGCCGTGCCGTGCGGGATGACGGTGCCAGTGAGCGAGGAGAGCAGCGCTGCCGCCACCGCAAGGTCTGCGGCAGGTTCACGCACCTTGAGGCCGCCAGCAACGTTCAGGTAAATGTCATTGGGGCCGATCACCACGCCGGCGCGCGCTTCGAGAACGGCAAGGATCATGGAAAGTCGATTCGAGTCCCAGCCCACGGCCGTGCGGCGCGGCGTGCCGAGCGGCGAGGGCGAAACCAGCGCCTGCACTTCAATGAGCAGCGGCCGTGTTCCCTCCATGCCAGCAAACACGGCAGTGCCGGGCGTCGGGCGATTGTCCGCTCCCATGAACAGGCGGGAAGGATTGGATACTTCCCGCAAGCCGCCATCCGACATTTCGAAAACGCCGATCTCGTCGGTCGGGCCGAAGCGGTTTTTGACGGCGCGCAGAATGCGATACTGGTGGCCGCGGTCACCCTCGAAATAAAGTACCGTATCAACCATGTGCTCGATAACCTTGGGGCCAGCGATCTGGCCTTCCTTGGTGACGTGGCCAACCAGCAGCACGGCGCAACCCTTCTGCTTGGCGAAGCGGACGAGTGCTTCTGAGCCTGCCTTGAGCTGCGAGACCGTTCCAGGTGCCGATTCAATCACCGGCGACCACAAGGTTTGGATAGAGTCGATGACAGCAACCGTGGGCGGGCCACCTTCAGAGAGCGTTGCGAGAATATCTGATGCATTGGTTTCGCAGGCCAGCAGCACGGGCGCGTCATCAAGCCCGAGGCGCTGGGCCCGCAGGCGAACTTGGGCAATCGCTTCCTCGCCAGAAACATAAATGACGCGTTCGCCCTTGCGCGCCAAGGCCGCAAGGGCCTGCAGCAACAGTGTCGATTTGCCGATGCCGGGATCGCCGCCGATCAGCACGCCAGAGCCTGGCACAAATCCGCCACCTGCCACACGGTCCAATTCGGCGATGCCGGTCATAATGCGAGGTGGGGCTGCTTCTTCGCCGCGTAGGCCGACAAGGCGTGAAGGCTTGCCCTTCGGCATGCCATGACCCTTGGCGCCAGAAACCGGGGCAGCGGCCTGTTCCTCGACAAAGCTGTTCCAGGCGCCGCAGCTATCACAACGGCCGGCCCACTTGGGCGCCGCCGTGCCGCAGGACTGGCAAACGTAGGTTGTGCTGTTTTTGGCCATGCTTCATCTAGCGGGAACAATTAGGGAACGCAAGGTGCAACATGGTGCCGTGTTGAATGTTTGTTAGGCTCCCCGGCCTAGCATGGAGTGCAGAGGAAAGTTGCAATGGTGGTCGACCCGCAAGTCATTGGCGAGCTCAAGTCCCTGGGTGGCGAGGGGGCGGTGTTTTCGCGCGTGCTGGCGCTTTTCCTGAAGAATGTTCCTGCCGCCGTCGCTGATATCGAGATGCACGCCCGCAGCAATGACGCGGCAGCCCTCGCAGACCGTGTTCACGGCCTGCGCTCCATGTGCCTGACAATCGGGGCAGTAGCTGCTGGCCGGGCCTGCGAGAAATTGGAAACGGCGGCGCGGATGGGAGCCGTCAACCAGAACTCCCCGCTGATCTGAATCCGTGCTGCACGAAACAAGTGCCGCCATGACGGCTATCAAGCGTTACGCCTGACAACCATCACGGCGGCTGTTTCTTCTACATATCCATCGCTTGGGCGATTTCGATGCTGCCGCCAACTGGCAAGCAGCGGGCAGCCCTTTGCCTTCTTGTGGGCGTCCTGAAGGCTGGAAGCCTCGATGAGGCTGTATCCGCTGACGGGATTGGCGCCGCCACCGTCGGCTAGTGAGCCGTCGGATTTCACTGTGCTGGATTTTCCAACCGGGTTGCCGCCGTCAATTACGGCTGCACCCATCGAGCCAAACCAGGCTCCCCAGGCATCCATGACCTTTTGGGCGTCTGCCGGGTTGGGTGGAGCGCCGTTGCCATGATACACGAACAGGTATTTCGCCATTGTCGTCTCTCCTTTGTTTAAGCCATCACAATTGTGAATTATACCTAGAATCAACGCTTGCCAATGGGATGACATTCGCTAGCTTAAGTGTAGCCATTTGTTGTGAATAATTCACAATTTGCGGATTTTGCATGACTGATTACCGGGCCTTACGGCACTCCGTATTGCTGCTGGCACAAGCAGGTGTCACCCCAAATATAGTGGCCTCGCTCAAGGCCGGAATAAAGGGCGCTGGCTCAGCACTTCGGCAGACCGTTCTTGCGGAGGTTCCGGCATTCTCCATGTCAGCCAACCCGGAGATACTGCCAAGTCTCGAGGTGCATGCAAGCGATCACATGCGTGAAATCCTAAGGCTGTTTGGCGGCGGCGATGTCGGCGATTTCGATTTTGTCAAACTCCATGCCCAGCGGCGGGCTGAGCAGCGCTTTCCGCTCGAAGCCATCCTGCATGCCTATCGCTGTGGGCACAGGGTGCTGTCTCACTGGCTGCGCGATGCCACCATCGCGTCGAAGCCTGGCAGCATCGAGAGTGCCGTCTCTGCTGTGGCGGATTTTTCCATTGAGTACACCAACACCATCAGCACCATCATGGCGGCGGAATATGTCGCCCACACGCGCATGCTGGCCGAAGCTGAAGGCGACCGGCGGACGGAACTGCTGACTATTCTTCTCAGCGGCTATGACGAATCTGATGCCAGGGTAACGCGGCTTTTAAAGCGTGCCGGTTATCTTGAGCAACGCCATTCCTATTGCGTGGTGACGATTCAGGCGGTCAATACAGCTGAAATGGAGCTGCCGGAGCGCGCGCAGCGCATCATCAATGCACTCTCTTCGGCAATTGCAGCCACGCGCATCAGGTTGCTTGCAGGAGTGCGCAACAATGTGGTGGCTGCGGTGCTTTCGGATGTGCGCAGGCAGTCCGGCTGGACGCCGGCGCAGACAAGCCTCGGCGAACGGCTTTATCCGCTGCTACTCGGCCTTGGACCGGCTGTCATCGTCGGCATGAGCAATGATTATCCATCAACATCCTATCTGCAGCGTGCGCTGCAGGAGGCGACGATGACGCTGGATTTTGCCAACGTGACGCGGCGTGTCGTAAGGTTTTCCGAATTGCCGATCAGAAGCCTGATGCTGCACCGGGGCGGCGAGTATGTTCGTTCGGTGACACCTGATTGGGTTGGCAAGCTGCTGGAGGCAGATGAAAAGAGCAAAGGCTCATTGATCACTACCTTGCGCGTGCTGGCGGATACCGACCTGAATGTGCAGGAGGCCGGGCGCAGACTGTCGCTGCATCCCAATACGGTCTACGCGCGTCTTGTAAAGATCAAGGATCTGACCGGTCATGATGGCCAGCGCCACCATGACCTGGTGGAGCTGCTGCTGGCTGCCGACAGCTTGCGAACCTGACGTCGTGGGCGCCTGGCGGCGGTAGGTTGACATTAACCGCATTTCGCAAGAGGCTGAAACTCAACGGCTCTCTGCCGCGTATGCCGGGTATGTTTATGGATATTCAATCTCTTGAGGCGGAACTTGCCGCACTGTTGCCCCGCATAGCGGGTGGCGACAGGCAGGCCTTTGGCCGGCTTTATGACCTGAGCGCCAGCCGCCTCAACGCCGTGGTGCGCCGTATCGTGCGCAGGCCTGAATTGGCTGAGGAAGCCTTGCAGGAAACCTTCGTGCGCGTGTGGCAGCGTGCGTCGCAGTTTGAGCCGGCGCAGGCTCGCTCGTTTGGCTGGCTTGCAGCCATTGCCCGCAACCAGGCGATTGATTTGAAGCGGCGTTTCGCCGAGCGGGTTTCCGATGCTTCCGACTCAGATGAAGAAATCAACATTGCTGTTCCGGCGGAAGCCGAGAACACCATGGAGTACCGGAAACTGAAGCAATGCCTTGGCAAGCTGCCGGAGGACAGGCAGTCGATGGTGCTGATGGCCTATTATGAAGGCTTCAGCCGTGAAGAGCTGGCGGAGAAATTCAAGCGCCCGATCACCACGATCAAGACAGTGCTGCGTCGCAGTCTGATCACATTGAGGGAGTGCCTCGATGGCCGGAGCTGACATGGACAGGGAAGGACTTGCCGCCGAATATGCATTGGGCACGCTTGATGCTGCTGAAAGGCGAGAGGCCGAACGGCTGATCGCATCCGACTCCGGCTTTGCAAAGCTCGTGTCGGAGTGGGAAGGGCGGCTTGCGCCGCTCGCGCTTCAGCTTCCTCCTGTGGCAGCGCCTGCATCCTTGCGAGACAAGGTCATGGCCGCTTTGCCGCCGCCAATGGCAGCCAATGACAATGTGGTTGATTTGCAGAAGCGGCTGTCGCGCTGGCGCGGTTTCAGTCTTGCGGCAACGGCATTGGCTGCCGCACTCGCCGGTGTTCTCGTGCTGCGGCCTGTGACAACCGGCCTGCCGGAAGGCGGCCGCTATGTTGCCGTGCTGCAGAGCGAGGGGCCGGGACCGGCGTTCCTCGCCTCGGTCGACCTCGCCAACGGATCAATCAGTGTACGGACGGTCAATGCGCCTGCGCCTGTTGGCAAGTCGTACGAACTGTGGGCGATTGGCGCCGGTCGCGACAAGCCGCAGTCGCTTGGCGTGATTGATGCAGGCTACCGCGTGCCCGCCGGCAAACTGGGCAAGACAGATCAGGCAGCGCTCGGCGATACACTGTTTGCCGTGACGCTGGAACCCGAAGGCGGCTCTCCTACTGGACAGCCGACATCGGCCCCGATTTTCACCGGCAAGCTGATTGCGACGGAGTAGTCGCTAAGCCTCATACGTCACTCGCCCATCGCACAGCGTGAGGGCAGGGCGGACCTGCCCTATCTCTGCTGCTGGCACCTGCTCGATATCACGGTCGAGAATTACAACATCGGCGAGGTAGCCATCTTGCAGCGATCCCTTTCGGTCCTCGCGGAACTCGCAATAGGCGCCGGCGCGGGTGAAGGCATCGAGCGTATCCATCAGGTTTTGCTTTTGCTCGGGCAAGCCGGGGGCCAGCGGCACCGCCGTCATCGCAGACTGCATGCCGAGGAACGGGTTGAGCGGCGATACCGGCCAATCGGACGAGAAGGCGACTGTTGCTCCCGTCTCCCGCAACGTTTGCCAGGCATAGGCATAGGGCAGTTTTTCCGGCGCAATGCGCGAACGGCAAGGCTCCTGCGTGTTGCCTGGCACGCCAAGGCCGACGATAGGCTGCAGCGAGGCGATGACGCCAAGTTCGGCAACACGATGCACGTCCGCCTTGTCAATCAGTTCGATATGTTCAATGCGGTGGCGGCTGTCGCGTGCACCATTGGCGCGGCGCGCCGCCTCGAAACCATCCAGCGTGCGGCGAACACCCCCATCGCCAATGGCATGAACGCTGATCTGCAGGCCCAGGCTATCAGCCAGAATGGCCAGCTCGTTGAACTGCTCGGCGGTGAAATTGGGCTGGCCGGTGTTGCCGCGGAAACCGGGGTAATGTTCGATCATCAGGGCGGTGAGGCTTTCCAGCACGCCATCCATGAATACCTTGACGCGGCCTGCATGCAGCATGTCACCGGCATACTGCCGCTTCCATTCCGCCGCCTCGCGCACCTTTTCGGCAGCAAGGCCCGGTATATGATGGAAGGGAATCTCGGCCCGCACATTGAGTTCGCCCTTGTCGAGCAGTTGCTGGAACAACTCGATCTGGTAGAGATTGCCATCCATGTTCTGCAGCGAAGTGATGCCGAGCGAGGCGCAGTAGGCGAGACCTTTCTTGATGGTGTCACGGTCGGCGATACGCTCTGCTGCCGTCGCAGCAGCTGGAGGCTGGCCGGTAGTGAGCCCCAGCATTTCACGGCCGCCAGTTTCGGTGAGAAGCAGGATTGGAGAATAGGCCCCGGGCTCCCGCAATTCGCCGCTTGCCGTTCCATCAGCTGCCATGACGATCTCATTGCCGGGCGGCAAAGTCTTGCCATGCAGCAGCCCGGTTACCTCAAGCGCCTTGGTGTTGGCCCAGATGGTGTGATGGTCGAAGCAATAGAGTGCCAACGGCCGATCGGCGATGATGCGGTCAAGCAGTTGGCGCGTGATCGGGCTGGTCGCCAAACGAGCCATGGGCAGCACCATAGGCGATGACGAGTTTGGCCTTCGGGTGCTTCGCCGCATGTTGACGAATTGATTCCGAAATGGCGTCGAAACCATTGATATTGTTGACCATCAAGGCGCTGAGTTCGACCGATCCGCCAAAGATATGCAGATGGCTTTCGATGATGCCGGGAATGACGCTGTTATTCTGCGCATCAATGATACGGGTGTGCTTGCCCTTGAGGCCCGCAACGTCGGCTTTGCTGCCGACATGCAGGATGCGATTGCCCTTGATGGCCAGCGCTTCAGCGCGTGGCGCGGTTTTGTCCATGGTCAGGATGCGGGCATTGGTGATGATGAGGTCGGCAATTGGCATGATGGTCCTGCAAAGCGGTGACATCCAACTTGAAGGGTTGCGGCGAACCGCGCAAGGAGGCACAGTAAGCGAGTCTCTTATGCATTTTAACACGAGACCTTGATGTCGCCAGCCTTGACCGCGCCCAACCAGCCGCTCGCCAGCACCTTGTGGCGCTTCACTTGGGTCAATGCCCTTGTGTCATTGCTTGTCTGGGCTTTCGAGATGGTATCCGATGTCTCGCTGCCATCGGGGACGTCGCTCGTCATTCACACGCTGGCGATTGCGGCTGCAATGCATAATTTTGTCACTCATTTCGATACGACAATGAGCCTGGCAGACCGTTTCAGGTTCTCGGCCGCGGCGACAGTCATCAGCCTCCTTACACTGACGCTTGAAATCCTTGCGGCCGTTGCGGCTGAAGGCATCGAACTTACACTGCCGGGTATCGCCGAAGCGTTGGGCATGGATTATCTGAGTGCCGGCATGCTGGCTGCCGCCGTTGTGGTTGCGGTCGCCGTCACTATTTCCATTACGTTTCTTGCAGTTTCGTTTTTCGTCTGGCTGTTCCGGCGCTCGCAGGAGCAAGGCATCTGAAATAGCGGCTTGCATTCCGGCGCGTTGCGCGCCACATTGTCCGGACCATCAACAATTGAAAGGAGGTGATCCGATGTCGAGTGAGATCAATATGCTGGTCAGCAATCTCGTGCGGGTCGCATTTCTGGCTGGAGTTTCCGCCTGAGGCGAACGCAATTCGGGGTGCTAACCTTGCATCTCACGGAAGGGGCCGCAAACGCGGCCCCTTTTTTGTGTCAGTTCATTCCGCTGCGAAGCAATAGAACAGTCCCGCACCGCCGGTCTTGACCAGTGCTTCCTGGCCGCAGCCCGCCGAGCCATGCGACGAGTTCCACGATTTCATGTGGCGCGTGTCCTTGAGGCCAATGCGGTCATGATGGCCGACGATGGCTGATCCTTCGCCATTGCTTGTCCAGTTCTTGCAGTTGGTATCGCCGCCCGCGGTTGAGTACATGCCATTGGGATCAGAGCCGGTGAGCATGTCATGCATGTTCTTCTCGTCGCCGCGGCCCATCACCGCCTCGCCCTTTTCAGTGAGAATTGTTTGCTTGGTGAGGTTGGCCTTGTCAGAATGCAGTTCATCGACATTGGCGGCCACGACTTCGGCCTTCACATTCTGCCACGGACCAGCGCCTATGCGGTCACGCGCGTTGACGCCAGCTTCGCCTTGCGGCGCTGTGGTGGAGAGGTAGGCTTTCCAGTTGGTTTTGGCAGCGCCCGCCGCCTTGGCGAGGCTGGCGCAATGCGCATCTGCGCCTTCAAGGCCGCCAAGGTTAGCGCCATCACCCTTGCCGGCGCTGGTGACGAAGAACGACATTGAGGCGGCATCAGCCCAGGCAGGTGCGGCCATGGCCAACGGCAGGCAAATGAGTGATGTAGCAACGAGCAGTTTCATGTTTGATCCTCTTGGTGTGTCCGTCCCCGTTACAGATACGCCGGCTTGCAGGCTGCTATTCCGCCAGCATGCAATCACAGTCAATTGAAGGGGGAGGCTCACGCCTTCAGCACTTCCATCTTGATCGGGCCTTCGCCGCGGCCGTGGATGAACTGATCGACATATTCGTTGCCTGAATAGTCGATGGTCTTTGCTTCGCCCTGCCAGATGATTTCGCCCCTGTAGATCATGGCGATCTGGTCGGCGATCTTGCGGGCCGACGCCATGTCATGCGTGATTGAAATGGTCGTTGCGCCAAGGCGCTTGACGCAATCGACGATGAGCCGGTTGATGATGTCGGCCATGATGGGATCAAGCCCAGTCGTCGGCTCGTCGAAGAAAATGATCTCGGGATCAGCCGCTATGGCGCGGGCAAGGCCGACGCGCTTCTGCATGCCGCCTGAAAGTTCAGCGGGGTGAAGCAGGCCCACTTCCGGCGTCAGGCCAACCTGGCCGAGCTTGTCCATGGCGATGTCTTTTGCTTTGGCGCGAGGCACATTGCGGCCCTGGATAAGGCCAAAGGCAACGTTCTCCCACACCGGCAAGCTGTCAAACAGCGCTGAGCCCTGGAACAGCATTCCGAAGCGCAGCAGCAGCTCATGGCGATCTGTCCCCTTGAAGTGCGTGACATCTTCGCCGCCAATGCTGATCGTGCCAGAGTCCGCCGAAAGAATGCCGAGGATGCATTTGAGCATGACCGACTTGCCCGTGCCGGACCCGCCGATGACGACCAGCGACTGTGCCTTGGGGACCTTGAGATTGATGCCGTTCAGCACCTGCTTGGGGCCGAAGGCCTTGCGCACGTCCGAGAGGATGATGTGACCTTCGTTCATTGCATCATGCCGAGAACAGGATTTTGGTGAGGAAGAAGTTGGCGGCGAGAATGAGAATGGCGGAGGAGACGACAGCATTTGTGGTAGCCCGGCCCACACCTTGAGCGCCGCCCTTGGAAGTAAACCCGTGGTAGCAGCCCATGGCGGCGATGATGAAGCCGAACACCGCCGCCTTGATGAGGCCGGAGCTGATGTCATCGAAGCGGTCCAGCAACCCGGTGTTCTTCATGTAGCTGTAGCTGTTGAAGCCGAGCGTGCGAGTGCCGATGACATAGCCGCCGAATATGCCGATGGCATCGCCGATGGCAACGAGAATTGGCAGCGTCACCACGGCGGCGACAAGCCTTGGGCCGACGAGATACTTGAACGGGTTGGTGGAGAGAGTGACGAGTGCATCAATCTGCTCGGTCACCCGCATGGTGCCGAGTTCGGCAGCGATGGCAGCACCGACGCGGCCTGCCACCATCAATCCCGCCAGCACCGGGCCAAGCTCGCGCGTGATGCCAAGCGCCACGATGGAGGCGACGAGAAATTCCGCGTTCACCTGGCTGCCCTGGTAGATCTGCAGCGCCAGCGCGCCGCCGGTGAAGAATGCCGTCAACCCGACGACGGGAAGCGAATTGTAGCCGATTGACCACATCTGCTCGAGCATCTGCCGCAGATAGTATTTGGGAGTGAGGCCTTGGAACAGGCCATCGCGCAAAAACAGCACCACCTTGCCGATATGGGCAAGGAGTTCGAGCAAGGCACGGCCAATGGGCTGGAATGGATTCAAGCGGAGGTTTCCGAATCAGGCGCAGAGTAGAGCCTTGCATAGCGGCTGCCGAGGCGCGTGAGCAATTCATAGGAAATGGTGCCGGCCCATGCGGCCACTTCGTCAATCGGCACGTTGGGGCCGAGCAGTTCGGCGCGCACGCCGCGGGCAGCCTCGCCAGCGGGAAGGTCGGTCACGTCAATCGCCATCATGTCCATCGATATGCGTCCAATGATGGGGCAACGGCGGCCTGCCAGCCACACTTCCGGTCCGCCGCCGGTGCGTGGGGAGGAGGAGAGGGCGCGCGGCACGCCATCCTTGTAGCCGGCGCCCAGCACCGCAATGCGGCTGGGGCGATCCGCTGTCCATGTTGCGCTGTAGCCTACGGTCTCACCCTTGGCGACATTGCGCACCTGCATGATGGTGCCTTCGAGGCGGGCAACGGCTGACATCGGGTTAGGCTTTCCCGGCGTCGGGTTGCCGCCATAGATCGCAATGCCGGGGCGCGGCAGGTCATGCGTGTAGTCGCTGCCCAGAAATACACCGCTGGAATTGGCAAGGCTCGCAGGCACGCCCGGCAGCTTCTGGCGGACGTAGAGGAAGGCCTCGCGCTGCTTCGCGTTGAGTGGATGGTCCGGTTCATCAGCGCAGGCGAGATGGCTCATCACCAACCGGAAGTCGAGGTCATCACGCGTGCGCCGTTCCGCCAACAGGGCTTCGAATTCACCAAGCGAGAAGCCCATGCGGTTGATGCCGGTGTCGACATGGATGGCGCAGGGAAGCTTGCGGCCGAAGACGCGCCCGAATGCCGCCCATTGCCGCGCCTCATCAAGCGAGATCAAGCCGGGGATCAGCCGGTTGACAGCATAGAATTCGGCCTGCCGGTCAAACAATCCGTCGAGAACATAGATGTCTGCATCGGGAAGCACGCTCCGCAGTTCTTCGCCTTCCTTCGGGCGGGCGACGAAGAAGTCGCTGCAGCCCGCCTGAGACAAGGTCTTGGCCACAGGCTCAATGCCGAGGCCATAGCCATTGCCTTTGACGGCAGCCCCACAGCGCGGCGTTCCAGCCTGCTGCTTCAACAGCCGCCAATTATGAGCCAGCGCGCCGAGGTCGATTGACAGGACGGCGCCAGCCAATTCTTCGGGTATGTCAGCAGGCGTATGCATTGCCCCCGCGCTTTAGGGCGTTTGCGGGGGCAGTGCAATATGCGGCAGGGCTCAGGAAGAGGGTAGCAGCACGCGGTTAATGACGTGGATTACGCCATTGTCGGCCTTGATGTTGGCAGCAATGACGCGGGCACCATCAACACGCACGGTCTTGCCGCTGCGCACAACGCGTATCGAGGTGTCGCCACCGCTCTTCAGAGTGCGCACATGGGTCGGCTTGTGCGGCACGTCCTTGGCGTAAATCGCGCCCTTGACCACATGGTACTTGAGAATTGCGGCGAGCTTGGCCTTGTTCTTGGGCTTCAGCAGTTCTTCCACAGTGCCAGCCGGCAGCTTGGCGAAGGCGGCATCAGTCGGTGCGAATACAGTGATTGGCCCGCCGCCGGAAAGGGCATTCACCAGCCCCGCAGCCTTTGCGGCAGCGAGCAGCGTGTTGAACTTTCCGGTGGATGCGGCGGTTTCGACGATGTTGGCGGCGTTCGCAGCGGGTGCTGCAATGGCAAGCGTGGCTGCAACGGCGAGCAGCTTGAGGTAGGTCATGAGGTTTGCTCCCAGAAATGAGCCGCGACCGGAGTTGATGCGCGACATGAATGATCAAACGCGGTGATGCGGCTCTCGGATGATGGTTGGCCAATCAACAAAACATGATCCCGGCCTGATGAACCGGATGCGGTCTGCTGGCGTAGTAAAAGCCTTTTCCGGCGACTCATGGGCCATGCGGCCATGCGCAATTCGAAGTTCTGCCGCAATCATCTGCCATCCAGCAGCATCGGCAAGGAGAACATGATGGTGCGGGGTCATTTTTTTATGTTTGGTCTGGTTGTGGCAATCACCTCGGCAGCGGCGGCAGACGTTATCCAGCCGCAACCCGTCACGCTGACGGAGCCTTCCGCAGGGAGCGACCTGCAGAATTGCGCCTTCATCACCAATGATTGCGAAGTGTGCGTTGTCGAGCAGGACGGCAAGCCGTCCTGCTCATCCACCGGCATTGCGTGCGTGCCGGCACGGCGCTGGTGTTTGATCAAGAAGTAGAGACGTCGCCTCCGCTATCGCTAACCCCCTCCGCCCTTCGGGCACCTCCCCCAGCAGAGCTGAGGGAGGGTAGTTGCAACCACGCTCCCTCAACTTGTTTGGGGGAGCTGTCCGAAGGACTGAGGGGGCTCTTACTTTTGTTCTTGACATTAAATTCCTACAGGTTTATATTCCCCTGTGATGGAACCGGAAAGGAGGGGCCAGTGTCGACAGCGAGCCTACATTGCCGGTTTCATGTGCAGCGCCTGCGGAGCAAGGAAGTCGCGATCTTTCTCCCCGGGAGCCAACTGCCAGACCCCCGGACATTACGACCCGGGCGCCCTTCGGGGCTTAACATGCCTCATCCCACACGACCGGGTGTTCAAGGCTACGCTCAAGTGTTAGCCGCACCTGCGATGGGACAGAGAGCCGCTGTGAAGCGCTGGCACACGGCCCAAATCGCTGCGCTTCCCGACACTTGCGAAGCAAGTGTAAGCCGCCGGACTGCGGCAGGCGTTTGCCTTCAAACGCCGAGAGCAGTCCCGTGCGGCCGACCACAAGCTCTGTACGTGTTTAGCCGGGCATCAGCCCATCACACCACCACTACCTTCTTTCGACGGCCGCTAAGGGCTGATGTCATGGCGGGAGCAGTCCCTCCATTTTTTTCCAACCCGCATACCGGACCGCCGTGAAAGTCTTTCCACCTGTCATTGCAAATGAAAGCGCGCCTTTCCTGGTGGAAGGGCCGCTAGCTGTTACCCGAACTTCTCTGGCAGGTAGTCGGCGCGGACAAGATTCTGGAACTTCGTCAGGCTCGCGTCGAACTGCAACTCCACAATGCCAGTAGGGCCATGGCGCTGCTTGCCGATGATGACTTCAGCGATGCCGTTCACCTTGTCCATCAGGTCCTGCCATTCCTGATGCTCGCCTGTGCCAGCGCGCGGCTCCTTGCGGGCGAGGTAGTATTCCTCGCGGTAGATGAACAGTACCACGTCGGCATCCTGCTCGATCGAGCCGGACTCGCGCAAGTCGGCCAACTGCGGACGTTTGTCATCGCGGTTTTCAACCTGGCGCGACAGCTGCGACAGCGCGATGATCGGCACGTTGAGTTCTTTCGCCAGCGCCTTGAGGCCGACGGTGATTTCGGAGACTTCCTGCACGCGGCCTTCGGCTGCCTTGCGGGCCGAACCGGCGAGCAGTTGCAGATAATCCACGACGACGAGGCCGAGGCCGCGCTGGCGCTTCAGCCTGCGGGCGCGGGCTGCAAGCTGGGCAATGGTGAGGCCGCCCGTTGCATCAATGTAAAGCGGCAGGGACGAGAGGTCCTGGCTCACCTCAACAAGGCGGCCATAGTCTGCTTCGGTAATCTTGCCGCGGCGGATGCGCTCCGACGAAATGCCGGATTGCTCGGCGATGATTCGGGTTGCCAACTGCTCGCTCGACATTTCGAGAGAGAAGAAGGCGACAACGCCGCCATCGGTAACCTTCACACTGCCGTCGGTCTGGTGCTCGGCTTTGTAGGCCTTGGCGACATTGTAGGCGAGGTTGGTGGCGAGCGATGTCTTGCCCATGGCAGGGCGGCCAGCGAGGATGATGAGATCGGAGGCCTGCAGACCGCCCATCTTCTCATCAAGATCCTTGAGGCCGGAGGAAATGCCGGAGAGGCCGCCATCGCGCTGGTAGGCAGAAGCCGCCATGTCGATTGCATCGGTGAGTGCGCGCGCAAAGGGGCGGAAGCCCTGGCCGTATTTTCCCTGCTCGGCAAGCGAGTAAAGTGTTTGCTCGGCGCGCTCGATCAAGTCCTTCGAAGTCTCTTCAACCGGCGTATCGAAAGCTTCGTTGACGAGATCGGTGCCGACGCCGATGAGCTTGCGGCGCTGCGCCAACTCATAGACCGTTCGCCCATACTCTTCGGCGTTGATGATGGTGGTGGCGGAAGCTGCAAGCCGCGCGAGATAGGAAGCGCCGCCGATTTCCTTCAGTGTTGCGTCATTGTCGAAGTAAGATTTAAGCGTGATCGGGCTGGCGAGCTTGCCGATGCCGATGAGCGTGGTTGCGGCTTCGAAAATTCGCGCATGCACGGCTTCGGAAAAATGATCCGGCAGCAGGAAAGAGGTCACACGGTCGGCTGCCTCGTTGTTGACGAGAATAGCGCCAAGCAGCGCCTGCTCGGCTTCGATGTTCTGCGGCGGGGCGCGGAACGTGCCATCATCATCGGCTTCGTCGACGGGGCGGAGATTGGCTTGAGCAGACATGGCTTAGAGGTAGCACTTTCATCTCTGAATCGCGGGACTCATTGGCATTATAACCGCTATCCACAGGCCTGTGAATCACTCCAGTTGACGGCAACAAAAAAGGGCCGCCTTGGCAGCGGCCCTTGCAATTCAATGCGTTGCAGAAGCTTACGAAGCGGCTTCTTCCTCGTCGGTTTCCGGCTTCTGCGCCTCTTCGTCGAAGAGGGCTTCAGCGGCAGCGCGCACTTCTGCTCGGTCAGAGACCGGGCCGGTGAGCACATCGCCACGGGCCTGGGCATCTGCCTCGTCGTTGGAGCGGGCCACGTTCACTGTGATCGTCACTTCCACTTCAGGATGCGGAGCAACCGTCACGGTGTAGAGACCGATGGTCTTGATCGGCTGATCGAGCTGGATGTGAGACCGTTCGACCTTTACGCCGCTTGCCGAAGCAGCATCGGCAATGTCACGCGGGCTGACCGAGCCGTAGAGCTGGCCCGATTCACCAGCTTGGCGAATGATGATGAAGGACTTGCCGTCGAGACCCTTGGCCTCATCCTGCGCACCCTTGCGGCGTTCGGCGTTCTTGGCTTCGAGCACAACGCGCTGCGCCTCGAAGTGCTTCTTGTTAGCCTCGGTTGCACGCAGTGCCTTGCCGCGGCGCAGCAGGAAGTTGCGGGCATAGCCGGCCTTGACCTTGACGGTTTCGCCAAGGGCACCAAGCTTCGGCACGCGTTCGAGAAGAATGACGTCCATGTTCGGTCCTCCCTACTGCATCACATAAGGCAGCAGGCCGAGGAAGCGGGCGCGCTTGATGGCTTGCGCCAGCTTGCGCTGCTTCTTGGCGGATACTGCGGTGATGCGGCTCGGCACAATCTTGCCGCGTTCAGAGATGTAGCGCTGCAACAGGCGCACATCCTTGTAATCAATCTTGGGAGCGCCTTCACCCGTGAACGGGCAGCTCTTGCGACGCCGGAAAAACGGGCGACGTGCCCCTTGTTCAGCAGCCATCAGTTTGCTCCTTCCGATACAACATCATCACGGCGCGGACGACCGCCGCCACCGCGGCCACCACCGCCGCCGAAGCCGCCACCACCGCCGAAGCCGCCGCGGTCATCGCCGAAACCACCGCGATCCTCGCGGTCGTCACGGCGGCGCAGCATGGCAGACTGGCCTTCCTCATGCTCCTCGACCGAGACAGTCATGAAGCGGATGACGTCCTCGCTGATCAGCATCTGGCGCTCCATTTCGGCAACTGCCGCATGAGGCGCATCAATGTTCATCAGTGTGTAGTGAGCCTTGCGGTTCTTCTTGACGCGGAAGGAGATGGAGCGGAGGCCCCAGTTCTCGACCTTGCCAATCTTGCCGCCACCGGCGCCAATCACGCCCTTGAACTGCTCGACCAGCGCATCAACTTGCGCGGGCGTTGCATCCTGGCGGGTCATGAATACGTGCTCATAAAGAGCCATGTCATTATTCCCTTTCTCGTTTCATCGCCTCGGGCTTCAGCGCAGAGCCTCAAACGAACCAGCAGAAAGGTTCGAAAGACCGGTCAACACGTTGAGCGGAGACACGGGAAGACGGGGAAATCCCCAATCTGGCGGACCAGACCTTCCGTTCAGCCCCCGGCTGAAAGCCATAAGCAGCCGGGCTTATGGCGGAAATGGACTGGAATTGCAAGCGTAAGGCCCGCAGCTCAATTTCGCACCCCGCTTGGACGCACACAAGGGCGTGAAGCACGGACAATCACCGCTGCGTGAAGGGGAAAACACCTGCAAATGGGCCAGCCAACTCTTAGCGCTGAGGATTCGCAATCAACAACCGCTGGCAAGATCGTGTGTTCCTCGTGATCGCGTTGTTGCAGATGCTGATCCCGCTGGCGATCAGCCAGCAGTGCAGGAATAAAGGAAACTCCACATGAACAAGACAGCAGCTTTGATGGCAATGACAGTTGCCGGCTCACTTGCAGCCGCGCTTACGATGTCGGCGCCGGGCGCCGCAGCGGGGAAAGAAAAGTGCTATGGCATCGCCATGAAAGGGCAGAACGATTGTGCGGCTGGCTCGCATGACTGCAAAGGCATGTCGAAAGTCAACTTCGACAAGGCTTCGTTCAAGCTGGTGCCGAAGGGTACCTGCACGTCGATGGTTATCAAGGGTCACAAGGGCAAGCTCAAGCCAGCATAGCAGGTATTGGACGGCGGTTCGGGTCCTCGCCTTTAGCGGGCGGGGCCCGTTCGCCTACCTCGGGCCAACGAACGTCAGTTGAGATAACGACGTTGCAAATGCGCGATGAAGGGCTTGGCTGACAGTGGTTCACCCGTTGCCGCCCGCAAGATTTCAGGGGTCGAGGCGAACGAGGCCTTTTCCCAGACATGTTGGCGGCGCCAGCCATTGAGGTAGGAGAAATCGCCATTGGCCATGTCTCGCTCGACGGCGGGATGGCTGCGTTGAATGGCTGAATATTGCTGGGCCGCCATGAGCGCACCGAGTGTGTAGCTCGGGAAATAGCCAATAGCGCCTGCCGGCCAATGAACATCCTGCATAGGTCCGTTAGCGGGATCATCGATTGTTCTGAGCCCAAGATATTCGCGCATCTTGGCATCCCATGCCTCCGGCACATCGCGCGGCGCCAAGTTGCCGGTCACCAGATCCTGCTCCAGCTCGTAGCGCATAATCACATGCAGCGGATAGCTTACTTCGTCGGCGTCGACACGAATGAGACCGGGTTTGAGCGTCAAGACGTGGTTGACGATATCGGCCAAATCCCAACCGTCAAATGCTGTCTCGCCCAAATGCCGCTTCGCCTGAGGCCAGGCGTACTCCCAGAAGGCGGGATTGCGGCCGACCTGCTTTTCGACAAACAGGCTTTGACTCTCATGCATTGCCATGCCTCGTGCAAGACCAGCCGGCCCATGGCTCCACTCCTTGGGGAGGCCTTGTTCGTAAAGGCCGTGACCTGTCTCATGGATGATGCCCATGAGCGAGGATAGAAATTCATCTTCACGGTAGCGCGTCGTCATGCGCACGTCGCTCGGCACGCCGCCGCAAAACGGGTGGTGGGAAATGTCGAGCCTGCCATGCTCGAAGTCAAAACCGAGTGCGCCCATGACGGCTGTGCCGAGGGCTTTTTGGCGCTCGATGGCAAACGGGCCGCGAAACGGCTTGAGGGGATGTTTGGCGCGCCTCTCCTGCTGGGCTGCCAAGGCTTGCGGCAGGAACGTCTTGAGGAAATTCTTCAGTTCGTCGAACATAGGGTCGATGTCGGACATGCGGCTGCCGGGGTCATACTGCTCCATCATGGCATCATAGGGTGCGAGCTTGAGGACATCGGCACGGAGCGCTGCTTCCTCACGCATGGTGGCTACGATGCCTTCGAAGGCCGGCAGAAAACCCTGCCAGTCGCCAGTGGTGCGCAACTTGCGCCACAGTTGCTCGCTGCGCACGCGGGCTTCGACCTGGCGACGGACAAAATCGGACGAGAGGCACGTATCGTTGATGTAGGACCGGCGAAATTCACGCACGGCAATCTTCTGGTCCGCCGCAAGATCCTCTGCTTCGGCCGCTGCGATCCAGTCTCCCACCTGCGGCGCCGTCATCATGTCATGGCGCAGCGAGGCCAGCACCGCCATGGCCTCAGCCCGCTTTTCGCCTCCGCCTGCAGGCATGCTTACGGCTTCGTCAACACCGAGCATGGCTTGCGCATGGCTTAACGATTCAAGCTTGCGGCAGAGGGCATCGAGCTTCGCAAAAGACATGAGAGATTTTTCCGGTTGAGCAATGCCTGCTTCTAGGTTGAAAAACTGCCGAAGAAAAGGCCGTTTGTTCCGTCAGGAAGCCACAGCGGGACGTGCTTGTGCCTGGCCTAGCAACCGGGTGATGTCCTCTGCCTGCATCGGCTTGCCAAACAGGAAGCCCTGAAGGATGCGACTGCCGGAAAGATGCATGATTTTTGCCTGCTCTTCGGTTTCAACCCCTTCGGCGACAATCTCGGAGGAAAGTCCGTGCGCAATCAGGATTGTTCCCTGCACAATGCGTTGAGATGAAGTGCTGGTCAGTGCAGACTGGGTCAAAGACCGGTCTATCTTGATCTTGTCGAAGGCGTAATCACGCAAGTATCCGATGCTGGCGTAACCTGCGCCGAAATCATCGAGCACGACAGAAACACCGCACGCGCGCAATTGCGAGATAATCTTGCCTGCGCCGCCTTGCGCTCCGAGCAGGACATTCTCCGTGATCTCCACTTCAAGGCGCTCAAGCGAGAAATTGCACCGCTTTGCAATCGTGCTGATGACTTCGACAAGATTGCGGTTCCTGATTTGCACTGGCGAGATGTTGATCGCGAGAACGAGAGACGGCCAACGTGCCGCATCCGAGAAGGCTTTCTCCATGATCAGTTCAGACAACCTGTCGATCAGGCCATGTTCTTCAGCAATGTTTATGAAGCGTTCAGGCGTAACGGAGCGATTGGTGTGCGATGGCCAGCGAGCCAGCGCCTCGACGCTCACAATATTGCGGCTGCCAGCATCGACCATGGGCTGGTAGACGACTTCAAATTCCTTTCGGTCAATCAACTGGCGAAGTTCGCTTGCAATTTCAAGCGACTCGGTACGCCGCTGGTCCAGTGAGGGGTCAAAGACATGACAGCGATTGTGGCCGCATTCCTTGGCATCATACATTGCGATGTCGGCGCGCCGCATGTATTCCGCAGGTTCGATTAATTCGTCGCCTTTGACGACGATGCCGATGCTTGCGCCAACGGTTGCGATGCGTCCGCCAACTTCCATTGGTTCCTTGATGAAGGCGTGGATGCGCTCGGCCGCTGCCTGTGCGCGGGCAGAGGCATTGTGTCCCTTGATGAGGATCGCAAATTCGTCGCCGCCCAGGCGCGCGAGAATTGCCTCCGGCCCCATGACATTTCGCAAGCCCTCCGCGACGGCGCATATGAGCTTGTCGCCAGTTTCATGATCGTAGGCATCGTTGACTGCCTTGAATCCATCCAGGTCGATGAATGCAACAGCAAGCTCGCCGGGCCTGGACCGCGCAACGCTCAACGTCAGTTCCTCAATGAAGTAGAGACGGTTGCCGAGGCCGGACAGGGCGTCACGCCGCGCCACGCGCAAAGCATCCTTTTCGCTGCGCCGCATCCTCAGCAATGCAAAACACAAGATGAGCGAAACTGGCAACATGGCGGCAAGCAGCGCAATAATGATGCCCCTGGCGTTGCGGCCATAGGCTTTGCTGGCGAGGTCGCCTGGGCGGCGAGCCTGCCAGGTGACTGCTGCGACAGCCTCTCCCCACGGATCTCTCAGCAGTTTTGTTCCGGACTGCTCGCCTGCGAGGGGAGCGACGCGAAGATTGTCAATAGTATATCGGCCGCCGATCTTGGCGACAGTATCGGCACTGATGGCCATTCCAAACACAAGATATCGCGGTGGACCGCGCGGCAAGTCGATTTCCTTGGAGGTGGGCAGGATTGCGCCTGCTGCGAGGATTGAAATGCCGCGTGGTGTCACCGTCAGGGCGTTGCGCGCCATATGTATGTTTTGGTTCTGCCGCAATACAGCGAGGGTCTTGTTCAACGCAGGGCCGAAATATTCGAGTGCCGAAATGGCCGCAGGTTCGCCATCCTGAAAGCCGACGACGGTCTGGCCGTCCTGTTCGACAATATAAGCTATGTCATAGAGGCCTTTGGCTTTGCCTTTGCCCCAGACGGAGCCTATCCATTCATCATCGGTTGGGCCATAGGCATGGATGGCTGCATCGTCCCAGTTGGCATTGTCGTTGATCGTGTTGGCGAGTGCATTTCCCTCAGACTGAAAGGCTGACTGCACAGCTTGCCAGACGCGATCATCTTCCTGTTTGTTGACGCTTTCGGCAATGCCGTCCAACATTCGCGACGTGTTCAGCAACATCGCCGCAGCAGCAAGGGCGACCGGCAGAAACACCAGCAAGAAAACGCCGAACTGCCTTAGTCTGCCTTGAAACACTGTGCCTTCCCAACCCGCATGTATCGCGGCAGTTTGACTCAACCGCTGATAAGGAACGCTTAAAGTGCAGATAGAATCTTAACGAATTTCACCAAGTCGTGCAGCTTTACCGGTGCTTAACCATGCGCTGTACGCTTGTCCTTGCGCATGGCTTCCGCGAAGCGCTCAAACAGGTAATGGCTGTCCTGCGGGCCTGGCGATGCCTCAGGATGGTACTGGACGGAGAAGATCGGTTTACCTTCCACCGCCAAACCTGCGTTCGATCCGTCAAACAAGGAGACATGGGTCTCTTTGACACCTGCAGGAAGACTGCCGCGATCGACCGCAAAGCCATGGTTCATAGAGGTGATTTCTACCTTGCCGGTTGTCATGTCCTTCACCGGGTGGTTGGCGCCGTGGTGGCCCTGGTGCATCTTCATGGTGCGGCCACCAAGAGCGAGCCCCAGCATCTGATGGCCTAGACAGATGCCGAAAATCGGCTTGCCGCTGTCTATCAGCTTGCGGATTTCCGGCACGGCATATTTGCCGGTGGCAGCAGGATCACCCGGGCCGTTTGCCAGGAAAATGCCGTCAGGCTGTTGCGCAAGGATATCCTCAGCTGACGTATTGGCGGGAACAACGGTGACTTCGCACCCTGCCGTGGTTAAGCAGCGAAGGATGTTACGCTTCAAACCATAGTCGATAGCGACAACTTTGAATTCACCTTGTGCGGCAGTTTTGTATCCGTCTGCCCAGTCCCAGGTTTTTTCGTGCCAGTCCATGCGCTGGGTCATCGACACGTCCTTGGCGAGATCGGCTCCCAGCAAACCGCTCCAGCCTTGCGCCATCGACTTGAGCTTCTTGAGGTCGAACTTGCCCTTGGCACTGTGGGCTATGACGCCGTTAGGCATGCCGCTTTCGCGAATGAGGTTGGTCAGCTCGCGCGTGTCGATACCGGAGAGGCCGATGATGCCGCGCGACTTTAGCCACTTCTCCAGTGGGCGAGCCGAGCGGTAATTTGCCGGCGCGGTGACTGGCGCCTTGACGATGCAACCGCGGACAGCAGCCGAGGCTGCGAGGTTGGTTGTTTCCATGTCGTCATCATTGGCGCCAACATTGCCAATGTGGGGGAAGGTGAATGTCACAATCTGTCCGGCATAGGATGGGTCCGAGAGAACTTCCTGGTAACCAGTCATCGCCGTGTTGAAGCAGACCTCGCCAACCGCTTCGCCTTCCGCACCGAAACCCTGGCCTTCAAGTACCGTGCCATCCGCTAGCACCAGTAGGCCGGTGATGCGCGGCTGCTCCCAGTCGCCAAACGATTTGCGCGGGGAAGCCTTTGCCTTCTTGGGGGCAGGGGAGCGAGCCATGGGAATCTCCGAGAGTTGGCTCTCTATGGGCGAAGGGGCAGGGAGCGTCAAGGTTGCGATTGCACCTTTAAACGCCTATGGAGCCGCCATCGACCCAAGTTCACGGGAGCAAAATGATGAGTTTTCGCAGCCAGATCAACGATGACATGAAAGCGGCCATGAAGGCTGGCGAAAAGCGCCGGACAGGCACCCTGCGATTGATCAACGCAGCCATCAAGGACAAAGACATCAACAGCCGAACCGACGGTCATGACTCGCTTCTGACACCGGATGCCGGATTGCTTGAGCTGTTCGCCAAGATGGTGAAACAGAGGCAGGAAAGTGCTGCCGTGTATGACCAGGGCGGGCGGCCAGAACTTGCCGCACAGGAGCGCGAGGAGATTGGCATCATCCAGTCTTATTTGCCAAAGCAGCTGAACGAGGAAGAAGCCAAAGACGCCATCCGCCAGATCATTGCGGCAACGGGTGCTGCGGGCATCAAGGATATGGGCAAGGTGATGGGAGAGCTGAAGGCGAAATATGCCGGGCAGCTCGATATGGGCAAGGCCGGCGGGTTGGTAAAAACACTATTGGGATAGTCTTCACTTTAGACCTTAAATGCGTCACAATGACCGTTGCCTAATGCACCCTGAGAGGTGGGTGAGTTTTCGCGCAAGCGAAGCAACTTGAAAAGGTGACGGTCATGAAACTGAAACTTGCTGCCGCGGCTCTAGTTGCCGCTACTCTTTCGTTCGTGGTACCCGGCGCCACGCCCCAGGCGGAAGCCGCCAAAGTCTATATCGGCATTGGCTTACCCGGCGTCTATTATGGCCACGGCTACGGCCATCGGCATCGCCATTGCCATCGCTACAGGATTTGGCGGCATGGCCACAGGGCTTGGGTGCGCAGGTGCCATAGCCATCGACACGGGCACGGTCACCACTAGGGAACTGGCTTCACGGGCTGGCGCGAATTGCACCAGCCTGTGACCGGCTCACACGATCTTCGTCGTGACCTTGACATTTTTCCTGATGGCATTGGAGTAGGGACAGACAACATGGCCCTTCTTGGCTAGCGCTGTTGCCTGCGCCTTGGTGAGACCCGGCAGCTTGACCTCAAGCTTAACCTCGATGCCAAACCCCTTTTTGTCCTTGCGTGGGCCGAAAGTGACATGCGCTGTGACGCTGCTGTCTGGCGAGAAGGGAAGTGGCTTCTTCTCCTTGCTGTTGGCGAACTTCATGGCGCCGAGGTAGCAGGATGAGTAGCCGACGGCAAAAAGCTGATCGGGATTTGCGCCATTGCCATCGCCGCCCATTTCCTTGGGGTGAGCGATCTTGAGGTCGAGATACCCATCGGCCGTTTTGGATGTGCCGCCGCCACGGCCGCCCATTGAAGTTGCCGATGCAGTGTAAACTTTCTTGGTGATTGCCATTTGCGTACTCCTGAGGGACCGCAAACTGTCATGGGTTCGAATGACTGGCAAGAGGCTGCTGATGACTTGCTGCAGTCAAGGCGCTATGACACTGTGCATGCGGTTCCCACCATCATTCCTTGATGAAGTCCGCGGCCGGATTGCGATTTCGGCCGTTGTCGGACGGCGCGTGGCGTGGGACCGGCGCAAGACCAATGCCGGCAAGGGCGATTACTGGGCCTGCTGCCCGTTCCACAATGAGAAGTCGCCGTCATTCCATGTTGAGGACCGCAAGGGCCGCTATCACTGTTTCGGCTGCAAGAAGTCCGGTGACATCTTCACTTTCCTGGTCGAGAAAGAGGGACTGAGTTTTCCGGAAGCTGTCGAGCAACTGGCATCAGAAGCAGGCCTTGCAGTTCCACAACTATCGGAAGAGACAGTTGAGCGCGAGAAGCTGCGCTCCAGCCTCTATGAGGTGATGGAGATGGCAGCCAAGTTCTTCGAGGCCGAACTGCAAACTGCGCGTGGGGCAAAAGCGCGTGGCTATCTCTCGGACCGGCAATTGCCAGTGCCGGTGCAGCGCGAATTCCGCCTCGGCTATGCGCCTGATGATCGCGGCGCGCTGCGCTCGCACCTTGCGTCCCTCAACATTCCCGTTGAGCAGATGATCGAGGCCGGTTTGCTGGTTTCGGGAGACGATATTCCGGTAGCCTATGACAGGTTTCGCGACCGTTTGATGTTTCCAATCCGCGATCCGCGCGGGCGTGTGATCGCCTTTGGCGGGCGGGCGCTCAAGGCGGATGTTGCCGCAAAGTATCTGAACTCGCCGGAGACGCCGCTCTTCCACAAGGGCGCAGTGCTCTACAATCACGACAAGGCGCGCGCACCGGCCCATGAGCATGGCCGCATCATTGCGGTTGAAGGCTATATGGATGTGATCGCCGTCCACCGTTCCGGACTGGCGGAAGTGGTAGCGCCGCTTGGTACTGCGCTGACGGAAGACCAGCTGGCGCTATTATGGAAGGCGGCGCCGGAGCCAATCCTGTGTTTTGACGGAGATTCCGCTGGCATAAAGGCAGCCTACCGGGCGCTGGACCTTGCACTGCCGCTGCTTAAGCCCGGGTTTTCATTGGCTTTTGCCGTTCTGCCTGAAGGCCAGGACCCGGATGACCTGTTGAAAACCGAGGGCGCAGAGGCGGTAAAAGCAGTTATGCAAGGGGCGCAACCCTTGTCGGAGGTGCTGTGGCGGCGGTCTTTGGCCGAAAATGACCGGGCAACGCCGGAACGCAAGGCCCAATTTGAGCGCGATCTGCGCCAGCAAATGCAGCAGATCGGCGATGAGACGGTGCGCAAGCATTACCTCGCCGATCTCGCACAGCGGCTTGACGGGCTCTTCCGAGGGGGAAGTCAAAAGAAGAATTTCCGTTCTGGTTCAATGGGTTTTCAGCGCTTCCGCATGCCATTTCTGAAGAAGGGGCAGAGGCCGTGGGATGTGGCGCAGCCCATTTCGCCAGCCCTCAGAGCCTCCTCGGCGGCGAGCGCGGGCCATGCCATTGAGCGGCGTGAACGGCTTATTGTGCTCTGCCTCATCAACCATCCGGCCTTGATCCATGATTTTCTGGATGAGTTTTTAGGGCTGGATTTGTTGTCACGCGAGCTTGACTCACTCCGTACACAAATCATAAATACCGCCTCCCTTGGGACGAGCCTTGATCGGGACCGTCTCAAGACCCATCTTCAGGAGCGGGGCTTTGGTCCGTTACTGGACCGCCTCACTACTCAGGCGATGCGTTTGAACGAATGGTACCTTGGTCCTGCGGCTGCTGATGATGATGCCCGGACTGGCCTGCGTCAGATGTTCGCTCTACACCGGAAAACCGTGACGCTCGATCGTGAGCTGAAGGCGGCGGAAGCTGCATTTGGTTCAGATCCGACCGAGGAAAACTTCAACGCCCTGGCAGGGCTTCGTGAGCAACTTCTATCCGCGCAAGGCAACGAGGCGCAGATCGAAGGCTTCGGAGCAGCATCGGGGCGGAGCAGCGACGCGGTCACCTGACCGGTGAACATTTACGCTTAACAGGTGCTTAAGCCCGAAAGGCCTAGGTTTCACCCGAATCAGATGGTTTGGATGCGAAAGCCCCAGCCGCATGCGAAGGACGAATTTTGATGGCGCGCCCAGCCCAGAGCCGCGATCCCAAGCCCGAGGATCAGGATAACACGAACCAGGACGATAGCGACACCTCAGGCGATGCGACGCCAGATGGTTCGGATTCGCCCGTCCTTGACCTAAGCGATGCCGCCGTCAAACGCATGATCAAGCAGGCGAAAGCCCGCGGCTATGTGACGCTCGACGAACTCAACTCGGTGATGCCGTCGGAGGAAGTGACCTCGGACCAGATCGAGGACATCTACGCGATGCTGGCCGAAATGGGCATCACCGTGGTCGAGAGCGAGGAAGAGACGGAAAACGTCGTCGCCAAGGTGGAAGGCGAAGAGTCGACTGAAACCGCGGTGATGAAGGTGGAGGCCGCCAAGGTTCCGGCTGACCGCACCGATGATCCGGTGCGCATGTACCTGCGCGAAATGGGGCAGGTGGAGCTTCTGTCGCGCGAGGGCGAAATCGCCATCGCCAAGCGCATCGAGGCTGGCCGTGAAGCGATGATCGCCGGCCTGTGCGAAAGCCCGCTGACTTTTCAGGCCATCATCATCTGGCGCGACGAGTTGAACGAAGCCAAGATCCTGCTGCGTGACATCATCGACCTTGAAGCGACTTATGCGGGGCCGGACGCCAAGGCCAACCAGCCGGTAGCCACGCCGCAGCCCTATGTTCCGCCCAAGGAAGAAGTGCGCAAGCAGGCTGAAGCCAAGCGGCCGGAACGCCTCAAGCAGGCCGCCGCCGCGCGCCGCACTTCGGGTGGCGAAGATGACTATGGCGACGTGCTGTCGCCTGAGGATTTCGACAAGCCGGTGGTCGAAGAGGAGGATGACGACGAGGGTGATGACCTCGGCGTTTCGCTCTCGGCCATGGAAGCGGAGCTGAAGCCCAAGGTTCTCGAAATCTTCGACTCGATCGCCAAGCAATACAAGTCGCTGCGCAAGCTGCAAGACCAGGAAGTGGCGGAATCGACCGAGCTGTCGCCCAGCCAGGAGCGGCGCTACCGCAAGCTGCGCGATGAAATCATTGCCGAAGTAAAGTCGTTGTCGCTCAACAATGCCCGCATCGAGGCGCTGGTCGAGCAGCTTTACGACATCAACAAGCGCCTCAACTCGCTGGAAGGCCGCCTCATGCGGCTTGCAGAAACCTACAAGGTTCCGCGCACCGAGTTCCTCAAGGAATACCAGGGCGACGAACTGAACATTGACTGGCTGAAGCGCGTTGCGCGACTTACCAAGCACGGCTGGAAGAAGTTCGCCAATGACGAGAAGGAATCGATCCGCGTCATCCGTGACGAGATCTATGAACTCGCCACCGCCACCGGCCTGCAGATTCCGGAATACCGCCGCATCGTCGCCATGGTGCAGAAGGGCGAGCGCGAGGCGCGCATCGCCAAGAAGGAAATGGTGGAGGCCAACCTGCGCCTCGTCATCTCCATCGCCAAGAAATACACCAATCGCGGCCTGCAGTTCCTCGATCTCATCCAGGAAGGCAACATCGGCCTGATGAAGGCGGTGGACAAGTTCGAGTATCGCCGCGGCTACAAGTTCTCGACCTATGCCACGTGGTGGATCAGGCAGGCGATCACGCGCTCGATCGCCGATCAGGCGCGCACCATCCGCATTCCCGTGCACATGATCGAAACCATCAACAAGATCGTGCGCACCTCGCGCCAGATGATGCATGAGATCGGCCGCGAGCCGACGCCGGAAGAACTGGCGGAAAAGCTGTCGATGCCGCTCGAGAAGGTTCGCAAGGTGATGAAGATCGCCAAGGAGCCGATCAGCCTCGAAACGCCGGTGGGCGATGAGGAGGATTCACATCTCGGCGACTTCATCGAGGACAAGGGCGCCATCCTGCCTATCGATGCAGCGATCCAGGCCAACCTGCGCGAAACGACGACGCGCGTGCTCGCAAGCCTGACGCCGCGCGAAGAACGCGTGCTGCGCATGCGCTTCGGCATCGGCATGAACACCGATCACACGCTGGAGGAAGTCGGCCAGCAGTTCTCGGTGACGCGCGAACGCATCCGCCAGATCGAGGCGAAGGCGCTGCGGAAGCTGAAGCATCCGTCGAGGTCAAGGAAGCTGCGGAGCTTCCTGGATAATTGATCTGGATGAGTGACGCCTGTGCTGCCTAGCGTTGCGTAGGCGCTTCAGCATGAGGAAGCCGACGTTTGTTCCGGTTGACCTGAATCAAGGCCGAACCCTCATTTGCTGCCAAGTTGCTGTGGCATGGTCACCCGCATGCCTTCGGGCGCCGAGTCCTTCAAGACTGCTACGGCTGTGCAGCTTCCTGCCGTGCAGCCGACGGGCGCGCTTGCCAAACTGGAGAGCGAGGCGCAGGCGCTGATCGCACGCGCCATGCGGCCGCTCAGTCTTGCGCAAGGCGCGCATGTGTTTTCTGCTGGCCACTCGGCCTCAAACTATCTCATGGTCAAGTCAGGTTCGGTGCGCGTGTCCGTCACCACGGAGGAAGGGCGCGAAATCACGCTCTATCATGTCGAGCCGGGGCAGACCTGCGTGCTCACCACCTCCTGCCTGCTGTCGGGCGCCGAGTATGATGCCGAGGCTGTTGCCGAGACCGACACGGAAGCTGTCATCCTGCCCAAGCCCGCCTTTGAGCAGTTGCTGGCGATTTCGCCCAAGTTCCGGCAGTTCGTGTTCTCGTCCTATGGCGACAGGCTGCACACGCTGATCGCCTTGGTGCAGGAAATCACGGCGCGGAAGCTTGACCGCAAGCTGGCGCGTTTCCTGTGCGAAAAAGCGGAGCAGGGCGCTGTCAACCTCACGCATCAGGTCATCGCTACCGAACTGAACACAGCGCGCGAAGTGGTGACGCGGCTGCTCAACGACTTTGCGGCGCGTGGATGGCTGCAGCTTGCGCGCGGGCGTGTGAACCTCGCAGACCGTGCTGCGTTGGAGACTTACGCCGGAGAAGTGTGACAGGTCACAGACGCCGCCGGCGCAGGTCAGCTAGAAAATAAACATGACGGGTAACCGTCCAACCCACAGGAGATTTCACATGTCCACCAATGTCGGATCAATCGACCGCATCCTGCGCATCGTCATCGGCATCGCGTTGCTGGCTTTCGCCTTCACCTCCTCTCATCCTTACGCGTGGCTCGGCTACATTGGCGTCATGCCATTGCTGACGGCGGCAATGGGCTGGTGCCCGGCCTATACGCTGCTGGGCATCAAGACCTGCCCGGCCAAGCAGGCCTGATCGACAACGTTACGTGCCACCGTCTAGCATCTGCCGTCATGGATCTGGCGGCAGAACTCGGCGCCATCATCGGGCTGGACAAAGTCAAATCGGGCGAGGGCGTAACTTCGCTTGATCCCGGCATTGATGGGCGCAACCTTGGCGCCGGCATCATGGCGTTTCCGCAATCGACCGAGGAAGTCAGCCGCGTGCTGGCCTTCTGCCATGCACGCCGGATCAGCGTTGTTCCACAAGGCGGGCGCACTGGCCTTGCGGGTGGAGCCGTATCGCGAGCCGGGGCAAGTCATCCTGTCGCTGCAGCGCATGAACAAGATTATCCGCATTGATCCGCAGGCATCGCTCTGCCGTGTCGGAAGCGGGCGTTACCCTGCAGGCGCTGGATGATGCGCTGGCTGAACATGGGCTCTGCGCCGGGATTGACCTCGGCGCTCGAGGCACCGCCACCATCGGCGGCATGATCTCAACCAATGCCGGCGGCATCGAAGCCTTCCGCAATGGCGTGATGCGGGCTCGCGTCATGGGGCTTGAGGCGGTGCTCGCCGATGGCACAGTGGTGAGCGACCTTGCGGAAGTCACCAAGTGCAATGAAGGCTATGACGTGAAGCAGCTGTTCATCGGCGCGGAAGGCACGCTCGGCATCGTCACGCGGGCGGTCATCCGCGCCGTGCGCCGGCCCTGCACAGCGGGCAACAGCATTGATTTCGACTGCCTCGGCTGCCAGCGCAGTGCGCCTGTTCCGTGAGTTGGAGGGAGGCAACCTGCTTGCCTTTGAATTGATGACCGGGCGATACTTCTCTGTCCTCATCGAAGCGCATGGCCTGCCGGCGCTTGCTGCCTTGGCGCGGCAACCTTTCAGCTTCATTGTTGAACTTGAGGCCGAAGAGGAAGCACTCGTTGAGGCTCTGTCGGAAGCCGAGATCACCGAAGCGGTGATAGCGAAATCCGATTCTGAACGGGAGCAGTTCTGGAAGCTGCGGGAGGATAGCTTTGCGGCGGAGCGGGCCTATCCCGGCGCGCTGTGGTATGATGTTTCGATTCCGTTGCCGCGCATTGACCAGTATCTGGAGGAGTTGGATGTGCGGGTTGCAACCGTTGCGCCAGGCGCAGTGGTGTTCGCCATCGGCCATCTGGGTGACGGCAACCTGCATCTGACGGTTGGAGCAAACCAACCACTTGCACCCGTGGCGCAGGCTATCACCGATGCGGTGTACCATGGCTTGAAGGACATGGGTGGTTCGTTCTCAGCCGAGCATGGCATTGGCCTCGAGAAGCGTGCGAGCCTCGCAAAGCTCGGTGACCCGGGCAAGCTTGCCATGATGCGCGCCATCAAGGCAGCGCTTGATCCGCTTGGCATACTCAATCCCGGCAAGGTGCTGGAAGTAGGGCCAGCCAACGGCTAAGCTGCAAGCCGGAAAAAGGAGATACTCCATGGCGTTTTGGAGCAAGTGGTTCGGTTCGGGCCAGACGGCAGAGGCAAAGCCAGCAGCGACAGCGGAGCACAAGGGCTTCACCATTGAGGCTGCGCCGTACAAAGAGCAGGGCCAGTGGCAACTTGCCGGCGTCATCTCGAAGGAGATTGACGGCGCACGCAAGGAACATCGCTTCGTGCGGGCTGACCGCTTCACCGACCGTGATGAGGCAGCAGAACTTGCCTTGAGCAAGGCCCGGCAGATCATCGACGAGCAGGGCAACGGCGTTTTCAAGTAGTCGCCATGTTTGAGTTTGAGCACAAGCGCCAGAAAATCATAAGCCGCAGCGCCTTTTCTTTGCGGTTGACCTATAACGCGCTAATTGCGCTGGCGCTGGTTATGTTCGCACTTGCGGTTGGCATGTTGGGCTACATGTGGCTTGGCGGGCTGACGACTAGTGGATGCCTTCTACAACGCGGCCATGATCCTCTCCGGCATGGGGCCGGCTGATCCACTCGCTGGCCGCAACGGCGCCAAGGTGTTCGCTGGCATCTATGCGATTGCTTGCGGGCTGCTGCTGTTTGCCGTGGCGGGCATTGTTCTCGCCCCACTGTTTCATCGCATCCTGCATCGTTTTCATGTCGCCGATGAAGAGGACGACCGGCGGGGTAACTAGGACGTTAGTTTGACAGTCAGGGATGATCAGGTTGGTATGATTGCGTCCGCCGGGAAGGCCTTCGCCAACTCATCGCGAGCCGCATAGCCTGCTTCCAGGTTCCAGCAATTGATCAGGCCCAGCCGCATGCCGCCGGGCGGCATCGGGTGCAACAGTGGATCAACCCCATCATGGAAGGTGATCTGCAGGCTGTTGACGTGCGGCATTTCCCGTATGGCTTGCTGAAATTCGGGCGAGGGGTGGCGGTAGGTGCGATCCGGCTTTGCGAACAGGGGAATTGAGTAACCTTCCCGGCGGTTTCCATCGCGGAAGTCCCAGCGGCCCTCGGCATGCAACAGCACAACGGCTTCAATCCAGCCATCGCCATTGAGGTCACACCATTGGTCGGTGAAGCGGAGATGCGCTTCGATGATCCGGTTGCCGATGGTCTCGCAATTCACCATGCCGGTATAGCCCGCCAGGTTGGCGGCAATCCATTTGGAGAGGTAGGTGTTCAGCTCCGGCTTAAGATCGTGCAACAACACCCAGTGACGGAACATTCCCGCTCTCGCCGGTATGCCGAAGGCGTGGCGCATCCATGCGACTTCGCCGTTGATGAGAGCGCAATCGGTCGAATGATGATCGCCTGCAAGCAGCGGCATCCAGAAATGGCCGGGCAGGTTGTATTCCGCCATCTCGGCAGCAGAATTTATAATGCGGCTGCCTAGCCCCATGCCTCTCAGATTAATGATGGGTTTCGAGAACACCGGATATGAGGGAGGCACCACGCCATGTGGCGCCGCCACAATTCCTTGGCTTTGCGCCATGCGCAAGCGGTCATAGATCCAGTCGTGACGCGGGTTCAGCGGCCAAGCGTCAATATCATCGGTGGGGACGATGACATCCGGCGGGCAGTCAATATCGGTGAAGTATTGCAACCGCCAGGGGTCACGCTCGAGGATGGGCATGGCAGTAAACTAGCAAATGGCTGCTGCCGGGCAATGGCAACAGTGTTCAAGCTTATTTGATTTCCCAGGTGATGCTGACATCCATCCCCAGCACCTGTTCGCCGGCGGCGATCGGGGGTGCCGCGCCATCTGCCGCCATGGCCTTGGCGCGCATGGGTAGATGCATTGGAGCGGCTCCCTGTTCGGAAATCGAGATGATGTCGCCCAGCGTCACGCCGGCAGAATTGGCGTAGATTTCCGCCTTGCGGCGCGCGTCGGTGACCGCCAGCCCGCGCGCCGTGTCGAGGGCTGCCTGCGGGTCCTTCACCGAAAAACCGATGCCATTGATCTGGTTCGAGCCAGCTTGCACCGCTTTGTCCAGATACGCTGCCAAGCTGGGCGATGTCGCGCACCGTGACCGTGACAGTGTTGGTGACGTCATAGCCGACTGTCTTCGGCGGCTGGCCCGTGTTGTTGCCGTAGTCCAGCCGCGGCATGATTGCAAAATCCGATGTCTGGATGTCCTTGTCGGCGATGCCGGCCTGCGTGAGCGTTGCGAGCATGGCCTTCATCTTCTCAGTGTTGCTGGCCAGTGCTTCCGCTGCCGTTACAGCATTGGCGGTGACGCCCATGGTTATGGTTGCCGTATCGGGCACCTGGCGCACTTCTCCGTGGCCGCCCAACGTCATAAGCCGGTGCAATGGTTCCTCCGACAGGGATGGGGTGGCAGTGGCAAGCATCAACGCCAAGGCGCCGCTCGCGAACAAAGTTTTCAGCATGGAACGTCTCCCGAATTTCATCGCGCTTGTCGCCAACAATTGCGGCTGCACAAGGGCCGATTTTCAGCGGAACGGCGGTTCATCGAAACTGCGCAGCTTGCGCGAGTGAAGTTGCGAAAGCTCGCCGCGCATAAGGTCAAGGGCGCGCAGCCCGATCATCAGATGCTCGCTGACTGCCCGGTCGTAGAAGGCATTGGCAGCACCCGGCAGCTTGATTTCGCCATGCAGCGGCTTGTCGGAAACGCAGAGCAGCGTTCCGTAGGGCACGCGGAAGCGATAGCCCTGTGCGGCAATGGTTCCCGATTCCATATCCACCGCGATGGCGCGCGATAGGTTGATGCGCTTGCGCTCCTGGGTCCAGCGCAGTTCCCAGTTGCGGTCATCATTGGTGACCACGGTTCCGGTGCGCAGCCTTGCCTTCAGCGCCTCGCCATGTTCGCCGGTTATCTGGGCGGCAGCGGTTTGCAGGGCAACCTGCACTTCGGCCAATGCGGGAACAGGAATTTCAGGCGGCAAGGCGGAATCCAGAATGCGGTCCTGCCGCAAGTAGCCGTGGGCCAGCACATAATCTCCAATGCGCTGCGATTGCCGCAAGCCGCCGCAATGGCCGATCATCAGCCAGCAGTTAGGCCGCAGCACCGCCAGATGGTCAGTCATGTTCTTGGCATTGGAGGGACCAACGCCGATGTTGACCAGCGTTACGCCGCGCTGCCCATCTTTGGCCTTGAGATGATAGGCCGGCATCTGGAACTTGTGCCAGGGCGACTGTTCTGCAATGGCGGCGCCCTCATCCAGCGTCATGCCGCCTTTCACTATCTTGTGCCCGGGAAGATGCAGGGACTCATATGGCGAATTCGGGTCCATCAACTGGTTGCGGCTCCAGGAGGTGAACTGGTCGACATAGCGGTGATAATTGGTGAGCAGGATCCACGGCTGCACATGGCGCCAGTCCGTGCCGGTATAATGCTGCAGGCGCTTCAGCGAATAATCAATGCGCACAGCATCGAACAGCGCCAGTGGAAATTCACCTGGAGGATGATAGTTGAAATCCCCGTCAACAATCTCGTCACCCACAAGCGCCAGTTGCGGCGACGGAAAGTGGACCGAGAGTTCGGCCGCCGTCAGACCATTGCCGCCGAGGTCATCGCCGGTCTCCAGCACATAAGGGTAGGGGATTTCCTGTTTCGAAAGCCGGACCTCGATGGTCGCCGCGTAATCCTTCACCAGATGCGAAAGCTGTTCGACCAGATAGCGCTTGTAATAAGTCGGCTGGGTGATGGTTGTTGTGTAAATGCCAGGCGCCTGGAACTTGGCGAAGGCGCGCGGAAATGACGGCATCACCGAGTGTGCCTCGTAGGTCACTCGCAGCTCGGGGTAGCAGAATTGCTTGCGCTGCTCCGGCGTCGGCGGTTCCCTGGTGGCGAAGAAGCGGTCAAGGCTATCCTTGAGGCCATGCGTTGCCTGATCATGCAGGGCGATCAGGCGATCAACGGCTTGTGCGGGGGAGAGATTCTCGGTTGGCATCATCTGGCCTATAGCATATCAAACCGAATTATAGTAGCTGGTGCGGGCCTTTGGCGGGCCTGTAGCTCAATGGTTAGAGCTGACGGCTCATAACCGTCTGGTTCCAGGTTCGAGTCCTGGCGGGCCCACCAACGAGGCATTTCTTCTCACTTTACCGCGCGGTGCGTGCCGTGCGCCAGACGCGATACAAGCACCTTGTCGATCCGCCGCCCGTCCAGATCCATGACCTCGAAGCGATAGCCAAGCCGTTCTGTTGCCTCGCCGACAGTCGGCAACCTGCCGAAGCAATCGAGCACGAAACCGGCCACCGTGTGGTAGCTTCGCTTCTCGGGCAAGCGAAGCGAAAGCCGGTCAACCAGATTGTCGATATTGGCCCAGCCGGCAACCAGCAGCGAACCGTCGTCACGTTCCACAATTTCGGGTTCTTCTTCATCCCGCTCTTCCCGAAACACGCCGACGATGGCCTCCAGTATGTCGGCGGAGGTGACGACGCCTTCGAAGTGGCCATATTCATCGCAGACGAGGCCAAAATGCACTTCCGACTCTTTAAGCCTGGCCACCACATCGAGAGCGTCCATCGTATCGAGAATGAAGGGCGCTTGCTTCACCAGCTTGCGCAGGTTGAGCTTTCGGCCCTGAAGCAGCACGGCGCTCACATCCTTGGCTTGCAGCACGCCCAGGATGTCATCCGGCTTGTCCTTGTAGACAACGAAGCGCGAATGGCCGCTGCTGGCCATTTGCTTGCCGATGTCACTGGCCGAGGCGTCGATATGGATCATCTGCACATCGGCGCGCGGCACCATGACGGAGCGCACCGGCCTGTCGCCCAGCCGCATGACGCCTGAGATCATGCTGCGTTCCTCCGGTTCGATGACGCCGGCCTGTTCAGCTTCCGCAATCAGGGAATGAATTTCGGCATCAGTTACGGCATCGTCTCGTGCCCGATTCTGTCCGAGCAGGATGAGGATCAGGCGGCCGGAATTGCTGAGCAACCAGACAATGGGCGAGGAAGCCTTCGCCAGCAAGGTCATTGCAGGCGCCATGAAGCAGGCAAGCCGCTCCGGATTGCGCAAAGCTATTTGCTTTGGCACCAATTCGCCGATGACCAGCGACACATAAGTTATGGCGGCGATGACACCACCGAAGCCGAGCGGCTCGGCAATGTTGTCCGGGATCCCCAATGACAATAGCCATATCTGGGCTCGCTCTCCGAGAGCCGCGCCCGAGACCGCGCCTGCGAGGATGCCGATAAGCGTTATTCCAATCTGCACGGTCGAAAGGAATCGGCCAGGATCGGAGGCAAGCACCAACGCACGTCTTGCGCCGCGCACGCCTTGTTCAGCCATTGCCCTCAGCTTCGGAAGTCGTGACGAAGCAATGGCCAGCTCTGACATGGCCAGCAGGCCGTTCAGAAGCGTGAGGAATACGACTGTCAGGATTTCGAGTGTGAGCATCGCCTGCATTGCACGGCTACCTAGCGCCGCGCTTGTCCGCATGGTTTCGCACAGCTGGCGGAATTGAACAAGAAGTTTGCTCGGCTGCTGCCGTTTAGGGAACTGTTATCAAAGTGTTAACTCCCGCATTGGCACTGCTGCTTAACGCCCCATTAACCAAATCAGGCAATTGATGACCCGTTGGTTAACTGACTCTGCCGACGGGAATTGGGGGTCAATTGGGGGACGATTGGAAGGGCTGATCCCATATCAGGTTGCAAATCGTGCGCGCAAATTGGCGTGTGCATGGCTTGCCTTGATCGTTCTGTTGGCACTGGCGCAGCTTGCTCCTGCTTCAGCCGATACGCTTGACTGGAACACGCGGCCTGCCACCAACCTGCGTACAGGCGGCACAGATGCGCCCGTCATCAACGGCGTGACAGTCACAACGAGCGGCTCAATTGCCGGCACCTTCGAGGCAACCGGCAACACGCTGGCGATCCAGCCCACAAACACTGCGAACGGGACTACTGGTTACGTCAATTCGACGCTTGATGCCACTGTCGACGATGAATTGACATCGCAAACCACGACGATAAATTTTTCTGAGCCAGTCTATAACGTCAGCATGGTTGTGGGCGATATTGACGGCGGCCCAACCTTCCTGCTTTCCGGCGCTGCATTCAACGATATCGTTGAATTCCGTGCGAACGGCGGAACGGTGCTTCCCACATCGGGTACGCCAGTCAATGCCACAAACGTCAGCTGGAATGCAGCCACTGGCCGCGCCAGCGCAATCGCCAATATCAGCATTACCAATAATCAAGGCAATGTGACGGTGACATTCGCTGGCCCGGTCACCAGCGTGACGGTGCGGCACATTGCCGGCGCCAACAGCAATGTCACCAACCCAACTGGGCAGTTTGTATTTCTTGAAACCGTGACCTACACGCGCTCGCCGCGGCTGACTGTCACCAAGATTTCGAACGGCGGTGTAGGCCCCTTCAACTTCTCGGGCACCAACGGAATAGCCAATCATGGCATTACAACTATTGTTTCGGGCACAGGCGTTGCAGGCGCGGCGCAGGTCCTGTCGTTGGCCAATACCGCCACAACGGTTACCGAAGCGATTCCTGCCGGCTATGTGCTGACTGCCGCCACCTGCACAGGCATGGGTGTTGGCGGAACCGCCACGCCTAATCTCGCGACTGGAGATCTTGTGCTGAATGCAGCGGCGACTGCGCCGGGCGTCAACATTGCCTGCACATTCACCAATGGAAAGCGACCGACAGTGCAAGCGCGCAAAATCAGCGTCGGCAATGTTGGAACCTTCAACTTCACCGGCACCAACGGCTACGCGGCGGATGCGATAGCGACGGTCACTTCGAACGTTGCAGTCGCCGGCAATGTCAGAACACTTACCGCCGCTTCGACTGCGACGACCATCACGGAAGCGATACCGGCGGGCTATACCGTGACTGCAATTACCTGCACCGGACTCGGGGGAGGGACGGCTACGCCGAACCTGGGAGCAGGTTCGGTCGCCCTCAACGCTGCGGCCACTGCTGCTGCAAACAATGTTGTCTGCACCTGGACCAATACCAAGACGCCAACAATGAAGGTACAGAAGCGCACGCTGGGGAACTTCGGCGGACCGTTTTCATTCACGCGGACCAACCTAGCCTCCGCACCCGGCAACATCACGACGACGGCTGTCAACATACCTACGCCAGCCGCACCTGCTGCAATCAACGTAACGGCGATCGGCACTGCCATCACGCTCACAGAAACCCCGGCCTCAGGGTACACGCTTACCACCGCATCATGCAGCGACGCCAATTCCGCCATCACCGGCAACCCTGCAAGCTTTGGCACGGTGGCTGGCAATGTCCTCACGGTTCCTGCCGCCAATGTGGTGGCTGGTGCTGACCTGACGTGTCTCTTCACCAACTCACAAACACCGACGGTCATGGTTCAAAAGACGACTGTTGGCGGTTTTGGCGGACCCTTCACCTTCGGGCAGACAAATCTGACTGCAGCGCCGGGTAACATCACGACTACAGCCGCCAACACTGCGACGCCCGCTGCACCTGTTGCGATCAATGTCACTACGACCGGCACGGCTGTAACTCTCACGGAAACGCCCGCTGCCGGCTATTCGCTTACCGCTGCTTCCTGCACCGACTCTAACGCTGTCAACACCGGCAACCCGGCGAGCTTCGGCACACTTGCAGGAAATGTACTCACTATTCCTGCCGCCAATGTGGTTGCCGGCGCCAACATCTCCTGCGGCTTCACTAATGCTCGCCTGCCCACCGTGCAGATTAGCAAACGCAGCATTGGCGCAGTGGGCGCCTTCAGCTTCACCGGCACCAATGGCTATAGCGGCGATACGATCACGACCGTTACGTCAAACGTGACCGTCGCAGGCGCGATCCGTACGCTCACCGCCGCATCGACCGCTACCACAATCACCGAAACTATCCCCGGCGGATACACGGTGACGGCGATCACCTGCACTGGGTTGGGAACCGGAGCAGCAACGCCCAACCTTGCCGCTGGTTCAGTTGCGCTTAACGCGGCAGCTACTGCTCCAGGCAATACAGTCGCTTGCACCTTTACCAACACGCGCACGCCAACAATGAAGGTGCAGAAAACGACCTTTGGCGGCTTCGGCGGGCCATTCACGTTTGCGCAAACGAATCTTGCATCGGCGCCTGCCGGTATCACAACGATAGTAGCCAATACCGCGACGCCTGCAGCGCCTGCCTCCATCAACATCACGTCGATCGGGACCGCAGTAACCCTCACCGAAACTCCGGCAGCCGGTTACGTTTTGACGGCGGCCTCGTGTACCGATGCAAACTCAGCTATTACCGGAAACCCGGCGAGCTTCGGGTCGCTGGCTGGCAATATCTTGACAGTTCCTGCGGCGAACGTGGTGGCAGGAGCCGACATCACCTGCGGCTTCACCAATTCGCAGCTGCCGACCGTACAGATCAGCAAGCGCAGTATCGGCGCAGTCGGCGCCTTCAGCTTCACTGGTACAAATGGCTATAGCGGCGATACAATCACGACAGTGACCTCGAACGTCACGGTCGCCGGTGCTGTGCGGACGCTCATCGCAGTCTCGACTGCAACGACAATCACAGAAACCATTCCAGCCGGATTCACGGTGACGGCAATCACCTGCACCGGCCTTGGCTCTGGAACGGCGACTCCGAACCTTGCCGCCGGGTCGGTGGCGCTCAATGCGGCAGCAACGGCTGCAGGCAACGCAGTAGCTTGCACTTTCACCAACACCAAAACACCAACGCTACGTGTGCAGAAGATCACGACGAGCGGAACTGGCGGGCCGTTCAATTTTGCCGACACGAACGTGACCGGCACCTTGCCTGCCATCACGACGACCGCCGCCGGAACCGCTCAACCGGCCTCGCCAACTTCATTTGACGTAACCACCATTGGCACGCAGGTCACCATCACAGAAACGGTTGCGGCAGGCTTCCAGTTCACGACCGCTTCCTGCACTGACACAAATGCAGCCATCACCGGGAACAGCGGCAGTTTCGGCACGGTTGCGGGATTGACGCTCACGATAGCCAATACAAACGTCGTTGCTGGCGCCGACTTCCTCTGCGTGTTCACTAACCTGCGCCAGCTACCGTCATTCTCGATCGCCAAGGCGCAGACGACCGGCCCTTCACCGGTCACGCTGGCAGGGCAGGTTTTGGGCTACACCATCACCGTCCAGAACACAGGCAACCAGCCGTTGACCGCTGTCACCATGACCGGCGATACGGTGACGACTGGAGCCGGGACATTCCCACTCACGCCGGTACTTTCCTCTGGCGATACGAACTCTAACAGCATCCTCGATGTGGGTGAGACGTGGCTCTACACCGCCAGTTTCACCGTAACTCAGCCTGTTATGAACGCTGGTGGAAACATCACCAATGCCGCAACTCTGACGACAGCGCAGGTCGGCCCGCAAACGGGCACCTCGCCCCCCACGCCGATTGCCGTCAATCCAGGGCTCACTGTAGTGAAGCAAGGTTTGCCCGCAGGCCCCGTCAGCGCAGGTCAAGTGATTACCTATACGTTCCGCGTCACCAATTCCGGCAATGTGACGATTACCGGCGTTCAGGTAGCAGATACTTTTGGCGGATTTGGCACGCCGCCGGTGCCAGGCAATGAAGCGCTTACTGACGCCGCGCCCTTGGGCGATTCCCCTGATGGGCCGCCCAACAATGGCATCTGGTCAACCTTGTCCCCAGGTGACCTCGTAACCTTCACCGCTCCTTACACCGTGACGCAGCAAGACGTGGACAATCTGCAATGAGCGGGAACTGCAAACACTCGAAGCGATCGGAGGTCTTGGAGAGATGACCTTCACAAGTAAACGCGTCTGAAAATTGTTGGCTGAAACACTGAAAGAGAACACGAACATGATGACATTCACGAGAAGACTTTCAAATTCCTGGCTATACGCCCCAGTGCTTGCGACGGCATTCGTCGCTGGCGCGACTCAGACGCTCGCCACCATCGACAACCAGGCCACCGCATCAGGCACCTACAACGCCACGCCGGTTACCTCGCCAAACTCCAATTTGGTGCAGATACCTGTGGCCGCCGCCAACCCAAGCCTGAGCGTTGCCAAGTCGGTGCTGACGCCTGTCACCACCAACCTTGGCGCTGATAACGGCATCGTCGATGCAGGCGACCGCATTGTCTATCAATACATCATCTCGAACAATGGCAACGTGACAATATCTGCCGTAACGCCGGTTGATGCGGGTCCGAGGTTCGGCACGGCGCAGGTCCTGGGCACCGGTTCGATGTCCGCCTTCACGCTGACTGCTGGCACAACGACCTTGCTGCCCGGCCAGTCGGCTACCTTCACGGCGACCTATACATTGTCGCAACTTGATGCCTATCGTGCTGCTGGCGTCACCGTGCCGGCCAACGCTGTGAACAATAGCGCCACGGCAAACGGCACGCCCGCCACCGGAACGCTCCCGGTAATTCCGCCGGGCACTGCGACAACCACTCTTCCGGCTGGGCCAAAACTTTGCATCAGCAAGGTCGGCACGCTTAATGATGTCGTCGGTGGCGGAAATACGGCTGGTGTCGCAGATCTGAATGAAACCATTAGCTACAGGTATGATGTCGTAAACTGCGGCAACGTGGCGATCACCGGCGTATCCATCGACGACACGCACGAAGGCGCTCTGCTGCCAGCTGGCACAGTCGCCAACGAAGTGCTGGTTACGGAAGGTCCGTTGGTCACGCCTGCTTCAACAGACGTCACCGCTCCGCTCAACAACGGTGTGTGGAGCACGCTCCAGCCTGGCGCAACCATCCGTTTCACTTACACGCACACAGTCACGCAAACGGAAATCAACGGCGGTTAACCGTTCGACCTAGCAATTGCCCGGGGCACGGTGCCCCGGGCAGCACCCAGTCAGTAGCGTTCACGTGAGTATTCCGGTGAGTCCTTTCATAGACGGTTTAAATTTTGAAATTGAGCAGGCCCAAGAGCCGACCATACAAGTTGCTGCAAGTCAGGAGCATGAATGCTCTGGCGCGGCTGCTGCTTGCCTTGTTCCTCACAGTTTCGTTGACCCAGCAGGGCATCGCCGCAATCGTTAATAGCGCGGTCGCCATAGGCGACTACCAGGCTTCTCCAGTTACCTCCAACGCCTCACTGGTTTCAATTCCGGTCACCGCCGCGGTGCCGGAAATAGAATTGCAGAAGGCCTCGACATTCAACGATGAATCCGGTGATGGCGGCGCCCAGATCGGCGAAACCATCAGTTACAGCTTCACGGTGCGCAACACCGGCAACGTTACTCTCACCAATATCACCGTTACCGATCCGACAGTAACGCTCTCAGGCGGCCCATTGGCCAGCCTGCTGCCAGGCGCATCGGATTCAACGACCTTCACCGCGACGCATACCATTACGGCTGGCGATCTCGTTGCCGGGCAGGTGGCCAATACGGCGACCGCCAGCGGCCAGACGCCATCTGCAGCGACTGTCACCGATGATTCCGACAGCCTTAACCCAGGTGACGACACCGGGGCTGATAACGATCCTACCATCACACCGCTGCCGGATGCCGTCATCGACGCCGTCGACAATGACTTTACCGGGTCGCCGATCAACAGCTTCACGGGCGGCAGCACGCCGACAGCCTATGCCAACGACACCTTGAATGGCTCGCCATTTGCGCCAGCTGTGGTGGCCGGCAGTGTAACCAATGACGGCGGCCTCACCGGCGTGACCATCGCGGCCAACGGAACGCTTGTTGTCCCGATCGGGACGCCTGCAGGCACATACACGGTCTCGTACCAGATCTGCGAAGTCGCCAACCCGACAAACTGCGACATTGCCCAGGTTACCGGGATCGTGGTGACGACGCCGACGATCAGCGCAGTTGACGACGATTTCTCCGCTACTCCGGTCAACGGTGCGGCTGGCGGCAACACCGCCACCGTGTTCACCAATGATTTGTTGAACGGCAATCCCTTTGCGCCCGCCAGTGTTACTCCGGCCATCACTGCCGATGGCGGTTTGACTGGCGTTTCGATCAACCCGGATGGAACGCTGACGGTGCCACCTGGCCTGCCCGCTGGCTCCTACGTCGTCACCTACCGTATTTGCGAAGTTGCCTTCCCGACGAATTGCGATACGGCCAACGCCACGGTAGTCATCTCTGCGTCAACCATTGTCGCCAACGACGATGATTTCACCGGCTCGCCCATCAACGGCCTGGCAGGCGGGGCAACGCCAACAGTCTTTACAAACGACACGCTGAACGGTGTCGCCTTTGCTCCGGCTGCTGTCACGCCGACAATCACCAATGTCGGCGGGTTGACGGGCGTCACCATCAATGCCGACGGCACGCTCTCCGTGCCGGCAGGGGCGACGGCGGGAACCTATCCCGTCACATACCAGATCTGCGAAGTACTCAACCCCGCCAATTGCGATACCGCCATTGCAACCGTTGTGGTCAATGCGGCGACAATCGTTGCGGCGGACGACAATTTCAGCGCTACCCCGCTTAATGGGGCGACAGGCGGCACGACGCCAACCGTGTTCACCAACGATACGCTGAACGGCGCGCCTTTTGCTCCGGCGGCTGTCACGCCCACAATCACCAATCCAGGCGGATTGACCGGAGTTGCGATCAATCCTGACGGCACGCTTTCGGTGCCTGCCGGCACGCCAGCCGGAACCTATCCCGTCACCTACCAGATATGCGAAGTACTCAATCCCACCAACTGCGATACTGCGGTTGTCACCGTCGTCATCAATCCGCCGGCCATTGTGGCGAATGACGACAACTTCTCAGCTACACCGGTCAACGGGTTGACCGGTGGGGCAACGCCAACCGTTTATACCAATGACACGCTGAATGGGGTGGCATTCGCGCCTGCCGCCGTCACGCCCACAATCACCAATGCGGGCGGCCTCACGGGCGTCACCATCAATCCGGATGGCACGCTTTCCGTACCGGCCGCCACTCCGGCTGGCACTTATCCGGTTACCTACCAGATCTGCGAAGTCGTCAATCCAACGAACTGCGACACGGCGATTGCTACTGTGGTGGTCAATCCGCCGACTATCGTTGCCAATGATGACAACTTCTCGGGCTCACCGGTCAACGGCCTGACCGGTGGAGACACGCCGACCGTCTATACCAATGACACGCTGAACGGTGCGCCGTTCGCCCCTGCCGCCGTCACGCCCACGATAACCAATGCGGGCGGGCTGACCGGCGTTACGATCAATGCCAGCGGAACGCTGACGGTTCCACCCGGAACGCCAGCAGGCACTTATCCGGTCACCTACCAGATCTGCGAAGTGCTGAACCCGGCTAACTGCGATACGGCAGTGGCTTCTGTCCTCGTCAGTGCGGCTACGATCAGCGCCGTCGATGACAACTTCACCGCGACGCCGATCAATGGGCTGGCCGGTGGCAGCACGACGACAGTCTATGTCAATGACACGCTGAACGGCGTTGCTTTCGCGCCTGCTGCGGTCACGCCAACGATTACCGCCAATGGCGGATTGGCCGGCGTAACAATTGATGCGAACGGATTGCTCCTGGTGCCAGCGGGCAGCACGGCAGGCACCTATGTGGTGACCTATCAGATTTGCGAAGTCGCCAACCCGACGAATTGCGACACCGCCAATGCAACGATCCTGGTCAACCCACCGGCAATCGTGGCGAATGACGATGATTTCTCCGCTACGCCCGTCAACGGATTGACTGGTGCAACAACTGCAACCGTCTACACCAACGACACGCTGAACGGCGTTGCCTTTGCGCCTGCGACTGTGACACCATCCATCACCAATGCGGGCGGGCTCACCGGCGTTGCGATCAATCCTGACGGCACGCTGACGGTTCCCGCCGGGACACCTGCGGGCAGCTACTCCGTTGCCTATCAGATTTGCGAAGTCGCCAATCCAGCGAACTGCGACACGGCCATCGCAACGGTCGTGGTCAATCCGCCAGCTATCGTGGCGAACGATGACAATTTCTCGGGCTCGCCGGTCAATGGCTTGACGGGTGGCAGCACACCTACGGTCTATACCAATGACACGTTGAACGGTGTTGCGTTTGCCCCGGCTGCCGTTACGCCCTCCATCACCAATGCGGGCGGCCTGACCGGCGTTGCGATCACGCCAAGCGGCACGCTGACGGTACCTGCGGGGACACCGGCTGGCACCTATCCGGTCACCTACCAGATCTGTGAAGTGCTGAACCCGACGAACTGCGACACAGCAGTGGCTTCCGTTCTCGTAACGGCTGCGACCATCAGCGCGGTGGACGATGATTTCTCCGCCACGCCGATCAACGGCGCTGACAGGCGGAAGCACGACGACTGTCTATGTCAACGATACGCTCAACGGCGTTGCCTTCGCACCAGCGGCAGTAACGCCCACAATCACCGGCAACGGCGGTCTGACTGGCGTGACAATCAATGCCAGCGGGTTGCTCGCGGTGCCTGCGGGCACACCGGCCGCCACCTATGTGGTGACCTATCAGATTTGCGAAGTTGCCAACCCGACGAATTGCGATACGGCCAATGCCACTGTCGTCGTGAACCCCCCAGCCATCGTCGCCAATGACGACAACTTTGGTGCATCACCCGTCAACGGGTTGACGGGCGGCGCGACGCCGACTGTCTATACCAACGACACGCTGAACGGCGTCGCGTTTGCGCCAGCCGCTGTCACGCCGACGATCACCAATGCCGGTGGATTGACGGGCGCAACGATCACCCCGGCTGGCACCATAACAGTGCCCGCCGGAACACCTGCAGGCAGCTATCCCGTTACCTATCAGATTTGCGAAGTCGCCAATCCGGCGAACTGCGACACTGCTATCGCCACGGTGGTGGTCAATCCGCCAGCCATTGTCGCCAATGATGATGACTTCAGCGCGTCTCCGGTCAGTGGCCTGACAGGTGGTTCCACTCCTACGGTCTATACCAACGACACGCTTGAATGGCGTCGCGTTTGCTCCCGCAGCAGTCACGCCGACAATCACCAATGCTGGCGGGCTTACGGGTGTCGCAATCACGCCTAGCGGCACGCTGACAGTTCCCGCCGGAACGCCGGCAGGCACCTATCCGGTCACCTATCAGATTTGCGAAGTATTGAACCCGACCAATTGCGATACAGCAATCGCAACGGTGGTGGTGACAGCGGCGACGATCAGCGCGGTCGATGACAATTTCTCGGCCGCGCCGATAAACGCTCTGACTGGCGGCAGCACGACAACGGTGTTTGTCAACGACACCCTGAACGGCGTTGCCTTTGCTCCTGCTGCGGTCACGCCAACAATCACCGCCAATGGCGGGCTGACAGGTGTCACCATTGACGCCAATGGCCTGCTCGCCGTACCAGCAGGCAGCACACCTGGCACCTATGTGGTGACCTACCAGATTTGCGAAGTCGCCAACCCGGCCAATTGCGACACGGCCAATGCCACCGTCGTGCTCAACCCACCTGCCATTGTCGCCAATGACGACAATTTCAGTGCAACGCCCATCAACGGGCTGACGGGTGGAGCCACGCCTACCGTCTATACCAATGACACGCTGAATGGCGTTGCCTTTGCGCCTGCTTCCGTGACACCAACGATCACCAATGCAGGTGGGCTCACCGGCGTCATCATCAATGCCGGTGGCACGCTCACCGTGCCAGCCGGAACGCCAGCGGGCAGCTATCCCGTCACCTACCAGATTTGTGAAGCGGCCAATCCCGCCAATTGCGACACGGCCATTGCCACCGTGGTGGTGAACCCGCCTGCCATTGTCGCCAATGATGACAATTTCGGCGCTTCGCCTGTCAACGGTCTGACTGGCGGCGCAACGCCTACCGTCTATACCAATGACACGCTGAACGGCGTTGCGTTTGCTCCAGCTGCCGTCACCCCGACGATCACCAATGCTGGCGGATTGACCGGAGCGACGATCACGGCTGCTGGCACCATCACCGTGCCTGCCGGTACGCCTGCTGGCAGCTATCCGGTCACCTACCAGATTTGCGAAGTCGTCAACCCGGCGAATTGCGATACGGCGATTGCGACGGTGGTGGTCAACCCGCCCGCCATCGTCGCCAATGACGATAATTTCGCGGCATCGCCGGTCAACGGGCTGTCGGGTGGTTCGACGCCAACTGTCTACACCAACGACACGCTGAACGGCGCTCCGTTTGCACCAGCCTCTGTCACCCCATCCATCACCAACGCTGGTGGCTTGACTGGCGCAACCATCACGCCCGCTGGTGTCATCACCGTGCCGGCCGGCACGCCTGCAGGCAGCTATCCTGTTACCTACCAGATTTGCGAAGTCGTCAATCCGGCGAACTGCGACACCGCTATTGCGACGGTTGTCGTGACCGCGCCGACGATCAGTGCAGTTGACGACAACTTCAGCGGCTACGCCAGTGAATGGCGCAGCCGGCGGCACGACTGCGACGGTGTTTACCAATGATACGCTGAACGGAGCGCCGTTTGCGCCTGCGGCGGTGACGCCAACGATCACGGCGAATGGCGGCCTGACTGGCGTTGTCATCAACCCGAACGGCACGCTGACGGTTCCTGCCGGCACAGCGCCTGGCGCCTACACCGTGACCTACCAGATTTGCGAAGTCGCCAATCCGGCCAACTGTGACACGGCCAACGTCGCGATTGTCGTCAATCCGCCGGTCATTGACGCGGTTGTTGACGACTTCACCTCTTCCCCGGTCAACAGTCTCACTGGCGGCACCACACCTACGGTGTTCACCAATGACACACTGAACGGCGTTCCGGTGACGCCTGCAACGGTAACGCCGACGATCACCAATGTCGGAGGACTGACCGGCGCCGTCATCAACCCGAATGGCACGATCACAGTTCCAGCAGGAGCGGCGCCAGGCACCTATGCAGTCACCTACCAGATTTGCCAGACGGCTGTTCCCGCCAATTGCGACACGGCAGTTGCAACCGTCGTTGTCACCGCCAGCAGCATTGCGGCTAATGACGACACATTCACCGCCACGCCAATCAATGGCACGGCAGGAGGAACTACACCGACTGTTCTTACCAACGACACATTGAACGGCACACCGGTCACGCCTGCGACGGTGACGCCGACACTGGTCAATGCTGGTGGCATGACAGGCGCCACGGTCAATCCTGACGGCACCATCAATGTGCCTGCCGGCACTCCCGCTGGCACTTACAACGTGACATACCAGATCTGCGAAATCGCACAGCCTGCCAACTGCGACACCGCTGTTGCAGCGATTGCAGTCACCAACACGCCGACCGATGCGATCGTCACCGGCACCGTGTACTTCGACTCCAATGGCAATGGCATCTTCGATGGCGATCCTAATGCTGGGCCAGGCTACATTGTGGAAATCCGCGACAGCTCAGGCGCAGTTGTTGGCACCACAACGACCAATGGCTCCGGCCAGTACACACTGACAGTTGCGCCAGGCAGTGGCTACAGCATCGTATTCATGACCTCGTCAGGAACGGTTGTCGGCGGCACGCCTGGCCTCAACCTGCCGCCAGGCACAACGCTGAACGACCAGAACCAGCCAATCGATCCTTCTGGCATCGTCTATAATTCGGTCACGCGGGCTCCGGTTGCCGGGGTTGTGGTAACGCTTGCGACAGCTGGTAATGTGCCGCTGCCAGCCGCCTGCCTCATTGATGCCAGCCAGCAGAACCAGGTGACGGGCGCCGATGGCGCCTACCGCTTCGACGTCGTGCCGGGAGCTGACCCCGCTTGCCCGGTTGGCGAAACGGAATATCACATCCTCATCGCCAATCCGGCTGGCTATGTGCCAGGCCTGTCGCCGACCATGCCGCCGCAACCCGGCGCGCTGGAAGCAACGGCTTGCGCCATTGATGCCTCCGCCGGTGGCGCTTGCCAGGTTTCCCCCAGCGCCAATCCACCAGTCTCGCCTGCGCCAGGCATCTATTACACGGCCATCCTGCTGCAGCTCAACGACCCGCATGTGGTGCACAATCACTTGCCGATCGACCCGATCATCGCAACGGCGCCGGGCTTCACCAAGAAAGCCCTCATTCTCAAGGCCAAGCGCGGCGAAAAAATACCGTTCGTCATTGAAGCAACGATGGTGGCGGTCAACCCTGCGCGCATCGTTGACATCATGCCTGCCGGCCTCGACTTCGTGCCGGGCAGCGCCACGGTCAACGGTATCGCGACCGCACCTGCCATAGATGGCAACCGCCTGACCTTCGATTCGGTCGTGCCTGATGCGACTGGCGCAATCCGGATTGAGCTCGTAGCCGTTGTTACAGTTGCCGCAACAACCGGACCCAAGATCAACAAGGCCCAGATCATCGACCCATCCAATGGCGCGATCCTGGCAACCGCGCAGGCAACCATCACCATAGCGGTCGACCATGTGTTCGATTGCGGCGATGTGATCGGCAAGGTGTTCGACGACAAGAACCGTGACGGCTACCAGGACAAGGGCGAGCCCGGCCTTGCCGGCGTGCGCCTCGTCACCGTCAAGGGCGTGCAGATCACCACCGACAAGGACGGCCTGTTCCATGTGCCGTGCGCCGAACTGCCCGATGCAGCAATCGGCTCCAACTTCATTCTCAAACTCGATACGCGCACGCTGCCGAGCGGCTACCGCGTGACGACCGAGAACCCGCGCATCGTGCGGTTGACTGCAGGCAAGGCAACCAAGCTCAACTTCGGAGCTTCGGTTGGCCGCGTCGTCAAGTTCGATGTCACCGGGGACGCCTTCGTGGCCAACTCCGCCAAGCTGAAGCCGCAATGGGCATCGGCGGTCGACAAGCTGGTCGGCATCCTGGCTGCAGAGAAGTCCATACTTCGCCTTACCTATGTGGCCAAGGTTGATGGCAGCAAGCTGGCGGCGGAGCGTCTTGCCGGGCTTGAGAAGCTCATCTCCAGCAAGTGGAAGGCGCAAGGCGGAGGCTATGACTTGCCCATCGAGAAGCGGCTGATTGCCCGCAAGGCGGAGTTGCTTTCGAAATGACGCGCACATCACTCATGCTTCAAAATATTGCGCAGCTCTCGCTCGGTGTGACTGCCCTGGCGTTGTCGCTGACTTGGCCTGCCGCAGCCGGTCAGCCAGCCGCTGCCTGCGATCCTGAAGCAACCGGTTGCGATGCTAGCATGCAGGGTCGCGAGATCGGCGCCAATACGGAACGAGTGACCAGGGCCAATGAAGCTGGCGCGCCGGTTTCAATAAGCGTCGATGGCGTTACAGTATTCGGCAACGACACGCTGGGCGATGAGCAGCGGCGCACTGACGTGGCGCTCGAGAAGGTCGATATCCAGGTCAAGTTCGATGGCCTCGGCGTGACGCCAATCCTCAATGTCTCGACTTGGCCGATCCGCCGCACCTACCAGCCTGGGGAAAAGGTGCGTTTCCTGGCGAGCAACAATTATCCGGCTTGGATCGCGCGCTCCGAGATACGCATCTTCAAGAAGGGTGACGATATTGCCGGACGGCCGCTCTTCCGTGTCGGCGTGACGCCTGAAGGTGAAGCGACCTGGATCATGCCCAAGGCAGGCGAAGGCAATCTTGTTTATGTGCTGCGCGTTGCCGACGATAAGGGCCGCTATGACGAAACGCTGCCGCTTTCGATCGCGCGATCCGACGTAAAGCTTCCCGCGCATGAGACTGATAATGGCAAGGCTGCCGTGGCGCCGGGCTATGGCGAAGATCACACGGCCTTCCGCAACATACCGGTCTATGGCGGCGCGATAACTGTATATGGCAAGAACGTGCCCGACCGGCATAATGTGCATGTGTTGGGCGAAAGTGTGCCGGTTGACCCCGATCATGCTTTTGTCGTGCAGCGTATCCTGCCGCCAGGCGATCATCATGTCGATGTGGCGGTAACCAACGCCGATTCACGGGCGTCCGAAGGTTTGACGTTTGACCGCACCGTCAACATTCCATCCAACGAGTGGTTCTATGTTGGCCTCGCCGATATCACCCTTGGCCGCCGCTTTGGCAGCGACAACATTGAGGATGTGAAGCCGGGCGAGTATGACAAGATCTACTCGAAGGGCAGGCTTGCATTCTACCTTAAGGGCAAGATAAGGGGCCGCTATCTGTTGACTGCTGCCGCCGACACCGGCGAAGGCAGGTTGCAGGACATCATCAAGGGGCTCGACAAGAAGGATCCGCGCCAGTTCCTCAGCCGCATCGATCCTGAAGAGTTCTATCCCATCTATGGCGACGACTCGGTGGCGGTGGAAGATGCGCCGACGCGCGGCAAGTTCTATGTGCGGCTGGAGCGCGGCTCCAGTCATGTCATGTGGGGCAACTTCAAGGCCAACATCAGCGGCACCACATTCTTGCGCAACGAGCGCGCTCTTTATGGGGCAGGGGCTGTCTACAGGTCGGAAAGCACGACGCGTGATGGCGAACGGACAACGGAACTGCGGGTCTACGCAGCCCAGCCCGGCACTCTGCCGCAGCAAGACGTGTTCCGCGGCACCGGGGGGTCAGCCTATTTCCTGAGCCATCAGGATGTGACGACCGGTTCCGAAACCGTCAATGTCGAGGTGCGTGACCCGACGACAGGACGCGTGCTCAGCCGCCGCACCCTGCGCATCGGCTTTGATTACGAGATTGACTATGTCCAGGGTCTGGTGCTGCTCAAGTCACCGCTGAGCTCGTCAACATCGGCAACCGAAGTCGTGCGTGACGATGCGCTTGGCGGAGCGCGGCAATTCCTCGTGGTGACCTATGAATTTACACCAGCCGCAGGCGATGTGGATGGGTATGCCTTTGGCGGCCGCGGCCAGCAGTGGATTGGCAACAATGTCCGCGTTGGCGTCACAGCCCAGCGAGAGAAGACCGGCCCCGCCAATCAGACAATGTATGGCGCCGACATTCTGGTGCGCAAATCTGCCGGCACCTATGTGGAAGCGGAAGTGGCGCAATCCAAGGGGCCGGGGTTTGGCAACACCACGTCGACTGACGGCGGCTACACCATCAGCGGCACGACAACTTCTGGCGACTTGAGCAAGACGGCAAACGCTTACCGTGTCCGCGGCCGCGTCAGTTTTGCTGACCTCACCAATGGCCGTGTGGAGGGTGACGCCGGCGCATACTATGAGCGCAAGCAGGGCGGCTTTTCATCGCTGGATGAGCAGGTCACCAGTTCCAAGCGCACATGGGGTGCGGACGCTTCTGTGCAGGTTACTGATCACGCCGAAGCCAAGATCAAGTTCGACAGCCTGTCTTCGGGGGACGGGAAGCGCGAAAATGAAGGCAATGCAGAGGTGGCTATTGCCATCGGCGAGCATGTCACGGTGACACCCGGCGTGAAGCTGAGTGACCGGCGCAACGGCGGAATTGATACCAGGGACGAAGGCCGCAGGGCGGATGTTGGCGGCCAGGTCAAGTATGAATGGGACGAAGGCAGGTCCGCCTATGTGTTCGGGCAGGCAACGGCTGATCGCACCGGCTCGCGCAAGCGTAACGACCGCATCGGCGTTGGAGCGGAAACCCCGATCACCGACAAGATCGGCGTCTTTGGCGAAATCTCCACTGGCTCGCTCGGGCTCGGCGGCAAGGCCGGCATCGATTATCATCCGACGGCTGATGACAAGTATTACTTGGGCTATAAGCTGGATCCGGATCGGTCGAACGCTTTTGACGAGTCATCGCCGCTTGTGGGCAACGATCTCGGCGCCATCGTCATGGGGGCCAACCACCGCTACAGCGAGCGATTGTCGGTCTACGGCGAAGACACCTACGATGTGTTCGGCCGCAAGAAGACGCTGACCCAGACCTATGGCGTCGAATACACGCCGACTGCCGCCTGGAACCTCACAAGCGGAGTTGAATTCGGCAAAGTTCAGGATGATACGGTCAACACCACGACCGGCGTGAGGAACAGTGATTTTGACCGGATCGCAGTGTCAGCCGGCGCAGTCTATCACGGCGAAGGCGGGTTCGACGGCAAGCTCAAGGGCGAATTCCGCCGCGAGCGCTCCGATGACAACACGCGCAACCGCGACACCTATCTTGTCGGCGCAGGCGTGGGCAAGCAGGCCGGCGATAACTGGCGCTTCCTCGCCAACATCGACGCCGTGCTCTCGGATGCAACGGAAGACACGCTCAACGGCAAGTATGTCGAAGGCTCCGTTGGCTGGGCCTATCGTCCGGTCGAGACGGACGCGCTCAATGCGCTGTTCAAATACACGTTCCTCTATGACCTGCCCGGGCCGGACCAGGTTACGGTCAATGGCACAACGCTTGGTCCGGCGCAGCGCAGCCACATCCTGTCCGCAGACGCGTCATACGACATCAACAAGATCGTCACGCTCGGCGTCAAGTACGGCATGCGCTACGGCCACACCAAGCCGCGTGACGGCAGCGCAGGCTGGGAAGCTGCCTCGGCGCATCTCGGCGTCGTTCGCGCCGACTTGCATATCGTCAACAAGTGGGATGCGCTGGTCGAAGGCCGCGTCTTGTGGAATGGCGATGGCGCCAACTATGGCGCACTGGCGGCACTCTACCGGCAGATGGGCGAGAACTTCAAGGTTGGCGTTGGCTATAACTTTGGCCGCTTCTCGGACGACTTGCGCGATCTGACGTTTGACGACCACGGCGTGTTCATCAATGCGGTCGGCCAGTTCTGACGGCGTTTATGGCCGCCAGTAGCTGAACCAGTCCATCACAGCGTCGCATTCGAAATTGCCGCGCATGTCGAGCAGCGGGGCCTTGCGCTTGCCGAGCAGCTTAAGTGTTTCTGCGTCGAACTGTTCGCGGAATACTTCGTGGGTGAGCGTGAAGATGACTGCATCGAACGGCTCCTCGTTGAATGGATCGTCGATGTTCTTGGCGCCGCGGCCGCCTTCGAAATGGTCATCGAAGGCAATGGGATCGAAGTTGTAGACGTCGACGCCGCGGTTCCACAGCGCATCCATGAGGATGAAGGTCTTGGAATTGCGGGTGTCGGGGCAATTCTCCTTGAAGCTGCGGCCAAGCACCAGGACGCGCGAGCCTGAAAGCCGCTTGCCATTGGCGGCGAGCAGTTCCTCGAGTTTTTCAGCCATGAAAAGCGGGGTCTGCTCGTTGACGGCGCGGGCTGCTGCCACAAGCTCCATCGGCAGGCCATGGCGGCGTCCGGCATCGACCAGGAAGTAGGGGTCAACGGCGATGCAATGGCCGCCCACAAGCCCCGGGCGGTAGTGATGGAAGTTCCATTTCGAACTTGCAGCTGCGATGACGTCAGTCGAGCGGATGCCCATCTTGTCGAACAGCGTCATCATCTGGTTCATGAGTGCGATGTTCACATCGCGCTGGGTGTTCTCAAGAATCTTCGCAGCTTCGGCAACGCGAATGGAGGACGCCTTGAACAGGCCCGCGGCGACAACGCGACTGTAGAGCTTTTCCAGGAAGTCAGTTGCAGCAACGCTTGAACCGGCGACAATCTTCTTGATGTCGGAGAGCTTGCGGGTCGGATCACCCGGGTTAATGCGCTCGGGCGAATAGCCGAGGTGGAAGTCCAACGCCCTGGATCATGCCGGAAGACGCCTCGATGACCGGCAGGCATTTTTCCTCCGTTGTGCCTGGATCAACAGTGCTTTCAAACACTACGACTGCGCCACGCTTCATGTATGTGCCGATGGTTTTGGAAGCCGCGATCAGCGGGCCATAGTCCGGCCTGTTGTGGCTGTTCACCGGCGTTGGCACGCAGACGAGAATAACGTCAGCATCCGCCAATACCGCTGGCTCGGTGGTGAATTCCGCATCTGCCTTGCGCAATTCTTCCAGGGCAACCTCGCCCGTAAAGTCTAGTCCGCGGTTAAGTTCGGCAATCTTTTGCGTGTTGATGTCAAAGCCGATTGAACGGGAATTCTTGGCGAAACCGAGGACCAATGGCAGGCCTACATAGCCCAGGCCGATTACGGCAACGCGGGCGCTTGCCGGATCGGGAAAAGCAGTTGGCTCTGCCGTGACAAGGCGGAGATGCCTTTCGGTACGGGCTGCTTCACCCGTAGAACTGCCGCCGCTTCCATTCAAATCTCCCCAGATCTCAGAAGGCTGTGTGGCGGACCTAAACCTGCAGCCACTCAATCGCCGGTTAATGCCGATGGTAAATAACTATAATGGTTAAGTTATTCGCCATCTGGGGGAGGTAACTTTAGCTACTGGCAGCAGTGTTAACGCTGCCGCAATTATTGTGGCCTAGCTTTGTCCCGGCATGGGGTTGGGTCCCGCTGCAGTAAGTTGCGTGGAAAAATGCTATCGTTAGTTGCGGTTGAGTGGCTGTTTGCCCTGCTGGTGTTGATTGTCTTCACCAACCGCTATGTATTTGGCTCGCTCCTGAGGCTGGTTGATCGCCGCACATTTGCAGAGTCCGACCATGATCCCGAGCTATGGCCGAGCGTCGCCATCATCGTTCCAGTCTTCAACGAAGGCGCCCATGTGCGGCAGACGGCTGCATCATTCGATGCGTTGGAATACCCGCGCGACCGGCTGACGGCCCTGTTCGTTGATGATTGCTCGACGGATGATACCTACCAGCATCTGCTGTCTGTCACGGGCCGCTATCCGTGGATGCATGTCATTCGCAATCCGCGCAACATGGGTAAGCGCCTCGGCATCAAGAATGCCGTGCTGCGCACCAACCAAGAACTGGTATTGTCTGTTGATTCCGATGTCATCGTCGATGCAAATTCGCTGAAGAATCTTGTCCGCCACATGCATACGACCGGCGCTGACGGAGTAGGGGGCTGCGTCTTCGTCTCCAACGCACGTCAGAATTGGCTGACCCGCATGCAGGCGGTGAAATACTGGATCGGCTACCAGTTTCTGAAGAACCTTGAGAACGCCTTCAGCCATGTCATGTGCCTTTCAGGCTGCCTGACGCTCTACAAGCGCGAAGCGCTGCTGGCGGTTGACCATCATCTGGAAAGCCGCAGGTTTCTGGGCGACGAAGTGAAGTATGGCGAAGACCGCTTCCTTACCCGCAAGCTGGTCGAAAGCGGCTACAAGACGCGCCTGTGCTTCACGGCGCGTTGCTTTACGAAAGCGCCCCCGACAATCTCAGGCTATCTCAGCCAGCAGCTGCGCTGGCGCAGGTCAAACCTTGTCGATTTCATCACGGCGGTTCCGCGGTTGTACCGTTTCAATCCCGTTGTCCTCGTCCACTACATGTCAATGGCCTTGCTGCTGGCCTTCTATCCGCTGTTCCTTGTGGGGCAAATCATGCGGCTGGGCTTCGTCACGCCGATGCTAGAGCACGCGCTTTTGGTCACCACATTTGCGCTGATCTATGAATTCAACAAGCACAAGCTGCCGGAATTTGCGCGCGCCTCCGGCATCTGGTTCATGGCCATGGCCTTCGTGTTTCCGGTCATGTACATCACCATGACGCCGCTGGCGTTGGCCACACTCGGCACGTCATCGTGGGAAACGCGTGGCCATGGCCAAAAACCGCGCGCGAGACCGGCGCCCAGATGACGGTCATTGCTTCAGATGGCGCATTTCCGCTTCCGGCCACCAGCCGGAAGATTCTTTTTGTCGCCGCTGCTCTGGTCGACATCGCATCCATTCTGCGGCCGCCGCTTGCTGACTTTGAGGTCGTGCGCGCGCGCGGCATGGCGGAGACAGTGGCTCTCGTCATATCCGGCGGCTTCAGCCATGTTGTAGTGGACCAGACCGAGCAAGATCAGGCGCTCGAACTGCTGGTGCCGCTGCTCGCCTCATCCGACCATGATTTCAAACTCTACATCATCGCCGCCCGCGAAGATGTCGGAAAATACCTTCGCGTGCGCGGCGTCGACCGTGTATTCGAGGGCTCATCCGCCGAAGTGCAAATCCGCAAGGCGCTGGGTGCAAGTGCGCCGCCGCAAGCTGAGTTCCCGTCAGCCCCCGTTGACGCACGTATTCCCGCCGCCACTGATGCAACGCCTGTCATCGGCCCGTTGTCGCTGCTGGTGGAATTTCGCAACCGTGCCACCAGCGTCATTTCCGCGCTTTACAAGAATGCCGCCTTCGCACTGCTGGCCATCCTGTTTGCCGCCTTCTGCTTCTATGGGCTTCTCATTGGCTACTTCCTTGTCTCTTCCGGCTGGGGCGCGCCGGTCACCTTGTCACGCGGGCACGAGCTTGTGAGCAGGGTGGAGCAACAGCTCTCTGACATGCGGGTCAATGCCAACCTCACCAGCCAGAGGCACTCGGAGGCCCAGCTTGAAGCTTCGGAGGCCGAGCGCGCCCGCGCCGATGCCGACGTGCTGGTTGGCTATGTGATGAGTACGATTGACGGTGAAATTGCCGCACGCACGGCAAAACGCACCACTATGACCGCCGCCATTCGCCGCCAGAAAAAGCTGCAGAACACATTCAAACAGGAACTGGGGAAGACTGGCCTTAGCGCAAAACTCAGCAGGTTGTATGCAAAGCGTGTCATTGACCGCAAAACGCTGGAGTCCAACACCCTCGGCATACTTGAAGCTGGCCAGCGCATGTCAATGATCGAAAACGAGCTTGCCATCGCGGGCGATGATGTGGCCTCGTTTGACGCCAGCTTGCGCATGCTTGAAATCCTCAAGCTGCATCTGCGCACCGGCAAAGGCCAGCTTCCCTCGGCGGCTTCAGCAGACTTGTTGTTGCTCACCAAGCAGGCGGTTGACGCCCGCTCGGCGCTCGACCAGTCGGAAGTGCAGCTTGCTTCAGCCCAATCGCGCCTCAAGCTCCTGGATAATTCGACCGCGCTTTTGCAGCAACGCATCGCCGAAGTGGAAGCCTCGCCACTTGGCCGCGCCGTACAGCAGCGAGTTGATGTCATCTTCGTGCCGTATGGCAATGAGCGGGGATTTGTGCCGCAAGCGCCGCTCTACAGCTGTGCGTTCACTTTCATCATTTGTCACCGCGTCGGTGAAGTCGGCGAGCGTCTGCCGGGCGAAGCGAACGCGGTTCACCCGTTCTTTGGCAAACCCATCCGTGGCTATTTCGTTGAGGCGAAGCTGAGCGAGAGCGATGCCGCCTCCGAGGAGATTATTCATGCCGGCCGGCCACCGTTGTTCTTCTAGAATGCGGCACGCGGTTTCGCTGCTTGCCGTGTTCGCGGTAGCGGGCTGCACCAGTGCAGGCCTGCTGCAGGGCGAGCCGCAATTGCGCCTTTCAACGCTTGATGCTCAGCCAGCAACGGCGGCGCCAGCCGTGCCTTTGCGCCTCAAGCCTGCCGACGAAAAAGTCATCATCAAGCCTGCGTCAGCCATCAACAAGCCGGTGCTGGCTGAGCCGCGCTCCGCCTGGTGCCGCTACCTTCAGGAAGATTCTGCGGCGCAAGCCACCATCCTGCGTTCACCCTCGGTCAGCGGCAGCCTGGATGACAGCGGCAAGTCGCGCCTCAGTGTCGGGTTGAGTTCCAGCAGCTTTGCCAAAGCGCATCTGATCGAGCAGGCTAGCGAGATCAGATGCCGGAAGTATCTGGCTGAAGCAGGCTTGCAAAAACTCGTATTCCTCGCGCCACAGGGCCTGACGGCCGCTGGCTTCCGCGCCAAGGCTGATCGTGTAGCACAGAAAAAAGGCGAGTTGGCGACGCTTCGCAAGCTGGTGCGGCAGCAGTTATCCGCCGGCAACCTGACCGTGGAGAAGGCAACCGGACTTGCCGTCACCATTGACCAGATCATCGCCGACGGCAATTCGGCCCGTTCGCAGGCTGACAGGCGAATGACCAGCGGCATCACTGATCCGCAGGCGGCGCGCAAACTGGCGGCAGAGCTCCTCAAGGCGGAAGCCGAACTCGATGACATGAACAGCAAGCTGCGCACGGCGGATGCATTTGATGTTTCCGTTTCCGCAGGCTGGAATGACAGCGACATCAGCAACGGCTACTCCACCTCGAATGACAGCTTCAGCGGCAAGGTGAGCTTCTCGGTCAAGCTTGGCGCCTTTGCCCCGTCACGCTTCGATCACGAACGCAATGCAACGGCCGCCAAGATTGAAGCCATGCAGAGCGAGGAGGGCGGTCTTCTGTGGCAAGTCGATATCCTGCGCCGCGCCCACCAGAATGCGCTGGAAGGTTTGGACCAGTCGCGCCGCAAGCTGGACGAGGCGATTGCTGAGGCTACACGGCTTGTGGCGGTCATGCGCAGCGTCGAAGGCCCGGAATATGTGCCCACGCTCATTGCAGCAAAAATCCAGCTGGTGCGTCTGCAGGCCGAGCGCGCCGGCGTTGACGGCTCGATCAGCGAGATCAAGGCCAACATGCAGAAGCTGCGGCTGGGTTGATCATTTGCACGGCTGGACAAAGGCAGGCCTTCGGCTAAAACCACGCCCGTTAGTTGGGCAGGGCATCGTGGCACGCAAGCGCATACTCATCGGCATTGATACGGGCGGCACCTATACGGATGCCGTGGCCATTGACCGTCTCGAGCACAAGGTCATTGGCAGCGCCAAGGCGCTGACCACCAAGGGTGACCTCAGCGTCGGCGTCTCGGAGGCGATGGCCGCGGTGCTTGGCCGTCTGCCGCAGGGAGCGGGCGCCGCCGATGTCGGCATGGTCAGTGTTTCAACAACGCTCGCCACCAATGCTGTCGTCGAAGGGCATGGCAGCGCTGTTGGCGTATTCCTGATCGGCTTTGATGCCGCCATGGCAGAGCGGACCGCGCTGCACAAGGCGTTTGCCGATATGCCGCTGGTGCGCATCACAGGCGGGCATGATCATACCGGCGAGGAGGCTGCACCTCTTGATGCAGCCGCATTGGAGCGCGAGGCGCTGGCCTTGCGCGACAAGGTGACCGCCTTTGCGGTTGCTTCCGCCTTCGCGGTGCGCAACCCGCGCCATGAGTTGCAGGCGCGCGAAATCATTGCGCGGGTGACGGGCAAGCCTGTCACCATCTCACGGGAATTGACATCGGAATTGGATGCACCGCGCCGGGCGCTGACTGCCGCGCTCAATGCGCGGCTGATTTCACGCATCTCGCGATTGGTGGAGGCGGTCGGCCAGTCCATGCAACGGCTGGAGATACAAGCGCCGCTCATGGTGGTGCGGGGTGATGGCAGCCTGGCTGCGGCAGCCGAAGTAGCGCTACGTCCTATTGAGACAGTGCTCTCGGGCCCAGCTGCCAGCATGATCGGCGCCAAGTGGATTTCGGGCCTGCAGGATTTCATCATGTCCGACATCGGCGGGACGACGACCGACGTCGGCATTCTTGCTGGCGGCAAGCCGAAGGTTGCAGAGCAGGGCGCCGATGTCGGCGGCTGGCGCACCATGGTTCAGGCCATTGACGTGCGCACCATTGGCCTTGGCGGAGACAGCCATGTGCAGACGGGCTTGAACGGCAAGCTCTCGATCGGGCCGCAGCGCGCCGTGCCGCTTTCGCTGCTTGGCCATCACTTTCCGGAAGTTCTCACCATGCTGGAGGCGGACCTGGCGGATACCGACTTCTCATCGCTGCATGGGCGCTTCGTGCTGCAGCCATTTGGGCAAGCACAACAGGTCGACACGGCGGGACTTTCACCGCGTGAGAGTGAGTTGCTGGGGCGCGTTCAGCCACGGCCGCTGTCTGTCCGCAAGATTGCCGCATCCTCCGGCAGTCTGCGCATGCTGGAATTGCTGGCGCGCCGGGGTCTTGTGCAACTCAGCGGCTTTACACCTTCGGATGCGGCGCATGTGCTGGGTCTGCAAGACAACTGGTCGCGTGCGGCGGCTCATCTTGCAGCGCGGGTTGCCGTGCGGCTGCGAGACATGCGGGCGGCAGATGACATTGCTGTCACCGGGTTTTGCGAGGCAGTGTGGAGCGAAACCGTTGCGCTTTCGGCGCGCGCCATTATCGAAACAGCAGCTGGCGAAAGCCTCTCCGGCAACAAGCTGGCAGAGGCGGTCTGCAAAGGCGAAGGCAAGGTAGGCCTGCTCAAGGTTGCTGCCGGACCATCTGTGCCGGTCATCGCAGTTGGCGGCCCGGCGCAGGTTTTCTACGGCGAAGTGGGCCGGCGGCTTGGCTGCGAAGTTGTGTTTGTCGAAAACTTCCAGGTTGCCAACGCCATTGGCGCGGCGGCGGGGCTTGTTGGGCTGCGCACCGTTGTTTCGGTCGAAGGGGATGGCAGCGGACTGTTTCGCGTGTTCAGCTCGGAAGGGGTGAAGGAGCTTGGCTTCCGGTGCGTTGGCGCTTGCCTTTGCCGAAGATCTGGCGCGGAAGATTGCGCTGGCAGAGGCTGTGCAGCGTGGCGCTGCCGAGCCGCAGGTCACGGTCGAGGTGCGCAAGTCGTACCTGCCTGACGCCATCAGCGATGATGGCCTGCTGCGGGCCGAGATCATCGCGGAAGCTAGCGGTGAGGCCCGGGCTGGCTAGGGCCTTCCGGTTTACGTCTTGTTTACCATTGGGCGCCCGGCTGACAGATTATTGCCCGGTTCGTAAAGATTGGAGACACGCGGGAAAGGCGATGTTAACCGCGCGCTTGATAGCTTGGGCCGGTTATCAGGGACAGCATTCATGAAATCTGCACACAATGAGGCCCGCTCCGGCGCTCTCTTCAACGGCTGGGATGAACTTGGCAGCAAGGCCACAACCTGGAAGATCGAACGGGAGCAACCGGTAGCGGACGTTCTGGCGCCATTCTTCCCTGACCAGAATGGCGGAGTTTACGAACAGCTGCTCGCCAACTTCCCGGTCATGATGCATGCGATGGATGGCTCAGGCCGTCTGTCGGCAGTGAACCGCCAGTGGTGCAAGGCGTTCGGCTATAACCCGAGTGAAGTCGTCGGCCGCTCGTTCAACGAATTGCTGACGGCGCAATCGCGCTCGCATCTCATTACCCAGATTTATCCCAAGTATCTGCAGGCGGGCAGCTGCCGCAACGAAGAAATGTTCGTGCACCGCAAGGATGGGAGCCTCGCAACCGTTCTCCTGTCGATGAATGCCTATCGCGGCGACAAGGGCCGCATCGAGCGTTCTATCTGCATGCTGCATGACATTACTGATCGCAAGATTGCCGAGATTGCTTCGTCGCGCTCCGATTATCGTTATCGCGGCGGTTTCCTCGGCGCGCCAATCGGCATGGCGCTGATTTCGCCCACTGGCCAGATCGAGGTTTGCAATCCGGCCTTCGGAGCACTGCTGGGGCGCAAGGAAAACGAAGTGGCGACGCTCGCCCTTGATGAGCTTGTCCACAAGGAAGACCGCAGCCAGATCGTCAACGGGCTTCGCCTGTTGATGGTGGGCGAGAGCAGCCCGATGAAACTCGAGATGCGCCTCATGGCGGCAGATGGCCGTGCAGTCACCTGCTCAACCAACATTGCGCCGATGAAGAACGAGCGCGGCGAAGTGGAATTGCTCGTGGTGCAGGCGACCGAGGCAGCAGACCGCAAGGTTGTTGTCCAGCGCAGCCAGCAATCGCAAAAGATGGAAGCTATCGGCCAGCTGACTGGCGGGCTTGCGCATGACTTCAACAATCTGCTCACCATCATTCTCGGCAACCTGCAGCTGGTTGAGGAGAAGGTGAAGGGCGATGACCTGCTCAGCCGCCGGCTTCGCGAGTTGATCGACGCTGCGAGCAAAGGTTCGGAGCTGACCCGTCAGCTGCTCGGTTTTGCGCGCCGCAAACAAGTGGAACCGCGGGAGGTTGACATCAACTCGGTGGTGAAGGGCATGGAAGCCCTGATCGAACGCTCGCTTGGCGATGAAGTAGAGATGAATGTCCGGTGTGCGGAGGACTTGCCGCATGCCGTCATTGACCCGTCGCAGCTTGAATCAGCCATTCTCAATCTTGCCATCAACGCACGTGATGCCATGCCGCGCGGCGGCCACCTGAAGATCGAGACCAGCCTGGTGAAGCTTGGGGGCGGGATCATGCCGAACATTCCGGATGCCAAGGCCGGCCCTTACGTGCAGGTCAGCGTCTCAGACTCCGGCGACGGCATGGAGCCGGACGTGCTGGCGCAAGTGTTCCAGCCGTTCTTCACGACCAAGGAACAGGACAGGGGTTCAGGCCTCGGGCTCGCCATGGTGCAGGGTTTCGTCACGCAGTCCGGAGGCCATGTGTGGATTGACAGCCAGGTTGGCCGGGGTACATCCGTGCTAATGTTCCTGCCCTGCCAAGAACTTGCAGGTCAGGCGGCAAGGCCTGCGCAGGCAACATCGTCGCCGATGTTTGAAATGCCAGCATGGATGAGTGATCTGGCTCCGGCAGCCAATGGTGGAGCGGATGCGCAGGAGGAATCGCGGCGCAGGAAAATCCTGGTGGTCGAAGACCAGGAAGCAGTACGTGCGGTTGCCTGCGGTTTCCTCACTGACTTCGGTTATGATGTGACCGAGGCGGAAGACGGCTTCCAGGCGCTTTCGAAGCTGCAGGAAGATCCGGATATCGACCTCATGTTCTCCGACATCGTCATGCCAGGCGGCATGAACGGCTTTGATCTTGCGCAGGCGGCGAGCGGCATGCGGCCAGACATCAAGATTGTGCATACGTCAGGCTATCCCAAGGGCGCCATGGTGCATCAGGATGAGCCGCGCTTCAGGCAGGGCTTCATCATCATGAAGCCATATCGCCGCGAGGAACTCCAGAAGATCATCGCCGACGCATTCGACAAGCAATAGAGCCTTGTCACAAGTCGCGGCTGCGCTAAGTTGCAGCCGTGGCTGTCCATTTCGTGTTCGATCTGCTTGCATCGCTGAGCGCGCTGTGCGTCACGCTCATGTGTCATCGTTGGCGGCTGCGCGAGGCTGCGCAGCGGATTGAAAATGCAGGAGCAGGCTACATTCTGGCGCTTGTTCTGGGCGCAGCTGCGGGAGGCTACGGCGCCGGAAGCCTCAACCTTTGGCTAAGCGGCGAAAGCGGAGCGGGGCGCAGCATCGTCGGCGCGCTGGCCGGGGCAATTCTCGCAATCGAACTCTATAAGCGCAGGCAAGGCATCAGAGGTTCAACTGGTTTTCTTTTCGTGCCGGCCTTTGCCATGACGGTGGCGATTGGACGGGTTGGCTGCTTCCTCTCTGGCATCGGCGACAATACGCATGGCACGGTGACGAGCCTGCCCTGGGGCCATGATTTCGGCGATGGCCTTCTGCGCCACCCGGTGCAACTCTATGAGTCCGCTTCGATGTTGGCCTTCCTCATCTTCACCCTGTTCATGCTCGGCGTCAGAAATGCGTATTTCATGCGTTCCGGCTTCTACCTGTTGGTTCTATTTTACGCCGCGCAACGCTTCTTGTGGGAGTTCCTCAAGCCCTACGGAACGCTGGCAGGCCCGTTCAACTTGTTCCACTTCATCTGTGCGGGTTTGATATGCTATGCAGTCTGGATGCTGCGGAGGATACATGAACGCGCCCCTGCGTAAGGCCACGCCCTACATCTTCTATGGGCAGACGACTTCACTCTGCTCGCAATGCCTGGCGCTGGTTCCAGCCAAGATCATCATCGAGGGGCAGGATGTCTACTATCTCAAGCGCTGCAAGACCCATGGTGTTGAAAAGGCGCTCGTCTCCACGGACGCGAATTACTACAAGCTTTGCCACGACTATCTGAAGCCTGGAGACAGGCCTTTGCAGGTCCAGACCCGTACAGAGCTTGGCTGCCCCTATGACTGCGGTTTATGCCCCGACCATGAGCAACACTCGTGTCTTGCACTCATTGACGTGAATGATGCCTGCAACCTGACTTGCCCAACGTGCTTTGCCAACAGCTCCACCGCCAAGACCTATCATCGGCCGCTTGCCGATATTGAGCGCATGATGGATGCTCTGGTGGCAGAGCGAGGGCGAACCTGACCTGCTGCAGATTTCAGGCGGCGAACCGACGATCCATCCGCAGATATTGGAGATCATTGCAGCAGCCAAGCGTCGCCCGATCCGCCATGTCATGCTCAACACCAATGGCATCCGCATTGCCCAGGAGCCGGAGTTTGTGAAGCAACTGGCAGCCTTCAAGCCCGGCTTTGAAGTCTACTTGCAGTTCGATTCGCTGAAGCCCGAAGCCCTGAAAAACCTGCGCGGTGCCGACCTCACCCGTATTCGCAGACAAGCGCTGGAAGCTCTTGAAAAGGCGCAGATTTCGACAACTCTGGTGGTTGTCGTCAAGCGTGGCGTGAATGATGACGAGCTGGGAGAGATCATCGACTTCGCCTTGCAATGGAAATGCGTGCGCGGCATCACCTTCCAGCCGGTACAGGATGCCGGCCGCAATGAGGGATTTGCGCCTGGTGAAAACAGGTTTGTGCTGTCCGAAATCCGCCGCCGCATCATCGAGGCGAAAACAGCCTTTGGAGAGGGCGATATCATCCCGCTGCCATGTAACCCTGAATCGATCGCCATCGGCTACGCGTTGCGAAAGGGCCGCCAGATTGCGCCGATTACCTCGTTCTTTCCGAAGGAGATGCTGGTTGAGGCGTTGCCCAATGCCATTACCTTCGAGAAATATCCGGACTTGCACAAGCAGGTGCTGAGCTTCTTTTCGCTGGCCACGGTCGAATGCAACAATCCCGAAAAGCTGGATGCGCTGCTCTGTTGCCTGCCGGAAATCCCGGTGCCGGAAGGCATGGGCTATGAAAATATCTTCCGCATTGCGATCGTTGAGTTCATGGACGCGCATAATTTCTGCCTTGGCCGGGTGAAGCGTTCCTGCATCCATTTCGTGTCGCCGGCAGGCCAGATCATCCCGTTCGAAACCTACAATCTTTTCTACCGCGACGAGGCGGCGCGGGCGCGCATGGCGAGTTCGAGGGGAATTGCCTGATGCGCGTTGTGGCGCTGATAACAGGCCTCCTGCTCCTTGTTTTTGGAGGCAGCTGTTCGGTCATATTCCTCGCCACGCCGCCGCCCTCGGACGGCATGAGTGATTATGTGGCCACTGCCGTCCTGTTCGGCTTGGCGCCGCTCTTGGGCGGACTTCTTCTGCTTTTTTACTACTGGCGATCCAGATGAAGGTTCTTCTCATCATATTCTGCGCGGGCATGGTGCTGTTTGCTGGCGGTTGCACGGTGCTGCTTGGCAGCGCCGGTGGCATTGGTGATGGAGGATTTGTCGGAGCAGGGCTTGTGGCCGTCACCGTCCTCAATCTGCTGGTGTTGCTGGCACTGGCAGGCTTCATGCAGCCATTGAAGCCCGCCTTTTATATTCTGGCGGCGGTCGATTTCCTGCTCGCAGCAGCCGTGCTGGCGGTGGCGTTCTATGGGCTTTCCATGTCAGATGCGGAACTCGTACCGTGGGTCGTCATGGCCGCAGTTGTCATCGCCGGCAAAGGTCTTCTCACCCTGCGGTATGCGCGGGCCTCGATCAAGGAACCCCTGCCATGAGTTTCATCGTGTTGGCCGTACTGGCGTTTGCGGGCATTTTTGCCCTTCTGTCGTGGCGGGAAAAGAAGCGGGCGGCGCGCAATGAGCCATCGGTTTCCGTCATACGCCTGTTGTTTGGCGCTATCGCGCTGCTCACCATGCTGTTTACTGGCGGGTGCGGCTTATTCTTCCTTGGCGACTGGTTTGCCAATGGCATGCGGTCGAACGACTATGTATCGGTGGAACTCATTGCCGTTCTGACGCTGCCGCCGTTGCTGTCGGGAGTGTTCGTCTGGTGGCTTTCCATGCGGCGGCCCGCCGTGCCTCCACCACCGAAAACGCTACCTGACAATTGATCCAGTCATCAGTCTCCGGCATATAGGCGCTTCTAAGTTGAAGGGAGCCGTCATGGATTTCTGGCAGACATATTTTTCCTTCGCTGCAACGCCGGAAGGCTGGGTAGCGCTTGCAACGCTTGTCGCCATGGAAATAATCCTCGGCATCGACAATCTCATCTTCATCTCGATCCTGTCGAACAAGCTGCCAGCGGCAGACCGGGCGAGGGCGCGGCGCCTTGGCATTGGCGCAGCACTGATCATGCGGCTGGCGCTGCTTTCGACGATTTCCTGGATTACGCAGCTCACGCAGCCTCTGTTCAACGCTCTCGGCCATGACTTTTCGTGGCGCGACATCATCCTGATTGCAGGCGGGTTCTTCCTGCTGTGGAAGGCTACCAAGGAAATCCACCACACAGTTGACCCTACGGACCACAAGGAAGACATGCTGTCCAGCGCAGCACAGTTGACCGTAGGGGGAGCGATATTCCAGATTCTGCTGCTTGATCTTGTGTTTTCGGTTGATTCCATCATCACTGCCGTCGGCATGACGGACGAGATCGCCATCATGTTCATTGCCGTCATCGCGGCAGTCACGGTCATGCTGGTGGCGGCTGATCCGCTCGCCCGGTTCATTCAGTCCAATCCCAGCATTGTCATGCTGGCATTGAGCTTCCTGTTGATGATAGGCACGACGCTTATTGCAGAAGGCATGGGGTTCCATGTACCCAAGGGCTATGTTTATGCCGCGATGGGATTTTCCGCGCGGTGGAGGGGCTGAACATGCTGGTGCGGCGAAGGACAGGCCGGTCCGGGGCGAAATCCGGGATCAGTTGATCTTTCGGATGCGGCGTAGGGGGTAGAAGAACATGTTTAGCGAGCTTGGGTCGGAATTCGTCCAGCTGTTCACGGTGAGCAGTCTGATCACGCTGGTGATCCTCACCGCGCTTGAGACGGTGCTGGGTTTTGACAACCTTCTCTACATCTCAATCGAGGCCAAGCGCGTTGCGCCGGATCAGCAGGCGCGGGTGCGGAAACTCGGAACGCTGCTGGCCATCCTGCTGCGCATTGCCCTGTTGTTTGTGGTCTTGCAACTCATCGCCATGTTCCAGTCGCCATGGTTCACGATAGATATTCCTTACCTGCATGGCATCATCAACGGCCACAGCCTTATCGTCATGCTGGGCGGGTTGTTCCTCATCAATACGGCGCTCAAGGAAATCCGCCACATGCTGGCGGTCGAAGACCTCGAGCATGAGGAGGGTGAAGGGCCGAAGCATCGTTCATTTGCTACGGCGATCTTCTGGATACTGGTGATGAACATAGTGTTCTCGTTCGACACGGTTCTGTCGGCTGTGGCGTTGACCAAGAACTTCCTCGTCATGTCACTTGCCATCATCATTTCCGGTGCGCTTATGGTGTTGCTGGCTGACCACGTCGCCCGCTTCCTCGAAAAGAACCGGCTCTACGAAGTGCTCGGCCTGTTCATCCTGCTGCTGGTGGGCGTTATGCTGCTGTCAGAGGGGGCGCATATCGCGCACCTGGACCTGTTCGGCTATGAAATCACGCCGCTTGAAAAGTCCACTTTCTACTTCGTGGTGGCGCTCTGGTGATCGTCGATATCATTCAGGGCCGCTACCAGAAGAAGCTGAGCACAGAAAAACCCAGCGCACCGCATTAGTCATCGCCATTGCCCTTTTGGAGTGCCTCCGCTAAATGCGGCGGCACCTCATCATCATTCGGGAATACAGGCTTTTATGGCGCGTCAATTCATCTATCACATGCAGGGCCTCTCAAAGTCCTATGCCGGGGGCAAGAAGGTTCTCGACAACGTCCACTTGTCTTTCTATCCGGACGCCAAAATCGGCGTGCTCGGCCCCAACGGCTCCGGCAAATCGACGCTGCTCAAGATCATGGCGGGGATCGACAAGGAGTTTAATGGCGAAGCCTGGGTGGCTGAAGGCGCAACCGTTGGCTACCTCGAGCAGGAACCGCAGCTTGACGCATCAAAGGATGTGATGGGTAATGTCATGGAAGGGGTGGCCAAGAAGAAGGCCATACTCGACGAGTACAACGCGCTCATGGCCGATTATAATGACGAGAATGCCGAGAAGGCCGGCAAGCTTCAGGATGTCATCGATTCGCAGAACCTGTGGGACCTTGAATCACAGGTGGAGCAGGCGATGGACGCGCTGCGCTGCCCGCCGGGGGATTCACCCATCGACAATCTCTCGGGCGGTGAAAAGCGCCGCGTGGCGCTGACGCGCCTGCTGTTGGCCAAGCCCGACCTCATCCTGCTGGACGAGCCTACCAACCATCTGGACGCTGAAAGCGTGAATTGGCTGGAGCATCACTTGCGCGACTATCAGGGCTCAATCCTGATCGTCACCCATGACCGCTATTTCCTCGACAATGTGACGGGCTGGATCCTTGAGCTCGACCGTGGCCGCGGCATTCCCTATGAGGGCAACTATTCCGCCTATCTCGGCCAGAAGGCCAAGCGCTTTGCGCAGGAGAGCCGCGAGGATCAGGCGCGGCAGAAGGCGCTGGAGCGCGAGCAGGAGTGGATTTCGTCTTCGCCCAAGGCGCGGCAAGCCAAGTCCAAGGCGCGCTTCAAGGCCTATGACGAACTGCTCAAGATCAACGACGAACGCATGAAGTCGACAACGGCGCAGATCATCATTCCGCCGGGTGAACGGCTGGGCGACAACGTCATCGACGTGGAAGGCCTGAACAAAGCTTATGGTGACAAGCTGCTGATCGAGGACCTCACCTTCAAGCTGCCGCCGGGCGGCATCGTCGGCATTATTGGGCCGAATGGCGCCGGCAAATCCACCTTGTTCCGCATGATTACGGGGCAAGAGAAGCCGGACTCCGGCTCGATCGCCATCGGCGAGAGCGTGCAGCTCGGCTATGTTGACCAGAGCCGCGATAGCCTCGACCCGGACAAGACCGTCTGGCAGGAAATCTCCGGCGGCAATGATGTGCTCTATCTCGGCAAGCGCGAGATGAACAGCCGCGCCTACACCGGCGCCTTCAACTTCAAGGGTGCGGACCAGCAGCAGAAGGTCGGCACGTTATCGGGCGGCCAACGCAACCGCGTGCATCTCGCCAAGATGCTGAAGTCCGGCGCCAATGTGCTCCTGCTCGACGAACCGACCAACGACCTCGACACCGAAACGCTGGCGGCGCTTGAAGAAGCGCTGGAGGATTTCGCCGGCTGCGCCGTCATCATCAGCCACGACCGCATGTTCCTCGACCGTCTCGCCACCCATATTCTTTCCTTCGAAGGCGACAGCCATGTGGAATGGTTCGAGGGCAACTTCCAGGACTATGAGGAAGACAAGAAGCGCCGGCTGGGCGAAGACAGCGTGATGCCGAAGCGCATCAAGTACAAGCAATTCGCGAGGTAGCTATCCTGCCGGACCGTAAACTCGCCAACCGTTCGCGCATAATATCGGTCTATTGTAGTGTGCCAAGGTAGTAGACAAGCGAAATGATGCGTTCTTCGACAAGCCTTTTGGTTATTTCTACCTGATCCGGAGTTACCGGTTTGGCATCCCTCAGATAGCGATCACCCCACAGCGGCATATCTCTCGTGCCATGCGCTGCGACAGCGGATGTGCCGCTGATTGTCTCGTAAATGCGCTGGAAAGGGAATTTACCGCCATTTCTTTCGGTTATGAGGCTCAAGTTCGGTGCAGGCGTTTTTACGTAGTGGGCCAATAGGACCATCCCCCAAGCCTGTCAAACCGTGACAGGCTGCGCAGTGCTGACGGAATTCCTCCTGCCCTGCAATGAGATCTTGTGCCCTTACCGATTCGCTGAATAGCGTGATTGTAGCCAGCAATGCCGCAGTTCCGGCGATCAAAAGAGTTCTATTCGCCATAATAGCTATTCCTCCAAATATGAAATCAAGTGGATTAGAACTTCGGTCGGCCAATCACCATTCACGCCCCCTCGGTTTTTACTCTTACCATCAAGTTCGATGAAACCGCCTTGAGCTAGATCAAGTAAGCAGCGCGTGTTCTAGCAAGATGCTGAAATCCGGCGCCAATGTGCTGCCTGCTCGACGAACCGATCCAACGACCTCGACACCGAAACGCTGGCGGCGCTTGAAGAAGCGCTGGAGGCGATTTCGCCGGTTGCGCCGTCATCATCAGCCATGACCGCATGTTCCTTGACCGGCTCGCCACCCACATCCTGGCATTCGAAGGCGACAGCCATGTGGAATGGTTCGAGGGCAACTTCCAGGACTATGAGGAAGACAAAAAGCGCCGGCTGGGTGAAGACAGCGTGATGCCGAAGCGCATCAAATACAAGCAATTTGCGAGGTAGTCGGCGGCTTTTCGCGAATTTCACTACAATTTTAGATACTTTGATACCTCTCATTGAACACAAGTCGCGGTTTAAATTGCTGGCCTGGCAAAATTGAGCGAGAACAAATGGCTATGTTCCGTATGGAGGAAGTCTGTCGTGTTTAGGGGTGCATTGCTTCGGATCGGTCTGATTGCCGTCCTGCTCGGCACTGCTGTGTTGCCCTCCTATGCTGACAACGGAACGGCGGCGGAAACGCGGTGGCAACGGCGGCGGAAACTCCGGTGGCAACGGCGGCGGCAACTCTGGCGGCAACGGCGGCGGCAACTGGCGGAACGGCGGTGGCAACTCGGTGGCAACGGCGGCGGAAACTCTGGCGGCAACTCGGAGATTCCGATGTGGAGATTCCAGCGGTTCAGGTTCCGGCAGTGGCTCAACCAACTCCGGCAATTCATCCGGTGCATCGCCTTCTCCGGCGGCAGGCAAGCAATCTGCAGCGGTCGAAGTGGCCAAATCCAAGGCGCAAACCGTGCTGACGGCCGCCCAGGCCCAGAAAACACAAGCGGAAAAACGCCTGGCCAGCGCTCAAATAGCAGTCAAGAAAGCCGCCAAGGCGCTGGCAGTAAATCCCGCCGATCCTGCCTTGCAACAGGCGCTGTCGATCGTGAAAATGCGTGAGGCGGCGGCGCTTCAAACTCTGGCCAAGGCAAAGCAGATGGCCCAGCGCGCCAAGGTGAAAGCTCAGGCCATAGTGGCGGCGGCAGGCGCGTAAAACACCGATTTGCGGGAGCTCTTGTCGATTAGAGGTGCGTTGCAAGCAGCTGCCGCTGGCTCATGCCGATGCAGGCGTTGAGGTGGAAGCCTAATTGCGACCCAGCTTGAATTCGCGGCGCAGTTTTTCCATGCGATCAAAATCAACGGTGTAGCGTTTGGTGATCATTCCAAATGGGCCGGTCTTGAACTTCAACTTGTGACGGCCTGCGGCGTCGCGCGCAATGAATACCTTCGTCCCTTTCGACAAAAGATCGCACACTTCGCTATACTCTCGTTCACCAACCATGTTGCACGTCTCTCCCAAGCGTCAACAGCGCGTTTTTTAAACCTGCGCCATGCATGAAGCAACGGTTTAAAAATATGGTTAATGCCTGTTTTGAACGCAAAGCGAGTGCGTTCAAGACTTCGCTTCTGGGGTGGGTCTTAGCCGCGCTTAAGCGGAGTAACCAGCTTTGCAGGGCGGCGCTCTTCAGCGGCCTTGAACAGGCTGAAGGTCTGGTTGACGTAGTTCACAGCCCCGGAAATCATCTCGAGATAGGCATCCAGCTCAGGCGTGCGCTCAGCTTCGACAAGCTGCACGCCGCGGTCCTGCGGCATGGTTTCGAACAGCACATAGCAGAGCGGATCTCCGCGCTTCAGCACCAGCGGCTTCTTGATGTCACACCACTCGAAAGCCCATTGCAGCGGGCGGGGCCAGACGTTGATAGGGAAGCGGCCGCCAAAGATCGTTCCTGGCAGCATATTGGGGTTGTAGTGCATGAAGGGCGCGATCTGCGACATATAGACCGGCTCATCCGCGATAAAGAGGTAAGGCAGCATGAGTTGAATGGTGGGCTTGTCCTTGTAGCGCCACTCGGACTCTTCAACCATGTGGATTTGCTCGCGCAGCTTGTTGCCGCGAATGGCGCTGCCCTCACCGCTGAGATTGCGCATGCCGGCCTTGCCCTTGTCATCGCGCACAAACTGCAGGTTGATGTCGAAGGGGCACTTGATCTCGAAATGCCGGCTTTCAAGATTGATGACGGCCGGGCAGCGCGAAGCGGATTTGGCGTGCGTGCGGTTCAGGTCGGCAGAGCGCACCCGCGTCGGCGGATCGTAGATGACGCTTGCCTTCTCGGTGTTCAGCACCCAGCCAACGGTGACAACGCCGGTGCCCACGCCTTGCATCGGCGCATTTTCGAAATGAACAGAAAGTTCCATGACCAAACCGTCCTCGCTGAATGAAGCCGCATGTTCGCAGACCGCATGGGAAACGACAAGTGCCGCCAAATGCCGCGTTCACGCGGGGTTAACGCCCGTCAGGCGCTGCCGATCAGGATGCCTGTGAGGAACACGAGGAACCCGCCGACCGCTATCTGGAACGCGGCCTTGAGAAAGGGCGTGTCCATGTACTTGAAGCGAATCCACGAGATTACCCAGAGCTCAACAAACACCACAGCCACGGCGATGGCGGTTGCTGTCCAGAAATCGGGGATGAGATAGGGCAGCGTGTGGCCCAAACCGCCCACTGCTGTCATGCCGCCGGAGGCAAGGCCGCGGATCAACGGGTGGCCGCGCCCGGTCAGTTTGCCATCGTCCGAAAGGCCTTCGGCGAGGCCCATGGAAATGCCGGCGCCGACCGAGGCGGCAAGGCCAACGAGAAATGTCTCCCAGGTGCTTCCCGTCGCGAAGGCTGCGGCAAACAGCGGAGCGAGCGTTGAGACCGAGCCATCCATCAGGCCGATGAGGCCGGGCTGCACTACCTGCAGCAGGAACAGGCGCTTGCGTGTTTCGGATTCCGCCTGCTTCACATCGGGCGTCACATTCTCAAGCCCGAGCTTGGCGGCAATCAACTCGTGGCTCTTTTCTGCGGCGGCAAGCTGGTTCAGCAGTTTCTTGACTTGCGGGTCTTTGCTCTGCTCGGCGGCCTGTTTGTAGAAACGGTAGTTCTCAAGCTCGATCACTTCGGCGCGCTTGCGCATTTCGTCGATGTTGAGCTTGTTGATCTGCCAGGCAGGCTTGTGGTGCACGAAGCCGTTGACATCTCCACGGCGGATGAGGGGAATGAAGTCGCCAAATTTTTTCTGGTAAAGGTCGGTCAGCCACTTGCGGTGCTGGTGTTCCTCCTCGGCCATTTCGATGAAGACTTTGGCGGACGCCGGATAGTCATTGAGGAGGGAGTTGGCAAAACCGGCGTAGGAACGCGCGTCATCTTCCTCGCTTGATATGGCCAGCGCGATGATTTCCTGTTCGGTGAGGTCGGAGAAGCTCTTCAAAGCAGCCTGCTTTCTGTATTTAGAATTATTCTAGTCAACTCCTTGCGCGCATTGCAAGGGTGAGGTTGGCGCTCAAGCGAGCCAGGCAGGATGCGGCGTATCGAGGCCCGTCACCATGCTGAAAAGCCGGCGGCGGAGGGCCGGCGCATGCGTCAGCACGGGAAGCGCCAGCCGAATAGCCAAGTCCTGCATGCGGCCTCTCGCCTTGGCAAACTCGGTGAAGCGATAGGTGTAGCGCAGCACCTGGGCGCCGGCCGGATGGCGAAGCGTTGAATATTCGGATTCCCGGCCTTGCTCGATCAGCCAGGCGAGCCAGCAGGCATCCTCGATGCCGAGATTCATGCCGCGTCCGCCGACAGGCGAGTGAATGTGGGCAGCATCACCGGCGAGAAAGATGGAGTCTCTCTGATAAGTTTCGGCCTGCCGGTAGCTGATGCGGAAGTCTGTTTCCCAATCGACCTTGCTGATCTTGGCATCGGGCGGCAGGCCGTTCAGGCAATCACCGCGCGTCGATATGAAGCGTCCATAGCCTTCGGCCAGTGGAATGAAGGGCGCAAGATGCGTGTCCAGAATGGTCAGCACCGCAGTATCGAAGGGGAACGGCCAGTCGGAGAGCGACACGTCAGCGAGGCCGAACGTTTCCTCGCTGGTTTCGCCGGGAAAGCCGATGCCAAGACCCTTGCGGACAGCCGAGTGCGAACCATCGGCGCCGAGAAGCATATCGGCGGAAGCGGTCTCGCCTGAGCTGAGCGTCAGGGCGATGGGGCTTCCCGGCACGAAGCCAGACAATCCCTTATTCCGTTCAAGCTTGATGCCGAGGCCTGCCAGCGTCTGCGCCAGAATGGCTTCGGTGCGCGCTTGCGGAATGGCGAGCAGGAAGTTGAAACGGTGCGGAATGTGCTTGAGGTCAATCTCGCCGATGACGTGCAGATTGCGGCGGACCACGATTTTCTTGACGCGATTGCCGGCTGCAAGCAGCTGTTCGGTGACGCCGCAAGCCTCCAACAAGTCCAGCGTGCGGGCATTGACCGCCAGCGCGCGCGATTGCGGCGATGGGGCAGGGTCGGGGTCGATGATGCGGGGCGTGAAGCCCCGCCGGGTCAGCTCAATCGCTGCCGCAAGACCAACGGGTCCCGCGCCTGCAATGAAGATGCTGCTCTGTGACATGGCAGTTGCAGCTTACCACGCGAGGCAGCCCGCAGCCAACAATCGCCGCCGAACCAGGCGGAGGGTAACAAGCCACCGATGGCTTACTCCCTGAACAATTCAGAATGCGTTCCAGCACGGACGAACACAATCATTTCCGGTTGGCTGCTGTTGTCGAGTTTGTAGGCAAGCAGGAAGTCGCCGCCGATATGGCATTCCCGGTGGCCATTCCACTCGCCCTTGAGCGGATGATCCAGCCATTCCGGGCCGAGCGGGCTGTCATTGGCGATCAGCAGCAGCATGGCTTGTTTGAGCCTGTTCATGTCAAAGCGTCCGGACCGTGACAGGCGCTCCCAATCCTTCTTGAAGGCCTTGGTGTAATCGGCAGCGCGCGGATGCGGCGCCCGCTTACTTTCCGCCGGTCTTTTCAAGGCCGGCAAACATCGAGTCAGAAGTCTTGAAGCGCGCCTTGCGCTTCTTCACGATTGCTTCGGCTTCCGCCATGGCGGCCCGCGTCCCGGCATTCGGAACCTTGAGCTCGAGCGGAAAGGCCTGATCTGCGGCGATCCGGTGCATGAGAAGGCGCACAGCATCGGACACGGAAAGCCCCATGGCATCGAGCGCCTTCTGCGCCCGCTCCTTCACCTCGTCGTCCATGCGGACGTGCAGCATCGATGAGTTCGTGGCCATGGAAATCCTCCAGAGATCCTTTGTATCTCAAATGAGATACGAAGTCAATTGTCTCGTCAAGGCCGGCTGCGCGGCTCAGTTCTCATCCATCTTGAGCGCGGCGATGAAGGCTTCCTGCGGGATTTCGACCTTGCCGAACTGCCGCATCTTCTTCTTGCCTTCCTTCTGCTTGTCGAGAAGCTTGCGCTTGCGGGAAATGTCGCCGCCATAGCATTTGGCGGTCACGTCCTTGCGCATGGCGGAGAGCGTTTCGCGCGCCACGATCTTGCCGCCGATCGTCGCCTGGATGGGTATCTGGAACATGTGGCGCGGGATCAAATCCTTCAGCTTCTCGCACATGACGCGGCCACGCTGCTCGGCGCGCCCACGGTGCACCACCATGGAAAGCGCATCGACAGGCTCGGCATTGACCAGAATGCCCATGCGCACGAGGTCGCCTTCCTCATAGCCGATCATCTTGTAATCGAATGAGGCATAGCCGCGCGAAACCGATTTCAGCCGGTCATAGAAATCGAACACCACTTCATTGAGCGGCAATTCATAAACCACCATGGCGCGCGAGCCTGCGTAGGTGAGCTGCTTCTGGCGGCCGCGCCGGTCCTCGCACAGCTTGAGGATGGAGCCCAGATATTCATCCGGCACCAGAATGGTGGCTTCGATCCACGGCTCTTCGATTGACAGGATGGCCATCGGGTCCGGCATGTCGACAGGGTTGTGCAGCGTGATCTGCGTGCCTTCGCGCAGGTTGATCTTGTAGATGACGGAAGGCGCCGTGGTGATGATGTCGACGTTGAATTCGCGTTCGATGCGCTCGCGCGTGATTTCAAGATGCAAGAGGCCGAGGAAGCCGCAGCGGAAGCCGAAGCCCAGGGCGGCTGAGGTTTCCATGTCATAGGTGAAGCTCGCGTCGTTCAGACGCAGCCTGCCCATCGCCTCGCGCAAATCTTCGAACTTCGCGGCATCGACGGGGAAGAAGCCCGCGAACACCACCGACTGCGCTTCCTTGAAGTCCGGCAGCGGAGCCGATGCAGGGTTCCTTTCATCGGTGACGGTATCGCCGACGCGCGTATCCGCCACTTCCTTGATGGCGGCGGTGAAGAAGCCGATCTCGCCGGGGCCGAGTGCCGCCACCATTTCCTTCTTGGGGCGCGAAACGCCGACACGGTCGATGAGGTAGGAACCGCCGGTTCCCATCATCTTCACCCGCATGCCCTTTTTCAGTTCGCCATCAATGATGCGGACGAGCACGACAACGCCGAGATAGGCGTCATACCAGCTATCGACGAGCAGCGCCTTGAGCGGCTTGGAATGCTCGCCCTTGGGGGCGGGCAGGCGGTGGACAATGGCTTCGAGCACATCCGGCACGCCAATGCCGGTCTTGGCGGAAATCGGAATGGCCTGAGAGGCATCAATGCCGATCACGTCCTCGATCTGCTGGCGGATGCGCTCGGGCTCGGCGGCGGGCAGGTCCACCTTGTTGAGCACCGGCACGATTTCGAGATTGCCGTTGATCGCCTGATAGACGTTGGCGAGCGTTTGCGCTTCGACGCCCTGCGAAGCGTCAACGACAAGCAGCGCGCCCTCGCAGGCGGCGAGCGAGCGGGAGACTTCATAGGCAAAGTCCACATGCCCCGGCGTGTCGATCAGGTTGAGAACATAGCTCTCGCCATTCTGCGCCTTGTAGTCGAGGCGCACGGTATTGGCCTTGATGGTGATGCCGCGCTCGCGCTCAAGGTCCATCGAATCGAGGATCTGCTCCTGCATGTCGCGCGCCGCCACGGCGCCGGTGAGCTGGATCAGCCGGTCGGCCAGCGTGGATTTGCCATGGTCGATATGGGCGATGATGCAGAAATTGCGGATATGCGAAATGTCAGTCATTTGGGCGCTGTTTGGCAGGGTGGGGCGCGGTGGTCAAGGTATTGGGAAACTGGCAGGATTCATGTACCATTTTGCGAGAAACTTAAGGTCAATTCCAGCCCATGGCGAGACTAACCGCACAGAATGTACACGATCTCGCCACTCTGAAGGAATGGCTGATGGGTTTTGACGCGACTGATCGCAGAAAAATTGCCGCTGCAATAGCCTATCGGTCCATAGCCAGGGTCCTGCCGGTGATTTCGGAGAGCAGTTCAAAAAGGGAAGGAGATTTCAACTTCGCAGAACTTTCGCTCCTCAGCTTTGGAGGAATTGTTTCATGCCGGGTCGTTGCTGAGCGAGAGGTGAGTACGGTCCAGAATCGCATCGAAGAATGGCAAATAGGCTGGATAATATTTCGACGAGCTTGTCATCCAGAAGTGCATCAACACTAGCAAATGCTGTTGCTTCTGCGGCAAAAATCTGGTGGGCGCCTGACAACGGACAGTCTTTACCTGAAGTTTTTGCTGCAGCTGTCGTTGGATCTAACGGCGCATTTATCACTTGGGCAAAGGACATATCATCAATTACGATTGACGATGATTTTGCACTAATGGCCGCGGCAGAAGATGTAATTTGGCGTGCTACCAGTAGCGACTGTGAGAAATTTGATTTGACTCCAAATACGCAAGCCTTGCGAGGAGACCCATTATGGCCACACCGCCCGATGAGAAGTTGGCGCGACACATCGATAGCATTTGAACATGTTTTCGATGACTACAACGAAGAGGATAATTGGAAACTCTGGCTTCGGTATCACAGCTATCTTGTGGGTGGCCGTCATGTATTTGATCTTGACCCGCTTGCGAGCTCGCAAATTGAGTATAGAATTTCGACTGGTGACGGTCGCCAAGATTTCTGGGATCGCGAACCGGGAGCAGGCCACCCCTCCGGGGGGTTCCGGAACCTCCGGAGGGGCGGGGATGATTTCGGCTCCATCCCGTGAGCGCTGATTTACGATGGCAAACAACAGGGTTATGTTCCTAGCTGAAACAAATCCTGTTGTCAAGGAATAAATTCTAGACAATTCCTCTTGCCGCCGTGATAGCTCAGGTTGGGAAGGGATTGCGCTCCACGAACTCGGTCTGGTGCCAGTAGGGATAGGTCTTGGTGGTTTCGCTGGCTGCATCCAGCGCTTTCACCTGCGCTGCCGTGAGGTTCCAGCCGACAGCGCCAAGGTTCTGCTTGAGCTGCTCCTCGTTCCGCGCGCCGACGATGACATTGGCGACGGTCGGCCGCTGCAGCAGCCAGTTGAGCGCAATCTGCGGAACGGATTTGCCGGTTTCCTTCGCCATGGCATCAAGCGCGTCCATGACGCGGAACAGGTATTCGTCGTCAACCGGCGGGCCATTGTCGGCGGTCACATGCAGGCGGCTTTGCTTCGGGCAGGCCGGTGCCGCGGCGGATCTTGCCGGTGAGGCGGCCCCAGCCCAGCGGGCTCCATACGACCGCGCCGACGCCCTGGTCGAGGCCCAAGGGCATCAGCTCCCACTCATAGTGGCGGCCGATCAGCGAATAATAGGCCTGATGCGCCACATGGCGGTTGAGGCCCAGCTTGTCGGAAGTGGCGAGCGATTTCATCAGATGCCAGCCGGAGAAGTTGGAACAGCCGGTGTAGCGGATTTTTCCAGCGCGCACGAAATCATCGAGCGTGGCGAGCACTTCCTCCTGCGGGGTCATGGCATCGAAGCCATGCAGCTGGAACAGGTCGATATAGTCGGTGCCGAGGCGCTTGAGCGAACCGTGGATCGCCTCGGTCAGGTGGGCGCGCGATGAGCCCACGTCATTCGGCTTGTCGCTGAAGCGGAAGGTGGCCTTGGTGGAGATGATGACATTGTTGCGCCTGCCCTTGATGGCCGCGCCCAGCACTTCCTCGGCGAGGCCCTTGGAATAGACATCGGCGCTGTCGAACATGTAGAGCCCGGCATCAAGGCAGACATCGACGAGGCGGGTTGCGCCCTTGGCGTCGGTATCGCCCCAGGCCTTGAAGAATTCATTGCCGCCGCCGAAAGTGCCGGTGCCGAAGCTCAAGACCGGCACCTTGAAGCCAGACCTGCCGAGTTGACGATATTCCATGCTCATTGCTCCTTTGCGCATTTGCCAGACAAATGAAGCTACAGGCTTGACGAAGGCTTTGCCAGCAGGCGATTGCATATGGGCCCTGCATTTCCGAGGAATCACTGATTGACCCGCGCCCGCGCTGACCTGCTTGTTCTGTTCGCCGCGCTCATCTGGGGCGTCGCCTTCTATTTCCAGAAGGCGGCGATGGACCATATCGGGCCGTTCCTGTTTCTGGGGTTGCGCTCGGCAATTGCCTGTGTGGCGCTCGCTCCGCTGGCCTGGCGCGAAAGACCTGCCGGCCGCGCCGATGCAAGGCCGGTGTGGCATTATGCGGCTCTCGGCGGGCTTGCCTTCTTCACCGGCGGGGCGCTGCAGCAGGTTGGCATGGTGACCGCGACCGTCACCAACACCAGCTTTCTCACCGCGCTCTATGTGGTGCTGACGCCCTTCCTGCTGTGGCTGCTGCGGCATGAGAGGCCGGGGGCCCGCGTGTGGATAGCGGCTGTCGTTGCCTTCATCGGCATCTGGTATCTCGGCGGTGGCGGCATTGGCGCGTTCTCGACAAGGCGATGTGCTGATCGCCGTCTCCTCGCTGTTCTGGTCGCTCTACATGGTCATCACCGGGGCATCGGCGAAAGCCGGCAGCCCGATGCGCTACACCTGCCTGCACTTCGGCCTGATTGCGTTGCTGGCGCTTCCGCTTGCCTTCGCATTTGAAGATGTGTCGTGGACGGCGATCAAGTCCGCCGCCGTGCCGGTGCTCTATGTCGGCTTCATTTCGAGCGCCTTCACCTTCACGCTGATGGCCAGCGTGGTGCGCTATATCGCGCCGTCGCGCGCTTCGGTGCTGCTGTCGACCGAGACGGTGTTTGGCGCAGCCGCCGGCTATGTGATGCTGGGAGAGCGGTTGCCGCTCGTCGGCTGGTTTGGAGCAGGGCTGGTGCTGCTGGCGATCCTCCTTGTACAGACGGATCGCAAAGCCTACCTGAGCCTGCGCGGCTGCACTGCGGTTGCCGTCAATGGGTCTTCCGGCCACAAGTGCTTGGGATAGCGTCCCCGCAAGTCAGTCCGCACATCCGGATAGCCATTGGTCCAGAAGGTTTCGAGAGATTGCGTCACCGCAACCGGTCGCCCAGCGGGAGAAAGCAGTTCAATGCGCAGGTGGGCGCGGCCGCCTGCAATCTTTGGCGTGCTGGTGAGGCCGAACATTTCCTGCAGGCGCACCCGCACAGTCGGGTCGCCCTCAACGGCATAGTCGATGCGGGCTTCGGCGCCATTGGGAATGGTGAGCGAGCGCGGCGCCAGCTCATCCATGCGGCGGCGCAGGTCATGCGGAACGAGGCTGGTCAAAATCTGATGCAGGTCGAGCCTGTCGAGATGGGTAAGCTTGCTCATGCCGGCAAGGTAAGGCGCGAGCCAATCTTCCAGCGTGGCGAGGAGGGCGGCATCGCCGAGGTCAGGCCAGCCATCTTCCGGCAGATGTTTGCGCAAGAAGGCGATGCGGGCGCGGAAGTTCTCAGAACCTTCCGACCACGGAAGAACTGAAAGTCCGGCCTGGCGAATGCCATGGATGAGGCCATCCGCCAGCACCTCCGGCGAGAGGTTGGTGAGCGGGCGTTCCTCCAGCACCAGTGATCCCAGCTTGCGCTGCCGGAGAGCGAGAACGGATTTTGTTTTCGCATCCCAGCCTGCCTGTTCGACAGTTTCGATGTGCGAGGCAAAATGCTTCTCGATTTCCGAAGATGTGAGTGGAGCTGCGAGGTAGATGCGCTGGTCGCCGCTTGCACCATCGGTAAGCGCCACGGCGAGAAAGTCGTTCACCGAAAGCCTGTCATGCTCAGCAAGGATGCCGCCACCGCCGCCGGCAAAGCGGTAACGCCGTGCGCCGCCTCGCTTCTGGGCGATGCGGTCCGGCCAGGCGAGCGCCAGCAAAACGCCCTCGCTGATTTCCGAGGTATCCTCCTTGATGCTCAGACTACGGATGATCTGCTCCGCCGATTGCCTGATGCGGGCAAGCGCTGGGCCACGCGCCATCTGCAGCCTTGTGCCGACATCAGCCGTTGCGTCTCGCGGCGATCCGTCACGCTCAGACAGGAAGGCCGCAAGCCTTGCTGCCTCACGCCCGGCGCCAAGTTCAGCAGCACGCACCACCATGTGGGCAAGGCGCGGGTGCAGCGGGGCGCGCGCCATGGCCTTTCCCATGGTGGTGATGCGGCCATCACTGTCCAATGCATCAAGCTGCTGCAACAGGTCGCGCGCCTGGGCGAAGGCCGCCGCTGGCGGGGGATCGAGAAATGCAAGGCCTGATGTGTCGGAAACGCCCCAGGCGGCCATTTCCAGCACCAGGGGAGCGAGGTCGCTGGTCAATATCTCTGGCAGGTCATGGGCAGCGAGTGCGCGGCTTTCCGCTTCCGGCCACAGCCTGTAGCAGATGCCTGGGCCGAGCCTGCCGGCGCGGCCGCGGCGCTGGTCAGCAGAAGCCTTAGAGACGCGGATGGTCTCCAGCGTTGTCATGCCGGAAGCCGGGTCAAAGCGCGGGCTGCGCTTGAAGCCTGCGTCAATCACTACGCTGACGCCTTCGATGGTGAGGCTGGTTTCGGCAATGGTTGTGGCGAGCACGATCTTGCGCTCTCCTTCAGGCGCTGGCCGGAGTGCTGCGTCCTGTTCGGAAAATCCCATGGAGCCGAACAGCGGATTGATGCTGACGTTCGATGGCAAGCCGCCTTGTATGAGCAATCGTTCGGCGCGGCGGATTTCCGCCTCGCCCGGCAGGAAAGCGAGGATGCTGCCCTGCTGTTCGCGCAATGCCGCTGATACGGCCTTTGCGACATCGTCAGAAACTGTCTGACGGCTGGCCTTGCCGAGGTAGCGAGTTTCCACCGGAAACATGCGCCCCGGCGCATCAATGACAGGAGCGCCACCAAGATGCGCCGAAAGCCTTTGGTCATCCAATGTCGCCGACATGATGAGAATGCGGAGGTCATCGCGCAGGCCGTTCCTCACATCCATGGTGAGCGCGAGGCCAAGATCACCATCCATGCTGCGCTCGTGGAATTCATCGAAGATCACCAGGCCGATGCCGGATAATTCAGGGTCTGTCTGCAGTCGCCGCGTCAGGATGCCTTCGGTCACCACCTCAATCTGCGTGTCGCGTGAAACCTTGCGCTCCAGCCGCACGGTGTAGCCGACCTGCTGGCCAACTTCCTCGCCCAGCGTTTGCGCCATGCGGCGGGCGGAGTTGCGGGCGGCAAGCCGCCGCGGCTCAAGCATCAGGATTTTTTTGGCTGCAAGCCATGGCGCATCGCGAAGCAGCAGCGGCACACGCGTGGTCTTGCCGGCGCCCGGTTCGGCCACGAGGATGGCGGAGCCATGGGTTTCCAGCGCCTGCGAAAGCTCGGCAATTTTTGCATCGACCGGAAAGATCATGTTGCGGCTTTAGGCGAAATCCTGCGTCTATGCCAACTCATGGGCCCAGGGCGGATTGGCGCCGGCGCGCGAGCAGGTGATGGCTGCGGCGCGCGCGGCGAAGTCGAGGCAGGATGTGAGTGTGGCCTGGTCGAGGCTTGCAAGCCCCTTCTTGGTCAGTGCGCCAGCCTTGCTTAGCGAGGCCAAGAGGCCCGCTGTGAATGTATCGCCCGCTCCCACCGTATCCACCACCTGCACCGGAATCGAGGCGCGCGTGATGCTGTAGGAGGATGTGAAGGCTTCGACGCCCTCACCACCCTTGGTGACGACGACGAGCTTGGCTCCCGCCGTCAGCCATTTGCGCGCCGCGGTGGCAAAGTCAGCATGGCCGGTCATCCAGCGTACATCTTCATCGGAAATCTTGAGGATGTCGGTCAAGCCTATGAGCTGGTTCACTCTTGCGAGGTAGGGGGCCTTTGACTTGATGACAGTCGGCCGGATGTTGGGATCAAGGCAGATGACGCGCTTCTTGCTTTCACGCTTGAGCAGGGCTGCATGCGTCGAAGCCGCAGGTTCGCTGATCAGCGATATCGAACCGAAGTGCAACGCCTTCACATCATCCTTGAACTTGGGCAAGTCCTTCAGCGTCAGCATGCGATTGGCGGAGTTGTCATCGAAGAACGAATAGCGCGCGTGGCCATTTTCAAGTTTGACGAAGGCAAGAGTGGAAGGCTTGTCGTGGACCTTGGAGTAGTCGAGGCTCACATGGCTATCGCGCAGGCCTTGCTGCAGACTGTCGCCAAAGAAATCTGTCGAGAAGCCGCTGAAGAAGCCGGTGCTGACGCCCAGGCGGCCGAGTGCAATGGCGGTATTGAAGATCGAGCCGCCGTTCATCGGCAGATAAGCGCTCTCGCCCGCTTCAGTGCGGCGGGGGAGCATGTCGATCAGTGCTTCGCCGCAACATACGATCATGATCACTCTCCCAATTCGATTGCCCGCATTTCAGCCACAGTTTGCCGTAAAAACCAGATAAATCAATGCAATTGATTTATTGCAATGCCATATCTTGGTGTATAAACCGCGCTCTGACGAACGTACCTCAGAAATTGATTCCGTGTAAATGACCCCAAGAACCATTCCCGTTGAAGACTTTGACATTGTCGTGTTCGGCGCCACTGGCGACCTGGCGCAGCGCAAGCTGCTGCCGGCATTGTTTCACCGCGACATTCAGGGGCAGGTGCCGGAAAGCGCGCGCATCATTGGTTCCTCGCGCCGTCCGATGACGAAGGAGGAATTCCGCAAGTTCGCGGAAGCGGCGATTGAGGCGCATGTGCCGAAGGAGGAACGCCAGAAGGTGCTGATCAAGCGCTTTATCGAGCGGCTTGATTATGTTGCAGCGGAACCCTCCAAGAACGATGGCTGGACTGAACTCGGCAAACTGCTGAAGGCGCGCGAAGACCAGGTGCGCGTTTTCTACCTGGCGGTGGGACCAGACTTGTTTGGGCCAATTTGCGAACGGCTGGGCAAGCATGGTCTTGTCAGCGAAAAATCCCGCGTTGTCGTTGAAAAGCCGGTCGGCAAGAGCGGCGCGTCCGCCGAGAAGTTGAACAACGAAATTGGCCGCATCTTTCCGGAGCCGTCGATTTACCGCATTGATCATTACCTCGGCAAGGAGACGGTGCAGAACCTCATGGCGCTGCGCTTTGCCAATGCGTTGTTCGAGCCGATCTGGAATGCCAACCATATCGACCATGTGCAGATCACGGTTGCGGAAACGCTGGGGCTTGGCTCGCGCGCGGGTTACTACGACACCGCTGGCGCGCTGCGCGACATGGTGCAGAACCACATCATGCAGCTGCTCTGCCTTGTCGCCATGGAGCCGCCTACTTCCATGGATGCCAACGCTGTACGTGATGAAAAACTCAAGGTGCTGCAATCGCTGAAGCCGATCAAAGGTGAGGCGGTGACTGCCAACACAGTGCGTGGCCAGTACAAGGCTGGTGCATCTGAAGGTGGAGCAGTGCCAAGCTATGCCGAGGAATTAGGCTCCGATGCTTCCAAAACCGAAACCTATGTAGCTCTCAAGGTCGAGATCGGATCGTGGCGCTGGGCCGGCGTTCCGTTCTACCTGCGCACCGGCAAGCGGCTTGAACGACGCATGTCGGAAATTGTGGTTGAGTTCAAGCCGGTGCCGCATTCAGTATTCGAAAAGGGCGCGGGAGCAATCAACACCAACAAGCTGGTCATCCGGTTGCAACCCGATGAAGGCGTCAAGCTGTGGCTGATGATCAAGGATCCTGGCCCCGGTGGCATGCGCCTTCGCCATGTCCCGCTCGACATGACATTCGCTGATGCGTTCGGCGTGCGCAATCCGGATGCCTATGAACGCCTGCTGATGGATGTGGTGCGCGGCAACCAGACCTTGTTCATGCGGCGCGACGAAGTGGCGGCGGCCTGGCGCTTCATCGACCCGATCCTCGATTACTGGAAAGAGAGCGGTGACCAGCCGAAACCCTATACATCGGGAACATGGGGACCGGCCTCAGCCATTGCCCTTATCGAGCGTGATGGCCGCACCTGGCATGATGGGGACGAGGCATGATCAACAAGGAGCGGATGTTTGACAGCCGCGGCTCGCTCGCCTCCGCCCTTGCATCCGACGTTGCCAATGCGCTGGCAGGCGCCATCAGCCGTACAGGTGCTGCGGTGCTTGCCGTTTCTGGCGGCAAAACTCCGCAACTGTTTCTCGATACGCTGTCCGACATCGACATCAAGTGGAACCGAGTGACCGTGACGCTGGTTGATGAGCGCATGGTTGATGAGGATGACGAACGCTCCAACGCCAGGTTCGTGCGCGAGCATTTGATCAAGAACCGGGCGGTGAAGACAACATTCGTGCCGCTGTTCGGCAACCCGGAAGCGAGCGCCGTCGGCAGTTTCGATGTGGCCATCCTTGGCATGGGGCTGGACGGGCATACGGCTTCGTTCTTTCCCGGTGCAGCAAACCTTGCCAACGCCATTGACGACAAGGCGAGCGAGCGCATCATCGAAACGTCGGCGCCCGGTGCACCGGAACCTCGCCTGACTTTTACGTTGCCTGACATCCTTAACGCCGACCTGCTGTGCCTGCATCTTGAAGGGCAGGCCAAGCTGGATGCGTTCCGCAAGGCGCAGGGAGATGGGCCAGTGGCTGAAATGCCCATTCGCGCTGTGCTCCGCGCCCGCAAGCCAATATCGCTCTACTGGTGCCCCTGAGGTTCAACCTGATGCCTGTTCATTCCATCGTCGCCGCCGTCACGGAAAAAATCGTCCAGCGCAGCCGCGCCTCGCGGGGAATTTATCTCCGCCGTTTGGAGGAAGCAGTCGCCAACAAGCCGCAGCGCAAGGCGCTGGGCTGCGCCAACATCGCGCATGCATTTGCGGCCTGTGGCTCGCATGACAAGGACGCATTGCGCAATGGCAATGCGCCGAACCTCGCAATCGTCACCTCCTTCAATGACATGCTCTCCGCCCACCAGCCGTTTGAAACCTATCCGGCGCTCATCCGCGCGGCGGCGCGCGAAGCAGGCGCCACGGCGCAAGTGGCAGGCGGCGTGCCGGCGATGTGCGACGGCGTGACGCAAGGCGAAACGGGGATGGAGCTATCGCTGTTCTCGCGTGACGTGATTGCGCTTTCAACTGCTGTTGCCCTCTCGCACCAGATGTTTGACGCGGCAGTCTATCTCGGCGTCTGCGACAAGATCATTCCCGGCCTGATCATGGGAGCGCTCGCCTTCGGTCATCTTCCTGCGGTCTTCATACCGGCAGGCCCCATGACATCAGGATTGCCGAATGAAGAAAAGTCCAAGGTCCGCCTGCTGTTTGCCGAGGGCAAGGTCGGGCGCGAAGCACTGCTGGAGGCAGAAGCCAAATCCTATCACGGTCCTGGCACCTGCACCTTCTACGGCACGGCCAATTCCAACCAGATGCTGATGGAGATCATGGGCCTGCACTTGCCGGGCTCCACCTTCATCAACCCGGGCACGAGATTGCGCGATGAAATCACCAAAGCCAGCGCAGTGCAGGCGTTGTCGCTCACCGCACTTGGCAACAACTACACGCCGATCGGCCGCATCTATGACGAGAAGGCGGTGGTGAATGGCGTGGTCGGGTTGCTGGCAACCGGCGGCTCCACCAACCATACCATGCATCTCATCGCCATGGCGCAGGCGGCGGGCATTCACCTTACCTGGCGCGACCTTGCCGAACTCTCCGCCATAGTGCCGCTGCTCACCCGCATCTATCCTAACGGCAAGGCGGATGTGAACCATTTCAATGCCGCCGGCGGCATGGGTTTTCTCATCCGCGAAATGCTGGGTGCCGGCATGCTGCATGAGGACGTGACGACCATCATGGGCACGGGCCTTGAAGGCTATCTGCGCGAGCCCGCGCTGACGGCTTCCGGCGAATTGCAATGGCGCGATGCGGCCATTCAATCCGCCGACACCGCCGTGTTGCGCGGGATGAAAGATCCCTTCCAGGCAACGGGCGGCCTCAATGTGCTGGAAGGGCCGCTCGGCCATGCGGTGATCAAGACTTCTTCCATCCCGGCGGACCGGCATGTGATTGAAGCGCCAGTGCGCGTGTTCCATGCGCAGGAAGAACTGCACGCCGCCTTCAGGGCGGGCGAGCTTAACCGCGATGTGATTGCTGTCGTACGCTTCCAGGGGCCGAAGGCCAGCGGCATGCCGGAGCTGCACCGCATGACGCCGCCGCTGACTGTGCTGCAGGACAAGGGATTTCGTGTCGGCCTCATTACCGATGGGCGCATGTCAGGCGCTTCCGGCAAAGTGCCGGCTGCCATCCATGTAACGCCAGAGGCTGCCGATGGCGGGCCGATCGCCAAACTCAGGGATGGCGACGTGGTCCGCATCGACGCGACGAACGGCAGACTTGAAGTGTTGGTCGATGCGGCGGAGTTCGCGGCACGAACGCCTGCCACAGCCGACCTTTCGCATCACCAGCATGGCACGGGGCGCGAACTGTTCGCAGCTTTCCGCAATCTGGCGACGCGCGCCGACCAGGGCGCATCCATCTTTGGAGCAGTGGCATGACCGGAATCTTGCAGAAGGGGATGGAGCGCATTCTCACCTCCGCACCCGTTGTACCGGTTATGGTGATCGACAAGCTGGCTGACGCCGTGCCGCTGTCGCGCGCGCTGGTGAAGGGAGGCTTGCCAGTTCTCGAAATCACACTCCGCACAGCGGTGGCGCTGGATGCGGTCAAAGCCATCGTTTTGGAAGTTGAAGGCGCCATCGTTGGTGCAGGAACCGTGCTCACCCAGCGTCAATTTGAGCAGGTGCAGGACCTTGGTTGCGCCTTCGCGGTTTCGCCCGGCTCTTCGCCTGCATTGCTCGCGGCCGCACGCACGGGGACAATGCCTTTGTTGCCCGGCGGCGTCACCGCAACCGAGTGCCAATCATTGCTGGAGCTGGGCTACAGCTTCCAGAAATTCTTCCCTGCCGAGCCTGCGGGCGGCGCTGCCTATCTTGCAGCACTGGCTCAGCCCTTGCCGGATATCCGCTTCTGCCCGACAGGCGGCATTACGCTGCAGTCGGCCCCCGCTTATCTCAAGCTTGCCAACGTCATCACCGTTGGCGGTTCATGGATGATACCAAAGAAACTGGTGGAAGCGGGCGACTGGGCAGGCATCGAGGCACTGGCACGCGAGGCTTCGCGATTGAAGGCGTGACTATTTCAGCCTGATGACGAGGCGGCCATTGACGCCGCCTCTCCGCAGCCGTTCAAGTCCTTCGTTGATTTCTTCAAGCGGCAGAGTTTCAATCTGCATGCGCAACGGTTCCTTGCGGTGGATGGCCAAGAGTTCAGCCATTTCCTCGCGTGTGCCAACACTTGTGCCGGTAATTCTCACGCCGGTCATGGTCAGCCATTCCTGGTTCAGCGGCACGGGCTCGTCAACCATTGCCGCTGCCACGATTGTGCCGCGGGCGCGGACTGCGGCAATCATCAATGGCCATGTAGCCGAAGTTGGCGCGAAATTGATGACGGCATGCATGCCTCCTGTTGCACGGAGGCTTGCGGCGGCATCTGCGTCAGCTGTTACCAAATGCGCGGCTCCCACAGCTTTGGCTTGCTGCAGTTTAGCGGCGGAGACATCGACAGCTGTAACCTCGACGCCCATTCGCACGGCAAGCTGCACGGCATAGAGACCCAGGCCACCACAGCCGATGATGGCACAACGCTCACCCGCACGGATGCTGGAAGTTTTGAGAGAACCATAAGCGGTCAAGGCGGCGCAGAGCAGTGGCGCGGTTTCCGCTGCGTCGTCCGTTACCAGCAAGCGCACTGCAAAGGCTGCTTCTAGCAGGGCGTACTCCGCAAAGCCTCCATCGACATCGTATCCATTGGCGCGCTGTTCCTGACAGTAAAACTCGGCGCCGCCGCAGCACTCAGCGCAGTGGCCGCAGGTCTCGTGCATCCAAGGCATTCCCGCCATGTCTCCGACAGTCCAACCTGAAACATCGCGCCCGATGAGGACGACTTCGCCCACGCCTTCATGGCCCAGGATAACTGGCGCGCCGTGGCGTGATGCCGCGCCACCTTTCTGCCAGACGTGAACATCAGTGTGACACACACCACAGGCGATCAGCCTGATCAACAACTGGCCCGGGCCGGGTTCTGGAACCGGGACACTGCATATATCCAACGTGTTGCCCGGGAGCCCGGAGCACTGCGGCCTGCATGTGGGAAGGGAGCATTGTCACTGCCGAGCAGAGGAGCCGGCGCTTACAGACCGAGTGCTGATTTGACCGCCTCTAGCCCAGGCTTGCCATCGAGCGTGGTGACCCCTTCGAGCCAGACATTGAGCCGCTCAGGATGCGCCTTGATCATCTCGCGTGCCGCTTCTTCCGGGGTCTTTCCGTCCGCGGTTACCATGCGCATGGCAGTGTTCTCATAATCGATGTCGAAGGCGAGGTTCTTGAAAAACCGTGCGGCGTTGGGGCAAGCGGCTTCGTAGCCGGGACGCGACAAAGTATACACCGTCGCACCACCATAATCGGGTCCGAATTCCGCATCGCCGCCCGCGAGATACTCCATCTTGATATCAAGGTTCATAGGGTGAGGTTGCCAGCCGAGGAACGCAATCCACTCATTTCGGCTGGCTGAACGTTGCACCTGGCTCAACATTGCTTGCTCGCTTGATTCAACGATCTCCCATCCGGCGAGACCATGTGAGCCTGCGGCAACCATATCCAGCAGCGGCTTATTTGTTCCGGGTTCGATGCCGTAAATTTTCTTGCCGAACTTGTCGGGGAATTTCGCCAGATCCGCAAAGGTCTTGACGCCCGCTTCGGCAACGTAAGCGGGGACAGCGAGTGTATACTTGGCGCCAGTCAGGTTCTGGCCCAGCACTTCAACCGATTTGTTGTCGAAGTAATCTTTGAATTCGATGTCCTGTGCTGGCCGCCAGTTGCCCATGAACACATCCATCTTGCCGCTCTTGAGGGTTTCATAGGTTACGGTGAGCGCCAGCAGGGTGTTTTCCATCTCGTAGCCGAGACTCTTCGAGAATGACCGCAGCCGTGTTTGTGGTGATGGCAATATCCGTCCAGCCGAGATCGGCGCTTCTCACCTTGGCGCAGCTTGCATCATCGGCAGCGGCGGCAGGCGTGGCAGACAAGGCCACCAGCAAGGTAAGCAAAGACACTCTTTTCATGGCGTTCTCCCGTTTGGTGCGAGCCTCTTTTGGCTCGTGCGTAACGAGCAAGCTCCTATCCCTGCGCTCGAGAGTCAATACAATTTTTTAAATGTTCATTTAATTTTTGATAGATGCTATCAAATTGACCTGAGATGATGAAAAGATCCATTCAGGACATTCGCCGCCAGGAACTGATCGAGGCCGCATATCAGGTATTCCTGGAGCATGGCTTCGACGGGTTGACGACGGCGCGCATCTGCAAGGCTGCCGGAATGTCGCCTGGCCTGCTTGTCTACCATTTCGACAGCAAGGATGAAGTTCTGTTCTGGATGGTACGCCACGCCAATCGCGTCATCATGGATGAAGTTGTCCGCCAGATGCGAGGTGCAACTACGCCCTGGCACAGACTTCGCGCCATCGTGAGCGGAAATTTTCCCGTTGATCTTTTCAATCGGAACACGGCCAACGCCTGGCTTTCTTTCTATGTCATGGCCGCGCGCGACGTGCAGTTGCAGCGCTTGCAGAAACTATTCCACAACCGGTTGTCCTCCAACTTGCGCAGCTGTCTGGAGGGCGTTCTCGACAAGCAGGGCATGGCTGCATTTGCCAAACTCGCCGCAGTGCTGATTGATGGGAACTGGCTTCACAAGGGCGGAGCAGACGACCCCACGACCGCTGAACAGGCGGTTGAAATGATCATGTCGGCGCTTGAGCAACATCTGGGGCCTGAGCGATTGGCCAGGCTCAAGGGCTAGTCTTGTCGATACTCCCTGATAGCGTCGACATAGCGGGCGATGGCCTGCGCCGTTGGCGAGCTGAGCTGGCGGTAATAGAGCAGCGCCGTGATAGCCAAAGTTGCGGCGATGCAGATCAGCGGTCCGGCAAACAGGAACAGCGCGGCGATGGCATAATAGAAGCCGCGGATGCCGGTGTTGATGGAACGCACGGCTTCGGTCAGCACGGTGGCTGACTGTTCCGCCATCAGCCGCAGTTGCGGGGTATTGCCTGGCGTTTCCTGCAAGCCGCCAAGAAGCGCAAAGGTATAAGCCATCTTGCGCATGGCATAAGTGAAAGCAAAGAAGCTCAGTGCCAGGATCAGCGTCAGCACAGCAAAGTGGAGGGTAAACAGATTGAGCGTCACCTTGTCCAAAAATTGCAGTTGCATGGCTTCAAGGTAAATCGCGTTGATATTGAAGAAGCTGCCGACGAGGCCTGCCAGCACGATGAGCGTTGCCGATCCAAAATAGGATATCGAGCTGGAGATGTGGCCAAGCAGGATAGCGTCGAACACCCGGTGCTCGCGCCCGATGCCGCCATGCACATGGAACCAGCGCAGCCGCACGACATGCAGCTGTTCGTTAAGCGAGCCACGGCCAAAGCGGCGAAGGATTTGCGAATAACAGCTCCACAGCCCGAATATCAGCGCGATCGCCAGGGCATGCAGCCAGCCGAAATCCACGGCGATCATGTTGAACAGGTGGCTCATGCGGCCTTGTGCATCTCCTTGATCTCCATCGCCTTGATGCCGGGTGCGCGTTCGAGTGCATAGTTGAGGCTGAAGGCCGATTGTGCCATCAGAACCGGGTCGCCATCAAGGTCATTAGCGATCGAAAAGCGGTTGGCGGCGATGAACTCTTCCAGCTTTTTTGCGTCATCGCTCCGGATCCATCGCAACACATCATGGCGCGAAGTCTCGAAATCGATGGGCACGCCATACTCGCTGTTGAGCCGGTCTGCCAGAACATCAAGCTGCAAGGCGCCGACAACACCAACGATGGCGGGTGAGCCATCAATCGGCAGGAATAGCTGTACCACGCCTTCCTCAGCGAGTTCTTCCAGCGCTGAGCGCAGTTTTTTGGCCTTCATCGGGTCGCCGAGCTTCACCCGCCGGAGTATTTCAGGCGCGAAGGAAGGCACGCCGGTGAACACCAGCTCTTCGCCCTCGGTGAGAGTATCACCGATGCGCAGCACGCCATGGTTGGGGATGCCGACGACATCACCCGCGAAAGCCTCCTCGGCGAGCGAGCGGTCCTGTGCAAAGAAGAACTGCGGCGCGTTGAGCGCCAGCGTCTTGCCGGTGCGCACGATCTTGACGCGCATGCCGCGCGCCAGCTTGCCGGAGCACAGCCGCATGAAGGCGATACGGTCGCGGTGGTTAGGGTCCATGTTGGCCTGGATCTTGAAGACGACGCCGGTCATCTTGTCCTCGGTGGCGTGCACCACGCGCTGGCGCGCCTGCTGGTCGCGCGGCGGCGGCGCATGGGCGATGAGCGTGTCGAGAAGATCGCGTACGCCGAAATTGCGCAACGCCGAACCGAACAGTACCGGCGTCACATGACCTTCAAGGAATGACTGCTGGTTGAAGCTTGCACGCAGGTCTCGCACCAGTTCGATCTCGTCTTTCCAGGCTGCATGAGCGCCGGGTGGGAGCAGGGGCGCCAAACTTGCATCATCGGGCCCGGACACGGCTTCGCCTTCCGGTGCGCCATCCAGCTTGCGGATGCGGGGCTGCGCTAGATCATAGGTTCCGATGAAATGACGGCCGAGGCCCACGGGCCAGACCATGGGGATGACAGTGAGGGCGAGGCCTTTTTCGATCTCATCCAGCAGGTCGAGGGGCTCCCTCGTCTCTCGGTCCATCTTGTTGATGAAGGTGATGATCGGGATGTCGCGCAGGCGGCAGATTTCGAACAGCTTGCGGGTGCGGTCTTCGATGCCCTTGGCGCCGTCAATCACCATGATGGCGGCATCCACAGCGGTCAGCGTTCGGTAGGTGTCTTCGGAGAAGTCCTCGTGGCCGGGCGTATCCAGCAGGTTGAAGACGCAGCCGCCATATTCAAAGGTCATCACCGAAGTGACGACGGAAATGCCGCGCGCCCGCTCAATGCCCATCCAGTCGGACCGGGTACGGCGGCGGTCACCCTTGGCGCGCACCTGGCCTGCAAGCTGGATGGCGCCGCCGAACAGCAGCAGCTTTTCGGTCAGCGTTGTCTTGCCCGCGTCCGGGTGGGAGATGATGGCGAAGGTGCGCCGGCGCGCCACTTCTGATTCGATTGGTGAAGTCACAGCATTCTCAGGGTTTGCAAAGCGCGCTGTGTAGCCTAAGTTTATGATATTGGCCAGTGAGCCGGCAACGCCCGCAGAGGCGTGCCGATGCGGAGGAGGCAACGGGTTACAATGACGGACGTTTCGCTGGTAGGCGACATAGGCGGCACAAATTCGCGTTTCGGGCTGATAGAGCAGGGTTCCCTCAAAGTGCGGGATATCGAGGCTTTGAAGAATGACAACTTCAGCTCGCTCGAAGCCGCCATTACGGCATACCTTAGAAACCGTGGTGTACAATCACTGGCGGGGGCCGCCATCGCCGTTGCAGCTCCGGTTGACCGGGAGACGATCACCCTCACCAACCGGGACTGGACCTTCAGCGCCGAGAGCCTTCGCCTGGCCGCCAATGCCGGGAAGCTCCGCCTGCTCAACGACTATGAAGCCTTGGCGCTTTCGTTGCCGCATCTCGGCGTCGAAGATGTGGTGCTTGTTGGCGGTCAGCCGAATACGGAGCGCGCCGTCAAGATCGTGCTCGGTCCCGGCACCGGGCTCGGCATGGCGGCACTTGCGCCGCTGCGCAACGGCACAGGCTGGATGCCAATTTCCTGCGAGCCGGGTCACATCACGCTGCCGATCGAAACGCAGGAAGAGTTCGACTGGCGTGAGAAGATGCGGCAGCCCGGCGAAGACTTCACCAGTGAAGATGCAATCACCGGCGGCGGGCTGTATCTGATGTACCGGACGCTCAACCCCTCCGGAAAACTGAAAACGCCGGAGGATGTCATCAAGGCAGCACTCGCCGGGTCTGATGCCGACGCGGTGAAGACCGTGGGGCAGTTCATAATCTGGCTTGCCCGCGTCAGCGGTGATGCCGCCATGGTGCTGCAGGCGCGGGGCGGCGTTTACCTTGCTGGAGGAATCGCCCCCTCAATCACAGGTTTATTGAGTGCTGGCCCGTTCCGATCAATATTCGAGCGCAAGGGAAAGCTGAGCTTCGTGATGAAACCCATTCCGGTTTACGTCATCGTCGACAAGTTTCCCGCTTTCAAGGGCTGCGGCGCCGCATTGAGTGAGTAGAGTTGATGATTGTAGGCGACGAAGACGTCCTTGTCGTTATTGACGTCCAGAATGACTTTTGCGTAGGCGGAAATCTGGCGGTGCCTGGCGGTGATGAGGTGGTGCCCATCATCAATCACCTAGCCCGCACGTTCCGCCATGTGGTGCTGACGCAGGACTGGCACCCGCGGGGGCATTCGTCCTTCGCTTCATCGCATCCGGGCCGGAAACCGTTTGAGCAGGTCGAAATGCCCTATGGCCGGCAAACGCTGTGGCCGGACCATTGCATCCAGGGGGATTTCGGCGCTGCGTTTCACGAACAACTGAACGTCAGCCACGCCCAACTGGTGATCCGCAAGGGCTTCCGGGCCGCCATCGACAGCTATTCTGCATTCTTCGAAAATGATCACAAGACGCCGACGGGACTCGGCGGTTACCTGCATGAGCGTGGATTCAAACGCATCTTCCTGGCCGGCCTCGCATTCGATTACTGCGTGCGTTACTCAGCCGAGGATGCAAAGTCGCTGGGCTTCGAAACCTCGGTCATCGGATCGGCTTGCCGCGCCATTGACCTCAATGGCTCGGCGCAAGCGACCCGCGAAGCTCTCAAAGAGCGGGATATCGCCCTGATATGAAATATGCGGTGAAGCCGCCCGGTGTTGTGGCAATTTCTGTCAAGGGCAGCGATGCATCATTTCCGGTACGGCGCGTCTACTGCGTGGGCCGCAACTACAATGATCATGTCGCCGAAATGGGCGGCACTCCGGGCCGCGAACCGCCATTTTTCTTCCAGAAGCCTGCTGATGCCATTGTGACGAATGGGCGCTTTCCCTATCCGCCTGCCAGTTCTGACGTTCATCATGAGCTTGAGCTTGTGGTGGCGCTCGCCAGCGGCGGCAGAGATATTCAGGCGGCAGACGCTTTAGGGCATGTCTTCGGTTATGCGGTTGGCCTCGACATGACGCGGCGTGACTTGCAGGCACAACTCAAAAAAGGCGGCCGGCCCTGGGAGGCAGCCAAGGCCTTCGACCACTCAGCTCCGGTAAGCGCCATTGTGCCGGCCGGGGATATTAGCGGCGCTGGCGCTTTTGCCCTGTCGCTAACCGTCAACGGCGTCGTCCGGCAGAAGGGCAGCAGTGCAGACATGATCTGGTCTGTGGCTGAGATCATCCGCGAACTCTCAAAGCTATTTGAACTCGCGGCAGGTGACATCATCTTCACCGGCACGCCAAGCGGTGTCGGCGCCGTACAGCGTGGAGACGCGCTGACAGCTTCGCTCTCAGATTTCACCGATCTCACCGTGACAATCGTTTAGCCTCAGCTTCCCAGATAGCTGTAGAGCGCTTTGATGCTGCCGCCATTGCGGTTCACAACGCCAACAAAGGTTGAGCGCAGCTGTTGCGCCAGCCAGACAGACGAAAAGCTGACATCGCGCACGGTGTAGCCGTTGCGTGTCTTGGAAAGCTTGAACACGATGCGTTTGCCGTTGCCAAGCTGGGCAGTGACGGTTGGAGCATTGGCTGGACCAGAGCATCCAGCGATGGTCAGGCCACCTCCGGATATCTTGCCGGAATTCTTTGCAAGGAAGCGGCCAATGAACCCGCGCGTCATCGAGACATAGCGAGCCTCGTCACCTTTTTGCAGCTGGCCGCGATGCGGCCCCAATGCAAACATGGCGATGCCGCGCAGATCCGTATAGCGAGCCGCAACGCCTGATAGTGCGGCTGGCGAGCGGCTGCGAGCCGCTCCCAGAAATGCATTGGCGGCGCTCTTCACAAACGGACCAGCCGGACATTCTGCCGCTTCAGACCGTGGTCCTGTGGCGAGCAGCGGGAGCAGTATCATGAAGATCATCGAAAATGAGCGTCTGGAAATGTTCATCGATTACCTCGTCCCTGGTTCAATTTTTTACTTGTCTCGCGGCTCAAGGCGCTTGAGCCTGGCCTCGCGCAAGTGAAGTTCGTCTGTGCCGCCACGCACGTCTTGCGGCCGGGCGAGCGCATAGGTTCGCCGCCGCAACTCGCGCACCAGCGCAGTCCTGTCAGTAATCGCTGCAAGTTCCTCATACGGAATGGGTCTGCCGATACGGACGGGGAGGGCGGTGCCAATGCGGCGCGCAGTTTCGCGGAACACCAGCGACAATCGCAATGTCAGGCTCAGATGGCTTGCAACCTGGAACAGGCGGCTGTTCTGCCCTGTGAAGAAGATCGGAACGACAGTGGCCTTTGACATGCTTGCAAGTTTTGCGGTGAACGGCGCCCAGGGCAAGTCCACCGCCTGGCCGCGGTGGGCCTGCTCCGACGTGGCGACACCGCCACCCGGAAAAATGCCAACGGCGTGACCCTCAGCCAACCATGCTTGGGCTTGAAGTCTTGAGTTCACATTGGTTTCGCGCGCTTCCCGGGTTGGAGCGAAGGCCACGGGCAGCAGGTTCTTCTGCGCCTCCGGCATCTGGCAGAGTACATCGTTGGCCAACACCTTGGTGTCTGGGCGCACGCGCGTTGCAAGCCAGGTCAAGGTTATTCCGTCCAGCACGCCGTAGGGGTGATTGGCGATGAACAGGACCGGCCCAGTCTTGGGGACGCTGGCCAGCTCCGCTTCATCATACTTCACGCTAAGTTTGAGCAGGTTCACGGCACTATCAAAAAAATCCGCGCCGGCTGCCACCGAACGGGTGTGTTGCTGGTAGAGCTTGCGCAGCTTTGAGCGCCCGCCCAACATTTCGATTGTCTGGATTACGGCCCGCTGCAGACGCGGCTGGTCCGCGGTCGAATACGAGAACCGCACTGGCCTGGCTTTTAGATTGTCAGCCGTCAGAATTGCCATCTCATATCCCGTGCTATCGCAGTTCGCCCATCCAAGACCAGCAACATGATCTCTACATGACAACATGTTGTCATCCTGCAGAAGTGGGCGACGTCCAGCAACTTCAGGGAATCTTCCTGATAGGGATCATACAGGCAACGCCTGCACCGTGAAAGATGCGCTTGTGCAAAGCGGCAAGTTTATTTGCGCTCAGGCGGCAGCTTCATCCGGCGCGCCGAGATTGAGCACCCGGCATATCGCATAGACCAGATCAGCCCGGTTCAAGGTATAAAAGTGGAAAGTGCTAACGCCTTCACGGCGCAGCGCTTCGACCTGCTCGGCGGCGACGATTGCGGCCACCAGGTTTCGCGTTTCCGGATCGTTGTCGAGCCCGGCAAAACGCCGCGCCAGCTCTGGCGGAATGTGCGCGCCGCATTTGCCTGCGAATTCGCAAACCCTGGCGAAGTTGGTGATCGGCAGGATGCCCGGCACCAGTTCAATCTTGATGCCGCGCGCCATGATGCGGTCACGCAGGCGCAGAAAGAAGGAATTGTGGAAGAAGAACTGCGAAAGCGCGCGGGTTGCGCCATGCTCGGCCTTGTCGGCCATGAAGGCCAGGTCTTCCTCGATTGAAACTGATTCAGGATGGCGCTCAGGGTAGGCCGTTACAGATACCTCGAAGGGGGCAATCTCACGGATGCCGCGCACCAGCTCTGCCGCGTTGGCATAGCCTCCGGGGTGCGGCTCGAAACGCAAGCCGACACCGCCTGGCGGGTCGCCGCGCAGAGCCACGATGTGGCGAACCCCGGCCTCCCAGAACTCACGCACGGTTTCATCGACTTCAGCCTTGGTGGCGCCAACGCAGGTGAGATGTGCGGCAGGCTTCAGCCGCGTCTCGCCTGCCAGGCGGCGAACTGTGTTGAGGGTACGGTCGCGCGTCGTGCCGCCAGCTCCGTAGGTGACCGAAACGAAAGCCGGTTCAATTGTTTCGAGGCGCCGCACGGTGCGCCAGAAACCGTCTTCGGCATCGCCGGCTTTCGGCGGGAAGAACTCGAAGGATACGGTTAGGCCGTTGTTGTCGCCTGCCTGCATCGTCATTTTACTCCGGCCTCCAAGCTGCGGGCAGTCTTACTGGCATTGTTGCCAAGGCCGGTACGGTGTGTCGCCAACCATAGCGATACGGTCAATCCATCTTGTCCCATCGAGGCGGGCGGCGGCATAACCTCATGCCGCTGCAGCACAAGGCCCGCCCGGTTCAGCCACCCGTTGAGCTGGTCGGTGGACAGGCCAAGGCGGCGGTGGGCGTGTTCGGAACGCAGTTCCTCGTAATCATGCGGGGCAAAATCGACGATGAGCAGGCGTCCGTCCGGCGCCAGGATGCGTTTTGCTTCGACGATGGCGCGGCCTGGTTCCTCGAGGAAATGCAGCACCTGGTGGATGGTGACAAGATCGGCCGAGGCGTTGGCGAACGGCAATGCGTAGATGTCGCCCTGCCTGATCTGGGCATGGCGCAACTGCTTGCGTTCCAGATTGGAGCGGGCGATGGCCACCATCTCACGGCTCAAATCAATCCCTGTGACCTGTGAGGCCTGGGCGGCAAACAGCGACAGGATGCTGCCGGTGCCGGTGCCAAGATCAATGACTGACTTGATCTTGCCACTGCCGATGATGCGTTGCATCGCCTGCTCGACATCCTCCTCGCGCACATGCAGCGAGCGCAGCTTCTCCCAGTTGGCGGCATTGCTGCTGAAATAGTTGGCGGCAAGGTCAGCGCGCTGGCGCTTGACTTCCTCGAGCCTTGCGAGGTCGCGGGTGAGGGCGCCGTCATGGGCCGGCAACATGCTGACGATGGCGTGGGAAAGGGCTCCGCCCAGGTCATCTTCATGCATGCGGAACAACACCCAGTTGCCTTCCTTGTGACGGTCAACCAGGCCCGCCTCGACCATGAGCTTCAGATGCCTGCTGACGCGTGGCTGGCTTTGTCCGAGAATCTGGGTCAGTTCGCTCACGTTGAACTCGCCATGCGAGAGGATGAACAGAATTCGCACGCGCGTTGCTTCCGCGACGGCTCGGAGGCCAACCAGCAGCTCTTCCATCAAAACTCCCTTTCATCCACACATAAACATATCCTTATATTGATTTCAATGCCTTCCTTTTGTAAAGATTTGACGCTGAGATGACGTATGGCGGGCCTATGTTGGTTTCCCCCGCTGCATTGTAAGAGCGTATGAGCGCGGGGGCGCAGGTAAGAGGACGGAGAGACTATATGCATTTGGGTACCCCCCGCGGGATTTCGCGGAGACGTTTCATTGCGGCCATGGCCGGAGTTTTGGCTGTTGGAACCAGCGCAACAGGTGTTGCAGCTGCGGTTGATCCTGCTGAAGCCTATGTCAACCAGTTGGCTGACGAGGTGATGCGTCTCGCCAACAGTGGTGGAAAAGGTGATGCCCTGAAAGGCCGGTTTGCAGCCGTGCTGAACCGCTATGTCAACCTTCGCAATATCGCGAATGTCTCGCTTGGACAGTACCAGAAGAAGATCAGCGCGTCCGACCGGGAAAAACTCTACGCCCTTTTCAACAACTATGCGGCGGCGTTGTTCGTATTTTATGTTGATGATTTCAAAGGCAAAGACCTGGAAATCAAGTCCCGCGCAAAGCAGGGCAGCTTTACCACCATCAACAGCGCCATTGTGCAGAATGGCGGCGGGCGCGAGCAGGTTAAGTGGCGGCTGGTGCAATCAGGCGGCGGATACCGGGTGAGTGACATCAATGTCAAAGGCGTCTGGCTCACCATTGCCACCAAGAAACGCTTCACCGATGTGCTCAACCGCTCCAAGGGCGATGTAACGCCGTTGTTTGCCGAGTTGAAGGAAGCGGATACTTGGTAGGCCGAATTGCTGCATGCCGGAGGCGGGGCATGCTCGCGGAATTGTTTATTGCGCATTAACCACGTTGGCTGCAATCAGGGTGCGGACCTAAAATCATGACCACGACACGTCGCCTGTTTTTCAGCCTTGTGCTGCTTTTCATCGCCACGCCAGCACTGGCGGCTGGAGATCACCCTTCCGTTGCCTTCATGCAGAAGGTGGGGAAGGACATGCTGGCCGCCCATAGAGCTGGCACGGTCGGCCGTTTTGCAAGCGTCATCCAGAATTACGCAGATGTTCCTGCCATCGCCAATTATTCGCTTGGCCAGTTCAAGCCCAACCTGAAGGCAGGCCAGCGCGCCGACTATTATCGCGGCGTCGTGACCTTCATGTCGCGCTATTTTGCCGATCAATCCCGCGAGTTCGAGGTGGCGAAGTACACGATCGGCGAGGCCCGCGTCGGTGATGACAAAAGTGTTGTTGTCGGCAGCCGCGTGTTCCTGATGAATGGCCAGACCTATAATGTCGAATGGTCCCTGCGCTGGGTTGGCGGGCGCTACAAGGTCAACGATGTGAAAGTTCTCGGCTTCTCGCTCACCTACATGCAGCGAGGCTTGTTCACCTCATTCATCTCCAAGCGCAAGGGTGACGTGAGCCAGCTGGTTGCGGCTCTCATCCGCTGATCACCCTCCGTTAACCAAGCCGCCCTAGGTTTCCGGCCAACACGCCGGGGACCGCAAATGAGCAGCTTGAAACACATCGCCGTCATGGCATGCATCGCCGCCGCGCTGACCGCCTGCTCAAGTTCGTCGAAAAAATATTTCGAGACCGAAGGTCTGCGCGCGCCGGTTTCGGCGTGCTTGCAGGACCCCGCATCGCTTGGCCAGATGACGCGCATGTCCGACATTTCGGAACGCAGTGGCTGCGAGGTGGACAACAGGTTTGATGTGCAGTCGCTGGGCCGCGTTTCATTCAGCCAGACTGCGACGATGAACTGCGGCATGATTTCGCCGCTCAACAGCTGGCTCGATGGCACAGTGCAGCAGGCAGCTGAACGGCAGTTCGGCGAGCAAATCGTCGCCATCGACGTGGCCGCGTCCTATTCCTGCAGGCCGCGCAACAACCGGCGCGGCGCCAAGATGAGCGAGCATGGCTTCGGCAATGCCATCGACATTTCAGGCTTTACGCTGGCGAGCGGCAAGCATGTTTCGGTCGAGGATGACTATTATAGCCGAGGTTCAGCCGGCGGGTTCCTCAAGGAAATCCGGTCTGAAGCCTGCGGCCAATTTGCCACCGTGCTGGGGCCAGGCTCGGATGCCGCACACCGCAATCACTTCCACCTCGACTTGCAGAACCGCCGCAGCGGCAAAAGCTATTGCCGCTGATTGCCTGGCAGTTGGTCAGTTTGAATTTCAACCATGGTCATCG
>CAWFCR010000020.1:0-13108 GCA_963814455.1 uncultured Alphaproteobacteria bacterium | reverse complement strand
AATGGCAGATAGTCGAAAACCCCCGCCACCCAAATCACCGTGTAGTCAATCTCCATGAACGCGGCGACTTCGGGCATCCAGCGGTCGCGCACGAAGGCTGCGTGATCAGGGTGGATGTTGTATCCCTCGTAGGCCGCCTGCATCGGCAAACTCCATCGAGAAGCCGAAGCGGTAATCGTTCTTCGGGCTCACCTGCCGCAAGCGCTCGAACGCCGTGACGCCCGGTATCGCCGCCAGCAGCATCGCATCCGCCAGGAACTTTGCTTCCGCCGGAGAACCGGCATCATGCTTCAGGCGAAAAACCACGGTGTGACGGATCATCTCAAACTCCTTTCGCCGCTTCCGGCAAGTTGAACTTCTGCATCTTGTCTACGCTGCCTGCTTACGATTGAAAAATGCGCATATCTCTGTCCCATCGCAACACTTTATCTGGTGTTGCACTTCGTTTGTGAACTCAGGAAACGACGGCGGGAGGACGGGCGTTCGCATCCATACCGCCTCAACCTGAGGTGCGAGCGTAGCGAGCCTCGAAGGGTGTGCCGGTTGCCCATGCTTCGAGGCCCCCGGTATCCACGTCCGGGGGCACCTCAGCATGAGGGAGTAGATATCGCACCGCCTTGGCCGTTTCCCGCGCCTCAGCATGAGGGTAGTGCAATATCAAATCCCCCTTCGCCGTTTCCCGCAGCTTGAACTTCCGGATCTTGCCGGTGCTCGTTTTCGGCAGCTCCAGGAACACCCGTGCTTTGGCGCCTTGTAGCCGGCCAGGCCTTCGCGGCGCCACTTCATGATGTCTGCTTTTATCAGCGCCGATGCATCGAATTGAGCGAGATCAATGCCGAGCCGAGCGATGTGACATATCCTGAAGTTTCAAACTAACCAGGAGATGCACATGACCAGCTTGAAAAGCCTGCGTGAAGAACTCGAAGAGCTTCGGGCCGACATCCTGTCAAAACGGCCAAAGTCCGGAGTGCAAGCCGCTGGGGAGGCGCTTGAGAGCATCAGCGCCATGAAGCCCTTGGCGGCGATGGAACATCAGATCGCCGAACTGAACAAGATGGTGAAGAAGATGCTGGACGATGCCGAAACGACGGTCGGCGATCATCCGGTTGCCACGGTCGCTGGCGCATTGGCCCTTGGCATCGTCATCGGCCGTCTTACTGCCCGTTGAGGAGGCGACCCACATGAATATCCAGAACGTCGCCAGGAGTGCGCGCCTCTATGCCCGGAGCGAAGCCATGGTGGCTGAAATCCGCATGCGGACCTATGGCCGCAAGCTGGCTCTTACCAGCCTCGCCGTGCTCGCCGTCATGATGGGCCTTGCCTTTGTCAATCTGGCTGCCTTCCTCTATCTGCAATCACTGTGGGGCCCGGTCTGGACTCCGCTGGCGATCGGACTTGCGAATTTTGCGATCGCTGCGCTCGCCCTGCTTCTGGCACTTTCGGCTCATCCCGGCCCTGAGCTGGCGCTTGCCAAGGAGCTTCGGACACTCTCCGGCACCGCGCTGGAAGAAGAATTCCAGGCCGTCCACTCCGTTGGCGGGTTGCTGGGCGCGCTGGGAAGCGGCAGCGAAGGCAAGATTGCCCAACTGCTTCTCCCCGCGGTCATCACCATTGTGAGCTCACTCGGCCGCAGCAAGAGCGCAGCCAGGAAGTGACAGAAGCTGGATTCCCGGCTTGGCGGAAATGACGGTTAGGGGACGATTTTTATTCTCTCTCCATCGGTGGGCTCGACCCGGCCATCTTCTTTTTTGCTTGTGGAAAGAGGATGCCCGGATCAAGTCCGGGCATGAGGAAGAGTGTTGTGTTTGCATGAGGGAGTAGATATCAAACCCCCTTCGCCGTCTCCCGCAGCTTGAACTTCTGGATCTTGCCGGTTGACGTTTTCGGCAGTTCAACGAACACCACATGCCTTGGCACCTTGTAGCCGGCGAGGCCTTCCGTGCACCATTTGATGATGTCCTCCGCGCTGGCTTGCTTGCCGGGCTTCAGTTCGACAAAGGCGCAAGGCGTTTCGCCCCACTTCTCATCCGGCTTCGCAACCACCGCCGCAGCCTGGATGGCCGGGTGCTTGTAGAGGCAATCCTCCACCTCGATGGACGAGATGTTCTCGCCGCCCGAGATGATGATGTCCTTCGAACGGTCCTTGAGCTGGATGTAGCCGTCCGCATGCAGCACGCCGAGATCGCCGGAATGGAACCAGCCGCCCTTGAAGGCATCCTGCGTCGCCTTGGGATTCTTGAGGTAGCCTTTCATCACCACATTGCCGCGGAACATCACTTCGCCCATCGTCTCGCCATCGGCGGGCACCGGCTGCATGGTATCCGGGTCCATCACCGTGAGGTCCTCAAGCGCGTGATAGCGCACGCCCTGCCGCGCCTTCTTGGCGGCGCGTGGCCGCACCTTCGAGCTTCGTCCCAATCCTCATCCAATCATTCACCACGGCGGGGCCATAGGTTTCGGTGAGGCCATAGATATGCGTGACGTTGAAGCCCTGATCCGCCATCGCCTTCAGCACGGCTTCCGGCGGCGGCGCAGCGGCGGTGAAGAACTCCACCATGCGGCCCAGCTTCTTCTTCTCGGCATCGGGCGCATTGAGGATGGTGGACATGACGATGGGCGCGCCGCACAGATGCGTGACGCCATGTTCTGCAAGCGCATTCCAGATCAGGTTGGAGCGCACCCAACGCAGCGTCACATGCGTGCCGCCGACAACCGAGATGGACCACGGAAAGCACCAGCCATTGCAATGGAACATCGGCAGCGTCCACAGATAGACCGGATGCTTCGGCATGCAGCCTGTCAGCACATTGCCTTGCGCGATGAGCGAAGCGCCGCGATGATGATAGACCACGCCCTTGGGATTGCCTGTCGTGCCTGAGGTATAGTTGAGCGAGATCGCTTCCCATTCGTCCCCCGGCCACACCCACTCGAAAGCGGCATCGCCGCTCTGCAGGAACGGCTCATACTCGATGTCGCTAAGGCGCATACCCTCGACTGCAAATTCCGGATCGACATAGTCGATGACGATGGGCTTCGGCCCCGTCATCAGCTCCAGTGCGCCCTGCCCCAGCTTGGAGAACTCCTTGTCGACGATGAACACCTTGGCCTCGCCATGGTCGAGCGAGAAGCCGATGGTGGCCGCATCCAGCCGCGTGTTGAGTGTGTTGAGCACCGCGCCGAGCATCGGCACGCCGTAGTGGCATTCGAGCATCGCCTGCGTGTTGGCGAGCAGCACCGCCACCGTATCGCCCTTCTTCACTCCCGCTTTCAACAGCGCCGAAGCAAGCTGGCGCGAGCGGGAATAGAACTCGGCATAACTGACACGGCGCTTGCCGTGGATGATGGCGATGCGTTCAGGATAGACCTGGGCCGAACGCTGCAAGAAGGTGAGCGGCGTCAACGGCTGGTAGTTGGCCGGGCATTTATCCAGATCAGTGTCATAGATCGACATGCGCTATGGCTCCCGGATGTCAGGAATTTCCCGGAAATCTAGGCAACTGGCAATCTAAAGGGAAGCGAGACTTTTGTTGAGATGGCTCACCTCGGCGCGGCCGGCATGCCAACGCGCAACCCACCCCGCCACTGCCCATGAAAGCCAGGCGATGGCGAGGCCCTGCATAACCATCCACCGCATAATGCCAGCCGGAATGGATGGAGCCGATGAGAATAAGCCCGGCATAGCCATAGAAGAACCAGCCGACTTTTCGGTTCACCTGTGCAAAGGCGAGCGCGAAAATAAGCGCCGAGGCATTGTGCATGGAGGGCATGGCCGAAATGCCGATGGCATCCACCTTGCCGGCATAACCGTCCCACAGCAGCGCTTGCGCATCCAGCATCCAGATTGGCAGCCGCGTGTTTACGTCACCCAGATAGGCCATGAGTGGCGCATAGGGGTCAGGCGCAAGGCCAATGAGTGAATAGTACACCGGACCGGCAGAGGAAAACGCCACCGCCAGCAATCCGCCGCCCACCCACCATGACAGCATGTAGGAGAGGAAAAAGCGCGTGCGCAGTTCGCTCGACCGGCACTGGAAGCCGAACCAGAACCACGCGCCGGTGAGCGCCAGGAACCAGAAATTATAGCCGATGTTGATGGCGAAGGTGACCCAGTCGTAGCCCAGAACCGGCTGCAGCAGAACCCATGGATCGAAGCCGAAATGCAGCGCGCGGTCGAGCTGCATGAATGTTTCGTCCCACGAGAACGGCATGATCTTGGGGATGGCGGGCTTCAGTTCGATCATCGCCTTGTTGAAGGCAATCATCGCCGCAAAAACAGGAATGCCGACGATGAGGCGCGAAGGCCGGCCAACAAGCTCACGAAGGTCGGCGAGCAAAGCGCGGCTCGGACTTTCCGGCCTTCTCGATCACCGCATATTGCACCAGCCGCAGCACCAGCATGGTGACCAGGCCAAGCGGCACGCCGAAGGTCATCAGCTCGAACAGCAGGCCGGAAACCGGCGCGCGCGCAACGCCCTCAACGCCGTGCAGCAAAAACCAGTTGCTGGCGAGATAGAGCGCCGGCACCACGAACAGCACCCATTGCGCCAGGAAGCTCTGCGCCAGAAGCGACGCCAGCCGCCGCAGCGCGGATTGCGGTTTGCTGACGGCGATGTCGCTCATCGCAATGGTTCCGCAATGGCGGCGTCGAAGGCAAGTTGCGGACGATGCTCATGCCACCATCGGGCAATTGGCTCGCTTGCCAGCCAGACGACATAACACAGTGCCCAGGCCACATAGGCGTCCACCGCATAGTGCCAGCCGAGATGCACCGAGCCGACAAAGATGAGCACGGCGTTGGCGGCCATGACATGGCCCCAGAAACGGCTGACGCGGTAGGCGGCGAGCGCAAACAGCAGCGCAGTGCCATTGTGCATGGAAGGCATTGCCGAAATCTCGCCCAGCATGCCTTGCGACATGTGGCCCTGCCACAGCACTTCTTGCAGGTCCACCGCCCAGATCGGCAGCACCTGGTTGGCGGCATTGAGATAGCTCATCAGTCCGGCGAACGGGTCAGCCCCTTCGACGAGGCGTCCGAAATAGGCGGGACCAGCGGAGGAGTAAAAGATCGCCAGGACGCTGCCGCCGACGATCCAGGTGAGGAAATAAGTGAGGAAGAAGCGTGTGCGCAGCTCGCTGCCCTGCTGCGCAAATCCAAAATGGATCCACGACATCCACATCACGAAGAACCACATATTGTAGACGATGTTGATGAGGAAGGTGATGATAGGATAGCCGAGCAAAGGCTGCAGCCATTCCCATGGCTGCGTGCCGAAATGCAGCCATTGATCGAGATGGGCGAAGCTTGCATCCCACTTGAAGCCATTGAGCGTATAGACCGCGCCCTTGAATTCAACAAACACATGGCCGAACGCCACGAACAGCAGGAACATCGGCAAGCCATTGGCCATGCGGCGCGGATCGGTGAGAAAGGCCTTGAGATCCCTGGCGAGCGCCGGGAGCGGCCGTTCCGGCTTCACATAGCGCGCGATGTGATAGAAGCGCAGCAGCACCAGGCTGATCAGCATGAACGGCACGGAAAACAGCAGCAGGGCGGCAAGGCCCATCAGCATGTCGCTGGCATCCAGATCCACATGCAGCCCGAACAGCAGCGCATAGCACAGCACATAGATGCCGATGATGAATGCAAACAGGCCATGCGCCCGCACGCCCTTGGCGAGCAACGTGGTGAAGGTTCCCCGGTTTGCAAAAGTTCCGCCGAGGGCAAGTTCATCTGATGGAGGCATGGCAGCCCTGTTGTTTTGCGCAGTCTCGCAGGGGAAAGTTAACAGCCTCGCCACAAACATGGTGAATAGCCGTTTACAATTATCTAAAGCCTGTTAATTCCAACATCTTTCTCGCAACTGTCCCCCATGAAAATGACCCAGAATCCTGCCCGCGCCGCGCCCGCCATCTTCATGGTATTTCTGTTGCACGGACTGCTGTTCGGCTCCTGGGTGCCGCACATAGCACTCGCCAAGGAGCGCCTCGCCGTCGGCCCCGGCATGTTCGGCGTTGCCCTGCTCTCCATCGCGCTCGGCGCTGTCATTGCAATGCCCATCACTGGCGTTGAGATCAATCGTCACGGCAGCCGCATTGTCACCCTCATCTCGGGTGTGTGCTTCGCCCTCTTCCTGTTCCTGCCCACCCATGCGCCGACACTCGCCTGGTTCATTCCCGCCGGAGTGCTGTACGGCGCTGCCATCGGCACCATGGATGTGGCCATGAACACGCACGGACTGGCAATCGAGGGAGTACTGAAGCGCCCCATCATGTCCAGCCTGCATGGCGGTTTTTCAGTTGGCGGACTCGTGGGCGCAGCATCTGCTGCCTGGCTGCTGCCACGCATCGGCCCCCTTCCCCATATCCTGCTGGCCTCGGGCACGGCACTTCTCATCCTCGCCGCCTGCCGGCCATTCCTGCTGCCTTCAACGGTGGATAAGGGATCGGCCGGAAGCCATTTCGCCTGGCCGACGCAAGGCGACCATCGGTCTCGGTCTCCTCTGCTTCCTGGCGCTGATGTCGGAAGGCGCCGTGCTTGATTGGTCAACAATCTTTTTCCGCGACAAGTTCACGCTTGATCCCGGCACAGCCGGCCTCAGCTATGCGCTTTATGCGGGCGGCATGGCGGCATCGCGCCTCACCGGTGACTGGCTGCGGCATCGTTTTGGCGCAGTCAAGATGGTGGCAGTCAGCGCCCTCCTCGCCGCCGCTGGAATTGCCGTCGGTATTCTCGCTGGCAGCTATGGCGCAGCGCTCATCGCCTTCACCGCTGCAGGCATCGGCATTGGCAATGTTGCGCCCGTGCTGTTCGCTGGCGGCGGGCGGTTGGAGCCCGATGCGCCGGGGCGCGGCATCGCCGCCGTCACCACACTGGGCTATTCGGGCTTCCTCGCAGGGCCGCCCGTCATCGGCTTCATTGCCGAAGTGACAAGCCTTGGCACCGCCTTCTTTGCGGTCGTCGCCGCTTGCCTGCTGATCGCCGTATTTGCGCGCGCCAGCCGCTCGGCAGATACTTACTAATGGCTGCAGGATGGGGTAGGTTTGCACCATGAGCTTCAAGGACAAACGCATATTCATCACCGGCGCCGGGCGCGGGCTGGGTGCGGCATTTGCCGTCTGTCTTGCAGACCAGGGCGCCAACCTCATCCTTACCGCCCGCAACAACGAAAACCTTGCCGTCATCGCCGAACAAATCCGGCTGCGCACAGGCACGCGGCCTGAAACGCATCACATGGACCTTGCCGACATCAGCCAGGTGACGCTGTTCGCCAAAGGCCTGCGCGATGAGGGCCGGCCGATCGACATTCTCATCAACAACGGCGCGCAGTGGCATTCAGGTCCGATGACAAGTCACGATGCGCTGTCCATTGTCACGACGATCACCGGCAATGTCGCCGGCACATTGCTGTTGACGCGCGGCCTGCTGCCGCTGATCGAAAAGCAAAGCGGCGGCGACATCCTCAACATCGTTTCAGTCAGCGGCATGCATAACATCGGCCTGCAGGGGGCCTCCGTCGCCTACATCGCCTCGAAGCACGGCCAGGCCGGCTTGACTGATGCGCTGCGCCAGGAATTGCGCGGGCGTAACGTCCGTGTGCTGGGCATCTATCCGCCCAACATCCGTGACATCTCGCCACTCGATGAAAAGGCCTGGAACGAGGTGCCGGACATCACCTCCTGGGCGACCAACCGCGATATTGTCGAGGCCGCATTCTTCGCCCTCAGCCGGCCACGCCATCTCAGCGTCGCAACTCTGACGGTTGAAACTGACACCAGCAACTTCCAGGGCCACTGACACGCCATGAGGCTCAAGGAAAGGGTCGCCATCGTCACCGGGGCTGCGCGCGGCATTGGCCTTGCCATAGCAACGCGGTTCAAGGCGGAAGGGGCCATCGTCATCGCGGCAGATATTGAGGAGGCTGTGGGCGCTGCCGTAGCGAACGCCATCGGCGCTGAGTTTCTGCGCTGCGATGTGTCACGCAAGGCCGACATCGACAAGCTTGTTGCCGAAGTGCTGGCCCGCCACGGCGCCATCGACATCCTCGTCAACAATGCGGCGATTTCAGTGCTTGGCGATGTCCTGCAACTGACGGAAGAAGATTTCGACCACGTCATCAACGTCAATCTCAAAGGCACTTTCCTGCTGACGCAAGGCTGCGCCCTCGCCATGGTGCGGCAGGCCGAAGCGGGGCGCGCACCCGGCGCCATCATCAACATGTCGTCGGTCAATGACACGCTCGCCATTCCTGAAATCGCCGCCTACTGCATGTCGAAAGGCGGCGTCGCCCAATTGACGCGCGCGGCGGCCATTCGCCTTGCGCCGCTTGGCATCCGCGTCAACGCCATCGGTCCCGGCTCGATCATGACCGACATGCTGAAAATGGTGATGACCGATGAGGCGGCGGTTAACCGCATCATGTCGCGCACGCCGCTGGGCCGCGCCGGCGAGCCGGAAGAGATTGCCGCCATCGCGGCGTTCCTCGCCTCAAGTGAAGCGAGCTACATCACCGGCCAAGTGATCTACGCCGACGGCGGCCGCATGCCGATGAATTATACGGTGCCGGTGAAGGGGTAGGGTTATCGAAATGAGCGAACAGCCGACAAGCAAGGACTTAGTTGACTCACACATCGGCCTTTCACCGCTTTCGCGTCTCTATATGGAATCGGCCCAGCATTTCAAGTTTGCGCCCGCAGGACTTTACGACTCGGCATATGCAGATAAACTTGTCGCCAGAATTCAACAAACCGATGCGAAGCTTGAAAATCTCTATAAGCTATGTGCAAGATTTAGCTTCTTCCTATTGCTGACGATTGCAACAGGTATACGAGGCGTTTCACTGTTTGGCTATTCGCTGGCCAGCTTGTCTTTTGTCATCGAAGCGTTGTTGTTGGTTCTGCACTCGCGTTCTTTTTTATATGCACAACCTTTTTGACCTCACAAGGTTACAAGTCAGTGCTTCGGGCTTGGAGTTCTGTAAAAGACCCCGTCGACAACGAAAACTTGGTGGCTTCCTACCACCCTGACGACATGATCATTCGCATGTTTCGTGCGAAGAGTAATTTGAACGACCGATACAGAACTGATTTTTTCGTACCCGGAAGGGGATTTCAGCTGTTGACCTGGCTGGCGAATGGATCTCTCGTGTTAATATTAGTTTCGGTGATAGCCGTCTATTTTCTCATTCAGATTTTTGGTGCTCTTAACTCCTACGTCGATCACCCCTTGGGCTATTGGCCTACCATTACAATTTTGGCGACGTGCGCACTACTGCACCTAATTGGTATTGCGTTTGTTGGAGTGGCCTACAAGGAGTTCGCATTTAACATAGTTTTTGAACCCTTTAAGCCTTCTACCAGCAAGATACCCGAATGAGAAAAACAACATCGAAGATGCACCTCGATCTCCACGCGAAGGCATGAAGTGTCGTACTCTCACGCTAGTTTTTTCAACTTTAATTGTTATGTTACGGTAACACTGCATGAAATATAGCAACACGCGGATGGCGCGCGGGTCAAGTGATCTATGCTGATGGCGGGCGCGACCCGCCGATCCAGTTGTTCGGATAGCGTGCGTGTTGAAAGTCTGGTTGGCCGGGTCAGGCCCGGCCATGGAAAGACGGGGCGAGGTGGCAAATGGATAGGAACGACACACACCTCTCCCTCGCCCCACAGAGTGGGGAGAGGGTTGGGGCCCATTGCGAAGCAATGGGAGGGTGAGGGGCCACCGCGCAACGGCAAGGTCAGAACTTCACCGGACTTGTCTCGACGATTTGATGTAGGTTGAGAATGCTGGCAAGGGCAGACGGATCACCCCTACGAATGATGTTTCAATTTTTGTGTCGACACCAGAACTGTCGGGCACCGATGCAACGTCGGCCCCTCACCCTCCCACGCGTTCCGCGCGGGCCCCAACCCTCTCCCCGCTTTGCGGGGCGAGGGAAGGTCAAGTAGCCTACTTCTCTTCTTCGTCGAACTTCACGCCCTTGAGCTTGGCGAACACCGAGTCCACATCGTACTGCTTCTTGCGGTCATCAACCGGCGGCTCGGCAGCGGCCTTCTCGGCCTCGGCGGCGGCAACAGCCGCAACGTTGGCGGCAGTGCCGACAACTTCGGCTGCGGGAATGAGCGTGCGCACCGGAGCTGCTTCTACAACCTGGCCACGGCCAGCCTTGCGGGCAGCTTTCTGCACGGCAAAATCGAGATCGAGCTGCGAGCAAAGACCGAGCGACACGGGATCAACCGGCTTGATGTTGGTTGAGTTCCAGTGCGAACGGTCGCGGATTGCGGCGATCGTGCTCTTGGTCGTGCCAACCAGTTTCATGACGGCAGATTCCGGCAGTTCGGGATGATTGCGCAGCAGCCAGAGAATGGCATCCGGACGTTCGCCACGGCGCGACACTGGCGTGTAACGCGGACCAGCGGTGGATTTCTTCACCGGGATGTTGACCTTGGAGACCAGTATCTTGAGCTGGTAGCCGGAATCGGCCTCGCCCTTCTCGATCTCCTCGCGCGTCAACTGTCCGCCAGTCACCGGGTCAAGGCCCTTGATGCCTGTGGCCACGTCGCCATCGGCAATGCCCTTCACTTCAAGCTCATGCAGGTAGCAGTAGTCGGCAATCTGCCGGAAGGTGAGTCCGGTGTTCTCCACCAGCCAGACGGCGGTGGCTTTGGGCATCAATGGTGCGCTGGACATGTTCTTCTCGCTCCTTCGGAACCGACTGAGGCTCCGTAATCTTTCTCAACAAGAGTGTTGGGGAATGGCGGCTATATAGGCGAGAGAGCGAACCAATGCAATGCCCATCACAGCACCAGCACGATCTTCCCCACATGTGCGCTGCTTTCCATCAGCCGGTGGGCTTCGGCTGCCTGGCCAGCGGAAAGGTCTTGAAGATTACCGGCTTGCAACGGCCCGCAGCGAGCAGCGGCCAGACCTTCTGTACCAGTGCCTGGGCAATGACGGCCTTCTGCGCCACGCTGCGCGGACGCAGCGTTGAACCCGTCAGCGTCGCCCGCTTCAGCATCAACGGCATGCAGATCAATCTCGACTTTCGAGCCCTGCTGAAAAGCAATGTTGACGATGCGCCCTTCCACCGCCAGGCAGCGCAGATTGCGCGCCACATAGTCGCCGCCCACCATGTCGAGGATCACGTCCGGCGCAATCTCCTGTGTCTTCAGCACCTCGACATAATCTTGCGTGCGGTAGTTGATGGCGAGATCAGCGCCGAGTTTGCGGCAGGCCTCACACTTCGCATCATCACCCGCCGTCACCACCACTTTCGATCCGAATGCCTTGGCAAGCTGGATGGCTGTTGTGCCAATGCCGCTTGAGCCACCATGGATAAGAATGGTTTCACCGGCCTGCAATCGCCCGCGCTCGAACACATTGGTCCACACGGTAAAGTAAGTTTCAGGAATGGCAGCAGCTTCAATCAGGCTGATGCCTGCCGGTACTGGCAGGGCATTGTCTTCCGCAGCGATGCAATACTCCGCATAGCCGCCTCCGGGGACCAGCGCACACACCAAGTCACCCTTGCGGTAGCGTGATGTCTTGCCGCCTGTCGCCACAACCTCGCCAGCAATTTCAAGGCCCGGCGTATCAGGCGCGCCGGGTGGTGGCGGATAGCCGCCCTTGCGTTGCAACACATCCGGCCGGTTGACGCCTGCGGCTGCGACTTTGACGAGCAGTTCGCCTTTCCTGCGGACGGGCCTCGCGGAATGCCGTGAAGCTGCAAGCACTTCGGGCCCACCCGGTTGGGTGATGCTGATTGCTTTCATCTCACTGTCATGCCAACTCCTTCAGGCGCATTGCCGATCTGCATGCCAATGCCAGATTGGGTCATACCGTCTGACACCGCAAGGAGCCGACATGGAAGCAGAAGACCTGCCCCGCAAGCCGAAGTCCGACATGGTTATCGGCGAGAATCTCGATGCAATCTCTGTTGCCGAATTGGAACATCGCATTCAGCTGCTGGAGTCAGAGATTGCACGCATTCGCGCCGATATCGCCAAGAAACAGCAAAGCCGCAGCGCCGCAGACGCATTTTTTACCAAACCAGGGGCTTAAGGTTAACGGTTTGGTAACGGATTCAGTTTACTTCTAGCAATGTAATCCATTGATTTGGATTCTCCGAGTGGCACTTTTCCACTCTGTTTGACGCCTCCCTGTTAGAACTCAAAGCCGCGATTTTTCGCGGCTTTTTTTTTGCCCCGGTCTTGCAAAGTCTCATGCCAAAAGAATCTTTTTTCAATAACTTGACCGGAAGTGAACCACCCTCCATGATCAAAATTGACCTTGTTAGTTATGTTGTGTGGGTGGGTCAGGGGTCGCTATTCATGTCGGTTAATTCGAACAATGTCGAAATGGTGAACTTTTTCACCAAGTTCACGGCTTCCGAACAATTTGAGAAAGTCTTCAAGGAAGGCATGTCTCTGGTTGAAGAGACGGCCAATTATCTTAACGGCCCGGGCCGCAGCGATGTCCGTATTCTTGACCGCCATGGCGCAATTGCCTACGCCACCGAAACCATGCGGTTAACCACCCGGCTGATGCAGTTGGCCTCATGGCTGCTGCTGCAGCGCGCCATTGGCGCCGGCGAACTGACCTTCGAGGATGCCCGCAAGGAAAAGCACCGCATCAGCCTCTCCGACATCGGCAAGGGGCATGATCTGAGTGGGCAGGAAATACTGCCGGATTCGCTCAAGGCGCTGGTGGCCCGTTCGCTCACGCTTTACGACCGCATCGTCAAGCTCGACTTCATGGTGCAAGCCCAGAACACTGTCGATAAGCCGGCGAGCAGCCCGGTAAACGATCAATTTGACCGGCTCGCCTCGGCGCTCCGCGTTGCGCGCGGCTGATTTTCACAGACTTGATTGTTGCCGCAATTTTCGGCGATGGAGAGCCATGCGCAACTCTCTGCTGACCATGGCAACACTGATGCTGCTGGCTCCGGCCGCGTTGCGGCCACTGCCACCAAGCCGGACAAGGCCACCTACGCCACGGAAGTGTGCAGCCTGACGGAGGCCGGTGCCCGCGCGCATGGCCTGCCGACTGATTGCGCCACCCGCCCGATCTGGCGCGAAAGCACTTCAACGACGAGGTGGTAAGCCC
>CAWFCR010000019.1:0-134235 GCA_963814455.1 uncultured Alphaproteobacteria bacterium | reverse complement strand
TGATGCCACTGCGGCGCAGATCGAGGAACTAGGCGAAACGGTGCGGGCGCGGGTCAAGGCGACGTCCGGCATCGATCTCGACTGGGAAATCAAGCGCATCGGCGTTGCCGCCGGGCAAGGTGCAGCGTGATGATGAAGCGCGATCCGCAATCAACAACAGTGGCCGTGTTGCTGGGTGGCTGGTCAGCCGAACGCGAAGTGAGCCTGTCTTCCGGCAATGCCTGCGCGGGCGCTTTGGAGCGCGCCGGGTTCAAGGTCGTGCCTATCGACGCTGCGCGTGACACCATCATGCAGAAGCTCATCGAGCTGAAGCCGGACGTTGCCTTCAATGCGCTGCATGGCAAGTGGGGCGAGGATGGTTGCGCCGCCGCAATGCTGGAAACGCTGCAGATTCCCTACACGCATTCCGGCGTGCTGGCCTCATCGCTTGCCATGCACAAGGAAAAATCCAAGGTCGTCTTCGCGGCGGCGGGCATTCCTGTGGCGGAGAGCAAGCTCGTTGAGATCGAACGCGCCGCCGAAGCACATGCCATGGCGCTGCCCTATGTGGTCAAGCCAGTGGCGGAAGGCTCAAGCGTCGGCGTGCATATCGTGACCGAAGCCTCCAACGGCCCGCCGTCAGTCATTCTCGAGGAGCGCAATTTTTTTGGCAGCCATGTGATGGTTGAGCGTTTCATCCCCGGCAAGGAACTGACCTGCGCTGTAATGGGCGACACTGCACTTGGCGTCATTGACATTGTACCGCAGGTTGGCTGGTACGATTACAAAGCGAAGTACGCCAAGGGCGGCTCCACCCACATTCTGCCCGCCGACATACCCAAGGATATTTATCGCAAGTGCCAGCAGATTTCGCTCGTTGCGCACCAGGCGCTGGGTTGCCGCGGCGTGAGCCGTTCCGACTTCCGCTACGACGATACGCCGGGCGGGACGGGCGAGCTCATCCTGCTCGAGGTCAACACGCAGCCCGGCATGACCGGCACTTCACTGGTGCCAGAACTTGCAGCGCATGCAGGCCACAGTTTCGAGGAATTGGTGACCTGGATGGTCAACGACGCCTCGCTCAACAGGTAAGGACATTGCCATGCGGATGCCGCGCTTGCCACGTTGGAACCTGAAGCAGATTGAACCGATGGCGCGCCGCCGTTCCACCGGTTTTGCCATGCGGACCTTCGGGGTGACGCTGCTTGCGGCCACGCTGCTGCATGGGCTTGTTCGTGGCGGGCATCTTGATTATGACGGCAGCCCGTTTGGCCGGTTGCCGGGGCAGGCGGCAAGCTTGGTAGGCCTTGCTGCCGATGACATCCGCATTTCGGGCCTCACCCACCATGAGCCGGAGGCGGTTCTGGCGGCGCTCGGCATGAAGCCTGGCGGCAGCCTTATCGGGTTTGATGCAGGCGTGGCGCGCGGCCAGCTTGAGACGTTGGACTGGGTGAGCTCAGCCAAGGTGCAGCGGCTGTTTCCCAACCAGCTTGAAATTTCCGTCGTGGAGCGTGCGCCCTTCGCCATCTGGCAGAAGGCGGGCGCCTACTACGTGATTGATCATTCAGGCGCCTCCATGCGCAGCCTTGCAGCCGGCAAACTTCCTGACCTGCCGTTGGTGACGGGCGAAGGCGCTGACGTTGCAGCGGAAGAACTTGTTAACCAACTGGAAGCCACTCCTGATCTATCATCGCAACTCTACGCTGCGGCCCGGGTGGGAAAGCGGCGATGGAATTTGTATCTGGACAATGGCGTCGTGGTGCTGTTGCCGGAACTGAATATGGGCGGAGCCCTGACGCGATTGCAGCAGATGCAGGCGCGCCAGGATGTTTTGTCCAAGGGGATAAAGACGGTGGACCTCCGGTTTGATGACCGGACGATCATCGGCCTGGCGGACGGCGCTGGCGAGCAGGATGTGCTGACGGGTTCTTTGCCCGCCAAGAAATCCCGCTAGCCTACAAGTGTGGGGACGAGTTGAGTATGACTGTGGTGCCATTGCATGGCAGGGCTGGAGCCCGCGGACCAACATCTGACAAGGGGCGGCTGATTTCAGCGCTCGACATCGGCTCGTCAAAGATTTCCTGCGTCATCGCCGAAGTCATGGCGCCCAAGAACCGGGTGATGCCGGGCATGGAGCGCAAGCTCTTGCGCGTGCTCGGCGTCGGGCACCAGGCATCACGCGGCATCAAGGGCGGCGCTGTCACCGATCTCGATGAAGTGGAGCGCGCCATCCGGCTTGCGGTTGATTCAGCAGAGCGCATGGCGCGGCGCAACATCTCAGATGTCTTTCTCAGCGTTTCGGGCGGCAGGCCGCAGTCTCATTGCTTCCATGGCGCAACAAAGGTGGCCAACGGCGTTGTCAGCCCGCATGATGCAGAACGCGCCATTTCAGCGGCGATGTCGAAGGTCGATGCGAAGCGACGCAGCGTTCTTCATATAGCGCCAGTCTCCTTTGATCTCGACAGCGCGCTCGCAAAGTCGGCGCCGCTCGGCATGCATGGCGAAACGCTGACGGTCAATCTCGGCGTGGTTTCAGTCGATGCCGCGCATTTGCGAAACCTCGGGCTTGCGGTTGAGCGTGCGCATCTCAGCGTTGCCGGACATGTGATTGCGCCTTATGCGTCCGGCAAGGCAGTGCTTGCAGATGACGAGATGGAGCTTGGCACCATTCTCATCGACATGGGCGGCGCTACCACCGGCATTGCCATTTTCAACGGCGGCAGCCTGGTGTTCGCCGATACCGTTCCGGTCGGCGGCCAGCATGTGACATCCGACATCGCGCGCGGGCTGAATACGACAATTGCGCATGCCGAGCGGTTGAAGAACCTGCAGGGCGGGGCGCTTGGCTCCAACGGTGACGATCTTGAAATGATTGCGGTGCCGCTGCTAGGCGAGCGCGGCGTCGACACCGTGCAGCAGGTGCCGCGCAGCCATCTGACCCGGATCATCCGTCCACGGATCGACGAGATTTTCGAGATGGTGGCGAAGCGGCTCGAAGGCTGTCCGGTCGCTCATCTTGGCGGCCAGCGCGTGGTGCTGACGGGCGGCGGCAGCCAGCTTCCAGGCGTGCGTGAAGTGGCAGGCCAGTGGCTTTCCCGGCAGGTGCGGCTTGCCAGCCCGGCTCCGCTGCAAGGCATGCCCGATGCGCTTTCCAATCCGGCTTTCGCTGTCGTCTATGGCCTCATGGCTTACGGACTTAGGCCGGACAAGCACTACGCCATGCCGGCGCGGGCGGCGGCCAACCTCGCGGTAGCCCAGCAATCCTACGCAGCGCGCGTCGGACGCTGGATTGCGGAAAGCTTTTAGAGTCACATTTCAAACGCTTAGAATTTTGCACCGGCTGCTGCTGTGGCTGCAACGCAAGTGATTCCAATTTTAATCAATTGTGAGGGTTTTGGTTAGCTCCTGTTAACCATTTGTTATTGATTGAGTAAGAAACATGGCGGCTGGCCAAATCACAATCCGGGCGCAATCATGACCATCAATCTCAACATCCCCAATCTCTCCGAACTGAAGCCGCGCATCACCGTTTTCGGTGTCGGCGGCGCTGGCGGCAATGCCGTCAACAACATGATTGAAAGCCGGTTGGAGGGGGTGGAGTTTGTCGTCGCCAACACCGATGCGCAAGCGCTGCTGCAGAATGCAGCGACACGGCGCGTGCAGATGGGCACAGCGCTGACGCAAGGACTTGGCGCAGGCTCGCAGCCGCAGATTGGCGCTGCCGCAGCCGAGGAAGCGCTCCCTGAAATCATGGACTATCTCGCTGGCGCGCATATGGCCTTCATCACCGCGGGCATGGGCGGCGGCACTGGCACGGGCGCGGCACCCGTCATTGCGCGGGCTGCGAAAGAGCAGGGCATTCTCACTGTCGGCGTTGTCACCAAGCCGTTCCATTTCGAAGGCGTGCGCCGCATGCAGACAGCGGAACGCGGCATCGAAGAGCTGGCGCAGTATGTCGATACGCTGATTGTCATTCCCAACCAGAACCTGTTCCGCGTCGCCAACGAGAAGACAACCTTTGCCGCTGCCTTCGCCATGGCGGACCAGGTGCTGTATTCGGGCGTTGCCTCGATCACTGAACTGATGACCAAGGAAGGCCTGATCAACCTCGACTTCGCAGACGTGCGCGCCATCATGAGCGAGATGGGCCGCGCCATGATGGGCACCGGCGAAGCATCGGGCGAGAAGCGCGCCATCGAGGCTGCCGAAGCCGCGATCTCCAATCCGCTGCTCGACGATGTGTCGATGCGCGGAGCGCGCGGCCTGCTGATTTCGATTTCCGGCGGTCCGGACCTTACCCTCTATGAGGTGGACGAAGCCGCGACACGCATCCGCGAAGAAGTGGACAGCGAAGCCAACATCATTCTCGGCGCGACATTCGACGATACGCTGGAAGGCACCATGCGCGTTTCTGTTGTTGCCACCGGCCTCGGCCAGGAGGCGCTGAGCCGGGACATTCCGGAAGAGATCGAGGAAGACAAACCCGCGACAACTTCCTTCGGCTTCACCGGCAAGCAGCCTGCCGTCGCCAAGATCATCAAGCCCGCACCCATGGTGCCGCGGCAGGCGCCGGCAGCGCCCCGCTTTCAACCAGCGGCCCAATATGCGGCTCCCATGTATCAGAACGATATTGCCGAAGAAGAGATGGAAGCGCCGATCCAGCAACCAGCTGCAACGCGCAATCCGCGCATTCCTCCGATTGAGGAATTTCCTGCCATCGCCCAGAAGCAGATTGCCGCCCAGCAGGGGCGCATTGAGCAGATTGCCGAACATGCCGCCCGCAAGAAGAAGGGCGGATTCTTCTCGCGCATCGCCAATCAGCTTGCCGGCCACGAGGAAGAGGCACCGGCACAGCAAGCCACGACCTCACGCGCCGAACCCAAGATGCAATCATCCCGGCAACAGGCCCAGGTTCATGTCGAACCGCAGCACGGCGACCCTTCGCTTGATGACGACCAGCTGACCATTCCGGCCTTCCTGCGCCGCCAATCCAACTAACTCGTTCTACAGCACCGAAAGTTGAAACCCGGCGGTCACACTTCTGCCGGGTTTCAAACCTTTATGGGGGTGCTTTCAGCTGCGGGGACTTTGCGCTAAAGCAGTTTGGAACAGTCTCGGAATCAGGCGTGAACAGCAGTCTCAGCTCTATTGGTCGTGGCAGCCGGCAACTTGGCCGTGCGGCGTTTGTCGTTGCATTGGCGCTAACCCTTGGCGGCTGTTCGATGTCTGGCATGAAGAACCTGCTGGGCGGAGATTCCCCGTCTTCGACTTCCCAGACCTATGGGGCCTCAGCCGGCAAAGGCCTGAGCCCTGACTTGCGCGGGCCTGGTGCTGGTGATCCGGTGGCCGAACTCTACAACAAGGGGCTCGCTGAGCTGAATGACGGCTCCTACAAGTCCGCCGCCAAGAGCTTTGGCGAGGTTGAGCGGCAGTATCCCTATTCAAGCTGGGCCACCAAGGCTTTGCTGATGCAGGCCTTCGCCAATTATCAGCGAAATTCCTATGATGACGCGATCAATGCGGCCAACCGTTTCATCACGCTGCATCCGGGGCATCGCGATTCAGCCTATGCCTATTATCTGTTGGCTATCTCGCAATATGAGCAGATCAACGACGTTCGGCGCGATCAATCCAAGACGCTGGAAGCGCTGGAAGCGCTGGACAATGTGAGCCGGCGTTTCCCGGAGTCGCCCTATGCGGCGGATGCCGCCAAGAAGAGCGCCATTGCCAAAGACCTTCTGGCTGCCAAGGAAATGGAAGTCGGCCGCTACTATGTGAAAAAGGGTTCCCATCTCGCCGGCATCAATCGCTTCAAGAAGGTTGTGACGGACTATCAGACCAGTTCGCAGGTGCCGGAAGCGCTTTACCGGTTGACTGAAGCCTACATGGCGCTGGGCGTGACCAGCGAGGCGCAGACGGCAGCAGCCATCCTCGGGCACAATTACCCTAACAGCGAGTGGTACAAGGATGCCTATACGCTGGTGTCGTCGGACGGGCAGCAACCGGTGGAAAACCAGTCCTCCTGGATCAGCAGGGCCTTCCGCCGGTTTAATTAGGCGCTACGCCCCTCTCGCTTTTTGTCCTGCTTTTGTTCTATAGTCGGCGCATGCTGACTCACCTCTCCATCCGCGACATTGTGCTGATCGAGAAACTCGATCTCGACCTTGAAAAGGGCATGACGGTGCTCACCGGCGAGACCGGCGCCGGCAAATCCATCCTGCTCGATGCGCTTGGCCTGGCGCTGGGCGGGCGGGGTGATTCCTCGCTGGTGCGCCATGGCCAGGCCAAGGGCGTTGTCACCGCCTCCTTCCAGCTGCCGGGCAAGCATGCGGCGTTGCAGCTGCTGGCGGAAAATGATGTCGAGGTGGAAGGCGATCTCGTCATCCGCCGCACGCAGAATTCTGATGGGCCAAGCCGCGCCACCATCAATGACCAGCCGGTGAGCCTCACGCTGCTGCGCCAGATCGCCGGACTGCTGGCCGAAATTCACGGCCAGCATGCGGACCGCGCGCTTGTCGAAATTGCCGCGCACCGGCGCCTGGTTGATGCCTTTGGCGGGCTTGACGAGCAGGTGGCCGAAGTCACGCGCTTGTGGACGGTGCTCTCCAGCCTTGCAGCGGAACTTGACGAGCACCGCGCCCTGATGGCGCGGGCCGAGACTGAGCGTGACTACATCGAGCATTCGATCGCCGAGTTGCGCAGCCTCGATCCGCAGCCGGAAGAAGAAACGCAGCTTGCCTCGCAACGGCAACTGATGATGCATGCCGAGCAATATGCGGAAGCGCTGAGCGAAGCCGAGGATGCGCTGTCAGGCGGCGGCGGTTTTGAAGCGCGGCTCAACGCGGCACTGCGCAAGCTGGAACGGCGCAAGGCGACGGCCGAAGGCAGGTTGGATGGCGTTTGCGCTGCGCTTGATCGTGTGTTGGTTGAAGTGACGGAAGCCAACCGCGCCCTGGGCGAGGCGCAGCGCTCCTTCACATTTGATCCCAAGCTTCTGGACAAGTCGGAAGAACGGCTGTTCGCGCTGCGTGCGGCGGCGCGCAAGCACAAGTGCACGGTGGACAAACTCGCAGCAATGCTCGAGCGCTTCGAGGCAGAGCTTGCAACGCTCACTGACGGCGGTGCGCGGCTTGCGAAGCTCGAAAAGGATGTGGCTACAGCGCAAACGGCTTATGATGCAGCAGCCGAGGGTTTGAGCATCAAGCGCCGCGCTGTGGCGAAAAAGCTCGACAAAGCAGTGGCAGCGGAACTGCCGCCGCTGAAGCTTGAAAAGGCGCGCTTTGAAACGCAGATCACCAGCGATGCCGGAAAGCCTGGGGCAACTGGCATTGACCGCATCGAATTCGTTGTCGCAGCCAACCCCGGCACGCCGCTCGCCTCGCTGATGAAGGTTGCTTCCGGCGGCGAACTGGCGCGCTTCATGCTGGCTCTCAAGGTGGTGCTGGCGGCCAAGGGTTCTGCACCGACGCTGATCTTCGACGAAATTGATACAGGCGTTGGCGGCGCCGTGGCCGATGCGATAGGTGCAAGGCTCGCCCGCATGGCGGGCACGCTGCAGGTTCTCGCCGTCACCCATAGCCCGCAGGTTGCGGCACGCGCCTCCGAGCACATGCTCATCTCCAAGATGGAGGAGGTTGGCTCGAAGCGCATGGTGACGCGGGTGCAGCCACTCTCTGCGCAATCGCGGAGGGAGGAACTGGCCCGCATGCTCTCGGGCGCGCAGGTGACTGACGAGGCGCGCGCCCAAGCGGAGCGGCTGCTGGCGGCCAAGGGCTGATCCATGAAGAAGCTGGAAGAACTGACGGCGAAGCAAGCCAAGGCGGAACATGCGCTGCTGGCCGAAGAAATCGCCGCGCATGACCAGCGCTATTACCAGGACGATGCGCCGACGGTCAGTGACGCTGAATACGATGAGTTGCGGCTTCGCCTGAACCGGCTTGAGGATAAGTTTCCCGAGTTGGCATCAGATCATTCGCCGACGAAGAAGGTTGGCGCTGCGCCTTCGGCCAAGTTCGCCAAGGTCATGCACCGGGTTCCGATGCTGTCTCTCGGCAATGCCTTCACAGATGAAGAAGTGACCGACTTTCTCGGGCGCGTGCGGCGCTTCCTCAATCTCAAGGAGGATGAGGAGGTAGCAGTCACGGCGGAACCCAAGATCGACGGGCTTTCCATTTCCATCCGTTATGAGGATGGAAAGCTGGTTCAGGCGGCCACGCGGGGTGATGGCGCGGAAGGCGAAAATGTAACGGCCAACGCTCTGACCATCGGCGACATTCCCCACAAGCTGAGTGGCCAAGTTCATCCAGTACTTGAAGTCAGGGGCGAAATATACATGTCCCACAAGGACTTCGCCGAACTCAATGAGAAACAGAATCAAGCTGGCGAACGCACCTTCGCCAACCCGCGCAACGCGGCGGCGGGCTCACTCCGCCAGCAAGATGTTGAAATCACCAAGGAGCGCCCCTTGCGCTTCTTCGCCTATGCCTGGGGCGAGGCACAGAAGCTTCCGGGCGCCACGCAATGGGATGTGGTGCAGGCCTTTGCCAACATGGGACTGCCGGTCAACAGGCTGATGAAGCTGTGCCGTTCAGCCGAGGAGATGCTGGCGCACTACCGGCTGATCGAAAGCCAGCGCGCCAGCCTTGGCTATGACATTGACGGCGTCGTCTACAAGGTGAACCGGCTGGACTGGCAGGAGCGGCTTGGCTTCGTTTCCCGCAGCCCGCGCTGGGGACTGGCGCACAAGTTTGCCGCTGAGAAAGCAACGACTGTCTTGGAAGGCATCGACATTCAAGTCGGCCGCACAGGTGCGCTGACGCCGGTGGCGCGGTTGCGGCCCGTCACGGTGGGCGGTGTTGTGGTTTCCAATGCGACGCTGCACAATGAGGACGAGATTGCGAGGAAAGACATTCGCGTTGGCGATACGGTGGTGGTGCAGCGGGCAGGGGATGTGATTCCGCAGATCGTATCAGTCGTGGTTGAGAAGCGCCTGCCCGCATCGACGCCTTACGCCTTTCCAACCGAATGCCCGGTGTGCAAGAGCCATGCGGTGCGTGAAGACCGCGCTGGCGGCAAGACCGATGCGGTGCGCCGCTGCACCGGCGGTCTCATCTGTCCGGCGCAGGCAATGGAGCGGCTCAAGCACTTTGCCTCGCGCAATGCCTTCGACATCGAGGGGCTGGGCGACAAGATCATCGAGGAGTTCCATGCCGAAGGGCTGATCACCTCGCCTGCCGATATTTTCACGCTACAGGTCCGCAACGGCAAGGATTTTGCCAACCTCATGGAGCGTGACGGCTGGGGCGAAATGTCGGTGCGCAATCTGTTTGCCGCCATTGATGCGCGCCGCGCCATCGCTCTGGACCGCTTCATCTTCGCGCTTGGCATCCGCCATGTTGGCGAAACGACGGCCCGGCTGCTGGCGCGGACTTATGGCAGCGCGGAACTGTTGCGGGACCAGATGATCGCAGCAGGGCGTGAGCCGGAAGGCGATGCTGCCAGCGAGCTGGGTGCAGTGGATGGCATCGGCCCGGTGGTGGCGGAAGCCATCATCGATTTCTTCGGCGAGCAGCACAATGTTGATGTGGTCAATGCGCTGCTGGAACAAGTTCAACCGCAGCCGCTGGCGGCAGTTGCCACATCGTCACCCGTATCTGGCAAGACAGTGGTGTTCACCGGCGCGCTTGAGCGCATGACGCGCGATGAGGCCAAGGCGATGGCAGAGCGGCTGGGAGCCAAGGTTTCCGGCTCGGTTTCCAAGAAAACCGATTTGCTGGTGGCGGGCCCGGGAGCCGGCTCCAAGCTCAAGGATGCGCGAGAAGCATGGCGTCGAGGTGATCGACGAGGCCGAATGGTTCCGGCGGGTGGAATGACTGGCGAGGCCACTGACGGAATATCTCCTGCAAGCCGGACCGCGGAAGCGCGGGAAGGCGTGCTCGACGTGCTGCCTTTGCTTGTCGCCGTATTCCCCATGGGGCTGCTGTGGGGCACGCTCGCTGCCGCCAAGGGAATGAGCCTTCTGCAATCGGCATTGATGAGCGTGCTGGTGTTTGCCGGCGCTTCACAATTTGTGGCGCTTGATCTCTGGCATTCGCCGCTTCCCGTCTTGCTGCTTGTCTTCACCGCCTTCATCGTGAATGTGCGCCATGTGCTGATGTCGGCTTCGCTGTCACGCCATATTCCCAGCATCTCTCGCAGGCATCATCCGTTGGTTGCCTATCTGCTGGTTGATGAAAGCTGGGCTCTTGCGGAAAAGCGTGCCCTTGCTCGCCCTGTATCGCTTGCCTATTTTCTTGGCCTGTCGGTTCCCTTGTGGTGCGGTTGGCAGATTTCGACACTGCTTGGCGCATTGCTCGGCAAGTCTATTGGCGATCCGGCTGTCTACGGCATCGACTTCGCCTTCTCGGCCCTGTTCATCTCGATCCTGATGGGGTTCTGGAAGGGCAGCCGCACCGGCCTTGTGCTGCTTGCAGCCGGCCTCGCAGCAGCCCTCGCCAAGCTTTGGCTGCCGGGGGCATGGTACATTGTCATCGGCGCCGTTGCCGGCGCTGCCGTTGCCGCATTGGCGCACAGCGAACGCGCCGAGCCATGACCGATTGGACCGCGCTTGTGGCCATCGCCGGCATGGGTCTTGCGACCTATGCGACGCGCCTTTCCGGCTTTGTGCTGCTTGCAGGGCTGACAGTGCGGGGGCGCTGGAAGGCGGCCCTTGATGCGCTGCCGCCTGCCATTCTGATGGCTGTCATCGCGCCTGCAGTATTCACCTCCGGTCCGGCCGAGGCGATTGCCGGGGGTGTCACAGCGATTGCTGCCTATCTTCGGGTTCCGTTAGTTGTCTCGATTGTGCTCGGCGTCGCGAGTGTTGTTCTACTGCGGCTGTGGCTTGAATGAGTAGAGAAGGCCTATCCTATTGCAAACTCTTCAGAGTGTTGACGCCGGGCTGACCAGAAGATAGCGTTCACTGAAAGCGATAGCTTCTCGTCTGGCCAAAGCAAGAGCTGCGCCAAACCCCGTGTGTCGCAAAGGGGTGCCGGTCCGAGGGGGCCTGCTGCCGTGCAGAATTGCGGGGCGGAATGACGGGGCCATTCACATGGAAGAGTTTCATTCGGCAATCAACAAGCCTGCTAGAAGACTGGTCGTTGTGCTCCCCGGCCTGAGAAGCCTCAAGAGCGGCTACTTTGAACCGATGATCAAAACGCTGCATGAAGAACTTCCGGACAGCGACATCCTGACGCCGCAACTGGCTTCCGCTTCGGTATGGTCGTTTGTGGCGGCGGCCAAAGTCGCTGGCGAGGTCATCGACAAGATCGATGCACATTGGGAACAGTCCGGCACGTACGACGAGATTGTCATCGTGGGTCACAGCAGCGGCGGCGCCATTGCGCGCAAAGTCGTCGTCGGCGCGTTCGGCGAGGGCAAGCGTGCCAAGTTTGAGTCGACAGCGGGTTTCGACCGCTTCAGCAAGGGATCTCCCTGGGCCGAGAAAATCAGCAGGCTTGTTCTGATTGCCGGCGTATCCTCCGGCTGGCGCACCTCGGGGCGGGAAAAACTGCGTGATTGGGCAGCACAGAATTTCTTTGGCTTCCTGGGCCATGTCATACCCAACAGGTTCACCTTGACCGTGTTCGACCTGAGGCGAGGCGCTCCTTTCATCGCCAACACCCGTTTGCAAATGATGGATTTGCTACAAAGGCTGAAATCTGGTGAAATCCCCACAAAGTTCGTCACTATCCAGTTGCTGGGCTCAAGTGACAATACCATTTCACCCGGCCAGACCATGGATTTCAATGCAGCGACGGCGAAGGGCGGCCGATTGCTTGTCAGCGAAGTTCCGCAAACAGACCATCGAAACATCATCGATATTGCCCCGTTGAGGCCGGATGAGAATGCAAACGATGCTCAGATTGGCCGCAGCCAGCGGCTGCTTTCAGCCATCGCAGGCCCGTTGAACGGAAACAAATCCGCTGTGCCGCGCCACATAGCGCCGTTCAAGAAGTACGCATTTGACTGGCAGCACCTGCTGTCGATCATGCCGCGCGACGCGAGTGATGATGTGTCAGACGTGGTGTTTGTGGTTCATGGAATAAGAGACGAAGGCCATTGGACGAAAAAGATCGCCTCACGCGTCATCGCGCCGCCCAAGTGCCGAAGAATTGGCGATCTGTCACTGCGAGCTATGGCTACTTTGCCATGCTGCCTTTCGTGCTGCCCTGGATCAGGCAGCAAAAAGTTGAATGGCTGATGCATGAGTATTGCGAGGCGGCTTGCCGGTATCCCAATGCCATATTTCATTATGTGGGACATTCGAACGGAACTTATCTCGCGGCTCGCGCCATGCGGGACTATAAGAGCTGCGGGTTCGAGCGGGTGGTATTTGCCGGCAGCGTCGTTCGTTCATCCTATGAGTGGAGTGAGAGGAAAGGCGACAGCGGCGTCAAGGCAGTATGGAATTATGTTGCCACGAATGACAAAGTCGTTGCGCTGGCTCCTAATGCCTTGCGCCATGCAGGGCTGTTTGATCTCGGCGGGGCTGGTCACGTTGGTTTTGCAGATTCACCACCAGAGCTTGTACGGAACATCAGTTACGTTGCCGGTGGTCACGACGCAGCGATCAGGGAAGAGCATTGGGAGGACATTGCGCAATTCATTGCAGGCCGCATGAACATCGGCGATGATTTGCGAGCGAGGCAGCATGTTGAAAGCACAGCAGAACCGCGCTGACCAAGTTCTTTGGCAGGCTTGCTCCCTTCATAGCCGTTATTGTCATCGCACTCTTCTGCGGAATTTCCATTGAGCTAATATCGGCAGCTGCGGGTTGGAATAGCCCTAGTTGGGTCGGCGCCGTGCTGGCTCCTATCACATACATTCCAGGGCTTTCGGGGCTCTATCCCCTTGCAACGGGCTGGACGAACGGGATTTCGGAAATCTGGGCAGGCTTTCCCCAAAGCGTCAAAGTTTTTAGTTTGCTGGCTTTCGGAATCGCCATGAGGTTTGTGCTCACGCAGTTTTGACTACAAGACAATTTGCCTCTCACCTGAGCGGCGCGCAGGCCCGTTTCAGCCATTCCAGTTCCGCGCCATCAAGACTAGCACCGATCTCGCGTTCAACGCGGGCGTGATAGGCGTTAAGCCAATCCACCTCGTCGCGCGTCAGCAGGTGCTGGTTGATGAGGCGCTGGTCGATGGGGCAGAGGGTGAGGGTTTCGAAGCCCATCATCGCGCGTTCGCCGCCTTCCACGTCCTTCGCTTCCTGCACCAGCAGAAGGTTTTCAATGCGGATGCCGTAGTGGTCCGCCTTGTAGTATCCCGGCTCGTTGGAGAGGATCATGCCGGGCTCAAATGGCACGCGGTCTGACTTGTTGATGCGGGCAGGCCCCTCATGCACCGAGAGGTAGGAGCCGACGCCGTGGCCGGTGCCATGGTCATAGTCAAGGCCAGCGGCCCACAGATGCTGGCGAGCCAGCACGTCCATCTGCGAACCAGTTGTGCCCTTCGGGAAGCGCAGGCGTGAAATGCCGATCATGCCCTTGAGCACGCGGGTGAAGCGATCCCTCATCTCGTCCGTCGGCTCACCCACTACTGTCGTACGGGTAATGTCAGTGGTGCCATCCTGATACTGACCGCCCGAGTTGATGAGGAAGATGCCATTGCTGATCGGCAGGGCGGTATCCTTCTTGACGCTGTAGTGCGGTATTGCCGCGTTGGGGCCAAAGCCGGGTATGCTCGAAAAAGACAGGTCGAGAAGCATTCCGGTTGCCTGGCGGAACTCCTTCAGCTTGTGCGCGACGCTCCATTCAGTGAGCTGATGCTTTGGCGCTTCACCATCAAACCAGTGGAGGAAGCGGGCCATGGCCACGCCGTCCCGCCTCTGGGCCGAACGCGCGCCTTCCTGTTCGGTCGCGTTCTTGCGCGCCTTTGGCATGACGGTTACGTTGCGGCCGTCCGACAGCTTTGCTCCCGACTTTGCGAGCGCGGACTTGATGCGGGCAGGGGTCCATGCGCCATCAATCCGTACACGGAGCTTCGCCTTGCCCAATGCCTTGAGCGCCGGTTCGAGCTGATCTGGCTTCCTGATGGTAACACTGGATTTCAAGTGGCTCTGCACATCTTCCGGCAGCTTGGCCTTGTCGATGAACAGTTCCGCCTTGCCCTTTTTCCTGACAATTGCATAGGCGAGGACGACGGGCGTGTAGGGCACGTCATCGCCCCTGATGTTGAAGACCCAGGCTACCTGGTCTGGCTCGGTCAGCACGGTTGCATCGGCGCCGACATCTGCCAGCAGCTTTGAGACAAGCTTCTGCTTATCGGCCACCGTCGTGCCGGCAAACTGCGTCGGCTGCACGGTCAGTGGCTTCGCTGGGCGGGCTGGTTGATTATCCCAGATCATGTCGACGGGATTGCGTTCAACCGGCTTGAGGCTCGCGCCTGCCTGCTTGCAGGCGGCCTCGAAGCGTTCTGCCTGTTCGGCGGTGACCAGCCAAGGGTCATAGCCCAGCACGTCACCTTTCTTGAGGTTGGCAGAGATCCAGTCGGAAGGAGGCTCGTCAACGAGGTGATGCGGCTTGATCAGCTTGGTATCGACCTGCTTGCGCACCTGCAGCGTATAGCGGCCATCAACAAAAATGGCGCCAGCCTTGAGCGTGATGATGGCGAGGCCCCATGAACCGGCGAAGCCTGTCAGCCATTTCAGGCGTTCGGCATAGGCGGCCACGTACTCGCCCTGGAACTCATCCTGACGCGGGATGATGAAGCCGGTGAGCTTGAGTTTCTTGAGGACGCCGCGCAGGGCGGACAAGCGCTTTGGATCGGTCATGAGGCCGAACCTAATGCCCGCAAGCCGCTGTGGCAAAAGGATTTGCTTGCATCCTGCGGCAAGTTGATGCATAGGAAAAACATCGAAACTTGGGCCGGACTACTGGCCGCCGCGTTCCTATGGGAATGTGCCTTCAGAATTCCACCAAAAATCGAGACCACAGGTTCGTTGGCTTAACCGCTTAATGAGCCTCATTGTAACAAAACTGAAGGACGAACCTATGAATACCGGTACTGTGAAATGGTTTAACGAGCAAAAGGGCTACGGCTTCATTCAACCAGAAAACGGAAGCAAGGACGTGTTCGTCCACATCTCCGCTGTTGAACGCGCAGGCCTGCGCACGCTCAAGGAAGGCCAGAAGGTCCAATTCGAGATCGTGACCGACAAGCGTACCGGCAAGAGCTCGGCTGGCAACCTCGCGGCCACATAAATTCCGGCGCAACTCCGCCAAGTGAAACGCCCGGTCATTGGCCGGGCGTTTTTTATTTGGCCACGGGGTTGGAGGCGCTGCGATAGCACAATCTAAGGTATTGTTGCATTGCGATATGTCGGGCTTTCTGAACTATTCGTAATTAGCATAGCAATGCTGCCAAAATTTGCACAAGCTTTCGCCGTTTTGGTTCCGCAGATGGGGGTTGTACTTTCGAATTATAGCGTCTTTGCGCATCATTCATTGATTTTTCAGGGCAATTTCTGACCGGCAAGATTCTTAACGATATCTGAATTTAGTCATGCGTTATACGCATGCTTTGGCCGACTTTTCGTATCTGGAAAGCCCCAAATGCCTCACATATATACAGTCTGCATTTGTGCGGTGCACATTTTTTGCCCAGATGGCTCGGGCGTGATGAGCTGACCGCTTTGAAGGAGACGGACATGACAACGATTACTTACGGCCGTGAGGCCATGCGCAACAAGGGTATGGAGTTCACTCCCGGCCTGGTTGGCCGCGTGAAGACCTATCTGGAGCGTTCGCGCGCCGAGCGCCAGCTGCGCCAGATGGATGACCGCATGCTTTCCGATATCGGCGTGCATCGCGGCGACATCGCCAGGATGGTCTGGGGCTCCTAAGCCACTTTCAAAAGCTTCCTCCCGGCCGGAGCCCAGCGTTCCGGCCACCTAACGCCCGGCGCGAAAGCGGCCCGGGCGTTTTATTTTGGCGGTTCGGCTGAGTACTAGCGTGGCCCAATTGCCGATCAGCAACCGGCGCTCCAGTTTAAGTCCGCAGTTCACGTAGGCGGCGGAAATCCAGCGCACCTGGTCTGCCGTCAGGCCGGAGAGAACAATGCGGCCACCAGGAGCCAGCAGATGGGAGAGGCCGCCGGCCAGTTGTGCCAGCGGGCGCGCCAGAATATTAGCGAGGATCAGGTCATAGGGCGCGTTAAGGGCAATGAGCCTGCTCTTGAGGCCTGGCGCAGTTTCTGCCCGCACCAGATGTGGCACGCCATTCAGCCTGGCATTGAGCGCTGTCACCCGCACGGCCTCAGGGTCTATATCAGTTGCGAGTGTTGCGGTTCGCGCCACACGGGCACAGGCAATGGCCAGCACGCCGGTGCCGCAGCCAAGATCGAGAACGTGACGCGGCCTTCCGCGCTTGAGGATTGCATCGAGCGCCAAGAGGCAGCCGGTCGTGGTGTTGTGATGACCGGTGCCGAAGGCCGTGCCTGCATCAATCTCCAGCGACACGCCACCGGCACGGCGTTGCGCACGGTCGTGCGAGCCATGCAGGAAGAAGCGCCCGGCGATGACGGGCTGCAGGCCCTGGAGCGACTCGCGCACCCAATCACGCTCAACGAGGGCGCGGATTTCAGTTCCCGGCAGGCTGAGAATGCGGGCTGCATCCTCTGCATCTTCAGCGCTTGTGAAGTAGGCAAGCGTTTCCCAAAGCGAGCGGGCTTCATCCGTTTCGGCAATGCTCACTGCAAGCGCATCAATGAGTGGATGGTTCTCGATATCTTCGGCGCTGGCTTCGGCAGCAGTGAGCGAGCGGGCGGGAAGATGCAACGTAAAACGGGCGGAAGTCATGATCCCGCCCGTTTAAGCAATGAAATTCTCGGAGTTTATCAGGTGAGCGGAACGATCTCGATCTCGACGCGGCGGTTCTGCTGTTTGCCGCGCGCCGAGGCATTGCTGGAGACTGGCTGGCTTTCGCCATAGCCCTTGACCTCGAAGCGCTCGGGGTTGAGTCCCTGGCCCGTCAGATACTCCGCGACGGATTCAGCGCGGCGCTGCGAAAGGTCCATATTGTAATCGTCAGCGCCATCGGCATCGGTATGGCCCTTCACGTCAACGAGAGATTGGTTGAATTCGCGCAGCACGATGGCGACGGAATTCAGCGTATCGTAGAAGTTCGGCTTGATCGAGTCCTGGTCGGTGGCGAAGGTGATGTTGGACGGCATGTTGAGGATGATGCTGTCACCATCGCGCGTCACCGAAACGCCGCTGCCTTCAAGGCGCTGGCGCAGCTTGGATTCCTGATTATCCATGTAAAGGCCGACACCGCCTCCGGCGAGCGCGCCGATGCCAGCGCCGACAAGCGCTGCCTTGCGTGTCTTGAGGCTGGTGGTCTTGCCGAGGATGGCGCCGCCGACGCCGCCGATGACGGCGCCTGTCGTTGCGCCGATTGCCGTGTTGGAGAGCTTGGATTCGCCCGTGTACGGATCAGTTGAACAGGCAGCGAGCAGGAATGCAGCTGCGGAAAGCGAAATGACGGCTAATTTCATGGATAATCCCCTCAAATGAAGCTGAGGCCTCTTGATGGGCTGTTGTGGCGCTAATGTGGTTAAGGCTTGGTTACTCTGCGGCGTTCGCCGCTTCTTCCTCTTCCACCAGGAAGCCGCCGGACTGGCGTTTCCACAGGCTGGCATAGAGCCCGTTCCTGCGGAGCAGCTGCTTGTGCGTGCCTTGTTCGACAATGCGGCCCTTGTCCATGACCAGCAGCCGGTCCATCGCCGCGATGGTGGAGAGGCGATGCGCTACGGCGATCACCGTCTTGCCCTCCATCAAGGTATAGAGATTTTCTTGAATGGCGGCTTCAACTTCTGAATCGAGCGCGCTGGTGGCTTCATCAAGAACCAGGATAGGCGCGTTCTTGAGCAGCACGCGTGCGATGGCAACGCGCTGCCGCTGGCCGCCAGAGAGCTTGACGCCGCGTTCGCCGACATGGGCCTCATAACCCGTTCGTCCCTTCGGATCGACAAGACCAGCGATGAACTCATCCGCATGGGCCTTGCGCGCTGCGGCTTCGACATCCGCCATCGAGGCATCGTGCTTGCCATAGCGCAGGTTGTCGAGCACCGAGCGATGCAGCAGGGAAGTATCCTGCGTCACCACGCCGATGGCGCTGCGCAGGCTTTCCTGCTGCACATCAGCGATGTTCTGGCCGTCGATGAGGATGGCGCCATGCTCGACGTCATAGAAGCGGAGCAGCAGGCTGGTGAGGGTGGACTTGCCGGCGCCCGAACGGCCCACGAGCCCTACCTTTTCTCCCGGCGCCACGGAAATGGTCAACTCATTGAGCGCCTTGCCGGTGGAGGAGGCTTCCTTGCCATAGTTGAACGACACGTTTTGGAAGTCGACGCGGCCTGCACTTACTTTGAGTGCTGATGAGCCTGGCTTGTCCAGCACCGTGCGGTCGCGGGCAACGGTCTCCATACTGTCACGCACCGTTCCGATATCCTCGAACAGACCGGCAAGCTCCCAGATGATCCACTGCGACATGGCCTTGAAGCGGAGCGCCAATGTCATGGCGACGGCGATGGCGCCCGGCGTCACGGCGCTGACGTACCAGAGCCAGAGGGAGAGCGCTGTCATGCTGAAGATCAACACGCCATTCAGCGCGCTCAGCGTGCCAGCCATCATGGTCGAAGTGCGCATGGACTTGTAGACGGCGTCGAGCATCCACTCCATGCCTTCCTTGGCGAAGGCGTCCTCGCGCTCGGCGTGGGCAAAGAGCTTCACCGTCGAGATATTGGTGTAGCTGTCGACAATGCGGCCGGTGACGAGAGAGCGCATGTCGGCCTGCAGGGATGATTGCTTTTCAAGCTTCGGAACGAAGTACCAGCAGGTGAGGCCGTATCCCACCATCCACAGGAGCAGCGGCAGCATCAGCCGCCAGTCCGCGGTGGCCAGCAAGAACATGGCGCCGATGAAATAGACAAGCACGTAGACGACAACATCTGTCACCTTCATCACTGCGTCGCGCACGCCCAGCGCTGCCTGCATCACCTTGGTGGCGAGGCGGCCGGCAAAGTCGTTCTGGAAATACTCCATGCTCTGCCGCAGCACATAGCGATGCGCCAACCAGCGGGTTCGCATGGCGAAATTGCCGCGCAAGCCTTGATGCGAAGAGGTTTCGCCTATGAAGTTGAGGGCCGGCTGGATGATCAGGGCAAGGGCGCCGATAAGGACGAGCTTGAGGCCGTTGTCTTGCCAGAAAGTTGCACGCTCGGCCTTGGCGAGAAGATCCACCAGGCTGCCAAGGAAGCCGTAGAAATAGATTTCGATGAGCGCGATGATGAAGGAAAACAGCACATCGGCGATGAGCAGCGGCGCAAATGGCCGGGTGTAGAACCAGACAAACGGCAGCAGCCGCGTCTCAGGCTTTTGAGCCTCGGCAGGGGGAAATGAATTGACGTACTTCTCGAACCATGTAAACAACCGTTGGAACATTGGGTAATTCTAGGCTTCGGCCAGCGCGCGGTCAAATGACAGCGCTGTTAGGTAGCGGGTCAGTTTGAATGTCCGCTCCATGCCCGCAAGCGGACCATGAAAAAAGTGGAATTCACTTCTGAATTTGATCCGAAGCGGACATGCAGTGCTTAGTTTTAAGGATGGCTGCAATGCGAAACGAACTGGACGTTGGCTCATCGTCTGCTTTTTGGTACGCCAATCTCGAGTGCCCAAGCTTCGACAACCGCCCTCGCTAAAATGTCCACACTTTCCCTTCGCGCAGATAATCAGGCACTTCATGATCGCGTGCTGCAGGATGGTTCTCCAATACCATTCGCAATGTACGCACCGCATCAAAGGCTTCGATGATCAACTGGCGCTGTTCGGCGATATATTTCTGGTCAAACTCGTTGTCCTCAATTTTATGTGCTGGCTTCTGGCGAACTTTGCGTACCGCTCGGAACTTACCCAACATCTCTGCCATGTCCGTGGGCTCGGCTAGCCTGACCTTCGCGCGAATCCATTCCTCGAGGAGCTGAATCGTGCCTTTCGGCTGCGTGACTCGGTTTCCATCTTCGTCGGTCAGGATGCGATTGAGTTCCAAATCCCTCTTGAAAAACTCGCGGTTCAGATCGTCGCTCAGCAACTGATCAAGTAACAAGGAGAAGTCCCGAAATTCCTTCTTGGTTGGCCTGATCAGTATCCCAAACCCGCGCGGACGTTTTAAGTCGTCATACTCGGTAAGGAACAGCTTAGGCCTGCCCATAAGCTCACATATCCGATTTATTTCGATCTTCTCCTGCAGGAACGCATCATAAATCGATATCCGTTCAGGAAATTTTCCCATGATCTGAGTCCGAAAAAAGTCCGGATGTAATTTGTATTCACCCTCCAGCTCATGTTTTTGCATCTCGATCTGCTGAACTTCGGGCAAGTCGTGCAGGTATCGGATAAAGGCCGCCACCGCCCGATGCATCTCATCATCGTACGCAAAACCAAAATCAAAGAACTCCAAGCCATCAAGAACCACCGCCCGGCCCGTTACTTGCGTCCCCTCTTTCTGCAGTATCCGCCCATGAATGTCGTCGACGTCAAAGTCAAACCGAGGGTCGTTGCGATACCACTCGAGTGCACGCAGATCGAACGCCCTATAACTTAGCTGAGGCGCACCTTCTTTAAGTGCCCGGGTGTACGGTGCGTTCTCGCTAGCACCCGCATTTCGCTCTTTGAGCAGCTCTGGGGTTGGGTATAGGCACCCTTCCAAGCCAGCGGCCACGATCTTTTCGATTTGAACATCGACCGAGTCCGCCGGGAAAGCCTTAATATGAGGGTTGGGATGTCCGTCTCCGCGCACCAAGTCCAACCTGCCCTCGCCAATCAGTTCTCTAACAGCTGCAATATCGGCAGCGCTTGTCAACTGAGCCACGCCGAGGCCGTTGAAATCACCGGACTCCAAGTACTGGGTTAGTGCCCGTTCCAGAATAGCAAGCTTGCGATCAACAATTATGGTCATTTTCTCTGTTTTCACAGCGATTAGCCGATGGGGGCAGGTGCGGATGGCGTCTATTAGTAGAGCTTAGACGACACTCCGCGCAATGGCCCCATCGTGCATCTCAACCATCTTTCGCGTCCGCTAAACCGGCATTTCTCTGCAGCGCGACACATGACCAAGACGGGCTTGAAGCTGCTAATCATTGCAAACTCATGAATGTTCGCTTCTGGCACTTGGCTGCCCTTCAAATGCTGGTGCTTCTCGTCCGCAATTGGGCGCATTTCAGACTGGGATACCTTGTGTCGATGACTCATTTTTGAAATTCAATCTGACCCACTACCGCAGTGACGGTCAGGGCGTGAAATTGCGAGCCCGCTGAGTCACTTGCCTGCATCTTTTCAGTCCTTGCATGAAGCCATGCCGCAATGGCAGGCCTGAGCCTGTGCGGCGTGCTATGAACGTGCCAATGCTTGCGAAACACCGAGTCCTGCCGCTAGTCATCGCCGCCGCCTGGTTCATGGAGAACATGGATTCGACAGTGATCGCCACATCGCTGCCGACGATTGCCGCCGACCTCGGCACCGATCCGGTTGCCCTCAAGCTTGCCTTCACCACCTACCTGCTGAGCCTGACCGTGTTCATTCCAGTGTCGGGCTGGCTGGCTGACAGGTATGGGGCGCGCAACGTGTTTCGCGTGGCCATTGGAGTATTCGTCATCGGCTCGCTGGCTTGCGGCCAGTCGCAGAGCCTGGAGTGGCTCATTGCTTCACGTGCCCTGCAGGGCGTTGGCGGCGCGCTGATGGTGCCAGTCGGGCGCATCATCCTGATGCGTGAAATTCCCAAGTCGCAGATTGTCGATGCGTTGGCATGGGCAACCATTCCGGCGCTGGTCGGGCCGCTGGTTGGCCCACCGGTGGGCGGCTTCATCACCACCTATGGTGACTGGCGCTGGATATTCTGGATGAACGTGCCGATAGGGCTTGTCGGCATATTTCTCGCATCGCGTTACATGTCGCCGGGTGTGCCGGAGGTTTCGCCGCCGCTTGATGTGCGGGGATTTCTGCTGTCCTCAACAGGGCTCACCGCAGTTGCCTTCGGCGCCACAATCGTTGGCCGTGACATCCTGCCTGATACGCAGGTTGCAGCCATGATCATCACCGGTTTCATTCTTCTGGCGTTCTACGTCCGGCATGCGAGGACCGCGCCCAACCCTATCATTGATCTCAGGCTGCTGCGTGTGGCGACGTTTCGCGCCGGCGTGCTGGGCGGCAGCCTCTACCGGGTCGGCGTTGGAGCCATTCCTTTTCTTCTGCCGCTATTGCTGCAACTGGGCTTCGGCTATTCGCCCTGGCATTCCGGATTGTTGACCGCTTCGGCGGCGATAGGCTCCATCGCCATGAAGTTTTCAACCTCGCGGCTTCTGAACCGTTTTGGCTTCCGTCTGCTGCTTGCCGTCAACAGCATTGTTTCTTCGCTGTTCATCGCATCCTATGGCCTCATTACCCAGGACATGCCGGTTACGCTGCTGCTCGGCATTTTCGTGGTTGGCGGCTTCCTGCGCTCGCTGCAGTTCACCGCCATGAATGCGCTTGCCTATTCAGACATTGACGCGGCGGATGCGGCGCCGGCCACAAGTTTCTATTCGGTTGCGCAGCAGCTTTCGCTTTCGGCTGGCGTCGCCATTGCGGCAGTTGTGCTTGAGGCAGCGCAATGGATGAATGGCGATGCAGTGCTGCGGCCACGCGACTTCACGCTGGCATTCCTCGTGGTGTCCGCAGTTTCAGCACTCAGCCTGCTTCAGTTCCTCAAGCTTGGAGCCCAATCCGGCTCAGCCGTGCTGCGACCGCAAAGCGGCGCGCCTGCCGGTTAAAGTCAGCGCATGTACTTGCGCCAGATAGCTCCGGGAATGTTGGAATAATCATCGGTCCAAACGGCAGTCGCAGTGGCCGAAGGGCGGGCCCAGCCGCCTTCTTCACTGAAGGGTATCAATGTTTCAGGTTGTTTTGCGAAGACCGCCGCGACCGCCGCTGTCGGCTCTTCCAGCGTTCTGCCGGAGCTCGCAATCTTGTTGACCTTCAAGGCATAGCCGCCGTCATCAGCCAGTGCAGCAACGACAGTCTCCAGCTCCATGTGTTGGTTTGAAATGTGGACGGCGAGCAAGCCATCCGGGGCCAGCTTGTCCATGTAAAGCTGCAGCGCTTCTCGCGTGAGCAAATGCACCGGGATGGCATCCGACGAAAAGGCATCAATGAGAAGATAGTCCAGCTTGCCATGCGGCTCATCAGCCAAAGTCAGGCGGGCATCACCGATGGTAACTTTTGCATCGGGCGCGCAGGTGGACAGGAACGTGAAGTTGGCGGTGTCGCGGGCAATGCGCTCAACCACCGGGTCGATCTCGAAATACTGCCACTTGTCGCCAGGCTGGCCATTGCAGGAATGGGCGCCGGAGCCGAGGCCGACAACGCCAACGTTGCGGCCGCCGGACTTTGGCGGCGTGAGCCGCAGTGTCTGCGCCAGCAGGCCATCCGGATGGTAGTAAGTCAGCGGTTTGACCGGACCCGTGTAGGGCGTGCCATCGGCGTTGGCGACGCGTTGCGCCCCATGGATGGTGAGGCCGTGCGTGAGCACGCGGAACTGGTCATTCTCGCGCAACGACAATTGGTGAACGCCAAAGAAAGACCGGTCAAAATGCGCGTTGAAGATGTTGGCGAAGGTCGCTTCCGAGAAGATGAACAGGCAAGGGATGAGGGCTGCCTGGATCACCGGCAAGCGGTAAAGCGCTATGATTGCGAATGAGCCGAGCATCAGGACAATGACCGGAAGGAAGCCATTGTGCACGTCCTCGCGGCCAGAGAAAACCTGCAGGCCGAGGACCGCGACGATGGCAATGCAGATGACCGGCAGTGCCTGCTTGAACAAGACGCCATCCGCCGGCTTGTGGAGCGCCGGGTGCGCCAGCATGACGATGCAGGCCAGCAACGGATATTCCAGCACGCGGTTGAAGACGAGCGGCGCGATGAGGGCCGAAAAGATGCCGCCAAGAACGCCGCCAAATGACATCCAGAGATAAAACTGCGTGAGGTGCGCAGCCGCCGGGCGCTGCTCGAACAGCCGCTGGTGGCAGAACAGGGCGGCCACGAAGAAGAAGGTCAGGTGGACCGCAGTTGAAATGAGAATATTGGGATCAAGGATCTTGGTGATCACGATCATCGCGGCAAGCGTTGGCAGCGCGCGATTGAGAAATCTTGGCGAAATGACCTGATTGTCGCGGAAGATCAGCACGAAGGTAAGCAGGAAGAGCGAGAGCGGAATGATCCACAGGAATGGGGCTGCCGCCACATCGGTCGAGATATAGGCCGTTACCGCAACCAGCAGGCCTGATGGCACGAGGGCGAGCCAGATGTAGCGGCCAATCTGCGTCCAGTCAGGAGCAGGTTCAGTGCTTTCCGCGCCAAGCGGGCTGGTGTTGTGGCCAGTCAAAGCGAGATAGCCGCAACCGGTGATGAGAATGGCAAGAATGGAAAACGCCTGTGACCAGGCGGCCGACTGAACCGACAAGTGCAAGGTGGTTTCAAAAACCAGGGGATACAGCAACAGAGCCGCGAAGGACCCGAGGTTGGAGGCGGCATAGAGAAAATACGGGTTGGCCGCATGCGGGTGGCCAGTACGGGCGAACCAGGCCTGCAGCAGTGGGCCATTGCCCGAGATTGCGAAGAACGGCAGGCCGACGGACAAGGCAAACGTGCCAATCAACCAGAACACCTGGCCTTCTGCCGGCGGTGATCCAAGCGTCGTCGACATGGCAATCGGCAAGGCCACCAGCGTTATGACAAGCATGGCGACATGCAGCGCCACGCCTGCACGGACAGGGAGGAAGCGCGTTGACAAATGGGCATAGAGATAGCCGAGCAGCAGCAGGCCCTGGAAGAACACCATGGCCACCGACCAGACGCCTGGCGAGCCGCCCAATTGCGGAAGCACCATCTTGGTGAACATCGGCTGGATGGCAAACATCAGGAAGGCTGAGGAGAATATGGCTGCCGTGTAGACGGCGCGCGCTATCCAGGCTGGCCGAGCTGCCGCTTTCAACCCAACTGAATTTTCGGCAAGCGACATCCCCGTCTCCCTGCGGCGGTTCTTGATCGAGGCACGCTAGGGATCAAACCTTAATGGGAGGCTAAATGACACGGCTGCAGGCGCACGGCTCACGGTTTGCCAAGGTTCGCGGCGGGCAGGAATTCACCAGCAATGACAATAATTTCCCTGCTTGACGCGGTGAAGGGAGAGCCGTCCCAATCGCCCATGATGTTAACCGTTCGAAAACCAGCCTGACGCATCGCGCTTTCAACCTGTGCATGGCCGAGAAAGCGCAGGGCATCCGTCGTGGTCAATGTTTCTCCGTCGGCGAAGCGGAAGTGTGTCTCATAGTCCACCCGCCCGGGGGCAACGAGGGCTATGTCATTGTGAACGTGCACCACGCCCAGGCCGGGAACATTCACAACCTCTTCGCTGTTGCCGGGAATCCAGCTTTCCCATTCGCGGGCCAGCGGGTTACGCGTTTCAAAAACAAATTGTCCGTTGGCTGACAGATGGGCTCCGACATTGCGCAGGCTTGCCTGAATCTCATCATCGCCCAACAGCGTTTGAAAGGCATGCCCCGTCATCAGCGCAAAATCAAAACGGCGTCCGGCGGCGAATTGACTGGCGCTTGCCTTCAGCCACGTCACCTTGTCACCACCTGGCCTTTGCCGGGCAGTGGCCAGCATGTCCCGCGAGGGATCTACGCCGCAGGTTTCAAAGCTGCTTTCCGCAAACCGGACGGTAAGGCGGCCGGTGCCGCAGCCAATATCCAGAACACTGCCGCCCTGCCTTTGGGCGAGATCAAGATAAAACTCATCAACATGGTCGGCCGGATTGAGAGCATCGTAGATAACTGCCAATCGGGGATCAGCGTAGAGCGATGTCACGCAGCGCTAACAAAGCTGTCGAGCACGCGCTTCTCGCCGGCCTTCTCGAAGTCGATGGTCAGCTTGTTGCCATCTATGCCGGTGATGCGGCCATAGCCGAATTTCTGGTGGAAGATGCGGGTGCCCTTGGAAAACGAAGTCGCCTCGGCGCTCTTGGCCACCAGTTCACCCTCGATGAAACGTGGCGTTGAGCGCAGACCTTCGCCCTTGCTCCAACGTTCCTGGGCGCGCTGCCAGCCGGGTGTTGCATAGGTGTTGGAGAAGGGTTGCTGATTGTCGAAGCGGCTTGCCCCATAGCCGCCCAGCGCATGCCCGCCGTAGGAGGTCGCCATCGGCGCGACATCCACGTGGGTTTCCGGCAATTCATCAATGAAGCGCGAGGGAAGGGCGGTCTGCCACAAGTTATGCACGCGGCGGTTCTGCGCAAACGAGATGGTGGCGCGGCGTTTGGCGCGGGTAATGCCGACATAGGCGAGGCGGCGTTCCTCCTCCAACCCGGCGCGGCCCTTTTCATCAAGCGAGCGCTGGTGCGGAAACAGGCCTTCCTCCCAGCCGGGCAGGAACACGGTGCCGAATTCCAGCCCTTTGGCGGAATGCAGCGTCATGATTGTCACCTTGTCGTCATCATCGTTACTGTCGCGATCCATGACCAGCCCGATATGCTCGAGGAAGCCCGCCATGTTGTCGAACTCCTGCATGGAGCGGACAAGCTCCTTGAGGTTTTCAAGCCGGCCTTCGGCTTCCGGCGACTTGTCGTTCTGCCACATCTCGGTGTAGCCAGACTCGTCGAGAATGGTTTCAGCCAGATCAGTATGACCCGCGACATCAAGCAGGCTTCGCCATCTCTTGAAGCTTTCCATCAGCATACGGAGCGAAGTTCTTGTTTTGAGACTCAACTCATCCGTCAGACTGAGTTGTTCGGCGGCCCGGAACAGCGATGTGCCGTGGCTGCGTGCCAGCACATGCAAGCGCTTGACCGAAGTATCGCCGATGCCGCGCTTGGGCACATTGATGATGCGCTCGAAGGCAAGGTCGTTGTCTGGCGAGCCGACGACCTTGAAATAGGCCAGCGCATCGCGGACTTCGGCGCGTTCATAGAAGCGGGGGCCGCCGACAACGCGGTAGGGGATGCCGGCGGTGATGAAACGGTCTTCAAACGAGCGCATCTGGAACGAGGCGCGCACCAGAATGGCCATGTCGTTCAGCCGCTCTCCCTTGTGCTGGAGGCTCTCAATGTCATCGCCGATGGTGCGGGCTTCCTCCTCGCCGTCCCAATGGGCGCGCACGGTGATCTGGTCACCATCATCACGGTCGGTATGCAGCGTTTTGCCGAGGCGGCTTTCGTTCTTGGCGATGAGGCCCGAGGCGGCACCCAGAATATGGGTGGTGGAGCGGTAATTGCGTTCCAGCTTGATGATCTTGGCGCCGGGAAAATCCTTTTCGAAGCGCAGGATGTTATCGACCTCGGCGCCGCGCCAGCCGTAGATAGACTGGTCATCATCGCCGACACAGCAGATGTTGTGATGGCCCTGGGCAAGCAGGCGCAGCCACAGGTACTGCGCCACGTTGGTGTCCTGATACTCGTCCACCAGCATGTACTTGAAGCGCTTCTGGTAGGTCGCCAACACATCCGGATGATTCTGGAATATGCGCAGGACTTCAAGCAGCAAATCGCCGAAGTCAGCGGCATTGACGATCTTCAGGCGTTGCTGATACTCGGCATAGAGCTTGCCGCCAATGCCATTGGCGAAGGCGTGGGCTTCGCCAGCCGGAACCTTCTCCGGTATCAGGCCGCGGTTCTTCCAGCCGTCGATGAGGCTTGCCAACTGGCGGGCGGGCCAGCGCTTTTCATCAATGTCGTGCAGGTTCAGCAATTGCTTGAGGAGGCGGATCTGGTCATCGGTATCGAGAATCGAAAAGCCGGACTTGAGATCGGCGAGTTCCGCATGATTGCGCAAGATCTTGACGCCGATCGAATGGAAGGTGCCAAGCCAGGTCATGCCTTCGACCATGCCGCCAATCAGGTGGCCGATGCGCTCCTTCATCTCGCGCGCCGCCTTGTTGGTGAAGGTGACGGCGAGAATCTGGTTGGGCCAGGCCCTGGAGGTTGCGAGGATGTGGGCGAGGCGGGTGGTGAGCACGCGGGTCTTGCCTGTGCCAGCGCCAGCCAGCACCAGCAGCGGTCCATCCGTTGCTTCCACAGCCGCGCGTTGTTCGGGGTTGAGGCCTTTCAGATAGGGCGGCTCGCCGCCCATCGCGGCGCGCGCAGAAATGCTGCCAGCAGCGGGTGCCGGCGGAACCTCGTCAAAATTATCAAAATCGGCAGTCATGCGGGGCTGAAGAGCGAATCCTTCCAGCCCCTATATAGCAACGGTTTCAGGAAAATTCAGGCGGCTTTTCGCGACAGCACAATTGCGCACGGTGGATTGCACCTGCCGCCATGTTTCGGCAGTTTCCATGTCGCCCGTGCGCTCGCACAGGATGGCGTGCATGGCGGCCTCCGCTTCGGCGCGGGGGCCATGCACAAAAACCAGCGCTTCCGCGAATTGCAGATATCCAGCGTTGTTCATCTTGGCCTCCTTGTCGTTTCTTGTGGTGTTGAAATGCACCATGGCTGCCAAATGCGCCGACAATGTTGCAGCGGCGTGACGTTTCAGGTTTTTTTTGCCGGAATAGTTATTTTGTGACCGACTTGCGGCGGAACCGGCAGTGCAGCATGAGCCTGCTGCACCGCGGCAATATGATTCAAAACGCTTTGAGGAAAATTGGATGATTTTTTGGCCGTCATGTCGACGTGCATGATCATGTTTTCGGTGATGCAAGCGAGATAGTTTTCAGCGGCGTGATGCATCTGCTGCACATAATGCACGCGCTTGGCGTCGTTTGCGAGAAACTGCGTGGTGACATGGACTTGGTCGCCGGCATGCAGCTCACGCAGGTAGGTGACATGGGCTTCAAGCGTAAAGAAGGAACAATTTGAGTCTTTCACATACTGCGGGCCAAGCCCCAGGGTTTCGAAGACTTCATCGCCCGCGCGGTCGAACAATACATTGTAGTAGGCCATGTTGAAGTGACCGTTGTAGTCGATCCACTGGTCCTCGACCCGCATCAGGCTGCTCTTGAAAGGGGCGGGGATTGTCATGCAGGCGCTCCGTGCTAGGCTGGCTCAATGAATGTTCATCCCGAATTACCACTCCTCCGTCAAACTTTTTCGAGACCATATCGCAACCAGAATCAAGCCTGTGAAAGCCGTAGTTTCAGCGGAGCTGCAGTCATGGATTACGCAGCAGACTCATTGCGAAGGCGCGGTCACCAGCGTCGGAGCGAGTGTTCAGTTCACTGCAAACGGACATCATGTCCGTATTGCCAATGTCATGCTGCAGGCGGGTATTGAGTGCCGCCAACCCGTCATTCTCCCGCAATTTGAAGTGATGCTCCCAAAGTGCCTGCCTGCACCTGGCCAGCACATCGCGCAAGGCTGGCCATTTGCGCGTGGTAGTACCGTTGTCAGATGACTTGATTATGGAATGAAGCTGCATGATGTTCTCCTGTGCTATCTGGCCGTGCTTTCGTGGACAGGCTGGATCATGCCGTCTGCGGACCTGCGCGTATTGAAGCGGCTGCCGAAAAGTTCCGAAAAATGCCGAAACCAGGTATAATGCTGCTATGGGTGACAGGACTTTCGCGTTCGGCACTTTTGTTGTGGATGTCGAGCGACGTATACTTCTGAACAAAGGAGTGCCGGTGCCGATGGGGCACAGAGGCTTAGCACTACTTTCTGCCTTGCTCGAAGCAGGCGGCCGGGTAGTCGGCAAGTCGGACCTTATGGACGTTGCGTGGCCGGCGCAGCAAGTTGAGGAAAGCAACCTCTCAGTTCAGATTGCGGCGATACGCAGGGTGCTGGGAGTGAAGCCAGACGGCGAAGACTGGATCTCGACAGTGCCTCGCGTCGGATACCAGTTCCTGAATGTAGAGCCCAATGACACCGAAGACCACTCCCCGGTCAGAGCAGCCGGAACGGATATCCGCCCTTCGATTGCGGTCTTGCCCTTCACCAACCTTTCAGCGAGCCGCGAGCATGAATTCTTCGCCGATGGCATGACGGATGACATTGTCGCCGCTTTGTCCCGCATCGGCGGGCTATTGGTGAACGCGCGCAGATCAAGCCATGCCCGCAAAAGCCGGGACCAGTCGGCGAAGGAAGCAGCAAATGAGCTTGGCGTTCGCTACATCCTCGACGGCAGCATCAGAGCAACGGAGAAGCAGGTTCGCGTCACGGCGCAACTCACCGACGCCTGGTCAGACAGTTCAATCTGGGCGGAACGTTATGACGGGTCGTTCGACGACATCTTTGCCTTCCAGGACGACCTCACCCGGAATATCGTACAGGCACTTCAGGTCAGGCTTTCAGCGGGAGAAGCGGCGCGGCTTTGGGAAGGCCAGACCAAGAACCTGAGAGCCTGGGAAAAGGCCGTACTGGCCCACCAGATATTTCAACGCTACTCAACGGCCGACAATGAAACAGCGCGAAGCCTGCTGGAAGAAGCCTTGGCAATCGATCCGTCCTACACAGGCGCAATGGCATGGATAGGGGTCAGCCATTACTGGGATGCCCGTTACAGTTTATCCGTCGACCGAGTGACCGCAATTGGCAAAGCCGAACGCTGCGCGGCCGCCATAGAGGCGCTCGACCCGTCCATGGGAAAGCTCTACACGCTCAGGTCCAGCATCGCGTTCGTGCGCGGCGAATATGAAGCGGCGCTTCATTGGGGCAGGCAGGCGGTGAACAGTTCGCCCGCCGACTCGCGCTCACATGGCTTCCTTGGCATGTTTCAAATCTATGCCGGACAGACCAAGGAGGCGCTGGCATCGTTCAAGCATGCCATGCGGCACAGTCCGCAGCCGGACGACTATCTGATTTACTACCTGGGCATCATCCACATGTGGTTGGGTCAATATGACAAGGCGCTTGAACATGCACTTGAAAACCAGCGCCGCGAAAGGGACGAACCCTATAGCATGCCTATGTGGCGGCCATTCACGGGTTTCGTGGAGAGGAAAGGAAGGCCGAGGAGGCGATTGCGCAGCTTCTCGATGCAACGCCATCATTCAGCCTGCGAAACATCCGCCACTCCGAATTGTACAAGGATGCAAGCTGCCTTGATCGGCTGATCACCGCGCTACGGACGGCGGGCTTGCCGGATTAGCGATTCAGCAGATTGCGGGGATTGTCATGCAGGCGCTCCGTGCTAGGCTGGCTCAATGAATGTTCATCCCGAATTACCGCGCTTGAGTCAAACGCTGGCCGACATCCGCGCTTTCATGGGCGAGAGGCTGTCTACATCACAGGCCGTGCGCGACCAGCATGGCAAGGACCAGACCTGGGCGCCCGGCGCCAGCCCTGATGCGGTGGCCTTCGTGCAATCAACGGACGAAGTGCAGCGTATTGTCAGCCTGTGCGCGCGTGACCGTGTGCCAGTCATTGCGCATGGGGCCGGCACTTCGCTTGAGGGGCATATCACGGCGCCGTTCGGCGGCGTTACGCTGAACATGACGGGCATGAACCGCATCCTCGAAGTCAATGCCGAGGATCTTGATTGCCGCGTTGAGGCTGGTGTGACGCGCAAGGCGCTGAATCTTGATCTGCGTGACAAGGGACTATTCTTCCCCATCGATCCCGGAGCTGATGCCACGCTCGGCGGCATGGCTGCAACGCGGGCTTCCGGCACCAATGCAGTGCGCTACGGCACCATGCGCGACAATGTGCTGGGCCTCACCGTAGTCATGGCTAATGGCGAAGTGATCCACACCGGCACGCGGGCGCGCAAATCGTCCGCCGGTTATGATCTCACGCGCCTCATGGTGGGTTCTGAAGGCACACTCGGCATCATCACCGAAGTTCAGCTCAAGCTGCATGGCATTCCGGAGGCGATGACGGCTGGTGTCTGCACTTTTCCGTCCATTGATGCCTGCTGCCAGGCGACGATCGAAACAATCCAGCTTGGCATTCCGGTGGCGCGCATCGAGTTGGTGGATGAAGCACATATCGCGGCGCTCAACGCCTATTCGAAACTTAATCTCAAGGTGGCGCCCACCCTGTTTCTTGAGTTCCATGGCTCGACGGCACACGCGCGCGAACAGATTGAAATGTTTCGCGCCATTGCAGAGGGCCATGGTGCCACGGGTTTCGACTGGGCCGAGAAGGAAGAAGACCGGGCAAAACTGTGGCAGGCGCGGCATGACGCCTTCTGGGCCTCGCGAACGCTGGCAAAGCCGGGGCAGGAGGTGTTCGCAACCGACCTGTGCGTGCCGATTTCGCGGCTTGCTGAATGCGTGATGGCCACGCAAGCGGACCTTGCGGCCGAGGGCATGCAGGGGCCTATGGTCGGGCATGTGGGCGACGGCAATTTTCATGTTGTCCTGTTTTGCAACCCCGACGACGCGGAAGAGGTTGCGCGCGTCAAGGCACTATATGACCGGATGATCCGCCGTGCGCTCGCCATGGGGGGCACGTGCACCGGCGAACACGGCGTCGGCAGTGGCAAGATCAAATACGTCGAGCTTGAGCATGGAAGGGGAGTGGCAGTCATGCGCGCCATCAAGCAGGCGCTCGACCCGGACAATATCATGAACCCCGGAAAGATTGTCACGCTTTAGCGGCGCTTGCCATTGCATGCGGGTGGCGAAGCCTCATATGATGACGGCAATCCGGGGCCAGCATGAAGGTTCTCAAGTCTCCAGTTTTTTACTTTGGCATTGTGCTGCTGCTGGCGGTGAGCTTTGCACTGCTTGCGCCCTATGTCGTTGACTGGGGCCGCTATCGCAACGGGCTTGAGGCCTGGGGCCAGAAGCTGACTGGCCGTGATGTCGCCATCCGGGGCGACATTGCGGTGCGGCTTTTTCCATTTCCGCAACTGATGGCGGACAATGTTGTCATCGCCAACCCGGAAGGGTTTCGCGAACCTGTGTTTGCCAGCATAGAACGAGTAAGCGTCAAGGTCACCCTGGGAGGCCTGATCAATGGAGACCTGCAGGTTGAAAGCATCGATATTCAGAAACCCGTGGTCAATCTGGAGAGACGCTCTGACAACAGGCTGAACCTCGCTTTTGCGCCGGCAGTTTCGATCAGCAGCAGCCCGCTGCTCGACCAGGTTCAACTCGACCAGATCAGCGTACTGGGCGGAGAGATTTATGTTCTCGATTCCGTGCGAGACAGCAAGACCGTGTTCTCCGGCATCAACGCAACTTTGTCGGCGGCGACGCTGGCCGGGCCGTGGCGCTCCACTGGCACGCTCCAGGCCAATGGTACGCCGGTTTCATTTTCCTTGTCGACCGCGAGCTGGGATGGAGTGAAGCCATTGCGCTATTCCCTGCGCCTCTCCCCCGGCGAGCAGGCGGGATACGCCGCGATGATCGACGGCGAAAGCGCGCTTGACGGCAGGGTCAAGGGTGAACTGCGGCTGGAGCCGCTTGTTGACGGAGAAGGCAAGAGCAACACAGAAGGGCGTTTCCGTTCAGTCAGGATGAAGGCAAAGTATGAGGCAGATTTCACGCGTATTGATCTGAGCGAGATCGAGATCCGGCCAGCAGACAATTCGGACCAGGGTACGCTCATCACCGGCAAGGGCAGAGCCGTGATCGGCAAGCAAGTGGAAGCCGCGATTGATATTGTGGCGCCTCGCGTCGATCTCGATGTGCTGGCTGGCGCAGGCTCACGCCAATTGCTGCGCGATGGCGGCGGACTTGCCCTGCTCAATGGTTTGCTGCGCAGTCTGCCGTCAAACCTTCAGCTTGATGCGGCAGTCAAAGTGCAGGCGCTGCGGGCTGGCGGCGAATTGCTGGAGAACACGGAGCTTGCCTTTCAGACAGGCGCAGAGTTGGTGCGCATCAGCCGTCTTGCCGCCAACCTGCCTGGCCGCACACGCATGCTGTTCTCCGGCGTATTCTTTCCCGGCGAGCGGTTTGCGGAATTGGGCGGCAAGCTAGCCCTTGATACTGCTGATACGCGCCAGCTGACGTCCTGGTTGTGGCCGGAGGGAAAGGCCGAGCTTGCACGGGTTTGGACTGGCAGCCGCGGCCGCCTCAAGGCCGAGGGGGAAGTCAGACTGACGGTTTCCAAGCTCGAGTTTCGTGACGTTGTCTTCGAGCTCAATGGTGATCAGGGCAAGGGCCGCTTGTCCATGCTGGTCAATGGTGAACGGCCGATCCTTGACCTTGAGCTCAAGGCGAGCCGCATAGACGTGGATGCCTTCATGCCTTCGGGCGTGGGCTCGCTGACTTCGACTGGCGGCTTGCGCTGGACTTCGCTGCTGCAAGGGTTTCTTGAAGAACAATCACGGCGCGACATGCGCCTTGTACTCAATGCTGATCGGCTGCTGCTCAACGGCGTTGAGGCAGAAAAACTTTCAGCTGACCTTGAGACGACGGTTCGCGGCATCGATGTCAAGACGCTGTCCATCGGCTCGGTTGGCGGAGCAAGCCTCACGGCAGCAGGCGTCATGCTGAACACCGAAGCGGGCGCCGATGGCGACATTGACACCCGCATCGCAGCCGAGGACCCGCGCGGTCTGTTTCGCCTTATGGGCCTGGTGCCACGGAATGCCGATCCGGCCTGGATACGGCCGCTTGGCCGCACCGCGATGCGGATTGCCTTGCAGGCGCGTGCAGGCAATGCGCCAGGCAGCATTGGCATTGTTGTTGATGGAAACAGCGGGCCCTTCGCGGTCAGTGGATCGGGAGAACTCAGCACATTGCTGGCTGGCGGTCTTGCCTTCAAGGGTTCAGGCAATGTCAGCAGCGCTGGCAGCGGTGAACTTTGGCAATTGCTCGGCGGCACGGCGCAGGCGGCTGACAGGCAGCGGGCCAGTGTGTCGGTGACAGCGGATGGCTCGACCCTTGCCGGGTTCAAGACCGAAGTCATGCTGGATCTTTATGGCACCCAAGGTTCCTTCGCGGGGACTGCAAACCTCTCTGCTTCTCCTCCAATGGCGCAAGGGAAAGTGCAGATCGCGGCCGGGAACATCGTCACATTGGCGCAAGTCATAGGGTTGCCTTTGGTTGATCAGCAATCCGCAGCCTTCAAGGCGTCTGCCGATTTGAAAATGATTGGCTCAGATAAAATTGTTGAAGGCATAGAAGGTGCGCTGGATGGCGAACCATTGAGCGGAAGCATCCGACTGGCGAATGGACGGGAAATCTCGGGAGAGCTTACCGTTGCGCGCGCTTCTATCGCACAGGGACTTGCGGCGGCCCTCTTGCCCTGGAACGGTGAGGTTGCCAGCAGCGAGAGCTTGTTCGCATCACAGCCGCCGTTTGGAATTTCGGGAGAGCTTTGGATCAGGCCCAAGGTGATGGATGTCTATCCCGGATATTCGGTGCCTGACGGGCAGATCGGCATAAAGGCATCGGGGCCGTCGACCCAGTTCGTCGCCTATGGCAAGAGCAGCAATGGCGATAAGATATCGCTCGAACTGAACCTTGATGCGGCATTGGCGCAGCGCAAAATAAAGGCCAGCGTGGTGATGCCGTTCCGGCTTGAAACGGTGTTGAGCGAGGACAATGGCGCGAAGCCAGCGGCGGGTCTTGTCAACGTCGACATGAAACTTGAAGGGCAAGGTCTGAGTCCGGCTGCGGTGCTGGCGGAACTCTCCGGCAATGGCGCCTTGCAGGTGACGGACCTCGTCCTGCTAGGCGTCACGCCGGCACGCTTCACGCAGAGCATCGGCGCGGTCAAGGATGCGGACCAACTTGCCGCCTCCTTGCAGGCGATGCTTGAAGGCGATGGATTGCGCCTTTCGCCCACCTTCGGTTCGGTCAGCATTCAGCAGGGCATTGCCACTTTGACGCCATTCGGCATCGAAACACCTGATGCATCTGTAACGCTTTCGCCGGTCATTGATCTCCCATCCGGGAGGCTGCGCATTCCCATCGCGCTTGACCTCAAGGCGCTGGCCGGGTTGCCTCGCATGGCCATTGTCTATGCCGGTCCGCCGCAAAACCTGACCAGGCGCGTCGAGGCCAGCGAACTCAGCGCCTTCCTCGGCTTCAAGATATTGCAGCAAGGCGTCGACGAACTCGAGAAAGTGCAGGCCGAGCAAGCAAGATTGGCGCGCGAGGAAGAAGAGATGCGGCGCGCAGACCAGCAGAAGCTCGATCAGTACTATGCGCAGCGAACCGAACTGCGCCTGCGCCAGCGCGAGCTTCGCATATTTGCAGCGCAACGCCTCATTGATGCGGAAAAGGCTGCTGCCCGGCAGGCAATTTTGCTTGATGAGGGGCGCGCCATGAACAAGTTGGAGCTGGAACGCCGCTTGCGCGAGCTGGCTGTTTTCGGACGGCCGCTCCGGGCAGGTGCGGGTCCGCTCGTCCGTCCGCGGCTGAAACCGCAAGTGCCGCAATTGCCAGAGCAGGCGCCAGTTGCGCCGGAACCAGCACCCGGCTGACAACATGTGTGTAAATTGCCGATTCTTTTCAAGTAATTACTTCTAAAACCGTTGTTTAACGAATTTCATGTTTAGAGTGTCTCTCACAACCTTGGATTAGGCACGCGGCAGATGTGGACGCGATTGACGAACTTGTTCCGTGTTCCGGATGATCAGCCGGAACTCGTGAAGTCGCAAATCGCCGCACTCGCGCGACAAATTCCAATTCTCTATGTCATCCTCATCCTGAACACGGTGCTCACGGCAATCCTGCATAGCGGGACGATGCCATTCTGGCTGTCGTTCGCGGTGCCGGCTCCCGTGGTCGTCATTGGAATTCTCCGCAGCATCAGCTGGGTGCGGCTGCGGGATGTCGAATTGCCGCATGAAGATGCCGTTCGACGGTTGCGCAGCACCGTTTGGCTCAGCGGTTTGCTGGGCGGCATTCTATGCGCCTGGGGACTGGTGCTGTTCACATTTGATGATGAACAACTGCGCCTGCATACGGCCTTCTTCGTCTCGATGACGGTGATACCCTGCATTTTCAGCTTGATGCATTTGCGATCAGCGGCATTGCTGACGGCCATCGTCGCCTTGTTTCCGGCGCTGACATTCTTCATCTTTGCGGGCGAGCCGGTACTGCTGGCCATCATGGCCAATTTCCTCGTCGTGGTGCTGGCGATGTTCCGAACGCTTTGGGTGCATAGCGCCGCTTTTGAAAGCCTCATCCATACGCAGCAGCAGCTCATTTCGCGGCAGAATATGACGCAGGCGCTGAGTGACGAGAATTTCCGTCTCGCCAATCTTGATGCGCTCACCGGGCTGCCTAACCGGCGGGCCTTTTTCCAGCAGGCCAATGCCCTCAGCACCAGCCACCTCACCGACGGCTTCCGCTTCGCCATCGCGGTCATTGATCTCGATGGCTTCAAGATGATCAATGATTGCCACGGACATGGCGTTGGCGACGAGATCCTCGTGCAGGTTGCCAGACGCCTCGAAGCGCTCCCGGAGCAAGTCATCTTCAGGGCCCGGCTTGGCGGCGACGAATTCGCACTGTTGCTGCGCGGGCTGCATGGAGACCAGGAGTTGAGCGAGTTCGGCGCAGAAATCTGCGAGCAACTTGGCCGCCGCTATCAGCTCTCGCGCGTTGACGCCTCGATTTCGGCCTCTATTGGATTTGCCTTGTGCCCGGAGTTCAGGCATCGAGCCCGAGAAGCTGCTGGAAAATGCCGACTATGCGCTCATCCATGCCAAGCAGAACCGGCGCGGCATGCCGGTGCTGTTCAACAATGAACTTGGCAATGAACTTCGAAGGATCAATCGCATTGACCAGCATCTGCGCAATGCAAACCTTGGAGACGAATTGTCGCTGATGTTGCAGCCCATCGTCACGGCGTCAACTGGCGAGCCGCGCAGCCACGAAGTGCTGGCGCGCTGGACCAACGGCGTATTGGGTCAGATCCCGCCTACGGAGTTCATAGCCGCGGCAGAACGTTCCGATCTCATTCACCAGGTAACGCTCGTGCTGCTGCGCAAGACCCTGTCTCTGCTTGCGACGTTGCCCGCCGGCTCCAAGTTGTCATTCAACCTGTCGGCGCGCGATGTTGCCTCGCCGGAAACCATCCTGCAAATTCTCGCCATGGTGCGTAAGAGCGGAATCAACCCGTCCCAACTGACCTTCGAGATCACCGAAACAGCATTCATGGCTGACTTCCAACAGGCCAATGACGTTCTCAATCTCTTGCGCAACCTCGGCTGCAAAGTGGCGCTGGATGACTTCGGCAGCGGCTATTCAAGCCTCTCCTATGTTCATCGGCTTCCGCTCGACATGATCAAGGTTGACCGTTCCTTCGTGCAGGACATCGAGTCCGAGCGAAGTGTCACGCGGCATCGTCAAGACGATCGTTGAGCTATGCCGCAACCTCAAGCTTCAGTGCGTGATCGAAGGGGTGGAGACGGCAGGACAGGCAGCGGCACTGCAGGCGCTCGGTTGCGACGCGATGCAGGGCTTCCATTTTGCCCGGCCTTTTACTCCTTCCATGGAAGTTGAAGGCGAAACGCCGGAACAAGCGAGCGCCTGAGCCGCTATTTTCCCTGCAGTCGCCGCAAAAGCCAAACACGAATGGCGCTGGACAGGTTTCTGTCGCCACGAGAGCGGTCCATCTCCGCGATGATTGCCGAGACTGATTTTCCGTCTGCCCGGGCTGCTTCGTTCAATGCGTTCCAGAATTCGGGCTCCAGCGACAGGGAAGTACGGTGGCCTGCGATTGTAACGGAGCGTTTCAAGTCCTTGCTCATTCGTCGTTGAGCTTGTGAGCGTCAAGGTCCTTCGTTGCCTTGTCGCTGCGGGCTTCGGAAAGCTGTTTCGCGGCCTTGGTCTGGCCGAAGCGCTCGCGGTTTTCCGCGGCCTGTTCCTGCTTCTCCGCACGTGCCTTTTGCTTGCGGACAGTCCTGAGGTTGATGATCTCCGCCATCAGCCCGGGCCAATCATGTTTTCAGGCCGCACGATGGCGTCAAAGTCTTCTGCCGATATCCCCAGCTTCACGGCCTCCTCGCGCAGCGTGGTGCCGTTCTTGTGGGCAGTCTTGGCCACCTTGGCGGCAAGATCGTAGCCGTATTTTTCCTTGAGCGGCGTCACCAGCATCAGCGAGTTGGCGAGGCCCTTGGCGATGTTGTCCAGCCGCGGCTCGATGCCGACGACGCAATTGTCGGTGAAGGAAACGGCCGCATCGGCGAGCAGCCGCACCGACTGCAGGAAGTTGTAGGCCATCACCGGATTGTAGACGTTGAGCTCGAAATGACCTTGCGAGCCTGCGAAGGTGATGGCGGTGTTGTTGCCGTGGATCTGCACCGCCACTTGCGTCAGCGCTTCCGACTGCGTGGGGTTGACCTTGCCGGGCATGATGGAGGAGCCGGGCTCGTTTTCCGGCAGTGACAATTCGCCAAGCCCTGCGCGCGGGCCGGAGCCGAGGAAGCGGATGTCGTTGGCGATCTTGAAGCAGCTCATGGCCACGGTGGTGATGGCGCCATGCGTCATCACCATGGCGTCATGGGCGGCAAGCGCCTCGAACTTGTTGGGGGCGGAGGTGAATTTCATGTGGGTGATGGCGGCAATGCGCTCCGCCACCTTTTCCGCAAAGCCGACAGGCGAGGCAAGCCCGGTGCCGACAGCCGTGCCGCCTTGCGCCAGCTGCATCAGATCGGGAAGAGTTTGCTCGATGCGCTTGATGCCATTGTCGATCTGCTGGGTGTAGCCGGAGAATTCCTGGCCCAGCGTCACCGGCGTTGCATCCTGCGTATGGGTGCGGCCGATCTTGATGATGGATTTCCAGGCCTGCGCCTTGTCGTTCAGCGCATTGCGCAGTTTTTGCAGGGCAGGGAGCAGGCGGTGGTGGATTTCCTCGGCGCAGGCAATATGCATGGCGGTGGGGAAAGTGTCGTTGGACGACTGGCTCATGTTCACATGGTCGTTCGGGTGAACCGGCTTCTTCGAGCCCATTTCGCCGCCCAGCATTTCAATGGCGCGGTTGGAGATCACCTCGTTGGCATTCATGTTGGATTGCGTGCCGGAGCCCGTCTGCCAGACGACGAGGGGGAAGTGATCATCAAGCTTGCCTTCGATCACTTCCTGCGCTGCCTTGATGATGATGCCGCCCAGCTTGGCGTCCAGCTTGCCAAGCTCCATGTTGGCTTCCGCCGAAGCGCGCTTGACGATGCCAAGGGCGCGGACGATGGGCTGCGGCTGCTTCTCCCAGCCGATCCTGAAATTCTGCAAGCGAGCGCTGCGCCTGCGCGCCCCAGTATTTCGCGGCATCGACCTCGATAGGGCCGAAGGTATCAGTCTCGGTGCGGGTCTTGTTGGCCATGACTCAGTTCCCTGATTTGCTGAGGCGCAATAGCACGAAAGGCAGCGTGCCGCGAGTGGACTAAGGCAGAATGCGGTTTGGTCGATCCGGCTGCTTCTGCCCTCACAACGGGGAGGGAGATTTGGGAATGGTTGAACGCCACATCGCAATTGTCCGTGGTTTTCTATATGCTTGGCGGAAGCTTGGGAGATGTGATGTCCAAAAAACTCTATTGGACCACTTGTGGCGCACTAATGGGGCTGGCGTTTGCCCTTGCCGAGATGTTCTTTGAATGGCGAGAGAATTAATATTTGCCATGGTCGGGAGGCGGAGCGATAACGCAAAATATCTTACATTTTATCTCGCCCATCACGACGGAGCCATTGGTGGTTTCATCGGGTCCTTCAGTCATAGTCGCTTTTGGGGAAATGGAACTTGAATACGGGCGGTCGCGAAGGTGGAGTTGCGGTGACGCTGATCATCGTGTCTTCATTGTCACCGCAATTCCGCGAACATCAGTCGCTTGATTTTTTGTCTTGGTGCCATTGTTGCACTTAATCTGGCGATGTGCGGGTTGTTCGCCAGCCATGCCAGCAGCGAGGAAACTGTATCATCGGAATGTCAGCTTGAGCAACTCATGGCATTGGAAGGGGCAATTCACGCGGGTAACCTTGAAAAGATTGACGCATATGTAAACACGGCTGCGGACCAGGGATTTGGGTATGCGCTGTACATGCGAGCGCTCCGCCTTATGCTGGAGAATTGGAACGCCGATCCGCAAGCGTTCGACGATTTGTCAGGCGCGCTTGATAGCAAGGTTGAAGCTGCAGCCTACCTCACTCCATTTATTCTTTCGGACTCCAGTCATTCCCCCGGCGATGCCGATCGCGTAACGCGTCAGGCACTTGCGCTCTTCCGACGCGATGAAGAACCCGATATTGCCAAGGCTCTTTCCAAGTCAATGTTGGTAGATCAAACGAGAAGAGAAGTTTATGCGAGTCAGCGGAAAACTTGTCCCTGTCCCAGGGTTTGCAGGATGCCTTCGCAAGCGCTTCTCTCGAGTTTGAAGAGGCGGTAATATTGATGCCTAGCTCTAGGGCAGTTGACAAACTTCCGCACCAGTGTCTTTCGGCCATGTGATGAAGCCGAGATAGCTTGTCGCGGTTTTGTCGTAGCGGGTGGCGAGTTGTCTGAAGCATTGAGCTTGTTGAAGCAGCGCTCGATGCGATTGCGGAGCGCGTAGATGAAGGTGTCGATGGGGATGGGCTGCTTGCGATTGGCTCTGCCTGGAATGACTGGCGTGGCGCCGCGCGCTTCGAGACTGTCGCGGATACCGTTTAAATGATAGCCCTTGTCGGCGATCATGACCTTGGCTTGCGGCAGGCCGGCGTTGAGCAGCGTGTCAAATCCTCTATAGTCGACACTTCACCGCCGGTGATTTCGGCCTTCATGGGCAGGCCGAGGGCATTGACGATCAGATGAACCTTGGTCATAAAGCCACCTTTTGAACGGCCAAAACCTTCTTTTTGAGTCCCCCTTTAGCGCCGGCTGCCTGATGGTGGGCCCGGATGATGGTTGAGTTGATCATTTGCACCTGAGCGGGAGCGGCGGCGCTTTCATTCATCGCCTCCAATTTCAGCTCCCGCAAGCCCGCCAGCGTCCAGCGCCTGAACTGTCGATAGACGCTGCCCCATTTGCCGAACTCCTCGGGCAGGTCGCGCCATTGCGCACCCGTTCTGGCGATCCAAAACACGCCATCCAGTACAAGCCTGTGATTACCCGCCGGACGGCCGCCGCGACCGCGAACCGCAACAATAAACCTCTCGAAAAACCGCCACTCCGCATTGCTCATCAACAGCCGCGCCAAGATCGCCTCCTGCAAAGGCTACCTTAAATCACGTCTCAAGCGATTTGTAAATCTGTTTGTCAACAGGACCTAGGGAACTTCTTTGCGAAGTGTTGAAGATCAACAAGCTTGTCTCCCGAATTAGGAAGTGTGAGGGCGTTTATTTGCGGCCGACGGAGCAATATGGAAAGCTGTTGTTCACGATCGGGAAGCAGGTAGACGCCGTCAAGGCAAGGCTTGGAAAAAAGTACGTTTTTTACAGCTCGCTACTTTGCGACCCGATGAAGGGCAACTTCAATCGCAGTCTGGCATGCACAGAAATGTTATCCGCCGTGACGCCATTCTGTGAACTCAACACATCGCTATCTGGGCATAGTAAAAGTTCATCGACGATTTCGGTTTGCACACCAAGAGAGGTTAAAGCGCTCCGAGTCATCTTTGCTGAGGGCTACCAGCACTATTTCTCTCTAGACCAATACAACGAAGGGGCGTCGCAGCAATGAACGGCATCTTCAAGTTCTTTAAATTTCGGTGACAGGGCTGGACTGCACCCCATGAGTGAGACACGGCAATTCGGTTACAGTGGTTTTCATTTTCGTGTTCAGTTGGATTTGTTTTGCGCGAAGGCGGTTTCGAATTCAAGTGGTGACTGGTAGCCGAGAGCTGAGTGCAGGCGCTCGGTGTTGTAGATGTTGGCGATGAAGTCGTCGATGCGGGACCTTGCGTCTTCGATGGTCTTGAAGGAGCGGGCGTTGATTTCCTCGTGTTTGAGGGTCTTCATGAAGCTTTCGGCCTTGGCGTTGTCAAAGGGATTGCCGGGCCGCGACATGCTCAAGGTGACGTCATGGTCGGCAAGGCGTTGGCGGTAGGCGATGGAGGCGTATTGCACGCCGCGGTCAGAGTGGTGGATGAGCGAGCCTTTGGGTGGCCTGCGCGTCTGAAGCGCTTGGTCAAGTGCGGCGATGGCGACAGAGGCATCGAGGCTTTGCCGCAAGGCCCAGCCGACGGCCCGGCGCGAGAAGGCATCGAGGATCACCGCCAGATAAACGAAGGCCCGGGCCAGATGCACATAGGTGATGTCCGCCACCCAGATCTGATCGGGCGCTGAAGGGGCAAGTCCCCGGATCAGGTTGGGCACGATCAGAAACGTCTCTGGCTTGCCTTGAGGCGGCACAAGGAAGGGTGTTCGGCGCAGCGCCAAGAGATTGTCCTCGCGCATAAGCCTCAGAACTTTCTTGTGATTTGCCACGTGATCCTGCCGCCGCAGTATCGCTGTCACACGCCTGTAACCATAGTATTTGTGCTTGAGGCAGATGGCCTGAATGGCCTCCTGCAGGACGTGGTCGCGGCTCTCGTCCTCATGACCGACGATCGATCTGTAGTAGCTGGAACGGGGCAGTCCTGCCAGCCGGCACAGGCGTTGCACATCGAGCTCAGGATTTGCGGCGGTCATGTCTTTGATGACCTCGAAGAGACGCGACTTGGTTTGCCGTGCTGTTTGCCTTGCGCTGCCGTCCCGTCCAAGGCGCGCAAGGCTTGCCGAAAAAAATCAAGTTCCAGCTGCTGGCGGCCGATCACACGCTCCAGCTCGGCAATCCGGTCCTTGTCGGTGTCCCGCCCTTCTGCGGTTTTTCCAGCACACCAAGCCGCAGCTTTTTGCGCCCAGGCTTCGGACCACGCTTGCGGTTCAGTCCTTCGGGACCATGCGCCTTCCAGGCCCTGACCCAATCATGCAGCGCCTTGCGCGTCACACCCAAGTCCCGCGCCACAGGCAGAACGCCCTCGCCGCGCTCCACACGCTTGATCGCCTTGATCTTGAAGGCCGTCGGGTACTGCCCGCCCTTCGATTTGCTACTTCTCTTCAGCACAGTCTTTCCTCCTTGGATTGACTGTAACCGAAATTATCGTGTCTCACTTATGGGGTGCAGTCCAGTGCATGAAATAGGATCATAATCCTTATGCGATAGCAGTGCATTCATTTGACCGATTATAGATTCGGCGCGGTCAGTAAGGGCTGGGAGATCATTGGCCCTTGGAGCGCCTCCTAGAGCCCTCTTGACAATGTTCCTATTATGTTCCATTTCTTCCCAATGGACCGGGACCACGCCATCAACCGCCATCGCAAGCAGCTCGCTCGCATCGTCGCCACGTTGTTTGCCATGATCGGCCTTCGCCGAAGGCAGCCCGGTCGAGCGGTTGTCCAAGCCTGTCTACCGGGCCGTCCTGCGGTTGCTGCGCCCGGCGGAGTCAGCCGTGCGGCGGCTGATTGTGGTGGCAGCGCGCGGGCTTGTGGTGAAACCGCCGCGGGCGCGGGCTGCGCCTGAGAAGCCGATCATCTCAGGCCAGAGCAAAGGCAGCCGTCAGCGCCGACACCGCCTTTCAGCTGTTTGATCCGCGCCAGCGCTTCAACGCAAGCTATCGCTATCGCCGCCACCCGATGCCGCCGCAAGTGCAGCGGCTCGTGCCCCGCATCCGCGTCATTGATGTGGGGTTCGATCCGCGCATCCCGCTGTTCCGCAACGCTGCCCCGGCAGTGCCGCCGCCACCCGCACCAGTTCCCGAGGTGGATGATACGGTCAGCGCCATGCGTCTCAGCCGCCGTCTTGCCGCCATCAAGTCAGCACTTGAAGACTTGCCGCGTCAGGCCAAGCGCTATGCGCGCTGGCAAGCGAGGCCCGCCGACAAGCGCCGTCCGCAGCTTGCCTCGGCGCTGCGTCCCGGCACTCCGCCCGGCCATCGCAAGAATCCGATCCACAAGGTCGACGAGATATTGAACGAATGCGATTGGCTGGCGCGGCATGCGGCCAAGTCCGATACATCCTGAAACCAAACTCAGCCATAACGCCAGAACGAGAAGGCCGTCAGCACGATGGACCAGCCGAGGATTGCCATGCGAACTTTCTCCGCCGGCAGCTTGCGGGCGAGGCGCGCCATGCCGTAGCCGCCGGTGACGGCGCCTGCCATCATTATGAGCGATGGTCCCCAGCGAATGAGGCCGGACTGCGCGAAGATGGCGATGCCGATCAGCGTCATCAGCGAGATAGTGACATTGCGCAGCGCGTTGGCGTGATGCACGCTCATGTGGCTGAAGATCGAATGGATGGCGAGCAGTATGATGCCCATGCCAAGGCCGAAATAGCCGCCATACACATAGACGGCAAATTCCAGCAGGAAAGACAGCCAGAGCCAGCGGGAAACATCGAAACTCGCGCCGCTCTCCAGCCAGCGCTTGATTGTTGGCCCCGCGCCAAACGAGAAGGTGGCAAACACCAGAAGCCAGGGAATGGCGGCATGAAAGGAGGCTTCACCCAGCCAGATGAAAAGCAGCGAGCCAGTCGCGCCGCCGAGGCCTGCCAGCACGAAACGGGTGAGCAGATGCTGGCGCACATCCTTCAGTTCATGCCGGTAGACAACCGAGCCCACGATGTTTGCCGGCAGCAGGGCCACGAAGTTGGCGGCATTGGCCTGCATCGGCGTGAGGCCTGCGGCGATGAGCAGCGGAAAGGTCATGAAGCCGGCGCCACCCGCCATCACATTGATGACGCCGCCCAATACTCCGCCGAGAAAGAGGAGCAATATCGTCACCAGTTCCATGTCGAGATGCCGCCGCCCAATGCCGCTTTGAATTCAGGCGGCCAGCATGCATAGGTTCCAGGTCGTTACAACCAACAACAGTGAAGGCGCGACCTGATTGAAACACATTCCTCGCGGCGTCTGGGTTCTGGGCTTTGTCAGCCTGTTCATGGATGTCTCGTCTGAAATGATCCATGCGCTGCTGCCACGTCTTCCTGGTCGGCAGCCTGGGCATCAGCGTCGTCATGCTTGGCGTGATTGAAGGTCTGGCGGAAGCCACAGCGCAAATCGTCAAGGTGTTTTCGGGACTGCTGAGCGACCGGTTCGGCAACCGCAAGTATCTGGCTATTGCAGGCTATGGGCTGGCAGCGCTCACCAAGCCGCTGTTTCCGCTGGCGGCATCGGCAACTGCAGTGCTGGTGGCGCGGCTGCTCGACCGGGTGGGGAAGGGCATTCGCGGTGCGCCGCGTGATGCCATGGTGGCTGACATGACGCCGCCGGAATTACGGGGCGCCGCATTTGGCCTGCGCCAGTCACTCGATACGGTAGGAGCCTTTGCAGGTCCGCTCATTGCGGTTGCATTGCTCAGCCTCGCTGCGTTTGAAATTCGCGATGTGCTGTGGGTGGCGTGCCTGCCAGCTTTCATCGCCGTGGGGTTGCTTGCCTTCGGGTTGACCGAGCCTGCCAAAGCGGCAAGCAAGCAAAAGCCCGGTTTCGATGTCATGACGGTGCGCCGGCTCGGCGCCCCGTTCTGGCGGGTGGTCGTGGTGACTGGCTTCATCACCCTGGCGCGCTTCAGCGAAGCGTTTCTGGTGTTGCGCGTGGCGCAGACAGGTCTTGCCATTGCCTTTGTTCCGCTCGTGCTGGTGGTGATGAGTCTTGTCTACTCCCTCACATCCTTTCCGGTGGGCGTCATGTCAGACCGGATAGGCCGCAAAGGTCTTCTCGCTTGCGGGCTTGTGGCGCTGTTTGCCGCAGATATTGTACTCGGCTGGTCTACCAGTGTTGTAGCCGCGTTCGTGGGCATTGGCCTTTGGGGGCTGCATATGGGACTGACGCAGGGCCTGCTGTCGGCGTTGGTGGCGGATACGGCGCCTGAAGATTTGCGTGGCACCGCCTTCGGCTTTTTCAATCTGGCAAGCGGCGTGATCGCGCTGGCTTCGAGCGTGCTTGCAGGCGTGCTGTGGCAGCAGGTTGGACCATGGGCCACATTCGCGGCGGGTGCATTGTTCGCATTGCTGGCGCTATTGTCGTTGCCGTTGCTGCGCGCGGCGCAGGCGGATTGATCAGTCTTCGGCTATGTCCTCGGACCAGAGTTCCGGCTTCTCCTTGATGAAGCGCGTCATCAGGGCAATGCAGTCCGCATCATCGGCGATGATCACTTCAACGCCGCGTGAGCGCAGGAGTTCCTCGTTGCCGCCGAAGTTCGTGTTCTCGCCCACAACAACGCGCGGGATGCCGAACTGGATGATGGTGCCGGTGCACATCATGCAGGGGCTGAGCGAAGTGTAGAGCGTGGTGTCGCGATAGGTCTTCTGGCGGCCAGCCTTGCGCAGTGCATCCATCTCGCCATGGGCGATGGGATCGCCGCCCTGCACGCGCTGGTTACGGCCCTTGGAGACGATCTGGTCGCCGCGCGCCAACACGGAGCCGATAGGGCAGCCGCCTTCGTCGAAGCCCGCTTTTGCTTCATCGTAGGCAATGCGGAGAAATTTCTTGTCGGTTTCATTCAGCATGCAAAGCTCCTTGTCATCTTTCACCCTTTCGGTAAGGCACCATGAGGGCACGCGGATATGCCACCCGGCGCGACATGACGATCAACGCCAGGATCGACAATACATAAGGCAGCATGAGGAAGAGCTGGTAGGGGACCACCGCGCCGGTGATTTGCTGCAGCCTGATCTGGTAGGCATCGAAGAGGCCGAAGAGGATAGCGCCAAGCAGCGCCTTGCCCGGCCGCCAGGCTCCGAAGACGACAATGGCAATCGAGATCCAGCCGCGGCCATTGGTCATTTCGAAGAAGAAGGAGTTGAATGCAGACAGCGTGAGGAAAGCGCCGCCTACCGCCATGAGGGCGCTGCCAGCCATGACGGCTGCGACGCGGATTGCCACGACATTGAGGCCTTGCGCCTCGGCCGCTGCCGGATTTTCACCCACGGTGCGGAGCGCAAGGCCCGCTGGCGTGCGGTTAAGGAACCAGGCAACAGCGATGACCAGCACGAATGCCAGATAAGTCAGTGGTGTTTGTTGGAAGAGCGCGGGGCCTATGACCGGAATATCCGACAGCACAGGGATGGATAGCGGCTGGAAGGGTTCGATCTTGGGTGGCGAAGTGACTTCCGGCAAGGCAAGCCTGTAAGTGTAGTAGGAGAGGGCGGCAGCGAGCAGCGTTACGCCAATGCCAGTCACATGCTGGGAGAGACCAAGCGGAACGGTGAGCGTGCCATGCAGCAGGCCGAAGGCGGCGCCGGTGAGGGCCGCCACGATAACGCCGAGCCAGAGATTGCCGCCTGCGTAGACCGTGAACCACCCTGCGAAGGCACCCGCAGTCATGATGCCTTCGATGCCGAGGTTGAGGACGCCGGCGCGCTCGCAGATGAGTTCACCCAGAGCGCCAAAGATCAGCGGCGAGGCAATGCGGATGGCGGCGGCCCAGAGCGATGCGGTGAACAGGACTTCGAGGGCTTCCACGCTACCTCCAGACAATGCGGTAACGGGTGAGCATGATGGCGGTCACCATCGCCAGCAGCGAAACGGCGACCATCACCTGGGCGATGTAACTTGGCACGCCGGCGGTGCGGCTCATGGCATCGGCACCGACAAAAACACCCGCAACAAAAATAGCGGCTATGACGACGCCGAGGGGATGCAACACTGCCAGCATGGCGACGACAATTCCGGCGTAACCGAATCCCGGCGAAAGATCGAGCGTGAGGCTGCCTTTCAGCCCCGCCACCTCCGACCAGCCGGCAAGCCCAGCAAGGCCACCTGAGAGCAGGGCGGTCTTCGCCAGCACGCGGTTGACCGGGATACCGGCAAAGGCTGCTGCCCTGGCATTAAGGCCGACAGCGCGCATCTCGTAGCCAAGCGCCGCATAACGGTCGATGATCCAGACGACAACCGCCGCACCCAAAGCTACGATGAAGGCGAGATGCAACCGCTTGCCAGCGATAAGCTTGGGGAGTTGCGCTTCGGCGATGACTTTCTTCGATTGCGGCCAGCCAAGCGCCATCGGGTCCTTTAGCAAGCCGTCGAGCAGACAGGCTGACAAACAGCAGCATGATGAAGTTGAACAGCAGAGTGGTGACCACTTCATCGACGCCAAAGCGTGTCTTGAGGAAGGTTGGCACCGAGAGAATGATGGCGCCACCGGCTATGGCTGCCAGCATAAGTACGACCATCATAATGGGCCAGGGCAGGTGCAGTGCGCCGGTGCCGAGAATGACTGTGGCGACGGCCCCCATGTAGAGCTGGGCCTCGGCTCCGATGTTCCACAGCTTGGCGCGGAAGGCGACAGCGACGGCAAGGCCGGTGAAGATCAGTGGCGTGGCGCGCGTCAGCGTTTCGAACAATGCAAACTGGCTGCCAGCAGCGCCCTTGAGCATGAGGCCGAAAACCGCCCATGGCGATGCACCCGAAAACATGACAAGGACGGCGCAGACGGCAGCAGCAAACAACAGCGCGCCTGCAGGCAACAGGATGGTTCGGGCGAAGTTGGGCTGTGGCAAGGCGTCAAGCCGCATCGCGGTCACCTCCTGCCTCGAAGCCCTGGCCTGCCATCATCAACCCGAGTTCCTGCAATGTGACGGCGGCACGAGTCGACGGGCGCGGACAGGCGGCCGCGGAACATGACGCAGATGCGATCCGAAAGCGCCAGAAGCTCATCAAGATCTTCGCTGATGAGTAGCAGACCGGCTCCGCGCGAGCGCGCTGCCAGCAATTGTTCATGCACGTAGGCAACAGCACCGACATCGAGGCCACGCGTCGGCTGGTTGGCGAGCACGAGGCGCGGCTGCTTCGACATGACACGGCCGAGGATGAGCTTTTGCATGTTGCCGCCGGAGAGGAGGCGCACGCGCGCTTCGGGCGACGGGCACTTGACCTGGTAGGCTTCGATGATCGTTTCGGCAAAGTCACGGGCCTTGCGCCAACTGATGACACCGCCAGATGTCACCGGCTTCTGCCGATAGCTTTCGGCAATGACATTTTCGGTGATGCTCATGTCGCCGATCAGGCCTTCGCTGTGGCGGTCCTCCGGAATGCGTGCAATGCCTGCCGCCACGGCATCACGCGGGGTGAGGCGGCGGACGTCATGCCCGGCGATGGCAAGGGTTCCGCTGGCAGGTACTGCAAGCCCGCTGATGATTTCGGCCAACAGGTTCTGGCCGTTGCCGGAGACGCCGGCAATGCCGATGATCTCTCCCTCGCGGACTTCAAGATTGAGATTATGGACGGCTAGCCGCCCGCTCTGGCAGGAGACCTCCTTGAGGCCAAGCACGGCCAGGCCCGGCTCACGGGGTTCCGCCTTGGGTTGGGGAACGGGGCGGCCCACCATCAGGTTTGCGAGGTCTTGGCGTGTTGCGCCTGCGACCGCGCGCTCCGCCACCTTCTTGCCGCCGCGCAGAATGGCGACGCGCTGGCAGGCTTCGAGGATTTCGCCAAGCTTGTGCGAGATGAAGATGATGGAAAGACCCTGCGCCACGAAGCGCCGCAGCGTTTCGAACAGGTTTTCGGATTCCTGCGGCGTGAGCACGGCTGTCGGCTCGTCGAGGATGAGGATGCGCACGTCGCGGTAGAGCGCCTTGATGATCTCAACGCGCTGCCGCTCACCCACCGAGAGGGTGGAAACGAGCGCATCCGGGTTGATTGCAAGACCATAAGCATTGCCAAGCTCATTTATGCGCGCGCGCGCTTCTGCCGAGCGAGAGCGCAAGCGCCAGAAGGGTTCCGTGCCAAGCACGATATTGTCGAGCACGGTAAGATTATCAGCCAAGGTGAAATGCTGGTGCACCATGCCGACGCCAGCACGCAAAGCGGCCTTCGGATCACCCGGCGGCAGGGTCACGCCATTGACGGTGATCACGCCTTCATCCGCCACATAGTGGCCGAAGAGGATGTTCATCAGCGTGGTCTTGCCTGCCCCGTTCTCGCCGAGGAGGCCGAGGATTTCGCCTTGCCTGAGATCAAGCGTGATGGCGTCATTGGCAAGGAGATCGCCAAAGCGTTTGGTTATGCCATCAAGCCGGAGAACGGTTTTCCGCTCTCCGGCATCATCGCCTGACATGGAACGTCAGGTCGACTTTGGTTCGTTGTCGTCAATGGTCACCGTGAAGGCGCCGGACTTGATAGCGGCTTCCTTCTCGGCAACGAGTTTCTTTGCCTCTTCCGGCACTTTACCATCGAAGGCGCCGAGAGGAGCAAGCGAACAGCCGCCGGCATTCATGAAGGAGTATTTGCCGTAATCATCAGCCTTGAAGGAGCCGCCCTTCACTGCGGCAATCGCGGCATCAAGCGTCGGTTCGAAATGCCAGAGGGCGGAAGCCACAACAGTCTCCGGATAATCGGCCTGGGTGTCGATCACATTGCCGACGGCGAGAATGCCCTTTTCCTTGGCAGCATCGGAAACGCCGAAACGCTCCGCATACAGAAGATCTGCGCCAGCATCGATCTGCGCCAGCGCTGTTTCCTTGGCCTTGGGCGGATCGAACCATGAGCCGATGAAGCCAACCAGGAAGGTGGCGTCCTTGCGCGTTTCCCGCACGCCTGCCATGAACGCGTTCATCAACCGGTTGACTTCGGGGATGGGATAGCCGCCGACCATGCCGATCTTGCCGGATTTGGTCATGGCGCCTGCAATGATGCCAGAGAGATAGGAGGCATCCTGGATGTAGTTGTCGAACACCGAGAAGTTCGGGTTAGCCGCCGCATCCGGCTTGAAGGACGAGCCCATCAGGAACGCGACATTCGGATAGTCCTTGGCGACAGACCGGGACGCATCCTCGGCCGAGAACGATTCCCCGATGATGAACTGATAGCCTGCTTCGCAGTATTCGCGCAGCACCCGCTCGTTATCCGTATTGGCGACCTTCTCCGAGAACACATACTCGATATCGCCACGGTCCTTGGCGATGTTGGCGGCCTTGTGGATGCGGCTCACCCACTGCTGCTCGACGGGAACGGTGTAGATTGCGGCCGTCTTGATCGGGCCGGCGGCGTTGGCGAACTGCGGCATGAAGGGGAGGGTAGCGCCAGCGGCTCCCAGCCTGATCAGATTGCGGCGATTGAGATTGGTGAAAGAAGTCGTCATGGTAATGCGTCTCCCTGTTTTTGACCTTTTGGAAAGTATTGCACCTGCGAGGAGGACTGTCCAGTTGGACGGAGAACGCTGTGGATACAGAAATAGCGCTACAACTCATCCTTCCAGATCGGATTGCTCCAGGCGCGCTTGCCTGCATGATCGATGCAGATGACGCGGTACCAGTTGCTTTGCTTGGTCAGCAGCCAGCCATGCTCGAGACGCGACAGGTCGAATTCAGCGGAGGTGATGGCCTTGCCGGTACGCACGCAGGTGCGTGAGTTGCCGCAGACGACGGTGATTGTATCGACAGGCGAGCAGGAAATGCTGATCTCCTTGCCTTCAATTGCGATGTCATGGATGAGCGGGCCCTGGCTCGAGTAATTGTGGCCGGCCTTGAGGGCAGCAAGCAGCGCGTCGGGGTCAAGGCTTTCGGCTTTGACCTGTGTCCAGCCGCCGAAATAGTCGGGCGATTTGAAATGCGCATCGTCGGTGGCGAAGGCGGAGAGCCTTTTGCCTTCGTTGAGCAACTGGTCCATCAGGTACCAGCCTTCGCCGAGGTCGTTCTCAATGGCGCAGCCGTGATTGTAGATTTCAACCGCGTGAGCGCTATCAATGGCGCGGCCATCCTCGATGGTCAGGCGCGACCAGGAAGGGTGCGCAACGCCGATAAAGGCGCCTGCTTCGCGCGCGCGCGCCGCCAACTGAGCGCCGGTTTCGGTTTTGGTTGGCGGTTTGAAATCGAGTGGCAGACCCGCCGCCACGATATGCCAGAGTTCACCCACGCTCGTCTCTGGCGCATGCAGTTCAACGCCGAGGAGCGTGGTGAAACTGTTGGAGCGGAAAGGGCGCGTGTCGGCTATCGGCCAGTTGTAATGGTCGATAAAATGCTCCGACAGCATCATGAAGTCGTAGCCCGCATTCTTGTAGGCATCGACAACCTGGTTTGGCTTCAGCGCGCCATCCGAAAGATCGGAGTGGGTGTGCAGGTTGCCGCGCCAGAAGCGGCCAGGAAGCGAGAAAGGGGAAAGGCTGGGCATCTGCCTACACGCTCATTTGCATGCCGAGTTCGACCACACGGTCAGCCGGGATGCGGAAGAAGCCGATGGCGCGGGCCGACTGGTTGGCCATGAAGATGAAGATGCGCTGCTGCCAGAACGGCATCTTTGATTTTGCCGACATGAGGATGACGCGGCGGCCAAGGAAATAGGACGCCTGCTGCGGGTCGATGGCAAGCCCCAACGGTTCGCAGGCGCGGAGCGCTGCCGGCACGTCCGGCTGCTCCATGTAGCCGAAGCGCGCCTTCACCTGCCATGCACCGAGCGGCAGATGTTCCACGGTCACGCGGTTGTTGGGATCGGCGCGCGGCTCATCCGTTGTCTCGAGCGTAATGAACACCAGAATGTCATGCAGCACGCGGTTGTGCTTGAGGTTGTGCATGAGGGCCGATGGCGCGTAGTTGGGATCGGTCTGCATGAAGACTGCCGCACCGGCGACACGCGTTGGCGCACGTCGTTCAAGGCTCTGCAGCAGTGACACAAGTTCAACCGACTCACGGCGGAGCTTGGATGCAAGCAGACGGCGGCCGCGCAACCAGGTGATCATCAGCATGATGATGGTGGCCCCCATCAGCACCGGCATGTAGCCGCCATTGGCAAGTTTCAGCCCGTTTGCCGTGAAGAAAACCAGTTCGACGATCAATATGAACAGGAAGGCAGGAACGGCAAAGGCACGGGGCAGGGTTCGCGCCTTCCAGAAGAACACGATGGCGAGGATCGAATCGACCACCATGGAGGTGTTGACGGCAATTCCGTATGCGGCAGCAAGATTTGAAGACGACTTGAACACCAATACCAGAAGGATGACGCCAACTAGAAGCAGCCAGTTGATCTGCCCGATGTAGATCTGGCCCTGTTCGCTTTCGCTGGTGTGGGTGATGTTCATGCGCGGCAACAGGCCAAGCTGTATGGCTTGCTGGGCGATGGAGAAAGTGCCGGTGATAACGGCCTGACTGGCGATCACGGTAACAGCAGTGGCCAGCAGCACGAGCGGAATTAGCGCCCATGACGGCGCCATGAGAAAGAACGGATTCTCAACGGCGTGGGGATGGGCAATGATGAAGGCTCCCTGGCCCAGATAGTTGAGGACCAGGCCGGGAAGGACGATCGCAACCCAGGCTGCACGGATTGGACCTCGTCCGAAATGGCCCATGTCGGCATAGAGCGCTTCACCGCCTGTAACGGCGAGGAACACGCCACCGAAAACCAGCAGCGCCAGGGCTGGCCGTTCCAGCAGCATGTTCAAGCCGTAGAGCGGGTTGATGGCATTGAGGACGCCAAGATCATCGCCAATGTGCAGCAGTCCCATGACGGCGAGCACGAGAAACCAGAAGGCGGTGACCGGCGCAAAAATCTTGGCCACGCCTGCGGTGCCCCGGTACTGGAAGACGAACAGCGTGATCAGCACCGCGAGGGTCAATGGCACGACGAAATCAGCAAACTTGGGATTGACGACGGCCAGGCCTTCGACAGCAGAGAGCACGGACATGGCGGGCGTGATCATGGCGTCGCCGAAGAAGAAGGCAGCGCCGATGATGCCGAGGCCGAGCACGATGCCGCCCTTCTTTTTCAATAGTGTTTCGACGAGCACGACGAGCGAGAGGATGCCGCCTTCGCCCTGATTGTCGGCGCGCATCAGCATGATGACATACTTGAGCGTGACGATGATGAAGAGCGCCCAGAGCAAAAGCGACACCACGCCGAGGACGGCGAGGCGCAAGTCGCCGCCGGCCGCAACGACCGGATGCAGTGCTTCGCGCATGGCATAAAGCGGGCTGGTGCCGATGTCGCCGAACACGACGCCGAGCGAAGCGAAAGCGAGCTTCAGATTGACCTTGTTCGGGCCCTGCTGGCCTGACGAGGTGTGATCAACATGGCTAGCAGTTGTCATGGACGGCCCGCGGGCTCTCCCTGGTCTCTTGTGACCCGTCTAAGGCGCCGTCACAACGGCGCGGCATTCAGCAGGAAGGGCAGCGAGAGTCAAGGGGGGCGCAGGCTTGATCTTGATCGGCGGCTTGTTGGGATCGCGCTTCTTGGGGGTCCATGGAATTGGCCCCATCCAGTAGGCCAGTTCCTCACCGCAACCTGTGCCATCCTTCGGTGCGGCGGGCGCCTGGTTCTTGCAGGTCTTCATCCCGGCGGGGCATTTCATGCGGATGTGAAAATGATAGTTGTGCCCGAAGTAGGGGCGCACCTTGGCAAGCCATGACCTGTCGCCAGTTGCCCACTTGCACAGTTCGGCCTTGATCGGCGGATGCACGAAAATGCGCGCCACCTCTGGGTAGGTGGCGGCGCGTTTGATAAGTTTAGCGCGTGACTCGGTCCAGACCGCGTAGTTCATTGTCTGCCGGTCTTTGACCATTGAGGTCGCGGAAATATTCTCGCGTTCCGCTGGCGTCAGTTCGCGGTCTGGCATCGGGGTGAGCCAGACATCAGCATCCAGGCCGATCTGGTGGCTGGCATGGCCAGTGAGCATTGGCCCGCCGCGCGGCTGCGCAATGTCGCCAACCAGCAGACCATTCCAACCGTCATATTGCCGGGCTTCATTGCCAAGCCGTTCGACCAGCGCCACCAGTTGCGGGTGGCCCCAGTTGCGATTTCGCGATGGGCGCATGATCTGCCATGCCGGCCCATTGTAGGAGAGCGATACAGCGCCGGCGATGCAGCCCTTGGCGTAGGAGCCGTAAACCTGCGGCGGCAATGTTGCCGGAGCCTTGGCCGCGCCGAAAAGCTTCTTGGCCGGTTGCTTCGCCAGCTTCTCTCCGTTTTCAATGAGCGCCGCGAGGCCTGCCTGTTCCGAAGTAACCTGCTGGGCAGCGGTTGTCGCAGACAGGCCGGTCAGCAGCGTCATGAACAATGCTGCACATTTAAGCTTCACTGCGGGCGCGCTCCTCAATCTATTTCTTGCGGAAAGAATCAAGCGAGATGATCTTGTGTCCATCTCCACTGTCGTCGGCAGCGGCGCTTTCGACCGCTGGCTCAGGCGCAGCCTCGGCAACGGCGGTCGTATCAATGGCTTTGGGTGCTGGCGTGCGCGGACCTTTTTTGGCCGCTGGCGCCGCCTGCTGCGCCTGGACGACTTCGAACTGCAGGCCGAAGGGCACTGCCGGATCGAAAAACGCCTTGAGAGACTCAAAAGGAACGACAAGTCTTTCGGGAATGTTATCGAATGACAGGCGGACTTCGAAGCGGCTTTCATGCACGCGCAAGCCTTCGAACTGGTGCTGCAGCACGATGGTCATCTCGCGCGGGTAGCGTTCGCGCATGCGATCGCTCATTTCAACGCCTTCGAAGCCGGTGTTGAAGGTGATGTAAAAGTGATGCTCACCCGGCAACCCCTGCTTTTCGACATGCACGAGGGCCTCACGCACAACCCCGTTGCGCAGAGCCTTCTGGGCCAATTGGTCGTAGCGCATCAAGTCTTCAGGCATGGATAGAACATTCTCCGGGGAAGCGACTCATCCAAGCACATTTACTACAGCGAGAACGCCACTGCCGCCACGCTGTTCCATAGCTGGCGAATCGAAGTGCCGGCTTCTGTTGCCAGGTGCCGGCGGACCCCGCCTGAAACGGCTAAGCCTCAGGACTTTGATTTCGGCATTCGCACCGCATTAAGCGGCGAGAGCTACCGGAGCATAGTTGTCATTTGCAACTACTTGTTTAGCCCGATAACGTCGGAACCATCACGAGCAAAGCTCCACCCTTTACACCCTCGTCGATCCTAGTTCGCCCCCATCATAAGGCGCTCGCGCGAGCGCTTTATGGTGGAGGCGCCGGGTACTGCCCCCGGGTCCGAATGGTTTATTACGATGGCAGTTTATCGCCATAGTCGCCCTTGCGGGTGACGCTCCCAATATAATGTGTTGGGAGTGATATTGATAGGGGTTGGAAAAAACTCGGTAAGGTTGTGTTTTTCCTCTATCAAGCCGAATGCCGATGCTATACAAGCAGTTGTCGTCGCAAACCACATTTTCTGAGGGGGGATAATCAGAATGGCTGACTACGCTTCTGACATTAAGAAATATACATCCAACGTTAACGCTGCAGCCGTCAGCAGCATCGTCAAGTTTTGCGGAATAGCGCTGCGTGGCAAGGATTCGCAGTGGGTTTCCGTGACCGATGATGCGGAAGTAAAGCGCGTCGTTGATGGCTTTTGCGCCAAGAAACTCGGTCTTGACGCCAAGTCGGCCGCGGCTGCCGTCAAGGCTGTGGGCGAAAAGATGAAGGCTGACAAGACCAAGCACAGGGTCACAGTCTACTATCTCATTGCAGAGCAGACCAAGACGCTATCGAAACTGGCTTGATCATTATGCCGGGCCGCGAGGTCCTGTGAATTATTTACAAGCTGGCGGGGATTGATCCCCGCCATTTTGTTTTGGGTCCAAGAATCGGTATAGAGCCGCAGCCATGCAGCAGTACCTTGATCTCATGGCGCATGTGCTGGAACATGGCGTGGACCGGGCGGACCGTACCGGAACGGGAACGCGCTCGGTTTTTGGCCGTCAGATGCGCTTTGACCTTGCGGCGGGCTTTCCGCTTGTGACTACGAAAAAGCTGCATCTGCGCTCCATCATCCATGAGCTGCTGTGGCTTTTGTCGGGCGATACCAATATTGCCTACTTGCACCAGAACAAGGTGACGATCTGGGATGAATGGGCCGACGATAAAGGCGACCTTGGCCCGGTCTATGGCGCCCAATGGCGCTCGTGGCCCGCGCGCGATGGCGGCACCATCGACCAGATCGCGGAACTGGTGAAGCGGCTGCGCAGCAATCCGGATTCGCGCCGGCATCTTGTCACCGCATGGAATCCGGCGGATGTCGATGCCATGGCGCTGCCGCCCTGCCACTGCCTGTTCCAGTTCTACGTGGCGGAGGGGCGGCTTTCCTGCCAGCTTTACCAGCGTTCGGCGGACATCGTTCTTGGCGTTCCCTTCAACATCGCGTCCTATGCCATGCTGGTTCACATGGTGGCGCAAGTGTGCGGCCTCAAGGTCGGGGAGTTCATCCACACGTTGGGTGATGCGCATATCTATCACAATCACTTTGAGCAGGCGCGGTTGCAGCTGCAGCGCGCGCCACTGCCGCTGCCCAGTTTCCGGTTCGCACGCGATGTAAAAAGTCTCGACGAGTTCCGCTTCGAGGATTTTGAGATCAGCGGCTACCAGTCACATCCGCATATTGCGGCGCCGGTGGCGGTGTAGCGTGGCGGCACTGGGAGGCGATCTGCAGAGCCTGACACGGCCGTTGCTCTATCATCCGCAGACGTCGACTGGTTTCTGGCCCGGCGTTGGTCTTGCGGTTGTCCTGTTCATTGCCTATTTCCTCGCTCAGTTGATCATGAGCATGGTGGCGGGCGCCGTGCTGTTCGGATCGTTGACCGATGAGCAGAACATGGTCAAAGCGCTGATCATCGCAACGCTGCCTGCAGCTCTTTCAATCCTCGGTGTTGGCTGGCTGCTGGCGCGAGCCGGCGGCGGCGATCCCCGGCAGGTTCTGGCGCTTCGCTGGCCGCAGTTCACCCCGCTCGGATGGCTTGTCGTAGTCGGTTGTTTCCTGGTCGGGATGTATGCAGTCATCACGTTCGTCATGCTGGTTTTTGACATTGATCCGGCACAATACACGCCGGGTCCGAATGGCAGTTCGCCCGAGTCTGGTTCAGCCGGCATGGTCAAGGAGGCGATGTTCGCACTGGCTGGCAATCGCCTGCATTTCTGGCTGGCTTTTCTTTCTGTTTCTGTCGGTGCGCCGCTGGCAGAGGAACTGATTTTCCGCGGCCAGCTTTTTGCCACGCTGGCGCGGTCATGGCTCGGCCAGTCTGGCGCGATCCTTGTTACTACAACCCTGTGGGCGCTCATGCACATGAGTGAGCCATGGCTGTCGGTCGGGCTGATCTTCATCATGGGATTGGTGCTGGGCGCGATGCTGGTGCGCTTCGGCAGCCTCTACCTGACCATGATCTGCCATGGCACCTGGAATGCCGTCTATTCCCTCATCATCCTGGGGAGCCAGTCTTCGTGAGCCTTGCCATTCGCCGGGCTGTCGCGGGGGATGAGGCGCTGGTTCATGATTATGTTTGCCGGCTTGCGGATTATGAGAAGCTGCGGCACGAGGTTTCTGCTTCAGTCGAAGACATGCGCCGGACGCTGTTTTCCGACCATCCACGGGCTTTTTGTGAAGTAGCAGAATGGAACGGCGAACCTTGCGGCATCGCGCTGTGGTTCTATAATTTCTCCACCTTCCACGGAAAACACGGGATATACCTTGAAGACCTGTATGTCGATCCGGCCATGCGAGGCAAGGGCATCGGCAAGGCGTTGCTCAAGCACCTGGCGCGTATCTGCGGCGATGAGGGATTGACCCGATTGCAGTGGTGGGTGCTGGACTGGAACGAGCCATCGATTGCCTTCTACAAATCACTCGGCGCCGTGCCGCAGGATGAATGGACAGTGTTCCGCGTCAGCGGTGATGCGCTTGCCCGGTTGGCTGAAGCATGATGGTGATCCGCCCCTTGCAACGTGGCGAGGGCGGAGCGCTATTGGCACTCACCCGCGCACTGGCCGATCACCATGGGTTTCTCGAACATCTGGTTGCGACGCCCGAGATGTTCGAGCATGAGTTCTTCAAGCCTGACAGCATTGTTGGCGCGCTGGTTGCGGAAGATGAGGGCAAGCTGGTTGGTTGTGCCGTTTGGCATCGCAGCTTTTCAACCTTTCGCGGCCGCGAGGTCATCTATCTTGAAGATCTGTCCGTACTTGAGCAGCATCGCGGCAAGGGCACGGGAAAAGCGTTGATGCAAGCCATGGCAAAGCTTGCCATGGACAGGGGAGCGCCGAGCATCTACTGGCTGATGATGGGGTGGAACAGTGAAGGCCGAATATTCTATGAAAGGCTTGGCGCCGAGATTGAGGACAATAACTGTTACTGCCGTATCCATGGCGCCGCACTGGAAAGGCTGGCGCAATGAGCGTGATTGAGATGGTGGTGGCGGTGGCGCGTGGCGGCATCATAGGCCGCGATGGCGGCCTGCCATGGCATATTCCATCGGAACTCAAACGTTTCAAGCAAATCACCATGGGCAAACCCCTCATAATGGGCCGGCGCACTTGGGAAAGCCTGCCGCGCAAGCCTCTGCCGGGCCGGCTCAACATTGTCATCACCCGGCAGCCGCATTATCAAGCCGAGGGCGCCGTTGTCGCTCGTGGAAAGGCCGAGGCCGTGGCGGCGGCAGGTAGAGCGCCGGAGGTCGCCGTCATTGGCGGCGGCGAGGTTTATGCCCTGTTCATGCCGGAGGCGCAGCGCATTTACCTGACAGAAGTCGATCTAGCGGTTGATGGTGACACGCGCTTTCCGCAGCTTGATCCGTCCGCCTGGATTGAGACAGGACGGGAAGAGGTTGCGGCGGATGTGGAGCACGATGTGCCAGCCTATGTCATTCGAAAGCTGCAGCGGCTCAGCAAGGATTAACTCTGCCGCCGGGTATCGGCAGTGGACAATCGGCGGGGTGCTACCTATATCGGCAGCACTGGTTTTAACAATGAGGCAACACAATGCCGTGGGGAAATGACAATCAAGGCGGTAGTGGCGGCGGCGGTCCGTGGGACCAGGGTCCGTGGAACCAGAAGCCGGGGCCGAAGAAACCCGGCGGCGGCGGCCGTGGCCCGACACCGCCTGATCTTGACGAGTTGCTGAAGCGGGCCGGTGACACGCTGAAAACCAGCTTGCCATCAGGCGGCGGCAAGAGCGCCTACCTGCTTCCCGTGCTGTTGCTGCTGGCTTTTGCGCTATACAAGTCGGTCTACCAGATCCAACCGGACGAGCAGGGCGTCGTCCTGCGCTTTGGCCAATATGCGCGCACTATGCCGCCAGGCCTGAATTTTGCGTTCTGGCCGGTCGAAAAGGCGGAACGCGTGCGAGTCGGCGCTGAAAACCAGGTGTCGATCGGCGATGAAGGCGACGAAGGCCTGATGCTGACCGGCGACGAGAACATGGTTGACATCAAGTTCAAGGTGCTGTGGAAGATCACAACGCCCAAGGACTACCTTTTCAATCTGGCGGCGCCGCAGGTGCAGTTCGTGCAGGCTACAGCCGAAAGCGCCATGCGCGAGATCATCGGCCGCACTCCCGCGGACGAAGCGCTGACCACCGGCCGCCTCATTATCCAGGACCAGGTGCGCGAGATTGTGCAGACGACGCTTAATAACTACAATGCCGGAATCCAGATCACCGGCGTGGCGCTTGAGAATGTCGATCCGCCGGCGCAGGTGCAGGATGCATTTGAAGAAGTTCAGCGCGCCAAGCAGGACGAGGTCAACCTGGTCAACCAGGCGGAACAATACACCAACCAGACCATTCGCGCCGCCGAAGGCGAAGTCGCCAAGCTGGTTGAAGACGCCAAAGGCTACAAGGCCAAGACCGTCAACGATGCGCAAGGCACATCGGAGCGCTTCCTCAAGATCTATGGGGAATATGCCAAGGCCAAGGATGTGACGCGCGAGCGCATGTATATTGAAACCATGGAGGGAGTGTTGTCGCGCGCCAACAAGGTGATCATGGACAATGGGCCTGGCGGCAGTGGTGTTGTTCCCTATCTGCCACTGCCGGCGGTGCAGCCTAAAACCAGTAGCAATGGAGCTGCCCAATGAGCGCGTTCAAAACTGCGGGAGTTATTGCAATAGTTGCTGCGGCCATCGGGGTGTGGTCTTCGGTGTTTGTCGTGGATGAGCGGCAGAAGGTGCTGGTTCAGCGCTTTGGCGAAGTGAATCGCATTGTCGAGGATCCGGGGCTTTATTTCAAACTGCCTTTTGCGGATGCGGTGGTGCCGATCGAGGACCGCGTGTTCCTGTGGAGCAGCAATGACATGGCGGTGCAGGTTTCGGACAAGCAGCGCTATCTCGTTGACATTGTCACCATGGCGCGCATCTCCAGCGCACAGAAATTCCGCGAAACGGTGGGCGCCAGCCTTGACCTCGCCGAAGCACGCATCAAGACCCGCCTCGACGCCGCCCTGCGGCAGACCTATGGCAAGCGCACGTTCGATGCGGCGCTCTCCAAGGACCGAGCCGTAATGATGAACGAGATCAGGGAACAGGTGAAGGTCGAGGCCGAGAGCCTGGGCATCAAGCTTGTAGATGTCCGCATACGCCGCACAGACCTGATGAAGGAAGTGCTCGATGCCACCTACGAGCGCATGAAGTCCGAGCGTCTTGCCGAGGCCAAGGATCTGCGCGGCAAGGGCCAGGCCACCAACACGCAGATGACCGCGCTTGCAGACCGGCGGGCGCTTGAGATGAAATCGAAAGCCGGCAAGGAAGCGCAATTCATCCGCGGCGAAGGCGATGCTGATGCAAGCAAGATTTTTGCCTCTGCTTATTCGCGGGATGCTGAATTCTTTGCTTTCTACCGCTCGTTGCAGGCTTACACCAACAGCCTGGGGAGTGACGGCACAACCATGGTGCTCAATCCGGACTCGGACTTCTTCCGCTATCTGAATGCAGCCCGGAGCAGGACGGCGTTGCCCGGCGCATCCGCTACCGGACAGTAAATGGCGCTGTTTGTCTCGGCGCTGGGGCTTGCGCTGGTGCTGGAAGGCCTTCTTTATGCCGTGGTTCCCGGCCAGATGAAGCGGCTGATGGCGCAGGTACTAAACGCGGGCGATGATGCCCTTCGTGTTGCAGGCATCGTTGGCATGGCAGCCGGTGTCTGCCTGGTCTGGCTGATGCAACCGGGAGCAGGATGATGGACGGCAGGAGATCTGACATGCGGGAACAGTTCAAGGCGGCAAAACTTGTTGCAGGCGTCATTGCGCTCGCGGTTACGGCCCTGAGCCCGGCGCTTCTCGTCCCAGCCGCCACAGCACAGAATGCCCAGGTTGGCCTGCAACAATTGCCATCGGTTGCCGATCTGTCGGAGCGCTTGCTTCCCGCCGTGGTCGAGATATCTGTCACCAGCAAGACGGGCGGGGCGCAGGCGAGCCCGTTTCCTGAGCCGCCAGAAAACTCTCCTTTCAAGGACTTTTTTGACGACTTCATGAAGCGCCAACCGGCGCCAGGCGGCGGGACAGTGCCGGAGCGCCGCGTCAATTCGATGGGATCGGGCTTCGTCGTCGATGCTTCCGGCATTATCGTCACCAACAATCATGTGGTGGCCGATGCGGAAACCATCGACGTGCATTTTCAGGATTCCACCACGCTGCGCGCCGAGCTTGTCGGGCGTGATCCCCGGACCGATCTTGCCGTGCTGCGCGTGAAACCTCCCAAGCCGCTGCCGACAATCGCGTTCGGCGACAGCGATGCCTTGCGGATCGGCGATTGGGTCATCGCCATCGGCAACCCGTTCGGCCTTGGCGGATCGGTTTCGCTTGGCATTGTCTCGGCCCGCAACCGCGACATCAATGCCGGTCCCTATGACGATTTCATTCAGACGGATGCGGCCATCAACAAGGGCAACTCGGGCGGGCCGCTGTTCAATCTCAACGGCGATGTGGTGGGCGTCAACACCGCGATCTATTCGCCAAGCGGCGGTTCGGTGGGCATCGGATTTTCAGTGCCTGCAAACACCGCCAAGAATGTCGTCATGCAGCTTCAGAAATACGGCGAAACACGCCGTGGCTGGCTTGGCGTCAAGATACAGGCGATCACCGACGAGATTGCCGAGAGCATGGAGCTTGGCACCTCGAAGGGCGCGCTCATTGCCGATGTGACGAAGGACGGGCCGGCCGCCAAGGCAGGCATTGAAGCGGGAGATGTCGTCACCGGCTTCAACAACAGGCCGATCACTGAAATGAAGGACCTGCCACGGGTTGTCGCCGAGGCCGAGATCGGCTCGAAGGTGAAGGTCAAGGTTCTGCGCAAGGGCAAGGAACTGGAGTTCGAAACGGAAATTGGCCGGCTTGAAGACGCCGACAAGCAGGTGGCGCAAGCCGCCACTGCAGACCCTGCCGCTCCCGCCGTGGTCAAGGTCCTGGGCATGACGCTGTCTTCCATGTCGGATGAACTGAAAACGAAATATCAAATTGCCGATGGCCTCAAGGGCGCTGTTGTCACCGAGGTGGCGCCTGACAGTGCTGCCGCCGACAAGCGGCTGGAACCGGGCGACGTCGTTACCGAAGCGGGTGAAAAGCCGGTCGCAGGCGCGTTCGACGTGGCCGCTGCCGCCGATGCCGCCAAGAGCGCCGGAAAGTCATCGGTTCTGCTGCTCATCGCCAAGGGCGGCAAGCAGGGGGACATGCGCTTCATTGCCCTCAAAGTGAAGGACTGAGGCTCTACTCAGCCGCCAGACGCGGCAGGCTGTCGAGTGCCGCTTGCAGCGCCGCTTCGTCGTAGGACTTATCCTCCAGCTTGCCTGCCATGTAATCCATGTAGGCCTGCATATCGAGATGGCCGTGGCCGCAGAGGCCGAAGAGGATGACGGGCGAGGTGCCATCACGCTTTGCCTTCAGCGCTTCGACAATGGCGCCCTGCACGGCATGCGTTGCCTCCGGCGCCGGGATGATGCCTTCGGTCTTGGCGAACAGGATGCCGGCGGCGAAGCAATCATTCTGCGTGTGGGCTTCCGCCTCGATCAACCCCAGCTCCTTCAGGTGCGACACCAGCGGCGCCATGCCGTGATAGCGCAGGCCGCCGGCATGGAAGCCGGGCGGCATGAAGGTTGAGCCCAGCGTGTGCATTTTGACCAGCGGCGTCATGTGCCCGGTGTCGCCGAAGTCATAGGCGTAGCGCCCGCGGGTGAGCGAAGGGCAGGCGGCAGGTTCGGCTGCTATCACGCGCACTTTCTTGCCGCCGCGCAATTGCTGGCCGATGAAGGGGAAGGTGAGGCCTGCGAAGTTCGAGCCGCCGCCGGTGCAGCCGACGATGATATCCGGATAGGCGCCGGCCTGCGCCATCTGCTCGATGGCTTCGATGCCAATCACCGTCTGGTGCATCAGCACATGGTTGAGCACCGAGCCCAGCGCATATTTCGTATCGGCGTTGGTGGCGGCGACTTCCACCGCTTCCGAAATGGCGATGCCGAGCGAGCCGTTGGAGTTGGGATCGGCGGCGAGGATGCTGCGGCCGGCGTTGGTTTCTTCCGAGGGGCTGGCCACGCAGGTTGCGCCATAGGCCTGCATCAGCGCCTTGCGATAGGGCTTCTGGTTGAAGGAGACCTTCACCATGTAGACCTTCACTTCGATGCCGAACATGGCGCCCGCCATGGCGAGCGATGAGCCCCATTGGCCAGCGCCCGTTTCGGTCGCGAGCTTGGTGATGCCTTCCTGCTTGTTGTAGAAGGCCTGCGGCACGGCGGTGTTGGGCTTGTGGGAGCCTGCGGGCGAGACGCCTTCGTATTTGTAGTAGATCTTCGCCGTCGTCCCCAGCGCCTTTTCGAGGCCGTAGGCGCGGTAGAGCGGCGTGGGCCGCCACATGCGGTAGATATCACGCACCGGTTCGGGAATATCGATGCTGCGGTCGGACGCCATCTCCTGCTTGATCAGCTCCATCGGGAACAGGGGGCGAGATCGGCGGGGCCGACAGGCTGCAGCGTGCCGGGGTGCAAGGGCGGCGGCAGCGGCACCGGCAGGTCTGCCATGATGTTGTACCAGCGCTTGGGGATATGCTCCTCGCCGAGGATGAACTTGTGCTGGTTGGGAGAGATGTTCTTGCGGGCGGGCTTCGCCGCCTTGTGGGCCACCTTGTGCGGCATCTTGCCGGTGTGGTCCTTGGCGGGCTTCCTTGCGGACTTCTTCGCGGCCGGGCGCTTGGCCTTGGCAGGCTTGGCGGCTTTGGTCTTGGCTTTGGTCTTGGGTTTGGACTTCGCTTTCTTGGCCATGATCGTCTCCCTCGATTGGCTGGCAGTGTCGCGCAAGGGCAGGGGCTTGGCAAGGCGCGCATCCCTCTGTCCCTCTCCCCGCCTTGCGGGGGAGAGGGTGGAAGGGCCCATTGCGAAGCAATGCGGCGGGTGAGGGGCCCTTGACATGCCTGATGTGGATTTGCATCAGGTCACCTCATGTGCGCATCCTGAAAAGAAGGTGGAGGGACTGTCCCTGCCTGGCTTCTGCCCTTAACGGCCGTAGAAAGATGGAGTGTGGATGTGATGGGCGGAAGCCCGGCGGGTGGAGGCGTCTGTCCACAGAATGGCACCACCCTTCACCGTCACCCCAGCGACGGCTGGGGTCCCGCTTCCTTCCACATGGGAAGAACAAGCGGGATGCCAGCCTGCGCTGGCATGACGGGATGAAGAATGGAACTTCTCCCGAGAACTCGGATACTTCCACTTTGGAGACGCAGCGATTTGGGCCGTGTGCCAGCGCTTCACAGCGGCTCTCTGTCCCATCGCAGGTGCGGCTAACACTTGAGCGTAGCCTTGAACACCCGGTCGTGTGGGATGAGGCATGTTAAGCCCCGAAGGGCGCCCGGGTCGTAATGTCCGGGGGTCTGGCAGTTGGCTCCCGGGGAGAAAGATCGCGACTTCCTTGCTCCGCAGGCGCTGCACACTGGTCCGGGGATGTTGGTTCGCTGTCGACATCGTCCCTCCGGAGAAAGTTAATTAGTGTCAAGAGGGTCAGGTCGGATTTCTTTGAGAGCAAGCATAAACATTGTTTGAGGGTTGCACTCAATGATTTGCAGCAATCTATATCTTGCAAAAAACGTGCTTAATGAGAACTTCAATATGACCGGCTACTAGTCCTTCGCCGGGCTGTGTTGTTTGGATGTCCGGCATCATTTCGCCTATCAAGGCAGGCGCCGAGTTCTTTTCTTTCTGTCTTTGTAAGCATGCCAACCTTTCCGGATAGTCCTATCGCATATTTTCCTTGTGGAGTTTGTCGAAATCCTCAGGTCTCTTGAGTTGGAAGTTTTTCATGCCGATTGGCTTGGGCCTCCCTTACAAATGCGCTTGCATAGCCGCTGAGGGCTTTTTCGGAACGTATCCAAAGGGCACCAACCCAACTCAGCACAATAGCTGCACGCGAAGTGTTTTGCTTGCACTGATCCAACAGCTTCTTCGAGAAAACGTCTATTTGCATCCCCACTAATGTCCTCGATTGTTTTCATGAGTGTGCCAGCGAATGGTGCCAGTGGGAGATTCTCAGACGCCAATCCCCGGGACTTCAGACGACCTGCGCAATGTGTAGTGCCTTCCCAACGCACGTGGTCTTCACCGCCCCAGCTGACCTAATGCACGGGCAGGGTTTTCTTTGTACCCAACGCTCCATCCATTCTCCTTGGCAAGTTTCAGATTTCGGCGGCAGAGTATGGTCTGCCGATTTTATTGAGGATCAGGAGGTACTTTTCTGTTTTCTTTAGGTCTCTGCGAGCAAGGTCTGACTTTAGCATCGTCATTTTTCAATCTTGGCAAGAAATTCTATCGGGAATACATCAACCTAGAGCATGTCGCACTTGACCAAGATGGTGTGGCCTTCCGGTCGTGATGAAAAACCCATCTCCGGTCTTTTCACAATGTCCCTTTGCGGCGACGATTGTGATGAAGCACTCGATGGCTTGTCCAACTTTGTCGTTGCGTTACTGCGTAGTGCGTAGCATTGTCACTGAGGCTTGGTTGAAGCTTAACGCTCGATGCGATTCCGGAGCCAGTCGGCAGTGGCTAAGATTCGATCCGGATGGTTTCTCTTCGCGTTGTGAAGCTTAATGTACTGGAATGACTAACGAGGCGCCACGCGTACTTTCGCCATGCTGACACGTGACTACCTTTGAAGTCGTCGCCCTTGCGGCGACTTTCATGACCGTTGGGTTCCAGCACTCCAACATTTTTGAATTTGCATCGTGCTACTGCAAATCCTAACTACAGTCAGGCATTATCTCATTCTTCAGAAAGTCTGCTTCTCCAGTAAATTCGATTTCGGCCGTTCTGGGCTTCAAGCCGAAGTGGGTCTTTGATCATGCGACATTGATGCTCCTTTGTCCTAAGGCTCCCGCCATCAACTTGATAAGTCGGCCGCAACCTTTTTCTACCCGGTCCAGCCACTTTGAGCGCCGGCTTTGTACCAGTCATTCTGTTGCGCACACCCTTCTAAAGGTCGTGTGGTTGTTCTTGTCGTAGGCCGTGAGTTGTTTCGCAAAGCTCCAAAGTCTCACTTTCATTAAGCTTCGCGATCATCCAATCTGGAGCAGTCCCGTATGCCCGACAATAGATAGCAATTGAACTGTCGATTTCCTTTTCCCGTTGCCCGGCACTTCACTGGCAGGATTTCGCCATGGCGCACCTGTCGAGATGAAAAATCTCGTCAAGTTGGGCCCGGCTAATGCCGTTCTTATGAATCCACTTGAGGGCCTTCGGACCGACCTTGGTATCCGCAGTAATCACCGCTATTGCTGCGTACAACAGGCTGTTGCAAAGGGACAACCGCGTCAGTGATCGACGTAGGCTCCCCCTGCAAAACCAAGGTAGCTTGAAACGCACGTCTCAATTCGCGGTTGTGTATCCATCGGATACTTTCATGATTTCTTGAACCAGTTGGGCAGCATTTCTGGCGCTGTCGGAAGTGTCACTCATTGGATTGTTCTTTCTCGAGTTGGAATTGAATTGACGGTGATCATAGTTAATTAGGGAGAAAGAGCAAATAATTTTTTTTCCCCATTTATACGGATGATCCTGGGGTGCCAGCTTCTTTTGAGAGACAGCCTATGGTGGCGTCTCTTTATCCGCAGCGCCTCAACGCGCGAGATGTGAAAACCAATATTTTTTCCTAAAATAAGAAATTAAAACTAAATTGTTTGCTAGAAGGCCTTTTCTGCTGATTGAGGCTGGGGCAACGTTCATCTCGTTCAGCGGCGATTGCCCCAATATTTCTGGGCCCAAATGGTTGATCGCGCACTATAGTCTAATGAAATTTCGAAAACTTAGAAGTTGGCTTATTTCTATACTTTTAACTCATTGAAAAATACTAGTAATATATTTTGATACTTTAGGAAAATGAGCGTGAATGAAATTATGTTGAATTGACTTGGTGACTTTTTGAAAGTTGACTAGTCGGGGGACCGTGCTATGCGGCGGTTCATGATGAAAATTACCTCATCAGGTTCCTCGTAGACAGAGTTATACTAGTAGTCAATCTCATTGAAATAATACATATATATGAGTTTTCTGGCGGAATTTTGACTGGACCTTTCTGCTGATTGAGGCTGGGGCAACGTTCATCTGTTCAGCGGCGATTGCCCCAATATTTCTGGGCCCAAATGGTTGATCGCGCACTATAGTCTAATGAAATTTCGAAAACTTAGAAGTTGGCTTATTTCTATACTTTTAACTCATTGAAAAATATTAGTAATATATTTTGATACTTTAGGAAAATGAGCGTGAATGAAATTATGTTGAATTGACTTGGTGACTTTTTGAAAGTTGACTAGTCGGGGGACCGTGCTATGCGGCGGTTCATGATGAAAGGCGATCCTGTAGCTGTGTCAGCCCTGTCATAGATAATAGAGGGAGTTGGATGCCAACCTGCGCTGGCATGACGGTGGTGGGCGAGGGAGTGACGGTTGGGAGGGTGCTTTAGTTTCAACAGGTTAGAGATCGTTATACAGATATTGCATATTTGCTGTATTTGTTGTATTTTGCGCAAAATCAAGGAAACACGATCATGGCCAGTTTTACCACATCGGGACTCTCACGCCGTTCCGGCGATGTTATTGCGGCGGCGCTGCGGCGGCCGGTCACGATCACCCAGCGCGATACGCCTCGCCTGGTTTTGATGAGCATCGAGGATTTCCGCAAGCTGACTGAAAGCGGCGCTGCGCGGCAGGCCCTTACGCTTGAGAGCATGCCTGATGATGTGTTCGAAGCGATGCAGAAGGGCGTTGCCGACTACGAAGCCGGCAAGGAGTAATGAGCTACCAAGACTTCACTACCGGGGCCGTCATCACCTATCCGTATCTGTGGAGCCGCGAGGCTTCGCATGGAGAAACAGCTGGCCGGAAGGACCGGCCCATTGTTGTCGGCATTCGCGCCCGTCCCGCGAAGGGAAGCGAAATCCTTTTGCTGTTCCCTATTACAAGCAAGCAACCGCTCTCCTCGCAATGGGCGGTGGAACTGCCGGAGACTGAAAAGCGGCGCGCCGGACTCTGTGTCGGACTTGCGCCTGTGGCTGGTCATGGAAGAGTGCAATCTCGAAATGCTGCCGGGTTCATTTTATCTTGAACCGCAAGTGCCGCTGGGTCACTTGAGCCGGAAATTCCTGTTGCCGTTGCTGAAGGAATTCATTCAGAGGCGTAACCAGCTTAAGACGGTGAATTGGTTGAGATAGGGCAGCGCTTGTGGCCCATGCTTCGAGGCCCCCAGATCAAGTCCGGGGACACCTCAGCATGAGGAGGGGGAAGGGACCTCATCCGCCCTTTGGCACCCTTCCAACGTAGTTGGAGAAGGGCGTTAATTGACGAACTGCTCTTTCCGGTAGCCTTGCAGATAGAGCAGCGCGGTGAGGTCGCCGTGGTTGATGCGGGTGAGGCTGCCTGCTTGCACGTGCGGTTTGGCGTGCAGGGCTACGCCGAGGCCGGCTTCGGAGAGCATGGCGAGGTCGTTGGCGCCGTCGCCTACTGCCAGTCGTGTCGGCGAGGTCGAGGCCGAGCTTGGTTCGGCGAGGGTGCGGAGGCCGTCGAGCTTGGCTTGCTGGCCGAGGATCGGGGTGGCGACTTCGCCGGTCAGCTTGCCATCCGCCATCAGCAGCGTGTTGGCGCGGTGTTCGTCAAAGCCCAGCGCTTTCGCCACATGGCCGGTGAAGGCGGTGAAGCCGCCGGAGATGAGCGCCGCATAAGCGCCGCCCGCCTTCATGGTGGCGAGCAGGGTTCTTGCCGCCGGGCATCAGCGTGATGCGGCTGGCCAGCAGATCATCAATCACGCTGACGGGCAGGCCCTTGAGCAGGGCCACACGCTCCCGCAATGCGGCATCGAAATCCAGCTCGCCCCGCATGGCGCGCGCGGTAATATGCTTGATGCGCTCGCCGACGCCGGCGACAACGCCCAGCTCGTCGATGCATTCCTGCTCGATCATGGTCGAGTCCATGTCAGCCACCAGCAGCCGCTTGCGGCGATGCTCGGTCGCCACGATGGCGGCGTCTATCGCATGGCTGCGGATGGATGCGAGGAACTCCGAGACGCGCGGGAAATACATCCACCTCGCAGGCATCGCCGGGCGACAGCCAGTGCGGCGCGCCCACGCCATGCTCGCGCAGCTGCGCCAGCACCGCCTCTCCAATTGCATTGGAGCCGGGGGCTGCTATGAGAACAAGCACTGATGCCACTAGCTTTGAGTCTCCCGTGAAAACTGCCGTGCTTATTGCAGGACCGACAGCCAGCGGCAAGTCCGCGCTTGGCGCTGGCTTTGGCGCGCCAGCGTGGCGGCCTCATCATCAACACCGATGCGCTGCAGGTTTACCGCGAACTCTCCATCCTCTCGGCCAGGCCCAATGATGATGAGCTGATGATGGCGCCGCATTCGCTCTATGGCCATGTCTCGGGCCTTGCGCCCTATTCGGTGGCCAGCTGGCTGAAGGATGCGCGCGCAGCGCTTGAAACGGCGGAGCAGGCGGAGCTCACGCCCATCTTCGTCGGCGGCACCGGGCTGTATTTCAAGGCGCTGCTCGAAGGCCTCGCCGATGTTCCCGCCATTCCCGACGAGATACGCGATAAGTGGCGCAATTTCGAGGGCGACCTGCATCACGAGCTGGCGCAGCGCGACCCCGTCAGCGCCAAGCGCCTCAATGCCAATGACCGGCAGCGGCTCTCACGCGCGCTCGAGGTGATCGAGGCCACCGGCCATCCCTTGCAGCACTGGCAGGACAAGGCTGCGGGCAAAGCGGCGCTCATTGGCTATGAAGTTGAGCGCTATCTCGTCGATGTGCCGCGCGAGGAGCTGTATGAGCGGGCCGAGCAGCGCTTTGACCAGATGATCGCGGCGGGCGCTGTGGATGAAGTGCGGCCATTGCTGCGGCTCGATGCCGAATTGCCGATGATGAAGGCCATCGGCGTGCCGGAGCTTTGCGCCTATCTGCGCGGCGAATGCACGCTCGAGAAGGCGGTGATCGACGCCAAGACGGCAACGCGCAACTACATCAAGCGCCAGTTCACCTGGTGGCGCGGGCAATTGCCGGAATGGCAGGACCGCATATTCTAGGCGCGCCTCACGCTCACCACAATTGCGGCTATCAATCGCGGGATTGTTCGGGAGGGGTAATTGCCAAGGCTACTGTCAGCCATCGGATGTCTTGCGCTGCTGGCTGTGCCGGCCGAAGCCGCCTCATGGCTGGAGCAGAAGCTCAAGGAAGTCGACCGCTCGCTGTGCCAGTCATCGGCGAGCATCAAATGCAAGGCCAAAGTCAAACAGGCCAAGCGCGTCAAGGCAGTGAAGCCTGTTGAACAGGCAGCGGCCGAGCCGCCGCCGCCTGTGGAAGAGCCACCGCAAGCCGCGCCGCCACCCAAGCCGCGCATGAAGCCCAAGGCAGCGGGCGAGACTGTCATCGCCAAGACGCCGCCGCCGCCGGTGGTTGATCCGGATACTGTTGACGTGCCCGAAATTGAACTGGTCAGGGTTGAGAAAAGCATGGTGCCGAAGCCACGGCCCAAGCCAGTTGTGCCCGCTATGGCGCGTGTGGTTGTGGCTGCCGTGCCATCCAAGCTGCCAGAGCCCAGCCCGCCTGTCGCCGGCAGCGATTGCCCGGCGCAGCTTGCGGCGATGCGCGTTTCTTTCGATCTGGTGACCGAGCGGGTGAGTTCCGGCGCCTGCGAGGTGCGCAATCCCGTTCAGCTCAAATCGCAGTCAGTTGGCGGGCAGTCGGTGGTGTTTCCCGACAAGCCGACGGTCACTTGCGCCTTTGCCGTCAAGTTCGCGAGCTGGATGAAGGAGCGCGGCATGCCGCTGGCGCAGCAGCAGGCGGGAAGCGCTGTCGCCAAATTCTACACCGGCCCCGGCTATCAGTGCCGTGGCCGCAATGGTGCGCGCGGCGGCAAGATCAGCGAGCATGGCTTGGCAACGCCATCGACATCGAACGCATACAACTCGACAATGGCAAGGTCATCATGGTGGGTTCGGGCGGCCAGAGCGCCGTGCAGGCGCTGCGCAAATCGGCCTGCGAATACTTCACCACCGTGCTCGGCCCCGGCGCCAATGCGGCGCATGAAAAGCATTTGCACTTTGATCTGGCCAAGCGCGGCAAGACCGGCACCTACAGGATCTGCGAGTAGGCTGCACAAGGAACGGACATCATGCCGAAGGGATACTGGGTTGCCCACATCACCGTGACTGACATGGATGCCTATCAGGCCTATCGCAATGTTGTTCCCGCCATTCTGGCCGCGCATGGGGGCAGGTTCATCGTGCGTGCCGGAACGCAGAATGTGGTCGAGGGTGAGGCGCGGCCGCGCACCGTCGTCATCGAGTTCCCATCGCTGCAAGCTGCGCAAGGCTGCTACGATTTAGCGGAGTATCAGGCGGCAAAGGCGCTGCGGACCAACGCCAGCAGCGGGGATATCTGCATTGTCGAGGGGTGGGAGTGACCGGGCGGCATGAGGCGCTTGTTCTGCAGTCGAAACCGGACCGCTGCTCACCTCACTTCGCTTGCAATGATCCGTAGTCCTGCTTGCAGCCCATGCCGGGGCCCTGGCGCTTGGCGATGTCGAGTTCGGCCTTCATGATTTCCGCAAACATGGGAGGCAAGCCGGGTTCGGCTTTCGCGGCTGTGGCCCCTTCGGCATATTTCTGCGCAAGGCGGAAATGATGGGAGCAGCCATCGCCGGTTTCGTCGCTGTAGTTGCCTGTCACCATGGCGCGGGCAATGCAATCCTCGACCAGGCCCTCATAGAACAGCCGCTCCGCCGCCGGCAGGGCAGGCTTTGCAGTGATCTGGGCTGACAAGGACAGGCAGTGCTTGTGAATTTCGCGCGCGTTGCCGGCGGTGACGCTGCGCGCTGCGCCGGAGATATCGTCCCACAACTTGTAAGGGGATTCAGGCGGCGGCTTGGCCGCTTCCTCCTTGGCGATGGCAATCGCCTGCCCGAACACGCGGTAGTCAGATGTGCAACCCGTTGCCGGTCCCATGGCGGTGGCGGACATCAGCCTGTCGCCCAGCGCCTGCATCAGTTCGGGCGTGAAGCCCGGCTGGCCGCGCCCCTGCGTGATCACTTGCGCAAATTTCGTTGCGAAAGAATAATGATGGCTGCAGTCATCGCCGGTTGCGTCGGTGAACTGGCCGCGATGCATGGCATAGGAAATGCAGAAGTCGATCTCGCCTTCGAGATGGAGCCGCTGCATGGGTGAAACATCCGTCATCGCGGCAACGCGGTCCCGATATGCAAGACACTTGCCGTGCACCTGCGCGCGTTACCGGCATCGGCGGTGGTCGCCGTCTGCAGGATTTCGTTGACAAGCTGCTGGTCAATTGCGCTGGACTGGCCCGCAGCGGGCGCAGCAGCAGCAAACACGAGGCCCGAAACTACCAGTGCTGCCCTGAGGAACTGGAATGCAGTTCGCATCGCCGCTTTCTCCCAATTGCATGGCGTCACGGTGCCATTAACTGCAGAAGCAGTCCAGTGCTGTCCTCGTGCGCTTGAATGCCGGGCATTTGACGCCGCTGCCGAGGTGGGCTTCACTCCTGTCCGGCCAACAAGGAGCAGGCATCATGCCGAAGGGATACTGGGTTGCCCACATCACGGTGACTGACATGGACGCCTATCAGGCCTATCGCAGCCTCGTTCCCGCCATTCTCGCCGCGCATGGCGGCAGGTTCATCGTGCGCGCCGGAGCGCAGAATGTGGTCGAGGGGAGGCGAGGCCGCGCACGGTGGTCATAGAATTCCCATCGCTTGCAGCCGCGCAAGGCTGCTACGATTCAACGGAGTATCAGACGGCGAAGGCGTTGCGAACGAACGCCAGCAGCGGCGACATAGTTATTGTTGAGGGGTGGGAGTAGGGGGCGAGGCAGCATTGGACATCCCACGGATCTTCAACATCACCGAAAGTGCTCACCGCATCCATAACCCGATCACACCCGAAAAGCTCGCCACTCTCGGCGCGGCGCTGCGTCTGGAATCGGGGACCCGAGTGCTCGACCTCGGCAGCGGTTCGGGGGAGATGCTGTGCACCTGGGCACGCGATTACGGAGTCATCGGCACCGGCATCGACATGAGCCAGTTGTTCACCGAGCAAGCGAAACTCCGCGCTGAAGAACTCGGCGTCGCCGATCAAGTCAAGTTCATCCATGGCGATGCTGCCGGCTATGTCTCTGACGAGAAGGCCGGTGTGGCAGCCTGTGTCGGTGCCACGTGGATCGCCGGGGGAGTCGTCGGCACTATCGAGCTTCTGGCGCGGAGCCTGCGCACCGGAGGGATCATCCTCATCGGCGAGCCCTACTGGCGGCAGTTACCGCCGACGGAAGATGTTGCCAAGGGGTGTCTTGCCGACTCAATCTCCGACTTTCTCATGCTTCCAGAACTTCTCGCGTCTTTCGGCCACCTTGGCTACGACGTCGTGGAAATGGTTCTGGCTGACCAAGACGGCTGGGACAGATACGAGGCGGCCAAATGGCTCACCATGCGCCGATGGCTTGAAGCCAATCCCGACGACGAGTTCGCGAAAGATGTTCGAGCCAAACTGACCTCGGAACCCGAGCGCTACGCCGCTTACACGCGTGAATACCTGGGCTGGGGTGTGTTCGCGCTGATGACGCGGTGATGCGTTGGCGCATCCAACGGAGGACGCGGCTGCGAACAGATGCCAGCAGCGGGGATATCGTTGTCGTGGAGGGTGGGAGTGAGGGGGCACTCCATAGTCGTATAACGCAAGGGAGAGTGATCGGAATATTGGCTAACTACATTCCAAATATTTCCGCCCTGTGTGCGTCCAATAATTGGGAGCACGCTCGTGGATTACGGTGCCAGTGCTGGACTGCACCCCATAACTGAGACACGGTAATTCGGTTACAGTGGTTGCCATGGTGCATTTTACTTGGGTTTATTTTGAACGAAGGCAGTTTCAAATTCAAGCGGTGAACGGTAGCCAAGGGCAGAATGCAGCCGTTCACTGTTATAAATGTTGGCGATGAAGTCATCGATGCGGGTTCGGGCATCTGTGATGCTCTTGAAGGACCGTGCATTCAGCTCTTCGTATTTGAGCGTCTTCATGAAGCTTTCGGCCTTGGCATTGTCGAACGGGATTGCCGGGCCTCGACATCGAGACGGCGATGTCATGATCGGCGAGACGCTGCCGGTAGTCGTTGGACGCGTATTGGATGCCGCGGTCGGAATGATGGATGAGACTTCCCTTCGGCGGCCTGCGGCTTCAATGGCCTGATCGAGGCATTCATGGCAAGTGACGTGCCAAGCCCTTCCGCCAAGGCCCAACCCACTGCGCGTCTCGAGAAGGCGTCAAGGATGACGGCGAGATAGGCAAAGGCGCGTGCCAGATGCACATAGTGATATCGGCCACCCAGATCTGGTCCGGTCCTGATGGCACGAGACCGCGCACCAGATTGGGCACGATGATGATGTCCTCAGGCTTGCCTTTGGGAGGCACGATGAAGGGCTTCCGGCGCTGAGCCAGCAGGTTGTCTTCACGCATAAGTCTCAGAACACGCTTGGCATTTACAATATGGCCTTGTCGCCTCAGGGTCGCTGTCACCCGCCGGTAGCCATAGTATTTATGCTTCAAACAGATGTGCTGGATGGCATCGGCAAGCGCATGGTCTGCTGCGTCCGGATCACTCTCATCGCGATGCCTGTAGAAGCTCGCACGTGAGATGCCAGCCAACCGGCACAGGCGTTGCACATCAATCTCGGGGTGCGCCTCTGTCATGACTTTGATCGTTTCGATGATGGCTTGACGGCTTTGCCTTGCGGACCCTTCTTCTCGAGCGTGCGCAAGGCTTGTTGAAAAAAATCGAGTTCCATCTGCTGTCGCCCGATCATCAGCTCCAGTTCAACAATGCGGGCCCGTGCCACAGCAAGTGCGCCGCTGCCGGTCCCCGTCATGGCAACAGCCCTGAGCTTCAACCGTCCGGGCTTCCGCCCGCGCTTGCGGTTGAGCCCTTCAACGCCCATGGCGTTCCAGGCCCTGATCCAGTCATGCAGCGCCTTGCGCGTGACCCCAATATCCCGCGCCACGGGCAGCACGCCTTCCCCGCGTTCAACTCTTTTGATGGCCTTGATCTTGAAGGAAACAGGATAAATCCCGCCCTTCGATTTGCTCGCTCGCTTCAGCACAGTCTTCCTCTCCTCAGGTTGACTGTAACCGAATTACCGTGTCTCAGTTATGGGGTGCAGTCCAGTGCATTTAATTATTCAGTTGAACTGCGCTGATGCGATGGAGAATGCTGATCGCAGCGGGTGATCCATAATCTCCCCCGCATGTCTGCCTTTGCCCTATTGACAATGTTCCTATTTTGTTCCATTTAATCCCAATGAACATATCACTTTCCATCGAACGCAATCGCAAGCAGCTTGCTCGCATCGTGGCTACGCTGTTTGCCATGATCGGGTTGGCGGAAGGCGAAACCGTCGAGCGGCTCTCGTCACCTGTCTACCGGGCGGTCTTGCGGGTGCTGCGGCCGGCGGAGTCGGCTGTGCGGCGGCTGATTGTGGTTGCCGCTCGTGGCCTCACGGTGAAGCCTCCCGTCAAACGATCCGCTGCTCCCCCAAAGGGGCCTGTCATCCCTCGCAAGGGCCGGCGCAGGTTTGCCACCTTTCAATTGTTCGATCCGCGCCAGCGTTTCGGTTCTGCCTTTGGCCATCGCCGCCATCGCATCAATTTGGTGCGGAGGCCGGAGCCCCGTATCCGCGTCATTGATGTGGGTTTTGATCCGCGCGTGCCGTTGTTCCGCAGGGCCGCAGCCGTTGCGCCAGTGCCTCCGCCTCCGCCCGTGCCGCTGATGACACTGTCAATGCCGCGCGTCTCAGCCGCCGTCTTGCCGCCATCAAGTCAGCGCTTGAAGATTTGCCGCGCCAAGCCCGGCGCTATGCACGCTGGCAAGCCAAGCCTGCTGATGCGCGGCGTCCGCAGCTTGCCTCAGCGCTGCGCCGAGGCAGCCCGCCGGGACATCGCAACAAACCCATTCATCAGGTCGACGAAATTTTAACGGAATGCGATTGGCTGGCGCGGCAAGCGCCCATGCCAGACACTTCCTGAAGGCGGGGCGTGCTGAAAGCCTCATCCACTATAATGAAAATAATCGCGCCGCACCTCGCCAGCCCGTTGCCGGCAGGCGAAACTTGATCATTCATCCGGCGCGGCTTGACCCTTCGCACATATGCTCAGTGCAAGGATGACATGAGAACCACGCCCTCACCACCGCACTTCCAGCCCCAGTCCGAACGAAATGCCGCTCTTCTTCGGCCCGAAGCGTTCCTCGACGCTGACGCCTTCCTGCGGAAGGCACTTGCAGTCGAAGCTCATCGCCGCGCTGAGGGACAGGGTTTTGGTTTCGAATTTCGCGCCGATCATGGGATTGTATCTGTTGTCAGAGCTCGGCAGCACGACAGACAGATGATCGATTGCCCATACAGCGTTTGATCCCTCGCCGTATTTGGCAACGAACTTCTCCCTCAGCTTGCTCTTCAACAGAAGCTCGTTGACCAGATGCTGCAGGAAATCCGGGCCGAGTCCCACTGCGCCTTGCGGACCGCGCAGCACAAAGCCAACATCGTCGATGTGGATGTTGCAGGCGCCGGGATTGAGCGCCACGTGCAGCGAGGTGATGTCGATGCGGCGCTGGTAGCTTTTGGGCGTATGGCCGAACTTCAGGCTGTTGCGGTCCATCTCGTCGGCGAGGCCGCGGCCCGCAGTCGGATCCCTGGCCACCTCGACCGGCCCTATGGTGATGTTGTAGCTGTCGGCAATCTCGCGGAATCCGGCGATGGCTTTGGTCTCTGTCTCCTTTGAACGGCCCACCGTTGTCTGCTGGTAGGAGATGCTCAGCAAGTCGGCCTGCAGGATGTTCAGCAGCAGGCTGTCCTTGTCCCTGTTGTAGTGGAAGGCATTTTCGCCCTTTGAGTTCACCGCCTCCTTGATCGCGGTGAACAGCTGCTGGAAGTTTGCGGGTTGAAACGTGACGCCCTGCAACACCGTGCCGCCGACGACGAGGAAGGGCGGCAGCGTGACCTCCATGGAATTCTTGAGGCCCTTGATGCGTCCGCCGAGGCTCGGATCAATGGTTCCCGAGACCTCCTCCATCGCCATATGGTCCTTGAGTTTGATCTTGTAGCGTTTGTTGAGGCGTTCCTCGATTGCCTTGAAGACAGGTTCGTTAAGCTTCCTGGCGAATTCTTGGGCGTTCAGCATGATCCGGACCTCCGATTGGCCGTGGCCCCCCTGTCAGTGGCACTGAACGAGGTTTACAGCCGGGAAGTCAAGACGGGCATGCCCTGAATTGGGGATGCGCGGCGCCACGCTGTATGATCTTCCGACGCCATCGCCCTGCCCCCCCCCTCCTCCGCGCTGGCTTGCTACATTCACGTATCAGCGCGAAGGCTGCGACAAGTGCCAGCAGCGGGGATATTGTTGTTGTGGAGGGATGCAGTCCAGCACTGCCACCGTATTTCCATTGTGAAGTCCCGAAGCCCCAACCTACTTCTTTTGGTCTTTTGGCCGTAATTCATGTTGTCGGGTTACGTCGCGCCAGTGATTTCGCCAAATTGTTTTGGCCAGTGTTCATCGGTCAATTGCCTACGAAAGTGCCGGTGAGGCTGCTGGGGATTTGTAGTTCTAAGTCTGCGAACATTATCGCGAAATATCGAGTCTTTGATGCGCTCGATTCTATCGTTATCCAGCCATTTCTCGTATTTTTCGGATTTGTTGGCGGAGTTGTAACTAGCCACAGTTATTGGCTCGAATGGTATGATGGCAGATGTCGTTTCAAAGATAACATAGTACGCACGAGCCGAGGCCATAACCCGGTTAACAGTCTCCTGTGCGATTGCGCAGCCATTCGTCTCTTCAACATCCTTCTTGCGCAGCCCGCTTTGCCTGGCGACTCGCCAAAGCCAATCCTTATGCCATTCTTCGTGATGGAGGGCAGGTTCATGGTGCTCCCAGCCGTCCGATCCTGATCGAACCAGCAGATTGAGATAGCCTCGATATGCTGTGTTGGATCTCGGTCTGAAAAATGGCCGAATGGCTAATTTTCTGAGCGACACGCAGAGCCGCTACCAATTTGTAGTCTGTCGTATCAGTTCCGGATTTCACAGCGGCAAAGAATGTTACCCAATCGCCCGAACAAATCTGACCTCGCACATCAGGCCTACATACACCCCAGGTAACGCCCTTTAGATATCGCGCTGAAAAAACGATGATCGTCACCGACATCATATGAAAGTCATTATCTCGAACAGCAGCATGGAATGCATTTGCAGTCTAGCGGTTTATTGTTCAAACCGACTTGATACTGGACTTAGTAGGTGACGGCGTAAAGCTGCCATTTGTAGAATAATCGCCCGAGCGCTTAAAGCAATCGAGTACAGTATCATGCTTGAGAATTTACCCTCATCCGCCCTACGGGCACCTTCTCCCACGCAAGGACGCGGGAGAAGGGCGATCTTTGGAGCAGGCAAGCCTTAATCATTCTGCCCGCTGCGGCTTGACCTTTCCGCAACTGCACAGTACAAGGATGATATGAGAACCGCTCTTATTGTAGTACGACCGCGTAGCGCCACGGGGCTTAAGCCCCGGGGATACAAGGTGCTACGCGGAAAACAGGCTCCCCACGGGGGCCTTTTTTATTGCCTGAATGGGCGGTTCATGTGAAACGGAATTGAGACTGGAAGAGGGTTTGAGATGGCTACGGGCGATATGATGACGGGCGCGGAAATGGTGCTCAAGGCACTGGCTGACCATGGGGTTGCCCATGTGTTCGGCTATCCCGGCGGCGCGGTGCTGCCCATCTATGACGAATTCTTCCAGCAGGAAAAAGTGAAGCACATTCTGGTGCGGCACGAGCAGGGGGCAACGCATGCGGCCGAAGGCTATGCGCGCTCCACCGGCAAGTGCGGCGTGGTGCTGGTCACCTCCGGCCCCGGCGCCACCAATGCGGTGACCGGCCTCACCGATGCGCTGCTCGATTCCATCCCGATGGTTTGCATCACCGGCCAGGTGCCGACGCATCTCATCGGCAATGACGCGTTCCAGGAATGCGATACGGTCGGCATCACGCGGCCCTGCACCAAGCACAACTGGCTGGTGAAGGATGTGAATGATCTCGCCCGCATCCTGCATGAGGCTTTCTATGTGGCAACGCATGGTCGGCCCGGGCCTGTCGTTGTCGATATTCCGAAGGATGTGCAGTTCGCCACCGGGCGCTATGTCGGCCCCAAGAACATCGAGCACAAGACCTACCGCCCCAAGATGAAGCCGGAACTGGCTGCCATCCAGGCGGCGGTCGAGCTCATCGCCACGGCGAAGCGGCCGCTGCTTTATACGGGTGGCGGCGTCATCAACTCGGGGCTGGTTGCCTCCAAGCTGCTGCGCGATTTCGTCAAGATGACGAACATCCCGCTCGACCTCGACGCTTGATGGGGCTTGGCGCCTATCCCGCTTCCGGTCCCAACTGGCTGGGCATGCTCGGCATGCACGGCACCTACGAAGCCAACATGGCGATGCATGATTGCGACGTGATGATCAATGTCGGCGCGCGCTTTGATGACCGCATCACCGGCAGGCTTGATGCCTTCTCGCCGGGGTCGAAGAAGATCCATATCGACATTGATCCTTCGTCGATCAACAAGACGGTGCAGGTGCATATCCCCGTCGTCTCCGATGTGGCGATGGCGCTTGATGACATGATCCGCGTGTGGAAGTCGAAGAACTGCGAGCTGGACAAGGCGGCCATGGCCTCATGGTGGAAGCAGATCAACGGCTGGCGCGCGCGCGACTCGCTGAAGTACCGCCCCAACAAGGATGTGATCATGCCGCAGCATGCCATCCAGCGGCTGTATGAGCTGACCAAGCATCGCGAAACCTACATCACCACGGAAGTGGGCCAGCACCAGATGTGGGCGGCGCAGTTCTACCATTTCGAGGAGCCGCACCACTGGATGACATCCGGCGGTCTCGGCACCATGGGCTATGGCTTGCCTGCGGCCGTTGGCGTGCAGGTGGCGCACCCCAAGGCGCTTGTCGTTGACATCGCGGGCGATGCCTCGGTGCAGATGACGATGCAGGAAATGTCGACAGCGGTTCAGTACAAGCTGCCGATCAAGATATTCATCCTCAACAACCAGTACATGGGCATGGTGCGGCAGTGGCAGCAGCTGCTGCATGGCAACCGGCTGTCCGAAAGCTATTCGGAAGCGCTGCCGGATTTCGTCAAGCTGGCGGAAGCCTATGGCGGCCATGGCATCCGTGCTTCGAAGCCTGCCGAGCTTGATGACAAGATCAGGGAGATGATCGACTCACCGCTGCCGGTGCTGTTTGATTGCCGGGTGGCGAACCTCGCCAACTGCTTCCCGATGATCCCCTCGGGCAAGGCGCACAATGAAATGCTGCTGGGCGAAGATGTGGCCGATGAAGATGTCGGCAACGTCATCGACGCCAAGGGCAAGCAACTGGTTTGAGGAACAGACATATGAACGCACATCTTCCCTCCACGGGCTCGGCCTACTTCCTCGACACCAGCAAGAAGGCGGTGGAGACGCATACGCTCGCCGTCATCGCCGATAATGAGCCGGGTGTTCTCGCCCGCATCATCGGGCTGTTTGCTGGGCGCGGCTACAACATCGATTCCCTCACCGTCTCGGAAACGAGCCACGAGAAGCATGTGTCGCGCTTCACCATCGTCACCACCGGCACGCCGCAGGTGCTGGCGCAGATCCGCAACCAGCTGGACCGCATGGTGCCGGTGCATTCGGTGGCGGACCTCACGGTGCAGGGCAATTCCATCGCGCGCGAGCTCGCCATGGTGAAGGTGGCGGGAGCAGGCGACAAGCGCAACGAGGCGCTGCGCATTGCCGATGCCTTCCGCGCCCGCGTCATCGACGCGACGACCGGCAGCTTCATCTTCGAGATCACCGGCAAATCCGACAAGGTGGACCAGTTCATCTCGCTGATGATGCCGCTCGGCCTCATCGAAGTCTCGCGCACCGGCGTGGCCGGAATTTCGCGCGGGGCGGAGGCGATGAGGGTTTAACGGTTTGAGCCAATGCCGATGAGCGAATTCTGGCTGAATTACTTCTGGTAGCCAGTCCCGAGCGTGATTAACCAAGGGTTGCTCGAAGTTAATTTTACAAACACCAGTTGAATCGCGTTCATGCCGGGCGCATGTTCGAGGTGTCGGCGAATCATGCCGTTTGTTGATTACCCCGTATCCTGTTTCGCCGGCGGCGAAAGTGATGGAGGGGATTAAATGACGAAGAAACAGCCCGAGCAGACGATTGATCTGTCCAAGCTGGACTCGATCAAGCAGCACATTGCCTACAAGATGTGGGAAGATGCCGGCAGGCCGGAAGGCTGTGCTGATGAGCATTGGCTTGCTGCCTGCGATACCGTGGATGCGATGGTGGCCAATACGGCGGAGCTGCCGGCTTGGCTGAAGCGCATGGAGCAACCAGCCGAAGCCATTCAGGAAGCGGCTGCCGAGAAGGAAGCGACCACCCTGCCGAAAGCAGAAGGCACTACCAGGCTGCATGAGGTTGCACGGCGCTTCACGCGGGCGACCTGAAACAAGTGGTCTGATATAAATCTCCCGTACTGGCCTTCTGGCTGGTCCAATTTCTGACCTATGCAACAGGCATGGGTTGCAAGCTTTCCGTCAATGTCAACGCCGTCGCATACCTTCGCAACCGGCGCACTGTGCCATGGCCATCGCTGGCAGGCATCGGCCGCATTGCGCTTCAAGCCGGTGCGGCGGGGCTGACCGTGCATCCAAGGCCGGACGAACGCCATGTTCGACATGCGGACGTGCCAGTGTTGCGTGACCTGATCCGCAACGAGTTTCCCGGCCGCGAGTACAATATCGAAGGCTATCCGGATGAGCGCTTCCTCAAGCTGGTGGAGGATGCAAGGCCGGACCAGGTGACGCTGGTTCCTGATGATCCCGCGCAAGGAACATCAGACCATGGCTGGGACATAGCCAAAAACCGCAAGCAGCTTGTCGAGGTCATCGCGCGGCTGCATGCGGGCAACATGCGCGTGTCGCTGTTCGTTGACCCGGATACATCGGCTCCGGCGCTGGCAAAGTCGGTGGGTGCAGACCGTGTGGAGATTTATACCGGCCCCTATGGCGGCGCCATGGACCGCGTGGTGCGCGAGCTTGAATTCGCCAAGGTGGTGGCGACCGGCAAGGCGGCAGAGACTGCGGGCATAGGCCTCAATGCCGGGCATGACCTGACGCGCGACAATCTTCCCTCGCTGGTCAGGGCGCTGCCCAACTTGCAGGAAGTTTCGATCGGGCATGCCATCATCGCCGATTGCATGACCTTCGGCATGGCGGAGACGGTGAAGATGTTCCGCCAGGCGATTGGCGATGCTTAAGCGGAGGCCTCATCAAGCACAGACACTTCCGCCGGCGTGAGCTTCAGTTTTGCGGCAGCTGCCAAATCATCAAGCTGGGCAATACTCGTAGCGCTGGCGATAGGGTGCACATGCGGCTTTGCGATCAGCCAGGCGAGCGCCACCTGCGCGCAGTTTGCATTTCGTGCCGCTGCCACGGCATCAAGGCCCGCGAGGACGCGAAGGCCGCGCGGGTTGAGATAGGCGGTGGCGCCTGCGCCGCGCGCGCTGCTCTTGCCTGCATCGGCTTTGGCTCGATATTTGCCGGAGAGGAAGCCCTTGGCGAGTGAGAAATAGGCCATGACGCCGAGCCCGTGCTTGTCGCACACCGGTTTGAGGTTTGCTTCGAAGTCAGCACGCTCACAGAGATTGTAGTGCGTCTGCAACACCGAGAACGCCGGCAACTTCTTCGCGGCGGAGGTTTCCATAGCCGTTGTCAGCCGCGCTGCGGAATAGTTGGAGGCACCGATCGCGCCAAGCTTGCCGGCCTTGATGAGCTTGTCGAAACAGGCGAGCGTTTCATCCAGCGGCGTCACCTTGTCATCGTAATGCACGTAGTAGAGATCAATATGGTCGGTGCGCAGGCGCTTGAGCGAGGCATCGACCGCGCCGGTGAGATAGGCCGCCGTGGCATTGGCGTTGGCGAATGCGCCGGGCGCGCCGGGTGCGCCGCCCTTGGTGTGGATCTGCACACGGGCACGGTTGGCGCGGCTGGCCATCCAGTTGCCGATGATGGTTTCGGACTCGCCGCCTGTGTTGCCAGTGGCCCAGTACGAATAGATATCAGCGGTGTCGATAGCGGTGAGGCCGCGCTCGAATGCTGCATCCAAAATGGTTTCTGACGCTGCGGCATCGACATTCCAGCCAAAGACATTGGCGCCGAGGATGACGGGTGGCATGGCGGTCATAAGCTGATCCTATCGCTGGCATGCAGAAGAGGTGTATATGACGCCAACAATCCACGGCAGGCAATTGCATTCATGGAATACCTCACCGCCATCATTTCGATTGGCTTGCTGCAAATGCTGGCCGTCATCTCTCTCGGGCCTTCCTTTCTCATCACGGCGCGCATGGCGGTGGCAAAGTCGCGCATGGATGGCGTCAAGGTGGCGCTTGGGCTGGGGGCAGGAACTGTCATCTGGTCGTCAACCGCATTGCTTGGCCTCAATGTCCTGTTCCATGCCTTTCCGCCGCTGTTTCTCGCCATGAAGATTGCAGGCGCCTTGTTTCTGCTATGGATTGCTTACCAGATATTTCGCCATGCAGCGGCGCCGGTGGAACTTGGAGCGGGGCAGGGCAGTCCGCGGTTTGGGCCTTTCATGCAGGGCTTTCTCACGCAGATTTCCAACCCCAAAGTCGTCGTGTTCTTCGGCTCAATTTTCGTTCCATGCTGCCAGCCACAACGCCGCGATGGTTTCCTTCAACGAAGTATGGTGGTACTCGCTGGTGGCGCTGTTCTTTGGCTCCGGCCCGGTGCGGGCTTTCTACTTACGCGCCAAAGCCTGGATTGACCGGGTGACAGGCTTGTTTCTCGGCGTGCTTGGCGTGCGCCTGCTATGGTCGGCTGTTCGCGAAGTTGGCTAGCGTTGATGGTTGAGCTTCAAACCCTCGCGCGGCCACGGCATGCTGACGAGGCGGCCAGTGCTTGAAAGCGTGATGTAGGCGGTTTTCATATTATCGCCGCCGAAGCAGATGTTGGTGCAGATGGGATCCGGCATCGAGACAAACTCAACAAACTTGCCGTCGGGTGCGATCACATTGATGCCGCCCAGCACGAGAGAAGCAACGCAGATATTGCCATTTTCCTCAACAGCAAGAGAGTCGAATGATGTGTAGCCCGGCGGGCCGGAGAGGTGACGGCCGCCATTCTCATGCGGCGGGCTCTTGCGGACGACGCCCGGCGCAGTGATCTCAAAGGCCCAGAGATGGCCGGTGCGCGTCTCCGCCACGTAGACCTGTAAACCATCAGGCGAGAGACCTACGCCATTTGGCATGATCATCGGGTAGACCAGTTCGCGGATGTGGCTGCCATCAGCCTTGGCATAATAGAGACCGCCGAAATCCAGTTCACGCGGACGGCGTTTGCCATGGTCAGTGAAATAGAAGCCGCCATGGGCATCGAAAACCATATCATTGGGGCCGCGCAGTGCATGGCCATCGCAATGGGTGTATAGCGTCTTGACCTTGCCGGTTTCGATGTTGACGCGCTCGATGCGGCCGCCGCTATAATCTTCCGGCTGGCCAGCAACGAAATAATGGCCGTTGCGGATGTTCCAGGCAAAGCCGCCATTGTTGCAGGCGTAGAGTGCGCCATCGGGGCCGAGGGCGAGGCCGTTTGGCCCAGCACCCGGCTTCGCCAGCGTTGATTTGCGTCCGTCCCGGCCAATCCGCGTGATGACGCCAGCCGCAATCTCCACCACGGCCAGATCGCCATCCGGCAGGATGATGGGTCCTTCGGGAAAGGCGAGGCCATTGGCAAGTTCGGTCAAGGAGGCAGGCATGGCAGCAGCCTATCAGCCGCCATGCCCGGCGCAAGTGCGGGCCATGCGGTTTGCGGCTTGCCAGAGGGCGGCCAGCCCGCTATTCGGGCTCATCTTTTCAACAAGGGTGTGAGACCATGCGCGTTTATTATGACCGGGATGCCGACGTTAACCTGATCAAGGGCAAGAAGGTGGTCATCGTCGGCTATGGCAGCCAGGGCCGGGCGCATGCGCTCAACCTCAAGGATTCAGGCGCAAAGAACCTCGCCATCGCGCTGAAGGCGGATTCGCCCACGGTCAAGAAAGCAGAAGCCGATGGCCTCAAGGTCATGACTGTCGCGGAAGCCGCCAAGTGGGGCGATCTCTTGATGATGGCCGCACCGGACGAGTTGCAGGCCGACATTTACAAGAACGATATCGCCCCCAACATCCGGGATGGCGCGGCGATTGCCTTTGCCCACGGCCTCAACGTTCATTTCAACCTGATCGAGCCGAAGAAGACAATCGACGTTGTGATGATCGCGCCGAAGGGCCCGGGCCACACGGTGCGCGGCGAATACCAGAAGGGCGGCGGCGTGCCCTGCCTCATCGCCATCCATCAGGATGCGTCCGGCAATGCGCATGACCTCGCGCTCTCCTATGCCTCAGGCGTTGGCGGCGGGCGTTCCGGCGTCATCGAGACGACGTTCAGGGAAGAATGCGAGACCGACCTGTTCGGCGAGCAGGTGGTGCTCTGCGGCGGCCTTGTCGAGCTGATCCGCGCCGGCTTCGAGACGCTGGTGGAAGCAGGCTATGCGCCCGAGATGGCCTATTTCGAATGCCTGCATGAGGTGAAGCTGATCGTCGACCTGATCTATGAAGGCGGCATCGCCAACATGAACTACTCGATCTCCAACACCGCCGAATGGGGCGAGTATGTGACCGGCCCCCGCATCATCACGGACGAGACCAAGGCCGAGATGAAGCGCGTGCTGAAGGACATCCAGACCGGCAAGTTCACCTCTGAGTGGATGCAGGAATATCGCGCCGGCGCTGCCCGTTTCAAGGGCATCCGTCGCAACAACGACAGCCACCAGATCGAAGCCGTTGGCGAAAAGCTGCGCGGCATGATGCCGTGGATAGGCAAGAACAAGCTGGTCGACAAGGCGAGGAATTAGCCTTCCATCAATTCATGAACCGAAGGCCGCAAGCAATTCGCGGCCTTTTTCATTTACGAGGAGGAACCTTTTCAAGACGAGGAAGACAATGCTGCTCCCGGTGTGGTAGGTTGAGCGCGTTTAACATGCTTTGGTGGACTTCATGCCGGGGCGCTTGGCTGGACAACGGGTTGTCGTTACGCAGGCCGATGCCTTCATGGGGCCGGCGATTGCCGAGCTTTTCGAACAGGAAGGTGCCACAGTCATTTGTGATGGCCGTGATCTCAAACCTGAGTCGGCTGCTGCCATACTGATTGGTGAGGCTGGCCATATCGATGTCCTAGTCGCCAATCTGATGAGGGCCAATCCCCGGACGACAATCGACAAAACCAATGATGATGAGTGGGAAGCCATGTTTGACGACATGGTGCGCCCGTTGCACAGGCTGGTACGCGCCGTGCTGCCGCAAATGATCGAGCGAAAGCACGGAAAGATCGTTGTGATGGGAAGCGCCAATGCGTTGCGGGGCACCAGCGTTCGCGCCGCGTATAGCGCAGCACGCGGCGCACAGGTCGCCTATGTCAGGAATGTCGGAACCGAAGTTGCGCCACACGGCATCAATGTCAATGTCATCGCTCAGAACTATGTGTCGAACCCTTCCTCCTACAGCGCGGAGAAGCTTGCCTTGCCGGAAACCGTCGAGGCATTGAAGCAAGTACCGGCGGGGCGGCCAGCCGAAGGCTGGGAGAGTGCCGCATTGGCGTTGTTTCTTGCCTCGCGGGAAAGCGACTTCTTCCACGGGCAGGTGTTTCCCTTGTCTGGCGGATGGACGACATGAGCGGCCGTGCGCGGCCACAACAGGTGGTGGGCCAGCGCCTTGCCGGCAAGCGCGTGGTGGTGACGCAAGCCTCGTCCTTCATGGGCCCTGCCATCGCCGAGCTGTTCAATGCCGAAGGGGCTCAAGTCATTGCAGATGATAGCGATCTCATGGTGCGGGAGAGAGCCGCTCAACTGATCAAAGAGGCGGGTCTGGTTGACGTGCTAATCATCAATCTAGCGCTAGACAATCCGCGGGCCCTTGCCCACGAGACAACGGATGCACAATGGGTCACAGTGTTCAACACGCTGGTGCATCCCATGCATCGCCTCACTCGTGCCGTGCTGCCGCAAATGATCGAGCGCCGCAGTGGCAAGATTGTCGTGGTGGGCAGTGCAGCCGCATTACGGGGCACGCCAAGGCGCAGTTGCTATGGCTCAGCCCGCGGCGCGCAACACAGCTATGTGCGGGCAGTCGGCGTCGAGATCGCGCCTTTCAATGTTCAAATCAATGCGACCGGGCAGATATTTGTCGAGAATCCGACTTATTTTCCACCGGAGGTCATGCAGAGCGAGGAATTGAAGCTTCGTCTCAAGGAAGTGCCTGCGGGCCGTGTCTCGCGGGGCGATGAGGCAGCTGCCTTCATACTTTTTTTGGCCGGTCCCGAGAGCGATTTCATCAGCGGGCAGGTGTTTGCCTACGCAGGTGGTTGGATCAACTGGCCATAGGCACGGTGCAATGCACACCACTGCGAGGCTCTGGGCCAATTGCCGCGCGCATGATGCCGTGGATCGCCTAGGACAAGCTGGTCGACAGGCAAGTGATTAGTCGCCCGATTGCATATACATAGAAAAGGCCGCGAGTGATTGCGACCTTCGCTTCGATGATTGCTTGCGGCTGCGTCTAATTGCAACTGGGGAACTGACAGCGATTGGCCTCCGAGACATCCGGCGGGCAGTAACCCTCGTGGTCCATTTCGTAGCTTTCGCCAGTCGGCTCACTTGCGTTGACGCGCTTGAAGGTTCCGCTTGAACTGAACATACAGACGAAGTTCGATGTGGCACCATCATCGAGAACCGCGATGTCATAGACGCCCCAACCAAAATCCTGGTGCTCGACGTTCTGCACCTTGACGCTGCGCGCATGTGGATTGAACCTGCCGACAACCGCACCACGACAAATGTTGCGCATGGCGTTGGCATCCGCCTTGTTGCTGATGGTTCTGCCTGTCGTCTTGCCCGAACCCTCGGCGGCGCGGCAACCGCGCTTATATGACGAACCGTGCTGGTTCTGGTCATACTCACCAACCAGACAATCATTGTAGCCGCGCTTGTATTCCCGTTCGGACACCGACGCCGCGTTGGCAACTGTGGTAACCGAAAGGACGCCTGCGATAAGCGCAATGGCCGCAATGTACTTCTTCATGACAAACTCGTGCTCAAGTTTGCAATGGGACAGTAATATGCCGTGCAGGGCATATGAAGTGTTTTTGAAGCCTTGCCAAGGCGGGGAACGGCGGCGGTCCCTTCTGACTTGCTGGTAACCTTACGATCTGCAGCAACACAATTTTGCCCCAAGTGGGGTTAATGTGGCGAAGAATTCCAACTGGAGTACGACATCATGAAGAAGGCCCTCGCTACTGTCTCGGCGCTGGCACTGGCGCTGAGCTTGGGGCTTGGTTCGGCTGCGGAAGCCGGCAAGAAGACGCGCAACGTCGCCACCGGCATCATCATTGGCGCAGGCATTGCCACGCTGTTTGGTGCCGCCGCACAAGCCGCCCAGGATGCCGAGGAATATGACGAGTACGGTTATATCGACGAATATGACCCGCGGCAGAATGCGGTTGCAGCTTGCCTGCACAAGGCGCATCGGGCGCTGCGCCAGCGTGGCGCGGAAGGAACTGAACTGCGGGCTGTTCGCGAGGCAAGGCCAGTCGGCTCCGCCAGCATCCGGGTGAGCCTGTCGCTGTGGGCCTACTACGACGGCGATCCTGACCGTGTGAATGTCACCTGCCGGGTGTTCCGGGACCGCGTCTCGCGCATCCAGATCAGCGGCTGATTGGCCGGGCTGGGCAAGCAGCCGGGAGTTTGGCTAGAGTATTTCCTCACAACCGGCTGAGGGGATACTGGTGACTGCCAAAACAATTGACATCGCCGCTGTGCGGGCGGAAACGCCTGCCTGCGCCAGTCTCATCCATTTCAACAATGCCGGCGCATCGCTGATGCCGGAGCCGGTCTATGCCATGTTGACCAGCTATTTGGCCGACGAGCGCGACCACGGCGGCTATGAGACGGCGCGGGCGCGCGAAGCTGATCTTGAAGACTTCTATGCTGGCGGTGGCGGAGCTGCTAAACTGCCAGCCGGCGGAAGTTGCCTTCATCGAGAATGCAACGCGCGCCTGGGACATGGCGTTTTACTCCATCGGCTTCAAACCAGGTGACCGCATTCTCACTTGCGAAAGTGAATATGTTTCGAACTACATTTCGCTCCTGCAGGTGGCGCGCAAGACCGGCGCCGTCGTCGAAGTCGTTCCGTCGGATGCCAGCGGGCAGGTGGACCTTGAAGCGCTGGAGCGGATGTTGAAGCAGGGCAGGGTGCGGCTTGTTGCGTTGACGCACGTTCCCACCCAGGGCGGCCTCATCAATCCTGCTGTTGAGGCCGGGCGGCTCACAACGGCGCATGGCGCGCTTTTTCTGCTGGATGCCTGCCAGTCTGTTGGCCAGCTGGCGCTTGATGTGCAGCAGCTCGGCTGTGACTTTCTTTCGGGGACTGGCCGCAAGTTCCTGCGTGGTCCGCGCGGCACGGGCTTTCTCTATGCGCGGCAGGCGGCGATGGACAAGATCGAACCGGTATTTCTTGACCTGCATTCCGCCGACTGGATTGATGGCGGCAGTTACAGGGTGCGCAGCGATGCGCGCAAGTTCGAGAATTGGGAATGCTTCTATGCCGGCAAGGCTGCTCTCGGTACGGCGGTGCGCTATGCGCTCAGATTGGGGATGAGTGCAATTGAAAGCCGTGTGCTTTCGCTTGCTGCCCATATGCGGGAAATGGCTTCAACTATCCCCGGCGTGAACGTGCGCGACATCGGCGTGCGCAAGTCCGGCATCGTAACGCTCACCAAAGAGGGCGAGGAAGCAACGCTGTTGCAGATACGGCTGCAGGCGAGCGGCATCAATACGTCGGTATCCAATGCATCATCAGCACGGCTGGATTTTGGCCGGCGCAACCTCACCTCGGTGTTGCGGGCTTCGGTGCACTACTACAATACCGAAGATGAAATTGACCGGTTTGTCGCCGAACTGCGGCGCTGATCACCTGTCTTCACGACTATGCGAGGCTTGCGCGGTTGCCATGATCATGTCCCAATTGCCGTCCTTCATCGCACTGTGCGATGGAGGATGTGATGACGAACTGGAGTGTGGGAGCCGTTGTAGCTTCATTGGTTGCGGGGCTTGGCGCGCCAGCTGCCGCGCAGACGCCGCCCACCGAGACCGAGATTGCAGCCTATGAGGGACTGCATCAGGCTGCGGCAACGGGCGATATGGCGGCGCTCGACCGGTTGCTAACTGGAAAGGTTTCGCTCGAATCGCGGGATGGAAATGGCCGGACGCCATTCATTGTTGCGGCCTATGCCGGGAAGGTCGCGGCCATGGAACGCCTCGCCAAGGCCGGCGCCGACGTCAACGCGATGGACGCACAGGCCTATGATGCCGTCACCATCGCCTCGGTTGCCAATGATGTGGAGACACTGAAGGCGGCGCTCAAGCTGGGCAACCGCGCGGGCAATGTCACCAGCCCTTATGATGGCACCGCACTAATCGCCGCTGCGCATCTTGGGCATGATGCGGTCGTCCGTATGCTGATTGCTGCCGGCGCGCCGCTGAACCATGTCAACAACCTGGGTTGGACGGCGCTGATCGAGGCCGTGGTGCTGGGCGACGGCGGGGAGCGCCATCAGGCTACGGTCGAGGCGCTGGTGAAAGCGGGCGCGGACCGCGCCATTGCCGACCGCTCCGGCAAAACCCCGCTGCAGCTTGCCGAGCAGCGGGGCTATGGCGAGATTGCCGGGATGCTGAAGCACTAGTTTTGGTGTGCTCTCAGCCTGCTAGCATTCATCGAAACAGATGACCGACTGGAACTTCTGGCTCACCATGTCACGCACCGAGATGGTGGTGTTCTGGTTATCACCAATGGTCATGACCACGCCAATGGCGCGCGCATTGGCCGAGCGGCCGACGCAGGTCATCGATACATAGACGCCGTCACGTGAGCCAGCTACCTCAAGGCCTGAAACGCGGATTGCCTGCAGTTGCGCTCCGCGTGCCGCTGAATTGGCGAAACTCATGCACACGCGTTCCGAGGAATGTTTGACTTCGAACTTGTTCCAGTAGAGGTAGGCGGCTTGCGATGCGGAAGCCGTAAGACCAGCGATAGCTGCGAGAGCAATGGCGCCAGCCAGCATTCTATTGAGAGGTTTCATTGTCGTACTCCGAGTTGCAAGCCCCCTCAGAGTGCCGGGCCGTTAGCTTGATGGCGCCGCCCCGGCCGGGTGGCAGCGCTCGCGGCCGCAAGGCGAGGTAGACACCAACCTTGCAAGCCGTGTGTAGCAAGGCGCCGCAAATCCAGCGTGAAGCGGGTCTCTGCCGTGCAATTCCGCCGTGCGGCCCATGCGTTGGCCGGGTCTTTGCAACGGCATGCTTCATTCCCTATAATTGACGGCCGACTGGAAGGCTGATTGATGACACTCGAATCCGACATTGCCTTGCTCAAGCGGCAGGAAGACATGCTGCAGTTTGAGCGCTTCACGGAAGCGGATGCCTGGAAACTCGGCTCCGCCATGCGGGCGCTTGCCGCGGAACGGGGGCTGCCGCTTGTCATTGATATCCGCATCGGCACGCGGCCATTGTTCTATTGCGCGTTGCCCGGCACAACGCCGGAAAATCCGGACTGGGTTCGCCGCAAGGTGAACAGCGTCTATCGTTTCGATTCCTGCTCCTATCGCGTTGGGCTTGAATACCGGCTGAAGGGCAACGCATTTGATGCCTCGCGCGGCATTGATCCGATGAATTTTGCTTCCGCGGGCGGCAGCTTTCCCATCCGCATCCGCGATGTGGGGGTTGTCGGCGCCGTCACAGTGTCCGGCGTGCCGCAGCGGCAGGACCATGCCTTCGTGGCGGAGGCGATCTGCCATCATCTTGGACAGGACTATAAAAGCATTGCTCTGCCGGATATTGAATCCTGATGACGCAGGACGTTCTGTTCTGGGTGCTGGCGGTTACCGCAACTATGCTCGTCGGCGCTTCCAAAGGCGGTTTGCCGCTGGTTGGAATACTAGCTGTGCCGGTCATGGCGCTGTACGTTTCGCCGGTCGTGGCAGCGGGACTGCTGCTGCCTCTCTATATCGTGAGCGATGTTTATGGCTTGTGGCTCTACCGCAAAAACTATGACCTGCGGAACATCCTGATCATCGTGCCGGCAGCGGCAATTGGCATTGGCGTTGGCTGGGCGGCTGCCTCGCATACCAGCGAAAGTCTGGTGAAGCTGCTGGTCGGCTGCATTGGCCTTGCTTACTGCGCTGACGCCATCCTCAAGGCCAAAAGCAACCCGCCGCCGAAGCCCGCGGATTTGCCGCGCGGGCTATTCTGGGGGTCAATCGCTGGGTTCACCAGTTTCGTTTCGCACGCCGGCGGACCGCCCTACCAGATGTATGTTCTGCCGCAGCGGCTGGAGAAGATGGTCTATGCCGGAACTTCAACCATCGTGTTCGCCATCATCAACCTGCTCAAGCTGCCGCCCTACTGGTTTCTGGGGCAGATCAATGTCGGCAGCCTGAAGATCTGCGCCATCCTGGCGCCTGTCGCGCTGTTCGGCGCCTGGCTCGGCTACAGGTTGACGCGCTTGCTGCCGGAGAAACTGTTTTTCCGCGCCGTCGAAGTGGCGTTGTTCCTCGTTTCGCTGAAGCTGATTTATGACGCAATCCGTGCCGGGACCGCGTAGAGACGAAGGTGACAAGCATGACAATATAGCGCTTGCGGGGGCAGGGCGGCTTTTGCATGATCCGCCGCCATGAAACACCGCTTCCATACGCTTGACGTATTTACTAACCGTCCGTTTGCGGGCAATCCGCTTGCTGTCGTACATGACGCCGACCATCTGTCTACGGAGCAGATGCAGACGATCACGCGCGAGTTCAACCTGTCTGAAACAACTTTCGTGATGAAGCCGGAGAATGCCGGCAACACGGCGAAGGTGCGCATCTTTTTCCCCGGCGGCGAGATGCCGTTTGCAGGGCATCCTACGATTGGCACCGCTATCCTGCTGGCCGAGCTGCGCAACAAGCCGGGTTGTTCATTCGAAACCGAGATACGGCTCGAGCTCAAGGCGGGCCTGACGCCCGTCAAGGTCAGCCGCATTGCAGACAGGGTGACGGCGCAACTCAAGGCGCCGAAGCTGCCAAGCCTTGCACCGTCCGAATGCCCGCCTGTTGCCGACATTGCGAAGGCACTGGATATCGATGTGAGCGAGATTGGTTTTGATGCCCACAAACCTGCCATGACACGGGGCGCCATCGGTTTCCTGAGCGTGCCGGTTGCCTCACGTGAGGTGTTGAAAAAGAGCCGCATCATCGAGCCCCATTGGTCGCAGATACTCAAGGCGACAACCGACCTCGATGCCGCCTATGTGTATACGCGGGGAGGGGACGCGCCTGGAACGCATTACCGCGCCCGCATGTATTCGCCAACGGGGGGCATTCCGGAAGACCCGGCAACAGGATCAGCCACTGTGCAGATGGCGGCGCAGTTGCTGGTTGCCGAAGGCCTCACGGACGGCAAGCATCGCTGGCAGTTTGAGCAGGGCTACGAGATGGGCCGCCCGTCCGATCTGGTGCTTGAAGCCGATGTGGCAAACGGTATGCTCTCTGAAGTGCGGCTCGCTGGCAGTGCGGTGCGCATGATGGAAGGGGAGTTGACGTTGTGACAATGCACCAACTGATACTGACCCTGCATCTGCTGGTGATCGCGATTGGCATCGGTTTCAGCCTGTCGAACGTCATCAATGTGCGGCTGGCGTTGAAAGGCGGCGCTGAGGTTGCCAAGGGTCTCGCGCTGCAGCGACTTACAGTCGCGCGGGCTGGCGATGGCGTCATCGCGCTGATCTGGATCACCGGCCTGCTGGCGCTGTGGCAGCGCGGCGGCATGGCCGGGTTGGGCGGCAGCTTTCATGCCAAGCTCGCCTTCGTCGTGCTGCTCACGCTGGCGCATGGGTTTGCACGCTACACTGCAAGCCAGATCAAGCGCACCGGCAACATGGCGCTGTTGCCGCGAATTGGACTGGCAGGTGCATGCGTGTGGGCCAGCGCCGTGGTGGCGCTGGTTCTGGGCGTCGTCACCTTCAACGGCTAAAGTTTATTGCAGGTCGAGAATGGCCTTGGCCTGGGCCGTCACGTCGAGGCCTTCCTGGTCATTGCCGGCGCCGCACAACTGCACCGCCTGATTGCGCAGGTCATCAAGTTCCAGGCGCTGTTCCGGCGTGATCTTTTCGCTGGAAGCAAGGGCGGCGTCGATCTTGGCGATATCGTCCTGGCAAGGGCTGGCTGCGGCAGGGCTGACCAGCGATGCCATGCAAATAAGTCCGATCAAGAGTCTGCTCATGAATGGTCGTCCCGCGTTGTGTGGCAGCCGTGTGCCCGCCAACTATGGTCAAATTTTGCCAGAAAGGCGCAGACCGCACAATTGACCTGAATGCGGCCATATTGCCACAGCAGGCTGTGCCGCAGGTTGCGGCTTTGCCGGGATTATGGTGATCTTGGCCAGTTAACCTTCGGCGAGGTGCGAGATGAAAAAGTCAGTCACAGCGTTAGCACTGGGTGGACTTGCCATGCTGTCCGCATCGGCCCTGGCGGGAGAAGATTTGTCAGGCCTCTACAAGCGGCCGAATGGCAATCTGGTAAAGATTGCCGCCTGTGAAAAGAATGCCTTCTGCGTCACCTCGCAGATGCCGGCGACAATGGGAAAACCCGTGGGCAAGCTCGCACCGGTTGGCAAGGGCGGCTACCAGGGTTCATTGACTGACATCAAAAGCGGAAAGACCTATAGCGGCAAGGCCAGGCTCGATGGCCGCACGCTGACTGTGGCGGGCTGCGTGCTTGGCAATCTCGTCTGCAAGAGTGAAAACTGGCTGCGGCAGCAGGCGCAGCCGAAGCAGTAGCCTTTAGCGGCAGAGTGGCGAGCCATTCTGCAGGCTCCACTCGGCGTGGGCTGCGTAGCTATCGCGGCGCACGGCGCGCACTGGCAGGGTAATGGTGCAGCCGGTGAGGCCGGTTGCCGGAAGCTTTACGGCCGCCGGAATGCGCACAGTCAGATGGTCTCCCTTGCCAGCTCGCACCAAGCTCGGGAAGTTCGCGACCTCCGCCGTTTTTTCAACGGAGATCACGATCTCATGGTGGCCATCCGTGGCAGGCGGCGCCTGTTCCAGCACCTTGCCTGTCACGCATGTCCAGTTTTCGATAACCTGCATTCTGCCTAGGCTGCCATTCTCCGCGTGCGGCCGCGCGCAACCTTGATGCTGCGTTTGGCTTTTTTCTTGGCGGCGACCTTTCCGGCGCCCTGCCGAACCTTGACATAAGTGCGAATGCCATCGGCGACAGGCGTCATCATGGTCATCTCCACTTCCGTGCTGATGCCGCCATAGGACAGGGTGTTGGGATTGGAGGTTGCGTTGAGCGTGATGTTGTTGGTGGTGCCCGGGAAGGCATCGCCTGCGTCACCGCGATTGCTGCCTGCCTCCAACTGCTTTAGTCCATCCGCCTGCAGCAGGGCGACTTGCGGATGCAGCTGGTTGCTGTTGCCGGAGATTGAATCATCGATGTGCCAGACCAGCAAGCCTTCACCCGGCAGATGCAGGTCATAGCCTTTCTTGGACCGGTATTCGGCGAGGAAGTACTCCTGACCGCCACCGCCATTCTTCCACAGCCGCAAGATCTTGCGGCTGAGTTGCACGCTCTTGATGGTGCGGTTGCTATTGGTCGAGACAGTCTCGATTGAGGCCCAGTTGGCTTGCATCTTGCACCAGGCGGAAGGATGCGCCGGCGTGTGGCCGCCGCCATTCCAGCTGCCGCCCGCCATCAGGCACCAGTTGCCGATGCCTGCCGAGTCTCCATCCGTGTCGTAGAGATCCGGGAAGCCAAAGAGCAGGTGGCCCAATTCGTGCGCGCAGACGCCAAGCTTTGCATCCTCCGGCACGGTGAGATAGGCGAACACCTTGGAGCCATCGACCGCCAAATCACCGCCAGACAGCACCCATTTGTGCGACCAGATGTCATTAGGATCGAGCGTTTCCTCAGCGCCGCGTCCGGCATGGACGATGACATAGGCGTCAACAAAGCCATCGCCGTCATTGTCATACTTGCTGAAATCCACATCCGCATCGGCAAGGATGGCGGCATCGCGCGCCATGGTGCGGGCATTGGGCAACGGATTGTCGATGCCTGAGCCGCCGCCTGCGTAGGTGGCGAGCGACTTGGGCAGCAGAGTAAGGGCCGACAACCTGGCCAGCGATATTGACCTTGTTGCCGGTGACATCCTTGAAATATTCCTTCACGCTGCCGGTCGCGATCTTGCCGGTAGAGAAGAACAGGTCGGCAAAATACTGCTTGCGGTCAACGCCAATCGACTTGTCGGAGAACTGGACGAGCACGACAGCGACATTCATTGTCGTGGAGCCGGACTTCTTGGCGGTTTTCTTCATCGCGACCGAACGGGCGACCGACGGCGGTGCGCCGAGTGGCAGCTCCGTTCCAGGCACGGTCAGGCCGTCGTTGAAGCCGACGCGCTGTTGTTCGCGGTAGCCGAGGCGGTGCGCCATGGGCGAGGATGAGCTTTCACGCAGGCGCTTGAGTTCGGCGCGCAGCTTATCCTGGGCTTCGGGCGAAGGTGAAACGCAACAGCGCTGTCCATCTTCGGAGCGTTTCGCTGCGGCATAGATGTGCTGGTAATTTTCGAGAACAGTGGTCATGGGCGACCTCCCGGGTGCAGTATCCCCCTGCGAAACGCACGTTACGCCTGTTCCTGAGTCTGCACAATCGGCAATGGCACGAAGCAGGTTGCGGCTTCACGATTCCTTCACGCTGGACGGCAACTACAAGCTGAGGCCGGTGGCGATCATCATGGCCACGGCTGCCAGGAAGCATAGCACCATGGCGATGCCGGGGAACTTCATGTGGCCATGGTCACCTTCGGCAGCAAGGCGTTGTGCCTCCGTCAGGCTCCAGCCGTTCAGCTTGCGGTCAACCGCATCGATCGCTCCAGTGGTGGCGATCAGGTACCACATGGCAAATAGTATGGTGAGGCCGAAGAGGCCCCAACAGGCGTAGAGGCCATAGGGTGTCGTGAATGCCGCGCCGCTATCCTTGTGGGTGAACTTTTCGATGAAGGTGACGGTGAAGGCAACTGCACCTGTAGACAGTGCAATGACTTGCTTGGCGGTCTCTGCCTGGGCCTTGAGTCCCTCTATGCTGATGCCACCTGCCATCAGCAAAAAGGCGGAAAGGGGCAGAAGCGCAGTCTGGCCGGGAAATATGTTGCTTCGCCGAGTCGTTGCGGATCATAACCCGGTAAGCGATGGGCATTGCTGATCGCCTCATCAATCAGGCCTTCGATGCCCCTTGTTGCGGCGGCAACGGCTGCATCGATATCATCTGGCTTGGTTGTTGCCAGAAGCGTGCGCGCTCCGGTGAGCGCCAATTCGTGAAGGTCCTTGTCGGCGCCGTCTCCAAAATGGCGGCCATCGTTCTTTGCGCGCGCCTCGGCTGCAGCGAAGAAATGGTCAGCAAGGCTTTGTTCGGTCCATGCCATGGCATGCCTCCAATGCCTGAACCTAAAACAGAAAGGCAGCTTTCACAACAGTTGCTCAACCCTAACGGAGCAACGCCAAGCGCGTGGCCTCATCAGCCGGAAACAGCAGCTCTATGCGGAGTTGCGATAGCGCAATGTCTTCCGCCGTGCCGAATTGCGAGATGGCCGAAAAGAAGGACATCTGCAGCTCACCGAGACGCAGCTTTACTGGCACAATTGGCGGCAGGGCCTCGCCATGGTTCACATTGTTAGCGGGCTGCGTGTCTGATAGAATTGCAATCGCCCGCTCCAACACCGGGTCGCCGCCGAAGTAGGCGTTCTCGGTGCGAAGCCTTGCCAGCATATAGGCGGCAACCTCAGTCCAGTTTTCAATTACCTGCCGCAGACCGTCGCTGGCCAGCATTGCATCGAGCAAACTGTCGCCTGACTTCAGTCCGACCGCTCCGTACAGCTTCATTGCAGGTTCATTCATCGAGACCAGGTTCCAGTGCTGGTCTATCGCGATGCCGGGGAAGGGAGCATGGCGCGTCAGCATCCAGTCGATGGCAGCGCGCACTTGCGCCATATCCGCCTCGTCTGGTTCGCGGCTGCGATACGAAGTGGCAAAGCCCGCGGCAGTCAGCAGCGCGTTTCGCGCCGGCCGCGGAACATTGAGAGCCTCGGAGAGGTGCGCCACCATCGAACGGCTGGGGTGCGAGCGGCCCGTTTCCAGAAAGGCGATGTGGCGTGGTGAAACATTTGCAGTCATCCCGAGATCAAGTTGGCTCAGGCGGCGGAGTTTGCGCCAGTCCTTCAATTGCGCTCCGAATTTGTTGGCCATAGCCGTCTCCCGCTGGTTCGCTGCTTTTAGCACGGCAGCGGCCATGCGCACTTACCTACAAGGTAATTGTTCTGCTCGCGGCAGGCATGGAAGCTTGCGGGCGTCATATGTCATCGAAGGAGAAATTACATGACGCCATCAACACGACTGAACTGGCTCAAGTTTGCATCTGCAGCTGTCATGGCCTTTGGCCCGATTGTGGCGCTTGGCGCGCATCCGGCTACGGCTTGGATCAACGGCCTGCTTGTTGACCTTGTGTTCTGGCCGTTTGACGGCTCGCCGCAGCCAGACCCGGCCGCCGCGCGGCTCTTGTCGGCGATCACAGGCGGCGTCATGCTTGGCTGGGGGCTGATGCTTTGGCAGGTCGTCACCCGGCTTTATCCCCGCGAGCCGACGCTGGCGCGCTCAATCATCCTGCCAGCTGTGGCAATCTGGTATGTCGCGGACAGCCTGGGATCAATCTTCGCCGGTGCGCCGCTCAATGCGGTGCTCAACCTGGTGTTCTTGGCGCTGTTTTGGCTTCCGCTAGGCAAGGGCTTGCAACCGGCGGCGGCTTAATCACAAAAAAATAGCGCCGGTGAAGTCACCGGCGCATCACGTCGCTCCCCCCGCCTGCCACCAGTACATCCGTGGCTTGCGGGCGGGAGGGAGGACTTGTTCTTTTAGGCAGCCTGCAGGTTGCCGGCCGACGACTTGCCGCTGCGCTTGTCGGTGACGATCTCGAAGGAGACCTTCTGGCCTTCCTTGAGGCCCGACATGCCAGCGCGTTCAACGGCGCTGATGTGGACGAAAACGTCCTGGGAACCGGTTGCCGGCTGAATGAAGCCAAAGCCTTTTTCAGCGTTAAACCACTTAACTGTACCTGTTTGCATGTTCGTTCCTTTCAAGATGCGAATGCACAACCACAACCCATGCACCATGCACGCGAGCAGTCGATCGATTTTCTGGGAGTGAGGGATAAGACTAGTGCACTTGCATTGAAAAGCGCGGGGTCAAGCCAACCGGCCGAAACTCGATAGGGGCCATATGGGCGCTATCGAGGAGGAATGCAAGGGAAATCTGCGGCATGCAAAAATGGGTAGCAGTACCCATGCAGCTCTGCGTTAACCGCACTGGAATTCAGGCAACTGGGATGGGGCTTTGCAGAAGGAGAACCCACATGGCAACCATCTCTCCCGTCACCCTCGAAATCACTCGTGTGCCCAACAGCACCCAGCAGTAGTTCATCGAGGCAAGCCTGCTCGATGAAGATAGCGGCAGGCCCATTCTTGATGAAGATGAAATCCGCGCCGAGGTGACGCTCATCCCCATACCGACCAGCCGTGAAAGTAATCTGGTGCGTATCGGTGGTCCAATTTTTGAGCCGGTTTAGGGATTCTGCCCGGGTTGCTTCATTGGGCTTGGTTACGGCGCGGCCCCAATGAGCGCCTGTTGCATGAGTGCGATGGCGTTCCGCTGACCTATCGTTGCATCGGGGAGGTGGAGATTCTGCGCCTGGATCGTCAGAACGCGGCGATCATCCTTGCTCAGCGCCATGGCAATGGCCGGGTAATGCCGGGCAACCGCTTCGGCCAGCCTGGCGCTCTGGACAGGCGAGTATCTGCTGTCGCCAATCGAGGCGATGACGTCCGCCACCAGTGTCGCCCAGGCCGCGGAACTATTGGCGTGGTCCTGCGGAGTTCGCGCCATGTCAGAAAGCGCGCCGGCAACTGCCAGTGAATAGGCCTGAACAAGCGTCAGTTCCTGCTGAAGAGGCTCTCCGACGACGACAGCCAAGTTGTAGGCAGCACGGAAGCTGCCAAGCGTCGCCAGAATAAGCCTCAGTTCCTCGGCTTTGTCGTCGCTTGGAACGGAAGCTTCATTGATGCGGGAAAGGTTATTCGGATCTACCAGATGGTTGAACAGCGTCCGCTGCGCCACCTCACGCAGATGTGGAAGCGGAACCTTGCCATTATAATGCTGGAAGTAGAGGGCGACATAATCGCGGCTGCTCCAGCCAGTGGCACTGCACATGGTTGGGGCTGCCGCAACGCAGAGGCTGAAGCCCATGCCGAGCAAGAATATTCTCGCAGCACGCATCGTGCCTTGCTCCCAATCGCTCGCGCGCCAGCTTATGGCAAAAACGGGGATAGGTCCATTTGAACATGCAGAGCCAAACCCAAATGGCGCAAGCCTCACACCAGCGGTACGCTCTGGCCGTGTTTGAAGAAGTCGGAGGGGTCGATAGTGTTCTTGATCTGCTTCAGCCTTGGCAGGTTGGCACCCCAATAGGCGGACGCAAAGCCGGGATTGGGAAGGTCTGCGTCAGGGTAGTTCACATAGGCGCCGCCTGAGCAAAAGGGGTGAAGTGCTGCATAAACTTGCGCGATGCCGGCAAGGCGCGATGCCGTGAGGTTGGGGTCGAGCCAGCTGGCATAATACTGGATCACATAAGTGTTCGGCCTGCGGTGCGGGAAGGCGGTGGCGTCGGCAGCAAGGTTCGAAATGGCGCCGCCATAGGGATCGCAGAGGAGGGCGATGGAGCCGGGCATTAGCGACAGCACCTGTTGGATCATCGTGTCGATGGCGGCAGAGGTGAGCGGCGTTGCCACCACGTCCGACTTCGCTTTCATGATGGTGGTACGATAAACCGTCTCATAGTCGAAGGGGCCGCCATAGAACTTCACGGCGTTGAGAAAGCTGCGGCTGACGATTGCCAGCGCAGTCGTCGGCGGGCGCACGATGAGATGCGTGTTGAGTTGCGATTGCAGGTTTGCCGTCGTGCCGGTTGATTGGCCGATGACGCTGAGCAGCAGCTTGCCGCTGCCATCCTTGGAAACGCGCATGATGGCGGTGATGGATTGCGGTGCAGTTGGCGCCCATTGCTGCCAGGCGGCAAAAACGGCGCGCGCATCGGCGCGGCCCGGCGATGTGTTGGCGAAGCGCCATTCCACCTTGAAGTTGCGCACTGTGGCCTGCACATGAATGCGGAAGGTATAGCGGGTGGCGATGAAGAAGGAACCGCCACCGCCGCCGCGCGCTGCCCAGTAGAGATCGGGGTCATGCGTTGCATCACACTCGCGGATCATGCCATTGGCATCGACAACCCGGACAGCGAGAAGATTGTCACAAGCGAGGCCATAACGCCTGCCCAGCAATCCCTGGCCGCCGCCGAGAGTGTGGCCTGAAACGCCAACCGTGGGGCAGGAGCCTGCGGCGAATGCAAAGCCTGCCGCCGCAACCTTGTCATAAACCTTGCCGAGCGGCGCACCCGCAGAAACGCTCACTGTCTTGGCCGCCGCGTCAACGGTGACGAGCTTCATGCCGCGCGTGTCGATCACCACGCCGGGGCTTTGCGAGAAGCCTTCGTAGCAATGACCGCCGGAGCGGACGGCGAGCTGCAGGCCATTGCCCCGCACCCAGTTTATGCTGTCAGCCACCGCTTGCGTCGATGAGCACAAGATGCGGCGCGAGGGCTGCAGGTTGTTGCGCCGGTTATGCAGCGGCAAGTATTTGGCATAGTCGGCATCGCCCGGCAGCAACAGCCGGGCGTTTGGAATTGTTGGGAAGGTGGCAACTGGAAAGGGCGCGCGCGAGGCCCTGATGCGCAGGCGCGGTTCTTCGCGCGCATCCTGCCCGGTGACGGGGTAGATGCTCTCCATAACGCGCGGCCTACATCAGGCTGAGCGACCAGGAGGTTTCACTGTCGTAGAGCGATTTTGCGGGCTTCACCGACAAATGCAGATGATGCGTGTGGCCATTGCTGCCAGCATATGCCCGCCAGGCCCAGGCAGGTTTGCCATTCTTCGGGAAGCTCGAGCAGATGCGCCGGTTCCAGATGATGTATTTAACGCGGCTATCGCGGGCGGCGCGCAGCGACTCGGCCAGCTTCTCGCAATCACAGCCATTTGCCTTGTCGTGGGTGAAGTCGCGCGCCGTGACGACGCCCATACTGCCTTCGCGCACCCATGGATTATGGTCGGAACTGCGCGACTGGTGGCTGGGATCGCCGATGCCGCCATCGCTCAGCTTTGAGCGATTGGGAAACTTGGCGTTGAGCTGCTTGCGGAGCGTTTCAAGACCGAGCGCCACGCGCCAGCGCGCGACTGTGGCGCGTGGCATCGCACCGCGCAAGGCTCCCATCGGCGCAGCCGCAGATTTTGGCTGGCGGCGCACGACCTTCACATCGACGTCACAATCTTGCCAATGCGGCGTCTGGTCCTTGAGCAGCTTGGCGGGCTTGCCAACTGCCATCCGCTTTGCAACTTTGCGGGCCGGTTTCTTGGCGGGCTTGCCGACTGCCATCCGCTTTGCAGCTTTGCCGGCCGGCTTCTTGACGGCTTTCTTCGCAGTCTTCTTGGCGGCCTTCTTCGGTTTCTTCACCATGGGGATCTCCTCAGCCTGGTTCGATCCACCCCTCAAGCGCAAACGCTATGCTGATTGTCGCTGCGGCGCAAGAGGGAGACTCACCTCTTCAGAGCCACCTGATGTTCTCGCGGATAGCATAGGGGCCGGCCGGCTTGCACGTTGCAATGCGCTCAATGTCTGCGCGGCCGAGTCCGATATCCTTCAACATCCTGTCATCAAGGCGGTGAAGCTGGTGGCGGACGCGGCGTGAGTTGAGGTATCTAATCAAGACGAGCATATGCGGGGTCCTCGTGTTTCTGATTGAGGTGCGGCCCGGAGGGTCGATCCGGGCCGCGAGGTTTCCGGCGATTTGGGGGACGTCCGCCGGAGTGCGGTCAGGCCGCATTCTGGCTGTTAGAGGCCCGGCCGATCGTCTGTCGGCTGGTTGGGCATCTGCGGCTTGAACACGGTCATTCCGTAGCTGTCTTGCGACTTGCTGCCGGAACTCGTAGCAATTGCCCGTGCGGTCGGAGCAGCGCTCGTAGGCGGAAGCCGCGCCCGAAATGGCGAGCAGGGCGGAGATGGTGATGATTGCAGTTTTCATTTCATTGGTCCTTCGAGGTTGGGTTGATACGAACGAAGCTTGTTGCGCCGTGTTCGTGAGGCCATTGATGACATGGCGATGCGGCGAAGGCTTTGAGGCCGCCTTGATTCATTCTTGAGAACAGCTTGATTTTTGCGCTATAGTCACTGGCGAGGGGCGTCACCTGGATCGACGCAGTTGCTTTATGTATTTGATGACTACGCCATCGACACCGGCCGCGTCGAATTGCGGCGTGGTGCCGAAAACGTACCGGTAGAACCGCAGGTATTTGACCTCCTAGCCTTTCTTGTCGCCAACAGGGAACGCGTCATCGCACAGGACGAGATCTTCGACCGCGTGTGGAACGGCCGCATCGTATCGCTGTCAACGCTGACCAGCCGCATCAATGCGGCGCGCGCCGCCATAGGCGATGACGGGCACCGACAGGCAAAGATCAAGACAGTGACGCGCAAAGGCTATCGCTTCGTTGCCGAGGTGGAGGAAGACAGCGGCAAGCTGGCGCCCTCAGCTCAACCAGCGTCAGAGGATGGCGCCGATCTGCGGCAGGAAGTAAAGTTCTGCACCGCCAGTGATGGCGTGAAAATCGCCTATGCGAGGGTGGGCAAGGGCATTCCGGTGGTCAAGGCCGGCAACTGGCTCAATCACCTCGAGTATGACTGGGAAAGCCCAGTGTGGAGCCATCTGTTGCACTGGATGGCGAGCCGCTGGGAGCTTATCCGCTATGATGCGCGCGGCAATGGCTTGTCGGACCGCGATGTCGCCGATCTCACGTTCGATGCCTTCGTCAGTGACCTTGAAACGGTGATCGATGCGACGGGCCTCGACAAGTGCGTGCTGTTTGGCGCCTCGCAGGGCTGCGCCTTCAGTATTGCCTACGCGGTGCGGCATCCTGAGCGGGTGACCAAACTCGTGCTGTATGGCGGCTTTGCGCGCGGACGCAGGGTGCGCGGAGGCGCGGAGGATGTGGCGCAGATCGATGCCATGCTGACGCTGATGAAGACTGGCTGGGGGCAGGAGAACCCGGCCTTCCGCCAGCTGTTCACCTCCTTGTTCGTGCCCGGCGGCACGCCCGAACAGATGAACTGGTTCAACGAGCTGCAGCGCGTCACCACTTCGCCGGACAATGCCGTTCGCATCCGCGCCGTTTCAGATACGCTGGATATTCAGGCGCTGCTGCCGCAGGTCAAGGCGCCGACGCTGGTGCTGCATTGCCGCGATGATGCCATCCAGTCGATCGAGGAGGGACGGCTGATCGCCGCTGGCATTCCCGGCGCGCGCTTCGTGAGCCTCGAGGGGCAGAACCACCTGATCCTCAAGACCGATCCCGGCTGGCAGCGCTTCCAGGAGGAGGTTGAAGGCTTCATATCGGACTGAGCGGCGACATTTGCTTGCCGCGACGTGCAATCATTCCACCACCCAATGAGGCTCAATGCCAACTGTGGAACCGGTCGTTCACGGACGAATGCGCGGCGGCAAGAGTTGCACCCGTCTCCTACCGCCTGTAAGACCCGGCAACGGACGGCGCTTTGGGCCATGCTAGGGTTGTTCCGCTGAAAGCAGGGCGATACCCGGTTGAATTTGGACAGACAACGACCCCAGGATACCGCTGGCAGATACGTTTTGCGTATTTCGCCGCATTTCCGTTACGTCGACGGTTTGCGGGCGCTCGCCATTCTGGCAGTGGTGGCATTCCATCTGGATGAACGCCTGCTGCCCGGCGGATATGGCGGCGTCGACATTTTCTTCGTCATCTCTGGCTTTGTGGTCAGCGCGGCGCTCTACCGACTCAATGCCTCATCGCTGAGCGAGATGCTGGCTGGTTTCTATGTCCGCCGCTTGCGGCGCATCCTGCCGGCTCTGGTGGTCATGCTTTTGGTGGTGCAATTTGCTGTCATCCTGTTTGTGCCGCAAGCCTACCTGTCGCGCTTCATTCCTAATACCGGCCTTGCCGCGTTCTGGGGCGTGTCGAATTTCTATCTGGCCTGGAACACGGACTATTTCTCGCCGCTCGCCCATTACAATCCATTCACTCACACATGGTCGCTCGCAGTCGAGGAGCAATTCTACGTGATGTTCCCGTTCCTGCTATATGTGCTTACGCGCGGCAGGCGCATCACCAGCTTCTCCATCTCTGCCATGCTGCTCGTCTGCATTGTTTCCCTGGTTTATGGATTCGTCGAAGGCGGTAACGCTGGTGCCTTCTATTCAAGCTTTGGCCGTTTCTGGGAAATTGGCTTGGGCGTTTTGCTGTTCATGTGGTTCGAGTGGAGGAATGCAGTGACCACAGCTGACATGCCTCGTGCGGAGCTTCATATTTTGACTTGGGTAAGTGCGGGATTGATTGCAACTTCGTTGGTGATGCCGCTTGCGAAGGATCCTGTTCCCGGCGCGCTGCTGCCCGTGGCTGGGGCGGCATTGTTGATCATCAGCTTGCATGGACGTGACATCAAGTCATGGCCGGGGCGGTTTTTAGCCAGCCCACTCATGGTGTGGATCGGGCTACTCTCCTATTCGCTTTATCTCTGGCATTGGCCAGTGTTCGTGCTGGCGCGCTGGACTTTCGGATTTGCCGAGCCGTTGCAGAAATCTGCAGCGCTCGTTGTGGCCAGCGGGCTGGCGGCTGCGTCCTACTACTGGGTAGAAAGGCCCGTGCGGACATGGCGGCATCTGCGGCGAGCGAGTTCTGGTGCTGCCAGCAGCACTTGCCTTGACTGCCGCAAGCTACGGGCTGGTTCAGGGAGCAAGGCTGCTGACGCCTTCAATCTCGTTCACATCGGCGTCGCGCGCGCCGGATCTTTGGTATCCTTACGACCTGTTGGCCGACGTTCAAGGGTGTCGCGGGGAGAAGACTGAGCAGGAGGATGGCATGATCCTGCGAACTTACATAAACAATGCTTGTTCAGGTCAAACATCGCCAGGCACTATTCATGTCGTGGGGGACAGCCATGCTGGCGCATACGCCCGCATGCTGGATGGGATTGCACGGCGCACTGGTCAGCGCGTGATCATCCGTGAGCTGAGGGGATGCGGAGTTGTCACGCTGCATCAACCGATCCAGGCTTGCGGAGAGGCTGCAACTGCTACGCTCAAGACGTTGGCTGCCGAGGTGAAAGAAGGGGATACGGTGTTCCTCCCCAGCCTGAGACTGCCGCGGTACTTTGACCAGGGGGCCGATGGCATCCAGGATGCAGAAGACCAGATGCGGCAGTGGGTAAAGAGTAGTGACGTAGCACTGTGGAGGGCCAGAACCGATCTTGCACCGCTCGCAGCCCGTAATGTGCACATCATTTTTGAATTGCCGAAGCCGCTGTTCAAGGCGCCAGCCTACCGGTGCGCCGACTGGTTTAATGCGCGCAATGAAGTGTGCCGGGGCGGCTTCGAAACAGGCAAGGCGGAGATAGAGGCCTTGCGCGCGCCGGTGCTGGCCATGGCGAAACAATTGGCTGCGAACATGCCGCAGCTTACCTTGTGGGACCCGCTGCCGGTATTGTGCCCAATGACACCTTGCAGGGCGTTTCGAAGCGATGCGCCGCTGTTCTTTGATGCGGACCATCTCTCGGGCGTTGGCAACATGCTGCTGGTGCAAAGCTTTGAGCGCGCGCTAACCTCCCGCCAGCATTGAGGTTGCGCGGGCCCTAGAAACGGGTTATCAGCATTGCCGCAATGACTTTCGCCCGTCCCATCGCTCTGCTTTCCGGCCTGCTGCTTCTTAGCAGCCCTTAAGGGCCTTCCGGGCGCTTGCCTTGGCTCTTGAGGGATTTCACCACCAACCCGCCAGGCCAACAGCAATCAAGATGAGACCTCCCCCATGATGATTTCCCCCACAGAGAAATACCGCGCCTTTCCGCCTGTCGGATTGAAGGACCGCACCTGGCCCGAAAAGGCCATGACCAAACCGCCAGTCTGGTGCTCGGTTGACCTGCGCGATGGCAACCAGTCGCTCATCGAACCGATGGGCCACGAGCGCAAGATGCGCATGTGGAACGCGCTCGTCAAAATGGGCTTCAAGGAAATCGAGATCGGCTTTCCTTCCGCTTCGCAGACGGATTTTGATTTCTGCCGCCATCTCATCGACAACAACTGCATTCCCGATGGCGTCACCATCCAGGTGCTGGTGCAATGCCGCGAGGAACTGATCCGCCGCACCTTCGAAGGCATCCGCGGCGCGAAATCGGCGATCGTGCATTTCTATAACTCGACGAGCGAACTGCAGCGCCGCGTGGTGTTCCGGCAAGACCGGGCAGGGATCATCGACATTGCGGTGCAGGGAGCCCGCCTCATCCGCAAGCTGGCGGATGAAAGCGGCATGAGCGATGCCATCCGCTTCGAGTATTCGCCGGAAAGCTTCACCGGCACCGAACTCGACTACGCCATCGACATCTGCGAGGCGGTGATGCGTGAGATCAGGCCCAGCCCAGCGAAGCCGCTGATCCTCAATCTGCCCGCGACCGTCGAAATGTCGACGCCCAACATCCATGCCGACCAGATCGAATGGTTCTGCCGCAACATCAAGAACCGCAACACCGTCATCATCTCGCTGCATCCGCATAATGACCGCGGCACGGCAGTGGCGGCGACTGAGCTGGGCCTGCTCGCAGGCGCTGACCGGGTTGAAGGCACGCTGTTCGGCAATGGCGAGCGCACCGGCAATGTCGATATCGTGACGCTGGCGATGAACCTCTACACGCAAGGGGTGGACCCGCAGCTCGATATCTCGAACGTCAACGAGCTGGTGCGCATGGCGGAATACTGCAACCAGATTCCCATCCATCCGCGCCACCCCTATGCGGGCGAGCTGGTGTTCACGGCTTTCTCGGGCTCGCACCAGGATGCGATCAACAAGGGCTTCAAGGCGATGAAAGCCTCCAACAAGCCGTTGTGGGAAGTGCCGTATCTGCCGATTGATCCGATGGATCTTGGCCGCAGCTACGAAGCGGTGGTGCGCATCAATTCGCAATCCGGCAAGGGCGGCATCGCCTATGTGCTGGAGGCGGAGCATGGCATCGAGCTGCCGCGGCGGCTGCAGATAGAATTCTCCAAGGTGGTGCAGCTCATCGCCGATGGCGAGGGCGTGGAGCTTTCATCGACACGTCTGTGGGACAGCTTCCGCTCCGAGTATCTCGATGGCAACGGCCGCTATGCGCTGATCGAGCATACGGCCAAGGCCGACCATGGCGAGCAGAATGTCACCGCCAGGATGACGGTGGATGGCAATGCCAAGACCATCCATGGCCATGGCAACGGGCCGATTGACGGCTTTGTCGATGCCATTCGCAAGGAGAGCGGCGTCGCCTTCGAGTTCGTCGATTACCGCGAGCATGCCATGGGCCACGGCGCCAATGCGACGGCCATTGCCTATGTGGAGCTGCGGCTGCCCGATGGCGCGACGCTGTTCGGCGCCGGCATCGACCAGAACATCGTCACCGCTTCGCTTGAAGGCAGTGGTGAGCGGCGTGAACCGGGCGCTGAAGCGGGGGTAGGGCGTTGCGCGGGCTTTATCTCGCGCTTGGACTGTTGTTCACGGCGCTTGGCTTCATCGGTATTTTCCTGCCGGTGCTGCCAACGGTGCCGTTCTTGCTAGTTGCAGTAGCGTGCTTTGCGCGCTCCTCGCCACGGCTGGAACAGTGGCTGCTGTCGCATCCTGCCTTCGGGCCGATGCTGCGGGACTGGCGTGAACGTGGCGCCATTCCGATGCGCGGCAAACTGATGGCGTTGGTGGGCTGTGGTTCGGGCTTCGCCATCTTCCTCTATGCGAGCGAGCCTGGCTGGCCACTTACCGCAGCCGTCGCCGCGATGATGATTGGCGCGCTGGGCTATGTGTTTACAAGGCCAAGCGGGTAATCTTGTTTCGCTCTGCCAACTCGTTCGAAAGCTGTCGGCTTCAGAACCTCTGCAGCACCCAGTCCGCCACAGTCTTGTCATCGAGATAGCCCGAAATGCCGTGGCGGTTGTCGGTCTTGTTCTTCACATCAGCGAAGTTTTCGATGCTGGGGGAGACGTTGAAATTGTCTTTGTCGAGCGGAAAAAGGGCCACGATATCGCGCTTGTCGAAGGCGTTTCGCCAGCTTTTCAGGCGCGGAGGATAGCTGATGGGGCTGAAGCGGCGCCTGATCGCCCGGATGGCGAGCGGGCTTCCCAACGTTATGAGGTCCACATCCAGTTCGCGCGTTTCGGTCTGCAGCAAGCTGTAGGCGACGACCGTGCCAAGCGAGTGCGCCACAATGACGGTCGGGCTCGTGTCGATGGCCGCACGCACGATCTTGTCAATCTCGTCGCGCACCACTGGATAGTTGGTATAGAGAAATACATCGCGTGTGACCTGTTCGAGCGCCTTGCTGCTGAGGCCGCCGCCATGCTTGTCGATCGCCGCGACAATCGCTTGCACCCATTCCCAGTTGAGGGGACCGCGCTCTTTCGGATTGTCGCCATACTCGGCATCGACTTGGGCGTCGGTGATGCCGCGTTCGGCGCGGATTTCTTCCGCAACCTCGGCCTGGAACTGTAGGAACTCATCCACTTCGGGTCCGCCCCGCGAGGTGATATCGGATGCGAGCGGAATCTCGGCCCGGGTTGCAAAATCGGCCAGCGTTTCGCCGTAGTACGGCAGCTCAACATGCTTCACTGACGCCAGCGTCTTGCCATTGGCCTCAGCACCAATGATAAAAGCATCCATCCATTCCTTCTTGATGGCGACAGGGTCGCGCCCCTCCTGGGCGCGGCCGTGAACGAAGACCAGGCGCTTGTCAGCGGCGTGGGCTTTTCGTGGCAAGAGCGTCGCCGCCGTCATGGCGGAGGCAACCGAGACAAAGCTTCTGCGATTCATCATGCGAGCCTCCATTCAATTGAACGTCCAGGCCTTGATTGCCGGGAAGAGCAAATCCATGCCTTCCTTCTGAAAATAGGTCCAGGGAGAGGGGATGAGATAGGCTTGAGCCTCCGCTACCAACGGATGCAATGTGACCTTAGAAGAAGCGATGTAGCTCCAGCCTACGCTCAGCATGGTGCAACAAGGAACCACGTCGGCTTTCGCATCACGCACCGCAACTCCCGCCAGCATCGCCACGTCAAAGATGTCGATTCCCAAGTCGCCACGCATATAACTGCGGACAGAAGCCACGCGTTCCGGCTCGGAGGCCTCATCCAGCGCATAGGCCGCATAGATGCCGAGAGACGGATCGGCGGACTTGCCATGCCTGATCTTTTCACCGAAAGCGACAGCTTGCCTCTGGCGTTCCTTCTGGCTGCCGCGGAAGCGCAAGACACCGTACTGGAAAGCGGCGGCGGCTGTGGCGCGCAGCTCCTTGATGCGATCAGCCGTGTGGCCAACCTCAAACACCGCATCGTAGGCAACATTGGTGATGGCGTGTGACGAGGCAGAGACCGTTGCCACATAGTTGCGCAAGCCCGCGTAAACGACGCCGGTGTCATCCTCGAAGCGCATGGCCACGCTGCAGCCGGGCCTGCTGTCATCAAAGTGCAGCGAAACGACACTATTGGGTCCAGAGTTCACCATGTCCGCGGTCACACCGGGTGGCACGGCTACCTCAGTTACTTTCCGGCCGACAATGACGAATCCGGCCTCGGCCCTGCTAACGTCCCGCCAAAGGCTGGATACATCGAAAGTGGCCATGACTTCCTTTTGGGTGTCCTTGAAGCCTGTGGAGATGGCCGCCAGATCAATGGACGCCTGAGTCGGTCTAACCGATGGCGCGGAAGCGGAGATCATCACGCTGTCGTTGATCAACGCGCCAAGTTCGGATGAGTTGATGTCGTTGCGCGTGGCCTTGCGCGTTTTAGGCGCATTCCGGGCGATCGGAGCTCTTGCCGCAACGCGAGCCAGATAGACATCATCCGACGACGGAATGTCGCACTCCGGGACTTGCTTGAGCCGGAAATCCTTCAACTGGGCAAGCTTCGGTACTTCCCGGAGCAAATACGCCTCCAGCTTGCGGTTGGGGATGACTTTCTCGCCGTTCGGCTTTGTCACCACCATGCTTTCATCCGGCGCAGTGAAGGCCTTCAACAGCGCGGCGGTGAAGACGCCTTGGTAAACGCTTTCAATTTCAAACTCTCTGGCAGCATAGCCGACCTGCGTTGCAAACATCCGGTCGACCTTGCCGAGGTTGGTGATAGCGGCAGGATTGGGGAAGATCGGCGCAGGAAAAATCTGCACTTGAGCGACATTTTGGGCCAGTGATCGGCAGGCGTCTGACAGAAAGACGACGTTGGGAATGCCACTCTGCTTAGCCAACCTGAAACTGCTGTTGAGACCGATGACCTCTGCCCCATCTCGCGGGGCCCGGGACAACAACCAGACCTCGTCTGCGTCCTTGATCAATCCGTGGCCGGCAAAATAGACGACGAGTTGTTGAACGTTGGCTCTCGCAATGAAGGACTCTATCGTGTCCGTTATGTCGGCCCGCCGGATGGTCCTCGTGCCCCTTTCGTCAACAAAGTCACGAACCTCGTAGCCTTCGCCTTCAAGCCAGGTTTTGACTTCGAGCGCGCCGGTGCTGGCCGCATTCAGAACTGGAAAGTCGACACATTTATCAACGCCGATGACAATGGCCGCACGCTCGCCTGCTGGTTGGCCTCTTGCGGGCAATATGCTGCCAGCCAAAGAGGCGAGGCTTCCGGCCAGCATGTGTCTGCGTTGCATGACAACACCACTTGCGACAGACGACGATCCAGCGACGATTTGGAAAAGTTACACCCTGTGAGGAGTGGTGACAATGGCTGTGGTGAACAGAGCCAGCTTGACAGATCCAGGCGGCGAAGCTTTCTCCGCCGCCTGTGAGATTGTCGGAAATCCTACTTTATCGAAACGCCGGATGCCTTGAGCGGGGCTTCCAGCAGTTTCGTGTCACGCGCGATCACCGCTGCCATGCCGGCGGGAGTGCGCTCCTCGGCGTTGGGAATGACGGTGCCGAGGTCGGTGAGTTTCTTGGCCGTCTCCGGATCAGACAGCGCCTTGCTGAGCGCATCGACCAGTGCCGTCTGAATGTCTGCCGGCAAATCCTTGGGCGCGAGAATGCCGTTCCAGCCGGAAATCTGGAAATCACCGAAGCCTGCTTCCTTCGAAGTCTGCACGTCCGGCAGCGCCGGCGAACGCTCCGGCGTTGCGATGGCGATGGCCTTGATGGTGCCAGCCTGGATCTGCGGCGCCAGATTGGTGATCTGGTCGCACATGAAATCAACCTGGCCAGCTACAAGATCATTGAGCGCGGGACCGGTGCCTTTGTAGGCGACCTCATTGATCTTGGGCACGCCGAGCTGAGCCTTCAACAGCGTGCAGCTGGTGAAAGACGTGGAACCGACGCCCGCCTGAGCCTGGTTGACGGTGGCGGCATTGGCTTTCAGGAACTCGGTCAATTCGGTGAGGTTGTTGGGTGCGAAGTCTTTCTTCGCCACAACCAGGATCGGGGTAATGCCTGCTATGCCGATGGGCGTAAAATCGGTGACCGGATTGTACTTCAGCGAGGCATAGAGCGAAGGGGCTGCAGCGTGCGTGCCCATCTGCCCCATGATCAGCGTGTAGCCATCGCCAGCCATGCCGGCGACTTTCGCGGTTGCAGTCGTGCCGCCTGCGCCGGCGATGTTCTCAACCACAATCTGCTGGCCGAGCGTCTTTGACATATGCTCCGACACAATGCGTGCGATGACGTCCGTTGGGCCGCCGGCGGCAAAGGCCACAACGATGGTGACGGGTTTTTCCGGATAGGCGGCAAGCGCTGCGCCACTCATCGTCAATGCGGCGGTCAACCCGATAAAAGTTCTTCTCAGCATGAAATCCTCCCATAATTGCCAAGTCGTGTTTTTTTAGGTCTACTCTGTAAAAACCTCGTCCCGCTTGCCAGCGACACTCGGCAGGACCGCTATTACAAGAACAATGACGGCGAGCACAAGCAGGCCCAATGAAATAGGACGTTCGACAAAGGTCATCAACGAGCCGTGTGACAAATCCATGGCGCGGCGGAAGGTGTCCTCAATCAAGCCGCCGAGCACAAATCCCAAAAGCAGCGGCGCCAGTTCGAAGCCCAATTTCAGCAGGCCATAGCCGACAAGGCCGAAAAACGCGGTGAGCAACACATCGGTGGCCTGGTTGTTGATGGAGTAGATGCCGATGCAGCAGAAGATCAGGATTGCCGGAAACATCAGCCGGTATGGCACCTTGAGCAGCTTCACCCACAATCCGACGAGTGGCAGGTTGATGACCAGCAGGGCAAGGTTGCCGATCCACATCGAAGCGATCATGCCCCAGAACAAGTCAGGATTGCGCGTCATTACCTGCGGGCCGGGCACGATGCCGTGAATGGTCATGGCGCCAACCATCAGCGCCATCACTGCATTGGGCGGAATGCCGAGCGTGAGCAGGGGAATAAAAGCAGCCTGGGCGCCTGCATTGTTGGCGGCTTCCGGCCCCGCCACGCCTTCAATCGCGCCCTTGCCGAAGCGGGATGGGTCTTTCGCCAGTTTCTTCTCCATGGCGTAACTGGCAAACGGCGCCAGCACCGCGCCATTGCCCGGCAAAGCGCCGAGGATGGTGCCAAGCCCCGTACCGCGGAGGATAGGCTTGAGCGATTGCTTGAATTCGGCCAGCGTTGGCAACACCTTGCCGATGGCGCCTTTCACCACATCGCGCGCTTCCGGATTTTCCAGGCTGCGCAGCAATTCCGCAAAGCCGAAGATGCCCATGGCGAGCACGGCAAAGTCAATCTTGTCCACCAGCGCCGAAATTCCGAAAGTGAGCCGCTCCTGCCCAGTGTTGACATCGGTGCCGACAGTTGACAGCAGCAGCCCCAGCACGATCATGGCGATGGCCTTGAGCACGGAACCGCGCGCCAGCACCACGGCGAAGACCAGCCCGGTCACCATCAGCGCGAAATACTCGGCCGCGCCAAACAGCATGCCAAGCTTTGTCAGCGGCGCACCAATGGCGGCGACAACCAGTGTCGCAATGGTGCCGGCGATGAATGAACCCATGGCGGCAATGCCAAGGGCTGCTCCAGCCCGGCCATTGCGCGCCATCTGGTGCCCGTCAAGCGTGGTGACGACGGCTGTTGCTTCACCCGGGATGTTGACCAGAATGGCGGACGTCGAGCCGCCGTACTGCGCGCCATAATAAATTCCCGCCAGCATGATGAGCGCACCCGCCGGATCAACGCCGTAGGTGATAGGCAACAGCATGGCGATGGTGGCGATGGGCCCAACACCGGGCAAGACCCCAATCAAAGTGCCGACGAGGCAACCGGTGAAGCACAGCAGCAGGTTCTGCCACGACAGCGCGACACTGAAGCCGAGGTTGAGGTTATCGAGAAGGTCCATGGTTCAGTAACCCAGCAGCCAGGGCGCCAGCGGAATAGGCAAGCTCAGCACCAAGCGAAACAGCACGGAACAGAAGACAGTCAGCGCAATGACAAAAAGCAGCAGCTCTCCCCATTTTGTTTCCGCTGTTGCCAAGCCTGCCGTCAAAAGAGCGAGGGGTGCGGCAGCGACAATGCCGATTGTCCGCACTGTCAAGCCGAACAGCAGAATGCCGCCGAGAATGGAGAGGATGGGCCGCAGTTTCCACGGCTGCAGAGGTTCATTGTGCGCTCCGCCGCGGAGGCCGGTAACCGTGATCATCGCGCCAAGTATCATAAGCAGGCTTGCCAGAGCGCGCGGAAAAAGCGCTGGACCGATATCAGACAAGTTTCCCGTTTCAAGGTCGCTGCTGCTGACCAATGCAATGGCGCTGACGGCGATGATGATGGCGCCACCAACAACACTGCCGTTCAGACGCGATGGGTTGCGGAGAATTGACATAGTGCGCGTGCGAACAGCCTTCCATTGAGGCGCAGGGACCGGCATGACTTTGCAAGCATTGGCATGCAGATCAACAGCTAAGTTACGATGCACCGCACAAATGAAGGGAAATTGATTCTGCCGAAGGCATGCTATTTGTTTCTTCCCAACTCAAGTCATAGCCGCCTCATGCGCCAGCCTCCCCCAAACAGGGGAGGCGAATTGCAGCTTCGCACTCGCGTCACAGCCTGTTCACACTGGGTTCACGTTGGCTGGGTAATTTCCATTCCTGAGGGGGTGCCAGGGGTTTCGCGTTTGCGAAGCTCCATCCCAGGGCAGGATCATGGCACTCAGAAGCATTCGTGAACGTGCAGTGCAGACATTGAGTTATGAGGCAGGCGCATTTCTGATCGCCATGCCGCTTTACAAGCTGATCGCCGGGCAAGATGCCGGGCAATCAAGCCTGCTGGTAATCGCGGTGGCGATTGCCTGCATGGTGTGGGCGCCACTGCACCACATCGCCTGGGACTGGCTGGAATGGCGTCTCGCGCATCGCGTGGCGAGCGACAGGCCGCAAAGGCTTCGCATGGTGCATGCGGTCTCGCATGAAGTTTCCTCCATCGTGGTGACGACGCCGATCATCATGCTGGTTGGCGGGCATGATTTCTGGCACGCGCTGATGGTCGATCTCGGACTCACGCTGCTCTATTCGTTCTATGCCTACTTTTTCCATCTCGCCTACGACTGGCTGCGGCCGGTACAGGCGGAGGTGGTCGCCGAGGCGGACTGCATCGCGCCGGTTCTGACGTTGATGGAGGAACCTGCGCGGCAACCTTCACGCAGCAAGCCCCGCGCCCGGCGGCCAGCCCGCTGGGCGCCACAGATTTTGCCGCATGCGGCGCTGGCGCAAATCACCTCGCGGCGCGATGACAGCCACGTCAATGGCTTTTGAGGGTTTGCGTTATGCACACCATTCCCTCACAGACGATTGCCTATGCGCGCGGCCAATTGCTGGTCGAAACGTTGCGCCCGCGCTGCGTTGGTCCGGGTGGGCTTTACAATGCCGGCAATGTGATCGGACTCAGCGCCGGGCTTGCGCTGGCGTTGCAGCAATCAGGCGAGGCCAAGCTTGCCACAGCGGCGCAGTATTTCGCCGGCAGTGCGGAAGCGCTCTGCCTCACCGTCGCCACGCTCATCTTCATGGTGAGTGGCGAGGCCTATCACCGCGCCTGGGCTAACGGTTTTCCACGGGTGCAACGGCTTACCTGGTGGGGCGATGTGCTCTCGGGAGTTGGCGCGTTGTGGCTAGGCGTTGCATTGTTTCTGATGGGGCAGCCATGGCTTGCCGCAACAGCAGGCCTCTTGCATGCCTGGGGCAAGTTCGGCAGCGCCTTTCATCCGGCTGATGCTGCAACCACATGGGATTGGCCGAGGTATCACCGCATCATGGTGCTGGCGAGCCGCGTGCCTGCCGTCATCGCCACGTTGAACGGGCTTGGTGCGGCGCTCGCGCAGGGGTCCGCGCTGATGGCGCCGGCAACGCTGCTCGCCTGCTATCTGTTGTGGGCGAAGGCGGACCTGATGCTGATGCGGAAGTGAGAGCGGCTCTCAGTAGAAGCGTTGCTTCGCCTTCGACAGCATGAAGCCGTGGCCTGACTGGTCTTCCTCAAATGAGTGCCTCCATCTGCCGGCGGGTTTGACGTTTGCCGGTGACGACATCGCCTTCATGCTTCATCACTCCTTCTGTGGGCTTTTGTGCTTCTCCCGGCTTGCGGAATGACGATATGACGCCGCCCATGTACTCATAGCCATCGATCGCCGGGCCCCAGGTGTTGCCATCCCACCACTTGTGGTAGAGGGCGCTGTCGGTGCCGGTGACGAACACATCAAGACGGTTGGCGCCCCAGGCGGTGACGCGCGGTTGCGAGGTGCAGACGCCGCCCATGTACTCATAGCCATCGACCGCCGGACCCCAGGCATTGCCGTCCCACCACTTGTGGTACAGCGCACTGTCGGTGCCGATGACGAACACATCAAGACGGTTGGCGCCCCAGGCGACGACTTCCGGCTGGCCGACGCAGACGCCGCCCATATACTCGAAGCCATCGACCGACGGTCCCCAGGCGTTGCCGTCCCACCATTTGTGGTACAGCGCGCCATCGGTGCCGGTGACAAACACGTCAAGCCGGTTGTTGCCCCAGGCCACCGCCTTGGGCGCCGACATGCAGACCCCGCCGAGACGCTCATAGCCATCGACCGACGGTCCCCAGGCATTGCCGTCCCACCATTTGTGATAGAGCGCCCGGTCGGTGCCGATGACAAACACATCAAGCCGGTTGGCGCCCCAGGCGATGACTTCCGGCTGGCCGACGCAGACGCCGCCCATGTACTCGTAACCATCGACAGACGGCCCCCAGGCATTGCCGTCCCACCATTTGTGGTACAGCGCCCGGTCGCTGCCGAGGACAAACACATCAAGCCGGTTGGCTCCCCACGACACGATGCGCGGATCGCCCGAACAAACGCCGCCCATGTACTCGTAGCCATCGACCGCCGGACCCCAGGCATTGCCATCCCACCATTTGTGGTAGAGGGCGCTGTCGGTGCCGGTGAGGAACACATCAAGCCGGTTGGGACCCCAACCACCACCTGCGGCACGCTGGTGCAGATGCCGCCCATGTACTCATAGCCGGTGACCGCAGGACCCCAGCCATTGCCATCCCACCACTTGTGGTACAGCGCACGGTCGGTGCCCAGCACGAACGCATCCAAACGATTTGCTCCCCACGCAACAATCGGAGATGAACTCTGGCGAGGAGCACGCTGCCGAGGCAACCACGCCAAGCCGCTGCGCCAGGACGGCGATATTCATCTTCAGTATCTCGCCAGCAAGAGCGAAATTCACCTTGTCGAAGGTATCATTTGCCGAGTGGATATTGTGATTGGCAGTGTCAGCTCCCTCGATGGTGAGGAGGCAGGAGAGCCCAGCATTGATGAAGGGCACGTGATCGCTGGCGAAGGGATTGAGTGATGTTTGCACCGTGAGCATAGTGTAGTCGTGAGCGGCATCCGCCAAGTCATCCATCAAGCCCTGTGACACCGGAGCGCCCTCCAGCATGACCGTGAAGGGCTGCATATTGACCGTGCCAATCATGTCCATGTTGATTACGCTGTCGATGCGGGCGCGGTCGGCCTGACTGAGTGCTGCCACATATTGCTGGCTGCCATGCAGGCCTTGCTCTTCGCCGCCAAACAGGATCAGCCGAAGGTCGTGCCCGTGCGGCTTTCCGGCAATGACCTTGGCAATCTCAAGCAGGCCGGCCGAGCCGCTGCCATTGTCATCGGCGCCAGGGGCGGCGGCGGAAGAACCACCTGCGAAATTCACCGAATCGAGATGAGCGGTGACGATGACGAGCTTGCGGTTCGCGCCCGTGCCCGCCCGCTCGGCGACAACATTGAAACTAGTGCCGCACCGACCGTAATGGCGGACTTTGAAACCGTGAAACCTTGCCCTTCGAACTCGGCCCTTTGCCCAATCGGCGGCAGATGAGAAATCCGTTGCTTAGCGAATGGCGCGTGTGGAAAGTTGTGAGGCGCGTCAGCGTAGCCGAGAGTTGCGCCTGCGGAGACTTCAGCCGCAATTGCGGCAATCGCAGGATCGGCGCCCTTTGCGTGCGCTTCAATTGCTGTGACGGCAGCGGCATTCTCAGGAAGCGGCTTCATCCCAAAGCAAACATGGCCATGGTCACGGATTTAGCTCGATCTCCTGCGGGGTGAGGTCGACAGCAAGGTAGCGGCCCTTGTTGATGACAACGCGAAACTCCGGGAACTCATCGATGAAAGCGTTGCCGACTTGCACGACAAGATAGAGATCGCCCTGAGCCTCCTTCTGTTCCCCGCCGAGCTTGCGCAAACTGGCTGGCAACCTGGCGCCATGTTCGGGTGTTTGCCAGATGACGGTCTCATCATTGAACCGGCACCACTTCATGCCTTCGTGACGACCGACGGCACGCCTTGCCGCCAGATCGTCTTCGGTCTTCACGACAACGTAGGGAATCATGCGAGCCTCGCTTGTGGAATTGTTCAGCGCGCCCGGATTTTGAGGATGTCAGGCGTACTCTCGATGACTTCGATAGTCCGGGCAGGCTGGGTTCCGCCTTCGAGGCGGAACTGGTTCATGCCGAGCGCCGTCCAGCGGCCGGAGACGCTTTGCGGCCGGTCGTCAGGTCCCGGCGCGCCCATGGTGAGCGCGCCGCCTTCTCCGAATTCGAGGATCTCGCGCCCCCGCCTTGCGGGCGGGAACGCGAAGCTGTCAGCTGGGCGATAGACTTCTACTCCTGACTGGTCTTCCTCAAATGAGTGCCTCCATCTGCCGGCGGGTTTGACGTTTGCCGGTGACGACATCGCCTTCATGCTTCATCACTCCTTCTGTGGGCTTTTGTGCTTCTCCCGGCTTGCGGAATGACGATATGACGCCGCCCATGTACTCATAGCCATCGATCGCCGGGCCCCAGGTGTTGCCATCCCACCACTTGTGGTAGAGGGCGCTGTCGGTGCCGGTGACGAACACATCAAGACGGTTGGCGCCCCAGGCGGTGACGCGCGGTTGCGAGGTGCAGACGCCGCCCATGTACTCATAGCCATCGACCGCCGGACCCCAGGCATTGCCGTCCCACCACTTGTGGTACAGGGCACTGTCGGTGCCGATGACGAACACATCAAGACGGTTGGCGCCCCAGGCGACGACTTCCGGCTGGCCGACGCAGACGCCGCCCATATACTCGAAGCCATCGACCGACGGTCCCCAGGCGTTGCCGTCCCACCACTTGTGGTACAGCGCGCCATCGGTGCCGGTGACAAACACGTCAAGCCGGTTGTTGCCCCAGGCCACCGCCTTGGGCGCCGACATGCAGATCCCGCCGAGACGCTCATAGCCATCGACCGACGGTCCCCAGGCATTGCCGTCCCACCATTTGTGGTAGAGCGCCCGGTCGGTGCCGATGACAAACACATCAAGCCGGTTGGCGCCCCAGGCGATGACTTCCGGCTGGCCGACGCAGACGCCGCCCATGTACTCGTAACCATGACAGACGGCCCCCAGGCATTGCCGTCCCACCATTTGTGGTACAGCGCCCGGTCGCTGCCGAGGACAAACACATCAAGCCGGTTGGCTCCCCACGACACGATGCGCGGATCGCCCGAACAAACGCCGCCCATGTACTCGTAGCCATCGACCGCCGGACCCCAGGCATTGCCATCCCACCACTTGTGGTAGAGGGCGCTGTCGGTGCCGGTGAGGAACACATCAAGCCGGTTGGGACCCCAACTCACCACCTGCGGCACGCTGGTGCAGATGCCGCCCATGTACTCATAGCCGGTGACCGCAGGACCCCAGCCATTGCCATCCCACCACTTGTGGTACAGCGCACGGTCGGTGCCCAGCACAAACGCATCCAGACGATTTGCTCCCCACGCAACAATCGGAGATGAACTCTGGCGAGGAGCACCTGCCGCCGGGCCATATCGAAGCGCGTGGACCATCAAGACAGGCCTGCATGCGTTCGACTTGCCCGGCGGAGAACATGAACATGGCCGGATCATCGACATAATCCATGTAGTTCATGAACATGTCGCCATTAGGCCCGTTGCTGCAGGTGACATGCGGGAATGCTGGCGCGCCAGTATTGGCTCCAGCCTGGTTTGGCGTGTCGGCAACGTTGTCGGTGCCGCCGCAGCCAGTTCCATCATCACCCCAGATGTGGTTGAGGTTGAGCCAGTGGCCAATTTCGTGGGTTGCCGTGCGGCCAAGGTGGAAGGGCGGCGAAGCAGTGCCGCTGGTGCCGAAGGCCGAATGGAGGATGACCACGCCATCTGTTGCGGCAGGTCCACCAGGGAACTGCGCATAGCCGAGCAAACCGCCGCCAAGCGGGCCGACCCACATGTTGAGGTGTTTGTCAGATGGCCAAGGATCCACGCCGCCGGTAGCAGCTGACTTGATGCCGTCGTCATGAGAGAAAGAAGCGTTTGTGGTCTGTGTACGGGTGACGCCGGCAAGCGAAAACTCAATGCGTGAGTTTGCGGTCAAGGGCAGGAAGGCAGCTGGTGTGCTGTTGACGTCAGGATTGGTTCTCCTGAAATCACGGTTCAGCACGTCGATCTGGCTTGCAATCTGCGCATCGGAGATGTTTTGCGCAGCCGTGTTCCACACCACATGCACGACAACCGGAATGACCGTGATTCCGGGCCGTTGAGATGAACGTGCTGCTGCAACGAACTGCAAAGTATCATTCTCGATCTGCGCACGCGCACGTGCGTAGGCCGGAGACTGCGATAGAAGACGGCGATGCACGGCCATTGTGCCGCAATCGCGACGGCGCGGCGCATCACCGCCGCCAGAAGACTTCGAGCCGCCGCCGCCCATGGAGCCGCCGCCGCCCATGCCGCCGCCGGGTGGCATGCTCCTGCCACCAGTGCCGCCGCGCATCGACCCGGAGGCCACGCCGCCTGACATCGTGCCCGATGAAACTGAAGACATGCTGGTCCCAGCATCGGCGCCATTGCCATTCAAAGCTGCTCGTTCACCCGGTGCGCAGCCGCAGCCGCTCATCGAGGATTTAGACGGATTATTCATGGACATCGCTGCGCTCCGACCAAGAGCCTTGCGACCTGTCAACACTGTAAGATTTGCAGATACTTTGATTTCCGCGGCTTACTTTCCTTGACAGAACGCAAAGAAAAAAGCCCCCTCATGCAGGGTGAAGGCTAACAGACATGCCGTTTTGTGTCAAGACTTTTGTACTGAAAATTAATCCGTACACAGATTTGTTTGCCATTAGTGCGGAAGTGATAGACGCAAAAAAGGGAAATTCTTTCCGCACGTTGAAGTGATGGTTCATGTGTGGCTAGCGATGCGAACCTACTTCGCGCCAGTTGCTAGTAGAAGCGCTGCTTCGCCCTCGACAGCATGAAGCCGTGGCCTGACTGGTTTTCGCAGGTGAGGCCCGACTGGCGCGACATGCAGTTGAGCAGTTCGCTGCCGATCGACTGGCCATAGTCCAGCACGCGCGATGAGGGGTCCTGCACCGTATCGCCATGGCAGACCATCTGCGGGTTGCCTTCGGCAGCGAGCGTGAAGCGGCTGCCCCAGTCGAGGTCGCAGTCAGTGGGGCGCTTCAGGGGCAGGGTGAATTTGGCAATGTCGCGCATCTCGCAATCCACCAGCATGCCCTCGTCACCTTCGATCAGCATGCAGTGAATGTTGCCGGACGGCGTGCGGAATGGCGTGATCGAGTCGGCTAGCGCAGGGCTGGTGAAAGCGGTCAAGACTGCCATGGCGATGTACATTTGCTTCATCAAGCTTGCTTCCCTCTCAGGCGAAGATGCCCATGGCCCACAGTGCCGTCATCAGCCCGGCGATGAACAGCAGCACTGCTGAGAGTCCTGCCAGCTTGGCCAGTTTTTTGATGCGCCGTCCCTCGTCTACGTGGCCTTCTGCTTCGCTGTCGTAGTTCTCTGCTTTCTTCTTCGGATCCGTGACATTCGCATATTGCGGAAAGCCTTCGAAGCTGCGCTTTTCCTCGGCGCGGCGGCGGGCATGATAGGCTTGGGTGAACTTCACCTGCGATTCATACATCAGCCACAGGCTCATCATGGTCGCAAGCAGGCCAAGCGACCAGACGATGACCGGCGCAAGATGCGCCACCGCCAGCGTGATGGCCTTGTCGCTTGCCAGATTGCCGATGAAGCCGGAATAGAGAAGCGCCGCGCCGCCATTGAGATAGGAGAGCATCCGCAGCGTTTCCTGCTCGTAGTTTGCCGTGGCGCGGTTCAATTCCAGTTCATGCGCGCGGTCCAGCCGGTATTTCTCCAGCGCAAAGTCGCGCGCCTTGTCTTCCTTGCCGGTTGGTTTGGCGACCATGCCCGCCATCAAGACACTGGACACGGGAAGGGTCAAGGGATGTGGAAACTACGCCCCCGAAAGGGGTGGACAAGGCACCGGCACCGCCCTATAGAGCCCGCCCAAGGCCTGCCGTTACGGCAGGCCCACTGCCTTCACGGCAAGGCGGGCGATTAGCTCAGGTGGTAGAGCAGCTGACTCTTAATCAGCGGGTCGTAGGTTCGAGTCCTACATCGCCCACCAATCTCCCCTCACACATGCGACATGCGCTATCGTGCGGCAAGAGATTCGCACGGCGGGGCCACTCATGCTCATTGATCTGCTGCTTGCTTCGGCCATGGTGATGTGGACGGTCACGGTCCATTTCGTCGGGCTGCTGCTGCTCATCCGCTTTCTGAATGCCGGAGGCCACCGCTTCCGCCCGCACCACAGCCTCGTTGGCCAGGGCATTCTGGTGGTGACCGTCGTGCTCGGCCTGTTCGCCATCCACACGGCTGAAATCTGGTCCTATGCGCTCTGCTACTATCTTGTCGGCGCGCTCTCGCCATTCGAAACGGCGCTGTATTTCTCGACCGTCACCTTCACCACCATCGGCTATGGCGATATTGTCATGGACGAGAAATGGCGCGTGTTCGCTGCAATCGAGGGGGCGAATGGCCTCATACTCTTCGGCTGGTCGACTGCCTTTCTCATTTCACTTATGCGCCAGTTGCGCTCTCTCGAGCATGACTGGCTGGAGCGGCCGCACAGCGGCGGAAATCTGTAACCTCCGATTTGAACATTAAATCGCTTGAAAGCGCCGTGGCGCTTCCCACGTGGGGGTGGTCACGATTTCAGGAGGTTCATGCATGACACATTCTGCCACCGGCACGTTTGATCAGGAATTCGGCGGTTCCAGCGGTCCCGTGAATGCGGGCCCGGATCAATCCTCGCACCGGTCGCACCGCTGCGGCCACTGGAAGGGCGGCGTCAAGTCGCGCTGGGGCGGCCTCGAAATTGCCGCCATGGTCGGCGGCTTCGTGGTGTTCTGGCCGCTCGGATTGCTGGCTCTCTTCCTCAAGTGGAAGAACAAGGAAATGTGGCCGGGCGCATCCGAAGGCTCCATGCCGTGGAGCGGGCTGTTTGACAAGAAGCCTTCAATGCCCGGCACAGGCTCGTTCAAGGGCTTCGGCTTCGGCGGCTTCTCCGGCCCTTCTTCCGGCAATGCGGCCTTCGATGCCTACAAGCGCGAGCAGTTGGCCCGGCTTGATGAAGAGCGCCGCAAGCTTGATGACGAGCAGCGCGCCTTCCACGACTATCTGCGCCGTCTCACCGAGGCGCGCGACAAGGAAGAGTTCGACCGCTTCATGGCCGAACGCGCTGCGCCAAAGCCTGCCAGCGAATAAACGTGAGTTGAGTTCCGTAACGAAGAAGCCCGGGTTTTGCCGGGCTTTTTTGTTGCCTCAGCCATGATGCTTTTTGGTAGTGTATCAGTTTGAATTTTGGGGCGATTGACAGGCTAGTGCATCCTGTCCCGAATGCCTATATGCTTAGCGGAAAGCATCATAGGAGTACGCGATGGCATTTGTTTCAGGCGAAGTTCTACCGACACCCGGTAAGGAAAAGCCATTCGCCGTGATGTTTGTGCAAGACGGTATAATTCTGTCCCAATGGCCTGTGGATTCCATTGAAGAAGGGGAGCGGCAGATAATTCACACGTTGAAGGGCCTCGAGCGCTTTGCGCGAGAACAAGGGTACTTAAAGTAGTGCCACGCGGCCCCAAAGGAGAGAAGCGCCCCGCCGATGTGATCGGCAATGCCGTCAAGGTTATGCGGATTGCTGTGGGGGATGAAACTGACCCACCACCCGCCGATGACGGCAAGAACAAAGCAGCTCAGGCGCTCGGCAAGCTGGGCGGCGCGGCGAGGGCCAAGTCCATCAACGCAAAAACCCGAACAGCAATCGCTAAGAAAGCTGCGGCTGCACGATGGAAAGATTAGTCCCGGTGCTGTCCTAATTGGTAATTCACACGACAGTAAACCTTGAAGGATTAAGTCTGTTCTCCGCCCTTCTTTTTCTGTTTTTTTTTCAAAAATATTTCTAGGTACTGACCGAGTTCGGCCAGTCCATCACCCGTGATATCTTCTGGAAAAATCAGAGTTACGTCACCACCGTCAACTGGAAATACCGCCCGACGAGAGCCGGGCTTGAGGTTGTTTGCATCCTGCTCCGCTTTTGCGCTGGCTACGGCAGCCATGGCCGCCAAGACGCTTGCTGGTGGTGGAGGGGGTGTTGGTGTCAAACTTTCTGTATTCATCACGGTCACCTCATTTACGGGAATTGCAGATTGACTGCCCTCAACCCAAAGCCACTTGCCGTCATCAGAAATTGCGACAACTTTTTGGGGGGCGGTAAACTGATCAACTCCACTGCTGGTCCATTGCACAGAGACCCCAACGCTGACTTTCGCCGCTGGTTCCTCCAACTTATTGGAACTCACATGCATAGAATCGCCTATTTCATCAGGCTTGTCTAGCCCCGCGAATGACAATGTAGCCTTGTACGTATCAACCAGGGATTTCGCCGCCTCCTCGTTGTATCCCATATCGCGGCCAAGTAGGTTTGAAGAACAACATCTGCGGAAGCAGTGCGCCATACTTTTCGAACAAACTGCGATGAATGTCAGGAAAGAGCGCGGCGGTCTTTATTGCCGCATCACGCTCCTTCGAAATAGGTTGCTTGTCGAGTGTGATTTTCATCGCAAGATCGCTTAGCTTTACTTTTCGCGCGTCACCACGGCCAATATACTTCCACCAAGCCGTAGTGATTGAGCGCAGCCATCGTTTGACGGGCTGTGCTGCTTTGGGCACCAATATCCCACAGTTTGTAGAAGGTCTCTGGAGGGTATTCTCCCCGCGCAGCTCCAGCGCTGCGAACGGTATCAATTCGCTCCAACGCTTTGGATAGCGGAATGAAGGGGTACGCAGGATTCCGGCCCTGCACAATCTTTGCATCAGCGGGATTTTTGGCCTTCACATCCGTCTTGTTGGTGCTGTCAGACATATCTCTCTCCTATTTCTTGGCTTAATATGTCACGTTTTCAAAATATGTCTAGAAAAATGTTTGACGGTGCAGGCGCGAGTGTGTATAGAAGGTAAATCGATGGAGGTTGAAAGATGTTCAGGAGGGTCAAAGCCCCGGCGTTAAAGGCCGACCGGCGACGGGCGAGGATCAAATGGAAGGGCCGCTGCAACCCCACGAGGATCAACAGCAGCCCTTAATCGGTAACTACAATAAGCGTACGTAGCTCAGCTGGATAGAGCGTGCGGGATGGTACCCCACGGTCACAGGTTCAAAGTACTGTTGTGCGCGCCACAAGCAATCCAACGCCCGCTTCTTACCATAGGAGCGGGCGTTTGTAAATTGAGTTTATACATGAAAATTGTTCTTGACGCTAAGCATAAAAGTTCATATATTATGAGCATGAACAAGCTACCCCTTAAAACCCGCGTCCAAATCCTCTCCCTTCTTTGCGAGGGTTCATCCATGCGGGCGGTTTCGCGGCTGTGCGATGTGTCCATAAACACGGTCGCCAAAATCCTGATTGACGCTGGCAAGTTCTGCGCTGCCTTCCATGATGACAACGTGAAGGGTGTGCAGGCCAAGCGCATTCAATGTGATGAAATCTGGAGTTTCACCGCAGCCAAGCAAAAGAACGTCTCCGAAGATGAAAGCCCCTGTCGAAGGCGCTGGCGACACTTGGACATGGACCGGGATTGAAGCCGACACAAAGCTGATTGTCTCTTGGCTGGTAGGTGGTCGTGACGGCGAATACGCAATCGCCTTCATGGACGATCTGCGCTCACGCCTTGCCAATCGGGTTCAACTGACAACGGACGGCCACAAGGCCTATTTGCAGGCCGTGGAAGGCGCATTTGGTGGCGATGTGGACTATGCCGTGCTGCACAAGGTCTATGGCGCTTCACCTGAAAGCGGCAAGGGCAAGTATAGCCCGGCTGAATGCATCGGCACCCAAAAGCACCGCATCGAAGGCGACCCGGACGTGAAGCACGTTTCGACAAGTCCTATATTGAGCGCTCAAACCTCACCATGCGGATGCACAACCGCCGCTTTACCCGGCTCACCAATGCTTTCAGCAAGAAGTTTGAAAGCCACGTTCACATGGTTGCCATCTGGACCGTCTGGTACAACTGGGTGCGCATTCACAAAAGCCTGCGCATTACCCCGGCAATGGCTGCAAACCTGACTGACACGGTTTGGACTTGGGATATGATCGTGGCCAAGATGGATGAAGTAGCGCCGAAGCCTGGCCGCCCCAAGACTTACAAAAAGGCAGGCGTTACGACACAATAGTCGGGCGAAAGCCACGTCCTAGTCCGTCTAGTATCTCTTTCAAGGCCCACATCTCACACCGTTGATCTGAACCTTCTATCGGAACGGTAAAGACCTTCCCGCCCGGAGTTACCCACCACTCTGCTGTTTGGATTTTCCGAGTTTCACCCTCGGCACACGGCTTACAACCGCGTTCTCTAAGTTTCTTTTCCCAATCCCGTCTTTCAAGCAGCCGGACGGCAATCAAATCAAGCCGCCTTGAAGTAACCTGCAAACTCAATAACGGAAGGGCGTTTCAGATTCTGGTTTGTTTATAACGCCCCGATTGATCAGGAAATCCTTGGCCTCAGTCAAAGGTTTCATCTCAATTTCGATATTGTGATTGAGTTTCATGATGTGTTCAAGTGCGGGGGCCACATCCTCAAGCAGAGCGTCCACGTCTGGAGATGACAACACCAATTCTGGGAAGTCCGATGACGTTGCCCTCAGCCCGCCGTCTTCCCGGGGGTGAAAATCGACTGCAACCTTGATCCAGTAGCCATCCTTGCCCATTGTACCTCTCATTCCGCGCATCTCACCATCAGAGAGTCGGGTTAATACTCTGTTAAGATTTGCTCAATTGCAACCCCTGCCTAGTGTCGCAGGCGGGGAACCAATGGATAGCGAGTTCTACTTTTGAAATTTCAAACTGAGACACTACCTGCTTTTTCGGTGACAGGAGGTCATCGTAATACCTCACTCCGCTAGGACGTATCGGGCTGTTGCGCTTGGCGGGCGAGCCAATCGCATTCCGTTAAAATCTCGTCGACCTGATGAATGGGTTTGTTGCGATGGCCTGGCGGCGCACCGCGACGCAGCGCTGAGGCAAGCTGTGGTCGGCGGGCATCAGAAGGTTTTGCTTGCCAGCGCACATAGCGCCTGGCTTGGCGCGGCAAGTCTTCAAGCGCTGATTTGAGGGCGGCAAGACGTCGGCAGAGCCGCACGGCATTGACCGTGCCATCGGCCACGGGCAGAGGCTCAGGCTCTGGCACAACCGGCGGCGTCCGGAGGAACAGCGGCACGCGCGGATCGAAACTCACATCGATGACGCGAATGCGGGGCTCTGGTCGCCGCACCAGGCTGATGCGGTGGCGGCGATTACCGAAGGCAGAACCGAAACGCTGGCGCGGATCGAACAACTGAAAGGCGGCAACCCTGCGCCGGCCCTTGCGGGAGGCGCGAAGCGTGGCCCCTTTCGGGGCGGCGGCCCGCGCCCGCGGCGGCTTCACAACGAGCCCTCGCGCTGCCACGACAATGAGCCGCCGCACTGCCGATTCCGCCGGACGCAGCAAACGCAAGACCGCCCGATAGACAGGTGAAGACAGCCGCTCGACCTTGCCACCTTCGACAAGCCCGATCATGGCAAACAGCGTGGCGACGATGCGGGCGAGCTGCTTGCGATTGCGTTCGATGGCCAAGGATACATCCATTGGGATTAAATGGAACAAAATAGGAACATTGTCAAGCGGGCAAAAGTGATCCCGCACGAGCAGCGGCAAATCATGCCGTTGTTTGCTCAATCAAATGCACCGGATTGCACCATTGGCGGGACACTGCAATTCGTGTTTCCCTCAAGGGGTGCCGTCCAGACATGACACCCCACTTTATTGGCATCATTAGAGCATCGGGCGGGCATCTGAAATCTATGCCAGAATTCTCCATGGCCGGTCTTGAACCGGCCAACCAGACTTTCAACCGACTTGCTGCTGGAAAGTCTGGATCGGCGGGTCAAGCCACGCCGATGGAGAGTTTTAAGACAACGGCTTCACTTGACCGCCCGATGCTCTAGAAAGCATCGCGACCTGTATCTCCAATGAACGCGGCGCACTGATGATCCATGCTTCGTGGCTTCACTTGCGTGAAGCACCCCGGATCAAAGTCCGGGGCAGGCTCTCTGCTGCTCTAGAAATGCAGCGCTTGCGTCAGGTGTCCTGCTCGAAGCTACGTTGGCTTCCACCCATGGGCGGGTCTACCGGGCGAAGCATGGGCCTGCGTTCGGTAAAGACGGGCGCGCGCGGCGCAGGACGGAGCGGAATTGGCGGAGGCGAGGCTGGCTCGGCGCGCAGTTCACGCACGTTATCACGATCATCGTCATCATCATCGTCATTGCGGCTGGAGCGGCTGCGGATATTGGTTTCAACCACCAGGTCCTCGCCGCCGCCGATGAGCAGCAAGTGCTCGACGCCATCGCGCCTGACGATGACCAGCCGGCGCTGCTCGTCCAGCACATGGTATTCGCTGATGCCGAGGCGGCTGCCCTGGCGGCCGCGGGTGCGGCGCGAGAAATGCTTCATCAGCAGCAGCGCTGCAATCAGCAGCACGAGCACGATGGCGCCCGCGATGATGATGGACATGTACTGGTTCACGAGTTCCATGTGATCGGTGCCCTCCGGTTGTTTTTGGCGGACTGCACTATACCACATACAAAGCATTCGGGGAGGGCTGATTTCGCGGGCTTTGCAGGGCGCAAGGCGGCTTGTAAACCGCTATGATCGCTTGATTCGGGAACGGGGAGAGAATGGCGGAACGCGAGCCTTCGGCGGAGGGATATGCGGCAGGCGGAATGGCCTCCGCCAGTCCGGGCCGCCATCTGCTGGCGCTCGCGCTGGCTATCGCCGTGGCGGCTGCGGTCATCGCCGCCGGGCAGCAGCTTGGCCCCGCCATCAATCCATTGCTACTGGTCATAGGCGAAGTGCTGGTGTTTATCGGGTTGCTGGCGCTTTTCGGCCTGATGGCGGGGTTGCTGCGCATAGCCAAGGACGGGCAGGCGCCTTCGACATTTCATGACGCGGTTGTCGACGCGCTGGGCGATGCCTGCGTGGTCATCGATTCCAAGTCGCGCGCCGTCTATGCCAATTCCGAATATCTGAAGCTTGCCTCGGGCGCCGGGCTTAACCGGCTGGTGGGATTTGACCTGCTCTATGCCGGGCACCAGCAATTTGCCGAGCCGATCTACCAGCTGACGCAGGCAGCGCTGGAAGGAAAGCAGGAGCTGCGGGAGCTGCGCGTGGCCGCAGGCTCATCCGCGCCGGGCGCTGATGCGAAGGAGCCACGCTGGCTTCGCCTCACTGTGTCTCCGTTCAACATGGGGGAGCGGCAGAAATTCGTGCTCTGGCGCTTGCAGAATGTCAGCGAAGACCGTTCGCGGCAGGAACTGGCGTTCGGGCGGCTGCAATTCATCATCTCCTATCTCGACCATGCGCCGGCCGGTTTCTTCTCGGTGCTGCCCACTGGCAAGATCGATTACCTCAATGCCACGCTTGCCGACTGGCTGGGGCTTGATGTGGGCGAGGGGCAAAATGGCACGCTCACCGTCAAGGATGTGCTGGGCGAGGATGGGGCAAGCCAGCTTGCAGCCGTTGAACCGATTGCTTCCGGCACGCGGACCGAGCTGTTCACGCTCGACCTCAAGTCACGCCATGGCAATGTGCTGCCGGTCGATGTCATCCACCGGGTGGACTTTGACGAAAAAGCGCGGCCGCGGCCGATGCGCACGCTGGTGGTTCCGCGCGGCAAGTCCGGGATGGATGGCGGCGACAGCGAATTCATGGCCAAGTTCTTCGCCATGGCGCCGATCGGGATTGCCGAGGTTGGCCACGATTGCGTGCTGCAAGGCGCCAACTCCATATTCCTGTCATTCTCGCCGAACGCGCGGCGCGGCGCGCTGCTTGAAAACATGGTGACCGTGGCGGACAAGCCGGTGCTGCGGACTGCGCTTGAAGCTGTCGCCACTGGCCGGGAAGAATTGTCCATTGTCGATGTGACAGTGCAGGACACGAAGCCGCGCCTGGTGCAATTCACTTTCAGCGCGCTGCGCGGATTGAAGGAACCCTTGACGGTGTTCGCCGTCGACCGGACAGAGAGCAAGACGCTTGAAGTGCAGCTCGCCCAGAGCCAGAAGATGCAGGCTGTCGGCCAGCTGGCGAGCGGCATCGCGCATGACTTCAACAATGTGCTGACGCCGATCATCGGCTTTGCCGACCTGCTGCTGGCCAAGCTGCGGCCGACCGACCCCGCCTTCGCCGACATCATGAACATCAAGCAGAACGCCAACCGCGCCGCCAACCTGGTGCGGCAGCTGTTGGCCTTCTCACGCAAGCAGACGCTGCAACCGCGCGTGCATTCGCTCACCGAGGCGATGTCGGACCTCGGCAATTTGCTCGGCCGCGTTTTGGGCGAGAAGATCGAACTCAAGATCAGCCACAGCCGAGACCTGGGTCTTGTGCTGCTGAACATCCACCAGTTCGAACAGGTGATCATCAACCTTGCCGTCAACGCGCGGGACGCGATGCCGGGCGGCGGCACGCTGTACGTCCGCACCCGCAACATCAGCGAAGAAATATCGCGGCCCTTGTCGCGCGTCCTATGCCCGCGGGCGAATATGTGTTGTGTGGAGTGACCGACCCGGCACCGGCATTGCGCAAGATATCGTCGAGAAAATCGGCGAGCCGTTTTTCTGACCAAGGAAGTCGGCAAGGGGACGGGACTTGGCTTGTCGACTGTCTACGGCATTGTGAACAGACGGGCGGCTACATCTTCTGCAACAGTGAAATGGGCAAGGGCACCACCTTCAGCATTTATCTGCCGCGGCATTACCCCAAGCCCGAAGAAAAATCCGAGACCGCGCAGAAAACCGAAACTGCCGTGAAGGCTCCGACATGACGGGCAAGGGCCGCATCCTGCTGGTCGAAGATGAGGATGCAGTTCGCGCCTTTGCGCTGCGGGCGCTGACCTCG
>CAWFCR010000018.1:0-26472 GCA_963814455.1 uncultured Alphaproteobacteria bacterium | reverse complement strand
TGCTGACCGGCGCCAACGGCTTCATCGGCAGCCACTTGCTCGTATCATTGTTGCAGGCTGGCCATAGTGTCCGTGCCGCCGTGCGCGAACCGGGCAAACTGCAGCATCGCTTTCCCGGCATCGAAGCCGTTGCGGTGGACATGAACAGCGTTGTCACGCCCGCCGCCTGGTCGCCTCTCCTTCAAGGCGTCGACGCCATCGTCAATTGTGCGGGTATCCTGCACAGCAGGCATGGGCAGAACGCCACTGCCGTCCACGCCACCTCCCCCATAGCCCTGTTTGAAGCAGCCCGGATGGCAGGCGTCTCAAAGATTGTGCAGATGTCTGCCATCGGCGTTGAGGCGGAAACCGAGTTCGCCCGCACCAAGCTGGCTGCCGACGAACATCTATCCTCGTTGGATATAGATTGGACGATCCTGCGTCCCTCGATAGTCTATGGGCAGCAGGCCTACGGCGGCACTGCCCTGTTGCGTGCGCTGGCCGCAACTCCTGCCTGCGTGCCGGTGATTGGCAAAGGCCAGCAGACGACAACGCCCATCCATGTGGATGATCTGTGCGCAACGGTCCTGCTCGCTCTCTCGACGTCAAAGTTGAAACGCAAGATAATAAGCCCCTGTGGCCCGCAGACCATGCGCCTCGCTGACATGATCGCCGGATATCGCGGCTGGCTGGGGCTGAAGCCAGCCCCGGAATTGCATGTGCCAATGCCGTTGCTTTCCCTTGCAGGCCGCATAGGCGACCTTTTTGGTACCGGCCCTGTCACCACCACATCGCTCCGCCAGCTTGAACAAGGCACGGCAGCCGATCCACGAGCCTTTTCACAAGCAACCGGCCTTCATCCACGTCCCTTCGCCGATGCCTTGTCTACTGGTCCCGTAGGCACTGCCGATCTCTGGCACGCACAGCTATATCTGTTGCGCCCCGTTGTTCGCGCCAGCCTCATTTTGCTCTGGTTGGTGTCTGGTGTGACGGGGCTGCTGGCCAGTGCGGATACGATCCTCAACCATCTCGGGCCTCTTGCCACGTTCGGCGACACTGCCGTGCTGCTAGCACGCGCTGCTTCAGTGCTTGATCTCGGCATCGCCGCCGCTCTGTTGATAAATGTAAATCCACGCCTGGTGTTCTGGCTGCAGATGCTCATTGTTCTCGGCTACACGGTAACCCTCACTTTGCTCTCACCCGCCCTGTGGGGTGACCTCTTCGGTGCGCTACTCAAGAATATTCCCGTGCTCGCCCTCATCATCGTGCAGCGCATCCTGTCGGAGGAGAGGTGATGGACCATGGGCTGATCGTCAAATGGCTGCACGTTCTCAGCTCAACTGTGCTGTTCGGCACGGGACTGGGCACCGCCTTCTTCATGTGGATGGCGAACCGTAACGGCAACGCCGCAACAATTGCATCCATCTCCACCATGGTCGTGAAGGCGGATTGGCTGTTCACATTGACATCGGGCATCCTGCAACCCGTCACTGGTTTCATGCTGGCGCATCATTATGGTTTCAGCCTCGCTGAGCCTTGGCTGGTCAAAACCTACCTTCTCTATGCGCTCGCCATGCTATGCTGGCTGCCGGTCGTCTGGTTGCAAATGCGGATGCGCGATCTCGCCCGTGTCGCCGCCAGCTCCGCAATACCGCTGCCTGCCGCCTACCACCATTATTTTCGCATCTGGTTCTGGCTTGGCTGGCCTGCGTTCGCGGCTCTGTTAATTGTCTTCTACTTGATGATTGCAAAGCCTGCGTAACCGCATATTGCCAACCGGCACTGGCGGCGATAGCCTGCCCGAATGCTAACATTTTACTACGCCCCCAAGACTTGTGCCCTCGCCACCCACATTGCGCTTGAGGAGGCAGGCGCAGAGTACGAAGCCATACGCCTTGATTTCAGCAAGGGAGAACAGCGCTCGCCGGAATTTCTCAAGCTCAATCCCAAAGGCCGCGTCCCGGCTTGGTTACGGGCAAGGGCGCGCTCACTGAAAATCCTGCCCTCCTCCTCTATGTGGCGCAGACGCATCCAGAGGCCAAACTCGCACCGTTGGATGATCCCTTCGCGCTCGCAAAGCTCAATGCCATCACCAGTTATCTGTGTTCAACCGTGCATCCCTTCCATGCCCACAAGCTGCGCGGCGCCCGCTGGGTGGATGATCCCGCCGCCCAGGAAGCCATGAAGGCCAAGGTGCCGCAGAACATGGGAGATGCCTTCACACTCATCGAGAACGAGTATTTTGCCGGCCCCTGGATCATGGGCAATGACTATACGGTGGCGGACGCCTACCTCTTCACCATCTCGCAATGGCTGGAAGGCGATGGCGTTGATCCCAAGCGCTTCCCCAAGGTGCTGGATCACAGCAAGCGCATGATGGAACGCCCAGCGGTGCAAAGGGTGCTGACGGCGCACGCATGACCTTGCGCCTTTTCGTCGGCGCCCATGACTCGATCTCGATCGCTTCGCACATCACGCTTGAGGAATTGCGCCTGCCCTATGAATTGACGCGCCTGAACTACGCCGTTGCCGAGCAGCGCAGCCCTGCCTATCTTGCCGTCAATCCCAAAGGCCGTGTGCCAGCATTGGTGACGGATGAAGGCATTCTCACCGAGACGCCTGCAATCCTCGCCTACCTCGCGCTGCTAAAACCAGAAGCGCAACTTGCGCCATCCGCCCCCTTTGCGTTCGCGCGGTTGCAATCCTTCCTCGCCTATCTGTGCTCAACCGTGCACCCGGCGCATGCCCACCGCATGCGGGGCAACCGCTGGTCAGATGATCCGGTTGTCATCGAAGGGTTGAAGCTCAAGGTTGCCCGCAACATGGCGGATTGCTTCAACCTCATCGAAGCGGAATATCTGTCCGGCCCCTGGGTGATGGGAGCACAGTTCACAGTGGCAGACCCCTATCTTTTCGCCATTGCCCGCTGGATGGAGGATGACGGTCTCGACCCTAGCCGCTTCCCCAAGGTGCTGGACCATCGTACCCGCATGGCAGCACGGCCCGCCACGCTTCGCGCCCTATCAGCGTATGGCTGATATGCCTTGTCGCAAACGGCGATGACAGCCGGGGCCTGATCGCCTACCACTGGTCGCCCATGCCACCGCAATCCACCCCACCTGCGCGCTTCAGTCTTCAAACGCTGGCCTATGCCTCGCTGGTGATCACAATTCTTATCTGGGGTGTTGCGCCTGCCATTGTCCGCTCCTTTTCGCTGCTCACCGGCCCGGCCGATGCCATGATCATCCGCTCGGTGGTTGTGGCCCTGTTCTGCCTCGCCTTCCTGCCGTTTTTGCGCGGGCCGCATTTTGAAATGCGAGACGTGCCGCGCCTGCTGGTCACCTCCTGGGCCGGCATGTTTTGCTATTTTCTCGGTTCGATCTTTGGTTATGCGCATGTCACTTCAGGAATTGGCGGCGTCATCACGGCAACCCAGCCGCTGCTCATAGCGCTGCTTGCAAGCATGCTCGGTCTGGAACGCCTGACCCTGGCGACGATGGCGGGGCTTTTCATCTCGTTCACCGGTACCTTGCTGCTGTTCTGGGGAGATGGTGCAGGCGCCATACCCAGATCGGAGCTTGTCATTGGCAGCCTGTTTGTTTTCGGCAGCGGCGTTGCCTGGGCCATTTATGTTGTCGCCGGACGCCCGCTGTTGCAGAAGTATGGCGCCTTGCGCATCACCATTCTGGCGCAACTGCTGTGCGTGCTTCCTTCACTCGCCTTCTACTCGCCAACCACCCTTCCGGCAGTGCAGCAATTGGATGCCGCAGGCTGGCTATCGCTGGTGTATCTCACCCTTATCGGCTCAATCCTAACGCTCGCCACATGGAACTATGCAGCCGCCCACCTCAAGACCTCCATCGTCGGCGCATCGCTTTACATGATACCGGTCCTCGCCATGCTGGCAGGCGCGGTGCTGTTGAAGGAGCCTATCCTGGCATCGACGTTGCTGGCAGCCGCTGTGATCATGTTTGGCGTCGCCATTTCCCAGCTGGGTGATGGGTTGAGAGGCAAAGCCGCGGCATGGCTTGCCGCGCGAGCCCGCTGATGCAATCCCGTTCCAGCCTGTTGCCCGCAGCAGCCCTGCTCCTCACCATGGTGATCTGGGGCTCGGCAGCCGTGTTCCTGCGTTCAACGGCGCTCGCACTCACGCCGGAAAACTCGCTGGCGCTTCGCTATGTGGCGCTCTCCGTCATCAATATCGGCGGCCTGCTGCTGCTCGGCACATGGCGCATTCCGAGATCAGACTGGCTGCGTTTTCTGGCGGCAGGCACGGTCGGCATGGCGGGCTACAACTGGTTCGTCAATCAGGGTTTTGCATTGGTTCCGGCGGGCGTCGGCACCATCATCACCATGATCGAACCGCTGATGATCGCGGGCCTCGCCTGGGCCATGCTGGGCGAGCGGCTGTCCCGCACGCTGTTTGCGGGCCTTGCCGTCTCGCTGCTTGGCGCTGTCGTTCTGTTCGCGCCAGATCTCGCCAGCACCAGCGCATCGCAGCTTTCACTCACCGGCATCGCCGCGCTGCTTGTCTGCTGTGTGTGCTGGGCGCTCTACACCATCATCGCCAAGCCATTGCTGGCGCGCCATGATGCATTCACCGTCACCGCCGTCACCATGTTGATCGCCGCGCCTTTTCTCATAGTGCCAGCAAGCGAGCCTTTGCATGTGCTGGCATCCCGGCTTGACCTTCGGCAATGGCTGGAGATCACATACCTTGTCATTCCCAACGGAATTGTCGGCACCATGTTGTGGAACTACGGCACCAAGCACCTGTCCGGCGCGTCGACCGGAGCCTTCCTCTATCTCATTCCGGTTGTCGCGGTGGCGAGCGGCGCGCTTGTGCTGGGTGAAGCGATAACACTTCCCATCGTCGCTGGCGGTCTGCTCATTCTCGCTGGCGTTGCCATCGCCGAATTTGGCGAGAAATGGCAAGCCCAATCTGGTTGGCTCGCCCTGCTTGCCGTGCTTTTCGCAGTCACCGCCTGGGGCATGGTGCCGGTCATCACCCGTTACCTCGTGCTCAACCTTCCCATTGAGACAGTCATGGTTCTGCGCGTGGCTCCCGCCGGCATCATCGGCATGGTCATCGCCTTGGCGAACGGCTGGAAGCCTCTTCCTTGGTATGCATGGCGGCGCGCCATCATCGCGGCCATTGGCGGCAACGTCGTCTACCAGCTGCTTGCGATTTATGGCGCACAGCATATCCCCGCAAGCTGGATGGGCATGCTCTTCGGTCTTGAGCCCGTTTTCATCGCGCTGTTTTCAATCATGTTTGCAGGCGAGCGGCCAACCCTCTGGCTCTATGCCGGCATTGCAGTGTCGATCTTCGGCACCGCTGTGCTGATGCTGGGCAATGCCGTGGCGCCGGCGCAGGACGTGAAGCTGATTGGCCTCATTTTGGTGACGCTTTCAACCATGGGCTGGGGCATTTACACGGTAGCCATCAAGCCGGTGGCGGAGCGCTATGGCTCGCTGCAGATTACCGGCCTGACGCTGGCGCTTTCTGCCATCCCGATGCTGCTGTTCATATCGCCTGCCTTTGTCGGTTCGCTGGGTCAGGTCACAGGCTTCCAATGGTCTGTCATCGCAGTAATTGTCCTGTTCTGCACCATCCTCAGCACCATTGCCTGGAACTATGCCGTCAGCCGCATGCAGGGTTCGCTTGCCGGCATGTTCCTTTATGTCCAGCCCATCGTTGCCGCGATCAGCGGCGCGCTGCTGCTGGGGGAGGAAATTACGCTGACCTTGCTTGCCGGCGGATTTCTCATCCTTGCTGGCGTGGCGCTGGCGCAGTTCGGGCCGAGACTGGTCCGCCCCGCTGCTCCGGCAGCGGACTTGCTTGAATCATGAGAGGGTTTAGTTTGTCGTCATGACTGAAAGAGCTTTCACACCCTGGTACTATTCCACCCTGGTGGTCATTATCGCCGGTTGCCTGGTGGCCGTTGTCAACTTCGGCATCCGCTCGTCCTTCGGCCTGTTCACTGCGCCCATCTCGGAATTCCATAGCTGGCCGCGCGAAATCTTCTCCATGGGCCTTGCCCTGCAAAACCTGTTGTGGGGCATCGTTACGCCCATCGCCGGCATGCTGGCGGATCGTTATGGCGCGGCGCGCGTCATCATTGCCGGCGCCATCATCTATGCCATCGGCACGGTGGCCATGGCCTATTCCCACACGCCGCTGATGTTCAACGCTACAGCCGGCATACTGATCGGCACCGGCATCGCCATGTCATCCTTCGGCATCGTCATGGCCGCATTGGGCCGCATGGTGCCGCCGGAACAGCGCTCGTGGGCCTTCGGCATCGCCACTGCTTCCAGCTCGCTCGGCCAATTCATCTTTGCGCCACTCGCCGCCGCTCTCATATCCGCTTACGGTTGGCATACGGCTCTCATCACGCTGGGCTTTTCCGCGCTGCTCATGATCGTGCTTGCACTGCCGCTGATGGTGCAGAACACATCCGGCAGCCGCGCCGTCCATGGCGAGACTGATCTTTCGATGAGCCAGGCCATCTCCAAGGCGTTTGCCCATGGTTCCTACTTGCTGTTGGTATCAGGCTTCTTCGTCTGCGGCTTCCAGATCGCCTTCATCACCGTCCATCTGCCGCCCTATCTGGCTGAACACGGCATCACCAAGGAGTTCGCCGGCATTGCCATGGGCGCCATCGGCCTCTTCAATATCGCGGGGTCCTATCTTTCCGGCATCATCGGCGGCAAGATGAAGCGCCGCCTGCCGCTGAGCCTGATCTATCTGCTGCGTTCACTTTCGATTGTGGCGTTCATCATGCTGCCTATCACGCCGACAACTACCATCATCTTCACCGCCACCATGGGCTTCCTCTGGCTTTCGACTGTGCCGCTCACCATGGGTCTCGTCACCGTCATGTTCGGCACCCGCTACATGGCAACGCTCTATGGCTTTGTCTTCCTCAGCCACCAGGTCGGCTCGTTCTTCGGCGTCTGGCTCGGCGGAAGGCTCTATGACCAGTTCGGCTCCTATGATCCCGTCTGGTGGATGGGCGTGGCGCTCGGTCTCTTTGCAGCCCTTGTGCATCTTCCAATCCGGGAGAATGCCGCACCGCGTTTTGCGGCGGCCTGACATGCAATTGAGAAGGCACAGCCTGGCTCTGGGCCTGTTTCGGCCTTGTGCTTCTCGTCTGGGCTGGCGTCATGGTATGGGTCATGCGTGATGCAGCACTGCCGCCAACGGCAAGCGGCACGATGCTGGCCGTGTTTGAACCCGGCACCAGCAGGGATGCAGCTTTCGCCAGCCTCACGCGCGCTGGCGCACGGCCGGTGCGGGAAACGGCGTTTGCCTTCATCTGGGTGGTGAATGGAGATGAACCGGGCCTTGCCGGTCGCATTGTTTCAGAAGGTGCGCTTGGCGCCTACCGTGACCTGCCGCTCAGCCCCACCCTTGCGGGTTGCGTCGCAATCGCCGATAAAAAGATTGCCGCTTACACCGGATTGTAGGGAGTACGCCTATGAACATCCATCACCCGCATGCAGGATGCAGTCGCCGAACTCAAGGCCAATGTGGCCGTTCCTTTCGGGCAGGCGCATGCCATGCCGAAGAGCGTCTATACTTCACAGGATTTCGCAAGCCGCGAGGTTGACGACATCTTCCGCCGCGAGTGGTTTTGTGCAGGCCGCGCCTCGCAGCTGGCAAAGCCCGGCGACTATGTGACGTTCGATCTCGCGGGCCAGCCTGTCATGGTTATCCGTGATGGCGAGGGCAAGCTTCGCGCCCAGTCCAACGTCTGCCTGCACCGCATGTCGACGCTGCTGAAGGAGCGCGGCAATGCCAAGGTCATCGTCTGCCCTTACCATGGCTGGAGCTATAACCTTGATGGCTCGCTTCGCAACGCGCCAGCGATGACGCAGAACGAAGGCTTCTGCAAGGAGCACTACAAGCCTGCCGCAGCTGCGCTGCGAGGAGTGGCTCGGCTGGATCATGGTGACGCTTAATCCGGACGCTCAATCAACAGCTGAAAGGTTCAAGGACGTGCAAGGGTCTGATCGAAGACTATGGCATGGAGGACTATGTGCAGACCTTCCAGGAAAACCATGTATGGAACACCAACTGGAAGGTGCTCGCCGAGAATTTCATGGAAAGCTACCACCTGCCGGTTTGCCATGTAGGCACCATTGGCGGGCTGTCGAAGCTCAATGAAATGGTCTGCCCTCCAGGCCTCGCAACCTTCAACTATCATACGATCCTGAAGGACGACACGCTGAAGATTGCGCTCGCGCACCCTTCCAACACGCGGATGCAGGGAGAGCGCCGCCGCATGACCTTCCTGCTGGCGATCTACCCCAGCCTGCTCATCACCCTCACGCCCGGCTACTTCTGGTACTTGTCATTGCACCCGCAAGGCCCCTCGCAAGTGCGCATCATATTTGGCGGTGGAATGTCACCGGATTACATCAACGACCCTGATGCGCAAAAGCATTTCACGCAGTTGAAGACACTGCTTGATGACGTGAATGTTGAGGATCGCGGCTGCACCGAGCGCGTCTACCGCGGCCTGAGTTCAGCCATGGCCAAGCCCGGTCACCTGTCGCACCTTGAACGGCCGAACTACGATTTTGCGACCTACATCGCATCCATGATCAGGGAGTGATCGGCTCAGGCTCGGCGAGGCACGTCCAGCGCTCCACTGCTGCACGGCCCATTCGCTGGCCTTCTCGTTTTGACCGGCGAGCCGGTGGTACGTTTCCCACCACGCAGGACATGCCGTTATCGAGCAGTCGGAACACAAAGAGGTCTCCGCCCACATTGTCGGCGCCCGCTATCGAGAATCGCACAATCGCAACTACGGCTTTCGATTTGCCGTTCTCCTCCGTGAGGCCCCATTGAACTGGCGATCCGCCGAAGCGGTCTGTGCTTGCGTTTGCCAATGCGACGTTCGCCACGCGCCCAAATCCCACGCTGACGCGCGTGCCCTCCTGATAAAGCAGCCATGAGTATTGCGAAAGGCAGGTTTTCGCAACGGCGCAAGATATAGTCCTGGCCAGCGTCCACGTCGCCGCTATCCACATCCTTGCAGGATTCCTCCAACGGACTCAGCATCCATTTGAACTTCAGGTCGCTGGCGGACGCCGCCCCGCAGTCAGCAGACCTATCAGGCAGATCAGCACAAGCCTCATACTCAAAGTCCTCCCTGTTCGGACAATCAGCACTCGCCGCAAGCGGCTGCCAATCGTCTCACGCTGCTTTAATCCTCCGTTGACGGAGCTTGTGAGATGATACCTCAATTGGAAAGTAGGAGCCTGTTGTTTTGACCTGAGGAGAACTTTATGAGCGACGAAGCCTTTTCCTGTCAGTTGCGTGGCTACAGCCTGACGACGGCAGAAATCATGTACCGCATACCGGATCACCGCAGCCTCCTGCAAACCTTTATCTGGCAGGATTATGATCTGGCTCCGCGCTTTCCCAAGCTCATCAAGTTCCTCGATTTTTGGGCCCACAATCTGGATGGCCCGCTGGCTGAGGTGCGCGTTGCCCATGCCGGCCTGGTGAGGCCCGCAAAGTTCCAGCACGTCGACCACGAATGGCGCCTGCACTAGAAAGCGGCTAATAGGCTCTTCCTGAAATTTGCGGGATGGCTATATGACCGAACTTCAAGCGCGGCTCGACAAGATCGTCGCCCATGTCGCGCAAGTGGCCGAGCGCGGCACTGCGGCGGACTACATCCCAGAGCTGGCGCATATTGACACCGGCCAGTTCGGCATCGCCGTTGCCGGCACCGACGGGCTCTTCCATGTTGCAGGCAATGCAGGGCAACCTTTCTCGATCCAAAGTGTTTCCAAAGTATTCGCTCTGACATTGGCACTCGGAAAATGCGGCGATGCGCTATGGCGGCGCGTGGGGCGCGAGCCTTCGGGCAGCGCTTTCAATTCCATTATGCTCCTTGAACAGGAAAAGGGCGTGCCGCGCAATCCATTCATCAATGCAGGTGCCATCGCAGTGACCGACGCTATTCTCGCGGGCCATGCGCCGCGTGAAGTAATTGGCGAGATATTGCGTTTTGTGCGCTTTCTGGCGGAAGACGAGACGATCCACATCGATGCGCAGGTAGCGGCCTCCGAAGCGCGCACCGGCAACCGCAATTTGGCGCTTGCCCACTACATGAAGGCCTTCGGCAATCTAGATAATCCAGTCGAGATGACGCTTGGAGTCTACTTCCACCATTGCGCCATTGCCATGAGTTGCCGTCAATTGGCCATGGCCGGGCGCTATCTGGCAAGCGCAGGATGTCATCCGGGCACCGGCGCGCAGGTGATCTCAGCCGAGCGCGCGAGGCGGATCAACGCTCTGATGCTCACTTGCGGCCATTATGACGGCTCGGGCGATTTTGCCTATCGCGTCGGCATTCCGGCGAAAAGCGGCGTGGGCGGCGGCATACTCGCCGTGGTGCCGGGCATTGCCAGCATCGCCGTGTGGTCGCCTGGGCTCAATGTCTATGGCAATTCGTTGCTCGGCACGCTGGCTCTGGAAATGTTGGCCGAAGACATGGGCTGGTCGGTGTTCGACGGGTCAAAACGAAACGGCAGGGCATCAAGCCCTGCCGCAAATCTGTAGAAAATTCTACGCCGCTTAGCGCGAATAATATTCGACGACGAAGTGCGGTTCCATCTGCACAGGATAGGGAACGTCGGCAAGGGCTGGCACGCGGCCAAGCTTTGCCGTCATCGCCTTGTGGTCCACTTCAATGTAGTCCGGCACATCGCGCTCGGCGAGCTGGATGGCTTCCAGAACCACGGCCAGATCCTTGGCCTTGGCGGTCAGTTCCAGCGCGTCGCCGGCCTTGATGCGCATGGAGGGAATGGTGACGCGGCGGCCGTTCACCTTCACATGGCCATGGCTGACGAACTGGCGGGCGGCGAACATCGTCGGCACGAACTTGGCGCGGTAGATGATCGCATCGAGGCGGCGCTCCAGCAGGCCGATGAGGTTTTCGGAAGTATCGCCCTTCATGCGCGAAGCTTCGGTATAAATGGTCGAGAACTGGCGCTCTGAAACGTTGGCGTAATAGCCCTTCAGCTTCTGCTTGGCCTTCAGCTGAATGCCGAAGTCCGACATCTTGCCCTTGCGGCGCTGGCCGTGCTGGCCCGGGCCATATTCACGCTTGTTGACCGGGCTCTTGGGGCGGCCCCAGATATTTTCGCCCATGCGGCGGTCGATTTTGTGCTTTGAAGCTTGGCGCTTTGTCATTTACGGTTCTCCTGAAACCAGTTGGAGTGGAACCCACCCTCCTCGTCACCGGTCTCCCGGCCGACAGAACCCTTAACGGGTTCACGGGCAAGCAAAAACAGGGCCTCAGCCCTGTTATGGGCGGGTGATAGCCAAACCGGCTGCCAATGTCAAACCGGCAGGTCGAGCAGCTGGTGGCTGGGGAATCCCATGGCCGCATAGGCAGCGAGCGACTCGGCCGCCCCGCCCCTGGCGGAGGTCAGGATGACCGTATCCCCAAATTCGTCACTGGCGTGCCGCGGGCCAGTCGTGATGTCGGCCAGCACATCCCCCACGCGGCGCGCAATGGCAGGCGCCGGATCAAGATAGGTCACTTCCCAAGGCGCCACCTCACGGATTTCGTCGAGCAGCAGCGGGTAATGCGTGCACCCTAGCACCACGATATCGGTCCGCTTGCCGCCGCGTTCGCGGAATACCGGGGCGATCTCGCTCCGCAGTTCATCGAGCGACGGCGCATGCCCCTTGAGCTTCTGTTCGGCAATCTCGGCCAGCCGCTTGGCCCCGTGCAGCACCACCTGGCAGTGGTAGGCATAGGTGTGAACCAGGCTGTGGGTATATTCGCGGGCGACCGTTCCGGGCGTTGCCAGCACGCCGATGACATTGGTTTTCGTCATGGCGCCTGCTGGCTTGATGGCCGGCACCGTGCCGACAAACGGCAGCGCGAAGCTGCGCCGCAGGTCGATCATCGCCAGCGTCGAGGCGGTGTTGCAGGCAACCACCACCACATCGGGCTGCACCCTATCGATCAGTGCGCCAACCACCCGCACGATGCGGCGCACCAGCTCCGGCTCCTTCCATGCGCCATAGGGGAAGGCTGCATTGTCGGCCGCATAGACCAGCTCATGGCCCGGCAACTGGGCGCGAACCGCGGCGGCGACGGTCAGTCCGCCCATGCCCGAATCAAACAGCAGGATGCGCCGCCTGCTCATGCTTTGGGGGCCCTGCGCGTCAGATGCGTTCGCACCAGTGAGGAGATGATGCCACGCATGGTGCGCACCTCCTGCTCGGTCAGGTCAGCCCGGCCGAACATGTTGCGGATGTTGCGCAGCATGTTGGGTTTCTTGGCCGCCGTCTTGAAGAAGCCGCTTGCATCAAGCTCGCTCTCAAGATGCTCCAGCAACCCGAACAATTCTTCCCGGTTGGCAGGCCGCGTATCCGGCGTTTGCAGGCCCGGCCCATCGATTGCTGCAAGTTCCGGCGTCTGCTGGCCCAGGCTCGTGGCCTGCAATCGGTACCATTCATAACCCATCAGCAGCACAGCCTGCGCCATGTTGAGGGAGGCAAAGGCCGGATTGACCGGAGCGGTGACGATGACATTGCTCAGCGAAATTTCGTCGTTGCTCAGGCCGAAGCGCTCGCGGCCAAACAGCAGCGCAACCTTCTCGCCCCGCGCCATGCGGGTCCGCATGTCATGCCCTGCCTGCTCGGGCGTGATCACTTCCTTGATCATTTCGCGCGGCCGCGCCGTTGTCGCATAAACGTGATGCACATCTCTCACTGCCGATGGCAGGTCCGCATGCAGGCTGGCGCATTCGATGATCCAGTGCGCGCCGGAGGATGAGACAAGCGCCTTCTCGTTGGGCCAGGCATCGCGCGGATTGACCAGGCGCAATTCATGCAGGCCGAAGTTGGCCATCGCCCGCGCCGCCATGCCGATGTTCTCACCCAACTGCGGATGCGAAAGCACGACGATTGGAGCGGGTCCAAGCTCCTGATTCTGGGTCTTGTCTGTACCTGCCATTGGCCGCGGGACATAGCGAACCTGCGGCCCTCAGGCCAGCGGTTTTCCGTCCAGTGTCTTGATGTCCCTGAGCTTCGGAAACAGCCGAGACCACAGGCCCGCAATAGCAACCGATCCGATGCCGCCGAATACCACCGCTCCCGTGGCGCCGATCCACGCCGCCATCACCCCTGCCCTGAACTCGCCCAGTTCATTGGAAGCGCCAATGAACACGCGGTTGACGGCATTGACGCGGCCGCGCACATGGTCCGGCGTCCACAACTGCATCAGCGTTTCGCGCACATAGACGCTCACCATGTCAAATCCGCCGATGAGGATCAGAGCCAGGATGGACAGTGGCACCCAGCGCGAAACGCCAAACAGGATAGTCGCCACGCCAAAGGCAGCCACGCATGCAAACAGGATGACGCCTGCCCGCGGCGGAATTGAATATTTGGCGAGCCACAGCGCGACGGCCACGGCTCCTATTCCCGGTGCCGCCCGCAGGATGCCGAGGCCTACGGGACCCGCCTGGAGAATGTCGGTCGCATAGACCGGCATGAGCGCCACCGCGCCGCCAAGCAGCACGGCAAACAAATCAAGCGAGATGGCGCCGAGAACGACCGGCTCGCTGCGGATGAATTTGAAGCCGGCAAGCAGCGTGGCAAGGTTCGTCTCCTGCGTATGGTTCGGCTGCGCAACAGTGCCGATCGCCAGCACCAGCAGGAAGGCAACAACCAGCAGCACCAGGGCTGTTCCATAAGCTGCTTCCGGGGCCAGCCAATAGAGCAAGCCGCCAACCACAGGCCCCACAATTGTTGTGAACTGCCACTGCATGCTGCTGAGCGAAATGCCGTGCGCAATGGCCTCGCGCGGCAGCAGGTTGGGGGCGAGCGCATCCGCCGCCGGGTTCATGAAAGCGCGCGCCACGCCAAAAGCAAAAAGCACCGCGAATATGGGAAGCACATCCGTTGTTCTGGTATACGCCAGCCACAACAGCACGCAACCGCAAAGGATCTCGATCAGGTAGCAACAGCCCATGATAAGACGCCGGTTGAATTTGTCAGCGGCGAGCCCGGTGAACAGCACGAGCGCCATCGCCGGCATAAACTGCACCAGCCCGACATAGCCAAGATAAAGGGGATTTCGCGTCACCTCGTAGACTTGCCAGCCGACGGAAACCGACATGATCTGCACCGCAAAGCCCGCCGCGATCAGGGCCAACATGTAGATGACATAGGGGCGATGGTGAAGTGCGTTGGAGCTGCGCGCCGTCATTGCCCCTTGCTGGCACGGGTCGGCCGATATGTCAAAGCGCAAGCTTCGGACTAGACTTCCGGGGGATTGTGGGCACTCTTGCTGCCCTGTATAGCAGCGTCAAAAGCGGAACCGTCAGAAAGGCCAGCGCATGAGCAAGATCAAGGTTGCCAACCCCGTTGTCGAACTCGATGGCGATGAGATGACCCGCATTATCTGGGACATGATCAAGACCAAGCTCATCAAGCCCTATCTCGACGTCGACCTTCACTACTATGACTTGTCGGTCGAGAATTGCGACGCAACGGGTGATCAGGTGACCATCGATTCCGCCAACGCCATCAAGAAGCATGGTGTCGGCGTCAAATGCGCGACGATTACGCCGGATGAGGCACGCGTCAAGGAATTCAGCCTCAAGCAGATGTGGAAGTCGCCCAATGGCACCATCCGCAATATCCTCGGCGGCGTCATCTTCCGCGAACCGATCATCTGCAAGAATGTGCCGCGCCTCGTTCCGGGCTGGACCAAGCCAATCATCATCGGCCGCCATGCCTTCGGCGACCAGTATCGCGCCACCGATTTCACCTTCCCCGGCAAGGGCACCCTCACCATCAAGTTTGTTGGCGATGATGGCAAGGTGATCGAGAAGGAAGTGTTCAAGGCGCCGGATGCTGGCGTCGCCATGGCGATGTATAATCTTGATGACTCGATCAAGGAATTTGCCCGCGCCTCCCTCAACTATGGGCTGAACCGCAATTATCCGGTTTACCTGTCCACCAAGAATACAATTCTCAAAGCCTATGACGGCCGCTTCAAGGATATTTTCCAGGCAATCTTTGATGCCGAGTTCAAAGCTGAATATGCCAAGCGCGGCCTCACCTATGAACACCGGCTGATTGACGACATGGTGGCCTCCGCCATGAAGTGGACCGGCGGTTATATCTGGGCCTGCAAGAACTATGATGGCGACGTGCAGTCAGATCTGGTGGCGCAAGGCTATGGTTCGCTTGGCCTCATGACATCGGTGCTGATGACGCCCGATGGCAAGACCGTTGAAGCCGAAGCTGCGCACGGCACGGTGACGCGCCATTACCGCCTGCATCAGGAAGGCAAGCAGACATCAACCAATTCCGCTGCGTCGATTTACGCCTGGACCGGCGGCCTCAAGCACCGCGCCAAGCTGGATGAGAATGCCGCGCTGGCAAAATTCGCCGAGACACTCGAGAAAGTCACCGTCGAGACAATCGAAGCCGGCTCCATGACCAAGGATCTCGCCGTGCTGGTCGGTCCGGACCAGAGCTGGCTGTCGACCGAGGGCTTCCTTGATGCGGTTGACGCCAACCTGCAGAAGGCGATGGCCTAAGCCGCAGCCTCGGAGCGCATTCCATTGGGCAGCCAGATGATGAAGCTGGCGCCCTGCCCCTCGGCAGACTGAATGTCGAGGCCGCCGCCGTGATGCTCGAGAATCTGTTCGACGGCAGGAATGCCGAGACCGGTGCCGAAATTCTTGGTCGTGAACAATGGTTCGCGGATCTTCGCGAGATTTTCCATTGAGATGCCGGGGCCGTTGTCGGTCACCACGATCTCGACGCCACGCTCCGCAAGCCGGGTGGAAATGGATACCATCGGATTAGCGCGGTAGTGCGACTTGGGATCGTCTCCCTTGCCGACCAGCGCCTCGGAAGCATTCGTCATCAGGTTGATGATGGCGCGTTCAAACCGGGCAGGCTCGATGTTCACCTTCATCGCTCCGAGGCCGAAATGACATTCGATGCCGAGCGCTTCAGGCAGGCGTAGCGCCTCCGCCTGAACCAGTTTTTCAAGCCAGTCGTCGAGGACAACGGGTTCGGTGCCTACCGCCTTTGAGCGCGAGAAGTCCAGCAGCTGCGTGATGATGTTGTCGCAGCGTACGATGCCGTTGTTGATGCGCTGCAGCTGCGGCTCTACGCCCAGTCCCTTGTCCTTGATCCTGCGCCCCAGCAGGAAGGCCGAGGTTCTGACGACGCTGAGCGGATTTCGCAACTCGTGAGCGACAGTTGCCGTGAGATTGCCCAACTGCGCCATCTTGCCTTTGCGCAGCACTTCGTCCTGGGCTTCCTTGAGTTTTGCGATGTTCTCATGCAGCTGCACGTTCAGTTTTCCCATGTCCTGGTTGACGGACTGGATTTCACGCGCGAAGGCCAGCGCCTGTTCGTGCGACTCTTCGAGATCGCCATGCGCTTTCTCAAGTTCCTCGAACTTTCGCTTCATCACCTTGCCGATAAAGAAGCCGTAGTAGCCGCCGCTGGACATCACCAGCAGGATCAATCCGCCGACCACGTATTCGTAGTTGCGCAGGCTTTTGACGGCAGCCTTTTCCTTTTCAATTGCACTGGCCCTGAGAGCCGTCACCAGCACATCAATCTGGTTTGCTTCGGCCTGCAATTTCTGGAATAGCGCTGTCGCATCGCGCGGGCCGCTTCCGGCCTGCCAATTGCCAGCCAGGGCAACGATCTGCGACATGCAACGGTCCATTGATTGCAGCATCGCGATGACTTTCTGTTGCTCTTCACCGCCAAAATATTTGGGGGCGAGCTTGGTCACCTGTTCGCGCGCTGCAGTGAATGCTTGCATGGGGGCTTGCACTTTTTGCTTCAACTGAACCGCTGCTTCGCCAGCTTCAGAACTGATCAGGATGCTGACGGCCTGCGACGCGTCGTTGAGCATTTTGCGCGTGCCGAGCGATTCAAGCTCATAGACTGGCGCGTGGTAGAAGCTTTTCTGAAAAACCTCGATGGCGAGATGGCTGAGGTAAAGTCCGCACAGCGTTGCAACGATGCCGCTGATGGTGATCAGGAAGTAGATGAACTGCAGCTTGGGAACGGAGCGTTTTCCCGAGGCGGCGGCTTTGGAGACGGTCATGGAGTTTCGCCGTTCGACTTGTTGATGCGGTTTGACCGAGCCTTGCTTTTATTGTGTAAATAAACCGTTTCACCGGTGGAGCGGAGCGATGCAGCAATTGGACAGGCACGGGCTTTCAGGCGGCTGCCAGTGCGGCGCTATCCGCTATCATGTGTCGGAAGCGATCGGCGATTTCGGCTATTGCCATTGCCGTATGTGCCAGAAGGCTTTCGGCGGGCCGGGCGCGGCGCTGGTCAAGGTGCCCCGCGCCAACATTGCCTGGACGCGCGGCAAACCGGCGGAATTTCGCTCCTCGGAGATCGTGGCGCGCGGCTTCTGCGCCAACTGTGGCACGCCGCTCTACATGCTGGAGGATGGCGACGCGAACTACGAGTTGGCCGGCTGCACGCTGGACGAGCCGGAGCGTCTGCCCCCGCCCGACAACGAGAATGACATTGGCAGCAAATTGCCCTGGTTTGACCTCATCGGCACCCTGCCTGCCCACACCACGGAAGGCACACGAACGGACGACGATTTGGTCCGTCTGCGAAGCCTCCAGCACCCGGACCATGATACGGAAAACTGGCTTCCCGGTGTTACGCCGTTGCGGAAACCGCCTGCCTGATTGCGGCAAGCGCTTCCTCGGCGCGCGCGCCATCGGGTCCGCCCGCCTGCGCCAGGTCGGGCCTGCCGCCGCCGCCCTTGCCACCAAGCACCGCCGGCGCCGGCACGCACAAGGTCGATGGCGCTCAGCTTGGCTGTCAGGCCATCGGTAACGCCGACATAAAGGCTGGCGCGGCCTTCCGCCGTGCGGCTGACGAACGCCACCACGCCAGCGCCGATCTTCGTCTTGCCCTCGTCAATCAGGCCTTTCATCACCTTGGCATCCATGTCGTCGACGATGCGTGACATGACCTGAATGCCATTCACCGTCTCCACATCATTGGCTGCCGTTCCGCCGCCGCCCATCGCCAGCGCCTTCTTGGCATGGGAGAGTTCGGCTTCCAGCCGCTTCCTGTCCTCGATCAGAGCTTCGATGCGGGGCAGAACATCTGCAGGCGCCACCTTGAGCAGCTGTGCCGCCACATGCACGCGCTTGTCCTGCTGCTCAAGATAGGAACGCGCGGCCTCGCCTGCCAGCGCCTCGATGCGCCGCACGCCTGCCGCAGAACCACTCTCGCTCACCACCTTGACGAGTCCTATGTCTCCGGTGCGGCCGACATGCGTGCCGCCGCAAAGCTCAATCGAATAGGCAGCTCGGCTGGCGCCTTCCTGGTTGCGGCCCATGGCGACAACGCGAACCTCGTCGCCATACTTTTCGCCAAACAGCGCCATCGCCCCTTCGGCGATAGCCGCATCAACGCTCATCAGCCGGGTTGTCACCTGGTCATTCTGCTGCACGATCTGGTTCGCCATCAGTTCGGCCTCGCGCAACTCCTCGGCGCTCATCGCCTTGTTGTGCGAAAAATCAAAGCGCAGTCTCTCCGGGTCAACCAGCGAACCCTTCTGTTGCACATGGGCGCCGAGAATCTTGCGCAGCGCTTCATGCAGCAAGTGGGTTGCCGAATGATGCTGCCGGTTGCCGGAGCGCCGCTTGTGATCAACGGTCAATTCCACTGCTTCACCCGTCGCGAGGTTACCCTTCACGAGCTTGCCACTGTGGACGAACACGTCGCCAAGGCGCTTGTCGGTGCTGGTCACCACGAATTCGGCGCCGCCTGCCGTACGGATAATGCCATGGTCGCCCGTCTGCCCGCCGGACTCGGCATAGAACGGTGTCTGGTTGAGGACGATCTCTGCTTCACTGCCTGCCGCAAGGTCTTTCACCTGCTGGCCATCCATGACGATGGCGCGCACCACGCCTTCGGCCTTCTCGGTCTCGTAGCCGAGGAATTCGCTCGCCCCCACCTGTTCGCGAATGTCGAACCACACGGCATCGGTCTTTGATTGGCCGGTGCCCTTCCAGGCCTTGCGGGCTTCCGCCTTCTGCACGTCCATGGCCTTGGCGAATGCGTCGGTATCGACAACAACGCCGCGCGCGCGCAGCGCATCCTGGGTGAGGTCAAGCGGGAAGCCATAGGTGTCATAGAGCTTGAAGGCTGTTTCGCCCGAGAACACCTGCCCCTTGCCAAGGCCCGATGATTCATCGTCAAGCATGCGCAAGCCGCGTTCCAGCGTCTTGCGGAAGCGGGTTTCTTCGAGCAGCAGCGTTTCGGTAATCATCTGCTGGCCGCGCACCAGTTCGGGATAGGCCTCGCCCATCTCGCGCACCAGCGAAGGCACCAGCTTGTGCATCAGCGGCTCACGCTGGCCAAGCAGTTCCGCATGGCGCATGGCGCGCCGCATGATGCGGCGCAGCACATAGCCGCGCCCCTCGTTGGAGGGCAGCACGCCATCCGCAATCAGGAACGAGGAAGCCCGCAGGTGATCGGCGATGACGCGGTTCGAAGCCTTGTTGGCGCCTTCGGCCGGAACATTGGTCCGGTCGACGATGGCTGCGATGAGCGAGCGGAACAGGTCGGTTTCATAATTGTCATGCGTGCCCTGCAGCACGGCGGAAATGCGCTCCAGCCCCATGCCGGTGTCAATCGAGGGCTTCGGCAGGCTGACCCGCTCTTGCTTCGAAACCTGTTCGAATTGCATGAACACCAGGTTCCAGATTTCGATGAAGCGGTCGCCATCTGCATCAGCGCTTCCGGGCGGGCCGCCAGGAATCTTGTCGCCATGGTCGAAGAAGATTTCCGAGCATGGACCGCAAGGGCCCGTATCGCCCATCGACCAGAAATTGTCCGACGTCGGGATGCGGATAATGCGGCTATCCGGCAAACCGGCGATCTTCTTCCACAGGCCAAACGCCTCGTCATCCTCGGAAAACACCGTGACCGAAAGCCGATCCGCCGGCAGGCCGTACTCCTTGGTGACAAGCGACCACGCCCATTCAATGGCGTTGGGCTTGAAATAGTCGCCGAACGAGAAGTTGCCGAGCATTTCAAAGAATGTGTGGTGGCGTGCCGTGTAGCCCACATTGTCGAGGTCATTGTGCTTGCCGCCGGCGCGCACGCACTTCTGCGCCGTGGTGGCGCGGCTGTAGGCCCGCCGCTCCGCGCCGGTGAATACGTTCTTGAACTGCACCATGCCGGAGTTGGCGAACATCAGCGTCGGGTCGTTGCGCGGAACCAGCGATGACGATGCCACCACCTCATGACCGTGGCGTTTGAAGAAATCGAGGAAGGTGGTTCGAATGTTGGCAAGGCCAGTCATGGGATATCCGCAAGCAACGTGCTGGTGTGTTGAAATCGCCTGCTGTTTAATCGGCTCAGGCCGTTCATGTCCACCATTACGATTGCGGTAGCACTTACCGTTAACGGCAGAAAGACGCCTCCCGGGGGCAGCGGGAGGCGTCACGCCTGCGGTGTGGGGACACAACGCTTAGGCCGCCGCCGGTACGCAGGCGGCAAGATGTTGCAGGGGGGCGTATTAGTCGTCGGAATCGTCTGCTGCCGGGCCAACCGCAATCTTGGCGGCAATCAGCCCCGCATTGGCGCGAATGGCTGCCTCGATGACATTCGCCACATCCGGATTCTGGCGCAGGAAGTTCTTGGCATTGTCCCGGCCCTGGCCGATGCGCTCTCCGTTGTGGGAATACCAGGACCCGGATTTCTCCACCACGCCGGCTGTCACGCCGAGATCAACGAGCTCGCCGACCTTGGAGATGCCCTCGCCATACATGATGTCGAATTCCACCATCTTGAAGGGAGGCGCCACCTTGTTCTTGACCACCTTGACGCGCGTCTGGTTGCCGACAACCTCTTCCCGGTCCTTGATGGCGCCAATGCGGCGGATATCCAGGCGCACCGACGCATAGAATTTCAGGGCATTGCCGCCAGTCGTTGTTTCCGGGCTGCCGAACATGACGCCGATCTTCATGCGGATCTGGTTGATGAAGATGACCATGCAATTGGATTTGGAAATGGAGGCCGTCAGCTTGCGCAGCGCCTGGCTCATCAGGCGGGCCTGCAGGCCAGGCAGCGAGTCGCCCATTTCGCCCTCAAGCTCGGCCTTGGGCGTCAATGCCGCAACGGAATCGATGACCAGAATCTCGATGGCGCCGGAGCGCACCAGCGTATCGGCAATTTCCAGCGCCTGCTCGCCCGTATCCGGCTGCGAGATCAGCAGGTCGTTAATATTGACGCCAAGCTTTTTGGCATAGCCCGGGTCCATGGCATGTTCGGCGTCCACGAAAGCGCAAATGCCGCCGCGCTTTTGCGACTCGGCAATCGTCTGCAAGGCGAGCGTTGTCTTGCCCGACGACTCCGGACCATAGATTTCGATGACGCGGCCGCGCGGCAGGCCGCCAATGCCAAGGGCAATATCAAGTCCCAGCGAACCGGTCGAAATCGCCTCGATCTCAACTGCGGCATTGGCGCCAAGCTTCATGATCGAACCCTTGCCGAAGGCCCGTTCGATCTGGCTCAGCGCTGCATCCAGTGCTTTGTTCTTGTCCATTGAGTTCGTGTTCTCGACAACCTTGAGATTCGCCTGCCCCATTATCTACACTCCTTATAAAGTTGGCGTTCATCACGCAATGGACTGCTGGTTCCATTGATGTTGCATGTATGTTCCAATTTTGTTCTCATTGCAAGAACAAACTTTGCCGAGTTGCATATAATTGATTCAATTGGAAAAAGGGCGACGGGCCGGATGCGAGTTAGGGCTATGTTGGTTGAAGTAGCCCGTCATCTGGGGAGAGAACTCTGCGCACCCGGCCCTTGCTGTGAACGCGGCTGCGCCTTGTTCGCCAGTGGAACCCCTCTGCGACGACACTCATAGCGTGCATATCGAGCCCCATGCACCTTATAGTCGATTCACTTGCCCGAACCTAACTAAAATTGTGGTAGTCCAAATTATACAACCAAGAATTACATTCGCGCCAGACAAGCTTCGAGTGCAAGTCCAGTCGAAAGCAGCGCCTTGTCGCAGCCGCGCGGCGCCATGATCATCAGCCCCACCGGCGCCTCGCCACGCACGGTGATGGGGAGAGAAAGCGCGCAACAGTCCAGCAAATTGCCAAGATAAGTGTTGCGCAGGCTCATCCCGTTGTAGCGCAAATACTCCGGCATGGTTTCAAGCGCCGCAACCGGTGGCGGAATGTTCATCACCGTTGGCAGGATCACGCCATGCAGCCCTTCACAGCGCTGGCGCAATAGCTCCACCAGCTGGCTGCGCCGCCGCATGATGCCGACATAGTCGGAAGCCGTTAGCGCGCGCGCCGCTTCCAGCCGCGAGCGTACGCGCTGGTCAAACGCATCACCCTTTGCAGCCAGCCTCTCGCTATGGGTGGCAAGTGCTTCCGCTGCAACAATGCCGCCATGGCGGGTGAGCTGCGGCAACTCCGCCAGTTCTGGAAAATCAACGTCGACGAACCGCGCGCCCGCCTTGGATAGCAGCGCCATGGCGCGCTCCATCGCACTGGCGACGTGCGGATCGAGTCCATCAAAGGCGAGCGTCCTGAACACGCCAAGTGTGAGGTTCTCCGCTTCGATGGCAGCAAGCCTGCCGTCCCAGTCCCCGGCCATGATGCTGTCCGCGGTAGCGCAACATTGCACCGATGCCCCCATCGGACCGACCGTGTCAAAGCTTGAGGAGAGCGGAAAGGCGCCTGCCGTGCTCACCCTGCCAACGCTTGGCTTGAAGCCGACGATGCCGTTGTAGGCTGCTGGAATGCGGATTGAGCCTCCGGTGTCGGAGCCAATGCCAAGCACCGCCATGCCATCAGCCACCGCAACGGCAGAGCCGGAGGATGAACCGCCGGGAATGCGGCCGGTCTTGCGATCATAAACCGATAGCGGTGTGCCATAATGTGCATTGAGACCGACGCCGGAGTAGGCAAACTCCGTCATGTTGGCGCGGCCGATGACGACAAAGCCTGCCGACTTCAACGCCGCAATCGCAGGCGCATCAGACTTTGCAGGCTCACTGTCAGCCAGCACAACGGAACCCGCTGTCGTCACCTCGCCCGCAAGATCGAAAAGATCCTTCACCGCAATCGGTATGCCCGCAAATGCAGAAGGTGCCCGGCCTGCCTTGCGCAAGCGATCCTGGTATTTTGCGGCAGCGAGGATGCTGTCGGGGTCAATGCGGATGAAGCAGGCTGCACCCTGCCCCGAAGATCGGCAATCCGCGCCAGCGCCTGTTCAGCCAACCCCTGCGCTGTAGTCTTGCCAGACTGTAACTCACCTGCAACAGCCGCAAGCGTTGGCAGCATCGCCTACCCCTCCATCACTTCCTTGACCTTCTCGACCAGCTGTTTAAGCGAGAACGGCTTGGGCAGGAATGCGAAATCCGTCTGCCCTTCGAGATTTTTCTCGAAGGCATCTTCGGCATAGCCCGAAACGAAGATGATGCGGGTTTTGACGCCGCGCTTGCGCAGCTCGCGCAGCAGCGTCGGGCCATCCACCTCGGGCATGACGACATCCGAGAGGATGAGATCAAACGGCTCCTCGTTCTCGACGATGGCAAGCGCGCTTTCGCCGGAGTCTGCTTCGATAACCGTGTAGCCGCGCGAGGTCAGCGCCCGCAGCGCAAAGGCGCGAACTGCATCCTCATCTTCGACCAGCAGGATGCGGCCCTTGCCCGTCATGTCGGAGCGCTTCACGGCAGTTTCGGTTTTCTGCGCGGTCTCGGATTTTTCTTCGGGCTTGGGGTAATGCCGCGGCAGATAAATGCTGAAGGTGGTGCCCTTGCCCATTTCACTGTTGCAGAAGATGTAGCCGCCCGTCTGCTTCACAATGCCGTAGACAGTCGACAAGCCAAGTCCCGTCCCCTTGCCGACTTCCTTTGTCGAGAAGAACGGCTCCCAGATCTTCTCGACGATATCTTGCGCAATGCCGGTGCCGGTGTCGGTCACTTCACACAACACATATTCGCCCGCGGGCATGGGATCGCGCGCCAAGGGCCGCGATTCTTCTTCGCTGATGTTGCGGGTGCGGACGTAGAGCGTGCCGCCGCCCGGCATCGCGTCCCGCGCGTTGACGGCAAGGTTGATGATCACCTGCTCGAACTGGTGGATGTCGACCAGCACAAGACCAAGGTCGCGGCTGTGGCTGATCTTGAGTTCAATCTTCTCGCCCAAAACGCGGCCGAGCAAATTGCCGAGGTCCGACATCGCCTCGGTGAGCGAATGCACGCGCGGTTGCAGCGTCTGCTTGCGCGAGAAGGCCAACAGCTGCCGCACCAGGTTGGCGGCGCGGTTGGCGTTCTGCTTGATGTTCATGATGTCGGCGAAGGCGGGGTCGGTCGGCCGCAGCTTGGCCAGCAGCAGGTCGGCAAAGCCGATGATCGGCGTCAGCACATTGTTGAAGTCATGCGCGATGCCGCTCGCCAGCTGGCCGACAGCCTGCATCTTCTGGCTCTGGGCGAGCTGCACTTCAAGCGTCTTGCTCTCCGTCCGGTCGACGGCGAACACCGTCAAGGGTTCCTTCAATCCGCGCAGCGCGCTGAAAGTGAATTGCACCAGGCGCGGCTTCGTGTCCTGCACTGTCACATCGACAATGGACAATTCTTCCCGGCCAGTGGCGACAGCTTCAAGCGCAGTCCGCAGCACCGGCTTGTCCGCCACGGTCACCATGTTTTCAAGCAGCGCGCCGCGCCGCGCGTTCGGCGAGAATGACAGGAATATGGAGTTGGCGCCTTGCAGCACGCAATCGTGGCCAACCTCGGCAATGCCGATCGGCGCCATGGCGAAGAACTTGGCCATGAATTCGCTGTCGCCGCCATCCATCCCGGACTTGCCGCGCGGAACCACCAGCGTGCGCATCGGCCGCGGCCGCGCTTTCTCGTCAAAATCCACGCGGTGGATGACATCTACCGGCAGCACATTGCCATGGCGTGACTTGAGGTCGAGCGTGAACAGCTCGGTCCGCGTGCCGGAAGCAATCGGTTCAACGGCTGCAAGCTGGCTTGCCCCATCCTCGCCCAGCACATCCTTGACGGTGAGCGTGCCATTTTGCCCCTCGCCCACATCAAGCCCCAGCCAGTCGGCAAGCGTGGCATTGAGGTAATCGATCTTGCCAGTGGGCAGCACCGAGAAGAAACCGGCCGGCGCATGGTCGAGATAGGAGATGATGAATTGCAGCCGCCCGAACGCCAGTTCCTGCCGCGAACGGTCTTCGCTGACATTCTGCAAGCGCCAGAGCACGAATTTCTGCCGCTCCCCCATGTTGAACGGAGACACAGTGAGGCGAAGCCAGCGTGGCTCCTTCGCATCAGCGCCCGGCGCGGATGAGCCTGCGGCCACGCGCAGCTCCCGCAGCTCCTGCTTTCCTTCCAGCGCTGCCTGCGTCAGCTGGTAGATCGGCTCGGCAAATTGCTGGTGCCCGGCATAGAGCAGGTCAAATCCCACCAGCCGGTTAAGCCCGGCGCCCGAGGCAAGCTTCAGATATTCGGAATTGGCATAGACGGCGCGCGATTTTGAATCGATGACCACGCAGGCATCGCCCAGCGCGTCGACAACCGCGTCATGAAATGTCGAAGGCGCCTGCCCGTCCTTGGCTATGCGCAGCAACCCCGCCATCAGGCCGAAAAGCGCCAGCAACCCGATAAACACCAGCACTTCGCCTATGACCAGTAGCAATGGATTGATGGCGGGGCCAAGCTGCTGCCCGGCGGCGATGACCGCAGCCGCCACGGCGATAGCCAGCGCGAGCGCCAGCAGATGGCGGCCCGGACTGGCGGAGGCCATTCCGCCTGCCGCATATCCCTCCGCCGAAGGCTCGCGTTCCGCCATTCTCTCCCCGTTCCCGAATCAAGCGATCATAGCGGTTTACAAGCCGCCTTGCGCCCTGCAAAGCCCGCGAAATCAGCCCTCCCCGAATGCTTTGTATGTGGTATAGTGCAGTCCGCCAAAAACAACCGGAGGGCACCGATCACATGGAACTCGTGAACCAGTACATGTCCATCATCATCGCGGGCGCCATCGTGCTCGTGCTGCTGATTGCAGCGCTGCTGCTGATGAAGCATTTCTCGCGCCGCACCCGCGGCCGCCAGGGCAGCCGCCTCGGCATCAGCGAATACCATGTGCTGGACGAGCAGCGCCGGCTGGTCATCGTCAGGCGCGATGGCGTCGAGCATTTGCTGCTCATCGGCGGCGGCGAGGACCTGGTGGTTGAAACCAACATCCGCAGCCGCTCCAGCCGCAATGACGATGATGATGATGAGGCGTGAGAATGTGCGTGAACTGCGCGCCGAGCCCGCGTCCCCTCCGCCAATTCCGCTCCGCCCCGCGCCGCGCGCGCCCGTCTTTACCGAACGCAGGCCCATGCTTCGCCCGGTTGACCCGCCCATGGGTGAAAGCCAACGCAGCTTCGAGCAGGACACCTGA
>CAWFCR010000017.1:0-41398 GCA_963814455.1 uncultured Alphaproteobacteria bacterium | reverse complement strand
ATGGTGCCCAGGGCCGGAATTGAACCAGCGACACGCGGATTTTCAATCCGCTGCTCTACCAACTGAGCTACCTGGGCACGTGGTGCGGTTCTATAGGCAAGCGCTGTTGCTTGTCCAGCCTTGCCGCAAAAAAAAAACCCCGGGCATTTCGGCCCGGGGTTTCCATGTGCTGATACCATCAGGTGTTGGCGATATCGACGTCCTTGGTGTCCTTGAGGAACAGGAAGCCGATGACCACGGTGATCAAGGCAACCACGATCGGGTACCACAGACCGGCATAGATATTGCCAGTCCAGGCCACGATCGCTGTTGCCAGCAGGGGCAGCATGCCGCCGAACCAGCCGTTGCCGATGTGATAGGGCAGCGACATGGAGGTATAGCGGATGTTGGTCGGGAACATCTCGACCAGGAATGCTGCAATCGGACCGTACACCATGGTGACATAGAGCATCATGATCGTCAGGATCGCGATGGCATTGAGCCAGTTGATCTTGGCCTTGTCGGCACTGCCTGCTGCCACTTCGCTGACTGTCACCTTGGCGCTGCCATCGGCGGCAACTTCGACAGCATCAACATTGGCAATCGCCGCGATCTTGTTGGCGGCTGCATCCTTGGCGATGCGGGCATCCGACAGGATCTTCATGACGTCAGCCGTCTTCTTTTCGGCCTGGGCTGCGGCAAGCGCGTCAGCGCCCGCCTTGTCGAGGTCGATCGTCGACGAGGCAATCTTCAGCAGCGGATAACCTGAATCAGCCAGTGCCTTGGACCAGGCATAAGGCGCGAAGCCTTCCACCTTGGTACCGTTGACATCGATCGATGCCTTGGTTCCTGCAGGACCTTCGGTTGATGTGAAGGACAGGCCTGACTTGGTCAGGAAGTCCTTGGCCTTGTCGCAATCACCGAACTTCGACCATGGACCGACGAACACGTTGAAGTGGCATTCGGCCGGATCAACATTGACGGTGATCTTGGTTTTGTCCTGATAGGCAGCAAGATCAGGATTAACAGCTTCTGCCAGCCAGCCAAACAGCGGGAAGTAGGTGAGCGCTGCAATCAGGCAACCTGCAAGTATGATCTTGAGGCGGCCGATCCTGTCCGACAAGTGAGCCGAAGAAGATGAAGAACGGCGTACCGATGACCAGCGAAATGGCGATCAGGATGTAGGCTGTCTGGAAGTCCACCTTCTGCGAGATGGTGAGGAAGAACAGGGCATAGAACTGGCCTGTATACCAGACAACGCCCTGGCCCGTGGTCGCGCCAAGCAGTGCGAGCAGCACATACTTGTTGTTGGGATAGCGCAGGAACGAATCGCGTCAGCGGAGACTTTGATGCCTTGCCTTCCGACTTCATGTTCTGGAACACAGGCGATTCATTCAGTTTCAGGCGGATCCAGATCGAGAAGACCAGCAGGAACGCCGAAACGATGAACGGAATGCGCCAGCCCCATGCGGCAAAGTCAGCCGTTGAGAGCGAGTTGCGGCAGATCAGGATGACGATCAGCGACAGGAAGAAGCCGATGGTTGCCGTGGTCTGGATCCAGCTGGTGGAATAACCGCGGCGACCGTTTGGCGCATGTTCGGCCACGTAGGTGGCCGCACCGCCATATTCGCCGCCCAGCGCGAGGCCCTGCAGCAAGCGAAGGCCGACGAGCAGAACGGGCGCCAGCCAGCCGATGGTTGCGAATGTCGGCAACAGGCCGACGGGGAATGTTGAAACACCCATGACCATCATGGTGACGAGGAAGGTGTACTTGCGGCCGATCATGTCGCCGAGGCGGCCGAACACCAGCGCGCCGAACGGGCGCACGAGGAAGCCCGCGGCATAGGTTGCAAAGGCCGACAGGAGTGCTGCCGTATCATTTCCCGAAGGGAAAGAACAGGGCCGCGAAAAACGGCGCCAGCGTTGCGTAGAGATAGAAATCATACCATTCGAAAACGGTGCCGGTCGATGATGCGAAGATGACGAACTTCTCGTCCTTCGACATGCCGGTGGCTGGCTGAGCCATGGTCGTGCTTGTCATGTGTTTCCTCCCAGAAACGGTGAAAGAGTTTCCCCACCGGCCCCAGCATTCCTCTGGTCCACCCGGCTGGGCTACCTCAGTCATAGGGACTCGTGGCCGCGCAAGCGATGCAACTTTCGGCCTATGAGGATATGTTCTTCGCGGTTGCGTGATCGCAGTGCAGCATGATCCCGCATGATGCAACTAAAGTTGCAGCGCGCCTTCCATCTTGCCGCATTGCAGTCCTTCGAGTTGCAGCGGAAACTGCAGCCGGAAACCGCCATGAAGTTTGCACTCATTTCCGATGTTCACGCCAATCTTCCGGCGTTCGAAGCCTGCCTCGCGAGATGCGAGGAAATGGGCGTGGACCAGTTCGTCATCCTCGGGGATATCGTTGGCTACGGCCCGGACCCCGAAGCCGTCACCCAGAAGGTTATGGAACTGGCAGCCCAAGGCGCCAGCGTGATACGCGGCAATCATGACGAGGCGATCTTCGCAAGCTCTCCCAACATGAATGATGCGGCACGCGCCGCCATCGAGTGGACGAAGCAGCAGCTATCGGACTCATCGCTCAATTTCCTGCGTGGGCTGCCGCTGACTGCCGAATTCGGCGGAGCGCTTGCCGTGCATTCCGAAGCCTCGCAACCGGGCAAGTGGAGTTACATAACCTGTGCGGCCGAGGCCCACCGGTCGCTCACGGCGACGAAAGCGAGGGTCACCTTCTGCGGGCATGTGCATGTGCCGCAGCTCTATTGCCTCACCGCCACGGCAAAGGTCATAGGCCACACGCCGGTTACCGGAGTGGCAATACCGTTGTTGCCGCAACGCCGCTGGCTGGCGGTGATTGGTTCTGCCGGCCAGCCGCGAGACGGCAACCCCGCTGCGGCTTTTGCCACTTTCGATTCCTCTACGCGCGAACTGGTTTATCGGCGCGCACCCTATGACGTGGAGGCAACCGCTGAACGAATGCGAAAAGTCGGCCTGCCCGAGAGGTTGGCGCAACGGCTGTTCACAGGGCACTGACCATAATGACGAAACTCTCCCCGCAGCCCGGCCAGATGATCGACCAGTTCAAGGTTGTTACTTTGCTGCATCGCGGTGGCATGTCGCAACTCTGGCAGGTCGAGATGAAAGGCGAGCCAGACCCGCTCCTCATGAAAATTCCCATCGTCAGCGAGGGCGAGGATCCTGCCGCCATCGTCGGCTTCGAGATGGAGCAGATGATCATGCCGCGGCTTCAGGGCCTGCATGTGCCGCGCTTCATCGCCAGCGGCGAGTTTGCGGGCCAGCCCTACATTGTCATGGAGAAAGTGCCGGGTGAAAGTCTCTTGCCGATGCTCCAGAAGTTGCCCCTTCCGGTCGAAGAGGTAGCGCGCATTGCAGCCCGCGTGGCGGATGCGCTGGTCTCCCTCCATGCCCAACAGGTCGTCCACCTCGACATCAAGCCCTCCAACATCATGTTTCGACCGGCTGGCGAGGCGGTGCTCATCGACTACGGTCTTGCCTGCCACCGCGAACTGCCGGACTTGTTGAAAGAAGAGTTTCGCCTGCCCTATGGCACCGCTCCCTATATGGCGCCCGAGCAAGTGATGGGTATGCGCCATGATCCACGCAGCGACATCTTCGCTCTCGGTGTGTTGATGTATTTCTTCGCCACGGGAACACGGCCCTTTGGCGATCCGCAAACTCTCAAGGGCCTGAAGAAACGCATCTGGCGTGACCCCGTGCCGCCTGTTGCGCTGAACAAGCTCTTGCCACCATGGTTTCAGGAAATTGTGCTGCGCTGTCTTGAAGTGAATGCCAACCGCCGCTATCCCACTGCCGCCCAGCTGGCGCATGATCTTCGTCATCCAGATCAGGTAGAGCTGACCGAACGCGCAGCCAAGGCAAAGCAAGACTCATTCTTTACAGTGCTCAAGCGCAAGGGTGAGCCGTTGGAGTCGCTCATTGATCGCCCGCAGCAACAGGTGGCACTTGCTGCCAATGCGCCGATCGTCGTCCTCGCCATAGACCTCGCCAATCTCCCTGATGGTCTTGGCCAGGCTTTGCGGCAAGCCGTCACCACCGGCATGCAGAACCTGCCGGGGGCCAGGCTTGCCTGCCTCAACGTACTCAAGCTCAATCGCATTACACTCGATTCAACGTTGGACGAAGAAGGCCGCAACAAGCACCTGCAGCGGCTTGTGGCGCTCAAGGACTGGCTGCGTCCGCTGCAGCTCAAGCCGGGACAAGCCACTTTCCATGTGTTGGAGGCGGTTGATCCGGCCGATGCCATTCTCGAATATTGCAGCGTCAACAATGTCGATCATGTCATCATGGGGGCGCGGGAAAATTCCACCATGCGCAAGCTGCTTGGCAGCGTTTCCGGCAAGGTCGCAGCCGAAGCGCCCTGCAGCGTCACGGTCGTGCGCACGCGCCGCGAGCATGGGTGATGGCGCAGGCAATATTGATCCGCTAGGCTGAGGCGATGTTCCAGAGCTTCACCGTGCTGGTGTTTGGCCTTGCCTATCTCGCAGGCCTGTTCGCCGTTGCCACATGGGGTGACAGGCAGGAGAACAAACGCCCGCCAGGCACGCCGCGTCCCTACATCTATGCGCTGTCGCTCGCCGTCTACTGCACCTCATGGACCTATTTCGGCAGTGTCGGCATCGCCTCAACGGCCGGCCTCGACTTTCTGCCGATCTATATTGGCCCCATCCTGTTCTTCGTGCTCGGCTGGCGCGTGCTGCAGATGATTGTTGAACTGGCAAAGCGCCATAACGCCACCTCGATTGCCGACTTTCTGTCGGCCCGCTATGGCAAGAGCGAAGCGCTTGGCGTCATCGTCACGCTGGTCGCGGTCATTGGCATCGTTCCCTACATCTCGATCCAGCTCAAAGCTGTGTCGGTTTCAATCCAGGCCCTGTTCGCCAATTCCGCAGGCGCTGAAGTCCTCAGTTCCGGCCTGCAGCGCGCGGATACGATATCGGTTCTCGTGGCCCTCACCATGGGAGCCTTCGCCGTTCTCTTCGGCACCCGCCATATCGACAACACCGAGCATCAGGACGGCATGATCCTGGCAATTTCGGTGGAGTCGGTCGTCAAGCTGGTGGCTTTCGTTGCCGTCGGCCTGTTTGTCACGCTCTGGATGGCAGGCGGCGTCGGCAACCTGCTGGCGGAGGCGGCATCAAGGCCGGACATACAGGGGCTGTTCACCAAGGACCTGCAAGGCGGGCGCTGGCTTGCGCTCACCCTGCTCGCAACGCTCGCCATCGTGCTGCTGCCGCGCCAATTCCACGTGGCCGTCGTCGAGAATGCGCATCCTTCCGACATTCGCCGCGCTTCGTGGCTGTTTCCGCTCTATCTCGTTGGCATCAACCTGTTTGTCATCCCCATTGCATTGGCTGGCCGCCTGCTGTTGCCGGAAGGCACGGATGGTGACATGTTCGTGCTGGCGCTTCCCGTCAGCGCCGGCAGCGAGTTCTTCACCATGGTCGCCTTTGTCGGCGGCCTCTCGGCTTCGACCGCCATGGTGATCGTTGAAACCATCGCGCTTGCCATCATGCTCTGCAATAACCTGGTGGTGCCGCTGCTGCTCCGCCGGGGTGACCCTGAGCGGGGCGGGCATTCTCCCGGCCTCGGCCGCACACTTGTAATGGTTCGCCGCCTCTCGATCGCTGCTGTGCTGGTGCTGGCCTACGGCTATTTCCGCATGATCGGATCAACCGCAGCGTTGGCGCAAGTCGGGCTCATTTCCTTCGCCGCAGTGGCCCAGTTTGCGCCGGCGTTCTTCGGCGCCATGGTCTGGCGGCGTGCCACAGCACTTGGCGCCATGGCGGGCATTACCGCAGGCACACTCGTCTGGTTCTATACGTTGTTCCTTCCCTCCTTCGTCGATGCGGGCTGGATTGATCATAGCCTCATCGATAATGGCCCATGGGGCATGGGGCTTCTGCGCCCGCGCATGCTGTTCAACATTCAGTTCGATGCCCTGAGCCACGGCGTGCTGTGGAGCCTTGCGGCGAACCTCGCCTGCTATATTGGCTTCTCGTTGCTGCGGTTGCCCACCGCCATCGAGCGCATACAGGCTTCAAGCTTCATCACGCGCGAAGCTTCCGCCAGTTTTGGCAGCGGCTTCCGCCTCTGGCGCACGTCGATTGCCGCCGACAAGCTGGAACAGACCGTCGCGAGTTACCTGGGCGAGGTGCGCACCCGGTCTGCATTTGCTGAACACTTCTCGCAGCGCGGCCTGGCCCCTCACCCGCAGGATGTTGACGTCCAGACATTGCGTTTTGCCGAGCATTTGCTGGCGCGCGCTGTGGGCGTTGCTTCATCGCGCCTTGTCATGGCGCTGTTGTTGAAACGCAATTCTGCCCAGCCGCTCGGCGCCATGCGGTTGCTCGATGATGCATCAATTGCAATCCAGCAGAACCGCGACCTGCTGCAGACGGCCATCGACAATGTCGAGCAAGGCATTGCCGTGTTCGACGCGGAACTAAACCTCACGTGCTGGAATGCAAGCTTCGTCAGCTTTTTGGAACTTGGCGAAGAGCTTGAAAGGGTGGGAGCGCCGTTGTCCGAGATCATGCGAGATTTTCTGCTGCGCACGAGTTGTGCGGAGACGCAGTTGACTCGCGTGTCGCCCACATCGCCACTGGGCACAGCCCGTTCCGCGAAGCGCTGGTCCGCACTGCGCGCGTGCTGGAAATACATTCGCGGCCAATTCCAGGAGGCGGCATTGTCGTGACATTCGCCGATGTCACGGAAAGCGTCCGGGCTGCGGAGGCTTTGCAGAAATCCAACGAGGAACTCGAAAGCCGGGTGGCGGAGCGCACGCGCAAACTGAGCGAGCTAAATGATGCGCTGGAGCAGGCGCGCGCCGAAGCCGAAGCAGCCAACCTCGGCAAGACACGCTTTATCGCCGCTGCAAGCCACGATATTCTCCAGCCTCTCAACGCGGCGCGGCTTTTCACCTCAAGCCTGGTGGAGAAACTCCGCTCATCGCCTTCCGGAGCCCTTGCCCGCAATGTCGACGCTTCGCTCGAGGCGGTCGAGGATATCCTCTCGGCGCTGCTGGATATTTCCCGCCTTGATGCCCATGCGCTGGTGCCGGAACCTCAGCTGTTCCGCATTGATGCACTGCTGGAATCCCTCAACACCGAGTTTGCGCCGGTTGCTTCAAAGCGCGGGCTGATGCTCAAGACCATGCCTTGCTCCGTCGCCGTGGAGACGGACCGCAAGCTGCTGCGCCGCATTCTCCAAAACCTCATTTCCAACGCCATCAAGTACACCAGAACCGGCCGCATCATTGTGGGCTGCCGCCGCCGCGGAAGCAGGTTGCGCATTGAGGTGCATGATACTGGCGTCGGCATTGCAAGCGGGCAGCATGAGGAAGTGTTCGAGGAATTTCGCCGCCTCGGAAATGATGAAGGCGGCGCCACCGGCCTTGGCCTTGGCCTCTCCATCGTCCGCCGCATCGCCGAGATACTGGGCAGCGAGGTTAGGCTTGTCTCCTATCCGGGGCGCGGCAGCATGTTTGCAATTGAAGTGCCGGCCTCAGCGATTGCCATTCCCCGCGTCACTGAGAAGCCGAAGCTGCGTGCGAGACCGGGCCTCGGCAGCGTTACCGACATTCTGGTCATCGACAATGAGCCAACCATCGTGGAAGGCATGCGCGTGCTGCTTGAAAGCTGGGGATGCCATCCACTTGGAGCTGCCAATGCCGAGCAGGCCATCCGCATCACGGAGCAAGCACAAGGCAAGATTGATCTCATCCTTGTGGACTATCATCTCGGCCGCACCAACGGCATTTCCCTCGTTACTGATCTGCGCCGGCGCATGCGGCGCAACGTGCCGGCAATCCTCATCACGGCGGACCGCTCTCCCGAGGTGGCAGACCAGGCCTTAGCCCATGACATTCACCTGCTGCGCAAACCTGTCCGGCCGGCAGCGTTGCGCGCTGCCATGGCGCACGTTGAAACGCGCGTTCCTGTCTGACGGGAGGACGTGTCAGTTGGCTGTCGTGTGCCCGTCGAGCCGGTTGGCGGCAATCACTGCCTGGGTGCGGCTCGAAACCGCAAGCTTCTGCAGGATGGCCGAGACGTGGGCCTTCACCGTTGCTTCGGAGACTTTGAGCTCATAGGCGATCTGCTTGTTGAGCAGTCCTTCCTTCAACATCATCAGCACACGGATTTGCTGCGCCGTGAGACTTGCGATCCGGCGCGAGATGTTCGCAACCTCTTCATCCAATGCAGATGGGACGCCGCCACTTTCATGTTTGCCCCAGATGCCACCGGCGAGCACGGTATCGACCGCTTCCAGTATACCGATGGTGTTGGTTGACTTGGAAATGAAGCCGGAAGCGCCGAGCGAAAACGCGGTGCGGATGGTTTCGGCATGGTCAGTCGCCGAGATGATGACGACCGGAATGTTGGGGTGCTGCGAGCGCAGGAAAATGAGGCCCGACAGGCCCTCAACTCCTGGCATGCGCAAGTCGAGCAGCACCAGTTCGCAATTGTCGTCCGCCGAAAGAAGCTGTTCCAGCTCGGAAAAGGAGCCGGCTTCGGCGATCTCGGTGTCTGGCTTGCCGTGCTCCAGCGCATGGCGCAACGCTTCCCGGAACAGGGGGTGGTCGTCAGCAATGATGATGCGCAGGTGAGCCATGCCTTGCCTTTAGTGACCGTGCTCCCGCATGCTAGATCAAACTCCAGCGGAAATGAACCTCTGACTTAATCCTGATTGTCGGTGTCATCTGGCGTCTGGTCCTCCGCCGGCACCGCGTATTGGCCGCCCAGCCAACGGTTTAAATCTACTTGTGCGCAGCGGTTGGAGCAGAAGGGATGGAACGCTCGCAGCGATGGTTTCTGACAGATGGGGCAGGGACGCCGTGGCTTGAGGGGAGTTGGCTCAACCATGGCTAGATTTGCGAGGGGTTGGTCATCCAGCTGTGGAAGACCGGATAGCCCGCTCCTTCGAGGAGATGCACTGTCTCATAGAGCGGCAGGCCCACGACGCTGGAGTAGGAACCGGAGATGTAGCGCACGAACGCTTCTGCCCGCCCCTGAATGGCATAGCCACCGGCCTTGCCGCGCCATTCCTCGGAAGCCAGGTAACTGTCCATGTCATTGCGCGAAAGGCGCTTGAAGCGCACCTTGGTTTCACTGCAGCGCGTTGTGGTTTTGCCGCCGGGCGAGATGAGCGCGATGGTGGAGTAGACCCAGTGAGAGCGTCCGGAGAGCAGGGCGAGGCATTGTGCAGCCTCGTCACGGGTTTCAGCCTTTGGCAGTATGCGCCGGCCAAGCCCTACAACTGTATCGGCAGCAAGAATGAACACGCCGGGGCCAAGGCCTGCCACTTGCGGCGCGCGTGCAGCCGTGCGGGCCTTTTCACCTGCCAGACGCACTGAAAGTGCGCGCGGCGTTTCGCCCTTGCGCGGCGTTTCGTCGATATCAGTCGGATTGAGGAGATCAGCGGTTAGCCCCACCCGTTCCAGCAGCATAAGTCGCCGGGGTGAGGCGCTGGCCAGCACCAGCTTGACGCGGGATTCCGCCATGCAGCCTTACTTGAAGCGATAGTTGATGCGGCCCTTGGTCAAGTCATAGGGCGTCATTTCGACCATTACGCGGTCCCCTGCCAGAACGCGGATGCGGTTCTTGCGCATCTTGCCCGCGGTGTGGGCAATGATTTCGTGGTCGTTGCTGTCTAGCTTCACGCGGAATGTCGCGTTCGGCAGCAGCTCGGATACTGTTCCTTCAAATTCAAGCAGTTCTTCTTTCGCCATGTAACCTTCCATGTAGGGTTGAGATGCCGGGATAAATGGACCTCTTGCTTGCCAAAAGCAAGTGCGCAGATGCCGGATGGTTCAGGCCCGCAAACCAAAGTGGCGCGAGAATGCCAAGCGTCCTGCGGGCGTTGTCATAAGCACGCGGCCTTCCAGCCGTTTGAGCCACCGCCGGTCAAGAAAGGCATCCAGAATCGCTGCACCCAGCGCCCCACCAAGATGGTGGCGGCGCTCGCTCCAATCAAGGCAAGTGCGGCACACAGGCCGCCGTCCCTGCTCCAGCGCAGCAACGGAAATGCCGAGGCCGGTGAAGAACTGCCGCCCACTGTTGCTCACCACGATTTCGCCCTCGGGCAATAAGAGGTGTTTTTGAATGACCATGGCCTTGAACAGCCCAACCCCAGCTTCGCCAGCAATGTGATCATAGCAAACCCGCGCTCGTCGCATCGCCTCGTCACGCGGACCAGTCCGCACCCGCACGGCTCCGGTCACCTGTGCGAGATCCATCAACGCTTCAAGCACTGCCGCTACTTCGGGTCCGGCAATCCGGAAGTAGCGGTGCTTGCCTTGTTTTTCGCTTTCGACCAGCCGCGCCTGTTGCAACTTGGCCAGATGGCTGTTCCCGGTGGGAAGTGAAATGCCTGCAGCCAGGGCTAGCTCGCTCATCGTCAGGGCGCGTCCATCCATCAGCGCAGACAACATGTTGGCGCGCGCCGGATCGCCGATCAGGGCTGCAACATTCGCGATAACGGGGCCATCTTTCATACTTTGATCGTAATGAAAGTATGAGTCGCGAGGCAAGCCGCTAAAACACTTGGCGATGATGAGTGCACAACGGCATTGCTGACAGATTTGGGTATCGGCGCCAGCGCGGTACTTATCACCGGAAGCTGAACGGCGCAGGCACTCTAACACTCAGAAAAATGGAGAGACACATGATCACCTGTTTCATTCGCTACGAACTGGACCCCACCAAGATTGACGCCTTCAGCCACTATGCAAAGGTCTGGGGCGAGGCCATTCCCCGCTGCGGGGCGGATCTTATTGGCTACTATGCGCCGCATGAAGGCTCGGCCACCACTGCCTACGGTGTCTACAACATCGAAAATCTCGCTGCTTACGAACAGTACCGCCAACGCCTTGCGCAGGATCCGCTCGGGCGCCAGAACTATGCGTTCGCTCAGAAGGAGAAATTTATTCTGCGCGAAGACCGCATCTTTCTCAAGCTTGCGTCCGGCCAACAGTGATGGGAGCATGCAATGATTGCTGTTATATTTGAAGTCTGGCCTGCCGAAGGCAGGAGGGAAGACTATCTTTCCATCGCGGCAGCGTTGAAGGCGGAACTTGCGGCAATTGACGGGTTCATTTCGGTTGAACGCTTCCAAAGCCTCAACGAGCCCGGCAAGCTCCTGTCACTCTCCTTTTTCCGCGATGAAGAGGCGGTGCAGGCATGGCGCAACCGGCCTCCGCATCGCCAGGCTCAGTCGAAAGGCCGTCACGGCGTATTTGCCGACTACAGGTTGCGTGTCTGCAGGGTCATGCGCGACTACGGCCTTGCCGAGCGTGACCAAGCCCCGACAGACAGCCAAGACGCAAACCAGCCAGTATAAGTCAAACGCCCGGAGCACCCAGTGGTGAGAAGCGCGCCAGCACCTTCTGCATGATCGCGTCACGCACCTGGCGGTAGGCATCGAGTATCTGTTCGCGGCTGCCTGCGGTGGCGGAAGGATCAACGGTCGGCCAGTATTCCGTGTCGATGGCCATGGTGCGCGTCAGCTCCTTGATCCAGTGATGCGCTTCCGGTGAAAGTGAAATAGCGAGATCGAAGTTGGTGTCCTCAAGATCACGAAAGCTGTGCGGCTTGTGCTTGCCAAGGTCGATGCCGATTTCACCCAGCGCCACGCCGACGAACGGGTCTTCCTCGCCAGGTTTGATGCCGACGGAGGCAACATAAATGCGGTGTCCGTAGAGGTGGCGCATGATCGCTGCCGCCATTGGTGAACGGATGACGTTCTGCGTGCAGGCGAAGAGGACGGCGCGCGGCAACTCGGCACTCATCGTCTACCCGCGCCAATACAAAACGGTGACCAGCGTGAACAATCGGCGCGACGTATCGAAGTCGAGGTCGATCTTGCCACCCAGCCTCTCCTTCAGCAGGTCGCTGCCCTCGTTGTGCAGGCCGCGCCGCGCCATGTCGATCGTTTCGATCTGCGATGGCGTCGAAAGCCTGATGGCCTGGTAGTAACTTTCGCAAATCTGGAAGTAGTCTTTGACGATTGAGCGAAACGGATTCATCGAGAGACCGATGATCGAGATCCTCTCACCCGCTTCATTGGCAATCTCGAACATCAGCCGCCCGTCTACCGACGAGAGTTTAAGCCTGTAGGGGCCGGGCTTGCCATCGGCGAGTGCGAAATGGTTCTGCTCCAACAGGTCATAAACTGCCACCTGCCGCTCGTGTTCGGCTTCAGGTGAAGCCTGCACGCCGATGGAGGCATCAAGGTCAATGGCAATCAGACGGTCTTGGTCCGCGCTGGTCATCAGGCGTCATGGTGCGGGGTAGCACTGCTCTCCCACGCGGGCCCCATGTCGCTCATCTGAACATCAAGACACTCAACCGTAAGGCGGACTGAGTGGCCGCCTGAGAAAGTGAGCGCGATCATGCCGGCGCCATGCTGACCAGGCTCAAAGGTAATTGCGAGGACCGACAGGATGGTTGCCCCGTCAACCTGTTCGAAGCCGAAACGCTGGGCTGACAGCACGCCATTGACTGCAAGGCCACTGCGCCGCCGTTCCCGCTTCGGCTGTGCGTCCCAGGCGAAACGATTGGCGACACATGCAAACTGGTGCTTCTTGGCCAGGTAACGCATGTCGGAAGCGCGCACCAGCGCATCCTGCATCTGCGCCGAGATGATGGTGAGGTCGTCCGCATCCTCTGCCGTCAGCTTCAGCACGCCTCAGGCTCCCGAGAGTCGTTCCACGTCGGCTCCGCATGCCTGAAGCTTCTCCTCCAGCGCTTCGAAGCCGCGGTCGAGATGGTAGACGCGGTGGATGGTGGTTTCGCCTTCCGCCACCAGCCCGGCGATGACGAGTGAAACGGAGGCGCGAAGATCGGTCGCCATCACTTCGGCGCCAGTCAGCTTGCGTGTGCCGCGCACTTCAGCCGTGTCGCCATGCAGGTGAATGTCGGCGCCAAGCCGCACCAATTCCTGCACATGCATGAAGCGGTTCTCGAAAATCGTCTCGCGGATTATCGAAGTGCCTTCCGCCTTGGTCATCAGGCCCATGAATTGCGCCTGCAAGTCGGTCGGGAAACCGGGGTAGGGGTCTGTTTCGACGTTGACGGCTTTAAGCGCGCTGCCGTTCCGTTGGATGCGCAGGCCTTCATTGCTCCGTCGCACGGTAACGCCAACCTTGGTCAGCACGTCGATCATCGCTTCCAGGTTGTCGGCGCGTGCGCCCTTGAGCAGCACATCGCCGCCCGTCATCGCTGCAGCCATCGCATAGGTGCCGGCTTCAATGCGATCAGCAATCACTTCATGGTCAGCGCCATGCAGTGAAGTGACGCCGCTTATCTTCAGTGTCGAGCTGTGGATGCCTTCAATCTTGGCTCCCATCTTGACCAGGCATTCCGCCACGTCGCCAATCTCGGGTTCAGTCGCCGCGTTCTCAAGGATGGTGTCGCCTTTGGCGAGAACGGCAGCCATGAGTGCTGCATGCGTGGCGCCAACGGAAACCTTTGGGAACTTAATATGCGCGCCCTTGAGACCACCCTTGGCTTTGGCGATCACATAGCCCGCTTCGATTTCAACCTGCGCGCCAAGCTTCTCCATCGCCATGATGTGGAAATCCACTGGCCGGGTGCCGATGGCGCAGCCGCCCGGCAATGAAACCTTGGCCTCGCCGCAGCGCGCGAGCAGCGGCCCAAGCACCCAGAAGCTCGCCCGCATCTTGGAAACGAGATCATAGGGCGCGGTCGTGTCGACAATAGTCTTGGCAGAGATCCGCAGCGTTTCGCCGGCAGCCAGCGCCTGGCCGGGCTGTTTGCCGGAAACCGTGATGTCGACGCCATGGTTCTGCAGGATGCGCTGCAGGCGGCTGACATCTGCCAGCCGCGGCACGTTGCGAAGGGTCAACTGCTCCGGCGTCAGTAGCGCGGTGATCATCAGCGGCAAGGCTGCGTTCTTGGCGCCCGAAATGGCTATCGTGCCATTGAGTTTGTGGCCACCACGAATGCGAATGCGGTCCATCAGATAGGTCCCTTTAAAGCAGGCCCCCCGGCCCGTCGATTCTGGAAGTTTCGCTAACAAGCATGGATGGCAGCCGTGCGGCAACCACTATTGTTGCGGGGTTTTGGCGTTCTTTTGCACGGCTTTCTTGAGTTTCGCCAAGGATTTGCGCTTCCGCAGGTTAACGCGCAGCGCCTCCGCTATCCGCTTGGCTTCGGCGGGCGTCCGGGGTCCACGGGAATTTTGTACCATTTCTTGCCTTTAGCTTGCGAGGCTGGTTTTCCCATGGGGCGCGGGGTTGCACAAGTGCATGGCCTGTGGCATGTGAGCCGCAGGTTTCCGGCTGCGGTAGCTCAGTGGTAGAGCACGTCATTGGTAATGACGAGGTCGAGAGTTCAATCCTCTCTCGCAGCACCATTTCCTCCGAAATCTTCATCAAAGCCGCCAGCGTTCCCTTGCACCGCGCGCTGCCGCGCCCGGTAGGCTGCAGGCCGTTCAAAATTGCCTTGCCAAACGCCGCGTCTGGCGCGCCGCGCTTCCGCCTCCTCGCGCGGATAGCCGATGCCTTGAAACGAGACAGCCCAACCCTGCTGCACCATGGCGCGGGCAAGATCGGTATCCAGTCGCCTTGCAGCGTGAGATGGCGCGGCCATAACGGTCTGTCTCCACGCTGGTGCAATGCACCTCCCGCCCGCGCACAAGCTCGCGCAAGGCTAGGCGAGCTTGCTTGCCGCAGGGGTAAGATTGCGCGTTCGCATCATCGCACTGCTGGGTGTATTCCGGCGCATCAATGCCATGCAGCCGGATTTCAGTTCCGTTGAGACGGAGTGAATCGCCATCCACCACCTCGACCGGGCCGGTGCCCATGTCGATCATATCGAAGCGCTGCATCAGGTAGAGCGTGGCCGTCAGCACGAGGAGAAAGGCGGCAAGATCGATGAGGCTCCGCCACAGCGGGCGCGTGCGCCGCCGAAATGCCATCAGCGCGAACCGCGCTCCCAGCGCCCGGCCAGCGCTTCGTCACTATCCTTGGCTTCAACCCAGCTATCGCCGGAAGCACCGCTCTCCAGCTTCCAGAACGGCGCTTTGGTCTTCAACCAGTCGATAAGGAACTGGCAGGCATCGAAGGCTGCCTGCCGGTGGGCGGAGGCCGCAATCACCAGTACGATGTCTTCCCCCGGCTCCAGCCGCCCATGGCGGTGGATGATAAGGCTTGCGGAAAGCGGCCAGCGCTTGTGGGCATCAGCGTCAATCTCCGCCAGCGCCTGTTCGGTCATGCCGGGATAATGCTCGAGCGTCATGGCAGAGATTTCGCCGGCATGGCCCATCTCGCGCACTGTGCCAAGAAACATGGCGATGCCGCCGATGTCGGCTCGCCCTTTGCGCAGACTCGCAAGCTCTGCGGCAATGTCGAACGGTTCCTGCTGCACGCGGATCATGCCAGCAATCTTGCCGTGAGATTGGGACAAACTCAATTGCCATTTACCTTCTTGGTGGTCTTCGCTTCCGCCTTGGCGGCCTCGGCGGAAATCTTTGGCCGCGCCCACGGCCCGCGCACCCGCACAGTCAATTGCGCGCCTGTTATTTTGCGCGCCGGAGCAACGACAAGGTCAAAGGCGCGGCGCAACAGGTCAATTTCGCCTTCCGCCTTCAGCTTTGCGCCAGCGACAGTCGCGGCCATATCCTCAGTGGCGGCAATGCCATCCTTGAGGCGGAAACTTGCCTGCACTGCACTGAGCCCGGTTGCAGCATCGGCGCTGGCAACCCATCCCGAGCGTTCGCCACCAGCCGCTCCCGCCAGGCTCTGCGGCAAGTCAAATCCGGCAATGCGCCCATCGGTAATGCTGAAGCTGGCGTCGCCTTCCAGGGTTGAAATCAATTCCTCCAGCGTGGTGCCCACGGCCGTCACATCAAGAGTGGCGCCGCCACGCGCTGCAAACCAGTTCGTGCCTGTGAATGCCTGCGCTGCCTGTCCAAGGTCGAGGCTTTCGCCACTGCCAGCCAGCGCCACCGCAGGTTTGACGCCTGTAGCGTCAAGGCTCAGCTTGCCCTGCAGTGTACCGCTGAAGGCTTGAGTGGGGTCCGCCTGCAGGACCAGCTTTCCATCCTGGGCTTCGAAGTTCACCGTTGCCGGGCCGGTCGTCACCTTGCTCCAGCTAAGGCTGTGAGCAGATACCCCGATCTTGCCATTTATGCGCTTGATCCAATCCAAAGAGATGGCCCCGGTCTCTCCGCCCAACAGTGTGTCGAGTGCAAGCCTGTTGGTGGAAAGCTGGCCAGTGAGGCGCGGGCGGGGGCCGCCAGTTTCCAGCGTGAGCGCCCCTTTGGCTTCGCTTGTTCCGAACTTCAGATTCACTTCGCTGGATGTGAATGAAGCGCCACTTGATGTCAGCGGCCCGCTGGCGCTGAAATCGCGCACAGCCCCGCCGCCTGGCATCGGCAGGCCAAGCCAGGCCGACAGTTTTCCGGCATCGTCAGATGTCGCTGAGAAGGTTCCTGCGAGCCCCAATCCGCCACGCAATGCAAGGCGGCCTGCAAACGCGCCATCTAGCGCCGGCGCCTTGATCTGCAGGTCGAGCGGCGAACCATCCTCGCTGAGCCGCCGCAATGAGGCAAGTTGCGCATCAATGCGTACGAATTGGTTGGCGATGGCGGCGGTCCCTGTCAGTTCCATTGCGCCAGTTCCGTCAAATCCGATCCGCAAGGCCATCTGCGATACCTCGAAACTGACGCCATGCCGTTCATCCAGAACTTTGAGAACGCCTGCCTCGGTTGTCGCCAGCAGCGGCGCGCCCGGTACGCTGTTTTCCGCCACCGCGCGGTCCAGAACGTCGCCTTTGCCGCTCCAACCGGTGTTGCCCTCAGCATCGATGAGCAGGTTGAATACCGGCTTCTCCAGCGCGATCACTTCAGGCTGCAGTTTGCGCGATAAGAGCGACCGCAAGCTCATCGGCACGGTGAGGGATTGCGCCTGCATTACCTGCCGCGCGCTGCTGTCGAGCGTGGTCAGCCGCACATTTCCAAGGCGCAGCGCCAGGCTGGGCATGAACTGGAGGCGGGCTTCTCCGGCTTCAAGGTGCAATCCGGCGCGCCGTTGCAACAGGTCCTGCAGCCCACGCGTAGCGAAGGAGGGATTGAGCGCGATGACCAGCAGCATGGTGAAGGTTGCCATTGCCGCGCCGATGATCCAGAGACCCGTCGCGCCCTTGAGCCTCTCGCGCCAGTCTGTGGCAAGCCACATGCTAACAGACAACATCTTCATTCCGGCAAGCCGCATAGACCGGCGCTGCGGCGGATTCGCGGCGATGGTTCAGCAAAATGTGGCGACAGCATTCAGCTATGCTTCAAGGTTTGAACCACGGATCACGCAGGTTGCGCGCCAGCAGGATGACGGGAATGATGCCCGCCGCAACGATGGTGAGCGCCGGTATGGCGCTCTCCTCCAGTTGGTCGAGCGAAGCCAGGTTGTAGACAAGCGTCGATAGCGTCTCGAAATCGAACGGCCGCAGGATGAGCGTTGCAGGCAGTTCTTTCATGCCGTCCACGAACACCAGCAGTGCAGCAGAAATGAGGGCTGGGCGGAGAATGGGCAAATGCACCTTGGCGATGGTCTGGAAGGGGGTGCGCCCGAGCGTGCGCGATGCTGCCGTCATGTTGGGCGTCACCTTGCCAAGCCCTGCCTGCAGTGTTCCGAAGGCGATGGCGAGGAAACGGATGGTATAAGCATAAACCAGCGCCGCGATAGTGCCTGAGATGAGCAGGCCGGTGCCCCAGCCGAATGTCTCCAGCATGAAGACATGCAATGCATTGTCAAACGCCGCAAACGGCACCAGCACGCCAATTCCCAGAATGGTGCCAGGAACTGCGTAGCCGAGCGTACTCAACCGCATCAGCAGGTTGAGGTGCCTGCCACCCTGGCGTTCGACGTAGGCGAGCATCAGTCCGATGAGCATGACGACGGCGGCGGTAACGCCCGCAAGCACCAGCGAATGCCCGGTCGCCCGCAAGTAGGGTGAAATGTCGAGGCTGCCGAAACGGTTTATCGCATAATTCGCGAGGATCGCCGCAGGCACAATGAAGCCGAGGATGATGGGCATGGCGCAGAGGAATGCGGCAAGCCATCCATGCCACCCGGTGAGTGGCATGATGCGCGAAAGCTTGACCGATGTTGTCTGGCTCGGCATGCCGCTATTCTTGCGCTGCCCGCGTTGCTCCATCCACAGCAGTGCGAACACGAAGATCATCAGCACGCAGGAAAGCTGCGCCGCCCCGCCGAGGTTGCCGTCGATTTGCAACGTGTTGAAGATGCCAAGCGTCAGCGTGTTCACGCCGAAGAAGTTGACCGCCGCCACATCGTTGAGCACTTCCATCAGCGCCAGGCTGGCGCCAACCGCGATGGCCGGCCGCGCCTGCGGCAGCGCTACCTTGACGAAGGCAGCCAGCGGTCCGCGGCCGAGCGAGCGCGCCGCATCAAGCTGGCTCGTCGGCATGCGCATGAAGCTGCTTTGCGCCGTCAAGAACACATAGGGGTAAAGCACGCTCGCCAGCACAAGAATGGCGCCGGGGAGCGAGCGGATTTCAGGGAACCAATAATCCTGTCGGCTGCCCCAGCCAAACCACTCTCGCAGCAGTGTTTGCACCGGCCCCGAATAATTGAGGAAGGCCACATAGGTGTATGAGGTGATGTAGACAGGCATGGCCAGCGGCAGCAGGCTCGCCCACTGGAAATACCGGCACAGCGGAAACTCGTGCATGGCGACAAGCCAGGCCGTCAGCGTTCCCATGCAGATCGTCAGCACGCCAACGCCGGCAAGCAGCAGCGCCGTGCGCCACACATATCCCGGCAGCACGGTTGCCGCGAGGTGGGGCCAGATGTTGTCCTGTGGCCTGAGCGCCAGCACGACGATGGCGATGAGCGGCAGCGCCACGGCAATGGCGATCAATACCCCAGCAAGTGAAAACCAGCCGCTTGCCAGGTTGTCTTCGGAGCGTCTCACGCTGATGTCACTGGGCATCGCCAAGGCTGTTTAGTCGGCCAGCACGCGCGTCGTCGGGAAAATGATTTCGACGAGAGTGCCCTTGCGCGGCTCGCTGTTTATGGTGAAGCTGGCGCGGTTCGCCTCCGCGAGGGCCTTTGTCAGAGGCAACCCAAGTCCGGTGCCCTGCACCTCGCGTCCCTCGGTTGTTATGCGCTTGAATGGCTCGAGCGCTGCCGCAACCTGGTCTGCCGACATGCCGATGCCAGTGTCCTTCACCCGCAGCTTGAGCTCGCCCGCCTTTGAAGTCGTGGCGGAAATGATGACCTGGCCACCGGGGTCAGTGAACTTGACGGCATTCGAAACCAGGTTCAGCATCACCTGCCGCATGCTGCGGAGGTCGGCCACCACGTTTGGCAGTTCCGGCGGCATTGCCTTGCGGATGACCACGCGCGCGCTGGTTGCCGCATCCTGCAGCATGCGAATGGCTGTATCGGCAGTCTCGTTGAGGTTGACCGATGTGAAGTTCAATTCAAGTTGCCCGGCCTCCACCTTTGAAAGATCAAGCAGGTCATTGATCAGCGAAAGCAGCAGGCCGCCGCTGGTATGAATGTCGTTCACATAGCTGCGGTAGCGGTCGTTGTTCAACGCGCCGAACCGCTCCAGCCTGATGACCTCTGAAAATCCCATGATGGCATTGAGAGGCGTGCGCAACTCATGGCTGATGCGAGCCAGGAACTCGGACTTCTGCCGGCTCGCCTCCTCCGCTTGTTCCTTGGCTTCGCGCAGTTCGGTTTCAGTGCGCTTCCACTGGGTGATGTCGCGCACCACGGCGCAGAAGGCAGCCTTCGAGGCGGGCGATTGCAGCGCGCCGATGGTCAGGAACAGCGGCACACTGCCGCCCTGCTTGACGATGGCGGTCACTTCGCGCCCGTCATTGAAAACGCTGGCAAGGCCAGGGCCTTGCAGGGCAGCCAGATAATCACGCACCACCTTGCGGCATTCCGGCGCCAGCAGGGAGGTGAAGAACTGGTCAGCAACCTCGGCATTGCGATAGCCGAAGATGGCTTCCGCTCCCGCACTGAAGGTCACGATCTTGCCAAGCCTGTCGAGTGTGATGATGCCATCTGTCGCCGTATCAATGATGGCGCGCCACTCGCTGTCGGTCACCGCTGGCTTGGTGGTCTTTTCCACCTCGGCTGTCGCCGGCTCACTCGCCGGCGGTGCTGGCGCTCTCGCTGGTTCCGGGGCCAGTGCAACAATGGCTACTGGTGATGCGGTCTGCGAAGAGGCTTCGGCCTTGTGCAAGGTGAACTGCCGGACTGGTCCGCCCTGCCAGGGCACAAGCGACATGCTTGCCGATACAAGCACGCTGCTTCCGTTCGCAAGGTTAAGCGCCGTGGGCGGCAGTGCTTGCGATTGCTTGGCAAAGCACAACCAGATCGCCTCATCATTGATCAATTCATAGGCGGTCTTGTAGCCAAACAGCGCCAGCGCCTTGGCATTGCCGTGCAGCACTTCGCCATCGCGGGCCAGCATCAATGCATCTGGAATCTTGTCGAGCATGGCTTGTACCGAGAACGGAATATCCTGCGGCTTGCGGTGCGTTTGGACGGCAGAGGCCTCGAAGATCGCAGGGTGAGCGCTGGATGCTTGCAACGGTGGTGTGACCGCAGCTGAAAGTACGCGCCCCAAATGCTGAAAGGCCTCTGCTTCCGCAGGCAGCAGTTTGCCGTGTGAGCCGGTGGAAGTGCCAGAAGCGTCTTCCGATGCTTGGCGTTCCTGCATCCGCCGTTCGGTCACGTCTTCGAGCAGCGCAAGAACGTTGTAGGTGTTCTCCTCCCCCGGCATGCGGCGCAGCGTCAGCCGCACATCGCGCGGGCCAATCAGGCTGTCGATGGAAAGCACCTGACTCACCGTGGCCGTCTTGGCCAACCGCTGCAACAATGAATCAGCTGTAGCTGGCTGGCCAATCACCTTGGCGAAATGCGACAGCTGTTGCTCCGGCAACAGGAGCCGCGCAGCATGGTTGCAGGCGAGAGTTTCGCCCGTGCCCTTGAGCAGCATTGCGGCGGTGGGAAGAACATCAAAGGCATTGGCAAAAACCCCATCCGCTGCCGAAATGGCGCGGACTGCGGGTTTCACCAACACCAGCACGCCGGGTCTGCCATCTGGCAACTGGTGACGGTAGCACAGGCAATCAATCGTCTCGTCTGAACCGGAGGAGGGGAAAGCGAGGTTCGCTTCCAATGCTTCGCCAGGCTTTAGCTGGCCCGCCAGCGACCGGATCGCGGCGACGCCGGGTTCCTCAAGGTCAAATGGCCGGTCGACCAGGTCGAACAGGATTTCTCCGCCGAAATGAGCAATGCCGGCCTTGTTGGCCCACACGATGCGGCCACGCGCAGCATCCCATAGCCAAGCTGGCTCGGCCCGCTCGCGCACCTCCTGCAAGGTTGGCATTCCGTCCATACTCACGCTCACTCTGCCAACGCTTGCCATGCCTGTGCTGCCGCGCGCCATCGCGGCGGCGGACTGGCCGATAATAAAGACAATTTTTGGCGGAGCGTCCACACTTCCTTAACCAAAACTGCAAAATTACAGCGAAATCACGGGATTGGCGGCCTTTCACCGGGCGGGCACTGCTCGCTTGTATTTACCCGCGCCGGAAGCTAGTTTGCGCCGCATCAAAGTGCAGCTGTAGCTCAGTTGGTTAGAGCGCCGGATTGTGGATCCGGAGGTCGGTGGTTCGAGCCCACCCAGCTGTACCATTTCGTTTGGCGCGCCGCATCGGATCTGCGCCTTTCATCAGAGGTTGGGGAACATCTGATTGCCGCACTCAACCGACGCGAAACCGGCTACCCCTTCCTGCTTCAAGACCTATGACGTGCGGGGCAGCGTCGGCCACAACCTGGATGAAGGCATTGCGCGCTCGATTGGCAGCGCCTTGGTTCGTCGCGCTTGGCGCAAAGCGCCTCGCCATTGGCGGTGACGCCAGGCTTTCAACTCCGGCGCTCAAGGCCGCGCTGGCGGAAGGCATCACTGCGGCGGGTTGCGATGTGCTCGACCTTGGCCTCACCGGCACGGAGGAAATCTATTTCGCTTCGATGCATTTGGAGATTGATGGCGGCGTTGAAGTGACCGCCAGCCACAACCCGGCAGACTACAACGGCTTCAAGTTCGTTGCCCGCAAGGGCCTGCCGTTGACGGATGGCGAGTTTTCAAAACTCCGCGAGTTTGCCGAGGCAGGCATCCCGGCATTGGCCGCGAAGCCGGGCAAGCTGGAGAGCATTTCCATGCTCACCGACTATGTGGATCATATCCTGGCGCAGGTTGACCTATCGGCCATCCGGCCGCTCAAGCTCCTTGCCGACATTGGCAACGGTGCTGCAGGCCATGTGATTGACGAGATTGAACGCCGCTTTGTGAAGGCAAAGGTTCCCGTCACCTTCATCAAGATCAACGAGAAGCCGGACGGCACTTTCCCCAATGGCGTGCCAAATCCGCTACTGCCGCAAATGCGTGCCCACACCATCAAAGCCATGCGCGAGCATGGGGCAGATATCGGCATCGCCTGGGACGGAGATTTTGATCGCTGCTTCTTCTATGATGGTGAAGCCCGGTTTGTGTCCGGCTACTACATCGCAGGCCTGCTCATGTCGCATTTCATTGAGCGGCATCAGGGCAGGCGCTTTGCCATTGATTGCCGTCTGAACTGGAACAGCCTCGACATTCTGGGCGCTGTCGGCGCCGCCGGCATTCACAGCCGCACCGGCCACCGCTTCTTCAAGGAGGTGATGCGGCGCGAGGATGCTGTCTACGGCGGAGAGGTGAGCGCGCATCACTACTTCCAATCCTTCGCATACTGCGACAGCGGCATGCTGCCGTGGCTGCTGGTAATCGAGCATCTAGGTCGCAATGGTCTTGCGCTGGCGCAGGCGGTTGAGGCGCGCCAAGCGCTCTATCCTTCCAGCGAAGAAATCAATTTCGAAGTGGCGGACCCGTTGGCTTTGATTGCCGCCTTAACCAAGCACTACCGTGAGCGCGCAATAGCAATCGACTTCAAGGATGGCGTCAGCATCGAAATGGATGACGTGCGCTTCAACCTGCGCGCCTCGAATACTGAAAATCTGCTCAGGCTCAACGTCGAATCGAGAGGCAGCGAGGAACGTCTAAAGGCTTGCATCAGCGAACTGACGCGTTTCATCACCTCTTGAAGCGCCAGACCACAAGCGCCAGCGAGTTGAACGGGTTCCAGCCAACGCTGTGCGGTTCAAGCCGCAATATTTCCACATCTTTCCGTGATTGCAGCGTCGGGATCAGGTCGCGGTTGTAGTCATTGACCTCAATGTAGCGGCGGCGCATCAGGCCAAGCAGTGTTCCGTCATCATACAGGGAATAGGCGGGCTCGAGGTGGACAACACAGGCGATCTTACCACGGTAGCGTGACAGTGCTTCGACAACGCCGGCACTCTTCGGCACCTGCTCGAGGGCCTGGCTGGTGATGACGACAACTGGGCCCTCGGCCTGTTCAAGAAGATCATAGCGGTCGGCGTAGAAATCAAATTTTTGAACTGAAACGCCTGGGTGTAGCGCATAGAGCTTGCTGGCAAGAGCAACGGCACTATCGGCAAAATCACCGCCGCGGAAAGCGACATTCGGAAAACTCTTGCGCAGCATCCACATGATGTGCCCGAAGCTTGAGCCAAGCTCCACCAGGGTCTTCGCGCTTGCCATGAAAGGCGCAATGGCGGCCGTCAGTTTCTCGTCATACCAGCCCATGACATCGCCATTGGTTGCGGCCAGTAGTCGCCCATCCTTGACGCTCGCCCGAAGCTTGGTGGACGAGAGATCGTAGTAGAAACGGCGCAGGTCGTCCGGCGTCATGCTCCCGTTAGAGGCTTCGAAGGCGTCAAGGCACTTCTGCCACTTGTCGAGGCTGTATTCCGAATGGATCTTCTCAAGGTTTCGCTCAACCGCTTTGAAGGTTTCCGTGCCGATCAAGCGCGCCGGCCAACTGGACCAGGAGGGAAGTTCGTTTACCGCAATGTCCTGGAGATGCTCGGTCATTCATTCACCTGTGATGGCTGTTCGGCCAGCACCTATCAGGCGCGGGCATCGTGTGCAACGGGGGCAATTTTGAAGATGTTGGGGGTGTGCCCCGAAACGGCAACGCCGCCAAACCTGTTGAGTGCGCTTGCAAGTTTGGCGACGCGCGCCTCAACCTCCGCAAGTGGCGTGTTGGGAAAGCGGTGCCGGGTGTATTCGGCGTTGGACTTGTGGCCCGGCGTATTACGGTGCCAGCGCTTGTAGAATGCCCGGAGTTCGGAATGAGCGGCGGCAATTCCCCTCGCCGCCAGTTGAGGCCTGTGCCGTGCCGGGAGGCGGCCTGCAAATTCTGTGATTGTGTCCGCCATCCGCTCGGAAGCAAGTGGACCTTCCACGGCCGATATGTGATTGCCAATGATCCGCTGCCGGTCCGGGGTGTGCAGGCCTGCAGGCGTAAGCTTGCCCGCGAGAATATTTGCAACAACCTCCATGATGGCGCTTTCACTGCATGCAGGCAGGCTCAGGTCGTTGGGCAGGTGAAGGTCGTAGTCTGGCGATGTCACTGGTTGGTAGGAAATTGGCATGCCGCCCAGGATATAGGCCTCAAGGCCGGTGGTGCAGCCATTGTGGATCACCATGCGGCTGGCCTTGATCCAGGCTATGACATTGCCTTCGTTGCTGACAACGATATTGGGTGCCTTGCCGGCAGCTTCGCGCCATATGTCGTGGTTTTCGCCCGGATGCGGGCGGAGCACAAAGACCGTTTCGGGAAAGCGTTCGGCAAGGCGCGGCAGCAGCACCAGAAATGCTCTGAAGATAGCATAGCGATGGCGCGAAAGTCCCGCTGCCCAGCCAGTTGCGCCAAGGCCAAACTGCTCAGGCGACGGCAAAGCCGAAAGATGCGCGTAGAAATGGTTGAGCGAACCGAAATTGGTGTTGATCAGCACAAAATTTCCGTACCGTTCACGCAACTCGGTTGCCCGCTCCGCATGCAGCGCTTGTAACTCCGGACGCATGAGGTCGATGCGCCCGTTGCCGGATTCAACAATGGGAATGCCGCCGTATGCGCCCGACTCGCGCCAGGCCAGCGCATTGTCCGACCCCCAGGCAAATAGCAGCTCCGCGGCTTTCAGCACATAGGGGTGCACGCGCGCCTGCCGGTAGCGCTCGCGGCTGTAATAAAACTGGGCTTCTTCGTCATGAGCAAGAAACCGGTGGCCAAGTCCCTTGAGGATGCGCACCACACGCTGCGACGAAAAGCGCACATCCTTGCCGAGGTAGATGGATCGTGGAAAACGCGCGAGGCGCATGTGCATGTCATTGCGCGAGCCGACGAACACACTCATCCCGCGCTCCGCCAGCAGGCAGGCCAGCAACAATTTTAAATCAAACTCCCGCGCCTTGATTTCGCACGGCAACAGAACGCTGCGGATTTCAGCCATGGTCTTCAAGCGACCAGTGTCCAGCGGCCAGCATCGCCTCCATGACTTTCCAGTCCGTGGCGGAATCAAGATTGTGGCTGTGCTCCTCAGTCATCACGAATGGAAGGCAGTTGTCAGGCAGGAAGCGGCGCTCCTGCAGAAATGCGGCCAAGGATATGATGTAAAATGCGCCGTTCAGCCGGTACGGCTGGGGCAGCGCCTGGCGCGGACCTTCAAATCCAGCCGCCATGTATGGCCTCACCTGCTCATCCACGATGCGTTTCAGTTTTTCCGGTCGAGGCTCGTCCACTGCAGCAAGGCTGACCGCGGCAATGGCATCGCTGCGCTCAAATGCTGCACACATGCCCTCAAGGTCAGTCAGCCGCCTGAATGGTGATGTCACCTGCAGGATGCAGATGAAGCCATCCTCAATTCCACTGTCTTGCGCCAGGTGGCTAACTACGTCGGCGGTCGTGGCCGTATCAGTTGCAAGGTGCGCGGGCCGCAAGGCAGGCGCGGCGACGCCGTGCGACATTGCGGTTTCATGCATCAGCGGATCATCCGTTGTGACGATTACCCGGTCGAAACGGGGAGAAGCCTTTGCAAAGCGGATGGCGCGCTCCAGCAGACTTATGCCGCCGATGACCCGCAGGTTCTTGCCGGGTAAACCCTTGGAGCCGCCGCGTACGGGAATGATGGCGGTGAGTGGTTTTCCGCGCAGCATTTCAGTACGTCAGCACTTTGCTGATGTCGAGATGCGCCGTAGCAAGAACATCGGCGATACGCTTGCCGGCGTAACCATCTCCATAGATCGTGTCGCGCAGGCGTTCCTTCGGTTCCCACATGCTGCGGATCGCCTTTGCAATCTGGGTTCGGTCGTAACCCGCGTCGATGACGTTGCGGCCACGGTCGCGGCGCATCTGGCGGCTGCCGATGTTGACGGCCGGCACGCCGAGAAAAGAGCACTCGCGGATGGCGACGGAGGAATTGCCGACAATGCCCCTGCTGTTGATCAGCACCGAAAGAAAATCAGACGGAGTCATGTTTTTATAGAAGTGCGCGTTGCGCAGCCTGCCAAGTTCGCGCGCCGTGCGGATGGCTTTCGAAGTTCCGTCCGAACCAGCATCCACGTTCGGCCAGAACCACAGGGTCTGCAGGCCGAGGCTGTCAATCGCTTCGATAGTTTCAACCGCATGCTGGCGCGCTTCCAGGTATTCCGTCGTCACCGGGTGCTGCATGACCACGAGGTAGGGCTGCTTCAGGTCCAGCACGGCTCCAACGCCAGTGTAGCGTTCAGCAAGGGCAGCAATATCACGCGGCTCTTGTTCCATCGCCAGTCTCGCCAGGTCAATTGATGGGCAACCGGTGACATGGATGGAACCCAATCTCTCGCCAAGTTTTTCAACCCTGACTCGCGCTGGTTGGCAGGAGACAAGATGCAGGTCGGCCAGTTTGGTATTGGCATGCCGCGTCTTCTCGTCGATGGAGCCGGTGACCTCGCCTCCTTGCACATGGACCAGCGGAATGTTCATGTAAGCGGCAGCGATCGAAGTGGCCAATGTTTCGTAGCGGTCGGCAATGGTCACCACGGCGTCGGGCTTGAGGTCGTTGAACACAGTCGCCAGTTCCGCCAGACCGAAGCCGGTGGATTTGGCGGATGTCACAAGGTTCTCTCCCTCCACGATCATGTAAACCGTGCGGTCAATCTTGAAGCCTTCCGCCTCAATCACTTTCACTGCATTGCCGTAGCGGTCGAGCAGGGCGGAAGCCGCCACGACCAGCTGCAATTCAAGGTCCTTGTGATCGCGGATCGCCTCCATGGCGGTCTTGATGCGCGCGTAGCTCGGTCGCGCAGTAATGACGACGCACACCTTCCGCTTCGTCATGGCTTCAGGTCCTTGACGGCAAGCTGCTCATCCCGGGAGATGGCGCGCGTCAGAACGCGGCCGACGAGGGAAAGCGCGGCGTTTGCGGGAAGCCCGGTTCCTGGCTTCTTGAACGCGAGATCTGCCTCACTCAGTGCCGTGCCTGCGGCAAGATCGCGGGCAGCAACCACGCTCTTGAAGAATACCTGGCGCAAGGCGGACACATCGTCCGCTACCTTTGTCTTGTCGGCAGGCGCTGCACGCATCCGCTCGATGAACCGCACGCCATCGACGATCTGGCGAAGTTCGGCGGGAGTGACCGAGGCCACGGCATCCGGGCCAAACATATCCCGGCTCATAATCAGGTGAACCTCGATCACTTCAACCTGGTGGGCAGCACAGGCCGCGAGCGAGGGGTATATGGTTCCCGAATGGTCGGAAAGGCCGACAGCGCAGCCATAGCGTTGGCGCAACTCGCCAAGCACATTGAGGCCGATTTTTTCGGGCGGCGATGGATATTGCGTCGTGCATTGGAAGATCGCATGCGGCGAGCCCGATTGCCTCACCACCGCAACGGCAAAATCAATCTCGTCAAAGGGGCTCATGCCGGAAGAGAGCATGACGGGGCGCTTGTCGCGTCCCATTTCAGCGAGCATTGGCAAATTGGTGAGCTCGCCGGAAGCAACTTTCCATGCCCTCACCCCCAGCTTCCGCAACAGACCGACTGCTTGCAGCGAGAAGGGCGAAGAAAGGAATATGAGTCCCTTGTCTTCGGCGTGAGCCTTGAGCCCGTGCCACTGTTCGGGTGTGAACTCCATGCGCTTCCAGTAATCGTAACGCGTCTCGTCCTGCGGCGAGAACTTGACGCGCCATGGCTCGCCCGCCGTGCTTTCGGCGGCAGCAATGTGCGTCTGGAACTTCACCGCATCGGCGCCAGCGGCGGCGGCGCTGTCGACGAAGGCGTGCGCCATGCCGAGGCTGCCGTCATGCGCTTGGGCAACTTCGGCGATGATCGCGCAGTCTGCGCCTGCGGCGGGGTTATTAAGCCAATGAGAACGAGCTTGGGAGTTCACTGAAAATGTCCAATTTGCCGAAGTGTTAGGAGGTTGGGGGATGCAACGCAAGACTTGGCTGAGCGCCTTCCATCAACCCTCTCTCCCCAGCAGCCTGGCTTCTGAAAAAGCCTCATCCAGCTGCGCTTCCGTCATTGCCTTTTCATCGAGCACCACCTCGCGGATGGTGCGCTTCGAGGCCAGCGCCAGCTTGGCGACACGCGCGGCGGCAGTGTAGCCGATGTAGGGGTTGAGCGCGGTGACGGTGACCAGCGAACGGTCCAGCAATTCGCGGCAGCGCTCGGCATCCGCTTCGATGCCGTCAATGCATTTCTCGCGCAGCACCGTCATGCCGTTGATCAGCATGCGCATGGATTGCAGGATGTTGAGAACGATTACCGGCTCCATGGCATTAAGCTGCAGTTGGCCCGCTTCCGCCGCCATGGTCACCGTCAGGTCGTTGCCAATCACCTGGTAGGCAATCTGGTTGACGACTTCCGGCATCACCGGATTGACTTTACCGGGCATGATGGATGAGCCCGCTTGCACCGGCGGCAGCTTGATTTCGCCAAGCCCCGCGCGCGGGCCGCTGCCCAGCAGGCGCAAATCATTGCAAATCTTGGAAAGCTTGACGGCGATGCGCTTGAGCACGCCCGAGAAGGTGACGAAGGCGCCCATGTCGGACGTCGCCTCGATGAGGTTGCCTGCCGTCACCATCGGCACGCCGGAGATTTCTGAAAGATGGCGGATCACCGTGGCCGGGTAATGCAGCGGTGTGTTGATGCCGGTTCCAATTGCTGTGCCGCCGAGATTGACCTCGCGCAGAAGAGTAGAAAATTCTCGCAGTCGGTCGATGTCCTCGCCCACCGTAACCGCGAAGGCGCGGAACTCGTCGCCCAGCCGCATCGGCACCGCATCCATCAACTGCGTCCGCCCCACCTTGATGACAGGATCAAACTCGACGGCCTTTGCGCAGCAGCGAAGCCTTGAGCGCAGTTTGTGCGTCGAGCAGCGCCGGGCAGTTGCGCAGCATGGTGAGGCGCACTGAAGTGGGGTAAACGTCATTCGTCGATTGCGACAGGTTGACATGGTCGTTGGGGCTGACGGTCTTGTAGTCGCCGAACGGCTTGCCGAGATGGCGCAGCGCCAGGTTGGCGATGACCTCATTGGCGTTCATGTTGGTGGAGGTGCCAGCGCCGCCCTGCAGCATGTCGACGATGAAGGCCTCGCGTGCGTCTCCCCGCACCACAGCATCGCAGGCAGCGACAATGGCATTGCCGATTGCAGCATCAAGCGCGCCAAGCTCCATGTTGGCAAGCGCGCAGGCTTTCTTGGTCATGGCCAGCGATTCGACCAGTTCAGGGTAATGCCGCAGCAAGACCCCGGTGATCGGAAAATTGGCGACAGCGCGGGCCGTGTGTATTCCGTAGGCAGCATTGGCGGGCACTTGCAGGGAGCCGAGGGAATCCGTTTCGGTGCGTGTCATAATGACAACCTTTCTTCGCCTTGCCGGTTGGCAAACTTCCCCTATAGTAGAGGAGACGCAAAGGTTCGTCCAACGCGTGCGAATGCGCCAGCAATCATCAGGGAGAATACCAAATGGATCGACGCAAGTTCTTCAAGCAGTCCGGCGTAGCTGCAGCAGGCGCTGCCGCCTTGGCGACGCCAGCCATCGCGCAGTCGGCGCCGGAAGTGAAATGGCGCCTCACCTCAAGCTTCCCCAAGGCGCTTGATACGATTTTCGGCGCTGCCGAAACATTCACGAAGTATGTTTCGGAAGCAAGCGACGGCAAGTTCCAGATTCAGGTGTTTCCCGCTGGTGAAATCGCCCCCGGCCTCGAAGCCGCCAACGAGGTTGGCAAGGGTTCTATCGAGATGTGCCACACAGCCAGTTACTATTACTGGGGCAAGGACCCGACCTTCGCCTTCGGCACCGCCGTTCCATTCGGCCTCAATGCCCGCCAGCAGAACGGTTGGATGTATTATGGCGGCGGCGTTGACCTGATGAACGAGTTCTATGGCACGCATAATCTCGTCGCTTTCCCGTGTGGCAACACCGGCGCCCAGATGGGCGGCTGGTTCCGCAAGGAGATCAAGTCGGTCGCCGACATGCAGGGCGTCAAGATGCGCATTGGCGGCTTTGGCGGCAAGGTCATTTCCAAGATCGGCGTCGTTCCGCAGCAAATCGCCGGTGGTGACATCTATCCGGCGCTTGAGAAGGGCACGATTGACGCTGCTGAATGGGTCGGCCCCTATGACGACGAAAAGCTTGGCTTCTACAAGGTTGCGCCGTTCTACTACTATCCCGGTTGGTGGGAAGGCGGCGCCATGCTGCATGTCATGACCAATACGGCCAAGTGGGCTGAATTGCCGCCTGCCTATCAGTCGATCATCAAGACAGCGGCGCAAGCCGCCAATGCCGACATGCTGGCAAAGTATGATGCGCGTAACCCGACGGCTCTCAAGACGCTGGCGGGTGCTGGCGCCCAGCTTCGCCCCTATCCGCAGGATGTCATGGAAGCCTGCTTCAATGCCGCCAAGGAAACCTATGCGGAGATTTCAGGCAGCAACGCAGCCTTCAAGAAAGTGCATGACGCGGTGATGGCCTTCCGGGCTGATGCCTATCTCTGGCAGCAGGTTTCCGAGAATACCTTCGATACGTTCATGATGAACCAGCAGCGCAAGAAGCTGCTATAGGCTTTTCCGCACTATGAAAAGGCCCCGCTTTGGCGGGGCTTTTTTGTGCCTATTCTATCGTTGGCGGTTGCGACAGGTCAGGCGCTCCGGGGATGACCAGCCCGCCGCCATCATCACCTCCGAGTGGCGGCAATACAATCTCGACCTTTGACGGATCTATGGCAGCTGCCTTCTCCGGCACTGAAAGCCGTGGAAACAGCACCACTATGGCGATCATGATGGATTGCAGGATGATGAAGGAGACAGCACCGCGGTAAATGTCGGTTGTCTTGACTCCCGCGATTGTCTTGCCTGTCAGCTTGTCCTTGTAGGCTTTCACGGTGGCAACGGAGCGCATGTAGAACAGGGCAAAGCCGAACGGCGGCGTGAGGAAGCTCGTCTGCAGGTTCATGCCGAGGATGATGCCGAACCAGATGAGGTCAATGCCGAGCTTTTCAGCCACTGGCGCCAGCAGCGGCACGACGATGAAAGCGATCTCGAAGAAATCAATGAAGCAGCCAAGAATGAACACCAGCACGTTGACCGCGATGAGGAATCCGATGCTGCCTCCCGGCAGGTTGAGGAACAGGTGCTCCACCCAAACATGCCCGTCAATTCCGTAGAAGGTGAGGGAGAAACACACGGCTGCCGATAAGGATGAACATCACAAAGCAGGCCAGCTTTGTTGTCGCATCGAGCGCGTCACTGAGCGTGGCAAAGGTCAACCGCCGTTTGGCGAATGAAAGAATCAGGGCGCCTGTTGCGCCCATTGCGCCGCCTTCCGTTGGCGTCGCAATGCCGAGAAAAATCGTGCCGAGCACCAGGAATATGAGCGCCAAAGGCGGAATGAGAACGATGATGACCTGCCGCGTAAGGTTCTTGAGCAGGTTGATATTGAGCGCCTTGTCTGCAACGGCAATTCCGTAGAGGAGGACTGTGACGATGGTTGCAGCCCAGATTCCAGCGCCGTTGCTGAAGTAAACTGCGAGCAGGTAGCTAAGGCCAAATGCCACGGCTGCCGCCAAGGCAAGCAGGACAAGAAGTTGCACGGCGCCGCTGCCGATGGTGCGTGAGGCAAGTGGCAGCGCAGGTGCAACATTGGGCCGGACAAGAGTGAGCACGAAAACATAAAGACAATAGAGGCCAGTTAGCATCAGGCCGGGAATGAGTGCGCCTGCATACATGTCGCCGACCGAGCGCCCGAGCTGGTCCGCCAGCACGATGAGGACAAGCGATGGCGGTATGATCTGCGCCAGCGTGCCAGAAGCGGTGATGACGCCGGTCGCCAGCGACCGGTCATAACCATAGCGCAGCATGATAGGGAGCGAGATCAGTCCCATGGCCATGACGGACGCGGCAACAACGCCGGTCGTCGCCGCCAGCAACGCGCCGACCAGAATGACCGCATAGGCCAGACCGCCGCGCACCGGGTCCGAACAGCTGGCCCACGGTTTCCAGCAGGTCTTCAGCCATGCGCGATCGTTCGAGGATGATCCCCATGAAGGTAAAGAACGGAATGGCGAGCAGCGTGTCATTTCGCATGACGTCGAGGATGCGGCCCGGAAGTGTGCCGAGCAGCGGCCATGACAGCGAAATGGAATCTGAATAGGGTGAAAGCTCTGTTGCCAGCACGAAGAACATCAAACCGTTGGCGGCCAGCGAGAAGGCCACAGGGTAGCCAAGCAACAGGAACACGACCAGCGACAGGAACATGATCGGCGCCAGATTCTGGGCGAGAAGCTCGATCATACCTGTTGCTCTGGCACGGAGGGTTCGATGTGGGTGGCGTGCATGTCCTCTTCGTGAAGATTGCCACTCAAAACGGCGATGCGCTTGATGACTTCAGAGATCATCTGCGCAAACAGCAGGCAGAAGCCGGCGAGAACGAAAAACTTGGAAGGCCAGACTGCCAGCCCGCCGGCATTGGAGGAAATTTCGTTGTTGTTGAAGGATTCGAGGAAGAATGGCCATGACAGGCGTATCATGATGACAGTCAGCGGCGCCAGCATGACGAGATGGCAAATCAGGTCAATCCAATCGCGGGTTTTCTTGGACAGACGGCTAGAAACGACATCAATCCTTACATGTCCGTTTTTCTGCAGCACATAGGCCGCCGCCAGCATGAAGACCGCGCCAAACAGCAGCCATTGGGCTTCGAGCCAGGCATTCGAGCTGGAATCGAAGGCTTTGCGTATGATGGCGTTAATGGCACTCACCAGCACGGCAGCCAGAATAAGCCAGCGGACATGGTAGCCAATGAAGCGCGTGACCGCATCGATCACGCGCGACAACGACAGGAGCAATTGCATCTGGATCCTCCCTCAGGCGCTGTTGACCAGCGCTCCTTTGGTTGCGAAACTTAGGAGAATCTGGCGCATTGTCACGAGGAAAAGTTTTGGACGCTTCCAGCCCCCAGCTCCCCGTTGATGGCCGTCAGTCAGAAATGGCAGCGGCCATTCAACGCGGCACCGGTCGTCTTCTCCGCAGCCTGGGCTTTGCGCTGTTGCCGGAGTTTTCGCTCACCACTGGCCGCCGGGCTGATATCCTGGGCATCAACGCTGAGGGGCGGATATGGATCATCGAGATAAAGTCGTCGCTGCAGGACTATCAATCAGATTCCAAGTGGCTGGAGTACGGTGAGTATTGTGACCGCTTTTTCTTCGCCATCCCTGAAACCCTGCCGCAGGAAGTCATCCCGGCGACCGCAGGCCTCATTGTCGCCGACAGCTGGTCGGCGGAGGTTCTTCGGCACCCGGAGGAATTCGCGCTTCATGCCTCACGCCGCAAGGCGCTCACCCTGCAATTCGCCCGCGCAGCGGCGCAGCGGCTGCACGGCCTCTATGATCCGCCGCAGATGTGAGACTACTTCGGCGCCCGTTTGGCGAGGATGCGCTGCAAGGTGCGCCGGTGCATGTTGAGGCGGCGCGCCGTCTCTGAGACATTGCGCTGGCACAGTTCATAAACGCGCTGGATGTGCTCCCATCGCACGCGGTCCGCCGACATCGGGTTTTCCGGCAGCGCCGTTCGCACCATGCTGTCTGACATCAGCGCGCTATAGACGGCATCGGCATCTGCGGGCTTGGCAAGATAGTCGATGGCGCCAAGTTTCACGGCGGTCACGGCGGTTGCGATATTTCCATAGCCCGTGAGCACGATGACGCGCGCCTCCGGCCGGCTGGCGTGCAAGGCCTCAATCACGTCCAGGCCGTTGCCATCCCCCAGGCGAAGGTCAACCACGGCAAAGGCAGGCGGACGTTCGGCTACCTGACTGATACCCTCCGCTACTGTTTCGGCCGTCCGCACATCAAACCCGCGGGTTTCCATGGCGCGCGCAAGCCTTGTCAGAAACGGTTTGTCGTCGTCGACAAGCAGCAAGGTCTTGGCCGCTGTGGCTTCGATGGATGTCATGGTCTAGCTCTATCCTTTGCCGGCGAGCCCAAAGTCAAGGCCCGGGCGCGCCTTATCGCCCCTGTCTGATGCGGGATCGCGACCGTTCGGGGAAGACTGTGACACATCTACGTTGCCGCGTCCCCATCCGATCACGATTTCAGCTCCCTGCGCAGGCGATGCGCGATTGTCCAGGCTGACGCTGGCGCCCGTCCGCTCCAGCAGCGTCTTGGCGATGAACAGGCCTAGCCCCATGCCCTGATGTCCGCCTTCGGCGCTGGGTTCAAGAGTGCCGTAGCCGAGGCGCGTCGTCACGAACGGCTCTCCCAGCCTGTCAAATACGGATTGGTTGAAGCCCGGCCCATCATCCCTGATGTTGAGGTTCACGGCATCGGTGGTCCATTGAGCGCTGACCAGAACCTGCCGGTCGGCGAAATCAACCGCGTTCTCGAGCAGATTGCCAAGCCCGTAGTTGATGGCCGGGTTGCGTCTGAAAACCGGTTCGGCCGAGCCATCGGCGCTGCCGGCCTCGACCGTTATCGTTACGTCTGATCCGCGCATCGGCGCCACCAGGTCCTCGATCATGGCAGTGAGCCGCACCTGCTGGTACATGTCGTCATCCTGCGTATCGCGGTTGGCGAGGCGAGAAAGAATTTCGCGGCAACGCGCTGCTTGGCTGATCAGCAGGTCAATGTCCTCGCCATGCGGATTGTTGCCCGGCAATTCGCGTTTCAGTTCCTTGGCGACCAGCGCAATGGTGGCAAGCGGCGTGCCGAGCTCATGGGCGGCGGCGGCGGCGAGCCCGTCCAGCGCCGACAGCCGCTGTTCGCGCGCCAGCACCATTTCGGTTGCCGCAAGCGCACTCGACATCAGCCGCGCTTCCTGGGCGATGCGGCGTGCATAGATGGCGGAGAAGATCACCCCGCAGATGATGGCGAACCACAAGCCGGCAACATAAAGGCGCGGCAGCACCAGCGGACCCTCGCCGCTCCACGGCAGCGGCAAGTGAAAAAGTGCCAGTACGCTGGCGCAGCCGAATGCCAGCGCGCCGAGCGCCAATGTCCAGCGCAGCGTCAGCGCCGTGGCGGAAACGGTGACGGGAACGAGAAACAGGAACGAGAACGGATTTTCCAGCCCGCCAGTGAGGTAGAGCAGGCCTGCGAGCTGCACGATGTCATAACCCAGCATGAGGCCGGCTTGCGTGGCCGTCAGCCTGCGTCCGACCGGCCAGCGAAAAGTAATGAAGACATTGAGCCAGGCGCTGAGCGCGATGACCGAGAGGCAAAGCGCCAGCGGCAGTTTGAAGCCGAGGATATAGTTGACCGCGATCACCGCGAGCAACTGGCCAACCACCGCCACCCAGCGCAAACGCACCAATACACGCAGCGACAGCATGTTGGAGGCGCTGGTCAGCTCGTCACTGAATTCGGTGCTGGACGGAGAATTTTGCATGCCAGCTGTTGATTTACACTGCCGGAGCCCTCAGTTAAAGCTGAAGCACATGTCCGGTAATCTTGCCCCCTCACGCCTCACAATGGCCTTTGCGATCATTGTGCTCCTTGCCGCCGCAGTTCTCGGCGGCTCCTTTTGGTATGTCTCGCGCCTGGCCAACCCCGCTGAGGATGCGAGCCAAGGAGTGGCCCTTATCGGCGGTCCTTTCGCCATGACCGATCAGAATGGCAAGCGCGTCACCGACAAGGATTTCCTCGGCAAGCCCATGCTGGTTTCTTTCGGTTTCACCTTCTGCCCTGATGTTTGCCCGACGCAGCTCTACCAGATCACCGAGGCTCTGGCCGCACTTGGCCCCAAGGCAGCAGCCATCCAGCCGGTTTTCGTGTCCATTGATCCTGAACGTGATACGCCGGAAGCGCTCAAGTCTTACGTGGCGAACTTTGCGCCTGGTTACGTGGGGCTGACGGGTAGCGCGGCAGACGTTGCCGCAATCGCCCGGGCCTACCGGGTCTATTATGCGAAAGTCGAGAAGCCGGGCGATCCCTCATCCTATACGATGGATCACTCGAGCATCATTTATTTGATGGATTCGCAGGGGCGCTTTCTTAAGCACTTCACCAGTAAAAACAGTGCTGCCGAGCTGGCTCAGGAGCTTGGCAAGGCATTGGAGCCTGTGGACGGCTAAAGTAATATCGTTTGTTCTACCCATATATGACTGCTATGCTGCACTGCAATATGAAGCGGCCTTGCCGCCGAGAGGATAGCCAGACGAATGCTTTATGATCTCTATGAGTTCAATCACGCGGCCATGGCGCCCTTTCGCGCCGCGACTGAACTCGGCCTGAATTTCTGGAAGAGCCCAGGCAATCCGTGGGGCAACTCTGCCATGGCGCGGGCAAGCAGCGCCGCATTGGAGCTGTTCGAGCGCGCCACCCGCCGCTTTGGCAAACCTGCCTTCGGCATTCCTGAAACGCTCGTGGGTGAAGTGCAGGTCAGTGTTGAAGAACAAAACCTGCTGCACAAGCCGTTCGTCAACCTGCTGCATTTCCGCAAGTTCTGGCCCGATGGCGTTGCCCACAAGGCGCAAGAAAAGCTGCTCATCGTCGCTCCCATGTCGGGCCACTATGCCACGCTGCTGCGCAACACTGTTGAGGGCATGCTGCCGCATTTCGATGTTTACATTACTGACTGGATTGACGCGCGCAACGTGCCGCTCTCACATGGCAAGTTCGATCTTGAAGATTATACCGACTATCTGGTCGAGATATTGCAGCTGCTGGGCCCCGGCACATCGGTAATGGCTGTCTGCCAGCCTTCGGTGCCGGTGATGGCTGCCGTCTCGCTGATGAGTGCGAATAAGGATCCGGCAGTGCCCAAGGCCATGGTGCTGATGGGTGGGCCGATTGATACGCGCCGCAACCCGACCTCAGTCAACAAACTCGCCGAACAGCGCGGCGTCGACTGGTTCCGCAAGAACGTCATCATGCGGGTGCCGTTTCCGCACTCGGGCTTCATGCGCCGCGTCTATCCGGGCTTCCTGCAGCTTACCGGCTTCATGACCATGAATCTTGACCGCCATATGGACGCGCACCGCGAACTGTTCTGGCATCTCGTCGAGGGCGACCAGGATAGTGCGGAGCGCCACACCGAATTCTACGACGAATACATGTCGGTGATGGATTTGACCGCCGAGTTCTACCTGATGACGGTGGACCGCGTATTCGTCAACCACGACCTGCCTAACGGCACCTACATGCATCGCGGCATTAGGCTTGACCCATCGACGATCAAGACCACCGCACTTCTTACGATCGAGGGCGAGAAGGATGATATTTCTGGCGTCGGCCAGACCGAGGCCGCACACGACCTGTGCTCGTCGCTCGAAGCCGAGCGCAAGCAGCATTATCTGCAGCTAGGTGTTGGCCATTACGGCGTGTTCTCCGGCTCGCGCTACCGCAAGGAAGTGGTGCCGGTCATCACCAAGTTCGTTTCCTCGCTGGCGTAATGCCGGCCATCCTGCGCGTACTCGGCGACTTGCTCAAACCGCCTTCAGCTGCGCATGAATCTGTTATCATTGACATTTCTGGCGCGCCCGTCACTGTCACCCTGCGCACCAACGCACGCGCCAAGCGCCTTGTTCTGCGCCTTGCGAAGGACGGCAAGGGCGCGGTGCTCACCGTGCCGAAACGCGTCGCACGGCACAAAGTATTGTCTTTCCTCGATAAATCGAAGGACTGGCTGGAGCAGCAATTGGTCCGCGAACAGTCGAAAGTGGGTCTCAGCACCACGGGCATACTTCCCTTGCGCGGCGAACCCTACAAGGTGGTAGCCACCGGCGGCCGCCGCGGCGTGGTGAGCCTCGATCACGGCCGCAAAACCATCCATGTGCCGGGCGACCCTGCACATGTCGACCGCCGTCTCAAGGACTGGCTGAAAACCCATGCGCTAGAAGAGCTTACGGTCGCGTCGCGGCGCTATGCCGTGGCCATGGAAACAAACATCAAACGCATATCAGTGCGTGACCAGAAAAGCCGCTGGGGCTCATGCTCGGCGGCAGGCGATTTGTCCTACAGTTGGCGCCTCATCCTCGCACCGACTTTCATCCTCGAATATGTGGTCGCGCACGAGGTTGCACATCGTCTGCACATGAACCATGGCACGCGCTTCTGGCGGCTGGTGATGAAGCACAATCCGGATGTGCATGCTGCCAAGATCTGGTTCAGGCAGCATGGCCCAACCTTGCACCATCACCTGCCGTAAGCTGCTACCGGTTCTGCTGGCCGATGGCTTCGCGTTTGCGCCGCGGCTTCTTGGCTGGCTCGTCACCACCGCCGAAGATGCGCTCCAGGAGGCCCTTCTTCTCTCGGCGCACCGGCGGCGGGGCCTCGGCATAGAGGCTTTCCTCGCCACCACCATCATCGGCGGAAACCATGTAAGGCGCAGGCTCATCCTCGAGCGGCGCAGCGCCGGGCAATGGCTCGGGTGAAAGACCGGCCAGCGCCTCCACCATCACATCGCGCCAGATGCTGGCAGGTATCGAACCGCCGGTCACGTTCTTGGTCGGCGAATTGTCGTCATTGCCAACCCACACACCGCCGACATACTGGGTGGAGTAGCCGATGAACCAGGCATCGCGGTAATCCTGGCTGGTGCCGGTCTTGCCGGCGAGATCAAAGCCGTCGATCTGCGCCGACTTCGCCGTGCCATCGGTCACGACAGCGCGCATCATGCTGTTCATGGCGCCGAGCGCTTGCGGTGAAACGCTCTGGCCGAAGCCATCGCCCTGCCGTTCGTACAACACCTTGCCGTCGCGCGTGGTGATGCGCTTCACCACATAAGGCTGCACCGTGTAGCCGCCGTTGGCGAATGGCGTGAAGGCGGAGGTGAGGTCAAGCAGCGTTACTTCCGAAGTGCCAAGCGCGATGGAAGCATCGGTGCCAAGGTGCGAAGTGATGCCCAACCGATGCGCGACAGCGACGACATTCTCCGGCCCCACCTTGACCGCGAGCTTGGCGGCGACCGAGTTGATCGACAGCGCCATCGCCTGCCGCAGCGTCACCTCGCCCAGATATTTGTGCTTGTAGTTTTCCGGCTCCCAATTGCCGATGCGGATGGGCTCATCCCGCTCCACCGATTGCGGACCATAGCCTTGCTCCACAGCAGCGAGATAGACAAACGGCTTGAAGGCAGAGCCCGGCTGGCGCAGCGCCTTGGTGGCGCGGTTATACTGGCTGCGCTTATAGGACTTGCCGCCGACCAGCGCCTTCACCGCGCCATTTGTATCCAGCAGCACCATGGCGCCTTGCGAGGCCTTGAGCTTGCGGCCCTCTTCGTTCAGATGCTTGCGCACCTGCTTTTCAGCCACCGTCTGCAGCGGATTGGAAATCGTCGTCTCGACGATGATCGACTGGTCATAGCTTCCAACCAGCTGCGGCAACTGCGCCGTCACCCAATCGACGACATATTGCGTCGCCGGCACATAGTCGGAAGCAACGACAGTCGTCGGCGCATTGAGCGCCTGGTCTTCATCGGCGCGGCTGATGAAGCCGACATCGACCATCGCATCGAGCACTAGCTTGGTGCGCTGGGCCGACTCGGCAGGCTTGGTCAACGGATTGTAGTTGGAGGGCGCCTTGAGCACGCCAGCAAGCGTTGCGGCTTCCGTGAGGGTGAGTTCGGTCGCCGGTTTGTGGAAGAAGGTTTGCGCCGCCGCCTCGATGCCGGTGGCGCCGGAGCCGAAATACACGCGGTTGAGATAGAGCTGGAGGATCTGGTCCTTCGTAAACTTGCGTTCAAGCCACAGCGCCAGCACCAGCTCCTGCACCTTGCGCTTGGCGGTGCGCTCCGGCGTCAGAAACAGGTTCTTGGCCAGCTGCTGGGTGAGCGTTGAGCCGCCCTGCACCAGCCGCCCGGAGGCGATGTTCTGGGTGATGGCGCGCGTCAGCCCGATGGGATCGACGCCGAAATGATAGCGGAAGCGCCGGTCCTCGATGGCGATCAGCGCCTCGGTCACATAATCCGGCAGGTCGGCCACATCCACCTGGTCGCCGAAGAACGAGCCGCGCTCCGAAAGCCGCGTGCCATCATCCGCCAGCATCATGACGCCGGGTTCAGCTTGCGGAATTTGCAATAGCCCCTGCCGGTTGAGCGACATCCACACATAGCCGAGGCCAAGCCCGGCGATGATCGTGGCCAGCACCGTGCCGCGAATGGCGAGGCCGAACAGGAAGCCGAAGAATGAGCGCCGCCTGCGGGCGGGCTTGCTGGAGGAGGGAGACGAGCCGCGACGGCCGGAATCGGCAAACAGCTTCGGCTCGCGCCGTTGCCCCTGCGCTTTCTTCCCCTTGCGCGACTTCAATCCCATCACTGTCCCCGGTTGCAACCCCGTCTGGATTGCAATTCCCATGCCTGAATGACTGGCGTTAAGCGCTGGTTAAGCAAGGGCTGGCGGCATCATCTTCGCCCCTGCAGGCTTAATTTGGATTAAAACATGGTGCCAAAATGGCTAACGGCAAGGGGCGGGGCCATCGCATACGGCTTAGTACCTTTTTCAGCGCGATTGGTCTTGGAGGGTTCGCCCTTCTCCCGCGCCGCGAAGCGGCATGGGAGAAGGTGGCCAACGGCCGGATGAGGGCCCTTTGCCTGACACCGGGAGGGTAAGTAAATTCAATGACCTGCTTCGGCTCTCGCGGACACGGAGAGCCCTCATCCGCCCTTCGGGCACCTTCTCCCATTCGCTCCGCTCACGGGAGAAGGGCGAAACTACATCCACCTTGCTCGACGCCAATATAGCCATACGCGATAGCCCTGCCTCAAGGCGAGTGAGGAAGCGGGGACGTTAGAAAAAATTCCTGACTATGAAAATAATCCTCGACACCGTACGGTGAAAATGCCACATAGGACTATACCCAAAATCCCCCACCGCTTGCGAGCGCAAGGCTCCCCTCACATGGGAGCATCGCTGAAATCCATTGGGCCTTTGGTCATGGTGCAACGCTGCGGAAGGAGGTGCGGGGTTGCAGGCGGCGTGCGCGAA
>CAWFCR010000016.1:0-40484 GCA_963814455.1 uncultured Alphaproteobacteria bacterium | reverse complement strand
GCTGCAAAATCATCGAGCCACGTATCCGCCCGCCCGCCCTGCGAGGCCAGCGTGTTCCACATCATGGCCGATACCGGGTCATTGGCCACGCCGCGTCCCGTGGCATAGAGCCTTGCCACCCGGTTCATGGCGATGATGTTGCCATGGCGCGCGGCAATCAGCATCCATTGCGCGCCGAGCTTTTCGTCCTTCTGCACGCCTTCGCCGCGGAAGACGAGGACGCCATAATCCATGGCAGCATCAGGCAGGCCGCGTGAAGCTGCCTTGGCGAAGAATTCCGCCGCCTTCACCTGGCTCTGTTCCACACCCTTGCCATCAAGATAGAGCAGGCCGAGATTGTAGGTCGCCTCGACATAACCATGGCCGGACGCCTTGCTGAACCATGAGATTGCCTGCGGCCAATCCGGCGTGTTGGCATAGATGCCAGTATAGAGCAGGCCCAGATTGTATTGTGCCTGCGGGTTGCCGCCTTCTGCGGCTTTCAGCAGCCACTTGCCGCCATTGTCGGCATCGGGCGGGCCTAGCGAACCATCGAGATACATCATGGCGAGCGAGAACTGCGCGCCGGGGTGGCCCTTGTCGGCCGCCTTGGTGAACCATTCGGCTGCCGCCTTGGCGTCAAGCGGAACGCCGCTGCCCTGCTGGTAGAAGGCGCCCATCATGGCCATGGCGCGTGCGTCACCAGCATTGGCAAGAGGCTCCGCCGTTTCGCGTGCGGCGGTGAAATCCTTGTCCTCGAACAGGGCCATAGCCTCTTCAAAACTTGCTTGCGCAGCGACGGGCATCGCCACGAGCAGCAGCGTGATGAGCGATAGAATATGGCGAGCCGCCGTCATGTTTCCTTGAGTGCCTGCGTCAATTCGGAGACGATGCGTTGTGCCTCCGCAGCACTTGTCCACATCGCCTCCAGAGGGCGGATGAAGTCCGGATTCTGCGGCAGCAATATGTCGAGGCCGTCGGGGCCTGTGGGTTCATAGGCGACGCAGGGAATCTCAAACAGCGCCGACCACCATCTGATGACTGGCTCGTCAGCCACAAAGCCGGACTGGGTGAGGGCCACATAGTCGGCGCCATCCTCGCCAGCCTGCATGGCGGCATGGCGTGAGGCGCCGCACAGTGCGCCGATGATGGCATCACCTGGCAGTGTCTTGCGCAACGCGCCGACCTGGCTGCCGCCACCCACCTGCAGCCCGTCACACTCGGTTGCCAGAGCCTTGTCGCCATCCACCAGAACGGCGATGCCCTCGGCCTGCAGCGCCAATGCCGCGCGCAGCAATGGTGGCGGCACAAGGATGGAGGCCACATCGCCAGCTTTTGCCGCTGCCATTGCACAGGACATGACTAGTTCAGCAGGCGCGTCATTTGGCGCAACGAGGAAGAGCCGTGGTGCAGCCATAGGGATCAGGCTTCGAGGGCGGCAACGCCGGGCAGTGTCTTGCCTTCCAGCCACTCAAGAAAGGCGCCGCCGGCTGTCGAGACGTAGGTGAACTTGTCGGCAACGCCCGCCTGGTTGAGGGCGGCCACCGTATCGCCGCCGCCTGCAACCGTCAGCAGCTTGCCCTGTTTGGTGCGCTCAGCCGCATGGCGCGCGGCCTCCACGGTGCCGGCATCGAAAGGCTTGGTCTCGAAGGCGCCGAGCGGACCGTTCCATACCAGCGTATGGGCATCGTCGATCAGCGAGTTGAAGTGATCGCTGGTGAGCGCTCCCACATCGAGGATCATCTTGTCGTAAGGCACCGCGTCAGCGCCATAAGTGAACACTTCAACGCCGGCGGCAAGCTTGTCCGCCACCACCACATCAAGCGGCAGAATGATTTGGCAACCCGCCTTCTCGGCATCCGCCATGATCTTGCGGGCGGTGTCGAGCATGTCCCTTTCGACCAGCGACCTGCCGATATCGAGACCCTTGGCCAGCATGAAGGTGTTGGCCATGGCGCCGCCGATGACCAGCGCATCCACCTTGGTCACCAGATTGCCGAGCAGTTCCAGCTTGGTTGAAACCTTGGAACCGCCGACGATGGCAACAACCGGGCGCTGCGGATGGCCGAGAGCCTTCTGCAGGGCAGTCAATTCAGTTTCCATGGCGCGGCCCGCATAGGAGGGCAGCAGGCGCGCAATGCCTTCGGTTGAGGAATGGGCGCGGTGCGCGGCAGAGAAGGCATCGTTCACATAGATATCGCCAAGGCCAGCCAGCAGCTTTGCAAAGCCCGCATCATTCTTTTCCTCTCCGCCATGGTAGCGGGTGTTTTCCATCAGCACGCAGTGGCCGGGCGTTACATCCACCTTGGGGGCGGACTGCCAGTCGGTGAAGATGAACTTCACCGGCTGGCCGAGGTGCTTTTGCAATTCCTCTGCCACTGGCTTGAGCGACATCTCCGGCACCACCTTGCCCTTCGGCCGGTCGAAATGCGCAAGGATGATGACGGCAGCCTTCTTGTTCATCAGTTCACGGAGTGTCGGCAGCACGCGCTCGATGCGGGTTGCATCCGTCACCTTGCCGTTTTCCACCGGCACATTGAGATCGAGACGGATAATGACGCGCTTGCCGTTCACGTCCACGTCATCGAGGGTCTTGAACTTGGCCATTGGTCAGCTCCTCGCCGCCTTGACGGCAGCCTTCGCAGTGATGCCGAAGTGCTTGTACAGTTCTTCCGCCGGGCCGGAAGCGCCGAAGCCTTTCATGCCGATGAACTTGCCATTGTCGCCGATGAAGCGCTGCCAGCCCTGGGCGACGCCTGCCTCGATGGCGATGCGGACTTTCTCGGTTCCGAGCAGCTTGTCCTTGTAGGCCTTGGACTGCTTCTCGAACAGCTCCATGCATGGCACGGAGACAACGCGGGTTGGCGTGCCTGCCTTGTCGAGCGTGGCCTTGGCCTCAAGCGCGATTTCAACCTCGGAGCCGGAGGCAAAGATCACTACCTTCGCCTTCTTGGCAGAACTTGCGACTTCATAAGCGCCAAGCGCGCACAAGTTCTTGGCGGAGTAGGCGAGGCGGGCAGGCTTCAATTTCTGCCGAGTCAGTGTGAGGATGCTCGGTGTTTTCTTGGCTTCCAGCGCCAGTTGCCAGCACTCAACCGCTTCCACCGCATCGCAGGGGCGGAATGTGTGGAGGTTGGGGATGACGCGCAGCGCCGCCAGATGTTCGACAGGCTGGTGCGTCGGGCCGTCCTCGCCAAGGCCGATTGAGTCATGCGTCATCACGAAGATGGAGCGGATGCCCATGAGCGCCGCGAGGCGGATGGAAGGGCGGCAATAATCGGTAAAGCACATGAAGGTGCCGCCATAGGGGATGACGCCGCCATGCAGCGCCAAGCCGTTGAGCGCCGCCGCCATGCCATGCTCGCGGATGCCGTAATAGACATAACGGCCCGCATAGTCGGCGGCGGTGAAGGACTTGAGGTCTTTCGACTTGGTGTTGTTGGAGCCGGTGAGATCAGCCGAGCCGCCGAGCGTTTCGGCAACCACGGGGTTGATCACGTCAAGCGCGTTCTGCGATGAATTGCGGGTGGCAAGGGCTGGCGGATTGGCGGCAAGCGCCTTCTTGTAGGCGGCAATCGCGTCATTGAAGGATGCAGGCAACTCGCCCGCCGTGATGCGAGCGAATTCCGCCTTGTGGGGCGAGGCGGCGAGGCGGCCTTCCCACTCCTTGCGGGCCTGCTTGCCGAGCGAGCCTGCAGCGCGCCAGGCGTTGAGAATGTCGTCCGGCACCACGAACGGCGCATGATGCCAGCCGAGCACGTCACGCGCCTTGGCGATTTCCTCGGCGCCAAGCGGCGAACCATGCACGCCCGACGTGCCCTGCTTGCTCGGCGAACCGAAGCCGATGATGGTCTTGCAGGCAATGAGCGTTGGCCGGTCAGCGGATTGCGCGGCCGCAAGCGCGCCAGCGATTTCCGACGGGTTGTGGCCATCAACGCGCGTCACGGTCCAGCCGGAGGCGGCAAAGCGGGCAAGCTGGTCGGTCGAATCCGAGAGGCCGACCTTGCCGTCGATGGTGATGCCATTGTCATCCCACATGACGATGAGATTGTTGAGCTTGAGGTGGCCGGCGAGCGCCAGCGCCTCCTGCGAGATGCCTTCCATGAGGCAGCCATCGCCTGCCAGCACATAGGTCTTGTGGCTGACGAGATCGTTGCCGTAGCGGGCATTGAGGTGGCGTTCCGCCATGGCGAAGCCTACCGCGTTGGCGAGACCCTGGCCGAGCGGGCCGGTAGTGGTTTCGATGCCATCGGCATGGCCATATTCCGGGTGGCCTGCGGTCTTCGAACCAACCTGCCGGAAGGCCTTCAGGTCACCCAGCGTCATGTCCTTGTAGCCGGTGAGATAGAGCAGCGAATAGAGCAGCATCGAACCGTGGCCGGCGGAGAGGATGAAGCGGTCACGGTCCGGCCAGTGCGGATCGGCGGCATCAAATTTGAGGAACTGGGTGAACAGCACCGTCATCACATCGGCAGCACCCATCGGCAAGCCGGGGTGGCCGGAGTTGGCCTTCTGGACCGCATCCATGCTGAGGGCCCGGATTGCATTCGCCATCGACTTGTGGACTTCGGGGGAGTGGCTGTTCATCGGCGCATAAATCCTCGTTGCGGCTGTCGTCTGACCTCATTAGCGGCTGGCCTTGGTGAGTCAACAAGCCCGTGGCTGCAATACGCTCGCCGGGCAATTGCCACTTGAAGTCAAACACTGAACGTAACATATTGTCCGGCACGGCAAATCGCGCTTTGCCGACGGGGCAAGTTGAATGGCCGATGTGCAAAAACTGAATGACGCATTGGACCGCTTTGAAGCGGCGGTTCGCCTGTTTGAAAGTGCGGCGCTGAAGCGGCAGGAAACCGAAGGCCTGGTGCAGTCGCTGGCGGGCGAGGCGGAGGCACTGCGCGGCGACCGCGTGCGCATCGCGCAGGAGCTTGAACTGGTGCGGGCGAAAGCATCCGAGCTTGTCTCCACCAACAAGAACGCCGTGGGCAAGATAGACGCAGCCATGTCGCGCATCCGCGCCGTGCTTCACTCCAACAGCGGGGCGTGAGCGGCATGGCCAACGTCATCGTCAATGTTGCGGATCGTCCCTACACCATGCAGTGCCCCGATGGGGAAGAAGAGCACCTGCGTGAGCTGGCGGCGCTGCTGGATGCCGAGGTGGTGCGCATTCGCCAAAGCGTCGGCGCCATCGGCGACATCCGCTTGCTGGTGATGGCGGGCCTCATGGTGGCGGACCGTTTGTCCGAGGCCTCGCGCAAGGTGGAATCGCTGGACGACCAGATCAAGGGCCTGCGCGAAAGCCGCAACCTTGCCCAGATGCAGACCAAGGACATTGAAGACCGCGTTGCCGACCGGCTCGACCAGGCAACGCGGCGGCTGGAGATCATCGCGCGCGCGATGGTGAGGTAGGGGAGATTCTTTATTTCCGTCATTCCAGAGGAAGCTGGCAGCCAGCTACTTTTCGACCAACTTGCTGTTAAAAATGAGGTCGGGAGTTCCAACATGCCAACGAGATTAGGAAACGTAATCTACTGGACCTGCAGCGGAGCTGCAGTTTGCGGAATCGCTCTGGCAGGTTTCGTTTTTTTAATCCCGGGACCGATGCCGCTATTTGGATACTTCGGTATTTGTTGGCGTCAATGCTGGTGTGGATACTTGGTAGGGCTGTGCTCTATGTACTTGCCGGTAGGTCGGTTTGCTTATGGAATCGGTTACGCAGAGGCTGGAAGCATTTAAGACCGAGCAACTTCAGCTCTTGCAGCCGATCGGCAGTTGGCCGCCCGTTCTTTATCACTACACCAGTTTTGAAGCGGTCTGTTCCATTCTGGAGTCAGGCAAGCTTAGAGCCGGCTCGATTTGGAAGTTGAATGATAAGACTGAATTTCTGTACGGAGCCTCAGTCTTTCGTGCCCATGTAGACAGACTCTGGGCAAGAGAAAATGATAGCTTCGTCCTGAGCTACCTCACTGAGGTACGACTTCAGTTGGATCAACCCAATGAGATGGACTATCGTGTCGCGTCATTCTGCGAGAGCGGGGACTATCTTGGTATGTGGCGTCTATATGGTGACCGTGGGACGGGCCTTTCATTTGGTTTCCCGTTGCATGAGGCGCAGCACTGGAATTGCTTCCCGGCAAAGTGTTACTATGACAGCAGTCGAATTGATGACATCTGCAAAGGGTTTCTTGACACTTTGCGGGAAGCTCTTGTTGTTGCAAAACCACATGCGAAGAAATCGGACGTAAACTCGTTCGTAGCAGATGTTCTGTGGCGAGCATCTTATTTTGCGTTGCTGTTTAAGATTCATGTCTGGGCAGACGAACAGGAATGGCGCTTGATACTGCCGATCAACGAGCAGGAATTCTTATCATGAGAAGAAACCACATTATGTCGAAATCCCTGTCAACGGGCGTTTTCCTATCGGCAACGATGTGCGCAGGACCACTCCGTTCACGGACAGCCAAAGACAATGGTTCGCTCGCTAATTCCTGACATGAACTTGACAGTTGACATTTCATGAATTTCGGTTAACTTCCTTGTAGAAACTATGCCCTCACGCCTTCTTCGGCTTCCCCGCCTTCGGAAAGTCCTTCAGCAATTTCTGCTCCAGCTCCACGAGGTCAGCGGGCAGCGGCTGGCCGAGGGCGCTTTCAGCTCGCGAAAGCTTCTGGTGCAGCGTTTCATAAAGCTCATGCAGGTCCTGCGGCTGGTTGTTAACCTGGCTGAGCAGCATGGCGATTTCGGCTTGCAGGCGTTCAAAGGCCATGGGGTTCTCCGCTATTGGCTGGTTGTAGCCTAGCACATGTCGTGCCTTCCTTGCTTGCGCATTGTCAATGACGCTTTTCTCCGCATATACCAGATAGGAGACGTGAGGCCTGCGCATGGAGTACAAGGACTATTACAAGACGCTGGGGGTTGAGCGTAAAGCCACGCCTGACGAGATCAAGAAGGCGTACCGGGCGCTGGCCCGCAAATTTCACCCCGACATCAGCAAGGAGCCGGGCGCGGAAGCCCGCTTCAAGGACATCAACGAGGCCAATGACGTTCTCGGCGATGCCGAAAAGCGCAAGGCCTATGACGAGCTGGGCGCGGCCTACGCGCAGGGCCAGCAGTTCCGACCGCCGCCCGGCTGGCAGAAGTCACACCATTTCAGGCAGAACGCCGATGCCGGTGGTGGAGGCCATGAGGAGTTCAGTTCGTTCTTCGAGGAGCTGTTCGGCTCGCGCGCCAGCGGAAGCGGGCGGCAGCGGCAGAGTTTCCGCATGCGGGGAGAAGACAGCCACGCGCGCATCACCATTTCGCTCCGCGACGTGTTTGAAGGCGCCACGCGCCAGTTGAGCCTGCGCGTGCCGGAGGAAACCGCCGATGGCCAGTTGGTGATGCGCGAGAAGACGCTGAACGTCACCATTCCCAAGGGCATTGGCGAGGGGCAGGTCATCCGTCTCAAGCGGCAGGGCGGGCCAGGCCATGGCGGAGCGGAAGCGGGCGATCTCTATCTCGAAGTCGCCTATGCGCCGGATGCAACCTACCGGGTGGAGGGCCGCGACCTTCGCCTTGAATTGCCGGTGGCCCCATGGGAGGCAGCGCTTGGCGCCACGGTGCGGACCCCCACGCCGACCGGAGCCGTCATGCTCAAGGTGCCGGCAGGCTCGTTTCAGGGACGGCAGCTTCGCGTCAAGGGCAGGGGCTTGCCGGGCAAGCAGCCAGGCGATCTGATTGCCGTCGTATCCATCGTGCTGCCGAAGGCGGATACGCCGAAGGCGAAGGAGCTGTATGAAACCATGGCGCGCGATCTCGCCTTCGATCCGCGTGCGGGGATGAAGGAGTAGGTCAAAATGGCTGCTTCCAATGTTGAGTATGATCTGCTGGGCGAAGACGTGCTGCTTGATGCCGCAGAGCTGGCCCGTGCCTGCAATGCCGATGCAGCGTGGATAGAAGCGCTGGTTGCGCATGGCGTGCTGCATCCCGCGAGGCCCGGCGCCATGGTTTATTCCGCCGTTGCCGCCGGCAGGCTGCGAAAGGCGCGACGGCTGCAACGCGATTTCGAGCTTAATCCCCCTGGCGTGGCGCTGGTGCTCGAGCTTCTCGACGAGATCGAGCGTCTGCGCCGCAGCTAGCCCACCTTGCGGAAGGCGAGCGAGGCATTGAGGCCGCCGAAGGCAAAGGAATTTGACAATGCCGCGCGGATCTCTGCCTTGCGGCTGGTATTGGGCACATAATCGAGATCGCAGGCCGGGTCCGGCACATCATAATTGGCGGTCGGCGGCATGACGCCATTGCGCATGGCGAGAACCGTGGCCACGGCTTCCAGCCCGCCAGATGCGCCCAGCGCATGGCCGACGACCGACTTGGTGGAAGAGAGCGGCGGGCAGCTGGCGCCGAACACATTTTTCATGGCGGCAGTCTCGGCGATGTCATTGGCGTAGGTGCCGGTGCCGTGGGCGTTGACGTAACTCACGTCAGCCGGGCTGAGCCCCGCATCGGCGAGCGCTGCCCGCATGGCGCGCGACATGCCGTCGACCGAGGGTGACACGATATCGCCCGCGTCAGCATTGCTGGAAAAACCTGCCAGGCGTATGCCGGTGTCGCGGCCGCGGGCAGCGGCATGGGCGACTGACTCCAGCACCAGAATTCCCGCACCTTCGGAAATGAGCAGACCATCGCGGCCCTTGGCGAACGGACGGCAGACGCCCGCACTCACCACCCGCATGGCATCCCAGGCGTGCAGGATGCCGTCGGTGAGGCAGGCTTCGGTGCCGCCGGTGATGGCGACATCCACCTGGCCGGAGCGCACCAGCGCCAGCGCCATGCCGATGGCGTGCGCCGCCGAAGCGCAGGCGCTTGAGGTGACAAAGCACGGGCCTTGCGCCTTGAGCGCGATCGAGACCCAACTGGCCGAGGCGCTGACCATGGCGCGCACCACGGTTGCGGGATGGCATTTCGGCTTGTTCTCGAGATAAAGGCGCTTGTACTGCTCCTCAATCGTCGTATGGCCGCCAGCGCCATTGCCGAGCACCACGGCAACACGCTCTGGCCGCTCGAACGGCGTGGTGAGACCTGCATCAGCGCAGGCGCTGGCAGCTGCAGCCACGGCGAAACCGCCACTGCGATCCAGCGGCGCCGAGCGGGGCAGCGGAATGGAGTTGAGGTATTCGGTGTCGGTGACCTTGCCGACCGTCATCGACTTGCCGGATGGCAGCCCGACGGCTCTCGAAACCGTCCCTCGCCGCGCTCGACGGCGCGCCAGTAATCGGTCAGCGCCGACCCGCAATTTGAAACAACGCCGACGCCGGTTACGGCGACATCAATCAAGTTGCCGCCCCGGCCTTGGCGGCAGAGGGCAATGCCTTCGTCATGTTTTTGACGATGACTTCGGCGAATTCGCCGATTGTCGAAATCTTGCTCTCATTGTTGGCGTTGAAGTCGATGTCGACGGCAAGCTCTTCCTCAAGTTCGAAGATGCACTCCACCACATCGAAGGAATCGAGGCCTGCGTCTTCAAGCGTGGTGGCGGCCGACCACTCGGCATCCTCTTTGCCCGTTCGCTTGCGCAGCATGCCGATGAGCTTCGCAATCATCGCGTCAACTCGCGTATTTTCACCCGTATCGGCAATAGATGACATGCAATAGTCCCAACCAACCACTCGACTGGGAGATACACTGCCAAAATTCAGGCCGGAATCCAACCCGCAGATTCAGTGCCCCTTTATTTTGCCGGCCATCGCGCCTAAGTAAGGCCCCGGCGGGCTGTCCCGTTCGTGCAGGAACCTTTTTCCCAGGGCCTATAATCGATCTTGAGGGAGCTGTCCCTGGGCCAGACCGTGGTCTGGCTCATATGGCGCCCACCTACGCGAGTAGGGACCCGGGATCGCCAGTTCCCACGGCGCATGATGGCTCGCCACTGTCTGCTATCTGTGAGTTGCCCGCCACCTTGAGCTTGCCCGACCAGAAGAAGGAATTGCGCCGCAAGGCGGTTGCCGCGCGTGAGGCAATTGCCCAGGCAGCGGGAGCGAAAGCGGGCGAGGCGCTGGCCCACCGGGGGCTGCCGGTTGCAAAGCCCAATGCCGCGCCGGTCATTTCCGGCTTTCATCCCTACCAGTCCGAGATTTCGACCTTGCCGCTGTTGGCGCGATTGAAGGCCGAGGGCTGGATTACGGCGCTGCCCGTCGTCATCGCCAAGGCAACGCCGCTGACATTCCGCGCCTGGGCCCCGGGCGAGGCGCTGGTCTCCGGCATCTGGGACATTCAAGTGCCGCCCGAAACATCGCCGGAAGTCGTGCCTGATGTGCTGCTGGTGCCGCTGCTGGCGTTTGACCCGCAGGGCTATCGTCTGGGCTATGGCGGCGGCTTCTATGACCGGACGCTCGCCTTGCTCCGCGCGCGCAATCCTGTTGTCGCCATCGGCATCGGCTTTGCCGGGCAGGCGGTTGACAGCGTGCCGCATGACGGGCTGGATCAGCGCGTGGATTATGTGATGACAGAACTGGCGACCCTCGCATGCGGCTGATCTTCCTTGGCGATGTGGTGGGCCGCGCCGGGCGTGAAGCGGTGGCGCGCGAGCTGCCCATGCTGCGTGAACGCCATGCGCCGGACCTTGTGGTGGTGAATGGCGAGAATGCCGCGCATGGCTTCGGCATCACGGCGGACATTTATGCCGAGCTGCAATTTGCCGGCGCTGATGTGGTGACGCTCGGCAACCACGCGTTTGACCAGCGCGAGGCGCTGGTGTTCATCGAGCGCGAGGAGAATTTGCTGCGCCCTGCCAATTGGCCTGCGGGCTGCCCGGGGCGCGGCGCCACTCTGGTGCAGACGGCCAAGGGCCAGCGCGTGCTGGTCATCAACGCCATGGGGCGGGTGATGATCGAGCCGATGCTGGATGATCCGTTCCCGGTCATCGACAAGCTGCTGGCCGAGTGCCGCCTCGGTCATGAATGTGATGCGGTGCTGATCGACTTTCATGCCGAGGTTTCGAGCGAGAAGATGGCGATGGGGCATTTTGTCGATGGCCGCGCCAGCCTCATTGTCGGCACCCATACGCATACGCCGACGGCGGACCATCAGATCCTCGGCCGGCGGCACCGCCTATATGACCGACGCCGGCATGAGCGGCGATTATGATTCCGTCATCGGCATGGACAAGGAAGAGCCGCTCAACCGCTTTCTGCGCAAGCTGCCGGTGGAACGCTTCAAGCCGGCATCGCGGGCCCGCCACAGTGTGCGGCGTGGCGGTGGAGACGGATGACGCGACCGGCCTTGCGCTCAAGGATCGCGCCCATCCGCATCGGCGGCAGGCTTTCACAGGCGGATGTGGAGTTCTGGTGATGCGAATTTCGCTCTCCCAGCTTGCTGGCGGGGTAGCTCTTGGAAGCGCCGAGGTGAGGGGGCAGTCAAAGCGGGCCCATTGGTCACCAAGGGAGGGTGCAGGGTGCTTGGATTCAGGTGCACCGTGCATGAGCGTGATAGACTTGTTAGCCTATGGCTGAATGACCAGCGACGACTAGACAGCAGACCAAGGAGATTGGTCCAAGGAGGAGAACGACCTCGTTGTTGCCGATTACCTCGATATGCTTCGGCTTGAATTGGCAGGTCAGCACTACGTCAAATCGCAGCGTAACGTTGAATTGCAACGCATTCTCAAGCGTTCGAGAGGTTCAATAGAATTCAAGCACATGAACATCAGCGCGGCGCTCGAAATCCTTGGATTTCCAAGAATTGCAGGTTACGCGCCAATGAAGAACCTCCAGCGCTCATTAGTTGATGCTATTGAACGAAACTACCATTCAATAATTACTTCAACCAACCCAATAGAAAGGCCAAGTTCTCACGGCTTCTCGGATGCATCACCTTTGCCATTCCATGAACCACCGCAGCTAGTACCGCTAGCGAAAGAGACGGGTGACGGCGGAATAGAGCGGCTTGTGCGCAAGTTCGATCCAGCCGAACGGGATCTGAGGAACAGGGCGTTAGGCAAGCGGGGAGAAGAACTGGTTTTCCAATTCGAAAAACTGCGTTTGCTGCAAATTGACCGAAACCTTTCTGACAAAGTTCGTTGGGTATCAGATGAAGACGGTGACGGCGCAGGCTACGACATTCTATCGTTTGAGCCGGATGGGCGTGAACGCTTGATTGAGGTGAAGACTACGCAGGGGATTGAGACAACGCCATTCTATCTCAGTAGAAATGAACTTGATTTGTCGAAGGAAAGGCCCGACGCCTTCAAGATTGTCAGACTCTACGATTTTGCAAGAGACCCGAAGGCATTTCAGCTTGTTCCGCCACTTGGGTCATTCGTCAGATTGGAGCCGATTAGCTTTTCGGCCTCATTTACATAGCCATTAGACCCACGGACAGAGCAACAACCATCCGGCTGTGTTGCAACTCTTGATCCGCTTCAAAAACTCCTTACTCGACATCAATGGTTCAACGGACGCTTCTTCTGAAACGGAAATGCTCGTAATTTCATGCAACCAATGGTCATCTTCGTTCATGACTGATGGAATCAGGTTCGGAATCCCAACCTTGTGAGGAATGAACATCCGTTGTTCGTAAAGGGATTTGCTAGCCGCACGAAAACTAAGCTCTCCCGTAAGCAGAAACTCGCCATGGAACTTGTAGTTGCCATAGTCACGGTACCGGTATTCAACTAGCGTGTATAACTGCACAGCGAAAATCCCAAGATTGAGAAATATTTACCTGGATAAATTCCTATACAATGAGATTCTGCTATTTGATGAAGAGATACTTGCGCTGCCTCCAGAGCGCACTTGGTGCCGTGTATCCAACGGTGTTGCGATTCTGGAATTGTGTTAGAGGCCCCCTCCGCCCTTCGGGCAGCCTCCCCCAGCAGAGCTGAGGGAGCGTATCTGCCACCGCGCTCCCCCAACTTGTTTGGGGGAGCTGTCCAGACGGACTGAGGGGGCCTCTTCACTTTCCTGCTTGACACTAAATTCCTACAGGACTATATCCCTTCGTGACTGATCCGGAAAGGAGGGACGATGTCGACAGCGAACCAACATCCCCGGACCAGTGTGCAGCGCCTGCGGGTTGCGGAAAGTCGCAATCTTACTCCCCGGGAGCCAACTGCCAGACCCCCGGACATTACGACCCGGGCGCCCTTCGGGGCTTAACATGCCTCATCCCACACGACCGGGTGTTCAAGGCTACGCTCAGTGTTAGCCGCACCTGCGATGGGACAGAGAGCCGCTGTGAAGCGCTGGCACACGGCACAAATCGCTGCGCTTCTCCGAACTTGCGAAGCGAAGTGTATAGCCGCCGGACTGCGGCAGGCGTTTGCCTTCAAACGCCGAGAGCAGTCCTCGTGCGGCCGACGACAAAGCTCTTGTACGTGTTTCAGCCGGGCATCAGCCCATCACACCACCACTACCTTCTTTCGACGGCCGCTAAGGGCTGATGTCATGGCGGGAGCAGTCCCTCCATTTTTTCTTTCGAGCAGAACCATGCGAAACCCCATGCCTCCCTAGACCCACCCGCCAGACATGACTCAGATTGCCGCCACGCGACAAAAAAACTCTAGTGACGGGGCTGGGGGCTGTGCTTAGTATCCTCCGCAGGCTTGGGAAAAGAACCGGGAAACCGGACGGCCCAAATCTGCTCAAGGGGAGGACATTCCGTTTCGGCTGCCATGGGACGGCGTTTTCGCGCCGCAGCAGTGTTGCGAGTGGCTTCTCCACAATCTTGTTGCGGGCAATGCCCGCCTGTGGAGGACTATTAATGAAGAAACTATTTGTCGTATTCGGCGCCGCGCTTCTGGCCGGCACGGCTCTGGCCGCGATCGGCGCGCGCCGGCAGACGAGCTGACCATCACCTCATGGGGCGGCGCTTATTCGGAAAGCCAGCGCAAGGCCTTCTATGAGCCCTACAATGCCGCCGGCAACAAGATCACCGAAGCCGAGTACAACGGCGAAGTCGCCAAGATCAAGGCCATGGTGGAAGCCAAGGCCATCACCTGGGACGTGATTGACGTCGACACCGCAACCGGCCTGCAGGGCTGCGCCGAAGGCGCGCTCGAGACCATCGACTGGGCCAAGCTCGGCCTCGACAAGGCCAAGTTCATCGGCGGCGACCTGCTGGAATGCGCCGTTCCCAACATCGTCTACGGCACCGTGTTCGGCTACGACACGTCGAAGCTGAAGGAAGGCCCGACGACGATCAACGACATGTTCGACCTCGCCAAGTTCCCCGGCAAGCGCGGCCTGTTCAAGAACCCGACGGTCAACCTCGAATGGGCGCTGATCGCCGATGGCGTTCCGGCGGCCGACGTCTACAAGGTGCTCGGCACGCCGGAAGGCGTTGACCGCGCCTTCAAGAAGCTCGACACCATCAAGGCTGAAATCGTCTGGTGGGAAGCCGGCGCCCAGGCGCCGCAGCTGCTGGCTGACGGCCAGGTTGTCATGACCTCGGCCTGGAACGGCCGCCTGCAGACGGCGATCGACAAGGACGGCAAGCCGTTCAAGATCGTCTGGGATCATCAGGGGCTGGACTGGGATTGGTGGGCAATCACCAAGGGCACGCCGAAGATCGAAGAAGCCTATCGCTTCATCGCCTTCGCTTCGGATGCCGCAGCCGCATGGCTGACCAGACGAAGTTCATCGCCTATGGTCCGTCGAACAAGGACTCGGTCGCCAACATCGATCCCAAGACGCTGCCCAACCTGCCGACAGCGCCTGACAACCTGAAGACTGCCTTCAACGTCGACCCGCAGTTCTGGGCCGACCATGGCGACGAGCTGAAAGAGCGTTTCAACGCCTGGCTCGCCAAGTAACGTGACATGGGGGACGAAGGCCGAGGCTTCTCGTCCCCGATTTGCATGCGCGGAACCAACCGTCGTGGCTGATGATGTCATGCGTGCCGCAGATGGCACGCCGCTCAAGATCAAGCTCCGCCAGGCGGAACGGCGCCAGATGACTGCGCGCGCTGGTGCTTGTGGCGCCGCTGTTCCTGTTCATCGTCATCTCGTTCCTTGCGCCCATCCTCGATCATGCTGCGCACGGCGTTCTATGATCCGGACATTGTCGAAAACCTGCCGCAGACCTCGCAGCTCATCCAGCCAGTGGGACGGCAAGGACCTGCCTTCCGAAGAGGTGTTCGCGGCCTTCGCTGCCGACATGAAGGTGGCGCAGAAGGCGCAGAACGGCAGCCCTCGTCGGCAAGCGGCTCAATTATGAGCAGCCGACGCTCAAATCCAAGGTCGTCACCTCCGCCCGCAAGATCGAGAAGATCGAGCAGGGCCCGTGGAAGGAAGCGGTCATTGCTGCTGACCCGGTTTGGGGCGCAGCCTTCCACCTGGTAGGTGATCAAGCGCTCAAGCTCCTCCTACACGCCCTATTATCTGCTCAGCGTGCTTGACCTGCAGCAGAAGGATGATGGCGGCGTCGACCGCACGTCCGGAGGAACGCCGCATCTATGTGCGCGTGCTGGGCCGCACGCTGTGGATCAGCGCGCTGGTGACGGTGCTGACGCTCGTTCTCGGCTATCCGGTCGCCTACATGCTGGCCACGCTGCCGCAGCGCACGCTCCAGCATGCTGATGATTTTCGTGCTGCTGCCGTTCTGGACATCGCTGCTGGTGCGCACCACGGCCTGGACCATCATTCTGCAGGATGGCGGCATGATGACCCAGCTCCTGCACTATACCGGCATTACCTGGATGCTCAATGTGCTGGGCCTTGTTGACGGGCGACCCGCAGCTGTTCAAGACGCGCTTTGCCACCGTGCTGGCGATGACGCATATCCAGCTGCCGTTCACGCTGCTTGCCGATCTACAGCGTGATGAAAACGATCTCGCCCACCTACATGCGGGCCGCCAAGTCGCTCGGCGCTTCGCCATTCACCGCCTTCATGCGGGTCTATGTGCCGCAGACACTGTCCGGCGTCGCGGCAGGCTGCCTGCTCACCTTCATTCTTTGCCTTGGCTACTTCATCACGCCGGCGCTGGTCGGCGGCGGCACCGACAGCATGATCTCCGGCTTCATCGACACGGCGATGAACAGCGAAAACAACTGGGGCAAGGCCTCGGCGCTCGGCTTCGTGCTGCTCATCGCCACGCTCATTCTCTACTACGTCTACAACCGCCTGATCGGCATCGACAAGATGAAGCTGGGTTAGAGCCATGGCGCTTCCTGCCTATCTCACCACTCGGAGACGCAGTTCCCACTACGGCCTGCGGATTTTCGTCGGGCTGGTGCTGCTGTTCCTGATCGCGCCGATCCTCGCCATCATGCCGCTGTCGTTCAATTCGGAAACCTTCTTCAGCTACCCGATGCCGGGCTTTTCGACGCAAGTGGTATATCGGCGAGCACGGCTTCTTCACCAATGAACGGTGGACGAGCGCGCTGCGGCTGTCCGTCGTCGTCGCCGTCGCCACCACCATTCTCTCCACCGTGCTGGGCACGCTGGCGGCGCTCGGCCTTTCGCAATCACGCTTTCCGGCGCGCGCCGCCGTCATGGCGGTGCTGATTTCGCCGATGATCGTGCCGGTCATCATCTCGGCCATCGGCCTGTTCTTTTTCTATGCCTATATCGGGCTCAACGGCTCGCTCGTCGGCATCATCCTCGCGCATACGGCGCTTGCCACGCCGTTCGTCGTCATCACCGTCACGGCGACACTGATGAGTTTTGACCGCACGCTGATGCGGGCCGGCGCCTCGCTTGGCGCGCCGCCGCACACGGTGTTCTTCCGCGTGGTCATGCCGCTTATCCTGCCGGGCGTCATTTCCGGCGGGCTGTTTGCCTTCGTCACATCGTTCGACGAGGTGATCGTCATCCTGTTCATCGGCGGGCCGGAGCAGCGCACGCTGCCGCGGCAGATGTTCTCCGGCATCCGCGAGTTGATCTCGCCCACCATCACTGCGGCGGCGAGCGTGCTGATCGTTTTCTCGACGCTGCTGCTGGTGACGGTCGAACTGCTACGGCGGCGCAGCGAACGCCTGCGCGGCATCAAGGGCTGAGGCCCGCCGCTTGCCAAGGATCATGCCAGGCCTATAATGAGTCTTGAGGGGTTTGCCTTGTCAGCCAAGGAGTATCTCCTCATGCCTCCAGCCAAATCAAACCGCTCACGCCTTTCTGCCGACGCCTTGCTGTCGCGCTTTGAAAAGGCCAAGCCGCCTGCCGATGCCTTTTTCTATGACCGCAAGGACATGACGGTTTCAAACCCGGCGCAGCGCATCAAGCTCAAGCCGGCGAAGGCCGACATCGAGGGCGTCACGCGGCACATGCGCGCCGCCGGTGTCGACAACCCCTATGAATTCTGGAACAGCTCAGTGCGCAGGCAGCGCCGTGAAATCTATGCGCGCAAGGTCGCCAATGTGGCTGGAGTGCGCAAGATGGTCAGCGAGGGAGATTCCTGGCACCTTTATCCAGTGCTGGTTCAGGAGATCATCGACCACCTGAACAGCGACCCGCGGCTTGCCATCTTCAGCACGGACGGCGCAGGCGACACATTGGATGGCATTTGGTCCGAACGCCTGGAGAGCAACAAGGGATTCCAGAAGTCATTGGCGATGGAACGGCCGAGCCTGTTTCTGGTCAACGGCGGCGGAAACGATCTTCTGCAGGCCAAGCCAGCGGCGGACGGAACGATGATCGGCAACCTGTTTTTTCACCTCAAGCAATACCAATCGGGCATGACGGCAGCCGATCTCATCAAGCCCAGCATCGATACGGAGTATGCCGCAGCTGAAGCCAAACTGCGTGGCATCATCACCACGGCGCTGGGCTTCAGCTTCGTGCGCAAAATCGTGTTCCACGGCTATGACTATCCGTTTCCGCAAAACGACCTGTGGCTCGGCAAGCCGATGGCCAAGCGCGGCATCGCATCGCCTGCGCTCCAGCGGCAAATCTGTATCCTGCTGATGGACAAGCTGCATGCGAGGCTGAACGCCATCAAGCAGTCGTTCGCATCAACTGGGCGCGTAATCTATGTCGATGTGCGGGGGTCGGTCCCCAGCAAGTCGGAATGGCATGACGAAATCCATCCCAACTCGGCAGGATTCAAGAAAGTAGCGGCCCGCATCAAGGCCGTTCTGTAGGGTCGTTACGTCCGCTTGCGGAAGTGGATGGGCAGCGGCTCGTCAAGCGCTACAACAGGTGCGGGTTCGGCGTAGCCGGCCATTTTCTTGGCGGCATTGCGCAGCGCGCCGATGGCGAGCTTCTGGTCGATGTCGCTTGCGGTGTCGGATAGCGTTGTGATTGCGGCGAACAGGCGGCCCGAAGGCACGATATCTGCGAGGCTTTTGACCTTGCGGAGTGCGCCCGCGCAGGCGCCGGCCAGGTTGTCACGCTCCGTAAAAGTAAATTCTTCGACGGCACCCAAATTCAAGGCCATTACGCATACTCCACACACACACGGCGGCATGGTGAAGGAGGGGGCTTAATTCCGGGTTAAAACGGGCGGCTTGTCATGCTGGCTGCGACGCGTCTATAGGCTGGCCGCAGGGGAGCAATCCGAGGGTTTCATGGCCGGCCATTCACAATACAAGAATATCATGCATCGCAAGGGCAAGCAGGACAAGCAGCGCGCCAATGCCTTTGCCAAGCTGGGCCGCGAAATCACAGTGGCGGCAAAGGCCGGCTTGCCTGATCCTGACATGAATTCCAGGTTGCGGCTTGCCGTGCAGAATGCGCGCGCCGGCAACATGCCGTGGGATACGATCGAGCGCGCCATCAAGAAGGCAAGCGGCGCGGATGCGGAGAATTATGATCCCGTCCGCTACGAGGGTTATGGCGTTGGTGGCGTTGCCGTGGTGGTCGAGGCGCTCACCAACAACCGCAATCGCACCGCCAGCAATGTGCGAGCGCTGTTCACCAAGTATGGCGGCAACATGGGGGAAACGGGCTCCGTGAGCTTCATGTTCACAAGGGTGGGCGAGGTATCTTACCCCGCAGCCAAGGGAACTGCCGACCAGCTTCTCGAAGCGGCAATTGAAGCTGGCGCTGATGATGCTGCGTCCGATGAGCACGGCCATGTCATCACTTGCGCCTTTGAGAGCATCGGAGAGGTTTCGTCAGCGCTCGCCAAGTCGCTGGGTGATGCCGAAAGCGTCAAGGTTGTGTGGAAGCCGCAGACCATGACAGCCGGTGGACCAGGAGAAAGCGGAGACGCTGCTCAAGCTCGTCGATGCGCTGGATGATGATGATGATGTGCAGAACGTCTTCACCAATGCCGATTTCCCTGAAGACGTGCTTGCCAAGCTCGCGGGCGATGCCTGAGGTCAGGCAGCAGCGAGTTGGGATCTCAACAGAGCTACCTTCAATGCGTTGAAGCAACGCCTGTCAAAGGCCGCGCCCAATTGTTCCTCCATCAGCGCAAGCGCCGTGGCCGAAGGCATGGCGGCGCGGTATGGGCGCTCAGCCGTCAGCGCGTCAAAGACGTCGGCCACACTGAGGATGCGTGTTTCAATCTTCAAGTCTTTCGCCGTCAAGCCGAGCGGATAGCCTTTGCCATCCAGCCGTTCGTGGTGCGCTGCTGCAATCGCGGCGAGATCGCTGAACATGCCGATGCCTGAGAGAATGGTGAAGGAATGGGAAGCGTGCATCTTCATCGCCTTCCATTCCTCCTCGTCGAGCTTGCCCGGCTTGTCGAGAATGGTGTTGCTGACGCCGAGCTTGCCGATGTCATGCAGCAAGGCGGCGCGGCGCAGCCAGCGGCGGCGCGCAGCATCAAAGCCGAGTTGTTCGGCAATCATGTCGGCAAACAGCGTCACACGATCGCTGTGGCCTGATGTGTAGGGGCTCTTGGCGTCAATCACCTGGGCGAAGGCCTGGGCAATGTCGTCGAGATAGTCGTCATCGACGGTGCGTTGCAATTGCGCCGGTTCCAATTCGAGAATGCGCTGTTCAAGGTCAGGAGAGGCGAGGAGTTCCCAGAACATAGGTGTAGCAATGGCCTCGAAGGTCTTGGCGATCTTGGGATCGAACCATGTGCCGGCACGGTTGCGGATTTCGGCGACAGCGGCATCGCCGCCGCTGCTGATGTTGAAGACATCGGCGACCTGGGCCACCAGCGCAATGCGCGCAAAGATGTGGATGTCAGCGCCAGCGAGGCCTGACGGCTTGCCGGATCCATCCCAATGTTCGTCAAGATGCTGGATGCCGGTTGCCACCTCATCGCCGAAGCGCATGAGGCGGGCAATGTCGGCGCCGCGGTTGCAGCGGGTTTCAATCAGCTCGCGCGAAATCTCGCCGCCGTTCTGCACGATGTTGATCATGGCACGAAAGCGCTCGGCCAAGCCTGCCTGCAGTCCGGTGTGGGACAGCACGAAGCGCAGCGCCTGTGACAGGCTGCCGTCGATGCGCTTGAAATCCTGCTTGAACATGCGGTCGTCAGCCAGATACAGCTCGCAGATGCGGGCCGCATTGCTGGAGCAGCCGAGGTCCTTCAGCATCAGCGTGTAGTAGAGGTCGGAGAGCTGTTCCTTGCCGAGGCCCATGGCGCGGCCGATGAAACTGCCGATGAAGCTGCAGCGGATGCTGTGGCCCGCAGGCTGGCCTTCCGTCAGGTCCAACGCGCGCGACAATGCGCCAAGCACCTCCGCAAGGCGAATGTTGCCCGGAGCCTGAGATATGTTTTCTTGTTCCATGAGTCCCCGCTTTGTGGCGGCGGGCAGGTTGGGCCGGTACGGTTAAAACTTGATGAAACGGTTGGCCACCGACTATGCCATGGCATGGCGCAGAAAGTTCGAATCATTGGCATTGATCCCGGGCTTCGAAATACCGGCTGGGGCATCATTGAGGTGGAGGGGACAAGGCTTTCCTACATCGCTGATGGGGCCGTGCATTCCGATGCGGCAGCGAGCCTTGCCGAGCGTTTGACGCAAATCCACCTCCAACTGGCTGAAGTTCTGGCCCGCTTTTCGCCGGATGAGGCTGCGGTGGAGGAAACCTTTGTCAACAAGGATGCGCGCGCCACGCTGAAACTCGGGCAGGCTCGGGGCGTTGCCGTGCTGGTGCCGGCGCTGGCAGGGCTGCTGGTGGCTGAATATGCGCCGAACGTGGTCAAGAAATCGGTGGTTGGGGCCGGCCATGCCGAGAAGGAGCAGGTGAAGCACATGGTGCGGTGTTGCTGCCCGAAGGCTCGAACTGAACACGGCGGATTCAACCGATGCGCTGGCCATCGCCATCTGCCATGCGCATCATCGGGGCTTGCAAACCTTGGCCAAAGTGCTTGCGCGTTCTTGACTTGTTCCCAGTTGTGATAGGTAATACTCGAGAGGTATTACCATGCGCATAACTAGCAAAGGGCAAGTTACGATCCCCAAAGATGTCCGAGACAAGCTTGAGCTTGCGCCTGGCAACGAAGTTGGCTTCGAGGAGCGCGATGGCGAAGTCGTTCTCATCGAAGCATGACCAGAGCAAAGGTGAAACCGACGGACAAAGGGCGGTGCGGTTGCTTCGGAGTTTGGAGACCGCATCCGGCGAGAAGGCAAGATCGATCCAGATTTCGCAAGAATGTCCACCAATGACATCATGGAAGCTGCTCGCGTGGGTCATAGTGGCGATGCCATCGATCCTCGTTGATTCCAACGTCCTAATCGATCTCATGTCGAGAGTGGACCCTGTCTGGTACTCGAATGGTCTGCAGCGCAGATCATTCAAGCGCTTTCAGGGCCGATGACCTCTAATCATCAATGCAGATCATCGTCTCGGAAACAGCGATGTATTCTAGCGACGTTTCGCGGCTTGAAAAGAGTTTCGAGCACGTGTTGCCTAGATCGGGGTCCGAGAGCAAGACCTCCCATGGGAAGCAGCTTCATCACAGGCGGCCTGGCGCATGCCCATCTATGAGTATCGCAGCGGGGCGGGAACTGAGGATCAAGAACTCTTCCAGATTTTCTGATTGGCGCGCATGCGGACTGTACGCGGGCTACACGGCTGCATCACACGTGATGCCGCAATCGCTATCGTGACTACTTCCCTGATCTTGCCATCATCGCGCCGGACACGCATCCATGATCGGAAAACTCAAAGGGCGGATCGACAGTTTCGGCGAAGACTGGCTGATCATCGATGTGGGCGGCGTGGGCTATCATGTCGGCTGTTCCAGCCGCACGCTGGCGGCGCTGCCCGGCATGGGCGAGGCGGCGACGCTGTTCACCGAGATGCTGGTGAGCCAGGACAATATCCGGCTGGTGGGATTTACCTCGGCGCATGAGAGGGAATGGTTCCGCTTGCTGCAATCGGTGCAGGGCGTGGGCACCAAGGTGGCGCTCGCCATTCTTTCCACGCTTGTCGGTCGGTGAATTGTCGACGGCGATTGCCTTGCAGGACAAACCGATGATCGGGCGGGCCAATGGCGTTGGCAAGAAGCTGGCCGAACGCATCGTCATCGAACTCAAGGACAAGGTGTCGACGCTCTCAATCAACACCGATATCCAGCTTGGCAAACTTTCCGGCGAGCTTGCCGGACCGTTGCCCACCGCGGCGACGGATGCGGTCTCCGCTCTCGTCAATCTCGGCTATGGCCAGTCACAGGCAGGCGCAGCCGTCGCCACCGCGCTGCGCAAGCACGGCGATGATCAGCCTACGGAGAAACTGATCCGCCAGGCGCTGAAGGAGCTGGCACTGGGATGAGCGACAGCCTCCTCAACATCTCCATGGCCGGGCTTGACCCGGCCAACCAGTGGTTCAGCCAGCAAGTCTGGATGACCGCCTCAAGTGCGGCCACTAGGGACAAGAATTGCGTACCGAGGGGCTAGCGACTAGATGAACAAGTGGATTGATGTGTTGGTCGTCCTCACTGTTTTTGTAGTTTTGTGGGTACCGGTCGCTGGGGTCTTTATCATCTCTTACTATGTCTCTAGTGTCGGCGTTGTAGAAGTCATGCAGTTGTTTCAACAATTTCCTGCGTCAATCTTTGATCTCTATCTCCTAGGCGGGCATGAGCGCCTACCATGGGGGTTATGGTTAACTGCAATATGCTGCTGCGCTTTCAGTTGCAGTTGTACTCTCGTTGACATTCAAATGGCAGTTTGCAGCAGTGCTGGTAATTGCCACAGTTTTTGCTTTCGACCGCTGGATGTTTGCCACAGGGAGCATCACTCATGAGTGCACGGTTATGACTAAATGGTGCGGGGTACTGCCCTATTTCGTATCGACCGTAGTTTGCTGGTGCGTGTTGGTGGCATTGTTGGCGGTTGTGAAGAAGAAATTCGAAGCATGACCCGAACTGTTCTTGACCGCGATACGAAGCCCGAAGATGCCGTGGACTCCCACGTCCGTCCGCAGACGCTTGCGGAATTCGTCGGGCAGTCGAAGGCCAAGGATAATCTTCGCGTTTTCATCGAAGCGGCGAAGGGGCGCGGCGAGGCGCTGGACCATGTGCTGTTTGCGGGGCCGCCGGGGCTTGGCAAGACGACGCTGGCGCAGATCATGGCGCGGGAACTTGGAGTCAATTTCCGCGCCACATCCGGCCCTGTCATCGCCAAGGCGGGTGATCTGGCGGCGCTGCTCACCAACCTCGAAGAACGCGACATTCTTTTCATCGACGAAATTCACCGCCTCAACCCCACGGTCGAGGAAGTGCTGTATCCGGCGATGGAGGATTACCAGCTTGACCTCATCATCGGCGAGGGGCCGGCGGCGCGCTCGGTGCGGATTGACCTTGGCCAAGTTCACGCTGATCGGCGCCACGACGCGCACCGGGCTGCTGACCACGCCGCTGCGCGATCGCTTTGGCATTCCTGTGCGGCTTGATTTCTATTCTGAGGCCGAATTGCTCGATATCGTGCATCGCGGTTCGCGCGTGATGAAGGTTTCAATCAGCGAGGATGGCGCGCGCGAGATTGCGCGGCGTTCGCGCGGCACGCCCCGCATTGCAGGGCAGGCTGCTGCGGCGCGTGCGGGATTTCGCCTCGGTCGCCGGTGTTGCGCAGATTGACGCCAAGGCGGCGGACAAGGCGCTGCGCTCACTTGATGTGGACCAGCGCGGGCTGGATGGGCTTGATCACCGCTATCTCCACTGCATCGCCGTCAATTTCGGCGGCGGGCCGGTGGGCATTGATACGATTGCCGCCTCGCTATCGGAATCGCGCGATGCGATCGAGGATATTGTCGAGCCTTACCTGCTGCAGATCGGCTTTCTCAACCGCACGCCGCGCGGGCGGCTGCTGACGCCACATGCTTTTGCCCATCTCGGCCTCGGCGTGCCGCAGCGGCCGGAGATTACGCAAGGCATACTGCCGCTGAGTGAAAGCGATGCCTGAAGCCTGGCCACATGTTTCGGGGCGGCTGGAAGGCGGGGCGCATATCCTGCCAGTGCGCGTCTATTACGAAGACACGGACCTTTCCGGCGTCGTCTATCACTCCAACTACATCAAGTATTGCGAGCGGGGGCGAACGGACTGGCTGCGCCTGCTCGGCATCCACCACACTGACATGTTGGGCAAATATTTCTTTGTCGTGCGCAGGCTGGAGTGCGAATACTTCAAGCCCGCCAAGATTGATGACCTGCTGGAGGTGCATACGCGCTTTCGACGGCGTCACCGGCGTTCGCATGCATCTCACCCAGCGCATCCTGCGGGATGGCGAGTTGCTGTTCGAGGCAAAGGTCACGCCGGTGCTGATTGACCCGAATGGCCGACCTATGCGGGTGCCGAAGGATTGGGCGGCGCTGTTTCCGCCGCCTGCCGCACAACCATAGTGCCTGCCCATTTGTCGTAAAGGCCTCGGCCTGCGCTTTTCGTGGGGAAGAGGATCGACAACGTGATGATCAGTGACGCAAGACCGATGAGCCCCGTGGCTGTTGATTCCAGCAGGGCCGGCAGCGGTGAAATATCCCACATCACATCAACCGCAGGTCTGAGGGTGAGATTGTCGTCGATGATGAGCGCCTGAATTTGCTCCGGCGTCGCGGCCACAAATTTGAACAAGGCGGGGATCTGCAACAGCCCTGCGAAGGCAAAGAGATATTTCAGCACATTGCGGAGCAGTGCCTGACCCAAAGCCGGGGCGGGTGTTTTCCGTAGTGCGGACGAGAAGACCGAACAACCGCTTGCCCGGCGTTGCCGACCAGCGGCTGGCCTCAAAAGCTGCAGCCATCAGCGGGACGAGGATCAGCAGCATCTCGGTGGGGTCGAAAGCCTTGCGCAGGCGGTTGGTTTCATCAACGGGCAGCCGCAACTCCTCACCTTCTGCTGTAGTGATGACGGCCTCGCGGCTGGGAAACAGCAAGTTGACCCTTGCACTGCAGATCTCAAGACTTTGACCTTCCCCCAGTTTGATTGGCCGGCCATCGGTGGTGCTGATCGCACCCTTGTCACAAGAAACGAAACGGAGCAGGCCACCGTTGATCGAGAGCGGGGATGACGGGCTGTGGGACCAGGGCAGCAAGAGCAGGGTCAGGACAGCAACCGCCAGAACCCAATCAACGAGCATGGCGAATAGTCTTTTGCTGAGGCTGCGCGTGTGTTGCATGCCGATCCCCATTGCCGATTGCCTAGCCTATCGGTTGCGAAAGCTGCCGACAATCCATGAGTAACAAAACCTTAACCATGAAACCTGCATGTGAGGGTGGGGTGAAAGTGCGGGAAAACCTGAGAATTTGCCCCAGTTTCGACAGATTTGGCCTGTCTTGAGGCGCCGGCCTCGTAGGCAGGCTGCCGGAGTTTGCCACCCGGCGGATGGGAAAGAGAATGGATCCAGTCGTCACCACCCAGGTTGCGCCTTCAGCTGCTGCCGGGAACATTTCGCTCTATCACCTCGTCATGCAGGCCTCATGGCCGGTATTCCTGGTCATGCTTGGTTTGGCAATCGCATCCGATCTGGTGCTGGAGCGTGATCATCGAAAAATACTTTGCGGTGCGGCGCATGAATGCCGCCAACGACTCGTTCGAGACCAGCTTCTGGTCCGGCCAGTCATTGGAGGAGCTTTACCGCGCCCTTGGCGGGCGCGACAACATCGGCCTTGCAGCGATCTTCATTGCCGCCATGCGGGAATGGAAGCGCAGCCAGGAATTGGCGCTGCGGGCGGGCTTCCAAGGCGTGCAGAAGCGCATCGAAAAGGTTGTGGATGTGCAGATCCAGAAGGAAATGAGCTGGATCGAAGCGCGCCTGCTGTTTCTCGCCACCACTGGTTCGGCCGCCCCCTTCATCGGCCTGTTCGGCACGGTTTGGGGCATCATGACCTCGTTCCAGGCCATCGCCAATTCGCAGAACACCAATCTTGCCGTTGTGGCGCCCGGCATCGCAGAAGCCTTGTTTGCCACCGCAATCGGCCTTGTGGCCGCCATACCGGCGACAATTTTTTATAACAAGTATTCTGCTGATACCTCGAAGATCGGCATGCGGCTCGAAAACTTCGCGGATGAATTCTCGGCGATCATTTCTCGCCAGTTGGACGAACGGGTCTAGCGCAACATGGGTGCAGCAGCAGGCGGAGCAAGAGGCGGATATACACGGCGCAATTCCAGGCGGCGTTCTTCATCCGCCGGCGTGATGTCAGAAATCAACGTGACGCCGCTGGTCGACGTCATGCTGGTGCTGCTCATCGTGTTCATGGTGGCTGCACCGTTGATGACGGTCGGCGTTCCGGTCGAATTGCCGAAGACCGATGCCAAGCCGAGTGCCCACCAGCACCGAGCCGCTGTATGTGACAGTGCAGGCCGACAAGACAATCTACTTGCAGGAAACGCCAGATTGACGTTGGCTGATCTTGTGCCGAAGCTGCAGGCGCTTGCCAAGGGCGGCACCGAAGAACAGATCATGGTGCGGGCCGATACGTCGGTTGACTATGGTGCTGTGATGGAAGTCATGGGCGTTCTCAATGCCGCCGGCTACCGAAGATCGGGCTGCTCACCGGAACGCTTCCCGCTAAGCCCGCAGGCGGCTGAGGCAGGCCGCAATGCGCAAGAGCCTCATTGCATCTTTCGCCTTGCATGCCGCCATTCTGGTTGCAGCGCTCGTCGTGCTGCCTAACCCTGAAAAATTCGAGGTGAAGCCGCAGGATGCGATCCAGGTCGACATCTCGATGATCGGCGATGTCTCCAAGCGCCAGGCGCAGTCGAAGACGGCTGAGAAGAAAGTGGAGAAGGCGGCACCCAAGCCTGCACCTGAGGTGAAGAAGGTCGAACCTGCGCCGAAGGTTGCCGAGGAAGTGAAGACCGCGGCCAAGGATCCGCCACCGCCACCAGAGCCCAAGCCGCCTGAACCGAAGAAGGAAGAGCCGAAGCCGCCTGAACCCAAGCCACCGGAACCCAAACCGCTTGACCCCGATCCGTTGAAAAAGCTTCTCGAAAAGCAGGAGGAGCCGAAGCCGCTAGACCCCGATCCACTCAAGGACTTGCTGAAGAAGACCGAGGAAGAGAAGAAGCCGGAAAAGAAACCGGAGAAGAAGGTCGCCGATGCCAAGCCGGTTGAAAAGAAGGCGGAGAAGAAGCCTGAAAAGAAGAAACCGAAGCTCAATGTCGATGACCTTTCGGCCTTCCTGAACAAGACTGACGATGACAAGTCGGCGCCGCAGCAGCCTTCCGAGGAAGCCGGTTCTCCAACCCAGGGCGAGCAGGATGTTCAGGGTACGGATGATGCGCTGGTCGCCACATTGCTGGATGCGCTGCAGTCGCGCACCAAGGAATGCTGGAGCGTGCCGCCGAGCGCGCGGGAAGCTGATTTCTCGATCAGGGTGCATTTCTTCCTGAACAAGGATGGCACCGTCGCGGGCCTGCCCGAGGTGGTGAATTCCAGCGCCGATCCGGTGTTCCAGGCCACGGCGCAATCGGCGGTTTCCGCCATTTCCGGCTGCAATTACGGTGACATTCTGCCGCCGGACAAGTATGAGATGTGGAAAGAAAACACTCTCGATTTCCAGCCGAACATGATGTTTGGCACTTAATCCCCGAGGATACATGATGCTGCAGGCCCATTTTCGTCAATCGCTTCATGCTGTGCTGGTCTTGATGGCTTTGCTGCTGATGGTGGCCGTGAGGCCGGCACTTGCCCTTGAAGGCGTGGTGCAGGGCGGCAAGATTGACCCGCTGCCCATCGCCATCACGCCCTTCGTTGGCGGAGGCGATGTTGCCAATACCATGAACGAAGTGATCACCAACAACCTCGGCCGTTCAGGCTATTTCCAGCCGCTTGATCCTTCCACTTTCATTGAACAGATTTCAGACTTCAACCAGGAACCGCGTTTTGCCGATTGGCGCGGTACTGGCGCCAAGGCGTTGGTGACGGGTCAGGTGTTCGCCACCGGCAACAAGATTCAAGTCGAGTTCAAACTCTTTGACGTGGCGTCGCAACAGCAAATCGCTGCCCAACAGTTCACCACATCCGCCAAGAACGCGCGGCGCATCGCGCATCTGGTTTCGGATGTGATCTACAAGGCTGTCACCGGCTTTGAGGGATATTTCGACACGCGCATCGTCTATGTCGATGAGTCAGGTCCGAAGGACAAGCGCGTCAAGAAACTTGCGATCATGGATCAGGATGGCTTCAACCCGCGCGCACTCACCGATGGTTCGGACATCGCCATCACGCCGCGCTTCTCGCCGACATCGCAGGAGATCACCTACATGTCATTCGGCAAGGGGGAACCGCGCGTCTTCATCATGAATGTGGAGACAAAGCAGAAAGAGATCGTCGGCGAGTTCGCCAACATGAGTTTTGCGCCTCGCTATGCGCCCGATGGCCAGCATGTGATCATGAGCCTGCTTGACTCGGATGGCCGCAACTCCAACATCCATGTGCTCGACCTGCGCTCGCGCCAAGTGCAGCAGTTGACCAATACGCCGTCGATCAACACCGCGCCTTCCTATGCGCCCGATGGCGGTCAGGTTACCTTTGAGTCGGATCGTGGCGGCACGCAGCAGATTTATGTAATGGGTTCGGATGGCTCCGGGCAGAACCGCATCAGCTTCGGCAATGGACGCTATTCGACGCCAGTGTGGTCGCCGGATGGCAAATGGATTGCCTTTACCAAGCAGGCCGGCGGCAAATTCGCCATCGGCGTCATGCGGCCAGATGGCTCGGGCGAGCGCATCCTTACCGAAGGATTTCACAATGAGGGGCCGACTTGGGCGCCCAACAGCCGTGTGCTGATGTTCTTCCGCGAGCAGGGGGCAGGCCCGAAACTCTATTCGGTTGACGTGACGGGCTATGCCGAACAGCAGGTGCCGACCGGCAATTTTGGCTCTGATCCAGCCTGGTCGCCACGCCTGAATTAGTGGAAATGGCCATAAAATCGCCCTTCTCGGCCTGCTAAACGCCGTTCCTATGGAGTGAAGGGATGTAACTTCTTCCACTGGCATTTCCTGAGTCAGGAATTGTTAACCCTGACGAATCACAATAGCGGGGCAATTTGAGTGGTTGGGGCGCGGCAGCGGCTGACAGAGGTCAGCGGGTGCCGGGCCCTGTGACATGAGCGCGGGAAACCGCACGGCGAGTTGATATTTCAGAGGCCCGGTAGGGGGAGAGCGCGACATGCGCATCCAAGGGCCTGTTCGAGGAGTGGGAACATGATGCGTGGTATGGTTGGTTTCAAATATGCGGCAGTTTGCTGCTGTTTTCTGGCATTGGCGGCCTGTTCCAAGAAGAACACGCCAGACCTGGAAGCGGGTGCTGGCAGCGGCCAAGGCATAGGCGCTGCGCGCCCAGGTTCGGAACAAGACTTCCAGACCAACGTCGGCGACCGCATTTTCTTCATCGTTGACCAGTCCAACCTGACTCCCGAGGGCCAGGATACGCTATCCAAGCAGGCCCAGTGGCTGCAGCAGTATTCCAACGTCACCGTCCAGGTCGAAGGCCACTCGGACGAGCGGGGCACGCGCGAATACAACATCGCCCTTTCTGCCCGGCGCGCAACAGCAGCGCGCGAATTCCTGGTCCGCCAGGGCATTTCGGCCAAGCGCATTTCGTCGATCGCCTACGGCAAGGAAAGGCCAGCGGCGCTGTGCGATGCGGAAGAGTGCTTCTCGCAGAACCGTCGTGCGGTGACCGTCATCACCGGCGGGGCGCAGTAACCAGACTCTGTTGCGCGGCGGCAACAGTAGGTGTTTTTCGTTTACCCTGCTGCCGGCGAGCCTCAATTTCTCCGCGATTAGGACGAAGTTGGAGCTTACAGGTTTTTCATCAGCAAAGGCTCCGGCTGCGCGTTAACTGCGCCGGACGTGCTTCCAGGTGCAGGCAGGTATGAGCAGGATTTTCAAGGTTTCGTTTGTGCTGGCGTTGCTGGCAGGTTCCGCCGTTTCGGGTCAGGCCTTGGCTCAGTCTGCCGGCGACACGGAAATGCGCCTCAACCAGATGGAAGAGCAGATGCGCATGCTGGTAGGCCAGGTCGAAGAGCTGACCTTCACCGTCAAGCAGCTGCAGGGACAACTTACTTCTGGCCGCAAGACAGGTGCGGCTGAACCCAGCCAAGTCATGCAGCCAAAGCCAATCCAGCAGAAGTCGGTGCAGACGCTGAAGACGGCGGAAGCCGTGCAAAACGATGATGCCATTCAGAGTGGCGGCCTCGAGCAGATTGAAGACGTCGAAGCAGCACCCGCCCAGCCCGCGCCGAGCAAGGCGCAGGGAACTGTCGTTGCAGGCGGTCTGAGTACACTGAAGGCGGCCCAGCCTGAGGATGGCGGTTTCCAGGGCCAGGTGTTGGTGGCGCCCGGCGGGGAAGAAGTCACTGGCGCTGTGGTGAATGACAGCGCTGCTGGCGTTGAAAATGTAGCACTTGAAACGGACGACCCGCAGGCGCTGTATCGCCGCGCCAATGAAAGTCTGGTTGACCGCCAGTATGGCGACGCGGAGCAGGGCTTCTCAAGCTTCCTCGAGAAGTATCCTCGTCATAGCCTGGCTGGCGCTGCCCAGTATTGGCTCGGAGAAACCCACTATGTGCAGGGTGACTATCGCACTGCAGCCAAGAACTTTCTTTCCGGCTACCAGAATTATCCGAAGAGCCGCCGCGCACCTGATAGCCTCCTCAAGCTCGGTCTAGCCCTGAACAAGATGGGCGAGAAAGAGCGGGCCTGTGCTTCGCTCGGTGCGGTGAGCAGCGAGTTCCCCAATGCTGTCGATGCCAAGAAGCGCGCCCAGGCTGAGTTCCGGCGCGCTGGCTGCTGAGGCAGCAGGCAGGCTCGGAACCACCCTACCCAAACCAGAAACACTGTTTGCCCGTGCGGCAGATCAGGCCCGCTTGGCGCTTGCCGTATCGGGCGGCTCAGACTCCATGGCCATGCTGTGCCTTGCTCATCAATGGGTGCAGGAGGGTTTTGCTCCTGCCTTCTGTGTGTTGACGGTTGACCATGGGCTGAGGGCGGGTTCTGCCGAAGAGTCGCTGCAAGTGGCGCACTGGTGCGCGGAAATGGGTTTTCAACATCATATTCTGCACTGGGAAGGCGCAAAGCCTGCAACAGGCATTCAGGCCGCTGCGCGCGCTGCGCGATATGATCTGATGAGCAACTGGTGCCGCCGCTACGGCGTAGACGTGCTGATGACGGCCCACACGCTTGACGACCAAGCCGAGACAGTTGCCATGCGGCTTCGGCGCACCGACGACGGATGCAAGCCTTGCCGGTATCTGGGTGGAACGGCCATGGAACGGCATCCGCCTTTTCCGTCCACTCCTCGGCATCAGGCGTGCGGCACTCCGCCACTATCTCGACAATCGCAGGCAAGGTTGGATTGATGACCCCTCGAATGAGCAGGAGCGGTTTGAGCGAGTTCGCGTTCGGCGTGATTTGGCGCAGAGCGGGGCCGACGAAATTTCCGCGCTGGGACAGAGGGCCGAGGATGCTGCCGAAAACGTGCGGACCGCTACGGAGAGCGCGCAGTCGTACATTGCCGAGCATTTGACGTGGCATGCTGCAGGTTATGGCGAGTTGGAACGCCAAGCATTTGCGCAGCTGGATGGGAATGTGCAGTCAGCGGTGCTCAGCCTTGTCATGGGCAGGCTCTCCGCAACTCAGGCGAGTCCTGCCTCGCTGTGCCGGATTTCGCGGTGGATCGTGGAAGGTGGCGCTCCCCGCCGCTCGCTCGGTGGGCTGCTGTTTGGTCTCCGCACCAGAACCGTCATTTTTGGCCGTGAGCCGGGCCGGATCAGCCAGCAGCCAGTTGCCGTTCCGGCTTCCGGGTCTGCTGCTATGGGACAGTCGGTTTCGAGGTCAGGGCCCGACCCGGCGCACTGGTGGTTCCGGCCATCAGCCTCGCGCAGGTCGCTGGCCCGCAAGATGCGCCCCGGTTTGTCCGAGAGGGCTGGCCCGTGGTGCTGGACAACGAGGTCGGCATCATCCCTGCAGAAATCAGATTTAGTCCTTATTTACGATAGTACGACGCTTGGAATTGGCTGGGTGGCGTCTTATGTTAATGTCATCAATTGGGTCGTTTGCCCGGGGACCGTGTTTTGACCGGCAATCCGGGGGATTAGAGGGATAAGTGAATCAGTTCCGCAACTTCGCTATCTGGATTGTCATTGGCTTGCTGCTTCTGGCGCTGTTCAGCGTCTACCAGGGGCAGGTCGGCAGTGCCGGTGCAACGGAGGTCAGCTACTCCAAGTTCCTTGACCAGGTGAACAACGGCGAGATCAAGTCCGTCACCTATTCTGGCGAAACGATGATCGGCAAGACGACCAGCGGCAACACGGTGACGGCCTATGGCGGCGTGTTGAAAGAAGACATTACCGCGATGAAAGCCAAGGGCATTGATGTTGCCTTCCGCCCGCAGCAGAATGACTCGCTGCTCTCCAACGCACTCATCTACTGGCTGCCCATGCTGCTGCTCATCGGCGTGTGGGTGTTCTTCATCCGCCAGATGCAATCGGGTTCCGGCAAGGCCATGGGCTTTGGCAAATCGAAGGCCAAGCTGTCTGACCGAAAAACATGGCCGCGTGACGTTTGAAGACGTCGCTGGCGTTGACGAGGCGAAGGAAGATCTTGTCGAGATCGTCGACTTCCTCAAGGACCCGCACAAGTTCCAGCGCCTCGGCGGCAAGATTCCGAAGGGCGCATTGCTTATTGGCCCTCCCGGCACCGGCAAGACGCTGCTGGCGCGCGCCATAGCCGGCGAAGCCAATGTTCCATTCTTCACTATCTCGGGTTCGGATTTCGTCGAAATGTTCGTGGGCGTTGGCGCAAGCCGCGTACGTGACATGTTCGAGCAGGCCAAGAAGAATGCGCCGTGCATCATCTTCATAGATGAAATTGACGCTGTTGGCCGCCATCGTGGCGCAGGCCTTGGCGGCGGCAATGACGAGCGCGAGCAGACGCTCAACCAGCTCCTCGTCGAGATGGATGGTTTCGAAGCCAATGAAGGCGTGATTCTGATCGCCGCCACCAACCGGCCGGATGTGCTTGATCCCGCATTGTTGCGCCCCGGCCGTTTCGACCGGCAGGTTGTCGTCGCCAATCCGGACGTCAAGGGCCGTGAGCAGATCCTGCGCGTGCACATGAAGAATGTACCGCTGGCTCCGGACATTGATCCCAAGACAATTGCCCGCGGCACCCCCGGCTTCTCGGGTGCTGATCTTGCCAACCTGGTTAATGAAGCGGCCCTGCTTGCCGCGCGCCGCAACAAGCGCGTGGTGACGCAGGCCGAGTTCGAATACGCCAAGGACAAGGTGATGATGGGCGCGGAGCGCAAGACGCTGGTGATGAGCGACGATGAGCGCCGCAACACCGCTTATCACGAAGCAGGCCATGCCCTCGTTGGCCTCGCAGTTCCCTATGATCCGCTGCACAAGGTTACCATCATTCCGCGCGGTCGCGCACTTGGCGTGACCATGAATCTGCCGGAAGGCGACCGCTACAGCCGCACGCGCGAATGGTGCGAAAGCCGACTGGCTGTGCTGTTCGGCGGCCGCGAGGCAGAGCTCATTCTCGGCGGCGAAAAGAACGTGACCAACGGCGCTACGGGCGACATCCAGATGGCGACACAGCTGGCGCGCGCCATGGTGACCGAGTGGGGCATGTCCGACAAGCTTGGCCGGGTTCGCTACAATGGCAATGAGCAGGAAGTGTTCCTCGGACATTCAGTGACGCAGAGCAAGAATTTGTCGGATGAGACGGCCAAGCTCATTGACGAGGAAGTACGCAAGCTTGTCCAGACGGGCGAGGCTACTGCCAAGAAGATCCTGACCAAGCGCCGCTCTGATCTCCATACGGTGGCCAAGGCTCTTCTCGAGTTTGAGACGCTGAGTGGCGACGAAGTGAAAAAGCTGCTGAATGGCGAAGCGATTGATCGTGATGATGATCAAGCCAAGCGCAAGTCTGGCACCAAGCCGTCATCGCCGATGCCACGCGCCGGGCGCCCGCGCCGCGGTGGGGCAGGTGCGGGAGACATGGAACCGCAACCGCAGTCCTAGGCTCCGGACCAGCCCCCCGCATGCCGCGAGATTATTTCCGCCCGCTTGGCCTTGTGCATGGCGCAGATGCGCTGCGCTTGCGGGAAGCGGGAGAAGCCGCAGCCCTTGGCGGCAGCAGCTTTGCGGCCTTCACGCTGGTTGAGGTCATCAGGCGCGGTAGTCCCTCACGCATCGTGAGATATGCCGAGGTTGCGGGCGAGGCGGCAGTCATTCGCATTGCCGCGCCGCGCGGACATTTTGCCGGACTCGACATCAGCCGCACGCGCGTTATGGGCGTCGTCAATGTGACGCCCAATTCGTTTTCCGATGGCGGACAGCATGCAGGTGAGGCGGAAGGCATTGCGCACGGTCGCCTCCTGGCCCGGCAGGGAGCGCACATTCTCGATGTTGGCGGCGAATCAACCAGGCCTGGCTCTGATGCCGTGAGCCTCGAAGAAGAGTTGTCGCGCACGCTCGGCGTCGTCACGGCGCTGGCAGCAGATGGTCATTGTGTTTCAATCGACACGCGCAAATCCGAGGTGATGGACAAGGCGTCTGCAGCGGGTGCCGCCATCATCAACGATGTTTCGGCCCTGTCCTATGACCCACAATCGCTTGCGACCGTGGCGAAGCTGAAACGTCCCGTGGTGCTTATGCATGCGCAAGGGGACCCCCGCACCATGCAGCTCAATCCGCAGTATGATGATGTGGCGCTCGATGTTTATGATTACCTGGCGGAACGAGTGGAATTCTGCCGATCAGCCGGGATTCCGGACTCAGCCATCTGCATTGACCCCGGCATCGGCTTCGGCAAGACCTTCCACCACAATCTGGAGATCATGCAGCGAATCAGTCTGTATCACGGGCTGGGCGTTGCGAGTGCTTGTGGGCATTTCGCGCAAGGGATTCATCGGGGCGCTGACCGGCGAGAAGCTGGCCGTTAACCGTTCCGCCGGTTCGGTTGGCGGAGCTCTTTATGCAGCGCTCCATGGAGTGCATATTGTGCGAGTCCATGATGTGAAGGACACCGTGTCCGCGCTTGCCGTGGCCACTGCCATGGCAGAGCCGGACAGCACGGAAATTTAAGTGTATTGAAGTAGGGACGCAGCGGACGGCTGGGTGAGGGGACAGAAATGTCACGCAGGTATTTCGGAACGGACGGAGTTCGCGGACAAGCCAATTCGGGCGCCATGTCGGCGGAGATGGTGCTCAAGATTGGCCTCGCCACGGGCAACCTCTACCGTCGTGGTTCGCACCGCCACCGTGTGGTGATCGGCAAGGATACGCGCCTTTCCGGCTACATGATCGAACAGGCGCTGACCGCCGGGCTGCTCGCCTCTGGCATGGATGTTTTTCTGCTCGGACCTGTGCCGACGCCTGCCGTTGCCATGCTGACGCGCTCCATGCGGGCTGACCTTGGCGTCATGATCTCCGCCTCGCACAATCCCTACCAGGATAACGGCATCAAGATTTTTGGGCCTGACGGCTACAAGCTGTCGGATGAGCAGGAAAGCGAGATCGAGCGCATGCTTGCGTCGCCCGATGCCATCCCGGTTGCACCGCCGGATGCCATTGGCCGCGCCAAGCGCATTGATGATGCGCAGGCCCGCTACATCGAGTTTGCGAAGCGCACCTTCCCCAAGGAAGTGAGTCTTGAGGGACTTCGCATTGTCATCGACACCGCAAATGGCGCTGCCTACAAGACGGCGCCGACGGCGCTGTGGGAGCTGGGCGCGGAAATCGTTCAGCTTGGCGTTGATCCCAACGGCACCAACATCAACGAGAAGTGCGGCTCAACAGCGCCGCAGGCCATGTGCCAAAAGGTGCGAGAAGTGCGCGCCGACATCGGCATTGCGCTCGATGGCGATGCAGACCGTGTCATCATCTGCGACGAGCAAGGCGAGCTTGTGGATGGCGACCAGCTGATGGCGCTCGTCACCGGCGCCATGCATGCGCGCGGCGAGCTCAAGGGTGGGGGACTTGTGGCTACGGTCATGTCCAACCTCGGACTTGAGCGCTTCCTTGCCGAGCAGGGATTGTCACTTGCCCGCACCAAGGTAGGTGATCGCTACGTGGTCGAGCATATGCGCGAGCATGGCTTCAATGTCGGCGGCGAGCAATCGGGCCACATCGTACTTTCCGATTTCTCCACGACAGGCGATGGTTTGCTGGCTGCCCTGCAGGTGTTGGCCGAAGTGAAGCGGCGCGGCAAGCCGGTGAGCGAAGTGTGCCACCTGTTTGAGCCTGTTCCGCAAATTCTCAAGAACGTGAAGTACAAAACCGGCAAGCCACTGGAAGATTCAACCGTGCGTGCTGCCATCGCGGAAGCAACCGCGCGCCTTGGCAAGCAGGGCCGTCTTGTCATCCGTCCGTCCGGCACCGAGCCGCTGATCCGCGTCATGGCGGAAGGCGATGATGCAAGCCTGGTCAAGACTGTGGTGGATGATCTCTGCGGCTTGATTTCAAAGGCTGCGGCCTGACAGCTTCACTCTGCTGATAGCGATTCCCGCCAGCACGAGCGCGAGCGAGATCAGCACATTTGCCTCGAGTGGCTCGCCAAACAGAGCGGCTCCAAGCAGCACTGCGAAGATCGGCACAAGGTAGTTCGAAAGCGTGGTGAAGGTCGGGCCTGAGCGCGCGATCAGTATGTACATCACCACCGATGCAAAGGCCGTGGGAATGAGGCCGAGCCCGAATGTTGCCAACCAGGCGCTGGCTGGCATTGCAGCGAGTTCGCCCGGTGCGGTGATGGCTGCGAGAGCAATTCCCATGATGGCTGAGATGGCGCACACCAGCGCTGTCTGCCGGATTGGCTCCTGCACGCCCATGCGCTTGGCGCCGATGCCGTGCGCCGCATAGAGCAGGCAGGCCAGCAGCACTGCGAGTTCGCCGATGAGTTCCTGTCCACTGACGGAGAGGCCACGCAATGCATCCTCACCCATCAAAACGACGATGCCCGCAAAGCCGATGAGAAATCCGATGAAGCGGGAAAGCGTCAGCTTGTCATTGGGAAGAAACACATGCGCCGCAATGACCATGAAAATCGGAATAGCCCCCATCAACAAACCCGAGATTCCGGAAGCGATGAAGCGCGTGCCCCAGGAGATGAGGAAGAAAGGCAACACATATCCGGTGAGTGCAAGATAGGAAAATCGCAATGCAGTCGCTCCTCGACATGGCGAGGGAACGGCCTGTCAGCATTGCAAATGGCACGAGCAGCAGCGCGGCGAAAGCAAGTCTCAGCGCCATGGTCCAACTGGCGCTGATGTGGCTCACCGCCACTTTAGTCATGGCGAACGAGGCTCCCCAGGCCACCACCAATGAGGCCAGCATTAACCATTCCGCCGCCGAATGTTTCTTCATCGCGTGCGTGAAATGCAGCATGGTTAGCGCTGCGTCAATGAGATGCGTGGAAACGCAGCAAAATGCTGTGCCTTTGAGGCCACAGTCACGATCCATCACAATTAAGCCAAATTCGCGCCTGCTCTCGGACACGAGCCGTGGCTAGTTTGTCAGTCGTCGGACGAGTTTTTACTTTGGAGGTGTGTGATGAAAGCGTTCAAGATTTTGCTGCTTGCAGGTGTTGTATCGGTCCCGTTTGCAGTTGCCGCGCAGGCTGCTGATCTCGGTGATCCGGTAGCTCCGGAATCGGAGGCGATGGGCCTCTATCTGCGGGCTGATGGTGGCGTTTCGTTCCTTCAATGGACGGGCGGCGATGACGATATGGGCATGGTCTTTGGCGGCGGCATTGGCTACCGCTATAATGACTCGATGCGCGCTGACATCACGGTGGACTGGGCTGGCAAGTATGATGTTGCGCCGGCAACCCGGATGTCGACAACCACGGTTCTCGGCAATCTCTACTATGACTTCGCCAATGACTCCGCCTTTACGCCCTATGTTGGCGCAGGCGCCGGTTATGGCTGGGTGAGCAATACGCCGACCGGCAACGACAGCGGCCTTGCCGTCGGTCTTGCCGCTGGTGTTGCCGTCGATCTCACGCAGAATGTGGCCCTTGATGTTGGCTACCGCTTCCGCGACACGATGATTTCTGGCGCTAACCCGCTGGAGCATCAGGTGACTGCGGGCATCCGCTTCTCGTTCTAAATCAACGGGTAACGCAGAACGTTTCGGCGGCAGGGCAACCTGCCGCCGTTTGCATTTGTGCAAAAGTTACGAGTCGGAAAGCATCCCCCGCGCTTCGTCTTGCCAATTTTCTGCAAATCATCCATAAGCGGCGCGGGCTAGCTTTCCCCACCGAAAGCCAGTCCATCTGTAAGGATGGAGCACAACATGACGACGAAGCCTGTGGCGAAACCCGCCAACGCGCAATTTTCTTCCGGCCCCTGCGCCAAGATTCCCGGCTGGACTCCCGATCTTCTCACATCCGCATCGCTTGGCCGTTCGCATCGTTCGGCTGAAGGCAAGGCGCGCCTCAAGCAGGCGATCACGCTGACGCGCGAAGTGCTGCAAGTTCCTGCCGACTATCGCATCGGCATCGTTCCCGCCTCTGATACGGGCGCCGTTGAAATGGCGCTGTGGTCGCTGCTCGGCGAGCGCGGCGTTGAAATGGTGGCGTGGGAAAGCTTTGGCGAGGGATGGGTCACTGATGTGGTGAAGCAGCTCAAGCTCAAGGATGTGACGAAGCATATCGCTGGCTATGGCGAGCTTCCCGATCTCTCCAAGATCAATTTCAACAACGATGTGGTATTCACCTGGAACGGAACCACATCCGGCGTTCGCGTTGCCAATGCTGACTGGATACCGGCTGCTCGCGAGGGGTTGACGATTTGCGATGCCACGTCTGCCGCATTTGCGCAGGACCTCGATTTCAGCAAGCTCGATGTGGTCACCTTCTCCTGGCAGAAGGCATTGGGCGGCGAAGGCGCACATGGCGTCATCATTCTTAGCCCGCGCGCTGCGGCACGGCTCGAAAGCTATTCACCGCCATGGCCAATGCCGAAGATCTTCCGCATGACTTCGGGCGGAAAGCTCATCGAAGGCATTTTTGAGGGCGAGACGATCAACACGCCTTCCATGCTATGCGTCGAGGATTACATTGTGGCGCTCAAATGGGCCAAGCAAATCGGCGGCCTCAGAGCGCTGGTTGCGCGGGCGGATGCCAATGCCGCCGTCATCAACGGCTGGCTCGATGCATCTGCTTTTGCGCAGAACTTGGCGAAAGTGCCGGAAACACGCTCCAACACCTCCGTCTGCCTCACGCTCAAGGGTGATGAGGCTGTCGCCAAGAAGATGGTGAAGCTGCTGGAGGTTGAGGGCGTGGCGCTCGACATCGGCAGCTACCGCGATGCGCCTCCCGGCCTTCGCATCTGGTGCGGGGCGACTGTCGAAACATCTGATCTCAAGGCGCTGCTGCCATGGCTCGACTGGGCCTATGCGCAAGCCACCACAAACTGAATTCCTGGGGGATAGACATATGAAACCTCGTGTTCTCGTATCGGACAAGCTTTCCGAAACCGCCGTGCAGATATTCCGTGATCGCGGCGTTGATGTTGACTACAAGCCGGACCTCGGCAAGGACAAGGATGCGCTGCTTGCGGCGATCCCGGAGTATGACGGGCTTGCCATCCGCTCCGCCTCCAAAGTGACGCCCAAGATCATCGAGGCGGCCAAGAAGCTGAAGGTCATCGGCCGCGCTGGCATCGGCGTCGACAATGTCGATATTCCTGCCGCCACGGCGCGCGGCATCGTGGTGATGAACACGCCGTTCGGCAATGCGGTGACGACGGCTGAACATGCGCTTTCCATGATGATGGCGCTGGCCCGCCAAATTCCCGAAGCCAATGCGTCGACCCATGCAGGAAAGTGGGAGAAGAACCGCTTCATGGGTGTCGAGCTGTTCAACAAGACGCTTGGCGTCATCGGCTGCGGCAACATCGGCGCAATTGTAGCGGACCGTGGGCTGGGGCTGCGCATGAAGGTCATTGCTTATGACCCGTTCCTGTCGGAGGAGCGGGCCCGCGACATCGGCGTGGAAAAAGTGGAACTTGACGAGATTTTCCGCCGCGCCGACTTCATCACGCTGCATACGCCTCTGACCGACAAGACGCGCGGCATCATTGATGCGGGCGCCATCGCCAAGTGCAAAAAGGGCGTTCGCATCATCAATTGCGCGCGCGGCGGCCTCGTCGTCGAAGATGCGCTTTATGATGCGTTGAAATCCGGGCATGTGGCAGGTGCAGCACTTGATGTGTTCGAGACGGAGCCTGCCACCT
>CAWFCR010000015.1:0-70796 GCA_963814455.1 uncultured Alphaproteobacteria bacterium | reverse complement strand
AGGGCAGCGTGTCCTTGGGGCTCTTTACACTGACGCCGGTGGGATTGCCGTTGCCGACCACATGCAGCGCCCAGACGTGCAGGCCGACGAGGCCAGCAAGCACGAAGGGCAGTAGGTAGTGCAGCGAGAAGAAGCGGTTGAGCGTCGGATTGTCGACCGAATAGCCGCCCCACAGCCAGGTGGTGATCGCATCTCCGAAGAACGGAATGGCGGAGAACAGGTTGGTGATGACCTTGGCGCCCCAGAAACTCATCTGGCCCCAAGGCAGCACATAGCCCATGAAGGCGGTTGCCATCATCGACGAGATAGATCAGCACGCCAATCATCCACAGCACTTCGCGCGGCGCCTTGTAGGAGCCGTAGTACATGCCGCGGAACATGTGGAAATAGACCGCGATGAAGAACATCGAAGCGCCGTTGGCATGCATGTAGCGGATAAGCCAGCCATAGTTCACGTCGCGCATGATGTGTTCGACCGAGTCAAACGCCATGCTCACATGCGCCGTATAATGCATCGCCAGCACGATGCCTGTGAGCAGCTGCACTACCAGCATGATCGCCAGGATGCCGCCGAAGGTCCAGAAATAGTTGAGGTTGCGCGGCGTCGGAAAATCCAGCGCCTGCCCCTGAACCAGATCCATGATTGGCAGACGCTCATGCATCCATTTTCCGAATGCTGACTTGGGCTGATAATTGGAAGGGCCGCTCATGTGTATCGCCTCTGCTTAACCGATGCGGATTTTGGTGTCGGTGAGATACTGGTATTTCGGAATCGCGAGATTCTCGGGTGCCGGGCCCTTGCGGATGCGGCCTGCCGTGTCATAGGCCGAGCCATGGCACGGGCAGTACCAGCCGCCGGTCTTGGTATTGCCTTCGACAACCGCGAATTCACCCTCATTGCCGATGGGCACGCAGCCCAAGTGAGTGCATACGGCCATCATCACCAAATACTTCTCGCCCTTCTCGCCGCCAACCACACGGTTGGTATCGGTGGCTTGCTCGCCATCGGCGACATTGGCATTGCGTGCGACAGGGTCCTTGAGGTCTTCAAGCTTCACCGCCTTGGCAGCTTCAATCTCCTTGCTAGTACGATGACGCACGAAGACCGGATTGCCGCGCCACTTGATGGTGATTTCCTGACCTTCGGCGACGGGAGCCAGGTCAACATCGACGGTCGCCATAGCGCGCACCGATGCGTCAGGGTTCATCTGCTGCAAAAATGGCCAGGCGACCATTGCAGTGCCGACGGCTCCAACGGCGACCGTGGCAATATACAAAAAGTCCCGGCGGGTGACGTCATCGTGAGTTGCTGTCGACACGTTGAGTTCCTCGCATTACCGCAAAGGCGGAAAGCATGACTTCCCGCTGCCACATGAATGCCCGGGTTTTGACATTGGCGGTTGCCCTTGTCCAGACCAGAGTTGTCGCACTTGCGCCACATGCTCCACTTTCGCTCAAGCTTTCTAAAACCTTGAAAAACAGGCCATAAACTGCATGGGCAAGAAGCGGCTCTGCAATCCTGCCGAGGCGCTGCTGAAGCTGCGTTTGGCTCGACCGGCGATGCGCGTAACGGTTTGCGGCCAAGCAATCGGGATATTGATTCTCGCCAGCCTCCCTGCCGGGCAGAAGGCTGTTGTTTTCCAGCATGAAAACAAGCAATAAAACCATGGGCCGCGCCCGCGTGCCTCAAGATCACAATCCACTGCCACCGGACCTTCAATGGACGACCATCCCGAGCAGAAAAAACTTGCCGAGCAATGGTTCCAGCGCCTCAGGGACCAGATTGTGACCGCCTTCGAGCAACTGGAAGCAGAAGCGCCAGGCGAAGCCCAGCCCGGAAAGTTCGAACGCAAGGCCTGGGCCCGGGAAGGCGACGGCGGAGGCGGCGTCATGTCGATGATGAGCGGCCGCCTGTTCGAAAAGGTCGGCGTCCATTGCTCAACTGTTCATGGGGAATTCTCACCCGAGTTTCGCAAGCAGATTCCAGGCGCCGAGGATGACCCGCATTTCTGGGCTTCCGGCATTTCGCTCATCGGCCACCCGTGGAACCCGCAGGTTCCAACGGTTCACATGAATACGCGCTTTGTGGTGACTTCCAAAAGCTGGTTTGGTGGCGGCGCTGATTTGACGCCGGTTCTGGATCGCCGCCGCAATCAGGAAGATCCAGATTCAATGGCCTTCCATGCGGCATTCCAAGCAGCCTGCGGACGCCATGCAATCGCTGACTATCCAAAATTCAAGAAATGGTGCGATGACTACTTCTTTCTCACCCACCGGCAGGAGCCGCGCGGCATCGGTGGCATTTTCTTCGACTATCAGAACAGTGGAGACTTCGACGCCGACTTCGCTTTCGTGCGCGATGTGGGAGAGAGCTTTGCCAAAGTCTATCCAGCAATCGTCCGCCGCAACATGAATGCGGCGTGGACAGAGGCCGACCGCGAAGAGCAACTCGTCCGCCGCGGGCGTTACGTCGAGTTCAACTTGCTGTATGATCGCGGCACGCTATTCGGGCTCAAGACCGGCGGCAATGTAGAGTCCATTCTCTCGTCAATGCCGCCAACCGTGAAATGGCCTTAGGGGAACGAGTACATGGACCTGCGCAACGGCTTCGACATCAAGCGCTACATCAGGACGATCCCGGACTACCCCAAACCCGGCATCCTGTTCCGTGACATCACAACGCTGCTTGCCAACCTGCACGGCTTCCGTGCGGCAGTTGATGAACTGGTCTGGCCCTTCCTCAAGGGTGACATTGATTATGTGGCGGGCATCGAGGCGCGTGGCTTCATCCTCGGCGGCGCTGTGGCCGCAAGCCTGGGCCGTGGCTTCATCCCTATCCGCAAGAAGGGCAAGCTGCCTTCGCGCACCATCGGCCAGGAATACGCGCTCGAATATGGCGTAGACACTATCGAGATTCACGCCGACGCCATCAAAGCTGGTGACCGCATCCTGCTGATTGACGATCTTATCGCCACCGGCGGCACGGCGGGCGCCGCCATCGACCTCATCCGCAAGTCTGGTGGCGATGTTGTTGCCGCCGCCTTCGTCATCGACCTGCCAGACCTCGGCGGCGCTGAAAAGCTGCGCGCCAAGAACGTCAAGGTTCATACGCTGGTTTCGTTTGAAGGGCATTGAAGCGGAGTAAGGGACCTCATCAGTCACTTCGTGACAGCTTCTCCACTGACGTGGAGAAGCGACAATTCTCCCTTCTCCAACGCAGTTGGAGAAGGTGCCCCAACGGGGCGGATGAGGTCCCTTCGCGCCGTCAAATGCCGCGCAGGCTAATTCATCCGTATACGGATGACCATCTTGATGTGCTGGTCGTCAGGACGTGTCTCCCCGGACCACATCCCAGGCGAGCGCATGGCACGCGATGAGAACATGATCGACGTCATGCCGGGGCCTTGACCGGTAGCCGGGCGGCCGGCCTGGGCGGAGCGGCGATCTGAATCTGGAAACCGCCATGCGCTCGCGCCGGGCCCGCCAGCGCGCCAGGCGTTTGGCCTGGCCGGGCAGATCTTCGAGCGCCGCCCCGATCGCCGCGAGCCGGCGGCGGAGGCGCTTGGCGCTCACCGTGCCATCCGGCTCGCGCACTGGCGTGATGACAGGCTGGGGCGAAACCCGCGACATCGGGATGCGCGGATCGAAGCCGATGACGCGAATGCGCGGCACGGCCTTGCTGGCGGGGCTACGGCGCACCCGGGCGAAACCCTGGCGCGGATCGAACAGCTGAAACGAAGGCGCGCGCCGCCCTTTGCGGAGCGGGCAAGCCGCTTGGGCGCCGGACGGGCGGCAGCGGCAGAAGGCTCCATTACGAGATCGCGGGCCGCGACAATGATGAGGCGGCGCACAGCGGATTCGGCAGGCCGCAGCACCCTCAGCACGGCGCGGTAAAGCGGAAATGCAAGCCTGTCCGCCGTGCCGCCGGCCATCAGCCCCAGCATGGCGATCAGTTCCGCCACGATGCGGGTGAGTGCTGCCTGATTGGTCTCGATGGCTCTTGCCCAGTCCATGAATATCCTCCTGTCTTGCCGCTAGAACATAACAGGAACATTGTCAAGCACAAAAAAGCAAGAGCGACCGCCAGGAATTGCGCCAAGAACGTCAAGGTGCATACGCTCATGTCGTTTGAAGGGCATTGACTTGAAAGAAGGGACCTCATCAGTCACTTCGTGACAGCTTCTCCACTGACGTGGAGAAGCGACAGTGTTCCCTTCTCCAACGCAGTTAGAGAAGAGCCTGCCCTCGGGCTTGACCCGGGGGTGCCCCAACGGGGCGGATGAGGTCTCTTCGCTGTCGCTAGCGCCGCGCCGTCAGCACCTTGCCTTCGAAGCTGAACACCAGTTCGCCGTTCTGGTTCACGCCTTCATTGCGCGAGAACAGGATGCCCCAGTGCGGCCGCGTGGCAAGTTCCCGCTTTGACGTGACGCGGCAACTGAAGGCAAGCGTGTCGCCGGGGAACACCGGCTTGTGCCAGCGCATGTCGGTGAAGCCGGGTGATGGGCCAACTTCCGGCAGCATCTTGCCCTCTGCAGCAAGCTTCGTTCGCGCCTCTGCGTTTGTCGTGACGTAGCGGATCATCCATGCGGCACCGGTGTGCCAGCCGCTTGCCGCAAGCGAGCCGAAAGGGCCAGCCTCTGCCGCTGCGTCATCAAGGTGGAAAGGCTGTGGATCAAACTTGCGGGCGAAGGCCAGAATATTCTCGCGCGTGAAGTGGTAGCTGCCAAGCGGCGCAAAAAAACCCTCATCCAGCTCGTCAAGGAACAGCCCTAACATGCTGGTTTGACTCTCATAAAGGTGATGGCGCGCATCTCGGTCTTGAGTTCGCCAGAAGCACCCGTGAGATGAAACACCGAACTGAAGATTCCCATCTCGGGCCGTTTCGACGACACGCGCTTCTCCAGTATCTGCACGCGGCCCTTCAGCACATCTCCTGCCAGCACCGGCTTCAGCCACCTCATTTCCTGAATGTGGTTGGAGCCCATGCTGTGCGTGTGGTTCAGCCAGCCGGTAGCGATCAGGTTCATCATTATGGATGAAACATGCCAGCCGCTTGCCGCCAGGCCGCCGAGGACGGATGCCCTGCCCGCCTCCTCCGACAAGATGAAAATCCTGCGGATCAAACTCGCGGGCGAAGGCGATGATCTCTTCCGCAGAAACGGGATACGAGCCAAGCTCGATCTCCTGCCCTACGTCGAAATCATCGTGATGCTTCATGTGGCGAAGCGGAAATGCATGACATCGCCATCCGCCACCACATAGTCCTTGCCTTCGAGGCGGAACTTGCCGGACTCTGCGCGCTCCTGCCTCACCCTTGTTGGCGATATAGTCGGCATAGGAAATGGTCTCGGAGCGGATGAAGCCCTTTTCGAAATCGGTGTGGATGACGCCAGCAGCCGCCGGCGCCCTCGTACCCTTGGTGATGGTCCAGGCGCGCGCTTCCTTCGGGCCGACAGTGAAGTAAGTGACGAGGTGCAGCAGGTCATAACCTTCGCGGATCACGCGGTTGAGGCCCGGTTCGGACAAGCCCACGGCTTCCAGATAGTCCTTCTGGTCGTCCGGCGGCAGCACTGCAATCTCGCTCTCGATCTTGGCGGAAACGACAACGGCGCTGTTGCCTTCCTTGGCTGCAAAATCTTTCACACGGTCTGAGAATGCGTTGCCCTTGTCAGCTGCGCCTTCTTCGACGTTGCAGACATAGAGCACCGGCTTTGATGACAACAGGCCGAGGCCCTGGAACAGCTTCTCCTCCTCATGGCTGCGTTCAACCAGCCGGGCTGGCTTGCCTTCGCGCAGCAGAGTCAAAGCCCGGTCCATGACCGCAAATTGTTCCTTCGATTCCTTGTCGCCCTGCTTGGCTTTCTTCTCAATGGCGACGATGCGCTTCTCAAGGCTGTCGAGATCGGCCAGCATCAGCTCCGTCTCGATAGTCTCGATATCCGCCACCGGATCAATCTTGCCGGAAACATGCGTGATGTCTCCATCCTCAAAGCAGCGCACCACATGGGCGATGGCGTCCACCTCGCGGATGTTGGCGAGAAACTGGTTGCCAAGTCCTTCACCTTTGGATGCGCCCTTCACCAGGCCCGCGATGTCAACGAACGTCAGCCGTGTGGGAATGATCTGCGCGCTGCCGGCAATGGCAGCCAGCCCTTCAAGCCGCGGATCGGGCACGCCGACATCGCCGACATTGGGCTCGATGGTGCAGAACGGATAATTGGCTGCCTGCGCCGCAGATGTCTGCGTCAGCGCATTAAACAGCGTCGACTTGCCGACATTGGGCAATCCCACGATGCCGCATTTGAAACCCATCAGTCCGTATCCTTCTTCTTGTCGGCCTTTTCCGCCTTCTCCGGCTTGGGCGGCGGCGGATTGACGGCAAGGTGAACCTTGCTTTGAAAATTTGCTTCCTGCCCTTCGATCAGCAGTGGCAGATGATCCGCCACCCCTTCGATCAACGGCTTGAGCCAGACCTTGTCGGCCTTGGCGAAATCGCTGAGCACATGCGGGTAAACAAGGTTCTTGTCGCCCGGATGCCCGATGCCAAGCCGCACGCGCACGAAATGCGGCCCGCAATGCGCGATGATGGAGCGCATGCCGTTATGGCCCGCTGCGCCGCCGCCCAGTTTCACCCGCACTTTGCCTTCCGCCAGATCAAGCTCGTCGTAGATGACGATAAGCCGCGAAGGGTCAACATCGTGAAAGCGCATCGCCTCGCCGACGCTGCGCCCGCTCTCATTCATGAAGGTCAGAGGCTTGAGCAGCAGCAGTTTTTCACCAGCGAGAGTTCCTTCCGAAACTTCGCCATGGAACTTCTTGCGCCAGCTCGAAAAGCCATGGCGGCGGACAATTTCGTCCACCGCCATGAAACCGATGTTGTGCCTGTTCCCGGCGTACTTGGTGCCCGGATTTCCGAGTCCGACGACCAGGAACATGGCGAGCCCGCGCTTGGCTTATTTCTTCTTAGCGGCAGGTGCTGCGGCAGCAGGTGCAGCGCCCTTGGCAGGCGCAGCAGCAGCGCCCTTGGCGCCAGCGGCAGGCGCAGCAGCAGCACCGGCAACCGGAGCTTTCTGCGCCGTTGCAGGCACTTCAGCCGAAACCGGAGCCTCGGTCACCACTTCTTCCTTGGCCTGAGCTGCGATGGTGCACAGCGTCGCGTCATCGCGCGAAACAGCGCTGGTGCCATCCGGCAGCTTGATGTCGGAAACGTGGACCGACTGGCCGATGGTCAACGCCGAAACGTCAATCATCAACTCATCGGGAATGAAGTCCGAAGAGCAATAGAGCGCCAGTGTATGCGAAACGACGTTAAGTGAACCGCCAGCCTTGATGCCGGGCGACACTTCCTGGCCCTTGAAATGCACGGGCACGTCAACCGCCACGCGCGAACCCTTGCCGAGGCGAAGGAAATCCACATGGATGATGAAATCACGCACCGGTTCAAACTGGATGTCGCGCGCGATGGCGCGAACCGTCTTGCCTTCGACATCGAGGTCAACCAGCGTCGACATGAAGCGGCCGGTATGAACGTGCGGCTCAATCTCGCGATACTTCAGCGAGATCGTCTGGGCTTCCTGCTTCTCGCCATAAATAACACCGGGAACGAGACCTTCGCGACGAACTGCGCGGGAGGCCCCCTTGCCTGCCCGGCCACGGGATGTGGCCTTAAGCTGAACAATCTTAGACATTTAGTTTCTCCTGATCAGGTCCCGCCAAACGCCTGAGCCTGCCTCCAGGGGTGTCCGCCACCCAGGCTAACGGGATTGCGGGCGGGATATAGAGGACGAACCCCCACGGCGCAACCCCGGCAGCAGCTAGCCCGCTGGCCCCCCGCTTGCACCTCTGCTTTCAGACACTTAACAGCTTGTTCCATTCTGGCACAGGCGTGTTAGCTGGAGGCCAGACGATGCAGAACACCCTCACAACCGCCACCCCCCTGTTCGAACTGACGGGCCGCGCTGGCCGCATAGACCTTTCCGCCTGGATCAGTGGCCTGAGCTATGGTTTTGGCCTGTTCATGGCCGGGGACGCGCTTGCCAGCGCAGTCGCCAACGGCTCGTCCCTCATCTGGTTGTTGCCCGCAACCTATGCGCTGTTCCTGCTCAGCGTCCTGCTTATCCAGCGCCACATGCGCTTGTCGTTTCTTGCCAGCACCTTCGGCAAGCCTCAGGCTCTCGTTATTTCCGGGATGTTCCGTTATTCGCGCAACCCGATCTATGTAGCGTTCCTGCTGCCGCTCGCAAGCCTTGCGGTCTCTCAGTCGCTGCCGCCATTGCATCCATGGCGCTTTATGTCACCGCCATGAACCTCACCATCATCCGCAGCGAGGAACGCGACCTCGCGGAAAAGTTCGGCGGTGAGTTCGCCGCCTACATGCGTGACACGCCGCGCTGGTTGGCATAGGCTCTCCTCCACGCCGTGCTGAGCGGCGTAAGCGCTACGCCAGTTTGCAGACATAGTGACCATCGGGACGGCCAATCAATCCGACGGAGCCACACATGCGCACACGCTTCATTCAATTCACAAGTCTTGCAGCCATGCTTGTTGCAGCCAGCTCAATCGCCCATGCGGACCTCAAGATCGGCGTTGCGGCCGAACCCTATCCGCCCTTCAGCTCCAAGGATGCATCCGGCAAGTGGGTTGGCTGGGAGATTGACCTCATCAGTGCGCTCTGCACAGAGATGAAAGAGAAGTGCGAGATCGTCGATGTCGCCTGGGACGGCATCATCCCGGCGCTGACCGCCAAGAAGATCGATGTCATCGTTTCGTCCATGTCGATCACCGACAAGCGCAAGGAAGTCATCAGCTTCTCCGCCCCCTATTACGTTTCCGCGCCCGCAGTTGCTGGCGTCAAGGATGGCGACAAGAACGTGAGCGCTGAGCATTTGTCCGGCAAGACCATCGGCGTGCAGGTTTCGACCACGCACGCGGCCTATGTTGAAAAATATTTCGGCAAGACTTCCACGATGAAGACCTACCAAACGCAGGACGAAGCAAACCAGGATCTTGCCGCCGGCCGCATTGACTATGTGGTGCAGGACGGCATTGCGACCACTGGGCTTTCTGCAGTCCGAACAGGGCAGCTGCTGCGAGATGAAGTCAACCTTGCCAAACGATGCGGATATCCTCGGCATTGGCGCAGGCACGGGCATCCGCAAGGAAGACTCGGCGCTCGTTGAAAAGGTCAATGCCGCCATCGCCGTGCTCGCAAAGGCGGGCAAGTTTGACGAGATCTCCAAGGCGCACGGCATTTTCGGCTTCGTCGAAACGCCGAAGTAGGCGGTGAGCTAGCGGACTACTGCGCTGGCGCGCCGCCCAGCTTCGAAACGTCAACGCCGTTGACGAGGATGGCGCCGCCGGGCGCTGCATCAATTTCCCATGTCAGGCCATCGCCATCGGCTTTGCCAAAACCCTTGACCAGCAGGATTGCGGCAACAGCCTGCTGCAGGCCCATCTCTGGCGGCGCTGCGCTGATAGCCTTCACCACCTCATCAAGCCCCTTCATCTTGACGGTGGCCTTGCCATTGGGAGGAGCCGCAGGGCCAGCCTTCATCGCGCCAGAAATGGACAGATCGTAGACCTTGGCGGTGGCGCCGGTGCTGCTCGTCGAAATGGTGACGGCGCCGCTGGGAATGACGGCTTCGAGCAACTTCGCATCAAACTCCGGCGACTGTTTGTCCTTGCTCCAGTCCGCCTCGTTGATGAAAATTGCCGCTGCATCGGCAAGATTGAAATCGGACAGCTTGATGTCGACGGCGAATTTCTCCGGCACGAGATCAACCGCAAATGGCGGCACCAGGCCCGGCGGCAGTGTCAGGCCTTCCAGTGTCAAACCTTCCGAGAACTCTCCGGCGGCTACAACCCCGTTCATTCCGATCTTGACGCCGGCTTTGTTGATGCCCACTGGACCAAACGGCGTCTCCACCGTGAGCTGTTCCATCGTTGCATCGGTTGCAAGCGAACCAAACAGCGGCATTGCCTCATTCAGCATCTTGCGGACTTCGGCTTCCTTGCCCTTCAGCGTATCTTGCGATGCATTGGCAATGACAAAGGCCAATATCGACTTGAGTGGCGCAAGCTTCATGCCTTTAACGTCGCCAGCCTGTGTGCCCTTCACTGCCGTGATCTTGATTGGCGTTGGCGGAGCGCCAGCCCCTATCGGCATGCTGAATGTTTCTTCCAGCGCCTCAAAAGTTGCGCTGAACTTCCCGTCAATGGCCTCCGCTCCGGCAGCAACCGCGCTCAACTCATAGTGCATGGATTTCAGCTTGTAGTTGACCACACCGGCTGCGCCTTCGGGCGAGCTAAAGGTCTCATCAACGATCATATCCGTTACGTCGGTCGCCGACTGCGTGAAGGCGCCAATGGCTTCGTCATACGTCGAGGTGGATTTGATCGCGCCGAACTTGGCTGTGAGGTCCAGTGCCTTGTCGACATGAACGGACAAACTCAAGGCCTGATCCTGATTGACTTGCCACTTGCCGCCGCCCTGGTCAGTCGCCATCATCACAACGGGCGACATCTCCACCTTCATGTCTGGCTTGTTGCCCTTGGCGAAAAGCGGCGCGAAATCGAGCTTGATTTCATACTGCTCGCCGCTCGGCGTAACCGTCACCACGCCGGGGGTCTTGCCAATATAAGCTTCAATGCCGCTGCTGATCTTGGCCGCCTGCTCTGATGTTGCAGGGGCAGCGAGCGCTGGCAGGCTGACGCCGCAGCTAAGGGCAAGGGCAAGTGCGATGCGGCGCAATTTCATGGTGTACTCCGTCAATGAGTTCTGAGCAGCAAGCATTGGCTGCGACGAAGGTCAAATACGATGTCGGATCATGCCTACTGGCTGGCGGGAAACGGTTCAAAGGCCAAGCCATCGCCCACTTGTTCAATAGTCAGTAACGCCTTGCGGCCAATGCGCCGCTTGGCCGTGGAACTATATACGTCCGTCGCGATGGTGCCCTTGGAAATTTCTGCAAGGCCCGTAATGTAGTTGACGCTGGTGGCAATCAGTTCCCCGCTTCCACGGTGCGTCCACACCTTGTCATATCCAATAAGCCGGAAAATTTCACCGTCATGACGGAAGCGGAAAGTTGAATTGAATGTCTCCCAGCTCCCGGCGCTCGCAAACATTCCAAGCTTGACGACAATGGAACCGTTGTCGATTTCCAACCCGCCTTCCGCCAACGGATCATCCAGCGTCGGGCTCTCCCTTCGCGCAATCAGTGTGTGATCCTGCACAACAAGCGAGAAGCCATCAGCCGAACCAAATGCAGCAGCAAGAATGCGGGGGTTCGTGTCAAACGGATTTTCGCCAAGACTTTCGTTTACGATCCGATTGGCAGCGCTATCCTGACGTAACACCATGGCGATATCATCCACGCCATCTTTGTTGAGGTCGCCTGTGGCTGAAAGTTCCAGCTTCCAGCCGACTGGCACGAAGTCCTGCGCCGATTTCCCCAGCTCGATGAGGTGCGGATAATTCGCAGGAGGGATTTGAAGATCCTGGGCCGACGCACCCAAAGGCATCAGGAGCAGGAACAGAAGTGCGGCTGCAATTCTGTTCACAAGCGTCACTCGAACAGGCTCGACACTGACTCTTCACGGCTGGTGCGGCCAATGGCTTCGCCGAGCAGCGAGGCGATGGGAATGACGCGTATGTTGCGGGCAACCTTCACGGCTTCTGTGGGCTGGATCGAGTTTGTGATCACAAGGTTCTTGAGCTTGGATGACGTTATGCGCGAAACGGCGCCGCCCGAGAGAACGCCGTGCGTGATATAGGCCGTCACTTCCTTGGCGCCCTGCGCCAGCAGCGCATCGCCAGCGTTGCACAGCGTGCCGCCAGAATCGACGATATCGTCAATCAGGATGCAGCTCTTGCCCTCGACATCGCCGATGATGTTCATGACTTCCGAATCACCCGCCCGCTCACGCCGCTTGTCGACGATGGCGAGAGGCGTGGCGAGACGCTTGGCGAGAGCCCTGGCGCGCACCACGCCGCCGACGTCGGGCGATACGACCACCGTATTGGCGATATCCATATGCTGCTTGATGTCGCGCACCAGCACAGGCCCGGCGAAGAGATTGTCCACCGGCACGTCGAAGAAGCCCTGGATCTGGTCGGCATGGAGATCCATGGTCATGACCCGGTCGGCCCCCGCCCTGGTGATGAGATTGGCAACGAGCTTGGCTGAAATGGGGGTGCGCGACCCCGACTTGCGGTCTTGCCGGGCGTAACCGAAATAAGGCATGACGGCGGTGATGCGCTTGGCCGAGGCCCGCTTCAGCGCATCGATGATGATCAGCAGCTCCATCAAATGGTCGTTGGCCGGAAATGAAGTCGACTGCACCACGAACATATCCTGCCCGCGCACATTCTCCTGAATTTCGACGAAGATCTCCATGTCGTTGAAGCGCCTGACCACGGCCTTGACCGGCGGCAGGTTGAGGTAGGAGCAGATGGCTTCCGCCAGGGGCCGGTTGCTGTTGCCCGACACAATTTTCATCATAAGGAGCCCTCGCCAACCCGCAGCCTTGCGGGGGCTCTATAACAACCGCCCGGCGGAATCGCAAATTCCTAGTAAAGCGTGGTTATTGCCAGTGGAAAACCGGCTCACCGCATCTTGTCGATAAGCGCGAAAATGCCGGTTGCTGCGGCTTCCACGGCGGCGGCGGCATTGTCACCCCAACCTGCCTCCAGTGAGCCTGCCGGAACATCATTCGTCTGGCTGATCAGGCCAAGTGACTTTCCCGCCGGATTGAGAACATCCCACGCCAATGTCACGGTTTGAGCTTTGCCATGCGGCTGGCCAATGCGCACCTTGCCGGTAATGACCAGCGTATCCGGCCCTTTCTTGGCGCGCACCGGCCAACCAGCCTTCTTCAGCGTATCGCGCATGGCGTCCGTCAATTGCTTGTTGCCGATTGAACTGTCGCCAGTCACTGGCAACACGGTAACGGCCTTGATCGCGACAACCGCCGCCTTCGGCGTTTTGGCAGCGGGCTTTCCTTCATCCCCAACCTTTGCCTTTGCGGCAGGCGGTTGTTCGGCGGTGATGTCGGCAGCCGCGACCTGGCCCGGAGTGGCCGGCGCATTGCGTTGCGGCCCATTCAGCGTTTCAAGGTCAAGCTGTTTCACGGCACCCGGCCCCGCCTTGACCATGGCCTCCCACGGTGGCGCGACCAACTGGTTCTGCTGCGGCAGCGGTGCGTCCTTGCTGAAGGGCTGCGGCAGGTTTCCGCAGCCTGCCAGTGCCAGCACAAGGATGAACGAAAGCCAGCGCGCCATCACCGGATGATCATCTCCAATGAATGTTGGGACAACGGCTCCGGCCCATTCCTGCCGATGATGTAGCTGCGCCCCAGCGTGTAGGCCGCTCCAGCATCTGAATTGGCGAGGATCATGTGAACGAAATACACCATATTGGGCGCCAGCACGGTGGGGTTGCCGTGATAGAACATCGGCACATCCATCCAGCTTGGCGTGAATTTTGCGCCCATCGAATAGCCGCAGGCGTTGAGCCGGTGCGGCTTCATGCCATGCGCGTCCATGACTGTGGCATGGGCGTCGAATACTTCGCCTGCGGTGCGGCCCGGCATGAGCGTGGCTTCAACAGCTGACAGCGCCTCGCGGCAGGCGCGCTCCATGGCGATATGGTGCTTGCCGGGCTTGCCGATGATCAGCGTGCGCATGAAGGCTGCATGATAGTGGCGGTAGACGCCCGCAAACTCGAGGGTGAGTTGGTCACGCGCCGAAAGTTTGCGCCGGCCCGCCTTGTAACGGCAGAGAAGTGCATCCCGCCCCGAGCCGATGATGAATTCATTGGCCGGATAATCGCCGCCGCCAGCAAAGATCGCCGCCTGCTGCGCGGCGAGGATATCGCCTTCATCCGCTCCGGCCTTCGTCTTGCGGATGGCGGCCTTGAGCGCAGCATCACCCAGAGCACCCGCCTTGCGGATGTAGGTGAGCTCCGCGGGTGACTTCACCACCCGCAATGCATCCACCAGATCCGTCGCCTCCTGCAGGCGGCAGAAACCAGCGAGCGCCGCATCAACAGCCTGCCCGTTGAAATGGGTAAGACCGTAGGACTTGGTTTCAATGCCGAGGTGCTTGCCTCTCGCTCCCAGGCTTTCCAGCATCGTGCGAAGCTGTTCGGCAGGATTGGCGCCGGCATCGTCGGTCCAGATGCGGATATCCTCAAGCGTCGAGGTGTGCAGCGCCTGCCGCAAGTCCGGAGCCCGCGTCAGCAGCGCCATGCGCCCATCTGCGCCGAGATAGAGGCACTGGAAAAAGCAGAAGCCGAAGGTGTCGTAGCCGGTGAGATAATACATGCTCTCCTGCTGGAACAGCAGGATGCCATCGAGTCCACGCGCCGCAAGGGCTGATGTCGCCGCTGCCACGCGCTCTGCATATTCTATGCGCTTGAAATGTAAGGCCATTTGTCCTCGCCCCTAGCGCAGGCTTATGGCGGCAATCTGACGCCCGTAGTCTGCTTCCTTGCGGTGCGTTGTCCGCCGGTAGGAGAAATACTCAGTCTCATTGCGGTATGTGCAAAGCCCGGTGTCGATCACCTGCCCGATGCCGAAGGCCTGCATCCGCTCAACCAAAAACCCAGGAAGATCAAACATATAATGGCCTTTGTTGATTGAATCTGTGAAGAATTTCAGAGCCTCTTCCGGAAACCTTTCGCGGAACTCCGCACTCACTTCATAGGCGGCTTTTGATATCGTCGGACCGAGCACGGCAACGATGTTTTCGCGTCTTGCACCGAGCTTTTCCATGTCCTGCACAGTGGCATCAGTTACGCCGGACAAGGCTCCCTTCCAGCCCGCATGGGCCGCACCAATGACACCTGCCCCGGCATCAGAAAACAGCACCGGCCCGCAATCAGCGGTGAGCGTGCCGAGGATGATGCCCGGCACATTGGTCACCAGCCCGTCGAGCTTCGGCCGCGCCTCATGCGAGAAGCGTTCCGTCACGATCATCGCTTCAGCGCTGTGAACCTGGAAGGCGGTGACGATGTCCTGCTCCTCTCCGCCCAGCGACTTGGCGACAATGGCGCGGTTGCGGACAACCGTCTCGCGATCATCGCCAGAGCCGAGCCCGCAATTGAGCGAAGCGAAGATGCCGGTCGAGCAGCCGCCCTGCCGCCCGAAAAATCCATGCGCAACATGCGCGTGACTTGAGTGCGTCGATCTCGATCATTGTTCACCAAACGGATAGGGCGTGGGCAACTTCAAGGAAGTGGCGGTCATGACCTTGAACAGTTTACCCATCTGATCCTCGTCGACAAGCCGCCCGACAACGCGGTTGAGCATGGCAAGCTGCGCCGCATCCGCCTTGGCCGCCAGCACCGAAGCGCGAATCTCCAGCCCCATCTGCAGCAGGAACTGCCGTTGCGTGATGGCAGGCGGCACTTTCGCCCCCGCCTTGGCCAACGCATGGCCCAGCGCTTCGAAATCCACATGCGAGGTAATGTCGCTCTCTCCCGGCAGGTGCGTGACCGGAACCATCTTGTGGCGGTGCAACGCCTGCAGCGTATCGCCCATGGCCGTTTGCAGATGGCCATAATCCAAAATGAGGGCCGCGCCCGTGGTGAAGGAAAGCCTCCGGCCGATCTCCTGCGCCACGGCGGCGCGCGCTGGCGAAACTTCAAAGACATCGCCATCCTTGCCGGGCCGGCCTGCCGGTACGCTAGGCCTGAGCCCCAGACCTTCCGGCCCCACCACCCGCTCATTCCATTGGCCACGCCGATGCTCCAACTGCCGGACCGGCAGCGCATCAAAAAACTCGTTGGCGACCAGCAGAAATGGCCCGTCCGGCACGCTGGACAGGGTCTCGTGCCATGTCACCTTGGCTCCCAGCTTCCATTGCTGCATGCGTTTGAGCACCGGGCTCATTTCGACGAGATGCACCCGCACTGCTTCCCGGAAGCCTGGCACCGTGGCCGCTGCCTTGAGGATATCGGCCATCAACGTGCCACGGCCGGGGCCAAGTTCAATGAGGTTGATGGTTTTGGGTTTGCCCATGGCGACGAATTGCGTTGCCAGCCAGATGCCGACAACTTCTCCAAACAACGGCGTGATCTCGGGGGCGGTAATAAAGTCGCCCTTCTCGCCGAACGGGTCCTTGCCCATGTAGTAGCCATGCTGCGGATGGCCAAGGCAGAGGCCCATATAGCGGTCAATGCCGATGGGGCCTTCCTGGCTGATGATCACCGTCCAGCACCTTCTGCAGTTCCGTCACGATGGCCGCCGCGCCCGCATGATAAGCCAGATGCCGATGGCCAGCAGTGGGAATCGACAACAGCATGCCCATGGTGAGGAAGCCGCCAAAATACCCGAGGTCCTTGTCCGGTTCGCGGACTGTCTCGACCAGTATTCGCGACAACCCGTAGGTGAGTGCGTAAATGCCGGCAGCAAGCCCCGGCTTCTGCAGCACCTTGAAGCGATAGACCGCAAGATTGACGAGCGCGAACAGCAACACGCCTTCGAGCAGGAACTCATAGAGCTGCGAAGGGTGGCGCGGCTCCGGCCCTCCTTCCGGAAACACCATGGCCCAGGGAACATCTGTGGGCCGGCCGAACAGCTCTCCATTGATGAAGTTCGCAAGCCGGCCAAGCCCGAGCCCCACTGAAGTGGAGGCGGCGCCAAGGTCCAGCAATCCGTCCAGCCGCAGCCCTTTGAGCCTTGCGTAAATGAAGCTGCAGAGAATGACGCCGAAGAAGCCGCCGTGAAACGACATGCCGCCATCCCAAATGCGGAACGCATGCATGGGATCAACTGCAAGCTTGCTCCAGCCATAGCCGAACAGCAGATAACCGATGCGCCCGCCCAGCACCACGCCTGCCAGCTGCCAGAGAAACATGTCATCGATCTGGGCCGCCGTCGCCGTCGGCGGGTAAGAGCCCCACAGGCGCGGCGTTTCAACCAGCTTGCGCATGTACCACATGGCGAACAGGATGCCCGCCGCATAGGCAAGCCCGTACCAGCGCAGCGCAATAGGCCCGATGCTGAAGATTTCCGGGCTGATCTCGGGGAAGGTTATCAGTGCGAGGCTCAACATGGCGGCGGACAGTGTGTGAGCCGCAGGCATCCGTCAAGCCTCGCGAGGCGGTGGTGGGTCAGTTTGAATTTCCGCCGTTGACCCCCTGAGCAGACATGTACAGTAAATAGCCGAACCGACGGGATTGACCCAAAAGCGAAGTCATAGGCAGAATGCGGAGTCGTGTGGAGAGTTCAAGGGTCAAATAGTTATTGACTCATGAGGTACAAAATTGGTACCAGCTACGCATGGCGAGGCCCTATGAATTCGATCCGGACGTTGCAATCGACAGAGCCATGGAAGTGTTTTGGCGGCAGGGCTACGCGGGCACCACGCCGCAAGACCTGCTTGATGCCACCGGCATAGGGAAAGGCAGCTTTTACAATCGCTTCAAGAGCAAGCACAAAATGTTCGAACTGTGCCTGCTAAGATATCGCCAATCACAAGCCGACGCCCTCGTTCAGTTCTTGAAACAACCCGGACCCGCAAAAGAACGCTTAAGGAAGGCCTTGCAAACCCTTATCGCATTTGATCTGGAGGGACCTGTCCGAAAAGGCTGTTTGGCGGTCAATACGGCAGCCGAACTGGCAACTTCGGACGTTGGAGCGGCGCGCATCGTCGGAGAAATGTTTGATCGGACCAGTCCGCTTTCATTCAGTTGGTCGAAAACGGTCAAGCGAGTGGCGAGTTCCGCCGCGACATCGACGCACGCGCTTTGGCGAGCCTGTTACTCACCTTCATCTTGGGGTTACGCATAGCCGGTTTGGTAACTGACACCCCCGAACGTCTTGAACGCGCCATCGACGCTATTGTTTGCGCAGTCTGATGTCGGTCGGGTGATAAAATTTTTAATGCGATATTTTGTACCTGCGACTACAAAAAGGAGTGAACCATGAATCTTAGATCAGAACGAACCATCGCCACTGCAACTGCTGCAAACAAAAGCGCATGCCGCGCCCGACTGAAAATTCACGAAGAACGCGTGATCACTGGCGACATTGATACTCTTTGGCAGATCGTCACCGACGTCAACGCTTGGCCAACATGGGACCCCCATGAGGAGGCCGCCGAACTTCACGGCCCATTTAGGGTAGGTGCAATCGGCACCTCAAAGCCCAGAGGCGGCCCCGCCGCGCGGTGGACGATCACCAAAGTGGAAGAAAAAAATGCATGGGCGCTCAAAAACAGGATGCTGATCGGGACGATCGAGAAAGAGATCCGATACGAGCCGCTGACGGGCGGGAAAATTCGTTGCGAGGATACGATGTTCGTAAGCGGGCCTTTGCGGTTGCTATTTTGGCTCCGTTTCGAAAAAATGACACGGGAAGACATGCACGCCACTTGGGCGCAACTTGAAAAGGAAATCGCGAAACGGTCTAAAGGTTGTTAGGATCGATTGACCATAATTTCTGAGGCGTGCAGGGCCGCTCTTGGCCCTGAACTGACAACTCGAATGTATCACATGATGTCCAATTCTGACCCTGAGTTGCCTGTAATTGCATTCATTTCACTCCCATCCAAATCGCGATTACAACCAACAGCAGAGCGAAGACAACATTAATTGTTCGCGCGTGTCGCTCTCTACGGAAAAGCCTAGACAAGGCATCGCCGAGCAAGGCCCAAATGAAAAAAGCAATCAAATTGTTGAGTGTAAAGATCGTGGTGATATAGAAAACCAACCCTGTGAATTTCGTCGCAGCGGGTGGCAGGAACTGCGTGAACATGAGCGCAATGATCAAGTAGGCCTTGGGGTTGAGTAAAAGAAGTACAGCGCCATCCATGAAGCTGGCTGATCGATGTTCCACTTCTGTTTGCGAAGTTCCCGCACGGAAGAATTTCCAAGCAAGCCAAAGCACATAGGCTGATCCAGCATATTTGATTATCGTAAAGGCGAGCGGGAAACGAGCAACGAGACCTGCGAATCCAAAACCGACAGCAAAAGTGACGAGCCATGTCGCAAGATGATAACCCGCACTTGCAGGGAGAGAGGCCAATGCGCCATTGCGGGCTCCTATAGCTGCAAAGAACAAGTTGCCCGGACCGGGACTATAAGCCAACGGAAACAAGAAAACGATCAGCGGCAAAGTGATGTCGAACATGGCGGTTATCCTGTCTGAGCGTCTTAAAGTGACACACAGTCATCCGGCCAGCCACCCGATTTCCGCTCGTGGCCCCTAGCGGCCACTTGCCTCGTGGAACTACTCGTCTGCTATTGAGGGGATAGCGGTCAAAACAATGCCAGTATCAATGACCGATATTTGAAATTCAAACTGTCCCACACCCCGCAAGGCTTGTATTTTGCCGTTCCACACCATAGCTAAGGGGCTGGATTGCCGTTATGCCCGGAGACCTGACATGACCACGACATCATCCCGCTTCTTTGACGAGATCGCGAAGCTGATGACCAATGCCACGGGCGCCGCCCAGGGCGTGCGCAAGGAAATCGACTCGCTGGTGCAGGCGCAGGTCGAGCGCGTGCTTGGCAACATGCAGCTGGTTCGCCGTGACGAGTTCGATGTGGTGCGCGACATGGCGCAGAAAGCCCGCGAGGAGAACGACCGGCTGGCCGCTCGCATTGCCGAGCTTGAGGCGAAATTGCCGCCAGCTCCTCCGCAGGCAACGGCGCAGACAGGCGACTGAGACTCACTTCCGCCACAGAATTTCCATGTGGAGGAATCAGTTTCGCCACCTCTTGCCCATTGAAGCGACTCAAACGCACTGACATTTTCACGGCCATGCCGGATCACGATTCGATCCGGCGACAGAGGATGCGAATGGCCGCGCTGCACGCGTATCAACCGGAAGAGACAAACCCGCTGGACCAGATTGTCCGGCTGGCGGAGCACAAGTCATGGTCGGTCGAACGGACGACCGATCAGGAAGTGAACATGATCGTCTCCGGCCAGTGGTGCGACCTCTATGTGTCGATGAACTGGCGCGACGATCTCGAGTCACTGCATGTTGCAGTGTCCTACGATCTCAAGGTTCCAGCGCCGCGGCGCAATGAGGTGTTGCGCCTCGTCTCGCTCGTCAATGGCCAGCTGTTTCATGGCCACTTTGACCAATGGGACCAGGATGGCACGGTGCTCTATCGCAACAGCTTGCTGCTGACCGGCGGAGCAACCGCCACTGACGCGCAGTGCGAAGCCCTGCTGCGTGTCAGCGTCGAGTACTGCGAGGCCTACTATCCGGCCATCCAGTATGTCTGCTGGGCCGGCCGCACCGCGCGTGATGCGCTCGATTGCGTCATGTTCGAAACAGTAGGCGAGGCATGACCATTCCGCTGTCCGGCACGCTGGTGCTGGTGGGCGCCGGCAAGATGGGCGGCGCCATGCTGGAAGGCTGGTTGAAGTCCGGGGTGAAGGCTGCCGATGTCGGTGGCGCTCGACCCCTCCCCTTCGGATGAGATGAAATCCAGCCTGCAGAAGTGGGGCGTGCGGCTTAACCCTCCGATAGCGGAAATAAAGCAAACTGAGGTGCTCCTTGTTGCGGTCAAGCCGCAGGTGCTGGACAGCGTGCTGCCGCCGCTCGCGCCATTGCTTGGCGCAAAGCCGGTTGTTGTTTCCGTGGTCGCAGGCAAGACCATCGCCAGCTACGAGCAGCATTTCGGCAGCGATGCAGCGATCGTGCGGACCATACCCAACACGCCAGCAGCAGTAGGCCGTGGCATCACCGCCATGACATCCAATCGCAATGTTTCGGCCAAGCAGGCTGAACTTGCGGCAACGCTCCTTTCTGCCATCGGCGAAGTGGTGACGGTTGCCCGCGAAAGCGATATTGACAGCGCAACAGCCGTCTCCGGCTCCGGTCCCGCCTATGTTTTCTACATGACGGAATGCCTCGCCAAGGCTGGCGAGGATTTGGGCCTGCCGAAGGATACGGCCATGCAACTCGCCCGCGCCACGGTAGCTGGCGCCGGTGAACTCATGCGCGTCACCGGCGTTGAAGCGGCAACGCTGCGCCAGAATGTGACCTCGCCAAATGGCACAACCCATGCGGCCCTTCAGGTCTTGATGGCCAAGGAAGGTCTTGAACCCTTGATGGCGAAAGCCGTGAAAGCCGCCTGCGACCGCGCCCGCGAACTGGCAGGCTGAGTCATGCCCATCAGCTTTGATGAATTCCAGAAGGTCGATATCCGGGTCGGCACCATTGTCGGCGTCGAGCCGTTTCCTGAAGCGCGCAAGCCCGCCTTCAAACTGCGCATTGATTTTGGCGCCGATATCGGGATCAAAAAATCCTCGGCGCAGATCACCAAATACTACACGCCAGAAACATTGATGGGCCGGCAGGTGGCGGCTGTGGTCAATTTTCCGCCGCGCCAGATCGGCCCCTTCATGTCGGAAGTGCTTGACCCTCGGATTTCCCGACCCTGCCGGTGACGTTGTTCTCGTTGCGGTCGAACGGCCGGTGCCCAACGGCGGCAGGCTTTTCTAAACCGGTATCTGCACTACGGCGCGCAGTCCGCCGAGCGGGCTGTCATCAAGACTGATCTCGCCGCCATGCGCATGCGCAATGTCACGCGCGATGGCGAGGCCAAGACCGGTTCCCGTTTCATCCAGGTTGCGCGCATTGTCGAGCCGCACGAAGGGCCGGAACGCCGCCTCGCGGCTGTCCGCTGGTATGCCCGGCCCGTCATCATCAACCATGATCGTCAGCATATGGTCTTGGATGGTGCCCTTCACGGCCACGCGCTTGGCATGGCGAACCGCATTGCTGAGCAGGTTTGACATCAGCCGCCGGAAGGCATTGGGCTTCACGGAAACGGTCATATCCGGAACATCCAGGACCACGCGGTCATCACTGCGGGCAACAGCGCGCGCCACCGAGCTCATCATCTGTTCAAGGTTGATCTCTGCCGTCCTTTCCCCGCCATCGCCCTTTACAAAGGCGATATAGGCTTCAAGCATCCGCTGCATTTCCTCGACATCTTCCTTGAGCGGCACGACCTTGGGATTGTCGCCAAGAAACTCCAGTTCCAGCTTGAAGCGCGTCAGGATGGTGCGCAAATCATGCGAGACGCCGGCCAGCATGGCGGTGCGCTGCTCCACGTGCCGGCTGATGCGCTGCCGCATGTCAATGAACGCCAGTCCGGCCTTTTGAACTTCCGATGCTCCCCGTGGCCGGTAACGCTCCGCCTCGCGGCCCATGCCGAAGTCTTGCGCGGCATCAGCAAGCTCGACGATGGGCTTGATCTGTTTGCGCAAGAAGACAACGGCTATGCCAAGAAGAATGAGCGAGGAAGCCAGCATCCATCCCAGCAACGGCGCCGTGCCCGCCGCATAGGCGCGGTCCTCATCGGTCCGGATGCGGAAGATCAGCCCCGGCCGCGCCTCCACCTGAACTTCCACCTTGCCGTCTCCCGCTGTGGAATTGATCCAGAACGGACGGCCCGTTTCCGAAACGAGGTATTTGGTGAGCTTGGTATCGACGATAGAATAGAATGTGCGGTTGATCGGCTGCGGCAGTTCACCGCCGCGGATAATGTCCACTTCCAGATTGAGCCGCTGCCGCGCCAGCAATTCGAGATTGGCGACAGTCGCGTCCGTCTTGTCGGATTGGTCATAGAGCGCCGTAATGAGCCCGATCTGCCTGGCAAGCGACCGGCCGAGCACTTTCGTGACCTCATCCCAGTGGCTGTTGAGAATGATGCCGGCCATGATGGTTTGCAGCAGCACGATGGGAACAGCGACGATGAGCAGGGAACGATAATAAAGACCTTGTGGCAGGTAGCGCTCCAGCAAACGGCTGAAGCGAAAATAGAGATTGCTCATGTGACGCTGTCCCCGCCAGTGAACAGGGCATAGCCGGACCCGCGCACGGTCTGCAGGAATTCAGGATTGGCGGGATCTGCCTCGATCTTCTGGCGCAGCCGGTTGATCTGCACGTCAAGGCTGCGGCTGGCTTCGTCAGCGCCCGCCGGCATCAAATCTTGCCGGCTCAACGCAACGCCGGGCCGCGAAGCAAACTGCCGCAGCAATTCGCGCTCTCCCGATGTGAGCCGCACCGGCTCGCCATTGCGCCGCAGTTCGCCCCTGTTCACAAAAAACTGGAACGCGCCGAAATTGACGACAGACGGTTGTTCAGTGGCCACGGTCGTCCGCCGCAAAAGATTGGACACACGCAGCAACAGTTCACGCGGTTCAAATGGCTTGACGAGATAATCGTCGCTGCCCTGCTCCAGCCCCGAGATGCGGTCATCAGGGTCAGCCAGCGCCGAGAGCATGATGACAGGAACCGTCTCGCCGGACTTGCGCAGCGATGCGATGAGTTCGAAGCCGGTTTCGCCCGGCATCATCACATCAAGCACGAGGAGGTCGAACGCCATGCCGCGCATGCAGTCGCGTGCCTCTGCTGCCGTGCCTGCGACCGTCACCATGTAGCCGTTATCGATGAGGTAGGTCTTGATCAGCTCGCGGATGCGGCGGTCATCATCTATGACCAGAATATGCTTTGCGTCATTCATTCGGTTCACCGGCACCGCTAGCAGCTGCAACCCGCGCCATCCAGTTGCGAATCTCCTCGCGGTTGGCAGGGCTCACCAGGTTTTGCAGGATGGATTGCATGGCTGTTCCATCCGCACCCCCGGTCTCCGCCAGTGCCCGGCGGATACGATCCATTTGCGGGGCCATCAGCTTCCGGTGCAATTCGCTGCCTTCCGGCGTGAGAAAAAGCAAACGCTGCCGCCTGTCCTCATCACCCTCACGCTGAAACACATAGCCCTTCTCGATCAGGTCCTTGAGCACGCGCCCGAGGCTCTGCTTGGTAATGCGCAATATCTCAAGCAACTGGGCAACCGTCATGCCGCCATCGCGGCCAACAAAATGCAGCACGCGGTGGTGCGCCCGGCCAAAGCCGAGTTCCGCCAGCATCGCGTCCGGATCGGAAACAAAGTCGCGATAGGCGAAAAACAAAAGCTCTATGAGCGAGACGATTTCGCCATCGCCCGGTGCTTGGGATCTATTTATGTCAGTCATATTGACATATTATTCCGTTTGTTCTAAATACAGTCCATCGCACGAAACAAAATTGCGCGGCCCATGTTTCTACCTGGGTAATAGCCTATAGCCGAACAAGCACCAAGCATCGAACCCGGAGACGATCATGAGCGTTTTGCCCTTTGACCAGCGCGATGGCTTTATCTGGATGAATGGTGAAATCGTGCCTTGGAAAGACGCCAAGGTCCACGTTCTCACTCACGGCCTGCATTATGGCTCCTGCGTGTTCGAGGGCGAACGCGCCTATGACGGCAAGATATTCAAGACCACCGAGCATTCGCTGCGGCTGCGCAAATCCGCCGAGTTGATGGATTTTGAAATCCCCTTTTCGGTCGAGCAACTGAATGCCGCCAAGGACAAGGTTGTCGAGCTTAACGGCGGTGGCGACCAGTATGTGCGCCCAGTCGCCTGGCGTGGCTCGGAAATGATGGCGGTGTCCGCCCAGCACAACAAGATTCATGTCGCCATCGCAACCTGGACCTGGCCCTCGATGTTCGATCCCGAAACCAAGATGAAAGGCATCAAACTCGACATCGCCGACTACCGGCGGCCGGACCCCGCTTGCGCGCCCGTCCATGCCAAGGCGGCGGGCCTCTACATGATCTGCACCATCTCCAAGCACAAGGCGGAGAAGAAAGGCTATGCCGACGCCATGATGCTGGATTGGCAGGGCCGCGTTGCCGAATGCACCGGCGCCAACATCTTCTTCACGCGCGACGGCGCCATCCACACGCCTATTGCCGACTGCTTCCTCAACGGGCTGACGCGCCAGACGGTGATCAGCATTGCCAAGCAGCAGAAGATGGACGTGATCGAACGCCGCATCATGCCGGAGGAACTTTCGACCTTTAACGAGTGCTTCATCGTCGGCTCAGCCGCAGAGGTAACGCCGGTGGCGGAAGTCGGGCCCTACACCTTCAAGCCCGGCAACATCTCGCGCACGCTGATGAACGCCTATTCGGAATCTACCCGCGCCGCGTGAACTTTCTCAAGCATGGCGATAAGTGCGGCGACGCGCTTCGGCTCAATCTCGATCATGACGCCTGAGGCGAGCCTGCCAAGTTCAAACGGCCCGTAGCTGGTGCGGACCAGCCGGTTCACCACGCAGCCATAGTGCTCCATGAGCTTGCGGATTTCGCGGTTCTTGCCCTCGCGCAAGATGATGCGGTACCAGCGGTTGCTGCGGCCCTCGCCGCCTTCTTCCTCGCTGACATCGACGCCGCGATAATGAATGCCGTCAACCGTGGGCCCGGCTCGGAGCTGGCTCATCGCCTGTTCGCTCAGCCAGCCATGCACGCGCACGCGGTAGACGCGCTCCAATGCCGAGTTCGGGCTCATCAATTGCTGCGCCAGCGGTCCATCGGACGACATCAGCAGCAATCCTTCGCTGTTCACGTCCAGCCGGCCGACATTCATCAGCCGTGGCAGGCCCGGCCTCTGCATTGCTTCCAGATCAAACACCGTCTGCCGGCCTTGCGGATCGCTGGTGGTCACCAGCACATCCAGCGGCTTGTTGAGCATGAACAGCCTGGGCAGCGCTTTCGTTGCAGGCGCTATCCGGTTGCCATCAAGGTAAACACTGTCGCCATCCTCCACTGGCGTTGTCGCCAGCGCCACCATGCCGTTGATGGAAACGCGGCCATCGGCTACCAGCCGTTCCGCCTCGCGGCGGCTGCCAACACCAGCTTTCTGCAGAAAGACATTGAGACGCAAAGCTTAGCCGCCTGTGACAGGAGGGAAGAAGGCCACTTCATTGGCCCCCGCGAGCGGCGTATCAAGCGTCGCCTGCGTCTTGTTGACTGCCACCTTGAGCGTGCGCAGGTCGGAGAAAGCTGCAGCCCGCGCTGCATCGCCAGATGAAAGATGCTCGATCAGTGCGCGGATGGTCAGAACCTCCGCCGGCACGTCCACTTCCTCCGAGGCGCGGCCCGCAAGTTGCCGCAACTTCGCAAAGTAGAGAATCTTCATTCGTCTTCCACCACGTGGCGGAGGCCCGCCCGGAAATAATCATAGCCTGTGTAGAGCGTCAGCGCTGCTGCAACCCACAACCCGCCGATGCCGATCCTGGTGGTGAACGGGATGACCAGGTCGCCCGCCGGACCTGCGATGAGAAAGCCGATGGCGATCATCTGCACGGCAGTCTTGTACTTGGCGATCTGCGTCACCGGCACCGACACCTGCAACTCACCCAGATATTCGCGGAGGCCTGAGACCAGCACTTCGCGCGACAGGATGATGATGGCGGCCCAGATATGGCCTCCAAACAGGATGCCATCAGCGGAAAGCACGAGCAGCACCACGGCCACCAGCACCTTGTCGGCAATCGGATCCAGCATGCGGCCGAGCGAAGACTGCTGCTGCCACAGCCGCGCCAGATAGCCGTCAAAAAAATCGCTGATCGCCGCCAGCACATAGATGCCAAGCGCTGTCCAGCGCGCCGACGTGCCGCCATACATCAACAGCCCGGCAACCAGTGGCACAGCAACGATCCGCGCATAGGTCAGGATATTCGGCAGGTTCCAGATTTCGGAGAATCTGGTCTTGCGACGCGTCGGAGTCGCGTTCATCTCGGTCATTCCGTTTGCTCGTGGAAATGGTCATAAATGGCTTGCGCCAGGGCCGAGCTTACGCCCTCGACCGCTGACAAATCACTCACACTCGCTCGAGACACTGCTTTGGCCGATCCGAAACTGCGGAGCAAGGCCTTCTTGCGCAAGGGACCGATGCCGGCAACCTCATCCAGCGGATTGCTCACCACGGTCTTGGCGCGCCGAGCCCTATGGCTGCCAATGGCGAACCTGTGGGCTTCGTCACGCAAGCGCTGGGTATAATAAAGCACCGGGTCACGCGCTGGCAGCATGAAGGAGGCCTTGCCGGGCACGAAAAAATGCTCCCGCCCCGCATCGCGGTCCGGCCCCTTGGCCACGCCGACGACTGGCACGTCATCAATGCCAAGTTCGGCCAACACGGCAAGCACCGCCGAAAGCTGCCCCTGCCCGCCGTCGATCAGCAGCAGGTCCGGCCACTGCACTTCGCCATCCCTCGGCGCTGCCTCGCCTGCATCTTCTTTCATCAGGCGGGTGAAACGGCGCGTCAGCATTTCGCGCATCATGGCGAAATCGTCGCCAGCCTGCAGGTCCTCTGACTTCATGTTGTATTTGCGGTACTGGCCTTTCTCGAAACCCTCAGGCCCCGCCACCACCATGACGCCCACCGGATTGGTTCCAGAGATATGCGAGTTGTCATAAGTTTCTATGCGGCGCGGCGTTTCCGCCAGCCCAAACGCTTCAGCTACGCCTTGCAGCAATTTTGCCTGCGACGAAGATTCCGCCAGCCTTCGTCCATTGGCATCACGCGCATTGGTGACGGCAAATTCGACAAGTGACTTCTTCTCGCCACGCTGCGGTGTCAGCACCTCGACCTTGCGTCCGGCATGGCCGCTGAACGCCTCCGCCATCAGCGCCGGCTCCGGCACCTCGTGCGACAACAGGACAAGTCGGGGAATGGGCCGGTCATCATAAAACTGCGCCACGAACGACCCCAGTATCTCGCCTGCTTCAAGCGATTTGTCGGCCTTCGGAAAATAGGCGCGTGTTCCCCAGTTCTGGCCGGAGCGGATGAAGAACACCTGTACGCAAGACTGCCCGCCTTCCTGCGAAAAGCCAAACACATCCGCCTCGTCCACCCCTTGCGGGTTGATGCCCTGGCTCTGGGTGACAAAGCTCATCGCCTGGATGCGGTCACGCAGCCTTGCCGCGCGTTCAAAATCCAATGCGTCGGATGCCGCTTCCATCTCGGTTGCAAGCTCGGCCTTCACCGCCACGCTCTTGCCTTCGAGGAAGGCTTCCGCCTCCTTCACCAGCTCGCCATAGGCTTCCGGCGTCACAAAATCCACGCACGGGGCGGAGCAGCGCTTGATCTGATAGAGCAGGCAGGGCCGCGTCCTGTTGGCATAGATGCTGTCGTTGCAGGAGCGCAGCAGAAATGCCTTCTGCAGCGTATTGAGCGACTGGTTGACCGCTCCAGCGGAGGCAAACGGACCATAGTAACTGCCTTTGCGATTGCGGGCGCCCCTGTGCTTGGTGAGTTGGGCAACCGCATGGTCCTTGGCGATGAGGATATAGGGAAACGACTTGTCATCGCGCAGGATGACATTAAAGCGCGGCTTCAGCTTCTTGATCAGGTTGGCTTCGAGCAGCAGCGCCTCGGCTTCCGTTTCCGTGGTCACGAATTCCATGGTCTCGGTGAGCGAGATCATCAGCGCGATGCGGTTGTTGTGCCCTTGCCCGCGCGCATAGTTGGAAACGCGGTTCTTGAGGTTGCGCGCCTTGCCGACGTAGATCGCGTCTCCCGCCTTGTCGATCATGCGGTAGACGCCAGGCGTGCCCGGCAGCCGTTTGACGAAGTCACGGATGACCTCCGGCCCGCTCAGCAGCTCTTCGGCGGCTATGTCTGATTCATCCTGCATGGCTTGAATATAGGCGCTGCTGGCCCTAACCGCAAAAGGCCGGAAACAGCCTGCTGACAGGTTTCAGCCGCGGTGAACAATCAATTGAAATCTCCCCCAACTCTCCATCACCGGCCTTGCTCTGTCTGCATTCTTCTCGATTGCGGACGAAAAGTTCCACGAGGCAAGTGGCCGCTAAGGGCCAGTCCCAGACATCAACGAACGTAGTAGGACTTTTTTGTTCAGAGCCATGAATGCAAATCAGGCAAGGCCATTTTTCAACTTTCGCCAGGCGATGAGTCGCTATCTGAACTCAATGACGACCTTGCCTTTGGCACGTCCGGTTTCGACGTAAGCCACAGCCTCATTGGTCGCTTCAAACGGGAAGACGCGGTCCATAACCGGACGGATCGTTCGTGATTCAATCAATTTCGCAATTTGGCTCAGTTGCCCTCCATCTGCGTGCATGAACAAGAACGAATAATCGACACCGCGCTTTTTGGCTTTTGAGCGAACACCACGGCTCAGCAACCGCATCACCAGTTTGAAGAAAGGGTTCATCCCAAGTTTCTGGGCGAAGGCAGGATCGGGTGGACCGGAAATTGAAATGGCCTTGCCGCCCGGCTTGAGCACGTTCAGAGATTTGTCCAGCGTCTTGGCATCCTGGCTGTTCAGCACAAGATCATAGTCCGACAAAACCTTCTCGAAATCCTGGCTCTTGTAGTCAATGACCACATCAGCTCCGAGACTTTTGACCAACTCAACATTGCTTGTGCTGGTTGTCGTAGCAACGATAGCGCCGAGATGCTTGGCAAGTTGGATGGCAATATGCTCCAACGCCGCCAGAACCAGCCTGAATGAATACCTTCTGGCCGGGCTTCACTTTGCCGACCTCAACCAAGGCCTGCCACGCCGTCAATGCCACCAACGGGATGGAGGCCGCTTCCGCCATGCTGAGATTGTTGGGCTTCAACGCCACATCCGATTCATGGATGGCAATGATATTCTGCGAAAGTGCCGATGCGATGATCACGCGGCCGCGCATAAACCGCATCACCCACCTTGAAGCGCCTGACATTCTTGCGCCAACCTTGACAACAGTTCCCGCCACATCATGACCTAAAATGAATGGTGGACGGTAGGGCAGAAACAGCTTGAACGCGCCGTCGCGAACTTTGCCATCGAGCGGATTGACGCTGGCGGCATGAACCTGCACCAGAATATCATCAGCCCCCATCGTGGGCTCCGCCATGTCAGCAAGGCGCAGGGCGTGTTTCTGTTTATATTTATCGACAACGAACGCCTTCATGGGCTTTCTCCAAATTCAAGTTAGAAGTGGAATTCAAGTTCCGAGGAAGGCAAGAGCCTTCGATACGAAGTCACTGTAGTTTTGAAATATGCCGCCATGGCCGGCGTCTTCGTAGATGACCAATTGCGCATTGGGAATGCGGCGCGCCATGTCGTGGGTGTTGACGGTTGGCACCATGATGTCGTTGTCACCGTTGGCCACCAGAACCGGGATACGAATGCTGCCCAAGTCTTGTGGCGCTTGTTTGCCCCATGCGTGAATGGCCTTCAATTGCCGCAGGAATGCGCCAAATGACGGTTCCTTGTCGCGATTTTCCTTGCGCTCTTTCAGCCTTTCCAAGAAGGCTTTTGCAGCGCTGCGTCCGTTTGCTGTTGACGTGAAGAACAAGTAATACTTCGGATCGCGCCGTGTGAGCATGCCCTTGATGATCAGAGGCCATGACACCCGCCCAACTTTGCTGATGCCTGTGCCGCCTGCAGGGCCGGTGCCCGTCAAGATCAGCTTCCGGATCAAATCAGGTGCTTTCAGCGTAACATCCTGCGCCACAAATCCACCAAGGGAAAAGCCCAGCAGATCAATCTTTTCAAAGCCCAGCGCTTTAACAAAAGCAATTGCGTCACGCGCCATTTCGTCGATTGTGACGGGAGCCGTGCCACCCGTCGCACCCATGCCACGATAACTTGCCGTAATGACGCGATGCTTGGTCGCGAGACCGTCGATGATACGCGGATCGAAATTGTCGAGCACAGCGCCCCAATGGTTGAGCATCACGAGTGGCACACCACCGCGGGGACCGAGATCGCGGTAGATAAAGTCCGTGCCGCCGACATTGATGGAAAGATTAGGCGCTTTAATGAAACGCGTGGCCGAAGATTGATTTTTGAGGTTGTTTGTCATGGGTTGATGGTGCCTGCGATCTCAGGCGATGTTGAATTGCTTGCGCAAGGTCCGGTCGAACAGCGCGCGCGGCAGGAAGCGGCGGGCAAGCGATGTTTGTCGCGCGGCCTTGCCCGAGGGGTAGCGCAGCCGGGGAACCCGGTCCTGCGCCGCCGCCACGATGGTGGCCGCGACATCCTCTGCCGTGTCACCGGCCGCCATGGCCTTGTCAAAGGCCGTCCGGTATTTGGCCAGCGTCTGGGCATAGGCCGCAACCGGACGGTCGCCCTGCGGAGAGTTCGCCTCGATCGAGGTTTTGGTGGCCCAAGGCTCGATCACCGCGACGCGAATGCCGAACATGCGCACTTCGTGGTCCAGCGATTCCGAATAGCCCTCGATGGCATGCTTGCTGGCCGCGTAATAGGCACCGAAAGGCCCCGGGATCAGCCCCAAAACCGAGCCAGTGGTCAGTATCCGGCCATGGCCTTGCTGGCGCATGATCGGCAGAACCGTATTGGTCACCCGCACGACACCCAGAAAATTGGTATCGAACAACGAACGAACCTGCTCGATCGAGCTTTCCTCGGCCGCACCAGACAGGGCGTAGCCGGCATTGTTGACCAGAAGGTCGATGGACCCGAGTTCGGCATGGGCCAGCGCCACCGCGTTGGCGACCGATGCGTCATCGGTCACATCGCAGGCGATCATCCGGATGCCGTCCCGCACTTCGCCCGGTGCCGCCTTGCGGCTGGTGCCGATCACCCGGTAGCCCGCTTGGGCCAACGCCAAAGCTGCTGCCTTGCCGATGCCGCTGGAGCCACCGGTTACAAATGCGGTTTTTCCTGAAATTACAGTCATTTGATGCTCCAAATCTATAAGGCTTGTGTTTTTCACCTTGTTGAATTATGATCGTCATATCATATTACGAACATAATTCAATAGAAAAATGGAACCACCCCATGCGTTACGAAAAAGGCCGCAAAGACGCTTCGCGCATCAAGATTATGGAAGTTGCTTCGGAGCGTTTTCGGAATGACGGCATTGCCGCGTCAGGACTCGCAACCATCATGAGTGATGCCGGGCTGACCAACGGAGCTTTCTATCCGCATTTCGGATCCAAGGCGGAGCTTGTGCGAGAATGTTTAGTACAGGCGCTCGAAGCACAATCACAGCAACTGCAGGAAGCATTGGCCTCCGGTGGCATGGAGGCCGCAATCTCAACTTATCTATCGGCCGCACACCGGGACAATCCTGCAAAGGGCTGTGCTTCTGCCGCCCTTTTGCCAGAGATCGCACGCCAACCTCTTGAAACGCGCCAAGCCTATACCGATCAGCTCCAGGCTTTGGTCGGCCAGCTATCAGCTGCGCTTGCGCAAGCCAAAGATCCGCAAGGCGTAGCTCTGGGCGTGTTAGCAACGCTCTTCGGCACACTGGAAATGGCTCGTGCTGTGGAAGGAAAAAAATTATCAGATCGCATCCTTATGGCAGGAGCCGAAGCAGCGCGGTCGTTGATAAACACGCCTCAGGACGAAGTGGCGTCCTGAACAGTACGAAAGAACGCTCCATCTTCAACTGTGGTGGCAGGCCCAGCCCAATTGGAAGTGAGGATTGTCAACGACATGTCCGCTCAGGGTCATCATCAGCAATTCAAGGCAACGCAGCTCACGTCAACAACTCAACGAATAGCAGACATCTAAAATTTGGCTTTATCTCCTCAGATCGGCCACATGCAGACGACGACGGTTCACCTCAACTCTGTTGTTCAAGTTCGTCTCTGAGTTTCGCCGAAAGAGTGAAAAAGCGCTCTCGAACCTCAGAGGCGTATGGGTTTGTGCGCTCTATTGCGTGGAAAACGCTGGGAGCATCGTATCGAACCAGTTCGGTGGCCTGAACCAGATAATCAAAGCTTGCCGTCGTGAGCCGCGTTGGCAACGGTTCCATGCGGACCATCACTTTTGCAATCAAATGGGTGATTCCCTGTACGATTGCTGCTTCTTTGTCGTGATCCTCAGGTGTGGTGAAAAATACCTTCAAGCCAAGAAAATGGCGCAGAAAGGCAGCAATGCGTGAAGTAGCTCTCCCTCGAATGTGGCAAACTGCTATCTTGCGTCCTCTAATGCCATCTTTCGCGCTCTGTGGCCCAAACAGGGGATGCGTCCCAACAATATCAACGTATGGCGGAAGTTCTCTCTGCATTATTTTCGCAGGACTTACCTTTACTGAGCCAACATCAACAACAATGGAGCCATGCCGGAGTTCGCCTTTCAAGCTCCTGATGACGGATGTAAAGTCGCTCACCGGCACGGCAAGAATGACCAGATCGCAGCGCCTGATATCGGCAATTGAGCCGAGGGTGACTCGACCTTGAAAATCTTCGCTGATGCGACGCACGGCGGGATCAATCACGACAATCGGGAAATAGGGATGAAGCTGTGCAGCAATGAGCTGCCCGAACGCGCCGAACCCGACAATACAGATGGAAGAGATGGTGGACCTGGTCATCGCCGTGCTCCGAAGGGAAACTGCGATGCCGGATGTTTGATTTTTTTAAACCGCCGGAACGCAGCGGTTGTGCAAGATTATGCGCCCGCCTCTAAAATGAAAGCGGATAATAGCTTTTCTTGAAAAGGGTGATCGCTCTGCGCATTTGATCACCTAAGCGATGATTTCCAGAACTGTCAATTGTTCTTCTACCGAAGCTGATGCATGTCAGCATCGGGTCAGAGGAAGAAGTAATTTCTATCAGGAACAGTAATCACCCGACAGGTTTCAGCCGCGATGCCGTTCTATCTCGATGCCTACGCTGCGGGCATGCGGGATGATGTCGGGCTTCTCGATTTTGACCCGCGCCGCCAGCACGCGTTTATCTTTGAGGCAGGCCTCGGCAATCAGCTCCGCCATCGTCTCGACCAGGTTGATGTGGCCGCTGCCGACGATCGCCTCAACCTTCTTCACGATGATCTCGTAGCTCACAACATTGCTGATATCGTCGCCAATGGCAGCCTTACCCTCTTTCACGGAAAGGTCGATGTTGACGATGACGCGCTGCGGATGGAGCTTCTCCGTCTCGTAGATGCCAAGGCTCGCCATCACCTCAAGGTCGCGCACGAAAACATGTCGGATGCCGCTGCTTGCCCGTTCAATCGGCGCGTTGGACTTGCTAACCATGCTACTCCCTCACTTCCGTCACGTCCGGCGTCTGCCACACCAGATGCTGGCCACCGTCAAGCACGATCATCTGCCCGGTCATGGCAGGCTGCGATAATAGGAATGTGACGGCGGATGATATTTCGGCAGGCGACGTGCCGCGCCCCAGAAGCGTCAGGCGGCTCTGCTTGGCAAACTCCTCCTCATCCATGCGCACATTGGGTAGCGCTGGTCCGGGACCAATGGCATTAACGCGGATGCGCGGCGCAAGCGCCTGCGCCAGAGTGCGCGTCACCGTCCACAGCGCCGATTTGGACGCCGTGTAGGAGAAGAACGTAGGGTTCAGCTTCCACACCCGCTGGTCAATGATGTTGATGATGTTGCCCTGCGCTTCCGGCGGCAGCTGTCGCGCAAACGCCTGGCTGAGCAGCACCGGCGCCCGCAAATTAGTGTTCTGGTGGCGGGCCCAGCTATCCAGCGTCAAGTTTGCAATGTCATCAGGCTCGAAGATCGACGCGTTGTTGATGAGTCCGGCAAGCGGCCCCAGCTCCTGCCGTGCCTCGCTGATTATCCGTGCTGCTGTTACGGACTCTGCAAGGTCTCCACGCACCACGGCTGCTCTGCGGCCAAAGCCGCGTATCATTTCGGCCACCTTGCCTGCCTCTGCAAACGAGGTATTGCAATGGACTGCAATGTCATGGCCGGCACTAGCAAGATCGAGCGCAATCTGCCGGCCGATGCGGCGCGCGGCTCCGGTGATGAGGATGGGGCCTTTGCTCACGCTCGTCCCTTCGGCATGAGGATGACGTAGTGCTTCTTCAGCTTGGTCACCGTTTCCCAGGTTCCCTTGAAACCGGCAGGAATGATGAAGGCATCACCCTTCTTCACTGTCCACTTTTTGCCCTTGTCGTTGGCCAGCACCGCCTTGCCCTGGATGATGTGGCAGAACTCCCACTCCTCATAAGTGCATGTCATTTTCCCCGGCGAGCATTCCCAGATGCCGCAGAACAGCCTGCCATCTTCCGCCGTGTCGTGGTTCCAGGTCTTGGTAAGATACTTGCCTTTTACCAGCTTGGCCGGGTCCGGCTTGCCAGCCTCGGGCTTTGGCGCACCTCTGCCAGTCGTCTTCATTACGATGATATCAACCATTCAGTCCTCCCATTTGCCGCAAGATATCATTCTTGCTTGCCTTGAAATTGCTCGCAATCCAATAGTCCTCAAGCCGGCGAAGTTCCTCGCCCATTGCGCGTCCGGGCTTCATGCCTGCCGAGATGAGATCGCCACCCTTCACCGGAAACACCGGAAGCTGCCAGCGCTCCGGCAAGCGGAGAAGCTGACGCCAGGCCTTGTCAGCGAGTGGCGCATTTGATCTCGCCAAAGCGAGGTGCACGGCATCGCGCCAGCCATCCGCGCCCAGCACATAAAGCAGATGGCGCTGCTCACCGGCGCGCAAGTCGGGAGATAGCGCCGGGGCATCCGCCAGCATCTCCAGCCGCTTCGCCTGGGCATTGGAAAGCTTCCACAATTCCTGCAACCGCTCGGGCTGCCCGGCAAGAACATAGGCCCGCAGCAGCCCGTCGGGCGGCAAGCGTGACAACACCGCCCATTCATCCGTATGCGGAACAATTTGCTTCAGCACTCCGCGCTTTGCCATGATTTTCAGAACCGGCACGGCATGGGGCGCCGCCAGCAATTTGAACATCTCCGCAGATATTCGTTCTGCCGATAGTGACTTCAGTCCGCCACGCGAAATGGCGCAGGCATCAAGGCTTGGCCTGTGCGTCCACGAAAGGCCGTACAGCGCGAGGAACCGGAAGAAGCGGAGAATGCGAAGATAGTCCTCGCGGATGCGCTCGCGCGGCTCACCCACAAAGATGATTCTATTTCTCTGGATGTCCTTGTAACCTGCTGTAAAATCATAGACTTTACCATGCGCATCGCACATCATGGCGTTGATGGTGAAGTCTCGGCGCAACGCGTCTTCCTGCCAGTCGCTGCTGAACGCAACCTCCGCATGGCGTCCGAAAGTCTCGACATCACGCCGCAGCGTCGTGACCTCAAATTTATCCTCGCCCCGCATCACCGTCACCGTGCCATGTTCAATGCCGGTCGGCACCGTCTTGAAGCCTGCCTTGCGCGCCGCCTTCATCACTGCTTCTGGCCGCAGCGTTGTGGCAAGATCGATGTCGCCAACCTTTCGCCCCATCAGCGCATCGCGCACCGCGCCGCCTGCAACGCGCGCCTCGCCACCTGCCGCAGCAATGGCGGCAAAGAGGGCTTGCAGCGACGGCTGCCTCAGCCAGCTTCCCTTGAGTGTGACGCCGGGTACGATCATGCAAACATCCGTTCGTAGAGATTGCGGATCATGCCAGCCGTTGCCCCCCAGATGTAATAGTCGCCATAAGGCATGGCGTAGTAATAGCGTTTTCCGCCTTTCCAGTCGCGTTCGTGTTTCTGGTGATTGACGCTGTCCATCAGGAAGGCGAGCGGCACTTCGAAGACTTCGGCGACTTCGCCGTCATGCGGCTCAAGCGCAAACCCCGGCCGCACCAGCCCGACAACGGGAGTGACAGCGAATGAAGTCACCGTCACATATCCATCCAGAAACCCTATCGGTTCCACAAAAGCCGTTTCAAGGCCCGTTTCTTCCCTCGCCTCCCGCAAAGCTGCTTCAACTGCCGTTTCGTGCTCGCCGTCGATGCGGCCTCCGGGGAATGCAATCTGCCCCGCGTGCGAGGAAAGATGCTCCCTCCGCCGCGTCAGCAGCACCGTTGTTCCCTCCGGCCTCAAGACCAGCGGCACCAGAACGGCGGCAGGCTTGCGCAATCCTCCTGCCGGAATCATCGGCAGGTCCGGGTTCATGTCATCATCCCCGCGCGACGTCATGGCGGGAGGAAGTTGCAGCAGGCGGCTGGAGGCCCGCATGCGGAGCTCAGCTTCGTCAAACATCGCTATGCCCCAAGCCCGATCTCGGAGACCCGCTGCATCGGGAAGAATATGCCGGATGACCAGACGCCGAACCACTCGCCATCGGCAGCGCCCGCCGCCACCAGATCATAGAACAGCGCGCGAGAAACCAGCGCCTCAAGATTTGCCCGCACCAGCACATAGGGCTTCAGCCCGTCGGTTCCCTGCTCGGTCTCGAAGCGCAACGGATGGTCGGCATCAACCGTCACCAGTTCATCGACATTGGTTTCGAAGGCGATGACTTGTCCTTGCCCTGCTCCTTCGATTCGCATGCGCACGGCGGCGAATGGCGCATCCTCCACCTCGATTGCACATTTTTCGACCGGCGTGACGAGGTAATAGACGCCGTCCTCGTCACGGCGCAGGACGCGCGAAAACAGCGTGTAGAGCGGCTTTCGCCCGATGGGCGAATTCATGTAGAACCAGGTGCCATCACGCGCGATCCGCATCGGGATGGCCCCGCAGAATGGCGGATTCCACAAGTGAACGGGCGGCAAGCCCTGGCCGCCGGCGGCCTCCTTGAGGCCCCTCAGCGGCGCTGCTGCATCGCGCGACCCGGCTGTCATCTTGCTCCCATTTTTGTCATCTGCCTGCCGTCTTGATTAAGCCATTCTCTGTCGGGAAAATGACGTTAACAATGCGGCGAAACACCTGCCATCCCGGCAGGCGAGCAACTATAGTGGGCTCATGGCAAACATCAAAGAAGCAAACCGGCAAACCCTCTCCGACATGGACAAGACAGCCGAAAGGCTGGTGCGCGTCCGCGATGAAATCGGCAAAGTCATTTTCGGCCAGCAAGAGGTAGTCGATCTCGCCCTCACCGCGCTGCTTGCAGGCGGTCATGCGCTGCTCGTCGGCGCCCCCGGCCTTGCCAAGACAAAGCTGGTAGCAACCCTCGGGCATGTTCTGGGGCTGGACGAAAAGCGCATTCAATTCACGCCCGACCTGATGCCTGCCGATATCCTCGGTTCGGAAGTGCTGGACGAAACCACTGGGGGCCGCCGTCAATTCCGCTTCCTGCCGGGGCCGGTGTTCTGCCAACTGCTGATGGCGGACGAGATCAACCGCGCCAGCCCGCGCACCCAGTCGGCGCTGCTGCAAGCCATGCAGGAGCACCATGTGACGGTTGCTGGCGTGCGCCACGACCTGCCGCGCCCGTTCCATGTTCTGGCCACACAGAACCCGATTGAGCAGGAAGGCACCTACCCGTTGCCGGAAGCGCAGCTTGACCGCTTCCTGTTTGAAATCGATGTGCCCTACCCGACGCTCGAAGCCGAACGCCGCATGCTGTTTGCAACCACCGGCGACAAGGACGAGCAGGCAGAACGCGTGTTCTCCGGTGAGGAGCTGTTGGCGGCCCAACGGCTGACCAGGCTTGTCCCCGTTGGCGAGCAGGTGTCGGACGCCATCCTGCGCGTCGTGCGCTCAACCAGACCCGACGAGGAAGCCAGCGAAGGCATCAACTCCAGCATTGCCTGGGGTGCATCGCCGCGCGCCAGCCAGGCGCTCATGCTGGGTGTGCGCGCCAAGGCGCTGCTTGAGGGCAGGCTGTCGCCATCGATTGACGATGTCGAGGCGCTGCTGGTTCCCGTCCTCAAGCACCGCATGTCGCTCAACTTCGCCGCCCGGGCCGATGGCAAGACGGTGACCGGCGTCATTGAACAGCAGAAATCCCTGCTCGCGTGAGCCAAATGGCATGACAGTTTCGCAGGCGCTTCGCCTCAACCAACGTGCCGATGCATTGCAATCGGCGCTGCCGCCGTTGCTGGTTGAGGCTGAGCGCACTGCCGCCACGCTGCTGCAGGGCATCCACGGCCGCAAGCGCGCCGGCGCGGGTGAATCCTTCTGGCAGTACCGCCCCTATGCTTTCGGCGACAGCACCCAGCGCATTGACTGGCGCAAATCGGCGCGCGCCTCGCAGGTCTTCATCCGCGAGAATGAGTGGGAAGCCGCCAACACGCTGTGGCTTTGGGCGAGCCCCGCACCCACAATGGACTTTGCTTCCCGTCTCGCCACTGTGACCAAACGTGACCGCGCCTGTGTATTGGCGCTTGCACTCGCCAGCCTCGCGCTCCGCGCGCACGAACGCGTGGCGCTGATCGGCGCGGCGGAGCGGCCAGCGCAATCGCGCAATGCCTTGCTCACCATGGCGCGCCATCTCGTCCATGGTGCAGGCGAACCTTTGCCCTCACGGCAAACCCTTGTCCGCAACTCCGCTGTCGTCTTGCTCGGCGATTTTCTTGATCCCATCGAACAGGTATCGCAATCGGTCCGCAATCTCGCTGGCCAGGGCGTATCCGGCCACATGGTGCAGATCATTGATCCGGCGGAAGAGACATTGCCGTATGAAGGGCGGGTGCAATTTCTGGGACTTGGCGCGCCGATAAAGTTCATCGCCAACAAGACCGAAGAACTGCGCGAAGCCTACATCGAGAAGTTCATGGCTCACCGCACCGCATTGAAAACCTTGGCAGGCTCTGTCGGCTGGACTTTCACCCATCATCACACCGACCAGCCGCCCGGCCCGTTGCTCATGTCGCTCTACATGCGGCTTGGCGAACGCCCATGATGGCATTGTTCCAATCGCTGTCGTTCGTCACGCCACTGGCGCTCGCTGCATTGCTGCTGTTGCCGGTCATCTGGTGGCTGCTGCGCTTTACCCCGCCGCGCCCGGCCTCCGTCAAGTTTCCGCCGGTAAGGCTGTTGCTCGAACTGATCAACCGCAAGGTGACACCCGACAAGACACCCTGGTGGCTGTTGCTGCTCCGGCTGGTGATTGCGGCGCTCATCATTCTCGGCGTGTCGCACCCGCAGTTGCGGCCCGGACAAGGCATCTCATCCTCATCCGCTTTGCTGCTGGTGATGGACGATGGTTGGGGCGCTGCGCCTGATTGGCCGCTTCGCCGCGACATAGCCAATGAAATCATCGCCGAGGCGGAAGCCAGGAACCAGACTGTCGTTCTCGCCTTCACCACGCCGCAGGCGCAACTCAAGGACATCAAGCCGGTCAGCGCTGGCGAAGCGCGCCGCCTGCTCGCAGCACATGAGTTGCAGGCCCTGGCGACCGAGCGGCAGGCCCTGCTCGCCAGACTCAAGCCAACGCTTGCAGCGCTGGACAGCCTGCAAGTGACATGGATTTCTGACGGATTGGGCCAGCAGGATGCATCCGGCTTTGCCGATGGACTGCGATCGCTTGCCAATGGCAAAGCTACGGTCGATGCCTATCTTCCCGAAATGGAAAATTTGCCGGCGGCGCTGGCGACACCCCAGATCGACAAGGGCCAGATCAAAATTCGCGCTTTCCGTTCCTCTGCCGCCGCGGCCCGCCAACTCGATGTGCATGCACTCGCTGGCAATGGCCGCGAGCTTGGCCGGGTGAGTCTCGAATTCGGCGGCACGGCGCTTGAATCATCCGCGCCGCTGGAATTGCCGATTGAACTTCGTAACTCGATTGAGCGGCTGGCCATCGTCGGCCAGAACAATGCCGCTGCCACTTTTCTGCTTGATGACCGCTGGCGCCGCAAGACAGTGGCATTGATGTCTGGCATCTCGATTGAAGACAACCAGCCCCTATTGTCGCCGCTCTACTACGCCTCGCGCGCACTTGAGCCCTACGCTGAACTCTCCGAACCGCAGACCTCCGACCAGCTGCGCCAACAGCTTGATGGCGGGCTTTCCATGCTGTTGCTGGCCGATATTGGCGTTCTTTCGGAAGCAGACAGACAGGCGATCACGCCATGGGTGGAGCGTGGCGGCGTGCTTGTGCGCTTTGCTGGCCCCCGCCTTGCTGCCGGCCAGGATGAGCTGTTGCCAGTCACGCTGCGCGAAGGTGGCCGCGAATTGGGCTCCGCCATGAGTTGGGAAGCGCCGCAGGCTTTGTCGCTCTTTTCTGCTGAGACGCCCTTTGCTGATATGAAGCCCGATGGCGCCGTGACCGTTTCTCGCCAGGTTCTGGCAGAACCAGAGGCCGATCTCTCAACCAAAGTGTGGGCCAGCCTGAGCGATGGTACACCGCTTGTAACTGCTGCGGCGCGCGGCAAGGGGCTCGTCATCCTGTTTCATGTCACGGCCGCGCCTGACTGGTCCAACCTGCCGCTGTCAGGCCAGTTTGTGGACATGCTTCACCGCATTGTTGACCGTGCGCCGGGTGCCGGCTCCGTGCAATCGACCGATACGATTGCGGCCTTCTCCAACCAGGGCAATTTCCGCCCGCGCCTTGCGCTAGCCGCCAACGGCGACCTGACCGAGCCGAGGCCGGATGCAAATCCACTTGAGCCAGCGCAGTTTGAAAATGCCAAGGCCACTCCCGCAACGCCTGCCGGGCTCTACGCCCGCGGCCTGATGGAGCGCGCCATCAACCTTGATACGCAGCAGGCTGCCGTCACTGCCATCACCCAGCTTCCTTCTGGTGTTGCGGCAAAGGAGTTGCGGCCGCTGCCGCGCCTTGCTCTTGCCCCTGGCATGTTCACTGCGGCGCTGTTGCTGTTTCTCGCCGATACGCTGGTCTCGCTGTTCATGGGCGGCGCCTTCCGGCGGACTGCGCAATCAGCCGCCGTGCTTGTACTGCTGGCGCTTGTGCTGCAGCCGCCGGGTGCCATGGCCCAGACCACGGATGATGAGTTGCTGAAATCAGCCAACTCCCTGCGGCTGGCTTATGTGACGACAGGTGATCAGGAAGTTGATACGGCTTCAGACCTTGGCCTCAAGGGGCTTACTGCCATTCTGGGCGAGCGCACCGCCGTCAAGGCTGCCGAGCCCGTTGCCATCAAGATTGATGAGGACGAGATCGTCTTCTATCCCCTGCTCTACTGGCCGGTACTGCCTACGGCGCAGGAGCCTCCGCCAGGCACGCTTGAAAAGATCGACCGCTTCATGAAGAATGGCGGCACCATCTTCTTCGATCTGCGTGATGATGGCGCCGATTTCAGCAGCGGCGGCGGCGCAAGCGAGGCGCTGCGGCGCATCCTCTCGAAACTGAATGTGCCTCCGCTTGAACCTGTGCCATCGAGCCATGTGCTTACCAAGTCGTTCTACCTGCTGAGTGACTTTCCGGGGCGTTACGACGCCGGCAAGCTCTGGGTCGAGCGCGGCGACAGTTCAAACGCCTCCAATGTTGATGGCGTCAGCTCAATCATCATCGGCACCAATGACTATGCAGCAGCCTGGGCGGTGGACGACGCCGGCCAGCCTGTCTATTCGGTCATCCCGCCCGATGAGCGCCAACGCGAACTGGCTTTCCGCACTGGCGTCAACATTGTCATGTATTCGCTGACCGGCAACTACAAGTCAGATCAGGTGCATGTGCCTGCGCTTCTTGAACGGCTGGGGCAATGACATGAACCTGTCCTTCTCATTCGCACCTTACGTTCCCGTGCTGGTGCTGGCGGTGCTGGCAATCTTGGGGCTGCTGCTCGTCGGCTATGCTGCGGTCAGGCGCAGCCGCGGCTGGTGGCTGCGCGGCATCGCGCTGGCGTTGCTGCTTGCCAGCCTTGCCAACCCTTCACTGCGCCAGGAAGAGCGTGAACCGCTGCGCAATATCGGCATCGTCATTGTCGACCACAGCGAAAGCCAGCGCATCGGCAATCGCCTGAAGCAGGCGGACGCGGCAGCTGATGCTCTCAAGCAGGTGGCCGCGGGAATGAAGGATCTCGATCTTCGTTTCGTCACCGTCGAACCCTCCTCCGAGGACAGCGCAAAAGGCACACGTCTGTTCAAGGCGCTTGAGCGCGCGCTCGGCGATGTGCCGGCAGACCGTTTCGCCGGCTCGATCATGATCACGGATGGCGCGGTGCATGATGTGCCGGAAGCCTCTGCACCTCCCGTTTCTGCTGGCGCGCCGCTGCATGGCCTGATCAGCGGCAGCCGCAAGGAAATCGACCGGCGCATCGTCATCGAGCAGGCGCCGCGCTTCGGCATTGTCGGCAAGCAACAGGTGGTCAGGTTCAGGCTTGAAGAGACAGGCAGCAAGGGTGCGCCAGTTGACGTGCTGGTGCGCTTTGGCAACGGGCGCGAGCAGACGCTAAGCGTCGTGCCCGGACAGAGCACCGAGCTGCCGATGGAACTCGATCACGCTGGCGACAATGTTGCCGAAATATCGGTGGCCCCTCTCCCCGATGAGATCACGCTCGAAAACAACCGTGCGCTTGCCGTCATCAATGGCGTGCGCGACCGGCTTCGCGTCCTGCTGGTTTCAGGTGAGCCGCATCTTGGCGAGCGTACCTGGCGCAACATGCTGAAGGCCGATGCCGCAGTCGACCTCGTGCACTTCACCATTCTGCGCCCGCCCGACAAGCAGGATGGAACGCCGGTGAACGAACTCTCGCTTATTGCATTTCCGACGCGCGAACTGTTCGTCGACAAGATCCGCGAGTTTGATCTCGTGATCTTTGATCGCTACCACCGCGAAGCGATCATCCCTGATGATTATGTGCGCCAGATTGCCGAGTATGTGCAGGAAGGCGGCGCCTTGCTGGTGGCATCCGGCCCGGAATTCGCCGAGTTTGACGGGCTGTTCTCAACGCCCTTGTCAGATGTGCTGGCAGCATCGCCAACCGGCGACGTGCAGGAGGGCGCCTTCAAACCGCGGCTGACCACATATGGCGACCGGCACCCTGTGACCGCTGGCCTTGGCGGCATCGCTGGCAGCGAGCCCACCTGGGGCCGCTGGTTCCGCACTGTTTCCAGCAATGCCTCTGAACCCGAAACACTGATGACCGGCCTAGATGGCAAGCCGTTGCTGGTCCTGTCGCACCAACGCGAAGGCCGTTCGGCCCAGCTCCTCTCCGACCAGAGCTGGCTTTGGGCGCGTGGCTTCGAAGGCGGCGGACCGCAAGCCGAATTGCTGCGCCGCATGGCCCACTGGTTGATGAAGGAGCCGAGCCTGGAAGAGGAAGCCCTGTCAGGAAGGTTGGAGAATGGCACCCTCACGGTTGAACGCCGCACGCTCTTGGACAAGACAGATCCCGTGACCGTAACGTCTCCTTCCGGCAAGCAAGAGACGGTTGACCTGCAGTCTGCCGCTCCCGGATTGTGGCGCGGCACGCTCAAGACAACGGAACAGGGACTGTACCGGCTTGACGATGGCAAGCTGAAGTCTGTCGCCATCTCCAAGGCGGGTGACAGCCTTGAGGCGAGCGACATTCTGGCAACGGCCGCCCGGCTTGAACCAGCGGCAGCACGCTCTGGCGGAGCGGTGTCGTGGCTGGAAGACGGCTTGCCGCGCCTGCAGATGATCGCGGAAGGCCGGCCCATGAATGCGCGTGGAACCATCGGGCTGAAAGCCAATGGAACCTACCGTGTCGTGGCGGCAACCACCTACCCGCTGTTTTCTTCGTTGCTGGCGCTTGCTGCGGCATTGCTGCTGGTGTGCGCCGCCTGGTTCCGCGAAGGGCGGTAAATCTCCTCGTAACGGTATGGAGGCAGCACCAAGCCTCTCGCCTGTGACAGGCTGCCTGCTTCCAGTTCCAGATAAAGCAGCCGGTCCTCGTTCACCGGCCCGGGCATCAAGAACTTGCCATGCGGTACTTTCTTGAATCCTGCCCGCGCATAGTAAGGCTCATCGCCCACCAGAATAACAAAGCGGTGTCCCTTCGTCCGCGCCAGCGCCAAACCTTGCAGCATGAGTTTGAGGCCGATCCCCTGGTTCTGCCGCTGCCAATGCACGACAAGCGGCCCGAGCAGCAATGCCTCATGGCCTGCCGCGCCGATGCGGATTGGCCAGAAGCTGATGGCTCCAACAAGTGCGCCGCCATCGCGCACAACCAGCGACAGCCCTTCCGCAGGGCTGTTTCCTTCGCGCAGCCGGTAAGAAGTCTTGGCCTGGCGATCAAGCCCAAAGGCATGATCGAGCATGTCCTCTATCTGTGGCAGGTCGTCAGCAAGGCAGGGCGTGATGGTCAGATGGGCAGACATGGCGAAATCCTTCAAACGAGAGCAGCAGGCCCTAGTCGTCATCAATCGTCATGTGTGCGGTGATGCGCGGCCAAAGCAGTTCAGGCGCGGGCTGCAAAGCCCGTCGAAACTGCTCGTCGTCGTGAAGCTGTCAAAATCAGCATGGCCATGCGAAGCCGATTACAGAAGGGTCTCTGCCCCGTCAAGTCCTACCACAACGGATCGGTGGCGCGGCCGCCAGCGGCCTCCGCTATGCGCCGCCTTGTGCCAGCCGTTGCATCCCCCGGCAATTGCGTGACCGGGAAGAACTCAGCCGCTGCAATCTCGCCATTGGCCTTGAACGGTTCCCTGTCAAAATTCCGCAGCAGCAGGATCGCCAGATGGTCTCCCGGAAAGTGCTCATGGTTGCTGCAAAAACCGGCGAGTTCCGGCTGCTCCCTGGCAATGATGCCGGCTTCCTCACGCACCTCCCGCACGCCCGATTCGTAAATTGTCTCGCCTCGCTCAACCCCGCCGCCGGGCAGCATCCAGCCATCTGCGTAGGTGTGGCGGACAAGCAGGACCTTGCTCATTCCATCCTCGAAAACGAGAGTGCGCGTGCCCAACGTCATGCCGCGCGCCAGCCGGTGCCAGGGCTGCAGAACGGACTTGGAGAGCAGTTTGAACAGGGGTTTGTAGATCACAGCAGCAGCCTTGAGTTGGCGGGGCTTAACCTCTATTCCTCGTCGTTCAAAAATCAAGGCAAACAGTTACCAGGCCAATGGGCTCAATTTTCAGACTTTTCTTCGGCGCGGAAGGCACCAGGCCCTGGTTCGTCCTCCTCTGCCTGCTGCTCTCAGGCCTCGCCGAGGCCGTGAGCATTTCAACCCTGCTGCCGCTGGCCAACTCCCTTCTCGACAATGGTGCAAGCCCTAGCGGAGCTAATGCCATCATCCGCGGAGCGCTTCTCAGCCTCGGCATCGAACCCAACTTCGGCAACCTTGTGATCATCGTGGTCGGGCTAATGCTGGTCAAGGCAGCGCTGGCCTTTGCAGCCCTCTCCTACTCCGGCATCGCCAGCGCCGGTGTCGCCATCAACCTTCGCCGCCGTCTCATCAAGGCCGTGTTCGATGCAAAGTGGAGCTACTACGCCGGCCAGAGCGGCGGCCGCTTTGCCAATAGCATCAGCAACGATGCCAACAGGGCGGGCGAGGCTTATCAATATGCGGCGCTGACAGTTGCAGGCATCGTTCAATTGCTGGCTTATGTCGGCGCTGCCCTGTTCATCGACTGGCGTACGGCGTTGGTAGGCTGCCTCGCAGGCTTAGTGCTGGCGCTTCTGCAGAATATCCTGATCTCGGTATCGCGCCGCGCCGGCTACAAGCAGACCGACCGTGTCTCCGACCTCACCAGCGACATGGCGGACATGCTCAACAACATCAAGGCGCTGAAGTCTATGGACCGTTACGGCCCGCTGGTTCTGGGCTTGTCGGGCCTGCTCAAGCGTATCAAGCGCAACCTGATCACCATCCAACTGTCAAAGCAGGGAGTCGACCAGGGCAGCACTGCGCTGATTGCCATCACCATCGGGCTTGCTGCCTACGCCGCACACCGCATGCTGGGAGCAAGCCTGCCGGAGCTCGCGGTGACGGGCCTTGTATTCTATCAGATCGTCAACAATCTGACCAAGCTTCAGAAATTCGCCCAAATAGCGGCGCAGATCGAAAGCGCCTATGTGCGCACGACTGAGCTGATCAGAAATGCGGAAGCCAACCGTGAAGTTCACACCGGCAGCAAGCCGCCGGTTCTGGGGAAAGGCTGCAGGTTTGAAGATGTGACCTTTGCCCACGACACATTTCCGGTCATCTCGCATGCCAACCTCGACATTCCAACCAACAAGATCACCGTGCTTCAGGGCCCGTCCGGCGCCGGGAAGACAACCATTATCGACCTGCTGATCGGCCTCAACAAACCCCAATCAGGGCGCATCCTGATTGGCAATGACGCGATCGAAACTGTCGATACCAAGGCCTGGCGGTCAAGCATCGGCTACGTTCCGCAAGACCTGATGCTGTTTCACGATTCAATCCGCGAGAACATCATTCTGGGCGCCAGCGACATCAGCGAAGAACAGCTGGCTTCAGCGATTACGCAGGCCCACGCGGACGAATTCATTGCCAAGCTTGATCAGGGACTGGATACCGATGTCGGCTCCATGGGCGGCAAGCTCTCGGGCGGGCAGCGCCAGCGCATCGCAATTGCCCGTGCGCTGGTGACGCGGCCGAAGGTGCTGATCCTCGATGAGGTGACGAGCGCGCTTGACCCTGAGTCTGAAACCGAAATCGTCAACAACATCGCGGCGCTTCGCGGACAATATACGATCATCGCCATCACGCATCGGCCTGCATGGACAAGCATTGCGGACCGGCTCTATACCATCGCCCGTGGCCAAGTCACCGATGCCACCACCAGCAAGGGAAGGCGCATTCGCCAATGATAGAAGGTGACGTGCTGGTCAGGCCGGTTCTCAGCCAGGCGGACCGCAAGGCGTTCCTCGCCGTGCCGTTCGGCATCTACAAGGATGATCCGCATTGGGTGCCGCCGCTCAATGTTGAGCGGATGATTCACATCAGTCCTGCCAGCAACCCGTTCTTCAAGCATGCCGAAGTTCAGCTCTTCGTCGCAGAGCGGGCAGGCGTTCCCATCGGCCGCATATCAGCCCAGGTCAACCGCCTGCACCTTGCGCGTCATGGCGATGAAACCGGGCACTTCGGGTTCATTGAAGGCCCGGATGACCCTTTGGTGTTCTCGGCCCTGCTCAAGATGGCGGAAAGCTGGCTGCGGGCGCGCGGCATGAAGCGCATAGCCGGGCCATTCAGTTTCTCGATCAATGACGAGACAGGCTTGCTCATCAATGGCTTTGACCAGCCGCCAAACATGATGATGGGGCACGCACGCCGCTACTATGCGGGCGCATCTGGAAAACGCCGGCTATCGCAAGGCCAAGGATGTCATCGCCTATTACCTGAGCGACACCGGCGATCTTCCCAAGCCGATGAAGGCCGCCTACGAACGCGCCATGAAATCCTCGACGCTCAAGGTCCGGCCCATCAGCAAGAAGAACCTCGAGCGTGACCTCGACATTGTCCTGTCGATCCATAGCGACGCATGGTCGGACAACTGGGGTTTTGTTCCCTTCACGCCAGATGAAATCAAGGATCTTGGCAGTAACCTGAAGTGGCTGATCAAGGAAGAGTATGTGGCAATCGCCGAGTACGAAGGCGTGCCGGCGGCAATGGCGGTCTCATTGCCGAACATCAATGAATGGATCAAGGACCTCGACGGAAAGCTGTCGCCATTCGGCGTCTCGAAACTGCTGTGGCGCCTGGGCACCCAAAGTCCGAAATCCATCCGCCTGGTGCTCATGGGTGTGCGCAAGAAGTTTCACAACAGCTTGGCCGGTTCGTCTCTCGCGCTCGCTGTCATTGAGACAGTTCGTGGCTATCACATCAGGAATGGCACCACATCTGGCGAGCTGTCATGGATCCTCGAAGACAATTATCCCGTGCGCCACATCATTGAGGCGCTTGGCGCCGACCCCTACAAGACCTACCGCATCTACGAAAAGGACCTTGTGTGAGCAGGCCGTGGACTGCGCTGGTTCTGGCGGCCGGGCGTGGACCGGGCGACCCGATGGCGAAAGCCTATGGCGTCACCCACAAGTGCGCCCTGCCGGTGGCGGGCGTGCCAATGCTGGCACGCGTTGTCGGTGCCTTGCAGGAATCGGGCATAATAGAAAGCATCGCTGTTTCAGTTGAAACTGAAGATGTGCTTTCCGCCGCTCTTGGCAATGCTGCCATGGAGGTGCGCTTCACGCAATCAACCCATTCGGCGCCCGCATCCGTACTTGCCGCAGCGACCGAAATTGCCCGCTTTCCGTTGCTGATTACGACCGGCTGATCATGCCCTGCTGACGACGGAGATGGTTCGGCATTTCTGTAACGAGGCCACCGCCAGCGGAGCAGATTTCTGTGCGGGCCTGGCGCGCGATGAAACTATCCTCGCGGCCTATCCGCAGTCGGTGCGGACCTTCTTCAAACTGGGAAAAGACAGGGTTTCAGGCTGCAACCTGTTTGCCCTGAACAACAAGCGCGCGCTGGTTGTCGTCCAGCGCTGGCAGTATCTGGATAGCCTGCGCAAAAAGCCCTGGCGTCTGGTAGCGGCGTTCGGACCCGTCGCCATTCTCCGCTTTGCCCTGGGATGGATTGATCTTCAGTCAGCCTTCGCCATCATCTCGCAACGATTGGGAGTAGTTGCAAAACCGGTGCTCATGCCATTTGCTGAAGCCGCGATCGACGTTGACAAGCCCTCCGACCTTGAGCTTGCGGAACAGATTCTGCGCGCACGGCAGAATTAGCCCCAACTGGCGACCAGCTTTCGCGCTTGTTCCAGGTCCTCTGGGAAATCGACTTCACCCCACTTCAAACCGGCGATGGAGATGGTGCGCACCTCCATCTCCTGCGCAAGCGCTGCCACGGCGGAAGGAAACCAATTCTTGAGGCCGCGGCCGTCACGCATGAAGCGGTCAAGCACGTCGATATAACCGGTCACGCCCTTGCCTCTGAACAGGTAGAAGCCGACTGCTTCTGCCCCCACCTTCGTCAACGCTAGCGTCTTGCCAATATCACGCACGACATCATCCTGCAGGATGACCTTCATGTCGTCGGCGTCATAACTCTCCTTGATGTTGACGGCGACGCCGACCGGCACCGGCGGTGCGGCCAGCAAGCGTTCCACCACATCTGAACGGAACACATTGTCGCCGTTGACCTGCAGAAACTCGCCCGACATGACGGACCTTGCGAGCCAGCAACTCGCGAGGTTATCGGCCACCGCGTAAAACGGATTGAAGATGCAATCGATCTGGACGCCAAGCCTGTCCGCGACCCTGGCAAGCGCCTGCTCCATCATGTGCGAGCCATAGCCGGTGATCACCGAAAACTGCTTGAGGCCGCAGGCGGCAAACGCCTCGATCTGGCGTTCAATCAGCGGCTTGCCGCCAATATCGAGCAACGCCTTGGGCTTGTCGGCGGTCAGGGGCAACAATCGCTTGCCCTGGCCTGCCGCGAGAATAATTACGCGCAATGCTTGAATCCACGTCCGAAGGAAGGGTATGTACGGCCTGCTCCTAGAGCAATTCCTGCTCGAATTGAAGCGTTTTGCTGCAAAGACATGTACATGCTGGATAATCCGGTACTTATCCTTGCTGGCAGGCCGTTTCTGCCAAGCCGGGGTAGAACGAGAATGCACCTTTCTGGAAGCTGGCGGAGCTCTGTTTGCCGACGACATTAGCGCATCTTTCGGACATCCATCTCGCTCCCTTGCCGCCGCATGCCATGCTGCGTGACTTCGCTGTCAAGCGCATACTTGGGGGGCTGAACTGGAAACTGCGCCGCCACAAGTGGCACGAGCGCGCCATCGTTGACAGGCTCATTGCTGACATCAAGGCGCACGCCCCGGATCATGTTGCCCTGACTGGAGATGTGGTCAATCTCTCTGCCCATGCAGAATTTCTGCAAGCCGCAACATGGCTGCAATCCTTCGGGCCGCCGGACTGGATCAGTCTGGTGCCGGGCAACCACGACGCCTATGTGCCGGTTGCCTGGGAAAAGGGGTTGGTGAATTTCGCACCTTACATGACGGGCAGCATGGCAATCGACCAGCCCTTGACCACGGCCCACAATGCCCAGCCATTTCCCTTTGTGCGGTTCAAGGGCAACCTGGCGCTCATCGGCCTCACGTCAGGCGAACCACAGGGCTTGGGCAAGGCCAGCGGCTCGCTTGGCAAAGTACAGCTGCGGCACCTGGGTCCACTCCTCCGCAATCTACGGCTCAAGGGTTGCTACCGCACTGTGCTGATCCACCATCCACCCATTCCAGGCGAGACACCACCTCGCAAGGCTCTGCTGGATGCCGATGCCTTCGCCCGGATTGTGGCAGAGGAAGGGGCTGAACTCATTCTCCATGGGCATATTCATCGCAACACCCGAAATGTCATTGAGAGCGCAGCCGGGCCGGTGCCCGTCATTGGCGTTGCATCGGCTTCCATGGCGGCTGCGGGCAAACGCCAATCGGCAAGCTGGAATCTGTTCGAAATCTCGCGTTCCGGCGGCCGCTGGAGCACATCCATGACCCAGCGCACCTATGACGCTGAGGCCGCGCAATTCGCCACAGTCCAGCAAATCTCGCTTCCGTTATGAAGCCTCTTGACGCTAAAATGGCGCGATGAACGGCACCCTTGCAAAATTTGGCCATCCGCAGTCGCTGGTCAAGGACTACGACCATTGGTGCGTGCTGCTGCGCCAGCAGCAAGTGACGCTGGGGAGCCTCGTGCTCTGTGCCAAGTCGGACGTAGTCGCCTTTGGCTCCCTGCCAGCCGGAGCCCACGCTGAACTTGCAACCGTCACTGCCGACATTGAACGCCATCTGCACCGCACCTTCGCCTACGACAAGATCAATTACCTCATGTTGATGATGGTCGATCCGCATGTGCATTTTCATGTCCTGCCCCGCTACGCCTCGCCGCGGAGTTTTGATGGCGTGGAGACGATTGATGCGTCCTGGCCCGGCCCGCCAGACCTGAAGCGCATCAACGAACTGCCGCAAGCTGCGCACCGCAACTTGCTGTGGACGCTGCAGCAGCGCTTCTCCGGAGAGCAATAGCAAGTGCTGCGCATCATAGATCGCTACGTTCTGCTGCAGATAGCCAAACCGCTAGGCACCGCCATGGCGATCGGGCTGCTGATGCTGCTTGCCGAACGCATGGTCCGGCTGCTTGATACCACCCTCGGCAAGAAGAATTCCTTCAGCATGGTGTTTGAGCTTCTGGCCTATCTTGTGCCGCACTATCTTGGAATTGCCATTCCTGTTGCCCTCTTCCTCGGCCTGTTGTTCGGCTTCAGCCGCCTGTCCCGTGATAGCGAAATTGATGCGCTTCAATCGATAGGCGCGGGGCTGGCCCGTCTGACCAGGCCAGTCATCATGCTGTCGGCAGGCCTCGCCATTCTCTCATTCTTCATCGTCGGCTGGCTGCAGCCGATCACGCGCTACGCCTACCGTTCTGCGTTGTTTGATGTCGGCAACGTCGAAGTCTTCTATCTCGCGCAGGAAGGCGTGTTCATGCAGGCGGGTTCGAGAACCTTTATCCTCGACAAGCTGGACCGCGGCAACAACAGCTTCGACCGTGTATTCCTCTTTGAGGACAAGGGACCGGAAGGCTCCGAGACGCTCACCGCATCAACCGGTCAACTCATCACGGTCGATGGCCAGCGGCGGCCTATTCTGCGGCTCAACGATGGCAATCGCCTGCGCGTCGAGAAATGGCCGGCTGATGGCGCCTTGGCGCCGCCTGGAAGCATTGGCACGTTCGACCGGGTTGATGCCCCGCTCGGCAAACTCGCCGACAAGGTGTTCAGGCCGCGTGGCGACGATGAACGGGAGTTGACCCTGCCGGAGCTTGCCGCACGGCAAAAATCGCCGCCACCCGGCGCCACCGCAGATTCAATGCGGGCAGAATTGCACAAGCGCATCGTCAATGTCGTAACACTCTACATGCTGCCCATGCTTGCCGTGCCTTTCGCCATTGGCCGCCAGCGCAGCCAGCGCAGCTACAGGTTTGGCGTGGCGCTGGTGCTCGTCGTCGCCCTCCATGAAATCATCGAACAGGGCGCCATTGCCACCAAGGCAAGCGGCGTTTCACCCTGGCTGTCCATGTGGCTGCCGTTCCTCGCAGTTTCTGTCTTTGCTGTTTGGCGTTTCTATGGGGCCGCCTACACCCTGCAGCAGGACAAGCTGGAAGCACTGATCGAAGCCATTGGCGCGCGGCTTGATAAACTGGTCAGCCTGATCACACGCCGTTTCAAACCGGAGCAGCAATCATGAGCACCGTTGGATGGATGCTGACCCGCATGATCCTCATGCGCTTCATTGCCATCCTGATTGGCATCTCGCTGTTTGTGCTGACGCTTGAAGCCGTTTCCTATGCCAAGGAAATCCTGGCTATCGACAAGGGCAACTTCTCGGTGCTGTTTCGCTATATGGCCTATCGGGCCCCTGCAACGCTTGCAACCTTCCTGTCGATGAGCGTGCTTCTCGCCATCCTCCTGACTCTGACCGAGCTCAGTTACCGTAACGAAATCCCGGCCATCTGGGCAACCGGCACATCGCCATTGCGGCTCATCGGCATGCTGCTGCCGGTCGCAATCATCACTGGCGGCCTGTTCTTCCTCCTGAGCGACCAAGGCGTTCCCGCCGCCGCTCCGCAGCTCAGCAGCTGGGGCGTTGCCGATTACAGCGAAAAGAAACTGAAGCTCGGCGAGAAAGACCCGATCTGGATGCGGGCAGGTCCCGACATTCTCCGCGCCGCGACCGCCAACCGGGAGGCAACTGAACTACAGGATGTGATCATCTTCCGGCGCACCAGCGAAGGAGTGTTGCGCGAGCAGATTTTCGCCAAGAACGCCAAACTCGATGGCGACCGCTGGCTGCTCGACAATGTCGCTGTCTATTACCGCGACAATCTTCCGCCGAGCCGCCTCAACTCCCTGATCTATTCAGGCGCCATGAAGCCCGCCGCAGCCGGCGCGCGTAGCGGCGATCCCGAGGAAATGTCGGTTGCCGACCTTGGCTACTTCATCTCCAACTCGGGTTTTGGCATTCGCCCTGTTTGGGTCTATCAGACATGGCTGCAAAAGCGCTTCGCATTGTTCTTTGCGCCGCTGGTGATGATCGCCATCTGCGTGCCGCTGGCAACGCGCTTCCGCCGCGGCGGCGGCCTCGGCATTCTGTTTGCGCTGGGTGTCGGACTCGGCTTTCTTTATTTCGTCGTCGACGGCATCGCGATGACCATGGGCGAACTTGGCTTCGTTGCGCCATGGATGGGAGCCTGGCTGCCCGTCCTCACCTTTGGCGCGCTCGCCCTGGCGCTTGGCTTGCGGATGGACCGTGTCTGAACAGCAATCAAAGTCTGCCGCATCTGTAGCCCTGTCTCTGGTCGATGCAGGTTCAGCACAGCTGTTCGGCCTGAATACTGAACAGCGCCTGGCTCGCCAGTTTGCGCGTGCCGGCATCAGCCAGCAGGTGTCGGCGATTGCTGCAGTAGAGTTCGCAACTGTCATTCTGGTGAGGAGTGACGCAGCCATCGACCAGCCGCTCGCGCAACTTCTGGCCACCGGCGGGCCGCTTGTGCTGATGGATGATGCTGGCAAAGTTCCGCTTGCCATCCGCTGCGCTGGCAGCGAAGTTCCGATTGCCGTCAACATCCTGACCGGCAAGGCCTCGCCTCAAAGCCTCGGCATTCCGCCGACGCCGCCTTCTGGCCTCAAAGCCAACTTCTGGAAGGCGCTGCGCAAGAAGGAAACGCCTTATGCCATGCGGCTGTCGCAGGAGACTGCGGGGGCCGCGGAATGGCGCATCTTCATGGGAACCTACAAGGGCGCCACGGATGTGGTGACCAAGCACCTGTGGCCGCTGCCCGCCTTTCATGTGACACGGTTCATCGCGCCACTCGGCATTACGCCCAACATGGTTACCAGCGTCGGCGCCAGTGATGACCGTGCTGGCCTTCTGGCTGTTCCTTCAGGGCCACTTCGGCTGGGGACTGCTTGCTGCCTGGGCCATGACGTTTCTCGACACGGTGGATGGCAAGCTGGCGCGCACTACGCTCACCTCCAGCAAATGGGGTGATGTGTTTGATCATGGCATTGACCTTGTGCATCCGCCGTTCTGGTACATTGCCTGGGCCTTCGGCCTCGCCAAACAAGGCATCGTGTGGCAGGCATCGACCTTGTGGTGGGTCATCGGGCTCATCCTCGGCGGCTATGTGCTGCAGCGGCTGATGGAAGGCATCGCCATCAAATGGCTGGGCCTTGAGATCCATATCTGGCGGCGCATCGACACCTTGTTCCGGCAGGTGACGGCGCGCCGCAACCCAAACCTCATTCTGCTCACCATTGCCACCATCTTGGGCAGGCCTGACCTTGGCCTCATCGCCGTTGCGGCATGGACTGTCATCTGTCTTGTCCTCCATGGCCTTCAACTGCTGCAGGCGCTGGCAGCGCGAAAGCGCGGTGAACTGTCATCCTGGATGACAAGCCCATGACCAGCCGGGCCGGGTTGATCGTCAATCCCCGATCCGGAAAATCCAGCGGCAAGGGAACTGTCCTTGCCGAAAAGCTGCGGTCCACGCCCAATGTCAGCCTGCATGTTCTGACCGCTTTTACAGAACTTGGCGAAGCGCTGCGCCGCTTTGCTGCCGATGGCGTGACTGATCTCTTCATCAGTTCCGGCGATGGCACCATTCAGGCCATCCAAACCATGCTGGCGGAAGACCACATCTTCGCGAACCTGCCGCGCCTCTGCTTGCTGCCCCATGGCTCAACCAACATGACGGCCGCCGATCTCGGATTTCGTCATCACAGCCTTGATGCGCAGGCGAGCATGATCACCAACCTGGCCGGCAATGATCTGCGCCAGCGGCCAAGCTTGCGCGTTGCAAATCCGGCGGACGGAAAACCGCGGCACGGAATGTTCCTCGGCACCGGCGCCGTTTCCGAGGCGACGCTGTTTTGCCAACGTGCTTTCAATTCCAAAGGCGTGAAGGGAAACACCGCGGTGTTTGCTACGCTGGCAGGCGCTGTTGCGCGCACCATGTTCACGCCGCCAAATCCCATGGACGAAAGCCGCTTCGACCGGCCCTTCGATATTCGCCTGGAGGCTGACGGGCGAACAATCGTGCAAGGCCGGCAACTGCTCATGCTGGCCACCACGCTCGACAAGCTCATCCTCGGAGCGAGGCCTTTCTGGGGCGGAAAGACCGCGCCCATTCGCGCCAGCGTTTTCCCCTACCCCGTGCCTTCAATAGTCCGTTGGCTGCTGCCCATCATGTATGGCGGCGAACAACGAAGCGTGCCGAATGGTGCGATCAGCATGTGCGCGTCGAAGCTGCAGGTGTCATCACCTGTTTCATACGTTATTGATGGCGAATTCTTTGATGGTCCGCAGCATGAACCTCTCCGGCTGGAAACAGGACCGGTTTTCACCTATCTGTGCGGCTGATGGCTGGCTCACCCTCCTCCCAATTGATCTCCTTCTGCGCCGAGTGGATGAAGCGCCCCGTTGCGCCTGAGGTTCAGGCGATGGCGGAAGCTATCGCAGAATTGCATCGGCCGGTGGAAGCCGTGTTGGCCTATGGCTCTTGCCTGCGTGGCACCGATGTCACAGAAACGCTGATCGACTACTACGTGCTGACGCGCGATCTCGGCAGCGTCTCGGCCAGCCGCTTCGCCCGCTGGGGCTGTGCTTTGCTGCCGCCAAATGTCTACTACATCGAGCGCGAAATCGGCGGCAAGAAACTGCGCGCCAAATATGCCGTGCTTCCGCTCGAAACCTTTGCAAGCTGGATGACGCCCAAAACTAGCAACCCCTACTTCTGGGCCCGCTTTGCGCAGCCCAGCGCCCTCGTGCATTCGGCAGGGCCGGAGAGCGAAAGGCGCGTTGTTGATGCAATCGCCACCGCCATCTCAACCTGCCTTGGCAATGCCAAGGCATTGTCAGCCAGCATCGACCCACTTACGGTCTGGACGGAACTCTTCAGGGCAACTTACTGCACCGAGCTCCGCTCCGAGCGGGAGGACCGCGCCGAGCAGATCGTTGCTGCCTATTCCGACTACTATAGCAAGCGTGTCAGCGCTTCTGCCTTCGCTTACGACCGATCAAAGCCAACTGGATGGCGCGCCGGATTGCGGGGAAAATCCTGGCGGTGCTGCGTCTCATCAAGGCTTCCTTCACTTTCCAGGGAGGACCGGATTATCTCGCCTGGAAGATCAGCCGTCATTCCGGCGTGAAGATTGAGTTGACACAGTGGCAACGCCGCCACCCCGTGCTTGCTGCGCCGTTGCTGCTCTTCAAACTGCGCCGCAAGGGCGCGGTGCGTTAAGCCGCCTCGCGCTGCGCCACCACCTTGCCGAACAACCTAATGATCGTATCAATCTCTTCGTTCGTGTGTGCTGCAGACACAGAGCAGCGCAACAGGCACAGCTTGTTCGGCGTGCCCGGCGGCAAGGCAATATTGACATAAACGCCTGCTTCCAGAAGCGCATTCCACATCGCGATCGTTGACACTTCATCGGCGCATTTGACGGCAACCACTGGGCTCACTTCCGGGCAGCCCATGTCAAGTCCCAGCGCTCTGAAGCCTGCATGCAGGCGGGCCGAATTGGCCCGCAAACGATCCCGCCGTTCAGGCTCCGCCGCCAGCTTGCGAATGGCGGCGAGCGATGTCGCAACCGATGCAGGCGAAGCCGATGCCGTGAACATATAGGGGCGCATGCCGTAACGCAGCGTCTCGAACATGGGATGGTTGCCCGCCCCAAAACCGCCGATGGCGCCAACGCTCTTCGAGAAGGTGCCGACGACGAAGTCAATGTCGTCTTCAACCCCTGCCTCGTCGGCAAGGCCGCGGCCATGCGGGCCGAGCACGCCAAAGGAATGCGCTTCATCGGCCAGGATCTGGAAGCCGACGCGCTTCTTGAGGTCCACGAATTCCTTCATCGGCGCGCGGTCGCCCAGCATCGAATAGATGCCCTCGACGACAACCAGCCTGCCGCCCTCTTCGCCTTCCGAGCGCGCAATGCGCTTTTCGAGGTCCGCAACATCGTTGTGGCGGAACCGCACCAGCTTGGCGCCGGAAAGCGTGCAGCCGTCATAGATGGAGGAATGCGAGTCCGCATCGAGATAGATTGTATCGCGAGGGCCCGCGAGGCCCGACATCATGCCCAGGTTTGCCTGGTATCCGGTGGTGAAGGCGATGCAATGCTTGCGGTTGAGGAATTTCGCCAGCTCCGCTTCGAGCGCCGTATGCAGCGCATAACTGCCGTTGGCGATGCGGGAGCCGGTTGTTCCCGTGCCGAACTCCTGCAGCGCCTTCTGGCCTGCTGCGATGCAATCGGCGTCAAAGGTGATGCCCATGTAATTGTTGGTGCCAGCCAGGATGGTTTCCTTGCCGTTGATGATGGCGCGCGTCGGCGACAGCATTTTTTCATTGGTGAGGCCGAGCGCATTGACGCCCATCTTCATCATCCGGTCGAAGCGCTCGACAACCGGCTTGTACTTGTCCATCAGATCAATCATCGGTTCAGCCCTTCTGCTTGCGCGCACTGATAACAGCGGCAAGCTCGGCCACCGTGCGGGTTTCTGCCACCTGGTTCAGCGGAATTTCAATGTCGAAGTGATCTTCGACTTCCATCACGAAATCCATGACGGCGACTGAATCAATGTTGAGGTCCGCCGAGATATCCGTGTCAGCCGTGAGCGTAACGTTGTTGGTGTTGAACGGCGTCAGCAGTTTGATGAGCTGCTCTGTCAGGTCGCTATCGGAAGTCATCACCTTACTCACGTTTTGGCTTGGTTCTGGATATTAGCCCGGCGCGGCGCAGGCAGCCAGCCCGCATCGCGATACCAGGCAACGGTGTTCACAAATCCTGATCTGAACTGGGTTGGCGCGGCGAGCGGCAATCCCGGCGGTTTTGCCACCCAGTCTTCGGCATAGAGTTCGCGTACCTTGTCGCGCGTCAGCATCGAGGCTTTGCCGCTTAGCCTTGCGTAGAATTCCGCAGCCGAGGCAACAGCAAGGCACAAGCCTTGGGGCAGGAAATAGGGCTTGAGCGGCATCCCTTGCGCCTCGCTGGCGATTGCAACCAGTTCGGTCCACGAATAGCCGCCTGGCTTTCCGTCATCCACTTCAAATGCGCCGGTCAGCTTGCTCTCTGCCGCTGCGGCAATGACACGCGCCAGATCGGCAACATGAATGAGCGAGAAGCGTGACGCTGATTGCCCTGCCAGCACCACAGGGCTGGACAGCAAGGCCTTGACCAGCGGCAGCGTTGCCTTGTCACCCGGCCCATAGACGGCAGGCGGCCGGATGATGATGACTCCCATATCAGTAGCGGCAGAAGATAGGACAACCTCACCCGCCGCCTTGCTTGCGCCATAGGCAGAAAGTTCCGGCCGCCGGGCGCTGAGGCTGGAGACATGCACGAGGCGCTTTACCCCGCCGCGGGCGGCTGCTTCTGCCACCATGCGGGTGCCAGCCTCGTTGACGGCGAAGAAATCCTGCCGGTTAATTGCCGAAATAAGGCCTGCCACATGCACAACCGTTTCAGCGCCAGCAACAAGCATGTTGATGGCTTCCACATCGGCCAGGTCACCCTTCACGACTTCAATTGCTGCTGGCAAGGATGAGGTTGCGGGCGATCTTGCCAGCACGCGCACGCTGTGGCCAGCAGACAGCAGCTCGGCAACAACCGCTCGGCCAACAAAACCCGTGGCTCCTGTCAGGGCGACCTGCATGGATTCAACGTCCGTGAGTTGAGCGGCTACTCAGCCGCGATCCGGGGAACAACCTCGTCGGCATGAGGCGGCAGCCCGGCAATTTCCTTCAATTCGCCAGCCAGAAAACGCTGCTTGGCGCCAGCCCGCGACAATTTGCCAGAGGAAGTGAAAGGAAGGCTCTTCGGCGGCACCAGCACCACCTCGCATTCAACGCCCGCGCTGTGATGCACGACAGCTGAAACATCACGCCGCAGTTTCTCGATCTCGCCCAGATCCGTCGCGCGGCACTGCACCAGCACCACCACATCATCATCGCCGTCATCGCCTTCAACAGCGAAGGCGGCAACGTCACCGGACTTCAGCGGCTCAACCTGTTCGGCAGCCCACTCGATATCCTGCGGCCAGATGTTGCGGCCATTGTGCAGGATGAGGTCTTTGGCACGGCCGGTGATGACGATCTCGCCACCCAGCATGTAACCCATGTCGCCCGTTGCGAGATAGCCCTGATCATCGAGCACAGCGGCGGTGGCTTCGTCATTCTGATAATAGCCGGCCATGATGCTCGGCCCCTTGACGAAGATGTGGCCGATCTCGCGGTCCTTGAGCGCGCTGCCGCGCTCATCGCGCACGGCCATTTCATGGTCTGGCAAAGGCTTGCCGCAGATCACGAAACTGCGCGAGTTTGCCGCGTTGGCGCTAATTGCAGGAACAGCCTTGCCCAAAGTCTTGTAGGCGTGCTTTTCAATGACATCGATGCTGATCGGCCGGTTCACATCGGCAAAGCTCACGGCCAGCGTTGATTCAGCCATGCCGTAGCTTGGCAGAAATGCATTCGCGTCAAAGCCTGCAACCTTCAGCGTCTCGCCAAAGCGTTGCAGCACGTCAGCGCGCACCATATCGCCGCCGATGCCGGCAGCGCGCCAGTTGCTGAGATCAAGCGTCGGCGCTTCGCCGTTGATGCGGCGTGCCGCAAGGTCGTAACCAAAACTTGGTGAATAGGAAACCGTGCTGCGGTTCTCCGACATGAGACGCAGCCACAAGGCAGGCCGGCGTGCAAAAGCGGTGGTGGCAAGATAGTCCACCGTGACCTGGCCCATGACAGGCGCAAGACAGAAACCGACGAGACCCATGTCGTGGTAGAGAGGCAACCACGAGAACGCGCGGTCATTCGGCGTCACCCGCAGGCCGTCTTTCAGAATGCCCGTCGTATTGGCCATGATGGCCTTCTGCGTGATCAGAACGCCCTTGGGATCTGACGTCGATCCCGAAGAATACTGGATATAGGCTTCGTCGTTTGCGCCAAAGCCTTCCAGCTTGCGCATCGACTCAGGCATGGCCTGCAGTTCGTCATAGGAGAGAACTTTGGCAGCGCCAGCCAACTCGGCGCCTGCTTGCACATAGCCCAGCAGCTCAGCCGGCGAAACGACCATGCAGGCGCGCGCGGCCCGCAGCATGCCGGCAACACGCTCGATATAGGCTTCCTTGCCGCCGATATGCATGGTGTAAGGCATCGGGCAAGGCACAAGGCCCGCATACTGGCAGCCGAAGAACACCGCCATGAATTCAGGCCCGGTCTCGGCGACAACGGCGACGCGGTCACCTTTCTTCAAGCCGGTTGAAATGAGTTTCCGCGCAGTTGCCAAGGCAAGCTGCCGCAGGCGCGTATAGGGCAGGACATGCTCAAGTGCGCCACGCGCCGAATAGAAATTGAAACCAGTTACGCCGCTTGCAGCATAGTCCAGCCCTTGGGCAATGGTTTCAAAGCCCCCAAGCTTCTGGTCAAGGTCCCGGTTGGAGCGGGGTGTTCTGGCCAAATCCTGGACGGATGCTGGCGATGCGTGGACTGCCGCGTGACTTGTCATAATCTTCTTTTTGTTGCCTGATGACGCTGAGGACTTGGGCCAATCCCCATGGCCCGTAGGGTGTTGCTATCAACACCGCCGCCTTCCCGGAAATCAAATGTCGTTTCAATTTGTAACGACCGCAGGAAGCAGAAAAAAGATAGTTATTTCAATATATTAATGGCAACAAGAATTATCAACAAGCCGAGCACAAGTCCGGTAAGCCAGGCATAGACCAAGACGCCCAGGGAGTAGCCCTGCGCATTGCCGCCTTCAATTGATTCTACCTGCTGGCGGGCCACGTTGCGCTGCGGCAAAGCCAGCTTTTCTTCGAGATAGGTTTTAACGAAACGGAGCGCCTCCGCATGCTTCGTTGTTTCCAGCAAAAGCACGCGCCGGTTCTCGAATTCCTGCTGGATTCGGTACGTCCGGTAGTTGGGCTCCATGACAACGGATGTCACCAGGTCAATCCACAACTGGGGTGGTTCACCTGGAACAAGCGATAGTTCCGTCGTGCGTGAAAGGCTGGGCTTTGCAGCCAGCAAGATTGCGATATCCGCCTTCAGGGCTGCAAGGCGCAGGCCTTGGGAGTCGGCAAAGCCGCGGGTTGGCTCAAAGTAGGCAGCCTCGACGCGCCTCGCCCGTGAAATTGCCTGGCCTTGTTCTGCAGTAACTGCCGCTGACGCCACTTCACTAAGTTCCCTGCTGTATCAAAACGGGACAGCAGCCCCTGCTAGGGCCCCATCTGCAGGTCAAGGTGCAGAAACAGTGCCAGTGGGTTTCAGCCGCAGAAGCTCGGCAGCGGGGTATAGCCGAACCACACCTCGAACGAGTTCGGGCGATTGCGGCTTGCATCGGCTTTCGCCGATAGATCGGTAACGGCGAGCTTGAGCCCTGCATCGGAGAAGAGTTTCGCCAATTGCTGCGCGCGTGGCTCATCGGTTGCCCGGAAATAGCGCAGTTCGTGGGCTGTGCCGCCCCAGGTTGCCCGGCCAAAACCGGGGATCACCACGCCTGACCGGGAGGCATTGTCCACCCGCCCAAAGACTTGGGCGAAGCAGACCCGCTGCTTCTCCGCCATGGTGTGAACGACAATGCGGCTCGGCATGCGCTCCAAAGCCAGCCGAAAGGTTTCCTCCACTTTCGCGTTTTCGGAAGAGGCCTTGTAGAGCGCCTGCTCCATCAGCGGCAGCAAGTCCTTGTCGGAGGATGAGTTGGCATAAGACAATTGCGCAGCCACGAATTCAACCGGCACCTTGTCGTTCTTCAGCAGATACTCAAACATCGCAACGCCGTACTTGCGGCGCTCCGGGTTTTGATCGCTCACCAGATCGATCATGGTCTTGAGGTCATTCAGGTTCTGCTGCCAGCGCGTATAGTAGAGCCCAGTGCCGGCGACAGAAACCGGAATCATGACAGTCGCCAAAAGCTGGACCAGAGTTTCACGCATTGACCTGCCAGTGCTCATGACGCTTCATTCCTCTTGTCATTCCTGGCGTCCTGTTGCGGGCGGGGCTCAGCCAACGAAGCGCCAAGCAACATCCTGGTCACCCAAGGCATGAACAGGACCAGGCCAACATAGCGGAAAACCTGATGCGCGGCCACAAATGCCGGATCGAGATTGAGGGCAAACGCCATGATGGTCATGGCTTCCAGGCCGCCGGGCGCAAACGCCAACAAAGTGAGCGCCAGCGGCAATGATGTGAAATAGGTGGTGGCGATGGCGCCAACAACAGAAATGCCGAGCGCCAGCATGAAAGCCAGCAGGCTTGCGCCAGTCATGGCGCGCAAGTCGGAAAGCGTCGTGCCTTCGATGCGGAGCCCGATCATCACACCCAGCACCACGTTGGCAGGTATGAGGAGCATATCAGGCGCTGCACCATTCAACACTCCCGTCAGCGCCAGCGCAGCACTGGCAAGGCAGGCCCCCAGAATAAGCCCGGCGGGCACTTTCAGTCTTTCCAGCAGCAGGCCGCCCACTGTTGCGGCGGCGGCCATCAGCAGCATGTCGAGCGGTGAGGCAATTGCCGCTGTCGTAAGAGCAGCGTGAGCCGGCGCGATGAGCTGGATGATGAACGGCAGGCAGACCACCAGCAGCACAAGACGCACGCATTGCGCCACCACGACACGGCGCATGTCAGCCTGCGAGTTTTCCGCCAGCAGCAGAACCAGCGACAAGGCCCCCGGCAGACTGGCGAAAAGCGAGCTCGCCCTGCTCCAGCCCGCAACCCGCTCGAAATACCGCATGCAGGCCCAGACGATGATGGCGACCGTGAGCGCAAGACCCAATATGCTGAGTGGCCACTGGCGTGCCCGTTCCAGTGTTTCTGGCGTCACCGAAAGTCCTGTCTGCAGGCCAAGCAGGATGAATGCCGCCTTGCGCAGCATATCCGGCAACGCAAGCCGGAAGCCAAACCCGACAGCGGCAAGCGTTGCAACAAGGCTGCCAGCCAGCCACGGCGCCGGAACTCCGATCGCCCATGCCAACGCGCCGCCAGCCAAGCCAATCATCAGTGTACGGAATACAATCATGCCTTGCTGGCGCGCGCCGCGAGCAAGGCCTCACTGAACTCGGCAAAGCCAGCCCCGCCTTCAGCAGCCGTCACATAGCGCGGCCCGGATTTCATCAACGGCAGATAAGGCTTGATGTTGGCAACGCCAAACCCGTTTGTAAAATGCGCGAACATCGGTTCGTCATTCGGACTGTCGCCGCAGTAAGCGACTTCAGAGACCGCTTGTTCCCCATGAATATCAAATACTTCATGCAGCATCTTGAGACTGGTTGTGAGCTTGTCGTGCGACCCTATCCAGGCATTCACATGAATGGAGCTGACCTTGGCGATGCATCCTGCCTCGTGAAATTTTTGCGCAATCGCCTGCGCTGTCGCCAGCGGCAATGCCGGCACGTCCTCGCAGAAATCTATGGCCACATCAATCTCGCGGTAGGCTTGGTCGGAAGCGATGGCCGTGCCAGGAAACTGCTGCAGAATATCATCAGCGAGCGTGAACAATTTGCGCTGGTTGGCCTCACGCACGGATTTCTCCTGCGCATAAACGCGGATCATCTGCCGTGCCGCATGATCATAGCGGAAATAGAATGCGCCATTCTCGCCAACGACGCCATCCACGGGCCATTGCCGCGCAATGAGATCGCACCAGCCCGCCGGCCGGCCGGTGACCGGCACGACCTTGAGCCCGGCCCGCTGCAAGTTTTCTAGCGCGCCGTAAGCAGACGCAGGCAGTTGGCCATCAGTTGTCAGCGTGTCGTCAATGTCGGTGAGCACGGCTCGCAAGTTTGCAAGCGCCTCGCGCGGGCAGTCTTTCAGCGGCTTCATCGCGCTGCCTTGGCCAGCCGGTCCGGCGCATAGGGCGAGAGCAGGCTATCACGATCCCCGGTGAGCACTTCGTCACACACCATGCGCCCAAGTGCTGGCGCAAGCGTAATGCCCGAGTGCGTCACCACGAGATAGAGCCCCGCCCGGCCCAGCACCTCTCCAATCATGGGGAAACCATCCTCCGGCGTTGGCCGCTCGGTGACCGTGAAGAAGTCCAGCTCCGCCTGTTCTGCTCCGGAAATCATGTCCTGCACGGCAGCATGCAGTCGTTTCGCTGTGCCTTCAATATCGCGCTCGGGAAACTCACCGCTAAAATCCGAACCAGCCACCAGCCTGCCCTGCCTGTCCTGCTTCACATGCAGGCCGGGCGAGAGGATGAGCCCGCGAAGCACTTCGCCCAGCGGTTTGGAGAATGACAGCAGGCCGCGCGGCGTGGTAAGCGCAATGTCCAGCCCAATGGTCCGCAACAAGGCAGCGCTGGCGGAACCTGCTGCAACGACGACTGCATCCGCATGCAACACGCCGTCTGCAACCGCAACACCCGTTACCTTGCCGCCCTTCTCCACCAGCCAGCGCACCGGCGCTTTGGCCAGCAGCTTCGCGCCAAGCCCAACTGCACCCTGCAGAAGCGCCTGCGCAGTCTCTAGAGGTTCTACCTTGCCTTCTTCGGCAACATGCAACGCAAAGTCCGGTGGGGACTTGAGCGTTGGTTCGATCGCTGAGATTTCGTCGCGCGTCACGCGGCGGATGCCATAGCCCCATGATTCATGCTCGTCAGCATAGGCTTCAAGCTGCTGCCGCGGCAGATCCCACAGCAACCCGCCGCACCAATCAACTTCGAGGCCGGGAACTTCGCGGTCAATGCGCCGCCATTCCAGCATCGAGCGTTCGCGCAGACGGAAGTATGGTTCGGGATTGCCCCAGCTGGCGTTGATCCAGGCCCATGAACCAGCGGTGGCAATGCCGCCCGGTTCGGCTGCATCGATGATGGTGACATCGGCCCCGGCGCGCGCCATGTGCCAGGCAATGGATGAGCCCAGAATGCCGGCGCCGACAATGATGACTGACTTGGACATGCCGAAAATTTGCAGAGAAGAAGCGGCTTGGCAAATGCAAACTTGGCCTAGCCAATGTTTTCCATCGCATGCGGGAGAATGGTAGCGAGAGAGGGACTTGAACCCCCGACCCCAGGATTATGATTCCCGTGCTCTAACCAACTGAGCTACCTCGCCAAAGCCATGGGGCTTATAGGGAGGTCAAACCCGCCAAGTCAAGCGCTGGACTCAGGCGGTTTTGGGTAAGTTCAAATTTCCGCTTTTGACCCCCGGCCAGGCATCTACATTGCTTGTCCGAACCGACGTGAATGACCCGAAGCCGGCCAATCGCACCTTTGAGGATGCATCTTTCTTGAATTGCTCCCTTCCCGTTCAGGTGATGAACAGTCGTGAAGCAATCAACGAAATCTGGCGGGCCTTGCGTCCACCCACTTGCTCTGCATCTTGGCGCTTTCGACCGCAGCCTTGATTGCGGCGATGGAGCGCAATCCATCCTTGGCAGTCGGGTAGTGCATGGCCAGCGGGCTGGGCTTGCGGCCCTGCTTGTTGGCGGCAATCACTTCAGCAAGATCAGCATAGATATTGCCGAATGCGAGTGGCATGCCCTCTGCGTGGCCAATGGCGATACGGGAAGCGCGATCCGCCTCCGGCGAGAGGCCCGGCCCGCCACGCTCGAGAATTTCCGTGCGGCCATTGAGTGGCGTCCAGTAAAGTTGATCCGGCCATTGCTGTGCCCAGCGCAACCCGCCTGTTTCGCCGAATACACGAATATTGAGGCCATGCATGCTGCCCACGGCCACAGAGCTGGTCCACAGCCTGACAACCGCGCCACCATCCATGCGCACATTCACCATCGCATCATCTTCCAGTGTGCGGCTGGCGATGTTGGAAACAAAATCGGCCGAGAGTTCCTCGGCCTCCTGGTTGGCCACATAGCTCGCCATGTGCAGGGCATGTATGCCGCAATCGGCAAACTGGGCGGATATGCCTGCCTGCGCGGGGTCATAGCGCCAGCGCACACGCGGATTGTCAGCATCCGCCGCGTCGGCATGAAAACCATGCGCAAATTCCGCCTTGATCAAACGCACCTTGCCGAGATCGCCGCGCGCCACCATAGCCCGCATGTGGCGCACAAGGGCATAGCCGGAGTATCCATAATTCACGGCGCATACCGAACCTGTCTTCTCGGCGATGGCGACAATGTCCTCAGCTTCTTCAACCGTCACCGTCATCGGCTTTTCGCACAGCACATTGATGCCCGCTTCGAGAAAGGCCTTGGTGATGGCATAGTGGGTGGAATTTGGCGTGGCCACGGTGACAAGATCAAGCTTGTCTTTGCGGTTCCTCTCTCCCGCCAGCATTTCCTTCCAGTCGCCATAGGCGCGGTCAGCCGCAACGCCCAGCTTCTGCGCATAGGCCTTGCCCTTGTCGGCATTCACATCCAGCGCTCCGGCACGGAATTCATAAAGCCCATCAAGCGCTGCGCTGATCCTGTGGGCCGGGCCGATCTGGCTGCCTTCGCCGCCGCCGATCATGCCCCAGTTGAGTCTTGTCATGTGAAATCCTGTTGGTTGAATCCGATTGGTCTCAGGTAATTGCGGTTGGCGCGGGCATCTTCTGCAAATTCCGCGCCCCACGAACAGGGCGCATTTCCAATTCTGATGGTCATCAGATGCTGTGCTCCGTATTCAAGTATTTCAGAGATTGACCCAGCGGCGCTGTTCATGCGACCGCCACGAAGCCTCGATCACCTGGTTCACCAGCATGCCATCCCGGAATGTTGGCCAGCGCGGCCTGCCACTGGCTATGGCTTCTAGAAAGTCCTTGGCTTCAATGATGATCTGGTCCTGATAGCCGGTGCCATGCCCCGGCCCAAGGCAGAATGGCTCATAATCCGGATGGGCGGGGCCAGTCAGGATCTTGGTGAAGCCCTGGCGGTTTGGCGCAGCGTCCCCCTTGTAGAGCCAGAGGACGTTCTGGTCTTCCTGGTCAAAGCGGATGGCGCCCTTCGTGCCGAATATTTCATAGGCGTATCCCATCTTCCTGCCTGTCGCGATGCGGCTGATGAACAGGGAACCCAAGGCGCCGCTGGCAAAGCGGCACATGATCAGGCTCTGGTCGTCATTGCTGACCGGCAAAGCGCCATTTGGCGAGGGCCTTACCTTGTGAACCGTCTCAATCTCCGCCATCAGCGATTGAATGGGTCCGGCCAAGGCGAAAGCTGCGTTGATGATATGCGGCGACAGGTCGCCCATATTGCCATTGGCGCGGCCTTGTGTTCGCCAACTGGCGGGCTCCGCCGGGTTGGCCAGGAAATCTTCGGTGTGTTCGCCACGGAAGAAAGTGATGGCTCCGATCTCGCCAGCCGCAATGATCTGCCGCGCCATTTGCGAAGCTGGCGTTCTGATATAGTTGAATCCGGTCATGTGGATGCGGCCACTGGCTTCGGCAGCCTTGAGCATTTCCTCGCTCTCGGCCAATCCTAGCCCGAGCGGCTTTTCGCAGAATACATGCTTGCCGCGCGCGAAAGCTGCCATCGCAATTTCGCGGTGCGTTTCCTGCGGGCTCGCGATCACCACCGCTTCCACCTTGGGATCATTGACGAGAACCCGCCAGTCCGCGGTTGAGCGCGCAAAGCCGAACTGTTTGGCCTTTGCAGCCGCGCCTGCCTCAGTGCTGGTGCAGATGGTTTCGAGGCGCGGGCGAAGCGCGGTATTGAAGACTGCAGCTACCGCGGACATGGCAACGGCATGGGCTTTGCCCATGTATCCGCCGCCAACAATGCCGATGCCAATGTCTGCCAATCAGTCCCTGCATATTTGGTTACTTGTCGAGAGGTTAGACCGCAACTACAGTTCACGGTCAAGGCGAGCCAGAAAGACGAAGTTTAAATGGAATTCACTTTGAAGGGCGCGAGGTTTCTGGTGCTGGGCCGCGCGGGCATGGATCTTTATGCTGACCCGCCAGGAACAAAGCTGGAGCAAGCCAGTCACTTTGTTTCCGCCCTTGGCGGATCAGCAGCAAACATTGCCGTTGCCATTGCCCGGTTGGGCGGTTCGGCAAGCTTGATTTCCGCCATTTCCGATGATGCCGTAGGTCGTTACATTCTGAACCAGCTGAAGCGCTATGGCGTTGGCACAGATCATGTGCGCGTTGCCTCTGGCGAGGTGCGAAGCTCGCTCGCCGTGGTCGAAACGCGCAATGAGAATTGCCAGAACGTAATCTATCGCAATGGCGCGGCGGATTTTGAGCTCACAGAGGATGCAACTGCCGCAATTCCTTTCAAGAGTTTCGATGCGCTGATCGTGACCGGAACAGCCTTGGCCAGGGAGCCTTCGCGCAGCACGGCATTGAAGCTCATGAATGTTGCAAAGTCCTCCGGCCTCAGCATCATTCTTGATGTTGACTACCGGCCCTATTCCTGGGCGTCGGCGCAAGAAGCGGCTGTCGTTGGCCTTGAAGCCGCCGCACTGGGTGACCTGATCGTTGGCAATGATGTTGAGTTCGATGTTCTTGCCAACGGCAAGTCCGGGCAAGCCTTGGCAAAGCATTTGGCGCGGGGCGATGGCAAGGCAGTGGTCTACAAGATGGGCGAAAATGGCTCCATCACCTATCAAGCTGGCCAGAGGTTTGAAACGCCCATTTTCCCTGTAAAGGCGCTAAAGCCAACGGGTGCAGGCGATTCCTTCATGGGCGGACTGGTGTTGGGTCTGGCATCAGGATTGGGTCTGGCGCAATCTGTGCGGTACGGGTCGGCAGCTGCGGCCATTGTCGTCACCCGCGTGGGCTGCGCGCCAGCCATGCCCACGCGCCCGGAACTCGAGTCATTTCTTCAAACGCATTCGCCGCAACAGGCAGGTTAGACCCGATGCATATTCCGCCTTTTGACAACAAGAATTCTCCTGTCATCGATGCCGATGACAGTCGGGTGCCGCTCAACTACTTCAACATAGTGAAGCTGACGTCTGGCCAGGTTTTTGAGTATCAAGTACGGGGCTATGAAACAGCCATCGTGCCAGCAACCGGCAGTGTGGATGTCGACGTGGAAGGCCAGTCCTTCGCGAAGATCGGCCAGCGCGGCCTGGATGTATGGGATGGGGAGCCAGAGGGCGTTTATGTCTCCTCTGGCGCAAAGGCGCGCATAACCTGCGTTTCAGAAGCAGCGGAAGTGTTCATCGCCGGCGCGAAGTTTGACGGCATTCTGCCGCCTTTCGCTGTGCGCGCTGACGAAATCGACAAGATCCAATATGGCTCTGACGACACCAAGACGCATCGGAAGATCAAGCATATCTTCGGCACGAAATACCGGGACCGCATCGGGCGGCTGCTGGTGTCAGAACTCTTCACGGTGGGCCAGGGTGGCTGGTCGGGCTTTCCACCACACAAGCATGACACGGACCGGCTTCCGCTCGAAACCCGCCATGATGAAACCTATAACTTCCGCTTCCGGCCCAATCACGGCTTTGGGCTGCAGTTGGTGCAGCGCGAGGATGGAAAGATTGGCGAAGCCTATCATTTGATTGATGGTTCAACCGTGATCCTCGCCAAGGGCTATCACCCCTGCGTCGCAGCACCCGGCTATGAAATGTATTACTTCACCATTCTCGGCGGGCTTAGCCAGCGCCCGCTGGTGCAATTCTTCCAGCCGATGCACGCTTATCAGGTTGAAACCATTCCCGGCATCAAGGACATGGTCGCCAAATTCAAATGACCGTCGCTACGCTCAAGGAAGTTTTGATTGGGGCACTGAAGACCAGGTCTGCCGTTGCCGGCTTTGTGGTCTTGGGCTGGGAAGATGCACGCGCCTTTGTTGAAGCTGCCGAAGACGCCGGTTTGCCCATTGTCCTTCAGGCCGGGCCTGGCGCCCGCGCCTATATGCCCATCGCCATTTGGGGCAAGATGTTTCGCACCCTCGCCGAGCAAGCCAAAGTTCCCATCGTCTGCCATGTTGATCACGCAACAACAGTGGACGAATGCCGCGCAGGAATCGATGCCGGTTTCACTTCGGTGATGATTGACGGATCTCGCCTTTCACTCGACGCAAATATTGAACTGACCAACAAGGTGATGGTGCTGGCCAAAAGAGCCGGCGTTTCGGTCGAAGGCGAAATTGGTTTTGTCGGCTACAACAAGGGTGAGACCTCGGCCATGACTTCGCCAGAAGAAGCAGCGCGCTTTGATCGCGAAACCGGCGTGGATGCGCTGGCGATCTCCGTCGGCAACCTGCATCTCAGCACCGAGGCGACGGCGGTCATTGATTTTGACGCGCTGCGCAAGATTGAGGCCGTTACGAGGGCGCCTTTGGTGCTGCACGGGGGAAGTGGAATTCCTGATGCCACGCGCCAAAAACTGGCGCGCGAGACGCGGGTAAAGAAATTCAACATAGGCACCGAACTGCGCCAGACCTTTGGTGCGTCACTGCGGCAATCAATCGCCGATCAGCCCAATGAATTTGACCGGATCAAGCTGCTCAAGCCGTCGATCACGGCAATGAAGGACGCGGCAAAATTGAGCATCATCTCGGTATCGGGG
>CAWFCR010000014.1:0-55938 GCA_963814455.1 uncultured Alphaproteobacteria bacterium | reverse complement strand
GTGTAGCGCTACACTATGCAATTGTCAATGCCTCGCCTTCCCTTTGCCTCACAACAAGTCCCGCCATTTTCCCCGTAGATCTTGAGGTCAAAGATAATTCTTGACACTAAATTCCTACAGGACTATATGCCTATGTGACTGATCCGGAAAGGAGGGACGATGTCGACAGCGAACCAACATCCCCGGACCAGTGTGCAGCGCCTGCGGGTTGCGGAAAGCGCAATCGCAACTCTCGGGAGCCAACTGCCATCCCCCCGGACATTACGACCCGGGCGCCCTTCGGGGCTTAACATGCCTCATCCCACACGACCGGGTGTTCAAGGCGGCCCCCGAGGCTTAGCCGCACCTGCGATGGGACAGAGAGCCGCTGTGAAGCGCTGGCACACGGCACAAACCGCTGCGCTTCTAAGGTGGATAGGAAGTGGCGAAAAGCCTGCTTTCTCTCCACGTCACCCCAGCGCAGGCTGGGGTCCCGCTTTCTTCCCTTGGAAGAAAAGTACGGGACGCCAGCCTTCGCTGGCAAGACGGTAGTTGGGGAGAATCGGTCGAGCTTCACTCCCTTCCACCAGCCGGGCATCAGCCCATCACCAAACCACTACCTTCTTACGACGGCCGTTAAGGGCTGATGTCATGGCGGGAGCAGTCCCTCCATTTTTTTCCAAGCGAGGCAGCGCCATGAGGTGACGTGAATACCAACAGCCCCTCACCTGTCCCTTCGGGACATCCTCTACCCGGCGGGGAGAGGTGACGGATGCTGTTCCTGCACGTCCCCCCACCCGCGCCCATCAAGCACCTGTAAGGCACTGATATGGGACATCTTTGCCAAAGTTTTGGAAAAGGTGTAAGGTAGCCGTGCCGGGGGAGCGGCAGCTGCCTCAAAAAGAATCTGCGGGGAGCGGGACCCCGCCTGTAACCATGAACGGGTTTCAGAACGTATCACATTCAGGATTGTTGTGTCAGGTTGCGAACGGCGACCGGGCTGCCTTTCAGTCGCTCTATGCGCTGTCAGGCTCCAGGCTGTTCGCGATATGCGTACGCATGATGAAAACGAGAAGCGAGGCTGAAGACGTGTTTCAGGATGCCTTCCTGAGGATCTGGGAAAAGTCCTGGCAGTTCGACCCTGCCAAGGGCGAGGCGATGGCCTGGATGGCCACCGTTACCCGCCACACGGCGCTGGACAGGCTGCGCGCCTCGAAGCATGTGCATGTCTCGATCGATGATGACGTGACCGAGGAGATCGACAAGGCCATGTCGGTGGCGCCGCAATATTCGGGTGACAACCGCGATCTGTCGCGCTGCCTCGGGGCCTTGCGCGAGGACTTCCGCAATGTCGTGGTGCTGGCCTATGTCAAGGGGCTCAGTCACAAGGAGCTGGCCGAGCAATTCGACAAGCCGATCGGAACCATCAAGGTGTGGGCGAGCCGCGGGCTGGCCCAGCTGAAGGAGTGCATGGATCAATGAGCGACGAAGAACTGGCCCAGGGTTATGTCATCGGCACGCTGGATGGGCCGGAACGTGAACGTGCGCGCATCCGCGCCGTCGAGGATTCGGGCTTCCGCGGGCTCGTCAACCAGTGGGAAGAGCGGCTGGCGCCGCTTGCGCTTGCCGATGAGGTTGCGGTTCCGGCAGGCGTCTTTGCCGCCATCGAGGCGAGGATCAATTCATCCGGCATCGAGCTGCCCGGGACCTTCACCAAGCGGCATGGCGATGGCGCGTGGACGCAAGCTGCGCCCGGCCTGCAGATCAAGGTCATGCATGAAAACACCGCGCTCGGCCGCTGGACCTTCATGGCCAAGCTTGAGCCCGGCGCCGAGTATGGCGATCATGATCACGACCAGGATGAGGAGATCTACATGATCGAGGGCGACCTGATCATCGGCGGTCTCGTGCTCAAGGCGGGCGATTTCCATGTGGCCAAAGCCGGCAAGCACCATCCCGTGCACCGCACCAAAGGCGGCTGCATCTGCCTCATCACCCAGGCCATCGATCATATCTGATTCCGTCACGACAAATTCACGGGAAAGGTGTAGGTTCACCTCGTCGTCGCGCCCATATGCCTGCGCCAGCGGAGGCCAGATCCATGCCGACTGCCATTTCCATCGCCACCATGAACCTGCTGAACCTGGCACTTCCCGGCCAGGTGACGCACAACAGCAGCGCGCCGCTCGACCAGGCGACTTATGACAAGAAGCTGAAATGGACCGCCGCCAAGCTCAACGAGATTGACGCCGATCTCATCGGCTTCCAGGAAGTATGGAGCCGCGAGGCGCTGGTCGCCTGCTTCAAGGAAGCAAAGCTCGATCAGAAATACACGCTCATCGCCCGCGATGGGCCGCCGGGCCTTGTGCAGGTGGCGGCAGCGGTGGCCAAGAAGTTCAAGGTGAAAACGCCGGAGGCCAACGCCTGGATCGACAATTTCCCGCCGGAGTTCCGCCTCATCAAGCGGCCACCTGATGCCGGCGAGCAGCTCAACACCATGGAAGTGAAGATCAGCCAGTTTTCGCGCCCGGTGCTGGCGCTCGACATCGAGCTGGAGACAAACCTCAAGCTGCGCTTCTTCGTCATCCATCTCAAATCGAAGCTGAAGATGAACCTTGATGGCGAGGAATTCGGCAATCCCGCCATCAAGCCGCATTCACTGGCGCTGGGCGAAGCGCTCTCCACCATCCGGCGCACGGCGGAGGTGGCGGCGCTGCGCGTCTGGCTCAACAAGGAGCTGACGGGAACGCATGTGCCGCTCGTCGTCGTCGGCGACCTCAATGACGGGCATCTGTCGACAACCGCCGCCATCCTCTCGGCGCAGCCGCCCTACAAGCTGTTCAAGGCCAGCAGCACCGGATCAAAACCGTCAAAGGGCGGCGATGTCGGGCTCTATTCGGCGCAAACGCTGCAGCAATACCGTTCGCTGCGAGATGTGTATTACACCTACGACCATTCCAACGTGATGGAGTCGCTTGACCATGTGTTCGTGTCGGAGGAATTCTACGAGCATTCGCCCAACCACGTATGGACCTTCCGCGAACTGCGCATCCTCAACGACCATGTGCATTTCAGGAAAGCCACCGACAAGGTGATCTCGGATCACGGCATCGTCGTCGTCAAGTTCGACGCGAAGCGGAAGGCGGGAGAGCCGGAGCCTGTGCCGAATGCCTAACAGCAATGCGCGATGAGCTTGCGCATGAAGCCCTCGCATTTCGCCATCTCGCTGGCGGCGATGAATTCATCCGGCTTGTGGGCCTGCTCGATCGAACCCGGCCCGCAGATGATGGCGGGAATGCCGATCTGCTGGAAACAGGCCCGCTTCGGTGCAGTAGGAAACCGCCTGCGTGCCATTTTCGCCGGTGAGATGCAGCGCCAGATGCTCCGCTGGTGAATGCTCGTCCGGCGCCAGCCCCGGCACCTGATTGGTGCAACTGGTGGATATGCCTGTATCCGGCGCCATGGCCTTCATCGCCGGCTCGAGCGTGGCGGCGAAAGCTGCAAGGCGCTGCGGCACGGCTTCCGCATCGGCAGTTGGCAGCAAGCGTGTTTCCCACTGGAATGAGCAGCGGCGCGGAATGATGTTTTTGGCCGTGCCGCCTTCGATGACGCCCACATGCACGGTGGAGTATGGCGGGTTGAAGCGCCCGGTTGGATCGCCCGCCGCAATGAGATCAGTCCGCACACGGTTCAATTCCGCCAGCAGCTCACCCGCCACCATGATGGCGTTGACGCCCTGATCGGTGAGGCTCGAATGCGCCTCATGGCCTAACACATCAGTCGAGAAGGTGACGGCGCTCTTGTGGCCGTTCACCACCTGCATCAGCGTCGGCTCCCCCACGATCACCGCCTTCGGCTTGTTCACCCAGCCCTTCATGGCCGCCACCAGCGGGCGCACGCCCTTGCAGCCAACTTCCTCGTCGCAGGAAAGTGCCAGGTGAATGGGAACCTTGAGATTGGCAGCCTTGAACTCCGGCGCCAGCGCCAGCGCCGTGGCGATGAAGCCCTTCATGTCGCAAGTGCCACGGCCAAAATACTTGTCGCCGCGCATGACCAGTTCAAACGGATTGCTCGCCCACTGCTGGCCATCGACCGGCACCACGTCGGTATGGCCGGAGAGCACGATGCCGCCCGCCACGTCGGGGCCAATGGTGGCAAACAGGTTGGTCTTGAGGCCTGCCTCATAGTCGACGCGGAAGTGCGGAATGCCCCAGCCATCAAGATACTCCTCCACCCAAGCGATGAGCGGCAGGTTGCCAAGCCGGCTGGTGGTGTCGAAGCTGACGAGTTTCGCCAGCATCTCGATCGGCGACAAGGTCACGGCCATGGATCAGTTCACGCTGTGGCTGTCATGCGGGCTGTCGAGCGAGAAGGCCGGAATGGCAATGTCGAAGCGCTCGCCGGAAGATGCCAGCATCTGATAGCTGCCCGCCATGAAGCCATGCGGCGTGGTGAGCGGGCAGCCGGAGGTGTAGCTGAAGCTCGATCCCGGCGAGAGGGTGGGCTGTTCCCCTACCACGCCATCGCCCTTCACCTCCTGCAGGCGGCCAAAGGCATCGGTTATCTTCCAGTGGCGGGACTTGAGCGTCACCTCCTCCTGGCCGAGGTTTTCAAGCGTCACCGTGTAGGCCCAGAAGAACCGGCCGTCGGTCGGGCGCGACTGGTCTTCAAGGTAGCGCGGCTCGACAAGCACGCGGATGCTGCGGGTAATGGCTTCATACATGCAGGCCAGTCTAGCCATTCCGGCGGAGTTTTCCACTCCCACAGCAAAGCGCTTGCGAATGCCGTGCCGAATCCGCCAATAGAACCCATGAGCAAAGCCACCGCAGCCCCGGGCCAGGGCATTCTGCCCGCCCGCATGATTGAAGCCTACAGCCAGGAAAAACGCATCCGCCATGCGCGGCCGCTGGATGGCGACCAGATCCAGCCCGCCAGCCTCGACCTGCGGCTGGGCGATTTCGCCTACCGGGTGCGGGCCTCGTTCCTGCCGGGGCCGCGCTCAACGGTTGAGGGCAAGCTCACATCCATCGTTCTGCACAAGATTGACCTTACCGAAGGCGCGGTGCTGGAGACGGGCTGCGTCTACATTGTGCCGCTGCAGGAAAGCCTGTCGTTGCCCAAGGGCGTCTCGGCTGCCGCCAACCCGAAAAGCTCCACCGGGCGGCTTGATATCTTCACCCGCGTCATTGCCGATTACGCGCAGGAGTTCGACACCATCCCCGATGGCTATGAGGGGCCGCTGTTTGCGGAAATCTCGCCCCGCACATTTTCAATTCTCGCCCGCACCGGCTCGCGCCTGTCGCAGATCCGTTTCCGCTGCGGCGCAAGCCTCGCCAATGACGGCCTGATTCGCGAGCTGCATGCAAAAGACAAACTGATCGCGGAAGGCACGCCCAACATCGACAATGGCCTGGCGCTGACCATTGATCTCTCCGGCACGGATGAAGCCTTGCCGGTTGGTTTCCGCGCCAAGCGGCATTCCGGGCTTATTGATGTGGACAAGAAGGCGGGGCTGGAGGTTTCGGATTTCTGGGAGCCTATATGGCAGCGTGGTTCGCTCGTTCTTGATCCCGACCAGTTTTATATTCTCGCGTCAAAGGAAGCCGTGCGCGTGCCACCCACGCATGCGGCCGAGATGGTGCCGTTCAACCCGCTGGTGGGCGAATTCCGCGTGCATTATGCAGGCTTCTTCGATCCCGGCTTCGGGCATACGGCAGGCAATGGCGAAGGTTCGCGCGGCGTGCTGGAAGTGCGGAGCCATGAGGTGCCGTTCATTCTCGAAGATGGGCAGATCATCGGCCGCCTGATTTATGAACCGTTGGTGGAGGCGCCTTCACAGGTCTATGGGCAGGGCATCGGCTCCAACTATCAGCGCCAGGGGCTCAAGCTGTCGAAGCACTTCAAGCCGTTTGACCCGGCCCGGCGCTAGCCCGTTCGTACAGACGGCTCTGGCCATGTGGCGTCTTGTTCCAGCCATGCAGGTCGGTGATGAACTGACGGAGCGCCAGCCAGGCTGCGGGGGTGAGCAGCAACCAGTAGAGTGGCAAGGTCACCAAGGCGGGCCACCAGCCGACCATGGCATTGCGCCGCATGGTGCGGGCCGCAAGCCATAGCGATGCGCCATAGCCGGTTGCAAAGATCATGAGGCTGGCGCCATCGGCCCATGTTGCGAAACTGAAAAGGCTCGCATTCGAGGCATCAATCAGCCACAGGGACCTGATGGTGAGCGCCAGCAACAGCGGGTGCAGCAGCGCAGAAATGAACACGCCGAAGGTCACCGCCTGCATGATCCAGAAACCGGCGGCGCCCAGTTCACGCCAGCAGCGGCGGGGCTCGCGCATGTGGACGAGCCATGTTTGCAGGAAGCCTTTGAGCCAGCGTGCGCGCTGCCTGTGCCAGGAGCGGTAGGTAGTGCAGGCTTCCTCGAACGTATCGCTGTCGATTGTTGCCGTTGCATGGCCCATGCGCGAAAGCCTGAGGCCAAGATCGGCATCCTCGGTGACATTAAACGGGTCCCAGCCGCCGGCCTTGCGCAACAGCGGCACACGAAAATGCGGCCTTATGTAGCAAACGCACCAAGATTTGTAAATCCCCATTCGCTATCTTTCCCCCATGGAAACGATCAAACGCGCTCGGACTGAAACCTTTGAGCATACAATCACAGGCCTTCTCACCAGCGGGCGGACCTGTTTAATGAGGCAACGGCGGCTCGTGACAGGATTGCTGAAATCAAGAACGACATTGACGCGCTGGACAGGGTGCTAGGCAGTCTTGGCTATACCGGCGATCTGGACGCAGCTATGCCACGGCAAAAGCGGGAAGTCATCTTTGGCAGGGGTGAGCTGACACGGGCCATCATGGATGAACTGAGGTTCGCTGAGGGGCCGTTGTCGTCGCGTGAGCTTGCCCAGTCTGTCATTGCCACAACCGGGATGGACAAGCGGGACCGGAAGTATGTTGCTGACATGACGCGGCGGCTGTCAAAGACGCTGCGAGCGCTGGCAGCGGAAGGCCGGATAAGAAAGCTGGCTGACAGCAAGGGCAATGTGAAGTGGGAGAGGCGGCAGCGCTAGCCAACTGACTTTCGCCGAAGCATTAAATATGCATAATCCTTGATGTATTCCTCCGTTAGGGAGCCGATGACTGGGGTAGAATAACCATCCCAACACCCAAAAAATTCAGGCGTCCATGGCAGCACAACTACAAAATCGAGATCAAATCTGGTCGCCCGGTACAATCCAAACTGACGAAGGCTGGTTGCATTTTGCACAATGAGGTCAACGTGCTGCCTCTGCATCAACTTGAGGTTCTTGGTGCCAAAAGCAACCTGACAAGCGAACATGCCGTCGCTCTGATTTTGCGAAACGGCAGTCACTAATGATGGCCTAGGTTTTTCGGAAAGAACCCCAGATGTTCGCTCTGGGAAATACGCCGTAACTATATCAAAAGGTGAGGGAGGCGAACTTTGCCAAAAGCTATGATTTTGAGAGGGCATTTCCGAAATTATCTTCCAGTTGCCGTTCTTGATCGTTTCCTCAGCCTTCTTTCGAAGGTACTCTATCGCCTCAGGAGAAACGTCATCATCATAGTCAAAGGCCTGCTTGCACGGCTCAGCGTGGTTCCCAGTGCCATTTTGGTTGCGAAGTGTGTTTGCCATTTCGAGTTCTTCCGAACTGCCCCCTCGTTGAATTCAAGCACCTCGCGGTGCCATTTACAATAGCAAGGTGCCATATCGGTAACGATTACGGCCATCCTGTGATTCCTGCGTAACAGTGCCGTGAACTAGGAAAGATACCGTTAACTCAAGTGGTTAATCAGCGTGGCGCTGCCAGTATCCCTTCCAGTTCCGACTGACCGGGTGCGCCATGGTGAGGCCGGACAAGGTCCATGCCAGCTCGCCGTTTGACAGGCGGCGGTGATCTTCCAGCCATGCGGCGTGGTTTGCATACTGGCCAAGGTACCTGGCAGATACATAGTGATGCTGGCCACGGATCATCCGGCGGAAGCCGCTAAAAGTAGCTTTCAACCTGATTGGTGCAGCTTTCCGGCGTAGAATAGGCTTCGCTGTGATTGACGCGGCCAACTTTCCAGCCGTCATGCAGTCGGTCCCAATGCGCTGGCTTCATCGGCATGCATCACGGCCATGCGGCTGACATAGCTGCTTGGCAAGTTCAACGCCTTCCGCCTCGTGAGCGCACCACAAATGGCAAGGTGCGGCCCTTGCGCTGACGGAAGGCGATAACGACGCGGCGCTTACCGGTCTGGTTCTCTGACTTGTCGGCGGTCCACGCGATCTTCTTTCAGGTTGGCCGGTCGCACATAACCGCCGTTGTACATGCCATCAACTTCCACATCACCTTCTAGCGGTGTGTCGGGCGGGCCGAAGTCATGGCTTCACGGATTTTGTGAGACAGCACGAAAGCCGTCTTGTACTGGCAATCGAGGTCGCGGCTCATCTGCACCATGGACAGGCCCTTGGCAGCGTTCACGATCAGGCAGATTGCAGCCAGCAAGTCCACGAAGGCCATCTTGCGGCTAGCAAAGATGGTGCCGGACGTGACTGAGAACTGATAGCCGCACCCCTTGCACTTGAACTTGCGGCGCGTGGTGATCTCGTAGGCGTCAAGCACTGCCGCACCGGCTGCCAGACGGGCGCACCGTTCGTTTCCGGCCAGCGGAACTTGCAGAACGTGTGCATAAGCCGCATCTTCGCCGCCCTTGTAGATTTCCTTGAGGGAGAGGGTGCGAGAGGCGGCTTAAAGGAGGAAGTGCTGGCCATTGTCATCATATCCGGTGATATTGTTCACCATATATAGAGACTTGCATAACCAAATGCAAGGGTTTATATCATCAAATATGATGATATTTTGAGGTCCAGCTTATGTGCGCTGCAAGCACCGTGGAAAGATAACCCCGTCACCCAGGAATATGAGGACGAAGGCCAAGAACCTTCTGAAAGGGGAACTAAAGCGCCGGGGCGTCACCTATGCCCAATTGGCTGAAAAGCTCGCAGCCATGGGAATCCACGAGACAGAACGGAACCTAAACAATAAGATCAGCCGTGGCGGGTTTACAGCGGCGTTTTTATTGCAATGTCTGGAAGCGATTGGTTCAAACGACATTCGACTATCGCTAATTGGCGCATCGCTTGCTGTGCTATTGCTTCTTGCCGTAGCGGTACCACAATCAATGGGGTTTTTCAAGACAAGCCGAATATGAGCGGTATGCCGATGAGCGTCGTAAGGAATATACCGCCAACACCTATAGCCCAGAACGCCAGCGCTGCTTCCGTTTGGCGGCGGGTTTCCAGCACGATTGCGTAACCAAGGCAAAACAAGAATACGACAATTACAATCGCGAGCAGCAAGACCTTGTGGCGCAACGCGTAACCGCCCTGTGGACGACTCATAATGGGTGGTGCAGCAGTAATTGGAATGGTCCTTAGTGCTTTCGGAGTATTTCTTGTTTGGACTACTTTCAATGCCACTCTGCGATGCGAACAAGATAGCTAGAGAAGCCAACCGGGCGTGGATCACGATAAAATGCAAACTGAATGACTCTGGAGACTTTGTAGCTACTATCAAAAATATTGGGCTGTCTCCTGCCGTCGACTGCACACCAGTTGCTAGATTTGGTAGCGATGCAAGCGAAAACTTCAGACTGACAGCTCTCGACGCCAAACAAAAAACTGTAAAAATGTGGGACGAAACGCCCCAATCTGTTATATTTCCGCGCGACAAACTCAAGACAACAATTGCTGAAAAGAGCTTGGTAGTTGACGAGTGGGCAAAGGCCATAGTCAACCAGCTGCCGCTGTATCTTTTCGTTGGATTTGTCTACAGAACTGCTGGCGAAAAAGAACCTAGACACTCGTCCACTGTTTACCAGTTGGTGGTGACAGACTCCGAAGGCGGTGGTAGCGGCTACAGTGAGTTGCCAGGAGCCAGATATGCCGATTAGCAAGGCTACAATAGCGCCGATCACTCATCACCGCCCAGCGCTTGGTGCGCTTGCTACATAAGGCCGCGAAAATGATTGGATGTACCGCCGAGCGGCAACGGCAATTGCATGGCGGCCAGCGCTGGCAGCACTTCGCCAAACAGCATGGCATATTCAAGCGCAAACTGGCGCGTAAGCCAATTTTCGTTGCCGTTATAAATGGTGAGGCGGGCCTGCAGGCAGGCAAGGCGGGGCGAGGCCGCAGCAAACGCTTCGGCACAGCGGCGCAGCTGAGTGGGCGAAGGCAAGTCTTCCGCGTCATAGATGGTTACCAGTTCGCCATAGGCAAATTGCAAAGCGTAGTTAAGGGCGCGAGGCTTGGTTTGCGGTTTGCCTCTCGGCACGACGATGACTTCGAAATGCGAGGGCAAGCGAAAATCGGCAATGGCCTGCCGCATCGGCCTGTCGTCTTCTTCAAGCACAATCTTGATATCGAGGCGCCCGTGCGGATAGTCAAAATTTCCAAGTGCACCAAGCAGCTGGTCCAGCACTGTGGTCTCGCGAAACAGTGGAACCAGAACGCTATAGACCGGCAGGTCATCGTCATCGAGTGATGGCGGCGGCAGAGGACTAATGCTAGCCCGCGGCAAGAGCACGAGTACGCGTACCGCCACGACGGCGAGAAAAATGAGCGCAGAAGATAATGTTGCGGCCTGCAGCAACGCGGAAGGCAGAAACCAGATGCCTGCTGTTACGGCTGCAATCACAAGGCACAAGGAAGCCAATTGCCCAAGCGAAAACCGCTTGCGCGCCGAAAAGACCGGTTTCCGCTGATCGAGAGTGAATGTCGCCCGGTCGCGCAGCGCCTCGCCCCAGACGTGGCGCACTGCCTCGGCAAATTCATGGCGCCCAATTCGCGCCACCACTTGTACTTCTGCGATGCTTGCGGAGAAGCGGCCTCGTTCCCCGCACATGGCGTGGCCCGCAGTATCCGGCAATGGCAGCAGACGGGAATGCAGGCATTTCTGCAGTTCCCGGAAGTTGAGGCGCCGCAGGGCGGAGCGCAGATCTTCGCCTGTCAGAACAGGCAGGACAGCGGGCACTGGCCATGTTGGCAGGAATCGGGCATCAAGCGGCGCAGACATGCCTGCCGCGGCGAAACCATAGTCTGTTGCTTCGCTGATACTCACCAACCCACCCCCGGAAAGGATAATGACCTTCCCAAGCCCACACTCACTAAAGTGGTTCGCGAACATTGGCGCTACTATTGCGCGAGTGTATTTGGTGTTTGGATTGCTATTGCAGGTTGCTTACGGCGCGATGGCGGCTGCCGAAGTTCCCCTGTTCCGGAAAGTGGAGCAGCAGGCTGGCTGCAGCGCAGCCATTGCCGAAAGGCCAGGTTCGGCTTCTGGCGGACGCGGATTTCCCGCCCTTCAGTTTCCGCGACGCAGCGGGCAAGCCCACCGGGCTTTCGATAGACCTTGCGTCTGCTTGCCTGCGCCGAACTGAAGGTGAGTTGCAGCGTCCAGACGCGGCCGTTTGCAGAGCTTGTTCCATCGCTATTGCGCAACGACGGTGACCTCATCGTCTCCGGGCTGAAACTGAATGACAAGCTGCTAGCTAGCGCCGCCATGACGCGGCCGTATCTCTGGTCATTTGGCAGGTTCGGCACCAATTCCGCCACCCAAATCACCAAGACAGACCCAGATACCCTCAGTGAATTCAAGATCGGCTATCTCGAAGGCAGCGGGCATGCGGCCTGGATCGAGAAGTTCTATGGCGATTCGACACTGCAACCTTTCAAGTCAGAGGCCGAACTGCATGCGGCCATCAAGTCCGGCGCTGTCGATATCATTTTCGAAGACAACCTGCGCCTGGCATTCTGGCTGGCTGGCGCGGATTCGGCCGCCTGCTGCAAAACACTGGGCCAGCCTTTCGTGGATCGCAGCACTTTCAGCAACAATCTTTCCTTCCTCGCCCGGCGCGAAGACGGGGAACTGGTGAAAGCCTTTGACTTCGCCCTCGACCGCCTGCAGCAGAACGGCACTTCATCCAAACTGCTGGAGCGCTATCTGCCGTCGTCCTTCTGGTAGGCGATAGCTGCAGCGTCGCTTCCCACCGCTGAAGCTATGCTGTCCATGCCGCGCGCTTCCAGCTTTCGCGCAAGTCCGGCAAGTATTGCGGTCACCAGCGCCGGCCCTTGGTAGACGAGCGCGGAATAAATCTGCAACAGGCTGGCGCCTGCCGTGATCTTGCGCCAGGCCTGCTCAGCACTTCCGATGCCGCCCACGCCCACCAGCGGTATCTTGCCATTTGACAGCAGGTAGAAGCGCGCCAGTTGCCGGGTGGAGAGATCAAACAGCGGCTGGCCGGACAGGCCGCCTGCTTCATTCCGGTGAGGTGATTTTAGGGCTGGGCGCGAGATTGTCGTGTTAGTGAGGATGACACCATCCACCTCGCCGCCACTGCAGCACTCGGCGACAATGGCAAGATCATCTTCCGCCAAATCAGGCGCCACCTTCAGCAACATCGGCACAGACTTCGGCAGGCGCGTGCGCGCGTCGTTGAGGCGTTGCAGCAAAGGCCGCAATTCTTCTGCCGATTGCATGGTACGGAGGCCCGGCGTGTTGGGAGAGGATATGTTGATCGTCACATAGCTGGCGAGCGGCCCCAGCGTTTCGAGGCCCTTCACATAGTCGCCGGCGCGATCCTGCGAATTCTTGTTGGCGCCGAGATTGATGCCGATGATGCCGCTCCTGCCCTTGCGATGCTGAAGGCGAGCGAGCGCAGCTTCATGGCCTTCATTGTTGAAACCCATGCGGTTGATGACGCCGTGATCTTCAACGAGGCGGAACAGGCGCGGACGCGGATTTCCCTCCTGCGGGCGCGGCGTGAGCGTGCCGACCTCGACAAAGCCGAAACCCAGTGACAACATCGGGTCTATGACTTCGGCATTCTTGTCGAATCCTGCGGCAAGGCCCAGCGGATTGGGAAACTCAAGACCGAACAGCCTCTGCACCAGCGAGCCGGATGTTGGTGCGCAACCGGCCGGCATGAGTTTGAGCGCCTTGAGGGTAGCTTGATGCGCGCTTTCGGCATCCATGGCATGGAGCAAGGGCCGCACCAGCGAGAAGCCGAGGTGTTTCAGCATTTCATGCCAAACCTTGAGGGAATACATGACGGCTGCCGTCCCATGGCAGGGGATCGGCTTTGACAACTGCACTCGCAGGCAGGCTGCCATAGTAGTGCGGAAAGAGAGCACCGCCGCGCGAGGGCTCCCATTTCAAGGCATCACCCAGTTTCGCTTCATCGACCGCAAGCAGCATCAGGTCTTCCTGGCCGGCGAAATGCCTGGCCGCCGTTTCCACCACTTGCGCGGCAGCTGAGAGGTGGATGAAGCCATCTCGCAGGTCTACGGCGGAGCCTGTGAAGGCGCCAGTCTCCATGGCCATCTGCCACTCGGCGCGCTTGAGAATTTTATAGATCATGGGGCTGGACAGGTTGACATAAATGTGGTATTTCTTCCCAATGTAGATTAAAATTCAAGAATCAGCGAGGCTACTTTCCATGTTTACGCATAAGCAGGTTTGGGCGGCAATTGACACGATTGCCGAACGCTATGGTTTTTCACCTTCCGGCCTGGCCAAAAAGTCCGGGCTTGATCCCACCTCCTTCAATCCCTCGAAGCGCAATGGGCCCGAAGGCCGCCCGCGCTGGCCGACAACGGAGAGCGTTTCCAACCTGCTGAGTGCTGCTGGCGCCTCGGTTGAGGAGTTCACCGAACTGCTCACCAACAAGCGCGGCCAGGCACCCAGGCGCCGTCAGATTGCGCTGCTTGGATTTGCGCGGGCCGGCAAGGGCGGCTACTTCGATGATTCCGGCTTTCCCGTCGGCAATGGCTGGGAGGAGATCGATGTGCCGGGGGTGACTGATGCCACCGCCTATGCACTCGAGATCACCGGTGATTCCATGCTGCCGGTCTACCGCGAGGGAGACCGCATTGTCGTTTCGCCCGGCGCAACCATCCGCAAGGGTGACCGCGTGGTGGTGCGCACCTCAGATGGCCAGGTGATGGCCAAGATCATGCAGCGGCAGACCTCCAAGACATTGGAGCTTGCCTCCTTCAACAAGGACCATGCGACCAAAACACTCGACATGAAGGAAGTCGATTGGGTGGCGCGCATCATCTGGGCCAGCCAGTAAAAATTTGCCGGTCTGAGGGCAGGCGCGGCAAGAATTTGCAAGGCTTCACCGTGGTGATAGCCAGCGCTACATGAGATGGGTTTCCGACAACCGAGGGAACCGTCTCATCCATGCCGTCAGACGCAGTTACAGCACCGTCAAGCATCACAACTCCTGAAGAGTGGCAGCCGCATCTGCCATTGAAAGCGACCGCCATCACAGCTGTTGCCATTGGCATCATGTCGGAATTCGGCATGCCCGGCAGCATTCTGGCGCTGCCAACGGGCACCATACTGTTGGCGCTGGTCATACGTTGTGCGAGGAAGGATGTTTCAGTGTGGCGGCCGGGGCTTGGTCCGGCAGCGCTGGCCAGCTGGCTTGCCGTGCTGATCGCGCCCGGCCTTCTTACCCTCTCGATGCATTGGCTGTGCCTGTTCGGGCTTGCGCTTTGTGCCGGTGGTCACCGCCTGCGGCATGTTGCGGAGACAACTGTTCTATCAGCGCTGCTCAACAGCGTTCGCGCAACACCCATGGGGGTTGTGCGAGACTTCCACGTCCGTGAACAGGTCCAACTTCTTGCGCGCAAGAACCCCGGGTTGTTCGCGCTCAACAATCTGGTCTTGCCGCTTGTCACGCTCGTCCTGTTCACCACGCTTCTGGTTTCCGCCAATCCGATGATGAAGGCGTTGCTGCAAGGCCGCTTTGACCGCATTCTCAGTGGCTGGTCATTTCCTTCTGCCCTGCTGGCATTCGTGCTGCTGATGGCCGTTGGCACTGCCCGGCCCCTGAAGCGCGCATTGCAATGGGACAAGGACTTACCGGAAAGCCATTGGCGGTCCGTGCTGCTCAACCCGACATCGCTTTTCAGCACGCTGGTGCTGCTCAATATCCTGTTTGCAGTCGCCAACATTTTTGACTTCCGCTATGTCTGGCTCGCTGGAAAGCTGCCGCAGGCGCTGACGCATGCTGAATATGTTCACCGCGGCTCCTACACGCTGATCGCCACCGCAATCCTCGCTGCCCTGCTCATCGTTTTCGGGCTGCGGCCCGGCTCGTCGACCGAGGCATCGCCTGGGCTTCGCAAGCTCGTTTATTTTTGGATTTTCCAGAACGTCTTCCTCGTCGCATCCTCGGCCCAGCGCACGCTGGCATACGTCGAAGACTATGGCATGACGATGTGGCGCCTGTGCGGACTTGTCTGGATGGCTATCGTTGCCATGGGGCTCGTGCTTGTGGCCATTCGCATCATGCGGCGGCGTGGCAATCAGTGGCTCACCAATGCCAATCTCGCCGTCTGTCTCTTCACTCTGCTCACTTGCGGGCTCGCAGACTTGCGTTGGGTGGTGGCCGAATGGAACGCCACTGCCGCCATCGAAAGGCGAGGGGCTCCGCTTGATCGCGCCTACATGCAAGAGCTGGGACCGAGCGCCATTCCGGCTCTCATCCGCCTCAACAAGGCGGGCTTTCAGGTTAACCTGGCTTGCGAACCCAATCCAATCAGACCGGCTTGTTTTCACAATGCCGCTCCCTTCCATTAGCGTGCCGCTCAGCCAGCAACAAGCCAATTGGCAGACCTACACATTACGTGATGCCCGCTATCAGGCGCAGTTCGACGATATCAGCCAGAACTGCGAAGCGTTCCCGTGATGCCATCAAACTTGTCACACCTCCGGGAATCGGAAATAACCAGCGCATGGCGCATGATGACACAAATGCCGACCAGCGGGCCATCATCATGCGCATAAGGGAAGAATTGGCACGGCGGCGCATGTCGCGTGCAAGTCTTGCTGATGCGACGAAGATAAGTCTCTCCTCGCTTGAGAAATCGCTGGCGGGCCAACGCCCCTTCACCGACCAGATGCTGGTGCGCATCGAAAAGTCACTCGGCCTCACCTTCCGCCAACCTGTGGCCGATTTGCAGGTTGCGCCAGACGAGCTTGGCAACTATGCGCACGCCTCGGTTACTTGGCTCGAAGGTTCATATCTCACCATCCGCCCTGCTTCGAACGAGGGCTGATGCCATCTATATCTACGAAACACTGATCTCGTGGGATGCGGGCGAACGCCAGTTGTTGTTTCGGGAAGTGGGCCGCAAGGATGATGCCTATGCGCAGTTTGGCCATGTCGCCGTGCCGCACCAGTCCGGCCATATTTATCTTGTCACCAACCGGCATGGGCAACACCGCATGGCGATCCTCGCGCGGCAGGCGCGCAGCGGCGAACTCTATGGATTGCTGCTCACCTGCAGCAGGGGCGCGGCGCACAGTTGCACCCGATTGCAATGCCGATGGTGCTTCTGCCGATGGCGAGCCTTCCAGCAAGGCCGCCACTTGGCATGCTGGAACCAACGCATGATGCCTACGCCACTCTCAAAGCTCGGCTCGACCGCACGCTCACTGACGGTTATGCGCAGATGCTAGGCTGAGGGCTTAACCAACTTGCCTGCCAGCGCATCAGCGATGAGGCCTTGCGTGTTGGCTATGCCGAACAGCGCCACGAAGGAGCCGAAGCGGGGGCCACGCTCTTCACCCAGCAACACCTGGTAGAGCATGTTGAACCAGCTTTGCGCCACGCCGATGGAGCCATCCTTCTGCGTTGTGGTGTAGGGCTCGCGGCGGCCCACGTCATAGACAGCCTGCTGGATCGCTTCCGGCGTCGATCCTTCCGGCAGCTTGCCGAGCGCGGCTGACAAATCCTCCAGCGCCTTGCGCTCATCATCCGTTGGCAGACGGTACTTCTTGTTGGGCTTCACGAAATCCCGGAAGTAGCGAATGGCGAAGCCAACCAGCGCATCAAGCCGCGGGTGCGTCTCAGGCGTCACATCCGCCGCATAACGGCGCAGGAAGGCCCAGAGGAAAGTTTTGTCTTCGGTATTGGCGACAGCCACGAGATTAAGCAGCAGCGCGAAGGAGACATTGCCGGTTTCAGGCGGGGGCGGTTTGCCCTCATGGATGTGCCAGACCGGATTCATCAGCCGGTCCTTCAATTCCTGGCGCGGAAAAGCCGAGAGGAATTGCGCGTATTCGTCCACCGCACGGGGGATCACGTCGAAGTAAAGCTTCTTGGCCTCGCGCGGACGGTTGTACATGTAGAGCGAAAGGCTTTCCGTATCGGCATAGGTCAGCCATTCATCGATGGTGAGGCCGTTGCCCTTGGATTTGGAAATCTTCTGGCCCTTGTCGTCAAGAAACAGCTCATAGACATAGTGCTCAGGCGCCACGCCGCCGAGGATTTCGCAAATCCGGTCATAGATCACGGCGTTGGTCTGGTGATCCTTTCCGAACATTTCGAAATCAACGCCGAGGGCTGCCCAGCGCATGCCGAAGTCCGGCTTCCACTGCAGCTTGACGCGACCGCCGGTGACGGGAATGGTGATGTCGGTTCCATCCTCATCTGCGAAGGTGATGGTGCCCGCCTTGGCATCCACCTGCTTCATCGGCACATAGAGCACGCGGCCAGATATTGGAGAGATCGGCAGAAATGGACTGTAGGTTGCCTGCCGTTCCTCGCCCAATGAGGGAAGCATCACCGCCATGATCTCATCATATTTTTCGGCGGCATGGAGAAGCATGGCGTCAAAACGGCCTGACTTGTAGTAGTCGGAGGCGCTGGCAAATTCGTAGTCGAAGCCGAAGGTATCGAGAAAGCGCCGCAGCATGGCGTTGTTGTGATGGCCGAAGCTTTCGTAGTCGCCGCCGAAGGGATTTGGCACGACAGTGAGCGGCTTGTGCAGGTGCGGCTCAAGGAATGATTTGTCCGGCACATTGTCCGGAATCTTGCGCATACCGTCCATGTCATCCGAGAAGCAGAGAAGCCGCGTCGGCACGTCAGACATGAGTTCGAAAGCGCGGCGCACCATGGTGGTGCGGGCCACTTCGCCGAAGGTGCCGATGTGCGGCAGGCCAGAGGGACCGTAGCCGGTTTCGAACAGCACTTCGCGCGTCGGCTGCTTGTGTTTGGCAATGCGCGCCAAAATCTTGCGGGCCTCTTCGAAGGGCCAGGCCTTGCTTTCAAGGGCGGCGGCGCGGAGCGCGGGATCGGCGGTCATATGCAGGCATTCTCCAAAACAGGCGCCTGTTTAGGGATGCCGCAAGGCGAGGTCAATCATGGGGCCAGAGCTGGGCTGCGATGAGCCCCAAGGCAATTGCAGCGCCGGGAATGCCCCACCACCACCATTTTCTCAAGCCGGGGTGCGCATCTGGCCGGCGGCCCAGCACAACAAGACTCACATTCACGGTTGCGAAGATCAAAAGCATGATGAGGCTGGTGAGTTCAGCAAGTTTTATCAGTGGCACGAACAGGGCTAGGGACAGGGTGAGGGCAGCCACCACGAGCGTGGCGCGAACGGGCGTTTGGCGCGTGCTGTGCAAGGCCCCGAACCAGTCCGGCACGAGTTGCTCCCTGGCCATGCCATAGAGAACGCGGGATGCCATAACCATCTGCACGAGGATGCCGTTCACCATGGCAATCGTCGCCATGGCGGCGATTGGCGCGCCAGAGCGGCCAGTCGTAGCCTCGTAGAGGGCGGCCAACGGCGCCTTGCTGGTGGTGAGCAAGGCGCGGTCGGGGAAGCTTGCGGCAATCCAGGCAACGGCAGCATAGATCACCACGGAAACAACCAAGGTTATAATGATGGCAAGCGGCACCACGCGGGCGGCGTCATGGGTTTCCTCCGCCATATTCTCAATGTCCTCAAAGCCGATGAAGGCGAAGAAGGCAATGAAGGCGCCCGTTGCAGTGGCGGCCCATGCGGAAGAGGCTTGCGGCAGGCTGAGGCCCTTCGACAGTTCCGGCAATTGCGGCGATGTAGGCAAGACTTGCCGCGATGACCAGCAGCAATGTTCCAACTTCGAGCACTGTAATGAGTGCGGCGAACGCAACGCTTTCGCGAACGCCAACCACGGCAATGAGGGCCAAGAGTGCCATGATCGCAACCAGGCTTGCGGGCTCATATAGCCCCGTAAAACTTGCGAGATAGCGCGCAAATGCCAGCGCGATGACGGCGCTTGAGGTGATGGCGACAGCCACCACGGCATAGCCCACGAGGCGGCCCGCCATGTTGCCGAGGCCATTCTTGACGAAAACGGCTTCGCCCGCCGCACGCGGATAGGCCGCAGCGAGCAGCACATAGGAAAAGCCGGTGAAACCAGCTACGACGCCCGCAAGCAGGAACGACCACACGGCATGATCGCCCGCTATGGCCAGAACCTCGCCAATCAGCGCAAAGATGCCAGCGCCGATGGTGACGCCGACGCCGTAGAACACGAGCCAAGGCAGGCTCAATACGCGGCGGAGTGAGGGTGCACTGGTCACGCCTTCATACTAGCAACTCATGCGACCCCGCACCACGCAGGGCAGTGTCGCAGCCTTCAGGCCAAGTGCTTCTTGAAGAACTCCACTGTGCGGCTCCAGGCCAAGTCGGCTGCTTCCTTGCTGTAGCGGGCGGCGTTGGTATCGTTATTGAAGGCGTGATTGGCACCCTTGTATATGTGGACTTCATAGGTTTTGCCGGCCGCCTTGAGTGCCTGTTCGAACTCGGCGATGCCGGCGTTGATGCGCTCATCCAGTTCCCCGTATTGGAGCAGGAGTGGGGCCGTGATCCTGGGCACTTCTGCTGCCGATGCCTGACGGCCGTAATAGGCAACACCTGCACCAAGGCCGGGATCAGCTACCGCAAGCGAATTGACGGCGCCACCGCCCCAACAGAAACCAACCGCACCACCCTTGCCGTTCGATGAGGCGTGCGCCTTCACCGCCGCGAGCGCTTTCTGGGAGTAGACAACAGCATCCTCCGGCTTCAACTGGCCAATCATGTCACGCGCCTTGTCGGCATCCTCCGGCGTGCCACCCAGGGGTTGCAGATAGTCTGCCCCCAATGCCACGAAACCCTCGGCAGCCATGCGGCGCGTCACATCCTTGATATGCGGGTTGAGGCCCCTGTTTTCATGGATCACCAGCACGGCAGGGTATTTGCCCTCGGCTCTGGGGCGGGCGAGATAACCTGCCCCACCATCAAACGCCAATTGCTCCACGACGATGCGGCTGTCACCTTCCGGCAGCATGTCGGCCATTGCGTAGTTGTTTTCGAGCAGCGGCAGCAAGGCAGTCGCTGCGGCGGTGCCACCGGCCAGAACAGTGAGCCGGTCGAAAAACTCACGCCGGGTCATGCCACCATGCGTGAACCTGTCGAAAAGACTAATGTATTTCTGATCCATGACGAACCTCTCATTCCCTGCTTAAAGACGTTTCATGTCCCCTGATTCCACTGTCAGCATGCTTCGTGACATCAATGTGGCTACGCTCGCCGGCGTGCGTCTGCAACGCATGGATGGCATTCTCTCCGCGCGCGACGGAATCGAAGCGCTTGCTAAGTCTTCGCATCTTGTCTGTCATGCAGCCTTTCTGATCGAGCGGCTTGGCATCATCGCCCAGGCGCCGAAGGCCGCCATCAGCGCGGCCCGCGCTCAGAAGCATCTCGATGTGGCAGAACTCTACGCATTCGTTTGCCCAGCCCGCATGGCAACGCCGACACCAACGGGTTTGGCGCGGGCTCTGGCGCTTGACCCCTTGGAAAACGACGGCGCCACGCTGAGAGCCATCGCGGCGGACCTGCTGGCTCGCCTCGCCAACCGACATTATCCCCTGCCCCGCGAGGCTGCCGAAACGGCGGCGTTCCTGGCGCGTGCCAACTGGCCGTGGGCGAAGCCGGTGCTCGAAGCGCTGATGGCGGCCAACCCGCGGCTCGACATCGGCACCTTTGCCACTGGCCTCAATGTATGGGACCGGCTGGAAGACTGGCAGGATGACGGGCAACGCCCACCCGGCTCGCACGAAGGCGTTGGCGAAGAAGAGGCAACATCATTCTTGCGGCAGGTGCTGGGCGCCGATGCCGAACCGCGCCCCGAGCAAATGAAGTATGCCGCTGCGGCGACTTTCGCCTTTGCCCCCCGGCAGCGGAAACTTGAAAACAACATTCTCATCACCGAGGCGGGTACGGGCCTGGGCAAGACATTGGGGTACCTCGCACCCGCATGGTTGTGGGCGCGGCGCAACCACGCACCAGTGTGGATTTCAACCTACACCAAGAACCTGCAGCGCCAGTTGGAGCAGGAATCACGCCGCCTCGTTGAAGAGCCGGAGGAACAGCGCAGCCGCATTGTCATCCGCAAGGGGCGCGAGAATTACCTGTGCCTGCTCAACATGCAGGAGTCCTTTGGACGCCTGATGGCCTCCAATGCGCGGAGCGCGCTGCTTGCCGCACTCATCGCCCGCTGGGCGCGCTTCAGCCGCGACGGCGACATGGTGGGGGGCGACTTTCCTTCCTGGCTGTTGTCACTGTTCAATGACGTGCAGGGATTGGCGGAATCCCGCAATGTAACTCCGGGCTCGCTCGGCCTGACGGATAGGCGCGGCGAGTGCATCTATTCGGCTTGCGCACATTTCCGCAAATGCTTCATCGAGCGCAACCAGCGTGCAGCGCGCAAGGCAGACATCGTGATTGCCAACCACGCGCTGGTGATGAACCAGGCTGCCATTGACCATGCCATTGGCAAGGCATCGACCGAGGAAGAGGAAGCAGCGCCCGGCGGCTTGCGGCGGCTGGTGTTCGATGAAGGCCACCACTTGTTTGACGCCGCCGACTCTGCCTTTTCCGGCCACCTGACAGGCGTCGAAATGGCCGAGTTGCGCCGCTGGCTGCGCGGACCCGAGACCGAACGGCGGCGCGGACGCGGGTTGCTGCAGCGGATCGACAGCCTGATCAGTGGTGACGAGCAATCACAGCGCCTTACCGAGCGGGTGCTGCAGGCGGCACACATGCTGCCGTCAGCCGGGTGGACACGGCGCATCCAGACCGGGCGGCCGGAAGGGCCGGCGGAGGAATTTCTATCCCTGGTGCGCCAGCAGGTGCATGCGCGGGCCGAGCCCAATGGCGGCTACGGGCTGGAGACAGATTGCCTGCCACTGGTCGAGGGACTTGCGTTTGTCGCCGATGAGCTGCGCGGCACACTCGGCCAATTGCAGCAACCTATGGCGGCACTGGCGGCGCGCCTCGCCAAGAAACTCAATGATGAAGCAGACGAGCTATCGTCTGCTGACAGGGGCCGCATTGAAGCTGTCTCCCGCTCGCTCCGCAAGCGCGGCGAACTGATGGTTGGCGGCTGGATGAGCATGCTTGGCCACTTGCTGGAAGAGCCTGACGCCCAGCTCATCGACTGGTTTGCCGTAGAACAGGTGGACGGCAATGAATACGATACCGGAATGCACTCTCACTGGATCGACCCGACGAAGCCGCTTGCCGCCTCGGTGCTGCGCGAGGCTGACGGCGTCATCATCACCTCAGCCACGCTGAAGGACAGGCCGCCCGATGTGCCGGATGACTGGACCAATGCCGAATTGCGCACGGGTGCCGCGCACTTACCCTATGCGGTGAAGCGGGCGAGTTTTGACTCTCCTTTCGATTACGGAAAAGTGAGCCGTCTCATCGTCGTCAATGACATAAACCGCGACGACATGGACCAACTGGCTTCCGCCTACCGCGAACTGTTCAAGGCATCGCATGGCGGTGCGCTTGGCCTGTTCACGGCGATCTCGCGGTTGCGGGCCGTGCACAAGCGCCTCAGCCTGCCGCTCGCCGAAGCAGGCCTTACGCTTTATGCCCAGCATGTGGACCCAATGGATACGGGAACTCTGGTCGACATGTTCCGGGCGGAGCGCGATGCCTGCCTTCTCGGCACCGATGCGGTGCGTGACGGTGTTGATGTGCCGGGTGACTCGCTCCGTCTCATCGTGCTGGACCGGGTGCCCTGGGGCACGCCTTCAATCCTCGAACGGGCAAGGCGTGGGCAATTCGGCGGGCAGGCCTATGCCGACATGGTGGTGCGGCTCAAGTTGCGCCAGGCCTTTGGGCGCCTTATTCGTAGAGATGGCGACCGGGGATGCTTCGTCATCCTTGATGCGAGGCTCGCGTCACGCTTCACGACGGCTTTTCCTCCGGGGCTTGCCGTTCAACGTGTCGGGTTGGTCGAGGCCATAGATATTGTGCAGCAGTTTACTGCGGCACGCGAAAAGACGAGAGACGATGTCGGCCTGTAGATACTCCGGCGGCTGCCAGTGCGGCGCGGTTCGCTTTGCCATTCACGGGGAACCGCGCGAAGCCTACATCTGCCATTGCCGCATGTGCCAGAAGCAGTTTGGCAATGTTTTTGCGGCATTCATTGACGTTGCATTGGCTGCGTTCGAACTCACGCGCGGTGAAATTTCCAAGTTCATGAGTTCAATGCAGGCGCTCGCGGTTTCTGCCGGGATTGCGGGACGCCTCTCACCTATCACTTTGCCGCAACGCCAACGGTATCGGTGGCCATTGGCGCGCTGGATGAGCATTGGCGCTTCGCACCAAAAGCGCAGTATGGCTTGGAGGGGCGCGAGCCCTGGTTTGGGCAACTTGCTACTCTTCCTGCCTCCATCACGGGTGCCGACGGCAATGCCGACAGATATGAGAGCATAGCGCACAGCAACCGCCAGCATCCCGACCATGATACCGTGACATGGCCGCCCCTCGACAAACTGCCGCCGAGAGGTTAGCCCAAGGCCTACGCAGCGGAGATCAACATGCCAGGCACCATCAGCACACAAAAGGCCCTCATCTACGTCATGGTCACCATGTCCGGCGTCGAGGGCCAGATCAACAAGACCGAAATGCAGGAGATGCGTCTTGTCGTCTCCACCTTGCCGGTGTTCCACGATTTCGACGAAACGCGACTTCAGGCTGTGGCGCAGGAGTGCGCCGACATGCTGCAGGAGCCGGAAGGATTGCAAGCCGTTCTCGGACTGGTGAAGGACCAGCTTTCGCCCAAGCTGCGCGAGACGGCCTATGCGCTGGCGGTGGAGGTGGCGGCAGCAGATCTGGCCGTTGGCAAGGAGGAACTGCGCTTCCTTGCCATGCTGCGTGATGCCCTGGATCTCGACAAGCTGGTGACAGCCGCCCTTGAGCGCTCTGTAATCGCACGATACCAGACCACTTGACGGATGCATTCCTTTTACCCCGATCTGCAGCCCTTCAATCGCGGGCGTTTGCGCGTATCGGAACTTCACGAAATCTACTTCGAGGAGTGCGGCAATCCACGCGGTGTACCAGCTATTGTCCTGCATGGCGGTCCGGGCGGCGGCATCAACCCGTTCATGCGGCGCCTGCATGATCCGGCGCTCTACCGCATCATCCTGTTTGACCAGCGGGGCTGCGGACAATCCACGCCGTTTGCCGAACTGCGCGAGAACACGACATGGCACCTGGTCGAGGACATTGAAAAGCTGCGGCAGCATCTTGGCATTGAACGCTGGCAAGTGATGGGCGGATCCTGGGGTTCGACGCTGGCGCTCGCCTATGCTGAAACCCACCCGGAACGTGTGAGCGAGCTCATTCTGCGCGGCATCTTCACTGTGCGGCAGCAGGAGATCCACTGGTTCTACCAGCATGGCGCCAGCCAGTTGTTTCCCGACGCATGGGAAGGGTTTCTTGCCCCGATACCCGAGGCGGAGCGGCATGACCTCGTTAGCGCATATTATCGGCGGTTGACCGGCGCCGACGCGGCCGAACAACTACGGTGCGCCAAGGCCTGGAGCCAATGGGAAGGAACAACAGCTTCATTGCTTCCTAATCCGGAACGCATCAAAGTCTTTGGAGCTGACAAATTCGCCCTCGCCTTCGGCAGAATTGAGTGTCACTACTTCGTCAATCGCGGCTTCTTTGAAACGGATGGCCAACTGATCGCCAATGCCCCCCGGCTCAAAAACATTCCCGGAGTCATCGTGCAGGGCCGCTATGACGTTATCACCCCCATGCAAACGGCGTGGGACCTTCACAAGGCCTGGCCTGAGGCCACGATGCACATTGTGGATGACGCCGGGCATGCGACAACGGATGCTGGAATCCTGCATCGTCTGGTCGAGGCAACTGTTAACTTCGGCATGCGTCATGCGCAGGTCTGCCAGTAGCTCACCTGCCCTTGTCCTGTAACAATTCGTTCACAATTTTACGACAATGCACGCGGAACTACTGTGCAAAGAGATTGTGACGGCGACCATGACAACCCTGTTCAACGATATTGTGTTTGGCCTCTCGCGCGGCGTAAAAATTTTTTTTGTAGAACGGCCTGATACTTCAGTCCGATCAAGCACTCAGCAGCGTGCTGACCAGGTCCGCTAAACACTCACTTTCATTTCAGTTTTCGTGAGGCTTTGTCCTGACGATCAAAAAGTGGCAGCAGCGCTTCCACATTGTAGCCGCAATATTGCCCGGCGAGCGTCAAACTATGCTCGCGTTGAGGCCATGATCGGGGATCACCCTCTCAATCATTCCAGTGGGGATTAGCCAGCCAAGCGCTGGTTCTTGAGAGGGGAGATTTCAAGAATTCGCTATCCCTAGCTTGAGCGAGTTGACCAGCGCGGCTCCTGTCGCCGTCCCGAGTTGCGCGGGTCAAGGGCCCATTCACGCCGCAAGGTGTGGATGGGCCACGCTTTTTCAACCAGTGCCCGCCGATTTGCGAATCGCGCTACACTTCGCATCATGAAAATGGATGATATAGTCCTGCAGGTCGGGACCTACGCCTTTACGTTGTTTGAGGTTGTGGTTGCAGCAGCAGGCGTAGCACTCGTCATGCTGCTGGCGACGCTCATCGTCGCCTGGCGACTGTTGCGTGGCCGACGCACGGAAACGCTTGAAGTGATGCGCCGGAGTTCTGAACTTGAATACCGGCTGGCCGAACTCTCCGGCAGTCTCAAGTCCTTTGCCGACCAGTCGCACGGCTCTCAGACGCAGCTGGCGCTTATGCTTGACGAACGGCTCGACCAGGTGAGCCACCGGGTTGGCACGGGCCTTACCGACCAGGCGGAACGCACGGCCCAATCGCTTGACACGCTCAACCAGAGGCTTGCCGTCATTGATGCGGCGCAGAAGAATCTGACATCGCTGTCGACCGAGATGATTTCCCTCAAGGAAATTCTCGCCAACAAGCAGACGCGCGGCGCCTATGGACAAGGCCGGATGGAGGCCATTATCCGCGATGGTCTGCATTCAAAAGCCTATGCCTTCCAGTCCACGCTTTCCAACGGCATGCGGCCGGACTGCATTATCAGCCTGCCGGAATCAGACATCAAGCTGGTGATCGACGCAAAGTTCCCGCTTGAGGCTTTCAACGCCTTGAAGGAGGCGCGCGGCGAGCCGGAGGTGAAGGCTGCTGAAGCACGGCTGCGTAATGACGTGAGCAAGCACATCAAGGACATTGCCGAGAAGTACCTCATTTCGGGCGAAACGCATGAGACGGCCATTCTCTTCGTGCCGTCCGAGTCCATTTACGCCGACCTGCATGAACATTACGAAGACATGGTGCAGAAGGCGCACCGTTCGCATGTCATCATTGCCTCGCCTAATGTGCTGATGTTGCTGGTGCAGACCATGCAGGCCATCTTCCGGGATAGCGCCATGCGCGAGCAGGCGCATGTCATCAAGATCGAAGTCATCCGCTTGCTTGAAGACGTAGGCCGGCTGAAGGACCGTGTGGGCGACCTGCAGAAGCATTTCGGCCTCGCCAATGGCGACCTTGAGAAGCTTGCGATTTCTGCCGGCAAGGTGACGTCACGGGCACTGCGCATCGAAAGCCTTGATCTCGAGGAACAAGCGCCCGCCGTGCCAGCAGCGAGTGCACCGAAGCTGGTCAGCCGGTCGTGATGACGGCTACCACATCGGCGTAGGTTGTGAGCGCCTCGCGCGCCTTGGGAGAGGCGGCATAGGTGCCGCGCTCGACCTTCTCGAACCAGCCATAGACATCGCTACGGAATATGCTGGCGGCGCGGGCAACGCGCGTCGCCTCTACCACTGCCTGCACGCGGGCGGCCCCGTTACGGTCCAGATAGTGGGCACAGCGCAAGGCGTCCTGCCTGTAGGCTGTCATCAGCGGACGGCGTGTGCTGCCGCCGGCATTGGCATCGCCTACCCGGTGGTGGAATTCCTTGAGCATTCGTTGCTGGCGCTGCTTCTGCTTGCGCGGCACGTAGGGAGCGGGATCGAGATAAGGCTCAACCCATCCTTCCCTGACAGCGAGAAGGCCAAGCCCCAGCCGCTTGCACAGGTTCAACTCATCGTTGCCAAAGCCCTTCTGCGGCGCCGGCACGCAGACATAGACGAGGTCCGTTACCTTCAACCGGTCCATCGCCTGGTAGAGGAGCTGCAAGGTGAAACCGGTCTTGAGTTCTACCACAACGGGCGGTTCTGCGCCCCGCAAGGCCATCACGTCACAGCCGCCAATCTCCGCCTTGACGCTGTAGCCCTGCCCTTCAAGGAAGCGCTTCACAGGCAGATAGAGATCGGTTTCCAGAAGTTTTTTCCGCATCGGGCTAACTTAACGCGATTCGGCAACGAGAAGGTTACCGCGGGGGTCAGAACGGCCGTCTCGATTTCATCGCAGCGGTGAGCGTGCCTTCGTCCAGATAGTCAAGCTCGCCCCCCACCGGCACGCCGTGCGCCAGCCGCGAAGTGGAAAGACCCATGCCCTTGAGACGCTCCGTGATGTAGTGGGCGGTTGTCTGGCCTTCTACCGTGGCGTTAGTGGCCAGAACAATCTCACGCATGCCGGGTTGCGAGGCCCGGTCGATGAGCTTGGCTATGGAGAGATCTTCAGGCCGCACACCTTCCATGGCGGAGAGCGTGCCGCCAAGCACATGATAGAGCCCGTTCCAGGCTCCGGCACGTTCAAGCGCCCAGAGATCACCCACCTCTTCCACCACGCAGATGACGGCACGGTCGCGCGCATAATCACCGCAGATGGCGCAGGGGTCCATGGTATCCACATTGCCGCAGTCACCGCAGATGGTGACCTTTTCAGCAGCGTCCGCCAAGGCGTTCGACAAGGGTCCGAGCAGTTTGTCGCGGTTCTTGATGAGATGCAGTGCGGCACGGCGCGCCGAGCGCGGTCCCAGCCCCGGCAGCTTGGCGAGCAGCTGGATGAGCCGCTCAATCTCGACGCCTGTGGTGCGCTTCATGCCGTCAGAAGGGCAGCTTCATGCCGGGCGGCAGGGAAATGCCACCAGTTACGGCCTTCATTTCCTCCGCCATCATCGCTTCGCTCTTGGCCTTGGCATCGGCATGGGCAGCAATGATGAGGTCTTCGAGAATTTCGCCTTCGTCGGCCTTGATCAGCGAGGGATCAATCGAAAGCGCCGTCATGGCGCCCTTGCCACTCATGGTGATCTTGACCAACCCGCCGCCGGACTGCCCGGTGACGGTTGCAGCTTCGAGCTTGGTCTGCATCTCGGCCATGCGCGACTGCATGGCCTGCACCTGCTTCATCATGTCACCGATATTCTTCATCGCTCTCCTCCGCGGCGGGCGGCATCATAGGCTGGCCCACTGACTCAATCTTGGCACCGGGAAACTTCTTCAATACGGCCTGCACCAGCGGGTCGGCCAGCACTTCGCGCAGGGCGGCATCGGCTGCGAGCTTGCGTTGCTGCGCCAGCGGCGCTTCGCCGCCTTCCTTGGCTACCAGCACCATCCAGCGCGCGCCGGTCCAGGCCTGCAGCTTGCGCGCAATCTCGCCGCTGAGGCCTGCAGGGGCGCCAGGTTCCAGCGCCAGTTCAAATTGCCCTGCCCCGACACGGATGGGGCGCACGAAGCGCTCCAGCTCAGTCTTGAACTTGATGTCCCGCCGCTCCTCGGCGAGCGCCAAGATTTCCGCAAAGCTCGTAGGCGCAGCTACAGCCTCGACTGAAGCAGGTTCCAGCACCTGAGGCTCAATTCTCACCGCAAGGGCTGATTGCGGCTCCACGGCGATGGGCTGCGGTGCAGCTGGCTGTGGCCTCGTAACCGGAGCGGGCATCACTGCAGGTGCCTTGCTGGGCGCTGCGGCTTCGCCCTTCGGGGCCTGCTGCACCAGCTTCACCAGCTCTTCGCCCTGCGGCAGGTCTGCCGCATGGGCAAGGCGGATGAGCAGCATTTCCGCTGCCAGCAATGGCTGGTCTGATTGCGCCACCTCGGTGATGCCCTTAAGCAGCATCTGCCAGGCGCGGGTGATGTGGGCCATGCCCAGCCGGGCGGCAATTTCCTGCCCCCGGGTTTTTTCGATCTCTGTACGGCTTGCATCCTCCAGCGCCGCTTCCTTGACCACCTTGAGGCGGGTGACCCAGTGCACGAAGTCGGCCAGATCAGTCAGGATGGTCTGCGGATCACCGCCCACCGCATATTGCGCCTCGACTTCAAGCAGAGCCGATTTGGCATCGCCCTTCATTACCCACTCGAACAGGTCGATGACGCGAGAGCGGTCGATGAGGCCAAGCATGCCCGCGACGTCCGCCGCCTTCACATTACCTTCGCCATAGGCGATGGCCTGGTCGAGCAGAGAGAGACCGTCCCGCACCGAACCTTCGGCGGCGCGTGCGATCATGCGGAGCGATTCTTCGTCGACCGTCACCTGCTCTTTTTCAGCGATGCGGGAATAGTGCTGCATCAGTTCAGCAGCCGAGAGGCGCTTCAAGTCAAAGCGCTGGCAACGCGACAGGATGGTGACCGGCACCTTGCGGATCTCGGTCGTCGCGAAGATGAATTTCACATGCGGCGGCGGTTCTTCCAATGTCTTGAGCAGCGCGTTGAAGGCGCTCTTCGACAGCATGTGCACTTCGTCGATGATGTATATCTTGTAGCGGAGCGAGGTCGGCGCATAGCGCACGCTGTCGATGATCTCACGCATGTTGTCGACGCCGGTGTTGGAGGCAGCGTCCATCTCGATCACGTCGATATGGCGGGATTCGAGTATTGCCTCGCACTGCGGCGTCAGCTCGGGCATTTCAATTGCCGCCGCGCCTGGATAGTTGAGGGCGCGCGCGATGAGGCGGGCCGTCGTCGTCTTGCCGATGCCGCGCACGCCAGTGAGCATATAGGCCTGCGCGATGCGGCCAGTCGCTATGGCATTGGTGAGGGTGCGCACCATCGCTTCCTGGCCGATGAGGTCGGCAAAGATCTGCGGGCGGTATTTGCGGGCCAGAACGCGGTAACCCGAGGCGTTGCTGCCGGTCGATTGATCAGTCATGGCATGCTCGGGGGCGAGGTTAGAGGTGGGAGGCTGGACGGGCAACCCGTTCCGATCTCGTTAGGGCTGCTTCCTTCCGGACCTGACCCGGTTGGCGAGCGGCACGTCCGCCGCCAACCTCCCGCCCGCTATATGGCCGCTGCCGTCCGGAATGGCAAGGGCGACACCGGTTTTCGTGCAATTCCAAGCAATTGACGGTTTCGGCCTGCTCCCCTATCTGAGAGCCATGAGCGTGCGTGACATCCTGCTTCTGCCGGATCCCGTGCTGCGGCAAGTGTCAAAACCTGTCAGCAGCGTGGACGGGGACGTGCGCAAGCTCTTCGATGACTTGCTGGAGACCATGTACAAGGCGCCCGGCATCGGCATTGCTGCTGTCCAGATCGGCGTTCCCCGCCGCATGTTGGTTGTTGATACCTCAAAGGACGGCGAGGAGCGCAAACCCCTGTTCATGGCCAATCCCGAGATCACGTGGACGAGCGAAGAACTTTCCGACTATGAGGAGGGATGCCTCTCCATTCCCGACTATTATGAGATGGTAACAAGGCCCGCATCGGTCAAAGTCCGGTTTCTCGACCGGCAGGGCGAACCGCAGGAACTCGCTGCTTCCGGGGTTCTTTCAACATGCATCCAGCATGAGGTGGACCACCTCAACGGCGTGCTGTTCATCGACTACCTGTCGAAGCTGAAACGCGACCGCGTGGTCAAGAAGTTCACCAAGGCGCAGAAGCTCGGAAAGCTCTAGCCCATGAAACTTGTGTTCATGGGCACGCCCGACTTTGCGTTGGTCTGCCTGAAGGCGCTGCTTGAAGCGGGGCACGAGGTTTGCGCCGTTTATAGCCAGCCGCCGCGGCCAGCAGGGCGCGGCAAGGCGCTGCGGCCTTCGCCGGTGCATGAATATGCCGAAGCAAAAGGAATCGAGGTGCGCACTCCTGTTTCCCTCAAGGGCGCTGACGAGCAACAGGCGTTTGCTGATCTCAAGGCCGATGCTGCAGTCGTCGTTGCCTACGGGCTGCTGTTGCCGAAACCCTTCATCGAGGCGCCGCCCATGGGCTGCTTCAACATTCATGCTTCGCTGCTGCCACGCTGGCGCGGTGCGGCTCCCATCCAGCGCGCCATCATGGCAGGCGACACGGAAACCGGCGTCTGCATCATGCGCATGGAAGAAGGGCTGGATACCGGCCCTGTCTGCTCGCGTGAAATAGTCGCAATTACACCAGTGACAACAGCAGGCGAGCTGCATGATGTTCTCGCCGGGGTCGGGGCACGGCTCATGGTCGATACGCTGGCAAAGCCTCAGTTGGATTTCACGCCGCAGGCTGCCGAAGGGGTGACCTACGCGAAGAAGATCGAAAAGGCGGAAGCGAAGATTGATTGGTTGCGGGATGCAGATGAATTGCGCAATCATATCCATGGGCTTTCGCCGTTTCCTGGCGCCTGGTTTGAGCACAGCGGCACGCGCATCAAGGTGCTGCGCTGTGAGACAGCCCCGCAAAATGGCAGCGCCGGAACCGTACTTGATGGCAGCTTGACCATTGCTTGCGGCACAGGCGCGCTGCGCCTCACTCAGCTGCAGCGCGAGGGCAAAGCGCCAATGGATGTCACAACCTTCTTGCGCGGTTTTCCTGTGCCAGCCGGGACGAGGCTCGGCTGATGCCGCGCTTCAAGCTCACCATCGAGTATGACGGCACTGGCTTCTGCGGCTGGCAGATGCAGAAGGGCCAGCCCACCATCCAAGGCGCGCTCAATGATGCGCTATCCACTATCAACGGCGAGCCGGTGATAGTGCTTGGCGCCGGCCGCACGGATGCCGGCGTGCATGCATTGGGGCAAGTTGCGCATGTTGACCTGATCAAGGCATGGTCAAGCTTCACCATCATCAATGCCATCAATGCGAATGTGCGCCCGCACAGGATTGCGGTGACGGCGGCTGAAATCGTGGATGATAGTTTCAATGCTCGTTTTTCGGCAATGCGGCGGCACTACTTCTACCGCATCCACAACAAGCGATCGCCACCAGCGCTCGATGCCAACCGCGTCTGGTGGGTGCCGGTGGATTTGGACGCCGCTGCCATGCATGAGGCAGCGCAGGTGCTGGTTGGCCACCATGACTTCACCACTTTCCGCTCCAGCGAGTGCCAGTCGGCCTCGCCGGTCAAGACATTGGATGCACTGGAGGTGAAGCGGGCCGGAGACTGCATCGAGTTTCGCTTCCATGCACGCTCGTTCCTGCACAACCAGGTGCGCTCGATGGTGGGTTCGCTCAAGAATGTTGGGGACGGGCGCTGGTCGGCAGCCGACCTCAAGGCTGCATTGGATGCCAAGGACCGTGCAGCCTGCGGTCCCGTTGCCGCCGCCTGCGGGCTTTACCTTACGCGGGTCGAGTATTAGCCTCGGGCTTACGGGGGCGATGAAATGGCGAAAGTTCTACGTGGTTCCAGTCGCCAGGCTTGGGCCTTCATGTGCGACAACTGGCGAGGGCTCGCCAAGTTGAGCGTTCTTCCGATGCTGGCCTTGTTCGCTTCCATCGGGCTGCAGGAGCTTCTAGCTTCCAGCGCGAATCGCGACTTGGCGGCAAGTTTCAACGACGACACGTTGGGGGGCGAATTTTCGCAGATGCCTTCCATCAATGCGGTTACCAACGGTTTCATTGGCCTAGTGGTATTCCTTGTCTCTGCTTGGCTATTTACCTTGATTGTGCGTTTTACGCGGACTCGTGAGGCAGCCTGGCTGGCGCGAGACTGGGACAGCATCAGGGCCATTCTGATGACCATCCTCTACGCCATCGGCATATTCATATTTGTTGTGCTGGTGGGCATGGTCACAACCACGATGGTAATTCTCTCGTTCAACACGCTGTTCGATTACATCCAAACCCCAAGGTTAGTGGGTTCCCCCGCAGTGATAGGATTCTTCTTTGCCCTGATCCCCTCTTTGCTGCAGCATTGGCTGCTGTTGCGGTTTCTCGTGGGTCTGCCTGCTGTTTCATTCGGCAACTCTCCACGTTTCTTTCGTGACTTCTGGCCTCTTGCCAAGGGCGAGAGCTGGGGCTTGCCGCTTCGCATGTTTCTGCCTGGGCTTCTTGCCATCGTTCTCACGGCAGCCATTTTGTATCCTGCTCTATTGCCAATCACGATTCTAGCCATGTGGCCGAGTTCAAGCCAATCGGGTCCGGCAATAGAATTTCTCATGATCGCTGAAAGCACTGGCTGGCTGCGCTATTTCGCAGCCTCGCTGATCATCGTGCTTGTTCCAATTTTCTGGTTCTTCACGCTGCTGCTGACGACTGCCTACCACCGGTTTTCGCAGCGGCAACAGCGCGCTAGACGGTTTCCGCTGAAATAGGCCTCGATGATGCGGCCATAGATGGCTTGGGTCTGGCGCAATTCGGTGACTGATATGCGCTCGTCCACCTGATGGATACTCGCGTTGGTCGGACCGAACTCCAGCACCGGGCAGTAGTCCTTGATGAAGCGCGCGTCCGACGTGCCGCCGGAGGTAGAGAGGCGCGGGACGAGGCCTGTCTCCTGTTCAACGGCATCCTGAACCATGCCCACGAACGCGCCGGGCTGGGTTATGAAGGCCTCCGCCCCTTCGGATGAGGTGAGCGACCACTTACCGCCCATTTCCTTGGCAACCGCCTGGCGCTGTTCTTCCACCCACTGCCGCAGCGTTTCAAATGTGTGTTCCGTCGAATAGCGGATGTTGAAACGCGCGCGTTGCCCGGCGCGGCACCACATTTCCTGCCGGGTTGCCGACATCAAAGCTGGTGACGGCCAGCGAGGATGGATCGAAATGATCATTGCCGCCGCCAATCGGCTTTGTCGATATACGGTCAACAAAGCGGGCGAGCTTGGGAATGGGATTGTCGGTCTTGGAAGGGTACGCGACATGGCCCTGCGTGCCTTCAACCGTCACCTCGAAACTGAGCGAACCCCGGCGGCCGATCTTGATCGTATCACCCAGGGCATCGACACAGCTTGGCTCGCCGACGAGGCAATGGTCAGGAACATGGCCATTTGATTTCATCCATTCCAGCACCTTGATGGTGCCGTTGATGGCAGGACCTTCCTCATCGCAAGTGATGAGGAAGGAGATCGAGCCTGCGGGCTTTCCATTCGCCTTCACATAATCCACAGCCGCTGCAGCGAAAGCAGCGACCGAACCCTTCATGTCAGTGGCGCCACGCCCATACAGCGTATCGCCAATCACATTGGCGGCAAAGGGTGGCTGGCTCCAATCCGCCTCATGGCCCACCGGCACCACATCAGTATGGCCAGCAAAGCAGAGGTGCGGACCGGTGGAGCCGATTCGGGCGAACAGATTCTCCACATCCGGCGTGCCCTGTTCCTTGAAGATGAGGCGCTGGCAAACGAAACCTGCTGCGGAGAGATAATTTTCAAGCACCTTGAGCGAACCGGCCTCGGCAGGCGTGACTGAGGGACAACGGACAAGGTCTTGCAGCAGTGGAAGGGCATCCGGCGGGGTGTTCTTCATGGCGGCTATACTAACCTGAAAACGAAAGTCCCGCCACTTGGGCGGGACTTGATTGCTTGAATTGGTGAATCAGCCAGCGAGCGGATCCGGCCCATACTGGTTTGGCCCATCGGTGCCGCGCAGGAAGCCTTGCTCGACCAGCACCCAGATGCCACCGAATAATCGGACCATGATGAATCAACGACCACCAGCCGGATTTGCCGCGATCATGCCAGCGCTTGGCGTAGATGGCGAGCGCCGGATAAAGAAATACCAGGAATGCGATGCCGAGCGGAATCATGGCTCATCGAAGCCATTTCGGCAGCCTGTTCCGGCGCCATGTTGGGATCCATTCCACCCATCATCGATGTGCCGAACACAAGCCCAGCACAAGCATGAGTATCCATTGACAGCACGGTGAGCACAATCACGCCGATCCACCAGGACTGGCGGCCAATGCGGCCATCAAAGCTCAACAGCAGGTTCTTGAAATCCATCACGTCCCTCCGATTCGGTTCTCTGCCCCCCAGCAGGGGAGCATAGACATTTCAGAGGGTGTGGCAAGCCGCCGCAGGTTCAATCCCGCAGCAACTCGTTGATGCTCGTCTTCGCCCTTGTCTTCTCATCCACGCGCTTGACGATGACGGCGCAGTAGAGCGACGGGCTAGGCGAACCATCGGCAAAGGGCTTCTGCGGCAAGCGAGCCCGAGACGACGACCGAGTATGGCGGCACCCTGCCCATGTGCACTTCGCCCGTCGTGCGATCCACAATCTTGGTCGACTGGCCGATGAACACGCCCATGGAAATCACCGAACCTTCGCCGACGATGACGCCTTCGACCACTTCCGAGCGCGCGCCGATGAAGCAATTGTCCTCAATGATGGTGGGGCCTGCCTGCATCGGCTCCAGCACGCCGCCGATGCCGACGCCACCGGAGAGATGCACATTCTTGCCGATCTGGGCGCAGGAGCCGACGGTGACCCATGTATCAACCATGGTGCCTGCATCGACATAAGCGCCGAGGTTGACGAAGGAGGGCATGAGGATGGCGCCGGGCGCGATGTATGCCGAGCGGCGCACGATGCAGTTGGGCACGGCGCGGAAACCGGCATCACGAAACTTCTTGGCGGTCCAGCCATCCATCTTGGAGGGAACTTTGTCCCACCATTTGGACTTGCCGGGGCCGCCGCCAATCAGCTCCATGTCGTTGAGGCGGAAGGAGAGCAGCACGGCTTTCTTCAGCCACTGGTTGGTGCGCCATTCGCCATCCAGCTTTTCAGCAACGCGCGCCTTGCCGGAATCCAGCAGGCCAAGTGCATGCTCCACCGCGTTGCGGACCGGACCCTTGGTCTTGAGGGATACCTTGTCGCGTGCCTCCCAGGCCTGCTCAACGATTGATTGGGCATTCTTCATGACTGAACCTTCATACTTTCTGGCGGGAAACATTAACGGATTTGAGGAACCCGGCAAGATCGCTGGTTACATGATGCACGTGCGGTTGCTCTATGCCGCCTGAGGCGGAATTGAGCGTGTCGGCGTCATGATTTTCCGGCGAGGTCACCAGTACCGTGGTCATGCCGAGCGCATGCGGGGCTTCGAGGTTGCGGGCAATGTCTTCGAACATGGCGGATGCATCGGGCCTGACGCCTGTTGTCTCGATGAACTTCCGATAAGGCTCCATCTCCGGCTTGGGGATGAAGTCGGAATGCACGATGTCGAAGATATCGCCGAAATGATGCGTGATGCCGAGGCGGCCCAACACCTTCTCGGCATGCGCCACAGTGCCATTGGTGAAGATCAGTTTGCGGCCGGGCAGCGCGTGAAGCTGCTTGGTCAAGCAGCGGGTTGGCTGGAACCGGCGAATGGTCGATGTCATGCACATAGTCGAGGAAGCCATCAGGGTTGACGCCATGCTCCACCATGAGGCCGCGCAGCGTGGTGCCATATTTGTAGAACATTTCCTTCTGGCGGCGCTTGGCTTCCGGCAACTCGATGTTCAGCAGCCGCGAAACGAAATCGCCCATGCGCACGTCGATCTGGTCAAACAGGCGGCAGGAAGCTGGGTAAAGCGTGTTATCGAGGTCGAATATCCAGGTGTCGACGTGGGCAAAGCCTCTCATACGCCGGCCCGCGAGATGCGCGTGCCGACGCCATGCGGCGTGAGCAGTTCGAGCAGCACCGAATGCGGCACGCGGCCATCCAATACGATCACACCTTCAACACCCGATTCAACCACTGCCGAAGCACTCTCAACCTTGGGGATCATGCCGCCGGTGATAGTGCCATCGGCAATGAGTTCAGGAATGTCGCCCACCTTGAGTTCGCTGATCAACTGCTTGTGTTTGTCGAGCACGCCTGCCACGTCTGTGAGCAGCAGCAGGCGCTTGGCCTGTGTCGCGGTGGCGATTGCGCCTGCCGCCGTATCGGCATTGACGTTGTAGGTTTCGCCTTCCCAACCCATGCCAATCGGCGCGATGACCGGGATGGCATCGCTCTTCATGATGGTGTGGAGAATTTCCGTGTTGATGCGGGAGGGCTCACCGACGAAACCGAAGTCGATCTTCTCGATCTTGCCATCCGGTCCCTTCTTATCCCTTGTCATGCGTTCCGCTATCATCAGGCTGCCGTCCTTGCCGGAAATGCCGACAGCACGGCCGCCCGCCTGCTGGATGGAGGCGACGATGGCCTTGTTGATCGAACCTGCGAGCACCATTTCCACCACGTCCATGGTCGCCTGATCGGTGACGCGCAGGCCATCACGGAATTCAGGCTTCACATCGAGCTTGTCGAGCATGCGGTTGATCTGCGGACCGCCGCCATGCACGACAATGGGGTTGAGGCCGCAGACCTTGAGCATCACCATGTCGCGGGCAAAGCGCTGGGCCAGTGCCGCATCAACCATGGCGTGGCCGCCAAACTTGACGACGATTATCTGGTCATCATAGCGCTGGAGGAACGGCAACGCCTCGGAGAGGATGCGGGCGGTAAAATGAATATCGGCTTCGGTTTCGCTCATGGCATGCTCCGGCTCGAACTGGGTCCGCCTTATAGGGCAAATGTGACAGTTGCCAACAGCGTTTTGCTAGATCGCTGGCAACAAAGGCCTGCGATCTCGGCGCGAAGGTCCTCGAAGCCCAGAAATTTGTCGCTGGATGTGGCGTGCACAACGGGAAATGCCGCTGCCCGCTTTGAAATGGTGACTTGCGTTTCGCCCAAGACCTTGGCGAGTTCCGCAGGCTTCAGCTTGTCGGTCTTGGTCAGCACAAGCTGGAACGTGACTGCTGCCTCGTCCAGCAGGTCGAACATCTCGAGATCACCTGCCATAACGCCGTGGCGGGAATCAATCAGTACAAACACGCGTGTCAGGCTGGCGCGGCCACGGAGATAACCCCGCATCATCGCTTGCCATGACTTCACATCCTTGCCGGAGGCTCTGGCGAAGCCGTAGCCCGGCATGTCTACCAGCGTCAGCCGGTCATCCACCGAGAAGAAGTTCAGTTCGCGCGTGCGGCCCGGCGTGTTGGAAGCGCGCGCCAGGCCGCGCACGCCAGTGAGCGCATTGATGAGCGACGACTTGCCGACGTTGGAGCGCCCGGCAATGGCAATCTCAACTCCCCGCGAAGGTGGAAGCTGTTCAAGTGCTGCAACACCCATGACGAAGCGGGTCGGCGCTGAGAATAAGCGGCGTCCGGCAAGGTGTTGCTCGTCGGTGAAGGGCTGGCTCAACCCGCTTCCGGCTTCTTCTTGAAGAAGGGCAGGCTGTTGCGGATATTGCCGAAGAGATCAATCTCGGTGCCATGCTTCTTCATGATGTAGCCCTGCTGGATGATGCCGAGCAGGTTGCTCCAGGCCCAGTAGATGACGAGGCCTACGGGGAACGAACCCAGCATGAAGGTGAAGAGCACCGGCATCCAGTTGAACATCGAAGCCTGCACCGGGTCTGGCGGGGTCGGGTTGAGGCGCATCTGCACCCACATGGTGATGCCCATGAGGATGGGCCAGATGCCGAGGTGCAGCATCGTCGGAGGAGACCAAGGTATCAGCCCAAAGAGGGTGAACATGTTGGTGGGATCTGCCGCCGAAAGATCATGTATCCAGCCATAGAACGGCGCATGGCGGAGTTCGATCGAGGTGAGGATCACCTTGTAGAGCGAGAAGAAGATGGGAATCTGCACGAAGATGGGCAGGCAACCGGAAGCTGGCGACACCTTCTCGCGCTTGTAGAGCTCCATCATGCCTTGCTGCTGCTTCATCTTGTCGTCGGGATAAAGCTCCTTGAGCTTGGTCATTTCGGGAGCAAGCTTCTTCATCTTGCTCATCGAGGCATAGGACTTGTTGGCAAGCGGGAACACCGCAAGCTTGACCAGCACCGTGGTGATGAGAATGGCGATGCCAAAGTTGCCGACCAGCTTGTTGATGGCTTCAAGCAGCCAGAACATGAGACGGGTGATGGGACCAAACCAGCCCCAGTCGATCATGTAGTCGAAGTTGGCGATCTTGTACTTCTCGCCAATCTCCTGGATGAGCTGCACAACCTTGGGACCGGCAAACATCTGGTCCTGGTACAGGCCGGTTGCGCCGGGCTGCACGGTGATCACATCCCTGCCGACATAATCCGTCTGATAGACATCTCGGCCATCCACCAGCGTGTGGCGGAAGCGTGTCTTGATCGGCTTGGTCTGGTCCGGGATCATCGCCGTCGCCCAGTACTGGTCGGTAAAGCCGAGCCAGCCGGTAGTCGATTCTATCGTCGTTGGCTCTGCCACTCCCTGCACATCGCTGTAGGTGATTTCCTGCAGCTTGCCGTCAAGGAAGCCGAGCATGCCTTCGTAGAACACATAGTAGCCCGCGATATGCGGCGTATCCTGGCGAATGACGAGGCCATAAGGCAGCAGCGAAACCTGCGCCTGGGTGTTGTTCACAACACTCTGGGTGATGGAGAATACGTATTGCTCGTCAACCGATATCTGACGGCTGAAGACAAGGCCGGCGCCATTGTCCCAGGTCAGCGTCACAGGCTTGCCGATAGCCAGCGTTGCGCCGGCGGGCGCTGTCCACATGGTTGTGGCATCCGGCACCTTGGCCGTTCCGCCAGGCGCGTTGATCATGCCGTGTTCAACGAAATAGGCATTGGGCGTGCCGGCGGGCGACAGCAGCGTGATGATGGGGCTCGCTGGCGAAATCTTTTCGCGATACTGTTTCAGGTGCAGATCGTCGATCTGCGCCCCCTTGAGGCTGATCGAACCTGAAAATTCCGGTGTGTCGATGGCAACACGGGCGGCTGTCTTCAGCGCTTCGTCGCGGCCAATGCTTTTGCCCACGGTTCCTCCGGGGGCAGTGGCATCTACGGGTGCGCCGGGTGTTGCCGAAGTTCCCTGTTGGGTGGTGGTCACGGGCTTGGGCGGGTTGAAGTAGCCCATGCCATATTGCCAGGCGAAGAGGATTGCCATGGACAGGACCATCGCCAGAAGGAAATTCTTGTTGTTGATGTCGTTCTTCATGACTGTCCGGCTTCCGCCGCCCCCTGGCTGCTGTCATGCAGCCGCCTGATGGCCGTTCTCAAATCTTTTTGCAGATCGGCAAATTCCCTGTTCGCGGTGGCCAGCCGGCCGATCAGTACGTAATCATGGCCGGCACGCGCCACAAGACCCAATTCCAGCCGCACGACTTCCCGCAGCCGCCGCTTGGCGCGGTTGCGCGCAACGGCGTTGCCAATTTTCTTGCTACAGGTGAATCCAACTCGGGGTTTCAATCCGTCGTGACGGTCCCGGCCCTGCAACACCAGGCCTGTAGTCGAAACGGACACGGATTTCGCGGCGGCGAGAAACTCCTGCCGGCGCTTCATACGGTCCATTCGCGGATTTATCAGGCAGAGAGCCGCTTGCGGCCCTTGGCGCGGCGGCGGGTGATCACATTGCGGCCACCTACGGTCGCCATGCGGGCGCGAAAACCATGCCGGCGCTTGCGGACGAGCTTTGAGGGCTGATAGGTGCGTTTCACGTGTCGTCTCCGTAATTCTCAGGCCACCACAAATAATCTTTTGATATCAGCTACATGGCAGTTTCCATGCAGCCGTGCAAAGATCAGGTCGGGGTGGAATGCTGGCTACTTTTCAAAAGTGGGCGGGTTATAGGGGCAAAAAGCCGCCAAAGTCAACGCGGCTGGACAACGGACAACACTTATCACGAGGCGGTGACGGACCCTTCCGCTCGGGCTCCTTATTTGGCAAGCAGGAGACCGTGCCAATATAACAGGTGACCCATCAAAACGCAGCAACAGCAGGCAAGCAGCATCGGCAGATGGATTCCGCTGGCCATTCTCGTTGCAACGGTCATTGCCGCCTACAAGTTTGGCTTGCATCACTACCTGTCACTCACCTCGCTCGCACTCAATCTGGCGGAGCTCAAGGTCTTTGTGGCCGAGCATGCCGTGCTCGCGGTTATCTCTTTCATCGCCATCTACATCGTCGTGGTGGCGCTATCGTTGCCGGGGGCAGCACTGCTCAGCATTGGCGGCGCCGTGGTGCTGGGGTGGAAACTGAGCGCGCCGGCCAGTGTTATTGGGGCCACCATCGGCGCCATCATCGTGTTCCAGATCGTCAAGACCTCGCTGGGTGCGCCACTTGCAGCGCGCGCCGGGCCGTTCATGCAGAAACTCACCCAAGGCTTCGCCAAGGACAGTTTCAACTACCTGCTGTTTCTCAGGCTTACACCCATCGTGCCGTTTTTCGCCGTCAATGCCGTGGCGGGGCTGTGCAGGGTCGAGCTCCGCACCTTCATCACGGCGACAATCATCGGCATCATCCCCGGCTCGCTTGCTTTTGCATGGCTTGGCAGCGGCGTTGAAGACATCCTGCAACAGAACGTTCTGGAGTTCCGGGATTGCATGGCAAAAGGCGGAGGCGAGGCCTGCATGCTCAAGGTCTCGGCATTTTCGCTGCTCAGCCCGACGCTGATTGCGGGCCTCAGCTTGCTGGGCGTCATAGCTTTGGTGCCGATTGCCATTCGTGAAATAAGGAAGCGGCTGTGACCTACGATATCGCCGTCATCGGAGCGGGATCGGGCGGACTGTCGGTTGCTGCGGCGGCAGCGCAGTTCGGCCGCAGCGTCATTCTGTTCGAGCGCGGCGAAATGGGAGGCGATTGCCTCAACACAGGCTGCGTGCCGTCCAAGGCGCTTATTGCCAAGGCCAAGATCGCCCATATTCGCCATGCTGCCGGTGACAAGGTGGACTTCAAGAAGTCCTATCAGCAAGCACTGTTGCATGTGCATGAAGTGATCGCTGGCATTGCGCCGCTGGATTCAGTCGAGCGGTTCCAGTCCCTCGGCGTCACCGTGGTGCAGGCAGAGGCCCGCTTCCAGGATGCTCATACACTTGTGGCCGCTGGCACGAGCTACAATGCAAAACGCATCGTCATTGCCACCGGCTCGCGCGCAGCCTTGCCGCCAGTACCCGGTTTGCGAGATGTTCCGCACTTCACCAACGAGTTGATCTTCGAAAACAAAACCCTTCCGCGTCACCTCATTATCCTCGGCGGCGGGCCCATCGGCATTGAAATGGCGCAGGCCCACAGAAGGCTTGGCGCCGAGGTGACGGTGATCGAGGCGTTCAAGGCGCTGGGGCGGGAAGACCCGGAACTGGCGCAGGTAGCGCTCGCTGCGCTGGCCGCGGAAGGCGTGAGATTGCTCGACGAAACCAAGGTTGTTTCAGCCGCCCACAAGGCCGGCAAGATCATGCTGGAGACAGACAAGCATGGCCGCATCGACGGCAGCCACTTGCTGGTTGCGGCAGGCCGCATTGCCAATCTCGAAGGGCTGGGGCTGGAAGCAGCAGGCGTTGTCGCCACGACCAAGGGCGTCACCGTCGATGCCGCCATGCGCACCAGCAAGTCCCATATCTACGCCATCGGCGATGTGGCGGGCGGGCTGCAGTTCACCCATGTGGCCAACTATCATGCGGGGCTCGTTATCCGCCACGCACTGTTCCGCCTTGCGGGCAAGTTCCGGCCCGAGGCCATGCCGCGCGTCACCTATTGCGATCCGGAGATTGCCGCTGTCGGACTCTCGGAGGCGGAAGCCAAGGAGAAGCATGGAGCAGCCGTCACGGTTCTGCGCTGGCCGTTCCATGAGAATGACCGGGCCCGCACCGAAGGCCGCACGGAAGGACTGGTTAAAGTCATCACCGGCAAGGGCGGGCGCATCCTCGGCGTGGGCATCGTGGGTGCCGGAGCAGGCGACTTGCTGCAAGCCTGGTCCCTCGCTATCGGCAAAGGCCTCAAGATCAGCGACATGGCGCAAGCCGTCATCGCCTACCCTACCCGTGGCGAGACCGGCAAGCGCGCCGCCATGACCTACTACCAGGACTTGCCCAAACATCGCCTCATCCGCCGTGCTATAAGCCTGATCAACAAATTCCTCTGACAGAGACACCACTTGGCGCGACAACCTCCATCATTCAGTTTCTGGCATGGCCTCTCCGGCAAGGTGCTGTGGCTCACCATCATCTTCGTCATGCTTGGCGAGGTGATGATCTTCCTGCCATCCATCGCCAATTTCCGCATCCAGTGGCTCAAGGGCCGCGTGGCGCAGGCGGAAATCGCGGCGCTTGCGGCAGAAGCCGCACCCAACCAGATTCTCTCCAGCGACCTGCGCAGTGAAATTCTCAAAGGCGCCGGCGTTCTCGTCGTCTCGCTGCAGAAGGGCCAGGTGCGCCAGCTCATGCTGCGCGGCAAGGAAGATGTGATGGTGGACCAGAGCTTCGATCTGCGCACGACGCGCTGGTACGAAGCGATCAATGATGCTTTCGGCGTGTTGTTTGCCGGTGGGGCAGAGCGCGTCATCAGCATCATCGACAAGCCGCCCAACATGTCGGGTGACGAAATCGAGATCACGCTGCGCGAAGAGCCGCTGCGCAAGGCCATGCTGGGCTACGGCTTCAACATCCTGATCCTGTCGATTGTCCTGTCGCTGCTGGTTGCGGGCATGATCTATGCCGTGCTCAACAGTATGCTGGTGCGGCCGATGCGGCGGCTGATGCGCAACATGATGGAGTTTGCCCAGAAGCCGGAAGACCCACGCCGCATCATCGTGCCGAGTGGACGAAGTGACGAAATCGGCATGGCGGAGCATGAGCTGCAGGCAATGCAGAATGAGCTGGCAGCAGCACTCAAGCAGAAAAGCCATCTAGCTGCCCTTGGTCTCGCAGTGAGCAAGGTGAGCCACGACCTGCGCAACATGCTGACTTCGGCGCAACTCATTTCCGACCGGCTTGGAACGGTGCCGGACCCCACGGTGCAGCGTTTCACACCCAAGCTCATCACATCACTCGACCGCGCCATTGAATTCCTCAGCCAGACGCTGCGCTTCGGCCGTGCCGAGGAGGCGCCGCCGCACCGCGAACAGCATATCCTCTATGATATCTGCGCCGAAGTGGTGGAAACTGCCGAACTCAATCCATTGCGCCGCGTGCAATTCGACAACAAGGTGCCGCGCGGCATCTTCGTTGACGCCGACCGCGAGCAGCTCATCCGCATACTGACCAATCTGGTGCGCAATGCGGTCCAGGCCATCGAATCCGGCAATGCCGAAGGCGAGCACGTGGTGGACGGGCGCGTTGGCCTGCTGGGGCGGCGGGAAGGCAGCGTCACCGTGATCACGGTGAGCGACAATGGCCCCGGCCTGCCGGAGAAAATTCGCGATAATCTGTTTGAGGCGTTCCAGTCGGCGGCAAAATCGGGCGGCACTGGTCTTGGCCTGACGATTGCGGAGGAGCTGGCGCGGGCGCATGGCGGCTATATCTCGGTGCGCGCCACGGGCTTTGATGGCACCAGCTTCGAAGTGCATATGCCAGACCAGGTGGCGCAGCTTTCGCAGCATCGCGGCGGCCAGCGGAATGCAGGGTGACGGCAGGCTTGCTTTAGCCGCCGGGGCGTACTAAGAGGCCAACCTCGCAGGCAAGACAAAGCGCCCGTAGCTCAGCTGGATAGAGCACCAGACTACGAATCTGGGGGTCAGAGGTTCGAATCCTTTCGGGCGCGCCATCTTTTCAATGACTTAGCAGAAATCAGAAAATCTCAGGTTCGACACAGGTTCGAGAGAATTGCACGTGAACTGGTGATCATGGATTGTGCATAAAATTATCTGTTAGGAATTTAGCCCTTGACAGCGTACGGTGAAACTGCTATGAAACGGCATACTCCACAATTGAAGCTCTACCCCGCGAGCGCAAGGTTCCCCTGATACGGGAGCATCGCTGAAATCCAATTGGCTTCGGCCATGGTACAACGCGGGAGGCAGCAAGTGTCAGGAGATGTGTACCGGCGGGCAGTTCAACGGTTAGGACTTATGACCTATTTTGTGAGGTGTCACCGTAATCTCGTAATTCGTCCGGCGCGTAAATCTTCACGGACGGCATCCACTAAACGCCCGCTCGTTACTCGACGATTTTCCAGTATGAGTCTTTGCGGACAACCAGTCCGCTTCGAAAAGTGAAGAAGTCGCATCCTCGCACCTTGATCTTCTCGCCATTGAGCTTTGTGCCAGTGAGAAGCCATTTTGACATTCCGTAATCGCCAGATACGAAGTGTTCCAAGTCACTGTAGTGCACATCGGGCGTCGATTTAAATCGCCCCATCAGGCCTTTCTTCACCAGCTCGATGCCTTGGAACCTCGTCCCATGGGGTTCGGTTCCACGCGGCATGTCGAGACTGCAGTCAGGCGCGAAGAAGCGCATTACGCGATCAATGTCGCGCGCATTGAAGGCCGCTGCGAGCCCGTGCAACGCAGCCAAGATTTCTGCTTCCATCGTCACCGGCATTTTCTCATTTCCAATTGGTACGTTGCCAATCAAGGTAGCGCGCGCCCTCCTGGCATGCGCTACAGTTTCCATGCAGAGACTTTCATTGACTGCCCCCGCCTGCGCAAACGGGACTTCCTCCCTGTACAACTATCGCAGAAATCATTAGGCGCGGCAACAATACACGGGTTCCCAGTTCCATCCTCTCCGGCGCGCCAATCCTTTCATTTCTCTTCCCGTTCTAGGTGCTTATGCGGATTGCTGATCCGCGCTATGCTGGCAACGGGGCAAGGCACAACTTCGGAAACGCCTGTTCGTTGGCCCTGCCCCGGGACGCGCCGATCAATACCAGAATTATCATCATCTTACTCGCAGGAGGCATTCATGACTGTGTTCAATGTCGTGCGTTTCAAGATCAAGCCTGGCATGGACGATACCTTTCTCGATGCTCACCGAAACACTGTCGCGGATTGGGCCGGTCTGCGCCACGCCAACATCATCAAGACTGGTGAAGAACGTTACTGCATCATCGCCGAATGGGAGAATGTGGAGGCGCTGGCCGCTGGCCGGCCGCAGATGATTGCCACGCTCGACAGCTTCCGCCACACCCTCATGGACCTGGGTGGCGGCCTAGGCGTCACGGACCCGGTCTCGGGACCAGTTGTCCTGTCGATGAAATAGGATACGGCGGGTCGGAAGCAGGCCAGCTGCATGGTGATCTGGCCCGCCTGTTCGTGAGACTGATCATCTTGGACCGTTACCACCAGGCAAGCGCCAGAATGACGGCTGCGCCGGCAATGGCGGCGATCAAAAGTGGGTGATAGGCAAGTTGCATCTCGGCTTGCCAGCTTGCCGACATGTTGGGCAGCACGCCGAAGCTGGTGTCATCGGCTGCGTAATCTTCCGCAATGGTGTCCTGCTCGCCTTCCGCGATGCTGCCGCTCAAGGCTGTAATATCAAGATCGTGCGGCCGGTTGCCATGATATGCGGCGTACGGATGGTGGGTTGAAGCCGTTGCCGATTGTTGCCCTCTGCTGCTGCCTATCTCACCCAATGCAGCAGGTTCCCCATAGGTTGGATCGGGATTGATGGCAGGCTGTTCCTGCTGCGCCAGCACAGCGACCAGCTTCTCCACATGCTGCGGCGATACGCGAGCCAAAGCGCTCTGCAGGGCGAGATGCGGCGGCCCTTCAACCTGCTGCATTTCGAGCTCAAGGCCGGCCTGCCGCACAATGGCGGACAGACGAACGGGGTCGCTCAACAGTTTCATCAATGTTTCAGGCTGCAATGGCCTGGCAGCCTTGGCTGAGCCACGCAGGAGGCTGGCCATCAACATGGCGGTTTCGCGCGCTGCAAGCGAAGCGCCTCCGCTGCCGGTAACACTGCTGGCACGGTTGACCGGCATCAGTGGTTCTGCTTGACCCAGTTGGTGCGGAGTTCATCCTGGCCTACGAAGTTGATGTTGGAGATCAACACATCCTTCACCGTTTCCTTGCCAAGTCGCTCATTGGCAGTTTTCTTGACAGTTTCAGAGAGGGTCTTGAGATCCTGCGGCTTCAGATGCTCGAAGTCTGCCGACACGTTTTCATAGATGCTGCGATAGGCGGCATCGACGAGGTAAGGCAATGGCGCGTTTGCTTCGGCCTCGCCTCCCTCGGATTTGCTGACGGCGAACGACAGCTCAGTCACCACATAGCCGATCACCTTGCCCCCACGAATGACTGGAACACTCATGGTTTCGCTCTTGACGAACTCGACTACCTGCGGGCCTTCTTCGCCGCCATGCGCGCCGCCCGCCGGCTTCTCGGCGTTCAACATCATGGCGAGATAGACTGCCCCCAGCGCAACGCCACCGGACCACAGCCCTACAAACAGCGTCTTGATCATGGCGGGCTGTAGTATGCGCTTATGCCGCCGCCATAGGTGCCATCGGACTCTCCCTGGCGCAGCGCTTCAAGAATGGTTTGAGTGATTTCCTGGGCGGCGGCAACCTGAATGGCCAACAGTTTCTGGTTGGCGGCAAGCGCGGCCTTTAGCTTGCGAAGCGGTTCAAGACCTGCGGCGGAAGCCGGGCTGATGGATTTCTGTGCGCGCATCAGCTCAAGCAGCAGCTGGCTCTTCCTTTGCACCAGACCTTCAAGCGAGAGAGCGCCTTTTTCAGACAACAGGCGGTTTTCTTCGTCAATCACCTGCAGGAGGCGTGCTGCAATGTCCGAGATGATGCGGTCTGGCGGAGCATGGATAGCTTGCAGCATGTCTAGCCACCCTTGCCTTCAGGGCGGAGCAGAAAATACGGCCAGTCGGCTTTGCCTGAAAGGCTTGTGCCTGTGCGGGCAGAACCGCCAATCTCATTGAGCGAGAGGCTCTTTGCGGTCTGCGCCCGGTCATCAAACTTGTTGAGCATTTCGGCAATGCCAATGCCGCCGGCTGACGCAAGCTTTTGGCTCATCAGATCCACCTGCAGCGAACGCCAGATGTCGCCCGCTGTTCCTTCGCCATAGAGCGAGGAGGCACGTGCCGGCAGCATGTCCTCGGTAAAGGAACGGAGCATGGCGGCTTCAAATTTCTGGTGGGCTTTAGCGCGCGCAGTCGAATTGCTGGCTGTGGTGCTGGCAGGTTCGCCGGCGCTGGCAATGCGCGCTTCGCTCTTGTTGCGAACCTTCCCGCTGGCGTTCACTTCTGCGGCGAAGGCAGCGGCGGCGGCAGGCGAAGGCTTGCCCGAAAGCCGCGCGGTGGCGGACGCAACCTTTTGAGGCGACGCGGCGCGCATGACATCAAGCACGAGATCGCTGGTAATCGCTATGGCCATGGCGGCCATTGTCGCAGCTGGTGCTTGCGGGAGGCTTGCGCGGAATCAGGAACGGCGGAACAGCGCGGTGTCGATCACCTGCTCGAGATAGCGGGCCTCACGCAGCTTATCGTCCTCTGCTTGCTCCCGTGCAGTAACGATTTCAGAGCGGCGCAAATCGGCGCCCGATTTCAGGTGCAGGAGCGAAAGCTGCGTGTGCTCCCGGCGCTTCGCCTCGATCTGCTTGCCGACAGCATCAAGCCTGCGGACATAATGCAGGTTGGCGCCAGGCACCGGCTCGGCTGGATTGCTGGCCGCCTTGAGCAGTTGTTCCTGCTCGCGCGCCAAGGCAGCAAGGCGGTTGTTCACTTGCGCCAGACGCAGTTCCATGGCGCGCTTCCTGGTTTGCAGTGCGCTGGTCAATCGCTTCAATCGTTGCAGCCGGTCATCCATGGCGGTCCTAGTCGAGAAACCCGTTAAACTCCTGCAGGAACAATCCTATCATGTCATCGAAGACAAAGAACAGCAGAATGAGACCTGCTGCTGCCGTCAGTCCCATGGTCATGAAATAGACTGAAATCTGCGGCGTGAACTTGTTGGCAAAGCCGATAGCAAGGTTGACGATGATGGCGAACACCACAAATGGCGAGGCGAGGCGCAAGCCCATGGACCATGTGTGGCTGATTTTTGCGACCATCTGATCAAGATACCAACCCGGATCAATCGGCGAGCCAATGCCGATTGCGGCATAACTGTCGATCAGCGCACTGATCATCATGTAGTGCAGGTTGGCGGCAAAGATCGCGGCCGTTGCAGTGAGCGTCACCAGGCTGGCCAGCGGCGGCACCAGTTCGGTATCATCAATTGGCGCGCCCGGCGTTGCCGCAAGGCCGATGGCCGCCGTGATGAGGCTCGCTGCAAACTGCATGCCCAAGATGTAGAGCCTTGCCATCAAGCCAAGCCCGGTGCCTACAACCATCTCGCCTGCAAGCAATCGGGCCTTGCCAGCGTCTCCGGCGACTCCCATGAGCACCCCTTGCGCTGCAGGCAGCAGAAGCGGGCTGAGTGCGAGGCTGAGGGCAAGTGCGAGCAACAGCCGAAAGCGCACCGGAAAACGTGTGCTGCCAAAACCCGGCAACATGGCGAGGCAGGCGCCGACACGGCCAAGAATGAGGATGGCGGCATAGCCGATGTCGGCTACCTCTCCCATCACGAAATGACGCCCATCGCTTCAACATTGACGCCGCGCGAAATCTCGACATGCGAGAGCACCGGCAGGTTCGGAAACAGGCGGTCAGTTATCATCTTGACATAGGGACGCGCATCCGGCGCCGTCACCAGCACGACACGCTGGCCGCGGTCCATGTGCGGCTTGAGGGCTTTGGTGGCTTCGCCAGCAAATTGTTCGATAAGACGCGGGTCTATGTCAAACTCAATGACTTCACCCTTGGGGTCGCGCTTGAGGCTTTGATGGAAGGCAAGATCCCACCTGCCGCCAAGGCGCATGACACGCAGTACTCCTTCTTGGGCAAGGTCACCGCACATCTGCTGGGCCATGCGCATGCGCACATGTTCGACGATGGCTTCGGGCTTGCGCACATGCGGGGCAATCTCGGCCACGGCTTCAAGGATCAAGTGAAGATTGCGGATCGAAACCCGCTCCGACAACAGCAGCTTGAGAATGGACTGGAAGCCGGAGAAGGAAATATGCGCCGGACAGGTTTCCTCAAGCAGCTTTTTGTATTCGGGCTCCAGCCTGTCAGTCAGCACGCGCATGTCCTTGTAGGAGAGGAGCTGCGACAGGTTGTTGCGGATGATCTCGCTGAGGTGCGTGAGCATCACTGACATGCAGTCGATGGGCACATAGCCATGGCGGCGCAATTCGGAAGAGAACACTTCCTGCACCCATAGCGCTGGCATGCCAAAGGCCGGTTCGCGCGCTTCGTCATGCGGAAGATCAGGCGTCGGACGTTCACCCGGAATCACCATCACGTCGCCAATCCTCAGTTCGAAGCTGGTGACCGAGGTTCCGTGGATCTTGATGATGTAGGTCTTGGGTGGAAGCGTAAAATCGTCACTGAGGCGGATTTCGGGAACGACGAAGCCATATTGCTGCGCGAACTTGCGGCGCATCTTGGCGACACGATGCGCGAGTTCGCCTTGCGAGACCAGCATCGTATTGGCCAGCTGCTTGCCAAGGCAAAGCTCAATCTCACTGGTCCTCAGAACTTCCTTGACTGAATTGCGCTCTTCCTGCTCGCGCTGGCCGGCGGCTGCCGTCTCCACCGCTTCGTGCGCCTTGCGTTCGACGTCCCATTGCCTTGGAATGAGGTAGGCGCCGGATGCCATGATGGCTGACAGCAATGCAAATGGCAGGAACGGCAGTCCGGGCAGGAGCGACATGAGGCCGAGCAGGCCTGATGCAACCATCAGCGCCTTGGGATAGGCGCTGAGCTGGCGGACGATGGCTTCCTGGGCCGATCCCTTGTTGCTGCCTTTGGATACGAGCAAGCCAGCGGCAAGCGAGACGATGAGGGCTGGAATCTGCGATACAAGACCATCGCCAATCGAGAGCTTGGTATAGACGTCAGCTGCATCGGAGAGCGACATGCCATGGCGCGTGACGCCAATGATGATGCCGCCAAAGACATTGACGGCGGTGATGATGAGGCCCGCGATGGCATCACCGCGAACGAACTTGGAGGCGCCGTCCATCGAACCGTAAAACGAGCTTTCCTGCTCCAGTTCTAGGCGGCGGCTGCGGGCTTCCTTCTCGTCAATAAGCCCCGCTGAAAGATCAGCGTCAATCGCCATCTGCTTGCCGGGTATCGCATCAAGCGTGAACCGCGCACCGACTTCGGCGATACGCGTCGAGCCCTTGGTGATGACGAGGAAGTTGACCGTGAGCAGTATGAGGAAGACGATGACGCCGATGACGAAGTCGCCTGCCATGACGAATTGCGAAAAGCCCCCCACCACATGGCCCGCCGCGTTGTAACCTTCCTGCCCGTGCGAAAGAATGAGGCGCGCGGTAGCGACGTTGAGTGACAAGCGCAGCAATGTTGCAAGCAGCAACACCGTAGGAAAGGCTGAAAAATCCAAAGGCCGGGAAATCCACAGACCGACCATGAGGATGAGTACGGAGAGGGCGAACGAAAACGCCAGACCCATGTCGATAAGGAACGGCGGAATGGGCAGGAAAAAAGCGGTCAGAACGATGACTACAAAAATCGCAAAAGTCAGGTCGCGGCCGTTCTTCGGGCCGGCGGCGGCCTGTTCGTGCAAGGTCGAAACGCTCATGGCCCGCCCAGCATTGCGGCTCAAGCCTTGCGTGAAAGTGGTGGACTAGAATCCGGTCTGGATGCGCTGGAAAATGATCTCGGTGAAGCCGTAGAGGGCTGAGGCTATCAATGGTCCTGACAACAGCATGGCTGCAAACACAGCAACGATCTTGGGCACGAAAGTGAGCGTGACTTCCTGTATCTGGGTGACTGCCTGGAACAATGCGATGACGATGCCGACAGCCATGGCTAGCCCGACGGCAGGCCCACAGGAAACAATCACCGTCCACATGGCTTGCTGGACCAGCTCCAGCGCATCGACTTCGTTCATCGTCAGCTGATGGTGATGCCCGGCTCAAGCAAGACGGACGTGCCACTGACCAGCTGCGCGGTGGAGCCCTCAGCTCCAACGATGACCGACTTGATCACGCCAGTCGTGACGCCGTCTGCGCTGGTAATGGTTCGGCCGATCAGCGCTCCGGCGCGCGACAGCTCCAGCGAAGAGATCAACGCATCGAGCTTCTTGTTGCTGTTGACGCCCTGCTCCACCGACGAGAAGGAAGCGAGCTGCGCCAGATACTGCGTATTGTCCTTGGGGTCGGTTGGATCCTGATTCTTCATCTGGGCGACCAAGAGCCTGAGGAAGCTGTCGTAGTTGACGAACGCCTTCTTGGCGTCAGCAGTCGCTACGGATGATGAGCTTGCGTTTGATACGGCCGATACGGTCATTATGCGACCTCCCTCTGGTCATTCCCTGCCAGAAGGCTTGCTTCGACAGGGAATGCATTGCGAATGAGTTTCAGGGCTTCAAAGTGGCGCTGTGACTTGATGCAACCGTCGGCGCTGTCCAGCGCCTCGATCAGTTCGCCGTTCCGCAGAGCAGCATGCAGGCAGCCTGACTGGTGCCAATAGAGTTCGCGGGTGAGATGGGCATTCTCCGGCTCCATCAGCATCGTCTGCACAACGAAATAGAGCTGCCGGAAAGGCGTTGTCGCCCTTTCAGCCTGCATCACATGATTCTCAAGCAGAAAGGTGACGTTGTTGAGGAGTTCTATCGAGCATCGCTGCTCGACCTTCAGAACCGCGCCGTTGATATAGAGTTTCTCGCCCTTCTTGAGATGTAGCTGCATTACGCCCTCCCGGCCAAACCGTTTCTGATCATTTGTGAAACGTCGATCAGACCCGCGAAATTCTCCGATCTCGCCGCCCGGATGGCCTCGACTTCGCGGAGGATCCAAATGCCGATAGAGATGAGGCTGGCACGCAGTTGCTTGGGCAGTTGGTTTTCGGCATGGGCGAGGTCCTCGAGCAGGAGGCTCCACAACCGATCAAGGTAATGGAGCGCTTCCAGCGCGTCGCGCGATTGCGCGCCTGCGGTGCGCGCCTTCTCGAGAAGCGAAATGGAGCGGTCGATTGCCTCGCGTTCCCGGCTTCTTGCATCGCCTGCGGCATCGTCCTGGATTTCGGCATAGAGGGCGTGTGGCATGGAGCGGCTTTCAAGTTGAAGGTTGGTCATTAGATGTAATCCATCAGGCTGAGACGGCTGAGCCGTGCGGTCAGGGCGTAGGATGCTTCCAGCTGGTTAGTGAGCGTATTAACGCGAGTTGCGGCCTCGTAGGGATCGACACCTTCCAGTGAGTTGATTTCCTTCTGCAGGATGTTGTTGCGGCTGATCAGCCGCTCGGTTGCGGCGCTGATTTGATACTGCACATTGCCGACAAGCGCCTGCACTTCGCCGATCGCGCCTGCGGACTTGGCAGTCAACGCCGTCGCCTTGTCGACAAGGGACTGGAATGTGCCTTGCGAAAGGTTGCCGGTGCCAAGATCAATCATCATGGTCAGCGCCATTGCCATGTCGCGGATGGGCTGCAGATTGGCATTGACGGGAATTTCGAGCACCTGTCCCTGATCGGCCCTCGCAGTGCGGTTCTCGTTTGAAGCCGCAGACCAGTTGGCGGCCCAGCTAGCCGATGAGAATTCATTGCCGAATGCCCCCGCAGTGAACGCGTCCATCTGCGCAGTTGTGATGCTGGTGACCGAGGCGGAAGACTGCGAGAAGCCGAACTGCGCAAGAAAATCAGCATCGAGCGTTGATTTCGCCGCGGATGCAGGTACGGAGTCATAATCCGCTACCGGCTTTGCGCCACTATTGATGCCGCCAAACAGGAACTGGCCGTCATGCGTTGTATTGAGGAGCGCTGTCAGGCCTGAGAGAGCTTGCTCGGCTGCCTGCTTGATGAGCTGCTGTCCGTTGACCGCATTGCGCGAACCGATGAGTGTCGAAGTAAATTGATGCGCAAGCTCGGAAACTGAGCTGAGAATATTCTGAGTCAGGTCAAGCTGTCCGCTGGTCAGGCGATTGGCGTCAATCTGTCCGCTGTTGAGGTCGAAATCGTAGCGCAGGCTTACTGCTTGATGCGTTCTGCCGCCGAGCGAAAGTCCAACGTCTGCCTTGCGGCCAGTGGACGCTTCTCGTTGCCTGTCCATGAGCTGGCGCTGCATGTCAGTCACCGCCCGGCGCGGTGTATTCATGATGGAGAGGAAGGAGAGCGCCATGATCAGCCTACCGCCTGCAGGAGGGAAGCAAACATCTGGTCGACTGTTGATATCAGCTTGGACGAGGCTTGATACGAGCGCTCGTACTGCAGAAGTTGCGACATCTCATCATCGATGCTGACGCCGGTGATGCGCTGCAGGGCGTCATCAGCGCGGGTCCTGATCGCAGTTTGCAGCTCGGAAGCCGTTGTCGCTTCCTGCCGGTGCGCTTCTATCCAGCCTGTCGATTGTTCGGCGAAGGCGCGCAGACTGGTTTGGGTGTCAAGTTGTGCTGAGGCATCAAACGCCTGGCTGGCGCCAATTGCTCCAATAAGCTCAGTGAGCCGACGCGTGAAACCGGCTGCCCCTGCGGCATTGTAGAGATAGGCGGCACCGTTGGCGCCGCCATCACGCAAGCGCGAAGGCTGGCCGCCCTGCGCGGGATCAATCGCAGCATTGAGCCTGATTGTTTCCGCAAGCCCATTCACCAGCACGCCCGAAGCCGGAATTGCTGGTGCGCCCGAATAGGTGAATAGGCCTGCTGCGTCGGGAAGCGTTGCCGGAACGCCCTGATCCTTTTCGGCGAATGCGGTGATCAGGCCGCGCGCCACTTCATCAATCTGACGCTGGTACTGGACTGTCTGCTCGTCACGCAGCTTGACCAGGCCGAAGACTGTACCGGAGCGCAGCGCCATCGGGCTTGCCGGACTGGTGATATCGACGCCGTCAACGTAGACTGCATTTCCGCTTGCGCCTGCTGCCAGTGATAGTGTCGGCTGGAATGTTACGGTCCGCGGCTCGGTCTCAAACAGCGTAACGCCACTGTCGGTATAGAGCGCCATGTTGTTGTTGGGCCGCCGCACGATGCGGATGCCCATGATGTCCGAAATCTCGCGGGCAATCCTGTCGCGCGTATCCATTTTCTCAGCCATCTCCGCGCTATTGGCGGTGGAAGAGGTTATGGCATCATTGGCCTTTTTGAACTGCTGCAGCAGATTGTTGATCTTGCTGACCGAGGTTGCCACAGACGCATCGGCCTCGGAGCGGACGGAGCGGATGGTGCTTGAAGCTTCCTTGAGTGCACGAACCAGGCCAGACGCGGCTTGCACTGCGGACTGCGCCCGGCCCGCGTCGGCGGGGTTCTGTTCGTAAAGCTGGAGGGCTTGCTGGAATTTGCCCAGCATGCCGGCAGGCGAGAGCGAGGATTTAGGATCGCCCACAGTTTCACTGAGGCGTCTCAAACCGCCTAGCAGCGCTGCGCCTGACCCCGCATTTGAGGAGGCCTGCAACAGCTTTTCGAGCAGCAGATCGTCAGACGAGCGGTTGTAACCGGTGATGGCAACCATGCCGGATGACAGGCTGGCAGTGGCCGCCTGCTTGCGCACATAGTTTGTGTCACCGGCACTAGAGATGTTGCGTGAGGCAGCGAAGCCTGCCCCGCCACTGTGGCGAGGCTCGACCTTGCAAAATTAAGTGCCGCGCTAAGGCCAGCCATGGATTGCCCTTGTCCTCACATCACCGCTTCAGATTGATCAGGACATCCATAAGTTGGACCCCGTCTGGAAAACTTTGGAGTTTGCGGAATAGCTTCGCTGGCTGTCGATCATGATGGTGAGCTCTGTCGCCAGATCTACCGTGGATTCCTCCAGCGCGCCTGAAAGAATGGAGCCGTAGTTCGCCGTTTCGGAAAGCCCCAAGACAACGCTTCCGGAGGCTTGCGTTTCCTGGAATACATTTCCTGACAATTGCTCGAGATTGTCAGGGCTGTTGACGGTGGCGAGTGGAATGCGAAACACCGGCGTGCGCGTGCCATTGCCATAAACAGCGAAGACGGTGCCATCCTTGGTGATCTCTACCAATTCAGCGGCACTCGGCGCATTACCGTCCAAA
>CAWFCR010000013.1:0-123402 GCA_963814455.1 uncultured Alphaproteobacteria bacterium | reverse complement strand
CAGGGCGGTGACGAAGTTCTTCTGCAAGTTTACGCGCTGCTTGGTGGCGCCAAGGTTTGCGGCAGAAGTCGTCATCTCGGAGATCGAAGCATCAACACCCTTGATGTAGCTTTCAAGCGTCGCGAGATCCGTGGCGCTGTCGGTCAGGGTGGAGATGGAGAGCGCTGCTACACTGAAAGTGCCAGTTGCAGAGATGGCGCCGTTGTTGCATCACGCAGGCCGTCGACAATGCCGACCTCCGTTGCGCCGGCGCCGGCATCGTACAATTTGACGTTCGCTGTGTTGACGTTGATCGTGCCAACCGAAACGCTGCCACCCGAACGGGTGAAAGACGAAACGATCGACTTGGTGGCGTTGTAGCCGACAGCCGAGGAATTGGTCGACAGCCAGTTCTGGCCAGAGAACACGGCAGAGTTGCCGATCGACTGCAACTGGTTCTGCAGCTCATCAACTTCGGCCTGAACCTTGGCGCGGTCAACGCCGGGCTGACGTGCGGCAACCAGCTTGTTCTTGATTTCCTTGGTCACGTCGATAGCCGAATTGGTCGCCGTATAGGCAACGTCAATCGTCGCAGCGCCGAGGCCGAGCGCGTCTTTGACAGTCGCAAGAGCCGAATTGTCCGAACGCATGGTGGTTGCGATTGACCAATAGGCGGCATTGTCTTCAGCCGAACCGACGCGGTAGCCGGTCGAGATGCGCTTCTGGTGGAATCCAGAGCGGCGTTAGTCTTGGCAAGGCTCTGGAGAGCCGTCATGGCAGAAATGTTCGTGTTGATGCTAGGCATGATATGTCCTGTTACTCATACTTACGTTTTATGGGACATTCCGGACTTGGCCGGAGCACAGGAGGGCATCATACCGGAGGCGCTAGGCCTCGCCTGTCATATGCCAATAACTAGCATCGGCTGTTTGAGATTCAGCTAAGGGACTTGGTTACCGGAACCTTAAAAATTTGTCCTGCATGCAAAAAAAGGGGCAGCCCGGCGAAGCTGCCCTTTGGCTTCCACGGCTCTTGATTTGTTAGTTTCGGAACAGCGCCAGGATACTCTGGCTGTTCTGGTTGGCAATCGACAGCGACTGCGTCCCAAGCTGCTGCTGCACCTGCAATGCCTGCAGCCTTGTCGATTCTTCCGACATGTCGGCATCAACCAATGTCGAGATGCCGCGTTCGATGGTATTGATCAGCGTGGTGACGAAATCGCTTTGCAAGGTGACGCGCTGCTTGGTGGCGCCCAGAACGGCAGCGGAATCCGTCATCGAAGACAGAGCATCGTCGGTGCCAATGATGAAGGCCTGCAAGGTTGCAACGTCTGCCGCACTGTCCGTCAGTGCCGATATGTCTAGAGTTGCCACACTGAAGGTGCCGGCGGCGCTGACGAGGCCGGTGACGCCATCGCGCAGTGCATCCATGATGCCAACCTGGGTTGCGCCTGCGCCAGCATCATAGAGGGACAGCTGCGAGATATCGACCTGGATAGTGCCAATGGTGATGGCGCCATTGGTACGCGAGAAGGACGACACGATGGTCTTGCTAGCGTTGTAGCCGGCGGATGAACTGTCAACCGAGAGCCAGTTCTCGCCCGAGAAGTTTGCGGAATTGGCAATGCCCTTGAGCTGGTTCTGCAGTTCGGTGATTTCCGCCTGGATCTTGGAGCGGTCGATGCCAGGCTGGCGGGCGGCAACCAGCTTGTTCTTGATCGCCTTGGTGACTTCGATGGCGCTGTTGGTGGCGGTATAGGCCACGTCAATCGTTGCCGCGCCAAGACCGAGAGCGTCCTTGACGGTGGAGAGCGCCGAATTGTCTGAACGCATAGTGGTTGCGATCGACCAGTAGGCAGCGTTGTCTTCGGCCGAGCCAACGCGGTATCCGGTCGAGATGCGCTGCTGCGTCTTGAGCAATGACATGTTGGTCTTGTTGAGGCTCTCCAGCGCAGTCATGGCGGAGATGTTGGTGAGAATGCTTGCCATAATGGCTCCTTGCGGTTCTCGAGTGAATTGACATTCCGGGTCTTAGCCGGCAAGCGGATTGGCATCATACCAGGCCCTCATGGCCTTCCGCCTTCTCTCACACAAACCAACACACATGGCTGAAGCCGAACGGCTTCAGGAAAACGATTTGATCAGGCTTCCCGCCAACATGCCCCAGCCATCGACGAGTACGAAAAACAAGACCTTGAATGGCAGCGAGATGACCGTCGGCGGCATCATCATCATGCCCATCGACATGGTGATGGTGGCGACGATCAGGTCGATGATGAGAAACGGCAGCGCGATAAGAAAGCCGATCTCAAAGCCGCGGCGCAATTCCGAAATCATGAAGGCGGGCACCAGAATGCGGAGGTCGCCCTGCTCTGGTGCTGCAGTCGTGATCTGCCTTGAGGCAGCAAGGTCGAAAAACATGGCGAGATCCTTGTCGCGCACGTTCTTGAGCATAAAATTCCGGAAAGGTTCTGTTATTTCAGTGTAGGCCCGCTGTTCGCTGATCTTGTTGTCGATGAGCGGCTGCACGCCGTTTTTCCATGCCTGGTCGAACACCGGCGCCATGACGAAGAATGTGAGGAAAAGCGCAAGGCTCGTCACCACCAGGTTTGCCGGCGTACTCGGCATGCCGAGAGACGAGCGCAGGAACGAGAAAGCCACGATGAAGCGGGTGAAACTTGTCACCATGATGAGGATTGCGGGGGCCAGAGACAAGACGGTCAGCAGCGCCACATACTGAACGATGCGTCCGCTCGCCGCTGCATTCGGCCCCGCAGGCAGAAGTTCGCCCAGCGACGGTAGCGCCGTCTGTGCCTGCGCTTGCGCCAGAATGGTGGTAGCGAGCAGCAGCAGCAATGACAGCAGGACGCGCCTCATTCCACCACCATCGAATTGATCAGAACCTGGGTGATCTGGCTGTCGTGCCCTTCAACCAGCAAATCAGTCAAATCCTCTCGCAGGTGAAGCAACCCGGAAGGTCCATCAATCTGCGACAGGGTGATGCTGCGCAGCAATCCGAGCACGCGGTCGCCGGCGCGCACGGCAATGAGATCCTGCTCGGAAGCGGCTTCGGGTTTGAGAACAACCGACATCTCGAGGCGTATCCAGGTCTCCTTGGGGGACTGCAGGTTTGTGACAATGGGAGATAGCTGGCGCACGATCTGCCCTGGCTGTTGGCCGTGGGCTTCCGCGGCCTTCTCTTCGCCGGGCTTTGCTTCTCCCGCTGCCTCGCCTTGGCCACTTTCGGCAGCACCCTCTGCTGCGGCGTGGGTGGTGGGCTTGGAGCTGAATACGAGCGTCCCAAAGGCAAAGCCGCCACCACCTGCAACAAGCGTCACCAGCACGACCGAGATGATGACAGACAGCATCGATGACTTTTTGGGAGCAGCTGCTCCTTCAGCCTTTGCCTTGTCGTCCTTCTTCTCTTTCGCCACGCTTTGCTTGCCTCGTCAGAACGGGGTAAACTTGTCCCAGAGCCGCTGTCCCCAGCCTGGCTTCTGGACTTCGCTGATGGTGCCGCGGCCACCGTATGAAATGCGCGCCTCGGCGATGCGGTCATAGGGGATGCGGCCCTTGTCTGATATGTCACGCGGCAACACGATGCCTGACATATTGAGCACGCGGGTTTCCGAATTCACCTGGATTTCCTGCGTGCCGCGGATGACGAGATAGCCGTTAGACAACACTTCAGTGACAACAGCAGCGACAGCCAGTTCAATCTTTTCAGAGCGAGTCGTGCTTCCCTGGCCCGCCTGTGCCGAGTTGGAGTTGACGTCACCCTTGCCGTTCACGTCGGCGCCTACGACACCCAGAATGTCGTAGGTGAAGCCGAGGTCGGCTGCGGCGCTTGATTTGCGCGAGCGGTTTGAATTGTTGGACAGCGAGGCCTTGTCGTTGATCGAGATATCGACAGTCAGCAAGTCGCCGACGTGACGCGGCCTGCGGTCACGAAAGTAGTCTGCCGGCCCGCCGATCCACTTGGATGTGCCTTCTTCCGGCAGCGGATAAACCGATGCGACAGGCATGGGATCGGCATGCGTTAGGCCGGAGCCAACGGGCGAGAGAGGCTTGTCGCCCATCATGGCCTCATACTGGCGCCCGCAACCCGCCAGCAAGACGCACAAGCACGCTACAATCAAACGCTTCATGAACCCTGGTCCCTGGCCTTTTCGTCATCTGGCTCGATGGCGAGGAGCGCTGCAATGGTCGCAGCCACTTCCGGCTTCATTTCATTGATGATGGTTGAAGCGCCACGCGGATTGAGCTGGCGCAGAACGGAAGCAGCTGTCTCTGGCGGCAACAGCGCGAGCTGGATGGCGGCTACGTCTGGCTTTACCTTTGCATAGATGTCGACAAGTTCCTTGCGCGCCAGGTTAACTTCCTCGTCGCGCTTCTTGAGAAGCGCTTCCACTGCTTGACGCTTTTCTTCCAGCTTCGCTGTCTGCGCCTCGAGTTGCTTCTGCAGTTCGGCAAGAGTGCCCGACTGAAGTTGATAGCGTGCGTCGCGCGCCTTGTCGGAAATATTGGCGCAGTAATCATCTGGAATTTCGATGCGTTGCGACGGCACCGGCGGAGCCTCGGCCTCGCCGGTCTTGGCTCCGCCTCCGCCATGGGTCGAGCTTTCGGCAAGTGCGTGGCCTGCTGTAGAGAGGCAGAAGATCAGCGCCAAAATTGATGTTCTCATTGCACCACCACCTCGCCCTGAAGCGCGCCAGCGGTCTTTATGGCTTGCAGGATAGCGATAATGCCGCCGGGTTTGAGGCCGATCTGATTGAGGCCGTCAACCAGACCTTGCAGCGTTGGCCCCTCAATGATGGCGACATTGCCAGGAGGTACACTGGCCGAGATTGTGGTTGATGGAATCGTTGTCGTCTTGCCATTACTAAGGGCGGCAGGCTGCGATACTGACGGTGTTTCCGTTACGCGAACCGTAATGTTGCCATGAGTAACAGCAACCGTCGACAGCTTGACGTTCTCACCGATGACGATGGTGCCGGTCTTTTCATCGATGACGATGCGAGCAGCGCTGTCCGGCTCGACTTCGAGATCGCCGATTTCCGCCGCAAGGCGTGATGCTGTGATTGATTTCGGCCGCTTCACTTCCACTGTGCGGAAGTCCCGTTCATTGGCAATCGAAACTCCATACTTCACGCGGGCGTAGGCATTTATGCTGTCAGCAATCTTCACTGCCGTCGCAAAATCCGGGTTGCGGACCTGGAACGACAACTGTCCGAGCGCGTTGAAATCGCCCTTGAGTTCACGCTCAATGAGCGCGCCATTGGCGATGCGCCCCGAGGTGGGAATGCCTTCGGTCAGTGTTTCGGCGGCGCCCTGGGCTGAAAAACCTCCGACCGCGAGGGGACCCTGCGCGACGGCATAAGCCTCGCCATCTGCCGCCACAAGCGGCGTCATCACCAGTTGTCCGCCGGCAAGCGATGAGGCATCCCCCACCGAAGAGACTGTCACATCGATGCGCTCGCCCTTGCCGACAAATGGCGGCAGCGTGGCTGTGACGACAACAGCCGCCACGTTCTTGGCGCGAACCGAACCTGCGGGCACATTGACGCCCAGCTTATCGAGCATCGAGCGGATGGATTGCTCTGTAAACGGAGAATTGCGCAGGCTGTCACCGCTTGCATGCAGGCCGACGACAAGCCCGTAGCCGACGAGTTGGTTGTCACGCACACCTTCAATGAAGGTGATGTCCTTGATGCGTGATGGCGCCGCGAAGGCGGAGGCTGCCAGCATCAGCATTGCGAAACATGCCGCTGCCAAACGCTTCATGGCCCACCCACGACAAGTGACCCATCGTCGGCGATGCGGGCTTTGACCATGGTGCCGAATTGCGGATTGCGCGCATCTATGATGTCGCCAACGCTGCCCGCCTGCTGCGGTACGAGAATGGTAGAGATGAGAAGGCCATTGCCCTGGTAGACAGCGCGGGTCGGCGTGCCTTGCGTTACCACATCCTTGTGCTTGAGGTGATTGAGAGGAATGGGCTTGCCGGGCAGCAGTGTGCGCTTGGCATAGAGCCCGCGAAGCTGCTCCCGATCGAGAACATAGTTGCCCACAGCGGCCTGCGGAACATTGAACAGCTTGTCGGTGATGGCCGCTTGGTCCACAGCCTCGCCGGGATAGATGACGGCAGCCGGCACCGGCAGTGGCTGCTGCGCCGCGGCCGCCGCCGCAGTGAAAACGAGCGCGGATGCGAACCATGCCGCAAAGGTCTGCCGGACAAGCGCCAACTTCTACCTCAAGCCCTTGGAGACGGTGCCCGCCATGTCATCAGCTGCCTGAATGACTTTGGAGTTGATTTCATAGGCGCGCTGGGCAGCAATGAGGTCCGTCATTTCCTTCACTGGATCGACGTTCGACTCCTCAAGATAACCCTGGATGATCTTGCCGAAGCCCGGAGATTGCGCGACGCCCGTGGTCGCCGATCCCGACGAGGCCGTTTCGCGGAACATGTTGCCGCCCATGTGCTCGAGTCCCGCTGAGTTCGGGAAAGTGGCGAGGTTGATCTGGCCCAGCAAAGTCGGCGCGGTGACGCCCGAAATTGTCGCGTAGACTTCGCCTGACTGGTTGATCTTGATGTCGACCATATTGGCCGGAACGGTCATGGCTGGCTGCACGGCATAACCATCGGCTGTTACGATCTCGCCATTTTCGTTGGTGTTGAAGGCGCCATCGCGGGTGTAGAGCGTTTCACCATCGGGCCCAGTGATCATGAACCAACCTTCGCCGTTCATGGCCACATCGAGACGGTTGTCCGTCGAGGACAACGGGCCTTGCAGGTGCACATTGCGGATGGCGGCCAGCCTGGTGCCGAGTCCCAGCTGCGCGCCTTCCGGGATGGTCCGCTCGCCTGCGGTATTGGGAATGCCATTGACGCGCTCCATCTGGTAGAGCAGGTCAGTGAATTCCGCGCGCGCGCGCTTGAAACCCGTGGTGTTGATGTTGGCGATGTTGTTGGCGATGACCTCGACGTTGGTCTGCTGAGCCGACATGCCGGTGGCGGCGATGGACAAGGCACGCATATTTACTCTCCTCCAAACTAGATCTGCATATGAGTGATGTCGTTGAGGGCGCTCAACAGTTTGTCGCGCACCGCAATTGCGGCCTGTAGTTGCTCTTCAGCGGCGAGCGTTTTCATGACGACTTCCTGAACCGAGGCCTTGCCTTGGAGCGCCGCCATGGCGGTGGCTTCGCTTTCCTTGATGCTATTGATGGTCTGACCCCCCAGGCTTGCGAGCATGGCCCCGAAAGATTGGCCCGCATCCGTGGCGGCAGGTTTGGAAGTTCCGATAAGCGACGGCGTGAGTGAGGAAATGGAGGAGACGTTCATCATGAGCTCCTGAGCAAATCGATGGTCATGGAGATCATCTCCTTGGCCTGCTTGATGGCCTGCAGATTGGATTCGTAGGAACGGCTCGCCTCGCGCATGTCGGCCATCTCGACGATCATGTTGACGTTAGGCAACTTCACATAACCACTTGCGTTGGCGGCAGGGTTGCCGGGGTCGTATTCGAGCTGGAATGGCTTGGGGTCGCCCTGCACCTTCTTGACCTTGACGAGGGCCGCGCCGGTGAGCAGGTCCATCTCGGCGCCGAAGGTCACTTGTTTGCGGCGATAGGGATCCGAACCCGGCGTAGAACCTGTTGATTGAGCGTTGGCCAGGTTTTCCGCCACCATGCGAAGCCGCAACGACTGCGCCTCAAGCCCCGAGGCCGATGTCTTGATCGAAGATATCAGGAAGTCGCTCATATTCAGGCCTTCACCGCCAACATCATCATCTTGTGGAACGATTTGATAATGCTCGTGGACAGCGCGTACTGGCTTGTCGTCTCTCCGAGCTTGGCCATCTCGCCTTCCAGCGACACGTTATTGCCGTTGAATGTCATGTCACCGTTCGAAGGCGTGGTAACGATTGATGCAGAGCCACCCTGCTCCGCCACCGCCATATGGCGCGAGCTGGTTGCCGCCATCTCAAGCCCGGTATTGGCGAGCACAGCTTCAAATGGCATGAGATCGCGCACCTTGTAGGAGGGCGTGTTGGCGTTGGCGATGTTCTGCGCAATCACGGACTGGCGAGCCGCCAGCCACTCTGACTTCTGCATGGCCAGCGATACGAGCTGGAGGTTGGACATGGTGACCCCAATGATTTCACCACCACCCTAGTGGACCAATCTTATCCCAAACTTGTATGGTTAATTCAGTTGAGGCGCTGGCCTGCGCCAAGGCCGGGAATGGCGCGCGTCGCCCAGCGGCTTGGCAGGTCGAGGCGGGCTTCATCAATTGCCGAACAGATGCGTTCACGGCCTGTCACTGGCAACCAGCGCTCGCCGTCCACCTCGATGTGGCGGATAATCACCGTCGACCCCATGGCTTCGATCATCAGGCAGAAATAGGCATCTACGCCGGCATTGTGCAGTTCGAGATCGAAACTAACGGAAGGCCTTCCAAACCAGCCGAGTTCGACAACCCCCGAGTAGCCGAACGTGATGGCATTGGGTTTGAAGTGAAGCTCCAGCGCCGAATGCACGATATCGCCTACGTTGGCAAGCTTGAGCGCGTGGATGCTGCTGGCCAGCTCGATTATATCGACGGTGCGGATTTCAAGCGCCACTTCACGCAACGCTTCGTTGAGATGGTGTTCGAGCTGCTTCATGGGTTGATGATGCTCCGTGATCATTGCGCGATGCTTACGTTGCGACGGCTTTGCGCATGTTGAGGAAGTGGATGATTTCAGCCACTGCGCGGAAGAAGTCAGCCGGAATAACCGCGTCAAGCTCCGCCTTCTCGTAGAGAGCGCGGGCCAGCGGCTTGTTCTCGATCACCGGAATGTCGTGCTCCTCCGCCATGGCGCGAATGCGGAGCGCCACGGCATCAAGCCCCTTGGCCAGCACGACGGGCGCTGCATCCACTTCACGAACATAGCGGAGCGCCACTGCATAGTGCGTCGGGTTGGCAATGATCACGGTGGCCTTCGGCACCTGCGACATCATGCGGCGCGCGGCGCGGCTGCGCACCAGCATGCGGAAGCGTTGCTTGACCATCGGGTCGCCTTCCGCCTGTTTGTGCTCTTCCTTCAGTTCCTGCTTGGTCATGCGCAGGTCACGCTTCCAGGAGAAGCGGCTCCAGGCCATGTCGGCTCCTGCCAGCACCAGCGCCGCAATGGAGATTGAGGCCACGAGTCTGAGAGTCAAAGCAAGAATCTCGGAGGGAATGAGTTGCGGCGGCCTGATGAGGCCGGCCAGCACATCGAGCATTTGCGATTTTACCACCAAGTAGATGATGAAGCCAATGCTGACGAATTTGAACAATGACTTGACGAACTCGGTGAGGCCCTTGAGGCCGAACAGCCGGCGAAATCCCTCGCTCGGAGACAGCCGCGAGAACTTCGGTTCGATGCGCTGCAGCGTGATCTGGAACGGGTTCTGCACCAGCGAGCCTGCGATGCCCGCCAGCATGAGTATGAGCAGAAGTGGCGCAAGCGCCGACATCACCTCAATTCCGAGAGGCTTGAACAGCAGCAGCACATCATTGCGGTTCTCGATACGGAGGATGCCCGCCTCGAACAAGCTGGCCTGCAAAGTCAGCGTCAGGCGCTGCGTAGCTGACGGCAGGAAGAGTGCGGCTGCGGCCAGCATCGCAAGCAACGACAATAGCGTCGGCACCTCACGCGAGAAAGGCACGTTGCCCTTCTCAACGGCATCGCGGATGCGTTTCTCAGTGGCTTCCTCGGTCTTGCTGTCGCGGTCCTTTTCCTCGCTCATGCGCCCTCGGGGCTGACAGGAGCTTCGGCAGGGGCATCAGTGTCGAGGATCACGATGTTGCCATTAGCCGAGAGGTTAAGCGCCATCTGGGCAATGGCCTGGCGCGCCGCTATGACGTCAGGCGTCACATCAGGGCTGGCACTGGATAGTTCCGCCTCGATCATGCGGCGCGCACGTGCGCCGAGCGAAGACAGCACGAGCTCCTTGAGTTCGCCTTCCGCGCCGCGCAGCGCCAGCATGACCTGTTCCGTCTGCACCTTGTCGAACAGCACGAGGCGATGCTTATGCTCGAGACGTGGCAGATCTTCGAAGGAGAACAGCATTCTCTTGAGGGCAGCAGCCTCTTCCGGGCGCTCCCGCCGTAGGCTGGAGATTATGTCCTCCACCTGTTGGCGCTCCATGCGATTGAGCAGCGAGGCCATGCGCGAGCGGCCTTCGACTTCAAGATTGCTTGCCGTTTCGGCCAGCAGATCCTGGCGCAGCGCGGTTTGCACCAATTTGGAAATGGCCTGGTCAACGGGCGCGAGCTTGAGCAGGCGGCGGGTGACCGTGTCGCGCAGGTCTCCTGGCAGCAGCGTCACGATCTTTGCCGACAATGCCGAATCAAGCTGCGATATTACAAAGGCTACGGTTTGCGGGTGTTCGTCGAGCAGGTAGGGGACCAGCGTATTCTCCGAGCCGGAGGTGAACTTGTCCCACACCGGCACGAACTGCGCGCCGCGGTCGCCCAGCGCCTGCTCTACTTGTTCGGCCGGCAATGCTCCGTTGAGCAGGCTGCGGGCGTTGATGTCGCCGCCGACAAGTGGCTCCGGTTTCGCCATTTCGTCCGAGAATTCGGCAATGAACTGATCGAGCACTGCCTGATCAACCTTGTCGATGCCTGCTGCCGTGTCGGCGAAAGCGCGAATGTCATCGGCGGAGAAATCCTTGAGAAGTTCCGAGCCCTTGCCGCTGCCAAGCGCCAACAGGATGATGGCCGCCTTGGCTGCGGGGTTGTTCATGCCGTCGGCCAACACCGGAAGACCCATGATCACTAGCCCTGCATCGTGTCACGGCCTGGTGCAGCAATTTCCGTCAGGGTGATGCCGAGCTGCCCGGTGGCCTCGTCGACGATGCTCAAGGTTCCGCGCGCAACCTCGCTGCCATTGACCTGCAGCGAGACGGGCTTCGACAATTCCTGGTCCAGCACGACAACGGAGCCGGGTCCTAGCGCCATGACTTCAGACAGCGGCATGCGCCTGGTGCCGAGGACAACCTGCACCATTACAGGTATCTTGAGAAATGGCCCTTGCGGCAATCCGGCGCGAGCTGGCAACTCATGCAGCGTTGGAGCAACAGGAATCTCTTCAAGCTCGACAGGCCTTGGCTGCTCAGACTCGACTTCCATAGATTACTTTCTCACCAAATAATTCCAGCACGGCTGTGCGAAGCAGTTCAATTTTTGTCAACCAGTTCACAGGATGCTCAGGCAGAACCGGCGCGCCTGTTGGCCGAGGCGTGCCTTGTGAAAGGCAATCCCATCGCTGCTTTCGATGGACACAGGCTTTGAAAGCGTTGTCGCGAGCCGGATGGTCTGTCCCTGCTGCAGGGCGGTTACATCCTGCAATGTCATCTGGAAGCTGGTGAGCACGGCGATTAGGTCGACCTCGGATGCTTCGACGTGCGCCGCAATCTGCGGCGTCCAGCTCGATTGGATGGCTTGTCCATCACCGCCGCTACCACCTGTCGGACGCAAGCGGCTGGCTGCTTCCTCGCCCAAGTCAATCTCGACCTCTCCCGAGCAACCCATGACCGCGATGATGAGCGTTATGGTCACCACCGGCTTGAAGACAGGCGGATCGCTCAACCCATCGGTGGACGGCTTGTAGACAGTGAGCGCGTTCTGCACCGGGTCTTCCAGCGCATTTGGCAGATGTTCGCCGACAAGTTCAATGAAATGCCTGGCGAGGTCTTGCTCGATGTGCGACAGCGGGCGTTCCTCGGCAAACGGCTTCTCGCTGCCTGAGCCGCCGAAAACGAGATCACAGAGGCCGAAGGCAACTGCCTTCTCCAGCCGCACACACGCCACCGCCTGGCCTTGCAGGTTGATGAGCAGGGCCGCCACCCCTTCGAATTCCACCTCGGCTGGCGCCGACGCCGCGCGGTCATGCTTCTCATAAGTGATGACAGGCGCAGCAATGCCAAGCGAGGCCATGCTGCGGGCAAAGAATTTTGTGAACTTGCTGAAAACGGCGGGCGCGCGGCCATAGGCATCCGACTTGCCATCCTTGTAGGCACGGAATGTTGCGGTATCGAGCGGCGTGGCGCGAAGTGCTGCGGCAGCCATCTTGTTCTCCTCAGGCCTGGTTCATGGTGGCTTCTTCCACCTGGGAAATGCTTGGCCGCTCGTAGGCGGAAATGGTCTTGCGGCCATGCTCGAGAGCGATCTGCGGCAGCGCACCATTCATGTAGGCGAGCAACGTCTGCTTGACGATGACGAACAGGCGTACCTTCTTTTCGCGCACTGTCTTGATCTTGGTGGCGATCGGACCAAAAATTCCATAGGAGAAGAAAATGCCTGCAAAGGTGCCGACAAGAGCTGCGCCGATCAGGTGGCCCAGCACTTCAGGCGACTCGTTCAGCGCGCCCATGGCGTGGATGACGCCGAGCACAGCGGCGACGATGCCGAGCGCCGGCAAGCCTTCCGCAACGCCGACCATGGCGAAATAGACCTTCTGCTTGTCGCGGCCTATGGTCTGGATCTCCTCGTCCATCAACGACTCGATCTCGAAGCTCCTTGCATTGCCAATGACAATGAGGCGCACATAGTCGCAGACAAAATGGGTGAGATAATGATTCTTGAGGATCAGTGGGAAGGCCTGAAAGATCGCTGATTCATCGGGATTGTCGACATGCGTTTCCATCTCGGTCTTGGACTTGGTGCGTAATTCGCGCATGAGCGAGTAGAGAAGCGACAGCAGGTCAAGGTACTCCTGCTTCTTTGGCACCGCCTCCTTGATTGCCTCCATGATGCCGACGCCCGTATCCTTCACAACCTTCATCGGGTTGGCGACAAAGAAGGCGCCGATGGCCGAGCCAAGAATGATGACGAATTCATACGGCTGCCAGAGCACATAGAGATGCCCGCCGGACGCCACATAGCCGCCTATGATGCTGCCGATGGTTAACACCATGCCAATGATGAACGTCACGCGGACTCTCCCTGCCGGATGCTGCACGAATGCCGGCCTCGAACCTCCGGCGTAGCAAACGAGACTTGTCCGAGACTTGTCCGCCGGCAACGTAACTGAAGGCCCTCTGGTCAGGCCGGTGCAAGCTCCATGCGCGAGGATGAAAGGCTGGAGAAGGATTGTCGCGTGTTATCCACCACCGCCAGCTACAAGATAATCACCAGCAACATGGCGGCTTCGCTGAGCCGGGTGGGCAAGCAGCCGCAAGTGCAGCGCGACAGCGACTATTACCTGAAGACTATCGGCGGCATAAAATCGATCGATGCGTTCCTGTCCAACGACCGCGTCTATCGCTATGCCATGAAGGCCTTCGGGCTGTCCGACATGATCTATGCCAAAGCCTTTGTGCGCAAGGTGCTGACCGACGGCATTGACAGCTCCAGAAGCTTCGCCAATCAACTGGCGGACCCTCGCTTCCGCGATCTTGCAGCAACCTTCAATTTCAAATCCCATGGCACGGCCACCACGGCCTTTGATAAGACTCAGCAGGGCGTTGTCGACAAATTCCTGCAGACTGAGCTTGAGCAACAGGCAGGTTCTGACAATGAAGGAGTGCGGCTGGCGCTCTATTTCAGCCGCAAGGCTTCCGGCATCACCAGCGCCTACTCCATTCTCGCCGATCCGGCTTTGCTGAAGGTTGCACAGGTGGCGCTTGGCCTTCCTGCGGCAACCAGCGCAGCAAGCATCGACACGCAGGCCAACTTGATCAAGAGCAAGATCGACATTGAAAGGCTGGACGAACCCGCCGTGTTGTCGAAGCTCCTGACGCGTTTCACCAGCTTGTGGGAGACGCAGCGATCGGATAGCGGATCTGCAAGTTCGATTGCATCGCTCTACGGCGGCGGTCTGCAGTCGCTTACATCAACCGAAACGCTAATGTCGATCCAGTCTCTGCGCCGGACCCGCTGATGCTCAATGCCACCAACTATGTCAATCTCTCGGGCCAAATCGCCATCGACCGGCGCATGGCGACGATCGCCAACAATATCGCCAATGCCGGCACAGCAGGCTACCGCGCTGAGGAATTGAAATTCGATACCGTTCTGTCAACCGCCTCACGTACGCCAACCGCATTCTCCACCTCCGGTGACTCATTCATCTCGCTCAAGAGTGGCGGCTTCAACAAAACTGGCAACCCGCTGGATGTGGCGGTCGCCGGCGAAGGTTTTCTGGCTATCCAGACACCAGGCGGCACTGCATACACACGTGACGGACGCTTGCAGATTTCGGCTGCTGGCGATGTGCTGACAGTAACTGGCCATGCAGTTGTCGATGCCGGCGGTGCGCCTTTGCAGCTTGACCCCAATGGCGGACCTCCGCGCATCGCGCGAGACGGCATGATTACGCAGAATGGCCGCCAGGTTGGCGCCATCGGGCTTTATGCGCTCGATTTCCAGCAGGGCTACAGCCGCACTGAAACTTCCGCCGTCATCCCGGTGGCGCAGGCTGTTCCAATTGTCAGTTTTGCCAGTGACGGCGTTGTGCAGGGTTTCATTGAAGAGGCCAACGTCAACCCCGTTACCGAGATGACAAGCCTGATCGCGGTCACGCGCAACTTCGATGCGCTGCAGACGGCGCTTGATGAAAGTGACAATGCACTGAAGAAAGCCATCCAGGCGCTCGGCGGGGGCTGATGGCGCCCTCCGTCGATCGCCTCACGGCACTTGCAGCCAGGCTGCAACAGCTGCAGCGGGAAGCGCCGCTTGGCGAGGCAATTGGGCAGGTTTCATCAGTTGCGCCGTCCGGCATCTCTGTTGCCGGGCTTTCACGTTATCTGGCGCTTGGTGATCTTGTCCGCATTGGGCGCGATCCTGGCAGCCTGGCCGAAGTCATCAAGCTTGACCGTGAAACGGCCATGGTGCGCTGCTTTGAGGCTGGCGCGCCCATCACGCTCATGCAACCGGTGGCAGCCTGTGGCCGCTTTGCCATTGCGCCGCTGCAGGAGTGGAAGGGCCGCATGCTTGATGCGATGGCCCGGCCCATTGATGGCGGGCCGCCGCTGCCGCTAGGGCGCGAGACAATGAGCGTGGATATTGCCCCGCCGAGCGCCATGACGCGGCAACTCGTCAAAATTCCCGCCAAGACCGGCATTCGTGCGCTTGATGTGTTCACGCCACTTTGCGAGGGCCAGCGCATTGGCATCTTTGCAGGATCCGGCGTTGGCAAATCAACGCTGCTGTCAATGCTCGGCGGTTCGGAGAATTTCGATACGGTCGTCGTGGTGCTGGTGGGCGAACGCGGGCGCGAAGTGCGCGAGTTCGCAGAATCGACGCTGCACAAGCATCATCACCGGATGATCTCCATTGTCGCTACCGGCGACGAAACCGCCATGATGCGCAAGCTGGCGCCGCGCACTGGCATGCGCATTGCCGAATATTTCCGTGACTGCGGCGAAAACGTGCTGCTCATCATGGATTCGGTGACGCGCTATGCGCATGCGTGCCGCGATGTCGCCTTGTCCGCCGGTGAGGCGCCGGTGGCGCGCGGCTTTCCACCGAGCGTATTCACGGAGTTGCCGCTGTTGCTGGAGCGGGCAGGGCCCGGCGCCGTCGAAGGCGGCTTCATCACTGGCATTTTTTCCGTGCTGGTCGATGGCGACGATCACAATGACCCGGTGGCGGACGCGATCCGCGGCACGCTTGATGGCCATCTGGTGCTCAGCCGCGCAATCGCCGAACAGGGACGCTACCCCGCAATCAACTTGCAGTCATCCATATCGCGGTTGTCGCAACTCGTGTGGAGCGAGGATCAGCGCAAGCTGGTGCGCATGCTGCTGGCGCTGGTGGCGCGCTATGAAAGTTCGCGCGACCTGCTGGCCATGGGCGCCTATCAGGCAGGTGGCGATCCGGAGCTGGACCGTGCGCTCGCTGTTGTGCCCAAACTCTACCAGGCGCTGCAGCAAACTCCGCTCTCTGCGCGCTCGACCGATGCGTTTGCGGAACTTGCCACATATCTGAGTGAGTTGAAGGCGGCATAATTGTTGGCTGCGAACAAGCTCCGCTCCCGGAGCGCTGCGCGTTGCTTTCCCGCAGGAGTCACTTGTGAATTGCTTGGTTATATGTTATCGTCCAATTAACGCAACGGCCATGTGCCGCGTCACCTTAATCACTTCTCGATATTGATTTAGAAGGCTTGCAAGTCGCGAGGACGCCGTTCTTGCATGCGTCTTGGATTTTGGACCCTGCTTTTACATTTTCTGCTGCTTGCGGCTCCGGTCGTGCATGCGCAGTCGGCCCCAGACGAAAGGGGCCAGGTTCTGCCTACGAAAGGAAAACAGGACATGCCCAGCAATGATGCAACCGATGGTGCGCCAACACTCGCCATGCGCCTGATCTTTGAATATGACGGCGAAGAGGTGCGCCTGGTCAGCCAGCAGCCCGTTGATGTGGCAGTGACAGGTTTCGACATCTCGAGGACACAGCGGGCCGGCTACTATGTCGAGACACGCAACGCGACAGGCCAGGCCTTGGCCCGCGTTCCGGCACGCGAGGCGTTCTCTGGCAGCGCCGAAGTCTTCCCTGAGCAGCCGGGCGAGCCGATCAGCAGGGTCGATGTGCAGAAGCCGCACGGCGCGTTTTCAATCGTCGTTCCCGTGCCGGAAGGTGCTGACCATGTCAGCGTCGTGCGGGTAGCGCCAGTCAGCCACGACGCGGCGCAGCCGAGCAGCAGGAGCACAAGCGCCGTCGAAGGCGCATCCACCGTGACAGAAATCGGGAAATTTACTCTTCAGATCAGCAGATAACGGGGAGAACGCTCATGACCGTCGCAGATGGCTCCGTGCTCGGCTCAGCCCAGATTTCCGGCAGCGCACCCCGCAATCGCGCCTTCAACGTTGTGCTGCTTGCGGATGGCTTCACCGGCGCGCAACAGGGCGACTTCAATTCCGCGTGTGCTGCTTTCGTCACGGCCTTTCTGGGCACGCCGCCCTTCAATGAACTGCAACCCGCCATCAACATCTTCCGGGTCAATGTCAGTTCGACCGATTCAGGCGCCGATGACCCTGTCTCCGGCGGCGGCACCGGAGCCACTGCTCGTACCTATTTCGACTCGACCTTCGGCGGCAACGGCATCCGCCGGTTGCTGATCTGCAATGCGACGACGGCATTGCAAGTGGCGGCCGCGCAGGTTCCCGAATTCACGGTCGTGCTGGTCGTCGTCAACTCGACAATCTATGGGGGCAGCGGCGGCGGCATTGGCACATACTCGCTGGCGGGGGGCGCTACCGAGATTGCCATTCATGAAATGGGCCATACGGCTTTTGGGCTTGCCGACGAGTATCCATACTATGCTGGTGGCGCCGAAACAGGGCACGATCATCATCCGGCGGGTGAGCCAGGCGAACCCAACGTCACCACCAACACCAATCGCAATACGCTCAAGTGGCGTTGGGCGGTCGCCTCAACGACGGCCATTCCGACGATGAGCAACCCGAACTGCAGCCAGGTCGATAGCCGCCCCAGCCCAGTAGCGACCGGCACGGTTGGCCTTTTCGAAGGTGCGCATTATTATCACTGCGGCGCATTCCGGCCCGAATTCGATTGCAAGATGCGCGCCCTTTCGGTGCCATTCTGCCGTGTCTGCCGGCAAGTCATCTGGAACCGCATCAGCCCCCTGCTGCCATTGCCATGCCGCGCCCGCACTCCGATCAGCGTTGTGGCGCGCTATCCACAGCATCTCGATGTGTTCGCAGTCGCCGCCGATGGCCGCACGATGAGCAATTGGTGGGATCAATCGAGTGGCTGGGCAGGGTGGTTTCATGTGCAAGGCGGCATCGCCTCGCCCGGAGGCGCCGGTTCGCCTGTAACCTCGGTGGCGCGCTACACTGGCCATCTCGATCTGTTCACGGTCGGCACTGACAACCGCGTCTATAGTTGCTGGTGGGATCAGGCGAGCGGCTGGCACCCATGGTTCCGGATCGGCGGCCTGCAGTGCAGGCCGGGCTCCACTGTCAATGTCGTGTGCCGCTACAGCGATCACCTTGATCTGTTCACCACCGCATCAGACGGCCGGGTCATGTCAACTTGGTGGGATGCCAGCAGCGGATGGGCCGGTTGGTTCCAGGTGCAGGGCGGCGTTGCCGCGGCAGGGGCGACAGTCACCGCAATCGCGCGGTATCCCGGCCATCTCGATGTCTTCACGGTCGGCACCGACAACTTCGTTTATAGCTGTTGGTGGGACCAGAGCAGCGGCTGGCACCCATGGTTCCGGCCCGGCAACCAGCAATGCCGCCCCAACTCCACAGTCACCGTGGTGGCCCGCTTCCCCGATCAACTCGACCTGTTCACCACGGCGTCGAACGGGGCCATCGTCTCCACCTGGTGGAACGCATCGAGCGGGTGGGGTCACTGGTTCCAGGTCTCGGGCGGAGTTGCTTCGGCCGGCTCACCGGTCACGGCAATCGCGCGCTACTCCAATCACCTTGATCTCTTCGTCATCGGAACTGACAACCGCATTTACAGCACGTGGTGGCATCAGGGCAGTGATTGGGCCAACTGGTTCAACGTGTCAGGAGGTGTCGGCCAGCCAGGCGGACAAGTCGCCGCGATTGCCCGTTTGAGCGAGCATATCGACCTGTTCGTCGTCGGTTCGGATAGCTTGGCCTATAGCACCTGGTGGGATGGAGCAACCGGCTGGGCAGGTTGGTTCAGGCTTGGCGTGACTTAGGGTCTCGGGGTGCTGCAGCAGACGCCGCAATCACCCGCCTTGCCGATTGGCTACGCATCTGAGTGAGCTGAAGTGGGCGTAACCCCTCTACGCCATCGCTGGCAGCATCGGTCGCGAGATTGCCTCTACCGCTTGTTCGATGAAGCCAAGCCGTTCGGCTTCGGGCGCAGCAGTTGATCCCGAGATGGTGACGCGACCTTCACCGTCCGGATCGACAAGCTGGTAGCCGAGGAAACGCTTGGTATCGATGGGGTCGTAGCCCAGTGCATGGCGCAGCTTCTTGCGCAGTTTCGAGATATGACTTTCGACCACGCTTTCCTCGACCTCTTCGTCAAAAAGTCCGTAGACAGCATTGAAGATGGCCGAGCGGCTGACGCGGCGAGTACGGTTGGCTGCAAGATACTCAAGAATGCGGCGCTCTCGGCGTGGCAGGATCATGATTTCGCCATTCACTTCCGGATCCCGTCCATCAAAGAAAATCTTCAGCCTGCCGCATTCGGATTTGCGCGGGGCGGCACAGACGCGGCGCTTGATGGCGCCGATGCGGGCGATGAATTCGCGCGCGTGCACGGGTTTGCGCACTACATCGTCGGCACCAGCGGCGAAAAGCTGCAGCATCGAATCAAGGCCCAGGGTTTCGTTGACGGCGATCACCGGCACTTGGCTGCGCGTCTTGACCATGGCGATGGTCTGATCGCGGCCGGGGAAGCTTCCCATGATGACGGTTTCGACGGCGCCCAGATCATTGCTGCTGACAGCCCCAAACCAGCCCTCAAACTCAGCCTCGGTAAAGCCGGTCGCCGTCAACCCCTCACGGCCAAAGCTCGCGCTGTAGGCATCGGTTACCTCTGAACGTTCGTCCACAATGATGATCATGCCGACCTCTTCTCAATCTTTAATTCACTCCAACTGCCGTGTATTCGAAACAGTTGATGCGTTAACCTTTCGTGTTTCGTGGTTAAAAAGCCGTTAAACCATTGTATTGATTTTGCCACATCGCATCAAAATGGTGATCTAACCTTAATATAATGCTATTCTCTATATGTATTAGTTCGTTGTTTTCTATATTATACTATATAATACTGTAGTTGATATAGATACTTCTAGTCATGTATAGTTGTTTCCCCTTGGTGGAAGGTTTTACACTTGGAAGAAATGACCCATACTGGCCACGCTGGAGCGAAGCTTACTTCGCCATTTAATTGCAATCGAAAGTCAATTGCACTCTCCGAGAGAATCAGGCCTATGTTCTCAGCTATGACAAGCGGGGCGGCGGCAGTTGAAAGACAGGACGTGCTGGTGGCTGAAGCGCCACCGGTAGCTGGCGGCGATGTCGCTTTCCTGTTCATTGGCGAACTGGCGCGGGAAGCCAGCGTCGACCCGAAAACTATCCGCTTTTATGAGCGCGAAGGATTACTCTCACCACCACGGCACGGGCGCTTCCGCACTTACCTTGCAGCAGATGTAAAGCGGTTGAAGGACATTCTGGTGATGCGGCGCATGGGCATCGGAATTGCCCAGATTCGCGCCTTGTTGGCGAGTGAAGGCGGCTTCAATGAAGCTGGCGGTCAAACGACAGTCAACATGCTGCTTAACCACCTGGAGACGCTGCGCCAAAAGCAGGCGGAGCTGACCCGGCAGATGGAAGCCACTGCCGCCGTGCTGCAGCGTTGCACCTCTCAGGAGTAAGACTGGCACGGGGATTGCTTTGTGCTCCCCATGATCAGCAAACCTGCATCCTACTGGCATGGCGAACCGCTTTCGCAACTTTCGCGCGCGGGTCTTGAGACAGCGGCTGAGTGCGCCATAGCTGAACTGGTGATGGCGGCAGAACGGGAACGGCTTCGTACAAGCTTTGATGTTGCGAGCCTCGCCTTTCTCGGCGGCGCCCTACTCGCCGGGCTTGGAGCCATCGTTGGCATAAGCCTCGCCGGTTAGCTCCACGCCGCGATCAGAGATACGCGTACGTTCAGTCAATACCTGCCATCGCCCATCCTGACGGCCAATACTGCGCACCCTGCCGATGCCCGGCACCGTGCCGCCTGACTCGACTTTATAGGTGAAACGGTCGGCCCCGTTCGATACATCAACGAAGGCAGCGTTGCGCTCCACGCTCAGCAGCCGGTAGCCAATCGGGCGGCCCGGTCTTTCGAACCAATCAGGCACATCGCCGGGTGACGTTATGATCGCATCTGCCCGGATTGAACCTGTTGTCACCGGATCAGCTTCGATAATTTCAGCACCAAACGGTTTGCCGTTGTTCTGGCGATTGGCAGCGAGGTCAATGAGGCGGAAGTCTGCATCCCCGGGAGCAGAGGGGCGATTCAGCAGCATGTATCCTGCGAAGGCGGATGCTGCAGCGGCGAGCATAACCCCGATGGTGATGACCGTGGCATCGCCCCTGGTCGTGGAATCACGCTTGCTTTCTGCCATCATTCTCTCCCGGTTCAGGAAGAAACTCGGTTACGCCCGGCTTGTTTGGCGTCATAAAGCTTGGCGTCCGCACGCTGGATAAAGCCGCGCTTGCCTTCGCTGGCCTTCAACTGCACGACGCCGAAGGAAGCCGTAATGGCGCCGATCGACTCGTTGTTTTGCGGTGACACATAGCGCAATCCAGTCAACTGCTGGCGGATCTGCTCGGCCACATTTACTGCCGCATCAAGAGGGGTATGCGGAAGGATTATGGCAAACTCCTCCCCGCCATAGCGGGCAACGAAGTCGCGGCCCTTGAGGTTTCTCTGCAAGACGCCACCCACCAGCTTCAGCACTTCATCACCCACCTGGTGGCCGAAACGGTCATTTATTTGCTTGAAATGATCAATGTCGACCATGGCGAGACTGAGAGCGCGGCCACGCTGCGGCGCCTGGATAACCTGCTGGTCGATCATGGCATCGAAGGCGCGGCGGTTCCAGACATTGGTCAGCGCATCGCGCATTCCCGTCACCTCGGCATGGTGGAGGTTCGAGCGCAGCATTTCAATGCGCTCCTGGGCGTCACGCAAGCTGCCTTGCAACTCGCCAGTTTCCTTGCGCATCTTGTTGTTCTCGGCCACCAGATAACCGACAGCAATGCGCAGTTGCTCGGGCGAGGTTGATTCAATCAGGTTGCGGCCTGCATGCTCAAGGGTGAGCGAATAGACGCGGCTGAGCTCGGAATGTGAGTTCAGCATCGCAACGATGCGGTCGAGATTGCTGGAAAGCTCTTCCTCGGGTTCCCGCGCTGCCGTCTTTACATCGGCGATGGTGGTGGCTTCCTCTTCTTGCACGGCAACCTTGAGTGCGGACTGGGAACTGTCTGGCAGCAGCACGGCGGCGAGGCCGACGCAGGTGAGCGCGATGACTGTAAGGAACGGAGCGACCGCGACCTTGCTTCCCTGCACTACCGGCAGAAAGTTTGAGAGGGAGGCATCGGGGGCCAGTTTTGTCCACAAGGGGCCAAGCTGCAGAATTACGGCAAACAAGCCGAGAAGGATGATGCTTGCGGCGAGCAGCGGGCGGAGCGAATCTGAGTTCAGTGTCAACATGCACAAACGCTAGAAACACGCCCTTGCGCGGAGCTTGACCGCTCGGTTGACGCCGACGGCATGGAGCAAGCCGGAGCTTGGCAGCAACGCAGGAAGGGCAGGCAGAGTTAAACGTTTGTTAACCGCACTGGCTCCAGTCAGCGGATGAGCAACTTCGAAACTCCTGAGGAGAACGGTTGCGTTTACCGGCAACAGTCCTATACGAAACCATGGCCAAACGCATATTCGATGTCCTTATTTCAGCCACCGCGTTAACCATTCTTTTACCGGTAGTAGGCTTGGTAGCGATAGTGATACGGCTGAAGCTAGGTTCGCCTGTACTGTTCAGGCAATGGCGGCCTGGTCTGGGCGCAAAGCCCTTTCGAATGGTCAAATTCCGGACAATGCGGGATGCGGCCGGACCAGATGGGAAACCACTGCCAGATGCCGAACGGCTCACTGCGTTTGGGCGTTTCTTGCGTGCGACGAGCCTCGATGAATTGCCAGGGTTATGGAACGTGCTAACTGGAGAAATGAGTCTCGTGGGGCCACGGCCACTGCTGATGGACTACCTTCCGCTCTATTCGCCGCAGCAGGCAAGGCGGCATGAGGTGCGCCCCGGGATCACTGGCTGGGCGCAGGTCAACGGCCGCAATGCACTGAGTTGGGAAGACAAGTTCAAGCTTGACGTCTGGTATGTCGACAACCGGTCGCTCCTGCTTGATCTCAAAATTCTGGTGATGACGATTGGCAAAGTCTTTGCAAGGGATGGCATCAGTAACGACGGACATTCGACCATGCCCGTCTTTACGGGATCAGGTGACCGTCGGTGACGGTGTTGTGGTGCGGGCGGCATTGCAGGTGCCTTGTTTGATGGGCGTAACGCCCAATTGCGTAACTCTGTAGTACCTGCCGGCAAGGGATTGCCTGGCAGGTTTTTGGGACGGGGAATATGACTGCAGAATTTCTGCAGTCTCTGGGGAGGACCGACTTGTGAAGATCAATACTGCCACCGGGAAGCAGGATGCTTTCTTTAACCCGTCCATCCTGGCGCGGTCGAGCTACGACATCGTTGCGCTGATCTTCGGCTCGGCGCTTGGCTTGTATGCGAGCGGCCTCTACACGCTTGAGAACCTTCAGCAGGCATCAACGATTACCTGGCTGCCCTTCATCATCATGCTGCCGTTGCTGGGCGCGGCGCTGTTCTGGCGGCTTGGGCTCTACCGCATGCCAGAACGCCGCAATATCCGCAGCCGGCTGAAGCGCATCGTATTCGCCACGACCCTTGCCTTCACCTGCATGGCGCTGGTGCTATCCTTTTTCAAGGAATTGACGCTGAGCAAGGCATTGGCCTTCCTGCTGGCCTGGCTCTCAGCCACCATCGTGCTGACCTTGCCGCGGCTCGTCTATGAGCTCGCAAGCCGTGAGATCAACGGCAAGTCGAACGAAGAAGTCCGGAAGCGCGCCAATCGCGTGCTGGTGATTGGCGGCGCTGGCTACATAGGCTCCAGCATCGTTCCAAAACTGCTCGATTCCGGCATGGAAGTGGTGGTGCTCGATCTCATGGCCTTCGGTGAAGAGCCGGTGAGCAGCTTCAAGGACCATCCGAAAGTCAGCTTCATTCGCGAGGATTACCGTAACGTCGAGACTCTCGTCACGCGCTTGCGCAACGTCGACTCAGTGATCCATCTCGGTGGCCTGGTAGGCGATCCGGCTTGCGCCGTAGACGAGGCGCTGACGGTCGACATCAATGTCACGTCCACGCGTCTCATCGCGGAACTGGCAAAGGCCCATGGCGTGCGCCGTCTGGTGTTCGCAAGCTCGTGCTCCATCTACGGGGCCAATGACACCGTTGTTGATGAGAACAGCGCCTTCAACCCGCAGTCTCTCTACGCCAAGAGCAAGGTTGCCTCGGAAGCGGTGATTTCGGAATTTGCCTCGGAGGACTTCGAGCCGGTCTACCTGCGCCTCGGCACCATCTATGGCCTCTCCGGCCGCACGCGCTTCGACCTGGTGGTTAACCTGCTTTCCGCCAAGGCCATGCTGTCCGGGGACATCACCGTCTTCGGCAGCGACCAGTGGCGTCCCTTCGTGCATGTAGACGATGCGGCACGTGCATTTGAACTCGCCCTCAAGGCGCCGGCATCGGCTGTTGCAAACCAGGCCTTCAATGTCGGCAGCAATACGCAGAACATGACGCTGATGCATCTGGCGGAAAAAATCCACGAGATGGTGCCGACATCCCGCATTCTGGTGACTGACGAGAATGTTGACCGCCGCAATTACCGCGTCAATTTCGCAAAGATCGAGCGCGTTCTCGGCTTCAAGCCCAAGTGGACGCTGGAACAGGGCATCCAGCAGGTGATTGACGTCGTCAAGAGCGGCAAGGTGACCGACATCGACCAGCCGTTGTTCTCCAACCTCAAGCTGATCCGTGAGCGCGGCAAGGATCTGTTCAAGAAGACCTATAACCACGGCTGGGAAGAGACCTACTTGTCACAGCTCACGGTCGAGCACCGGGAACTTCACTGATCGCCAACTATCGGCTGGACTGTTCCGGCCCTGGAAACCAGTTCCTGCCGCTGCGTTTTACCATGGCCGAAGCCGATTGGATTTCAGCGATGCTCCCGTATCAGGGGAACCTTGCGCTCGCGGGCGGTGGGGGATTTCTGGGATATAGTCCTATATGGCATTTTCACCGTACGCTGTCAAGGGCTAAATTCCTAAGATAGAGTTTTTCCTACGCTCGCGCGACCTCGCAGGGCCGCATTACGGTTGCCGACAGTTCGGTCAACACGGAGGACTGGGCCTACAGCTATGATGCGCTGGGCCGTCTCGCCTTTGCCGACAATACCGGCGACAGCGCTCAGGACCGCGTTCGCAGCTAGCCTCATGCCACTGGCATGAGGCTCAAGACGCTGCTCACCAACTACGACCTTGCCGACAACCCCCCACCTCCTCTCACTCTTCAACCACCCGCCATTGGCTGCGGAGCCTGGCCGCAGAACATCACCTACCCCACGCAAGGCGTCGCCTCGGGCCGCCCGCATGCGCCGACGCATATCTGCAACCGTCCGGTGACCTATGACGCCAATGGCAATACGCTGTCCTACAACCCGGATGGCGTTGGCAACCGCGTCTTCACCTACGACCCGGAAAACCGCCCTCTCAGCCTGACGCTGAACGGCAATACCACCAGCTTCACCTATGACCCGGAAGGCGAGCGGGCCTCGAAGACCCGAGGCGCCGCCACCACCACCTATCTGGGCGGCGATGCCGAATGGCTGGTGGATGCAGCCAACCCCTCAGGGCTGCTGACCAGCTACCTCGCCCCCGAGGCGCTGCGCGAAGGCGGGCTGACCAAATGGCTGCATAAAGATCATCTCTCACTCCAACCGGCTGGTGACAGGGCAGGCGGGCGCTGTTCTCAACCGCACGGCCTATTCGCCCACCGGCCAGCCGACTAACGCCCCCCCGGCCAGTCGAAGGCCTATATCAACGAAAAGGTACGACCCCGAAACCGGGCTCATCTACCTGCATGCCCGCTACTACGACCCGCTGCTCGGAAGGTTCCCCTCTCCCGACACATGGAACCCCGAACTCCCCGGCGTCGACTTCAACCGCTATGCCTATGCCGGAAATGATCCCGTCAATGCCAGCGATCCGAATGGGCACCTCTATGAGGATCAAGAAGCTCGGGATCATAAGCCCAAGGCGGAAACTGCTAGTGACCAAATCTCCAACAAACTTCGTGGGAAGGAGTACCCATGTGCTTGTGGCACGATAGTGTTGCCTGGATTGCCAGTCTTCTCAGGTGGCGCTGCCCCGCTCGGTCCAAAGAATCCCGATCGAGGACTGGGTGACTTTGCTCCTGCATCTCGAGGTGTATCAACTTATCGAGGGAGCAGCATTCGTCAGAATGCTCAAGATGGAACGCGCAGAGAGAGCGTCGCTACTGACCAACTGAAGGCTGAAAATCCAGGAATGACTGTTACCCAACAGCGAACTTTACGCGACATCAATGGCAAGAAAGCAATAGACCCTGTGACGAAGGAAGGGAGGCGCGTGGACCAGGCAGTGCAAGATTCGTCGACAAAAACTGCAAAAACCTACGAAACAACCGGGCCAAATGTTAACAAGGATAAACAAGCTGCTAAGGAACAGAGAATTTTTGACGCCAATCCAAATGGAGTTTATGTACGTGATCCCGCGACTAGGGAGCTTTACAAGGTGGATGAACCATCCTTCAGGATCAACATTGAATGAACCATTTGGATTTCATTTATCTCAATATACCGCGCTGGCTAAATCATGGAACTGAGCGCGAACGGAAATACGCAGCAACCCATAACGCAACAGAAATCAAGTTCTTGAAGGAGGCTAGACTACTTCGACCAGACTCAAGCGTTTGGCAAACTCCATATGAACAGACTGTGGTACGGCTGAGCGATCTAACCGAAGAAGGACAGGATTTCCTTATGTCCGCCGCCATAAGCAATTGGCTTGGAGCTTGTGATCGCAAGAGTAATGACATGCTAAAGAAAGGTGCGACTGAGGAACAGCGACTTGCGATATATGCTGATCCCAAGGGCCTCTACAGCCGTCTGGAAAAATTCCGGAAGACACGTCTTGCAAAGTCGCAATAACGGTGTGCAGAGAATTACGGTGCGCATGACAACATACAGGACGAATTACGGTGATGTGGTGGACGGCTATTCCGGTGACGCTCCACAAAATAGGAAATAAATCTGTTAGCTGAACAGACACTTATCCGACTCTTGCTCCCTACCCGCGTTGCACCATGGCCGAGGCCAGTTGGATTTCAGCGATGCTCCCTTGTCACGGGGAACCTTGCGCTCGCAGGCGATAGGGGATTTGTGGGATATAGCCCTATATGGCATTTTCACCGTACGGTGTCAAGGGCTAAATTCCTATAAATAGATTTCCCTGCGTTCCGGGGATCTCAAAGGCCGCATCACGGTTGCCGACAGTTCGGTCAACACGGAGGACTGGGCCTACAGCTATGGTATTACGGTGATGTGGTGGACGGCGCTCGCTTGCGGCATCTGATGTGCCAAGGTGGGTTTGTCGTAAAACAACCCAACGAGGGAGCCATCCACCATGACGAAGTCTGCCACAGAAACAACCATTCACACAATCGGTTTGGATATAGCGAAGAACAGTTTTTCGGCTCACGGCTTTGATGCCGAAGGCAGCACGGTTCTGACCAAGGATTTGAAGCGCGGGCAGGTGCTGGCGTTCTTTTCCGGGCTTCCTCCGTGCCGTGTAGGCCTTGAGGCCTGTGCTTCGGCGCATCACTGGGCCCGGGAGATCGCAAGGCTCGGCCATGATGTGAGGCTGATCCCGGCGCAGCGGGTGAAGGTGTTTCTGCCGCGCATGAAGAACGACGCTGCCGACGCCAAGGCGATCGCACGGGCTATGCGCGATCCAGAGATGCGGTTTGTGGGTGTGAAGACGCTGGAGCAACAGAGCCTGTTGATGTTGTTCAAATCCCGCGATCTGCTGACGGCTCAGCGCACCGCCCTGATCAATGCGCTGAGAGGCCACTTCGGCGAGATCGGTGTGGTGGTGCCCAAGGGTGCGCATGAAGCCAAGCTGCTGGTGAAGCGGGTCATGAGCGACGAGAGCCTGCCTGCCGCGATGAGGCAAGCCTTGCGCCCATTGACCAATAGCCTGCTGGCTCTTGAGGATGAGATCAAGACCCTAAATCTCGTCATTCTCAAACAGCACAGGGCCAGTGAGATGAGCATGCGGCTGGCCACGGCGCCGGGTATTGGCACATTGACGGCAACCGTGCTGGTGGCGACGGTCAATGATCCCCAACAGTTTGAAGACGGGCGGAACTTCGCGGCCTGGATCGGCCTTGTGCCACGCCAGCATTCTACCGGCGGCAAGGCGAGGCTTGGGAAAATCTCGAAGATGGGCAACCGTGATTTGAGACGCTTGCTTGTGGTGGGCGCGCATGCCGCACTCTACCGCATCAAATCCGGCAAGACACAAAGTCCGCTTGCCGACTGGGCCAGAAACCTTCTCGCCAAAAAACCCTTCAAGCTTGTGGCGGTTGCTCTTGCCAACAAGATGGCCCGCACCGCCTGGGCCATCATGGCTGGTGATGATTGCTACAATCCCAAACATGCAAAAGCCGCATAGCTGAACCGAGACAAAACACGACAACCCTATTGGCCGGAGTGACCATGCAATGATGTGAGAGGTAAAGCGCAACGTGGCGCGATCAACAGCAAACCCGCTGGAGTGTCAGGCGATTCATAAGCGCGATACGGTGAATGGGACTGTTGATCAAGCGAACAACATCAGGGCCAGCGGCCACCCATCGAGGTCGCATCATAGGCCGAAGACATGACCGCACCCCGCGCCAAAAACCTCAAAGCGTCAAAGCAAAAAAAACGCCCTTGCCAACAGAGCGCCGTCCAGACATGACACGCCACAAAATAGGAAATAAATCAGAAAACTAAACAGGAACTTGTCTGACGCTTGTTCTCCACCCACGTTGTACCATGGCCGAAGCCAATTGGATTTCAGCGATGCTCCCGGATCAGGGGAACCTTGCGCTCGCGGGCGGTGGGGGATTTGTGGGATATAGTCCTATATGGCAGTTTCACCGTACGCTGTCAAGGACTATTTTCATAGGTCAAAAAGCCTTGCCGGCTAACCCGCATCAGGCGGCATTGGCCGCAGCAAGACCGAAGACTTCGCCAATCACCTCCGAGGTACGCGCCATCTCCTCCGGCTTCAAGGTCGGATGGATGAGGAACATGAGGCTGGTGGCGCCAAGTTCCTGCGCAACTGGCAGCGCCTGCGGGGGTCTCAGGCCCCGGCTTTCAAAGGCTTTCTCCAAATACACCTCAGAGCATGAACCCTGGAAGGCCGGCACGCCGCGTTTGGAAATTTCAGCAACGATGCGATCGCGTGACCAGTTCGAGCCGATGCGCTCGGGCCGGACATAGGCATAATATTTGTAGTTGGCGTGCGCGCTGCTGTTTGCCCCATTGCCAAATTGCGGAACACGCACGATTCCGTCCGCGCCCGCAAATGGCGCAAGCGCCACGGAAATTATCTGGGCATTGGCAGCGCGCGCTTCGCTCCATGAGGCCATGCGCTGCAGTTGCTTGCGGCCAATGGCGGCTTGCATTTCGAGCATGCGCCAATTGGTGCCGAAACTTTCATGCAGCCAGCGGAAGCCCGGCGGATGCTGGCGTTCATAGACCGCTTCATGGCTCTTGCCATGATCCTTGAACGACCACATGCGCGACCATACAGCCTTGTCGTTGGTGGTCACCATGCCGCCTTCGCCACCCGTGGTCATGATCTTGTCCTGGCAGAATGACCAGGCGCCAACATGACCAATGGAGCCTACGGGTTTTCCCTTGTAGCGGGCGCCGTGGGCCTGGGCGCAATCCTCGATCACCTTGAGGCCATACTGCTCCGCCAGCGCCATGATAGGGTCCATGTCGCAAGGCCAGCCAGCCAGATGCACCGGAATGACCGCCTTGGTTTTGGGTGTCAGCACGCGTGTGATGGTTTCCGCCGAGATGTTGCCGCTGTCGCGGTCTACGTCCGCGAAAACTGGTTTTGCTCCGGCACTGACCACGCAGGAAACGGAGGCGATGAAGGTGCGCGGCGTGACGATTACCTCGTCTTCGGCAGAGCCGCCATTGGCAGCGCCGATGCCAAGGCCGTGCAACGCCAGATCCAGCGCCACCGTCCCGTTGGCTACTGCAACAGCATATTGCGTTCCTGCCCAGGCTGCATACTCTTTCTCGAACAGCCTGCATTCCTGCCCGGTCCAGTAGTTGACCTTGTTGGAGGCCAGGACGGCCGCCACGGCTTCCACCTCTTCGGCAGTGAAGCTTGGCCAAGGGGAAAACGGCGTATTCAGCATGTCTAGTCCTTCTTCAAGAGGCGCGCGGGATTGCCGACAACTGTCGTGCCGGGCGCCACATCCCTGGTAACCACGGCGCCCATGCCAATAGTTGCGCCACGTCCGATGACGAGCGGCTTGCCGGGCTTGCCTTGGCGGATGATGGCGCCAGCGCCGATGTAAGCATGGTCTTCAATGACGATGTTGCCATTGCACATCGCGCCGGGCGCAAAGGTGACGAAATCGCCGATGATGCAATCGTGCTCCACATAGGCATAGAGGTTGGCGTGGAAACACTTGCCGATGCGGATGTTGGAGGTGATCGTCACGAAAGGCGAGAGGCAGGCGCCCGGCCCGATCTCGACATCATCCATGATCACGGCGTTGGCCGCCGTTGCGCCCCTGAGCGTGACGCCGGCTTTTTCACATTTGCGCCGCAAGCTTCTCGCGGATCGCTGAGGCTGCGATGGCGAGGCAAACGCTGCGCTCGCTCGCAGGGGTGGCGAGAAACGCGTCAAAGCTGACGATGTCATGCCCGTTCACATGGCCGGGCGCCGCACCATCGTCAATGAATACGAGTCTTGCATTGCTGCCGGCGAGTTCAGCCCGCACCAGAGGCAGTATCCCTCGTCCGCAGCCACTCGCGCCATAGACGCCAACCAGTGCTGTCATGCCTGCATGCTCCCCAGCCGCGACACTGACTATACCGCCTTCACTTTGGGCTTGAGCAGATAGCCATAGTTGTCGCCGGTGCGCGGACAGATCATGTCCTTGCCCAGCCGTTCTCCGGCCTTGCTCACCCAACCGATCTGGCGCGCGGGGTTGCCTACGACAAGCGCATGCGGCGGCACATCCCGGGTGACGACTGCGCCGGCGCCTACCATGGAATATTCACCGACATCATGACCGCAGACGATGGTGCAATTGGCGCCGAGCGTTGCGCCCTTGCCGATGCGGGTTGGCGCGAACTCGTTCTTGCGTTCGACATGGGCGCGCGGCGTCAGCACGTTGGTGAACACCATGGAGGGGCCGCAGAACACGTCGTCTTCCAGCGTCACGCCCTTGTAGATTGCGACATTGTTCTGCACCTTGCAGCCGTTGCCGACTGTCACGTCAGGACCGATCATGACATTTTGGCCAATGACGCAGCCTTCGCCGATGACGCTGCCTTTCAGCACATGGGCAAAATGCCAAATACGGGTTCCCTTGCCGATGCTGCAACCATCGTCAACAATGGCTGTCTCGTGCTTGCTGAAGTCTGCACCAATGGTTTGTGGCTTGGCGCCGAGACCCTCGGTCGCGATCCAGTCGCCTTTATGGTCGAGGGAGAGTTGCGCCGCTTCCAGCACCGTGAGCACTGCAATTGCTTCTTCCACATGCGTGCGAGGCTGTTGGCGCGTGGCGATGCAATCGAGGAAGTGCTGCATCTCCGCCTTGAGCGGCTCGGATTGCTCTAGCTGAATGACCTCCACCGGTCCTGCGGCAGCCTTGGGGTGGTTGTCGGCCCAGCTCACCTTGTTGCGGTGAACCAGCAGCTTCTCTGGCCAGGGTTTGGTGTCAGCGAACACGGCCATGCCGTCATCACCCACGACGATAAGCTTCTGTTCCTTCTGCGGGTGCAGCCACGAAATGTTGACATCCGCCTTGAGGCCGCCTGCAAACTGCATGTGCACGGTGGCAATGTCAGGTATGCCCTCCTGCAACACGGTAGTGCCGACTGCCGAGACACGCTCCGGCACGGAGCCGGCTATGGCGAGCAGCATGGAAATGTCATGCGGCGCAAAGCTCCAGATCACATTCTCTTCGCTGCGGATCATGCCGAGGTTGAACCGGCTTGATGTCATGTGGCGGATGTGACCGAGCGAACCCGAGCGCGCAATCTCCTTCAGCTTGAGGAAGCCGGTATGGTACTGCAGCAGGTGGCCGACCATGAGGATGCGGCCGTGGGCAGCCGCAAGCTTCGCCAGTTCACGCGCCTCCGACACATGAAGTGCAATCGGTTTTTCGACAAACACATCCTTGCCAGCCCGAAGCGCCTCGGCGGCAACCCGCGCATGGGTGGCGGCAGGGCTTGCCACCACGACCGCCTTGATCGCACTGTCTGCCAGCACGGACTTGGAATCACTGGTGTGGCGCACACCAAAATTATCTGCAAGCTCTGCCGCGGCAGGGCTTGGGTCGACGATGACGCCCAGCACGCCAAGTTCATGCAGATTGCGCGCCAGGTTCTTTCCCCAGCCGCCGCAGCCTATCAATGCGATGGTCCTGTCCAACTTTGGAGTCCCTTTATTCACCCATACTCTCCCGGCCCATCATGGATTTGCGGCAAGCGGCGTTACCGCGAGGTTGTCGAATTGCGCCGTGCCTGAAAGCTGCTGGTCGAGCACAGCCGTTGTTGCCGCTCCGAGATGGAGTTGCTGGGTCGTGCAGCCGGGCGGCACCGCAAAACGCACGTCAAAACGCGACCATTGCGAACTTCCCTGGAGCTTGGGGGACTGGACCATGTCCATTGAATTGCCTTCGAGGCAGACGATGCGCCAGTTGATGCCGCTGTCCGTCTTGAGATTGTCGGCCCGCTGTTCGCCGGAGAGAACATAGTTCCCAGGTTCGAGCCGCAGATATTGCAAGGCCGGAATGACACGTTCACGGTTGCCAACGTAGTCAATCCGCAACACCTTGTCGGCACTGCCGGCGGCGCGCGGAACTATCTTCACTTCGGCGGTTTTGGAGCGGGTAAGCGTCCAATCGAAATACAGGTTTCTTGGCGTTGCATCGAAGCCACTGTCGAAGACACCGGCAACCCTGCGCAAGTCGCCATCATCAAGCTGGTCGAGCCATACATAGTATGCAGTTGCATACTGATTGTCCTTCGCCATGCGGCCGAGCAGCAGTCTCACCTCGACATCCGCCGGGGGTGAATTCGAGGTGTTGAGCGCACTGAGCAAGCGGTAGGCCAACTGGCGATCCTCGCTCTTTGCCACAATACGTTCGATCAACGCGGTGCGCCAAGGAGGATCGGAAGCCAGCAGGGCAATGACATGAGGCTCCCCTTCGCGTGTACGCGACAAGGCGACAATCTGGTCGAAAAGCCCGTCTTGCAACTGCGGACGCGACCGTATCAGCCCATCAATCGCGGTCAGCGCCTTGGCGATCTCGCCGCGCTTCAACAGAATTTCGACCGCGCTCACTTGCGTGCGCACATCGCGGAGCGAGCGCGAGGCCGCAGCAATTGCCAGAGTTTCGGCTGCCGCGTCCTCGCCACTGGCGGCCTTGAGCAGCGACAGATTGAGAATGGCTTCGCGGTCAAGCGGATCTGCGGAAAGCCTTGCACGTTGCGCTGCCACTGCAGCCTCACGCTCGGCGGCCGGAAGCGCCTTGAGGGCTGCCTTTTGCAGGTCCAAAGCAGCCTGCGGCACCGGCAGCGCCACCGGCTGCTGCCGCCAATAAGTAGCAAGGGCGAGATAGCCGAGCACCGCCAATGCTGCTGCAACAATTGCCAGGCTCAAGATGTTCCTCAAGCCCAGCTCGGGATCAGTCTCTCTGTCGGATGAGAACGAACTGGTGCGAGTCGCAGTCATTTGGACCGTTGCTCCATTACGTCGAAAACCGGCGATGCTACATGCACGCCGAGGCTTGACGATGTTGCAAACGAAACTGGTTCGCCTTGCAGAAAGACGAGAGCCATTTGCGCAACTGCGACGATGAGTATGATGACGGCGGCTGCGACTGCCACCTTAAGCAGCCGGCTGCGCCAGCCTACGGCCTGCTTGACGCGGTGTTGCGCAACTTGCCAGCTTCCTGCCATTTTCGGTCTGCGACGATGGTGGCGGTGGCGTCCTGCGGCAGCGGGTTGAGCGCCGTCGCGCAACGCGGCTTCAAGCCGGTCGGCAGCTGTTGCAACGCGCTGGAACAAGCCGCTTTCCCAGCTGTTGCGGTTGCGGTCAGGGTGCAACCATTTCAGCAGTCCGCGTTTGTGGTCCTTGACCTCCTGCAGGCCGGCGCCTGGCATCAGGGCCAATTGCCGGTAGTCGTCTTCGGCGCCGGTCAGCTGCTGCTGCAGGTAGAAGATGGCGGCTTCCTTGACCGGAAAGTCGCGCGCTGTCTCTTCGGTCACAAGTTGGGCTGCTTCCTCAGGCGAGGCAGCAGCGAGCTTGATGAGCGTCAGCATGCCAGGCGGCAACGGGGCCCGCTTCACGCCTCGCACGGCCTGGGGCTTGCGATATGCTTCAAGTGCGACCTCGATAGCCTCGACCCTGTCCATCCGCTCAGACCCGCGGCGCCGGCAGTTCTTTGACGCCGTAACTGTGGTACTCGTAGTCGCCATAACCATAGCCATAACCATAGCCGGTTTCGGCGATGTCGAACTTGTTGAGCAACACGCCCACCATATTGCCGCGTGCAAATTGCAGGCGCCGCAAGGCTACGCGTACCGTGCTCTTGCGGGTTTCGTTGGCAGCCACCACCATGAGCGTCGCCGGCGCAAGGCTTGCAAGCAGCGGTGAGTCGGCCAGGCCCATGACCGGTGGCCCATCAATCAACGTGATGTCGAACGAGCCGGCCGAGAGCGCAAGCAGCGATGGCAGGCGCGGGCCGGCGATAAGTTCCGCCGGGTTGGGCGGCAGCGGACCGGAGGTCATGACCACAAGTCCCTCAATGCTTGTAGTCTGCACCACTTCTTCCGGCAGCTTGGAGCCGATGAGATAATTGCTGAGACCTATTTCATTGGAGCAGCGCAAGCGCTTGTGGATGGAAGCATTGCGCAAGTCGCAATCGATGAGCAGAACGTTGAGGCCGATTTCCGCCAGGGATCTTGCCAGCGCAATCGTGGTGGTGGTCTTTCCTTCCGAAGGCTTGCTTGAGGTGATCAGCATGGCCTTGGGCAACCCGTCATGGGTGGCAAATTGCAAACCGGTTCGGAGCGAGCGTATGGATTCCGCAATGGGCGAGCGGGTGTCCTGCAATTCCTGATCGATTGTGCGTCCTTCGCGCAATTTGGGCACAACGCCGATGACTGGCATTCCGATGTCGCGTTCAACGTCCTCAGGCGCCTTGAAGGTATCGTCGATGTAATCCATGGCGAGCGCCGCAAGTGCGCCGAGAACGAGCCCTGCCAGCAGCGCTACCGCCACATTGATCGGCAAGTTGGGCGAGCGCGGGAAGAGCGGCCGGTTCGGCCTGTCAACGATTGAGATATTGTTGGCGCCAACGGCGCCCGCCACGCCAATTTCCTTGTAGCGCTGCAACAGGCCGTCATAAAGCGTGCGGTTGGTGTCCACTTCGCGCTTCAAGATGTTGTACTGGATCGAACGGTTGCGCTGATCGACGACGTCGGATTTCGATGTCGTGAGCATCGAGGCCAGTTCGTCTTCCTGCTGCTTGGCGGCGATATAGCTTGCCTCGATCGACCCCTTGATGGCAGCAACCTCGCTCTGCAAGGCACGGTCCAGTTCGCCGATCTGGTTGCGGAGCTGCACCATTTCCGGGAAAGCTGGCTTGTAGATGCCGAGCTTCTGCTGATACTGGGCGGCCAGTTCTGACCGCAGCTTGCGATTTTCCTGCACAGCGGGGCTTTCGAGAATTTCTTTGAGGCCCAGGCCATTGGTGGCTTCAGCGCGCTGCCACAGCAACTCCGCTTTCATGCGGTCAGCCCTGGCTTCTGCAAGCTTCTTGTTCACATCCTCAAGATCAGTCGCGACGAGGTTCTTGTCCCCATCAAGATTTATGATGCCCTGTTCTTCGGCATACTTCACTGCCTGGCGCTCCGAGTCCTCAAGCTTGATCTTGAGCTGCTGCAGCCTGTCCTCGAGGAACTTGCGCGCGTAGGAGGTGGCATCGTAGCGGCGGTCAAGATTGTCGGCGATGAAGGCTTCGGCATAGCCGGTGGCAATCTTCTGCGCCATTTCAGGGTTGGTGTGATCAATCGAAACCTTGACAATGCGGGATCCGCGCACAGGCGCAACAGTCATTGTCTTGAGCAGACGGTCCACCGCCTTGCGTGTGCGCTGTTCAAGGTCGGATGCCGTTTCCTCCACAGTTTCCTCACTCCCGCCAAACAGGCTGCGCAGCGAGAAGCGCGCCGAAGAACGGGAGGCAAACAGCGGGTCATCAGCAAGGCCGAGGGAGCCCGCGACACGTTCCGCCAGCGCCCGGCTGCCAAGCAGTTCGTACTGTGTCTGCAGAAACTCCAGACTGTTGATGCCTGTGTCCTCTGACTGGACATCTTTCATGTCCACGACCTTGATCGTGTCGCGGTCGATCTGCAGCGAAGCGGTGGCGCGGTAAACCGGCGTCATCAGGAAGGTGATGGCGATGGCCAGCACAACAGCAGTCAGGGTGATGCCTGCAATCAACCAGCGGTACTTCACCGCGATGCGCAGATATTTGTAGTAGTCGAAGCGGCCAGTCACTTCCGGCGGCGGCTCTAGCCCCGGATAGTAGGGATAAGGATTGCCGTCGTAGCGGTATTCCTGCGGAACGCCACCGGCCGCCGGTGTTGCAACAACCTGCCTGTCACCGCGCGGAAAGGAGCCGCCTGAGTGGTTGATCTGGTCCATGCCGGTCAACGCGTCCTCATTCTAAAGCGCCAGCAGCTGGAACAGCCCGGTGATGGGCAAGGCTGACGAGATGTCGCGAACCATGGTGCGCGCCTTAGATTCATCAACCATGACAATGTCACCCGCCTGCAGGAACGGATCGTCGATCTTGCCGGTGCGAACCTGCTTGAGATCGAAGCGGGCTGCCATGCGCTTGTTCTCAACCGTACGGAAGACAATGACGGCGCTCGGGTCCGCCACTGCATTGAGGCCTTGGGCAAGTGCGACAGCCTGCAACAACGATACCTTGCCGACGATCGGGAAGATGCCTGGTTTCGTCACGGCGCCATCAACCGTAATGCGCTGGCTGTTGTATTCCTTGACGAACACCGAAACCTGCGGCGATTGCAGGTAGGTTTGTCCGAGTTTTGCTGCAATCGATTGCTCAAGCTGCGAGGTCGTGAGCCCTCCAGCCTTCACCGTCTTGATCAGCGGCAGCGAAATCATGCCGCTGGACGAGACCTGCACCGCGCGGTTGAGGTCCTGCACGCCAAACACCGAAATCTCGATCAGGTCGAGTGGCGCTATCCGGTAGTCTTCACTGCCGGTGCCGCCGCTGCCAGGCGCTGCGTTGGCCGCAAAGATGCGCTCGGCGCTTGAAGCCGCCGTTCCTTGCAGTGGCTGGGCGCCGCTGCCGCCGCTGGTTTCTGCAAAGTCATTGCTGATGCGGGGGCCGCCGCCGCAGGCGGCAAGTCCAATGACGAGCAAAACTGCCGCCAGAAGGCGGACTCTGATAATCAATCTGATGACCTCACCCATTTTACGCACCACCCATGAACAAGCGTCGCCACAATGGTTCTGTCGCCTCGGCCGGCGCGACTTTGGCGTCCGGGAGAGGCGGAATCTCATCTGCAGAAGCATCATCGAGGATGCATGCCGGCCTCGTTACTACGAGATTCACTGCTTCGCCATAACCAACTTCAGACTCCGCCACGCTGAAGGCCTCGCGCAGCAATGGCGGCCTGCTCTTCAAATTGTGGGCATCACTGGCCAAAATGCTTACCAGCCCTTCCGCCAGCATGCGGCGCGACCAATAGTGCGGTCGCCTGCCGAAATGCCCGGTGAGCGAGCCTGCTGTGATCTGCATCCAGACGCCGCTGCGCGCCAGCTCTACAACTGCCGGGTAGTTCTGTTCGATCCAGCGCAGGCGTTCCGGATGGGTCAGGATAGGCACATAGCCAGCCATCTGCAGGTTGAAGAACAAATCCTCAAGCCGCTTGGGCATCAGATCGTGTGGCGGCTCGACAAGCACATAGCGGCTGTCGTTGAGGGTCAGCAGACGCCCTTCCCGCAAACAAGCCAAAAAGTCCGGCCGGATGTGCGCATCAGCGCCAACAACGAGCTGCAGCTTTATGCCTGCATTGTGAATGTGATTATTGAGCGTTGCAATGCGGTGGCGGATATCGCGCGCTTCATTGTCATAGAGGCCCGGCATGAAATGCGGCGTGCAGGCCATGACCGATATGCCGTCATCTTCGGCCATGCTGGCCATGGCGAGCGCCGTTTCAAGATCGGGCGCGCCATCGTCGACACCGGGCAGAATATGGGAATGCAGGTCGATCACGATGGCTTTCCCGGAGGCGTTGTTTCTGGGCCGCTGCCCAAAGGCTTGAATGGCGTAAAGGGCTTGCGCACAACTCCCGACACAGGCGGGACTGGCCTCTCGCTAGAATGCCGAAGCACGCGGCGGACGGCAAAGGCCGAGGCTGAGAAGCCCATGCACAAGCCGAAAAGCGCCATAATGGCAGGGGTGCGCAGCGGATAATCCACCACCGCATGCATCATCAGCAAACTTGCGCTGATCGTCGAGGCCGCCATGACCAAATCCCCTGCTGCATCGCTGCGCCGCGACCATATGCGAATGCAAGCCATGCCGAACCATCCCAGCAGGGCAACAAGCAAGATAAGTGCCGGTAACCCGCCTTCGAGGATGATCTCAAGCCAGTCATTGTGGGCATGGTTTACGAACTGGCTGCGCAACTCGGCAGGAGTTTCAAACAGCTGGAAAACGGGGACGAATGTTCCCAACCCGGAGCCCGCCGGGAAGAAGGATGCGATTGCCGTCCAAGTCAGACGGCCAATAACCACACGGAGATCGCCCATCGGATCGGAGCCAGCAAGGCGGAGCAGGCCGAACAGGCCGAACTGGCTGAAAACGAAAACGAAAACCATGATGCCATAAAGCAAAACGCGGCGGCTGGTTTTGGTTCTCAGCGTGTTGAGACTTCCCCAAGGCAGGAGGCTGGTTGCAACAATAGCCGCCATCGACAGGATGATTCCGGTGCGTGAGGCCGCAGCAGCCAGCCCTCCAAGGATGACGCAAAGATAGGCAAGCCCAAATATTGCGGCAAGCCAGCCTGGCAGCCTTTGCTGCCTGACAGCGGACAATGCGATAGCGCCCAGAAATGGAATTGAGGTGTAGAGGGCGGCGGCAAAGAAGTTGCGGTTGGCAAAGAATCCCGACGAGGAATTTGGGTCGGGTGCAAAATCATAAAGATAGAGAGATGCGTTGCCGGTGAAACGCTGCAGAACGCCTAGCAAAGCGGCAATGATCGCAAGCGCTACGACAACACCTGCAACCCACGTGCGATACCGGCTGTCAACACTGAGGCCGGCAGCAAACAGCGCTACGCCAGGAAGCGTGGCGAGCAGCGCCTCAATGGTCAACCGTGGCGCGAGGCTTATGCGCGAATGACCTTCCAGACCCGCCGCCTCGGAAACTGTCGTGAGCGTTTCGCGCCCTGGCAACCAGTTTGCCGCAAAGTGGGGAATTGGCACGATCTGCAAAATGAACAAGAGCCACATCAAGCCGATGAGAACAGCGCCAGCCGAAGCAAGTCCGGTCGGCAAACCGGCGCGCAACCTCCACGCGGAAGCTGCGAGCAACACTAAGCTGACGATAGAAAACACCAGGCGAACAAGCGGGGCAGGCACCGATGTGCCGCCCGCTATGAGGAAACCTGCAATGACAAGGGCCACCGTGACAGCCCACATCTGCTCAAGGGGATCGCCCTTTCCCAAACGCTGTTCTCCAACTGAAACAGGTGCCGGCCAAATCACGCCAGCGGCATCGCATTTTGCGTGCCTTACAAGAGCAAACTAACGGAACCAGTCCCTACGGAAGGGAAACAGCGTTGTGTCGTCATCAATGATGGCAACAGTCATCAAACCCGCAATTGTGACCAAACTGCCAATCACCACGACAGGGACATAGGCCGCGCCACCGCCTGTTTCGTGCGCTGCGCTATGCACAAACACGGAGTCAATGGCGCCAACAGTCTGGCCTTCGGCGCAGGGCGCCTTGTCTGAAATCGCGACAACTGTCGATGCTGCAACATCAACGGTGCAGTTGGCAGTTGTGTAGAGGACGCTGGCGCTTCCGTCCTTGCCAACCATGATCTTGTCGCCGCTGTTAAGGGCGAGAAGGCCAGAGGCAGGAACAAAGCCTTTGCCCTGGTTGACGAGAACCTTGCCAGTAACCGCCTGAAGCTGGGCAACGGGCGCGTTGGCTGCAACGACAGGCGTTGCAACAAGGAGCGAAGCGGCAATGGCGAAAGCCGGACGAATACTCATGGTTTGGAACCCCCAAAGAATTGAACTAACTACCGCCCCAAATACACTTCGAATTGCAACCACAATTCGCGCCCGTGCGGAAACTAGTTTAAACGATATGCAAAATCTAGCGAAAATTGCACCAAGTATGGTTAACAAATCGCTAATTTTGGCTCGTGTGCGGTCTGTTCCAACTCTATAATTCTCGACATGGTTGCTAAACCTTCAATTTTTCTAATTTTAATTGAATTTGCTGAAGCTCAGCCTAAGGTTGCAGCATCCGGATCACACCTGTCCGCCAACCAGCTCCCAGTTCGCCGGCCTCTCCGTGAAACTGTGCAATTCGCCCATGCTGATGTCGAACCAGGCTCCATGCAGGCTCAACTCCTCGGCATTCTCGCGCGTGCGTATCCAGGGAAAGGTGCGCAGATTGGCCAGTGAGTGCTCGATTGATGCGCGCTCCACCGCGCGCTCATGGATTGCATCATCGTGGTCCGGCTTCGCGCGGGACGACACGTACCACATCTTTGACCGGGCGCATCCAGCTGCCAATGAAATCAGTATGGCTCAGGGGGCCATCGTCGCTCACCGCAGCGCGAATGCCGCCGCAGCGGCCGTGCCCCATGATAACGATATGTTTCACGCCGAGCGATAGCACCGCAAATTCCAGCGCCGCGCTGGTTGCATGATGACCGCCATCGGGCGTGTAGGGCGGAACCAGATTGGCCACATTGCGGACCACAAACATTTCACCGGGGCCGGCATCAAAGATGGTCTCGGGCGCAGCGCGCGAGTCACAACAGGCAATCATCATGATCGTCGGCTTCTGCAAGCCCTGGCCCAGCCTGCGGTAGCGCTCCGCTTCCGTCGTAAAGCGCCCGGTGCGAAAATTCCGGTAGCCCTCGATCAGGCGCTGCGGCAGCGGCATGCGATTATTCTTTCACTGTTCTTGCCCTGCAGCACATGCGGATTGCCGGCCTGCCTGTCAATGGCCAGAGCCAAGACCCCACGGGCCGTGATGCTGGCCGGGCTGGTCCACCCGCTCAAAGCCATGGGCGCCGAAGAAATCACGCTGCGCCTGCAGCAGGCTGGCTGTGCCGCGCGCTTCCACATAGCTGTCAAAATAGGAGAGTGCCGAGGCAAGGGCCGGAACCGGCCGGCCGGCCGCCATTGCCTTTGATACGACACCACGCAGGGACGGCATTGCCTCACTCATCATGCGCACGAAATCCGGTGCGGTGAGTAGATTGGCGAGCGCCGGGTCATGTTCATAAGCAGAGGTGATGCGGTCGAGGAACTGTGAGCGGATGATGCAGCCTGCCCGCCAGATGCGCGCTATGGTGCCCATCGGCAGGCTCCAGCCAAACTCCTTTGATGCCGCCTCCATGACAGAGAAGCCCTGCGCATAGGCTGCGATCTTGCCTGCAAAGAGCGCGAATTCCAGTTGTTCAAGAGTGACTCCAAGGTTCGCCTCCCTGGTTTGCGGATAGAGTTTCGCTGCGGCGACACGTTCTGCCTTCATGGCGGAGAGGCTGCGGGCGGCAACGGCTGCCTCGATTGCCGTTGCCGGCACGCCCATCATCTGCGCTTCGATCACGGCCCAGCGGCCGGTGCCCTTCTGGCCGGCGGAATCGAGGATCACGTCCACCATCGGCTTGGCTGTAGCAGGATCAATTGCCTTGAGCACGGCAGCCGTGATCTCGATGAGGTAGGAGTTGAGGCGTCCGTTGTTCCAGCCGTCAAACACAGCTGCAGCCGCAGCGTGAGTCATGCCCATGGCTGAATGCATGAGGCCGTGAATCTCGGCGATCATTTGCATGTCAGCGTACTCGATGCCGTTGTGAATAGTCTTGACGAAGTGGCCCGCGCCATCATTGCCAAGCCAGGCGGCGCAGGGCTCACCCTTGTATTTGGCGGCAATCGCCAGCAGCACATCCTTGATGCGATCATAGGACTGCGGCGTGCCACCGACCATGATGGAGGGACCGTGGCGGGCGCCTTCCTCACCGCCTGATACACCCATGCCGATGAAGGTGAGGCCGGTTCCCTCAAGCTCCTTGAAGCGACGCATGGTGTCGCGGAAGTTGGCGTTGCCCGCATCGATGACAATATCGCCAGGGGACATGTGCTCCCGCAGCGCCGCAATCTGCTGGTCAACCGGCTCTCCCGCCTTCACCATGATGATGACGGGACGAGGCGGGCGGATGGCGGCGACGAACTCCCGCATGGTTTCGCAAGCGATCAACTGCGATGAAAGGCTTCCGGCATCGCCCACAAATTCATTGGTACGGGCGGTGGTGCGGTTGAAGACGGCGACCTTGAAGCCCTTCTCGGCAATATTGAGCGCGAGGTTGGATCCCATGACGCCAAGCCCGATCAATCCGATATCCGCTTTCGCCATGGTGGTCCCTGCTCCGCTTCGCAATTTGCACTCTAGGGTGCTGGCGGCATGGCGGTCAAACGGAGCGTGTTGCACAAGCAATCACTCTGCTTTCTGCATACAGTGCGAAGTGACAAAGTTGGTGAAATGCCATAAGTTGATAATCAGGTTCTCAAAAAAGAACCGAAACACGTGCTTGATTGCGAGATTAGCAGTTCCCGTCATTTCCAATGAAGGAATGCATCATGACAAGCAAACAAACCGTCGTTGCGTCCGATCCATCGACCTGGGACCCTGATCTGGATGCCGTCGTCGCCGCCCCGAAACACCACAAGGTTCTGTTCGAGAATGAGAGGGTGCGAGTTCTCGAGGTCACCCTGGCTCCGCAGGACGAGGAACCGGTGCATCATCATCGCTGGCCATCGGTCTTCGTGCTCGACCAGATTGAACCGCCTGTGCATGATATCAGCCCAGACGGCACCCAGCTTCCACCCAACCGCGATGTGATCAAGGCCTTGGAGAGCTGGAATGGCAAGGGATGTCTGGTCGTCCATATGGCGCCACAACCGGCTGGCCGGGTTCTGAATGCATCCAATACGACAGCCCATGGCATTCGCATTGAAATGAAGAACGCAACTTAGGCAGCGGCCGCCGTTGCAGGGTTGAATGCATTGTTGCGTCAGTTCAGGAACTGGCTTTGGGCAGTTCGATGCTGCTGATCTTCTCGAACAGCCTTGCGACAGAAGAGTCATCATCCCCGCCCATGCCGGCAGCTTCCGTCATCAGGAACAGTTGCAGCGCGGTGGCGGCAACTGGCAGCGGAAACTGCTGCTTCCTTCCCATGTCGGAGACGATGCCAAGGTCCTTAGTGAAGATGGAAACTGCACTCAACGGCGTATAGTCGCCGGAGAGCACATGCGGGATGCGGTTTTCAAACATCCAGCTGTTGCCAGCGGATTTGGTGATGACGTCGAACACCTTGTTGAGGTCCAGCCCCAAGCGGCTGGCGAAGGCGATGGCTTCACAGGCGGCGGCGATGTGAACGCCAGCGAGAAGCTGGTTGACCATCTTGAAGCTGGCGCCAATGCCGGCTTCGTCCCCCAGTTCGTAAACAGTTTCGGCAATGGCATCCAGAACGTTGCGCGCAGCGGCGAAGGCCTCGCCGCTGCCTGAACCCATTATCGTCAACTTGCCCATGGCTGCCTTCGCCGCTCCGCCGCTCAAGGGCGCATCAAGGTAGAGGAGCTGTTTTGCGGCTGAACGCTTTGCAAAATCGCGGGCATGGTCTGGTGACATGGTAGCCGAGGAGACAATGACGGACCCCGGCGGCATTGCGGAGGCAATTCCATCCGCGCCAAACAGCACCGCCTCGGTTTGCGCGGCATTGACGACGACGACAATAGCGCAGGTGGCATCTGCCGCTGCCGTAGCCGCCGTGGCAAAAACCGCGCCACCATGCTTTTCAAGGCTGGCCATCGCGGCCGGGTTTGGATCATGTCCACGAACATGAAAGCCCGCACTGAGTAGCGACTTTGCCATACCGAGTCCCATGGAACCCAGTCCGATGACGGCAACCGTCTTGCCCTCACACATTGCTAAACTCCAGTCCCTGTGGAGCAGATACGTTGACCGGCCTCTGCGATCAACAAGTTAGCAATGCGCTAGGCAAATGCAATTGTCGTATGAATTGCAGCTTCGCGCTTTCCTTTTTCGCGGGAATGCTGTTTTCTATCCGCTAAAAACAACGGGAGGAGCTCAGCATGTTCTATGGCCAGATCGAAGGCACCGGCTTCGAGGTGATCGACAAGCGGTTTGCGGGATTGCTGACCGGGCATGGCCGGGTTGAGCGCTTGTGGACGGGCGCGCGCTGGGCGGAAGGGCCTGCCTGGTTTCCGGCCGGGCGCTACCTGGTGTTCTCCGACATTCCCAACAACCGCATGATGCGTTTTGACGAGACAGACGGCTCGATGTCGGTGTTCCGCCATCCTTCCAACAATTCCAACGGCAACACGGTGGATTTGCAGGGCCGGCTCGTTACCTGCGAGCATCAGGCACGGCGCGTGACGCGCACCGGGCATGACGGCAAGATCACCGTGATTGCCGACCGTTATGAGGGCAAGCGCCTCAACTCGCCCAATGACGTGGTGGTGAAGTCTGACGGCTCCATCTGGTTCACCGATCCTTCCTACGGCATCCTTACCGATTATGAGGGCGACAAGTCCGAAGGCGAAATCGGCAACTGCAATGTTTACCGTGTAGATGGCCAGAGCGGTAAAATCAGCATCGTCGCCGAAGATTTCGTCAAGCCTAACGGACTTGCCTTCTCGCCCGACGAAAAAATCCTCTACATTGCCGATACTGGCGCAAGCCACAAGGATGGCGGGCCAAAGCACATCCGCAAGTTCGAAGTTTCGGGTGATGGCACAAACTTGGCAAGAACTCCGTGTTCGCTGATTGCAATGCCGGCATGTTCGATGGTTTCAGGCTGGACAGCGATGGCCGCATCTGGACCAGCGCTGGCGACGGCGTGCATTGCTTCCTGCCGGATGGAACGCTGATCGGAAAAATCCTGATCCCGGAACTGGTGGCCAACGTCGCCTGGGGCGGGGCCAAGCTCAACCGGCTGTTCATCTGCGGCACGACTTCGCTTTACTCAGCCTACCTCGCCATCAGCGGCGTGCGCTGAGTGAGGCTCAACAGCGGTACTGCAATGATGTGCACTGCGCTTCATCGTTTCTGCATAGCCATCTTGCTGGTCATGGCCGTGGCGTTCCCTGCCTTGGCGCAGGATGCGAGCCAACCGATCAAAGTCGTGACGCGGGTTCTGCCGCCGTTTGTGATCAGGGAGGGCGGCCAGTACAGTGGGTTTTCGATTGACCTCTTGCAGGAAATTGCAAAGGAGCTGAAGCGACCGGTTGCTTACACCGTAACGGCGAACGTAAAGGAACTGCTGCAAGCGCTTGAGTTCGGACAGGGCGAACTTGCCATTGCCGCCATTTCGATCACGTCGGAGCGGCAGAAGAAGTTCGACTTTTCGCAGCCGATGTTTGAGTCAGGGCTGCAGATCATGGTGCCTCGGCAGACATCTGCCGGGCTGGGAATTCGAGAAGTCCTGGGGGTGCTGACGACAGGCGCAATGCCTACGCTTCTCGCCGTGCTGCTGGCGCTCATCCTCATACCAGCACATATCGTCTGGCTTGCTGAGCGCAAGCGTGAAGACCGCAGCATCCCGTCCAGCTATCTGCAAGGCATCGCGCATGCCATATGGTGGGCAACGGGGGCGAGTGTTGGCCAGCAGCCGTTGTCACCCAGTTCCACTCTTGGCCGCGTCATGGCCTGGCTCGCCATTCCGGTGAGCATCATCTTCGTTGCCTATTTCACTGGCGCGGTGACAGCTGCCATCACCGTGCAGCAACTGCAGGGCGCAATCCAGGGGCCGGCTGACCTGCCGGGCAAGCGGGTGGGCAGCACTGCCGGCAGCACTGCTGCTGCTTATCTCCAGGACAACAGCGTCGAACCGGTCGAGTTTCAAGCCATCGGCGATGCCTTCGAAGCTCTTTCCACTGGCAAGCTTGATGCCGTGGTGTTTGATGCCCCTGTCCTGCTCTACTATGCCAACAAGGAAGGGGCAGGCCATGTGGAGGTGGTTGGTCCTGTGTTCAAGAAGGAATCCTACGGCATTGCTTTCCCGGTTGGCTCGCCACTCCGCACACCGGTCAGCGCCGCTCTCCTCAAGTTGCGCGAGAACGGCACCTATGATGCCATTTACGAGAAGTGGTTTGGCAGCCATGAATAGCCCGTCAACGATGTGAGGCCATCTTATGTACCTCGGACTTGATTTTGGAACTTCGTCGGTCAAGGGCGTCCTGATCGACGCCAACCAGAAGATTGTGGCAACCGCATCATCGCCTCTCAACGTGTCGCGGCCGCAGTCCGGCTGGTCGGAACAGAACCCGGAGCATTGGTGGAAGGCTGCTGGCCTCGTCGTCAAGCAACTCGCCAAGATGAAGCCGAAGACGGTTGCCGCTGTCGAAGGCATCGGCCTTTCCGGCCAGCAGCATGGCGCCACGCTGCTGGATGCCGATGGCATGGTGCTGCGGCCTTGCATCCTGTGGAATGATGCACGCTCATTTGAGGAGTGTGAGGACATTCTGGCCCGCGAGAAGGATGCGCTCAAAATTTCCGGCAATATTCCGCTGGCCGGCTACACCGCGCCGAAGCTGCTGTGGGTCGAGAAGCATGAGCCGAAGACTTTCGAGAAAGTGGCGAAGGTGCTGCTGCCGAAGGATTACATCCGCTACCGCATGACGGGGGAATATGCCTCTGACATGTCGGATAGCTCCGGCACCTACTGGCTCGATGTATCGAAGCGTGATTGGGACGACAAGCTGCTGGCCGCTGGTCATATGCGACGCGAGCAGATGCCGAAGCTTTATGAAGGCACGGACGCCACGGGGCGGTTGACTGCCGCCGTTGCCAAATCCTGGGGCATGCCGAAGCGACCTGTGGTGGCGGGCGGCGGCGGCGATAATGCGGCGTCCGCCTGCGGCATCGGCGCGGTGACGGATGGAGCTGCGTTTGTTTCCATCGGCACATCCGGCGTCATCTTTGTATCCAACGACAAGTACAGTCCCAATGCGGCGCGCGCCGTGCATGCCTTCTGCCATGCCGTGCCCGGCACCTGGCACCAGATGGGCGTTATCCTCTCCGCCACCGCGAGCCTTGAATGGCTGGCCGGTAATCTCAAAACGCCTGCTGCCCAGCTCAGCAAGGCCTTGGGCACGAAGCTTACTGGCCCCTCTTCGGTGTTGTTTATGCCGTATCTCTCCGGTGAGCGGACACCGGTAGGCGATGCGCAGATTCGTGCTGCAATGCTCGGCCTTGGCCATGAGAGCGACCGCAAGGTGCTGACCCAGGCGGTGATGGAAGGCGTTGCCTTCGCCTTCCGCGATAATCTCGAAGCATTGAAGGAAGCAGGCACCGCCATCTCCCGCGTCATGGCGGTAGGTGGCGGCACCAAGTCGGAACTCTGGCTCAAGATGATCGCCACCACGCTCGGCGTGCCAGTGGAACTTCCGGCCGCAGGTGATGTGGGCGGCGCCTTCGGTGCGGCGCGCATGGGGCTGATGGCGGCAACAGGCGCTTCCTACAAATCTGTCTGCAGCAAGCCGAAGATCGCGCGCACCATCGCGCCCGATTCCAAATTCACCGCGGCCTATGACGACGCGTTCAAGCGCTATGCCGCCATCTATCCCGCCATCAAGCAACTGAGGTAACGCATGTCATTCTATTCAATCAAAGACCCCATCCGCTACGAAGGCCCGAAGACGGACAAGGCGCTTGCCTATCGCTGGTACAATCCGGACCAGAAAGTTCTCGGCAAGACCATGCGCGAGCATTTCCGTTTCGCCGTGTGCTACTGGCACACGCTGTGCTGGCAGGGCACTGACCCATTCGGCGGCGAAACCTTCAACCGCCAATGGCACCATGTGGCTGACCCGATGCAGGCGGCACGCATGAAGGCTGACGTCATGTTCGAAACACTCGACCTGCTCGACATTGATTTCTTCACCTTCCACGATCTCGACATTGCGCCGGAAGGCAACTCACTGAAGGAGTTCAACGCCAATGTGACGGCGATCGCGAAATTGCTTGGCGACAAAATGGCCAAGCACAAGAAGAAGCTGTTGTGGGGCACGGCCAACATGTTCTCCAACCGCCGCTTCATGGCGGGCGCCGCCACCAACCCTGACCCGGATGTGTTTGCCTATTGCGCGGCGCAGGTGAAGCATTGCCTTGAGGTGACCAAGGACCTCGGCGGCGAAAACTATGTGATGTGGGGCGGGCGCGAAGGCTACGAAACGCTGCTCAACACCAAGATCGGCCATGAATTGAATCAGGCCGGGCGCTTCCTCTCGCTTGTCGTCGAGCACAAGCACAAGATCGGCTTCAAGGGGCCAATCCTGATTGAGCCGAAGCCGAAGGAACCTACTGTCCACCAGTATGATTATGACGTTGCTTCCATCTACGGCCTGCTCAAGTCCTACGGGCTGGAGAAGGACGTGAAGATGAACATCGAGCAGAACCATGCGATCCTTGCCGGGCACACTTTCCAGCATGAGATTGCGCTGGCGTCCGCGCTTGGCATTTTCGGTTCGCTCGACTTGAACCGCGGCGACTATTTGCTGGGCTGGGATACCGATCAGTTCGCCATGAATGTTCCCGAACTTGCGCTGATGATGCTGGAAGTCATCCGCGCTGGCGGCTTCACCACCGGCGGCATGAACTTCGATGCCAAGATCAGGCGGCAATCGATTGAGCCTGATGACCTGCTGCATGCGCATGTGGGCTCGATGGATGCCTGCGCGCGCGGCCTCCTCACTGCCGCCCGCATCATTGAAAGCGGCAAGCTCGATCAAACTGTCGATGCGCGCTACGCCAAATGGAAGGAACCGCAGAACGCCGCCATGCTGGCAGGCAAGGAAAGCCTCGAACAGATTGCGGCGCGCGTTCACAAATCCGGGCTCGAACCGCAACCCACTTCCGGCCGCCAGGAATATCTGGAAGGCCTTCTCAACATCGCTGAATAGGAGACGCCACTCATGGCCAGCAACATCAAGGGACCCGCCATCTTCCTCGCCCAGTTTGCAGGCGATGCGGCGCCGTTCAATTCCTGGGACTCGATCACCAAATGGGCGGGCAGCCTCGGCTACAAGGGCGTGCAGATTCCCAGCTGGGACGGACGCTTGTTCGACCTCAAGAAGGCGGCGGAATCGAAAACCTATTGCGACGAGATTGCAGGCGTCGCCAAGAAGAACGGCGTCGCGATCACCGAACTCTCAACCCACTTGCAGGGCCAGCTTGTGGCCGTGAATCCGGCGTTCGATGAAGCCTTTGACGCTTTCGCGCCGCCAGCGGTTCATGGCAAGCCGAAGGAGCGGCAGGCTTGGGCGACCGAGCAGGTGATGCTTGCGGCCAAGGCCTCGCGCAATCTGGGGCTCGATGCGTCCGTCTCCTTCACTGGCGCGCTGGCCTGGCCTTATGTCTATCCCTGGCCACAACGGCCCGCAGGCCTGATCGAGACGGCGTTTGGTGAACTCGCCAAGCGCTGGAAACCGATCCTCGATGAGTATGACAAGCATGGCGTCGATGTCGGCTACGAGATCCATCCCGGCGAGGATGTGTTTGATGGCGCTACGTTCGAGATGTTCCTCGATGCGCTCAAGGGCCACAAGCGCTGCCAGATCAACTACGATCCGTCGCACTTCGTGCTCATGCATCTCAACTATCTCGACTTCATCGACATCTATCACGAGCGCATCTGCGCCTTCCATGTGAAGGATGCCGAGTTGAATCCGACTGGCCGGCAGGGCGTCTATTCCGGCTATCAAAGCTGGGTGAACCGCGCCGGGCGCTTCCGCTCGCTGGGTGACGGGCAGGTGGATTTCGGCGCCATCTTCTCCAAGCTGGCTCAATACGGATACTCATCCTGGGCAGTGCTGGAATGGGAATGCTGCCTCAAGTCGCCGGAGCAAGGGGCTGCCGAAGGCGCACCCTTCATCGATGGCCACCTGATTCAGGTCACCGGCAAGTCGTTTGACGATTTCGCTGGCGGCAAAACCAACGAAGCGCAGATCAAGCGCATGTTGGGACTTTGAGCGAGGCCTCTGTGATCATCAGATCAGGCAAAGGTAGTATAGTTCAACAGGCCTACAAAGTTGGGCGACGGGTGTGCAAATGCTTTCCGAAGAGCAAAAAACGCTTGCTGATGGCGGCCTCTCAAACGTCGTGCATTTGACAAGATTGGCACGCATGTTGCCAATCGGAATGCTTGAGGTATTGAGACCCTGCCTCTTGTGGACGGATAAGAAATCGGGAGGAGAGCATGGCAATCACAGGTTCGAAATCATCCAAGGCCACGGGGCGCATTCGCTATGGCATGGTGGGCGGCGGGCAAGGCGCGTTCATTGGCGCGGTGCACCGCTTGGCGGCACGCATGGACGACAAGTATGAGCTGGTGGCTGGCGCACTCTCCGCCGACCCGGCCAAGGCGAAGGCTTCTGCCGCAGAGCTTGGGCTTGATCCCTCACGCAGCTACGCAAGCTATGCCGAGATGGCGAAGGCGGAGGCGAAGCGGCCTGATGGCATCGAGGTTGTCTCCATCGTCACCCCTAATCATGTGCATGTGCCGGCGGCGAAAGCTTTCATCGAAGCCGGCATTCATGTGATCTGCGACAAGCCGCTGGCTTTCAATCTCAAGGAAGCCAAATCGCTTGAGGCGCTGCTGAAGAAAAATCCGAAAGTGATCTTCGCGCTCACGCATAACTATTCCGGCTATCCGATGATCCGGCAGGCGCGCGAGATGGTGCTCTCCGGAGTGCTGGGCGACATTCGCCTCGTGCAGGGTGAGTATCCGCAAGATTGGCTGACAACCGATCTCGAAAAATCCGGCCAAAAGCAGGCGGCTTGGCGTACAGACCCGAAGCGTTCCGGCGCTGGCGGGTGCATCGGCGACATTGGCACGCACACCTATCAGCTCGGCTGTTTCGTTTCCGGCCTCGAAGCGGACCAGCTTTCCGCCGACCTGCACAGTTTCGTCAAAGGCCGGGTGCTGGATGACAATGCCCACATCATGCTGCGTTACAAGGGTGGCGCCAAAGGCATGATCTGGGCGAGCCAGGTTGCGCCCGGCAACGAGAACGGCTTGAAGCTCCGCGTCTATGGCACCAAGGGCGGGCTCGAATGGACGCAAGCTGACCCGAACTATCTCTGGTACACGCCTTACGGCGAACAGAAGCGGCTGATCACGCGCGGCGGCGCAGGCGCCGGTGCTGCTGCAGGGCGCGTGACGCGCGTGCCATCGGGCCACCCTGAAGGCTATCTCGAAGGTTTTGCCAACATCTATACCGAAGTGGCGGCCGCCATCATTGCAACGCGTTCAGGCAAGAAGGCGGCGAAGGACGTGCAGTTCCCCGGCATCGCCGATGGCGTCGCCGGCATGGCCTTCATCGAGGCTTGTGTGAAGTCGTCGAAAAACAATGGCAGATGGATGAAACTTTAGCAAAGTCGTTTTGCTGCTTGCTTAAACCAGTAAAGTAACGTATATGTTACCTACATTCGCGCTTGAAGAGTATGTAGCGGAAGACGGCACTTCGCCCTTCAAGAAGTGGTTTGATGGCCTATCTGCAACAGAAGCGGCCATCGTTACCATTTCATTGGAACGCTTGCGTCATCGCAATACCTCCAATGTGAAGACACTAGGCGGCGGTGTTTCAGAGCTGCGGATCGACCGTGGACCTGGATACCGAATCTACTTCGGTTGGGATGGGCCCACTTTGGTCATCCTCCTTGCAGGCGGCACCAAACGCCGTCAACAGCGAGACATTGAAGCCGCCAAGTTGCGCCGGAAGCGATACCGGCTGGAGAAGGGAAAATAGCATCATGGTGCTGACACGGGATTTCAGGGAGACGGTACAAGCGCGGGTCAAGCGGGAGCCTGCCTTCGCCCGCGCCTTGCTGCAGGAGGCCATGCAGTTGTTCATTGATGGTGATGTCGAGGCTGGCCGCAGCATTCTGCGTGACTACATTAACGCCACAGTTGGATTTGAGAAACTGGCGCGGGCGACCAACACCTCGCCCAAGAGCCTTATGCGCATGTTCAGCGAAAAGGGCAATCCGACAGCGAGTAATCTGTTTTCTGTCATAGCTGCCCTGCAAACCAAAACTGGCACAACACTTCAGGTGAAGGCAAGCAGACAATGACCAAAAAGGCTCTCATCTTCTGGGGCGGCTGGGAAGGGCATGAGCCCGAGGCCTGCTCGCACGTTGTTGACGCCATGCTACGCGAGGATGGGTTTGCCACTACCGTTGCGCCGGGCACTTCAATTCTCACAGAAACCGATCTCTCCAGCTTTGATCTCATCGTGCCAATCGTCACCATGTCGAAAATCAGCAAAGAGGAAGTGAAGGCCCTCACCGACGCGGTGGAGGCTGGCTGCGGTCTCGCCGGCTATCACGGCGGCGCGGGTGACAGTTTCCGTGATTGCACCGAATACCAGTTCATGGTGGGCGGGCAATGGGTGGCGCATCCCGGCAACGTCATTGACTACCGCGTTGATGTCACGCGCCCTGATGATCCGGTGATGGCGGGGATCGCAAGTTTCGCTTACCACTCGGAGCAGTATTACATGCATGTGGACCCGTCGAACGAAGTGCTGGCGACCACGACGTTTAACGGCGAGCATGCCTGGTGGATTGATGGCGTCACCATGCCGGTTGTGTGGAAGCGCAGTTACGGCAAGGGCCGGGTATTCTATTCCTCGCTCGGCCACAAGGCGCATGAGTTCGAGGTGCCGCAGATGGCGACGATCCTGCGCCGCGGCATGGCGTGGGCGGCGCGCTAAGACTTGCCCCTCACACGTCAACCCTGAAGGGTAGGCAGAGTTCGGCTGCAAGCTGGCGTAGCCAAGTGTGAGCCGGGTCGCGCGTGCGGCGGCTGTGCCAATAGAGCCGAACTTCCGGCGCCGGCGCATCAAATGGCAAGTCGAATACCCGCAAGCCATTGTCATGGGCAAAGGCAGCGGCAAATTGTGCCGGCACTGCCGCCGCCAGGTTGCTGTTGGAAATGCAGGCGATGAGCGGATTGAAATGCGGCACGGCAAGCACGACTTTGCGGCGGCGGCCCAGCCTTTCAATCGCGTCATCCACCGGGCCTCGAAGTGCACCATCGGCAGCGCGCAAGGCCCATTGCAGGCTGCAAAAAATATCCAGCGGCAGGGCAACCTCCCCGTCGAGTCCCTTGAGCGCCGGATTGCCCTCGGCAACGATGATCTTGAATGGCGCATGAAACAGAACTTCGGAGGCAATCCAGTCGGGCATGTCGAGCGGACGTTCAAGCGCCATGTCGATTGCATCTTCGTTGAGCAGCCGCTCCACATCACCTCTCGATGTGTCGAGAAATCGCAATGAAAGAGTGGTCGAGGTTTGTGCGAAATGGCTGACCAGCCGGGGCACGAACAATGTGGCGAAGAAGTCCGCCCCCATCAGCGTGAAGGTGCGGACCAGACTCTTCGGATCGAAGACCTTCTCGCTCACCAGCAACCGCTCAAGGGCATGCAGAGCTTCACGAATGCCAGGCGCAATCGACTCGGCTCGCGGCGTCGGGATCATCTCGTTGCCTTGCCGCACGAACAGCTTGTCATCCAGCAAATCGCGCAGCCGGTTGAGCGCCGCACTGACCGCCGGTTGGCTGAGACCCACCTGATCGCCCGCCCGCGTGGCACTGCGCTCACGCATCAGCGCGTTGAAAACACGCAATAGATTCAAATCGAAAGCAGCAAAATTCATGATGGAAATGGAGCCTATATGAACAATCGATTTCATGTCCAGCAGCATCGGACATATGTGCAGTGGCGTTGAAACAAACGGGCCAACGCCCAATCATGAAAGGACCAAGACCATGAACACAACCTCCCAGGCGCCCGTCACCAAGGGCCTCCGCAATTTCAAGGGTACGCTCGTCAATGTGCGGGTTTCCGCCAACGACAATGCCGAAGGCATCTCAATCATCGAGCACAAGATGCCCTATGGCGAGGCTACGCCTCTCCACATCCACCGCACAGAAGACGAAATCTTTCACATCCTGCGGGGGCGCATGCGTTTTGAAGTAGGCAATGAGGTGACCCTCGCCGATGCCGGCGATATACTGGTGGCGCCGAAGAACGTGCCCCACCGCTTCATTGTTGAATCGCTTGAAGGCGCCCATTGCCTGACCATCGTCAAGGGCGGCGACTTCGAGGCCATGGTCGTGGAAATGTCGGCCCCGGTGCAGGTTGAGTTCATGCCGGCGCACCTTGAGCCAACCAGAGCCATGATTGATGCGCTGGCAGGCGCGGCCGCCCGCAACAACATCGACATCATCGGGCCGCCGCTCGCGGCCTAACCTTCACATCAATACGGAAAGAATCATGAGTGACTCAATCATCATCGCCAAGGAGGTGCTGCTTCTCGGTAAAGACACATTGACCGTGTGCGTGCTGGCGCTTGGCCTGCGTTCAAACTTCTTCAGGCGCGCTGACAACGGCGCCCGGCAACTTCCGCCGTCGAGAGAAGCCGTAAGCCTTGCGCTACCTGACGCGCCACGCCCCCTGCAACATGCCCGGAGCTGATCCGGGCATGTCCGCTTCACATCCCCGGCATGATAAAGACGGTCGGCTGCTTTGGCAGCATTGCGGTTGAAACAACCAATTCGTCCGCCTGCAGATACTCGATCTTGAACGTCGCCGAGGCGGTGGTGGTGAAGCGTTCCAGGCTTCCAGGGAATCTCGCATGCATGGGCAGGATGACGCGCGAGCGCAGCTGCTTCAGCACATTCATCATGCTTTCAACAGGCAGCGTCATGCCGCCATCGACCGGCACCATCACTACATCCAGCCTGCCGATGAGGCCGATGTGTTCAGGCGCAAGTTCATGATGCAGATGGCCCAGATGTCCAATGCAGAGGCCCGCCACCTCAAAAATGAAAATCGAATTTCCGTCCTTCTCGCGGGATGCACCCCCCATGCGGATATCCGTTGTCACATTGCGGATGCGCACATCGCCAACGTCAACGTCGTGCCGTGCAGGTTCAACACCGTCGCCCCAGCCACGCAGCACGTGCTTGATGCTGGCGTCCGGCATATCGGTGTAGTGCGAGGAGTGCGCATGGTTCATGGTCACCACGTCAGGTTTGATGCCGCCAGCTTGGCCGGCATAATCGGTGGCGATCTTCACGCCTCCCGAACTCTCCAGCACAAAGGTGGAGTGGCCCATGTAAGTGAGTTTCGCTTCACCTTCGGTGAGGGCTGCATAATGAAAGCCCGCGCCCAACTGGTTGGCGATAGCCATGCATTCACTGGGCTTTGCTGGCGCAGCTGCCTGAAGCGATGAGGCCGTGATCGCAACCACGGCTGCAAGAATGAAAGTCTTCCACATGGGCAACCTCCTTCAGCTTTTGGGCGATACCTCTTCCACTGGCGCACCCGCCTTCTTCCATGCGCCAAAACCACCCGTCATGTGGGCGACAGGCTTGAGGCCCATGTCCTGCGCCATTTTGGCAGCAAGCGCCGAACGCCAGCCACCGGCGCAGAAAAACACGAAAGTCTTGTCTTCCTGGAACTGCGGTTTGGCATAAGGGCTTTCAGGATCGATCCAGAATTCCAGCATGCCGCGCGGACAATGGAAGGCGCCGGGCATTTTTCCTTCGCGCGCCAGTTCACGCGGATCGCGCAAATCAACCAGCACGACATCGGGGTTGCCGAGCAACGATTGCACCTCGGCCACATCCAATGCCTTTACCTGCGCATCCGCTTCCGCCAGCAGCGCCTTGTAACCCTTGGTGATGGTCTGCGGCAATATGGTCTCCTGCGGGCAACGCGCGACGGAATTGAATTCCTGATCCGTCATGCGGGCAGTCCACACCATTGAGGCCCGTCATGCAACCATCCACGCCGTCTGCCGCCATGCGTATCTGGAATTCGCCTTACACATTCTGGTTACTGCTTTCGCTGCCCGCCATTCCGATGCTGATAAGTTTGGCGGAAGGCTCGCTGCGCGGCGTGCTGCACCCATCGGGAGAATTTTCGGCGCGCTTCATGATCATCGCCATGATGCTGACACCACTTGTCATGCTGGCGCCCGGTTCACGCGCCTTGCGCTGGCTGATGGCGCGGCGCAGGGCCCTTGGTGTTGCCGCGTTCTTCTACGGGGCGCTGCATACGTTGGCCTATGTCATGCGCGAAGGAACGCTGGCGAAAATCCTCGCCGAAATGCCGCAGGCCGGCATCTGGACAGGGTGGGTTGCCTTCATCCTGTTCGTCATCCTTGGCGTGACCAGCAATGATGCTTCGTTGCGGCGACTTGGAACGTGGTGGAAATCCGTACAGCGCTGGGTTTATCCCGCTGCGTTGTTGACACTCGCTCACTGGGTGTTGGTCTCGCACGGGTTGGGCGGCATCATTGTTCACTTTGCGCCTCTGGCGGTTCTGGAAATCTACCGCATCGGCCGGAACCTGAAATGGTGGAGCTTCCGCTTCGGCGGCAGACGAGAGGCGGCCGTCACGACTAGCTGAGGACCGGACCTCATGCCCTCAAATGGCCAATTCCACACGCTATCACACTGATTCTGAACCGATAATGGTGCAGTGCAAAATTGTATTGTGCAATGCACCATTATTTGTTATGAGCGTCGCAAATCAGCAGCACAGGAGTTGATCATGCCATCTCTCGTAGGAAATCCAGTTGCCAGCCGCGAGCAGCAGATTGCCGACCTCGCCTATCGTCTCTGGGAAGAAGAGGGCAACCCCGAAGGCCGCGCCGACGCGCATTGGCTGAGGGCTGCCACTCTCGTTGACGAAGTGGTGCAGGACAAGCCGAAGCTGAAGCTCGTTGCTTCCGGCAAGGGCCGCAAGAAAGCCTCCTAACTCACTATCAGTCGGCTTTGCCTTGGATTGCCGCAGCCAACCGGCTGCGGATGCGCTTGCGTGACCACCAGACGAGGCCGAGCACGAGCGGGATGACCGCAAGGCTGACAGCCTTGACGTCCAGCCATGGCGCATAGGCCGCCAGGCTTTCGACCAGCTTGATTGCGATGCCGATCACGTAATAGCTGATGGCGGCAACAGATAATCCTTCGACAGTTTCTTGCAGCATCAGCTGTTGGCGGGCGCGCTGCTCCATCGAGCGGAGCAACAGCTGGTTTTGGCCTTCGAGCGCGATGTCAACGCGCGTTCGCAGCAAGTTGCTGGCGCGCTCGCTGCGTGCGGCAAGCCCTGCAATGCGCTCGCTGACGGCAGAACAGGTCGCCATGGCGGGGTTGAAGCGCCGGTCGAGAAACACGCCAAGCCGCTGGAAACTATTTACACGCTCCTCGCCAAGCTCGGCCAGCCGCTTGGCTACGAGGCCGGCATAGGCGCGGGCCGCCGCAAAGCGAAAGCTGGAGCGGTTGGAAATATCCTCGACATCGCGGGCAATGGCGCTGAGCCGCGCCAGCAGTTCGGCATCTTCTTCCGCCCCCTTGGCCGAAGCCATGGCATTGATGGTGGCGGAGAGCGAGCTTTCCAACGTCCGCAATTCAGACTGCAATTGGCGCGCCAGCGGAAAAGCCAACAGCGCCATCATCCGGTAGGTTTCGATCTCATGCAGGCGGCGCGTCAGGCGGCCAAGGCGCATGGGCGGCAACCCATGTTCATGCACAATCATGCGGGTGTAGCCGTCAGCGCCGATGCGGAAGTCCGTCCAAACGGTAGCCTTGCGCTGGTTGACCTGCGAACAGGCTATCTCGCTATGGCCGAACAGCTTGCGGAGTTGCGCCTCTGACGGCAGCTTGGCCTGCGCTGGCATGATGTGCGTATGGATAGCGACCAGCCGCTTGCCCGGCAGAGTGTCTATCCAGCCAAGCGGCAGGCTGGAGACGGCTTCCTGCCTGGTGCCATTTCCCTCCATTGTAACGCTGATGCGGTAGAATTCACTGTGCCGCTCATACTTGAAGATGCCGCTGTCGATTTCGGCGGCATGATGCGATGCGTTGTCCGCTGGCGGCTTGATGCCAAGCGCATCGCACAGCAGCCGCACATGGGCGAGCGGATCAGCATCAGCCTGCGACAAGGTGAAGGCGAGGTGGGTGATGCGCGCCGGCGCAGTCACCGGCAGACCGGGCCTGCCATGCAACTCGTCGTTCAAAACCTGGCGCAGTTCGTGGTCAATCATGTTTCATCCGCCTTGCTGGCATCACTTTGCCACACGCCAGCACAGCCGCAATGCAGCAAGATGTCATGCCTGAAACCGGCATCTGAGGTGCGCCCCTCACTTTTTGCTTTTTCGCGCTCCGGGATGGGTTATAAGGCCTGCCGAAATCGCCAATTGCAGCATGGAGAACACCAATGGCTAAAGTACGCGTCGCAATCAACGGGTTTGGCCGCATCGGCCGCAATATCGTGCGCGCCATTTACGAGTCGGGCCGCAAGGATATCGACGTTGTTGGCGTCAATGACCTCGGCCCGGTTGAAACCAACGCGCATCTGTTGCGCTATGATTCAGTGCATGGCCGCTTCCCGCATGAGGTGAAGGTGGATGGGGATTCGATCTCCATCGGAACCGACAAGTTCAAGGTCACCGCCATCAAGGACCCGGCCCAGCTGCCGTGGAAGGATCTCGGCGTTGACATCGCGCTGGAATGCACCGGCATCTTCGCGACGCGTGACAAGGCCGCCGCCCATCTCACCGCCGGCGCCAAGCGCGTCATCGTTTCGGCGCCTGCCGACGGGGCGGATTTCACTGTCGTTTACGGCGTCAATCATCAGGGCCTGAAGAAGGAGCACTTGGTCATTTCCAACGCTTCCTGCACCACCAACTGCCTCGCCCCGGTCGCCAGGGTGTTGCATGACGCAATCGGCATCGACCATGGCTTCATGACCACCATCCACGCCTATACCGGCGACCAGCCGACGCTCGATACCATGCACAAGGACCTGTACCGGGCGCGCGCTGCCGCCATGTCGATGATCCCGACATCCACGGGCGCTGCCAAGGCCATCGGTCTTGTCATCCCCGAGCTCAAGGGCAAGCTTGACGGCACCTCGATCCGCGTACCGGTTCCCAACGTCTCGGTTGTCGACTTCAAGTTCGTGGCCAAGAAGAAGACCACGATTGAGGAAGTGAATGCCGCGATCAAGGCAGCTGCCGATGGGCCGCTCAAGGGCATCCTCGGCTACACCAATGATCCCAATGTCTCGATCGACTTCAACCACAACCCCAACTCGTCCACCTTCCACATGGACCAGACCAAGGTGGTTGAAGGCAGCATGGTGCGCATCCTCACCTGGTACGACAATGAGTGGGGCTTCTCCAACCGCATGGGCGATACTGCCGTGGCGCTGGCCAAGCTCATCTGAGCTACACTTTTCCGTCGTGCCAGCGTAGTCTGGCATCCCTCTGGACTAAGACGTGTTTGAACAAACTAGATTCCGTTTTTCCGTCATTTCCGCGCAAGCGGGAATCCAACTAGGCTTCGGCGATTAAGTTGGACCCCCGCCGTCGCGGGGGTGACGGGAAGGTTGGAGTAGTCAAATCAAGTGTGATCCCGGTCTGGCCGACCGTCCTGTAAGCGGGACCCCGGCCTTCGCCGAGGTGACGAAACGTGTTTGAGGACTAGCATGCCTGCCCACCCGGTCCTGATCGCCCCCTCCATCCTCGCTTCGGACTTTTCCAAGCTGGGCGACGAAGTGCGCGCCATTGATGCGGGCGGAGCGGATTGGGTGCATATCGACGTGATGGACGGGCATTTCGTGCCCAACATCACCTTCGGGCCGCCGGTCATCTCCTGCATCAGGCCGGTGACGAAGAAGCTGTTCGACGTTCACCTGATGATCGCGCCTGTCGACCGCTACCTCGAGGATTTTGCCAGGGTGGGAGCTGACATCATCACTGTGCATGCAGAGGCAGGCCCGCATCTTGACCGTTCGCTGCAGGCGATCAGAACGCTGGGCAGGAAAGCGGGCGTTTCGCTCAACCCGGCAACCCCAGTATCGGCCATTGCCCATGTGCTGGACCGGGTGGACCTGGTGCTGGTGATGAGCGTCAATCCGGGATTTGGCGGACAGTCGTTCATTCCCGCCATGCTGCCGAAGATCGCGGAGGTGCGTGAGATGATCCGCGGCCGCAACATCTGGCTTGAGGTCGATGGCGGCATTACAGCCGCCAATGCCGCTGATGTCGTGAAAGCGGGTGCCGATGTGCTGGTGGCAGGTTCGGCCATCTTCAAGGCGAAGGACTATGCCTCCGCCATCAAGTGCTACGGCAGGCGGCGAACAGCCGGAGCGTCTGATGGCCGGCTTGATCGTTGACCGCATTGATGCATCCAGCACCGGTGGGCAAGGCCATGCATCCGGAGCTTTTCCAAGCCATGTGCTGAAGCGGCTGGAACGCTTGCTGCCGCCGCAGATGAAAGCCAGTGCTGAAACGGGTTGTGGCAAGTCGACAATCCTGTTCTCCAATTTGTCAGAGAGCCATACGGTCTTCACCGTTGATGATTCAGCTATTAACGCCGATTCAAGCGTCACCTACTTCCGCAACTGCCCGGTGACACGGCTGGAAAAGCTTGAGCTAGTTTTCGGCCCATCGCAACTCACCATGCCAGGCTATAGGGGTTACCGGAATTATGATGCGGTATTGATCGACGGACCACACGGCTACCCGTTTCCCGACATGGAATACTACCATCTCTACCCTCACATACGGCCAGGCGGACTGCTGCTGGTGGATGACATCCATCTTTCCACCATCGGGCATCTGGTGGATTTTATCCGCGAGGATGCGATGTTTGAACTGGTGGACGTTGTCTCGACAACTGCTGTGTTTCAGCGCACCGATGCGCCGGAATTCGATCCGCTCGGTGATGGCTGGTGGCTGCAGAACTACAATCTGCGCCGCATTGCGCCGGGGTTCGATAGTATTCAGAGCTTGCTGCTGCAAGACGGAAAACGCAGCCCACCCATGTCTGTGCACTTCGGGCAAACTGGCTGGCGGCACTGGCTGGCCAGCGCACGGCGGCTGTTAGCAGGCAAGTAGCCGGTCTGAGTGCCTATCTAGCCCACCCGTTCAATCCATTTGGCGAAGGCTTCCAGCCATTTTGCCAGGTGCGTGCGGGTGGAATCATCGGTGAGTTCGCCCTTGTCACTGAATTTGGTCTGGGCGCTGCCTACGAATATTTCGGGTTTTGGCATAACGAGCGCCTCTAGCGCCTGCAGGTTCTTTCGCAGGTCATATTGAACCCGTGCCGTGCCGATCGGCCCTTGCGAGGCTCCCATGACGCCTGTCGGCTTGCCGTTCAGCGGCGAGCCGTGGCGGGAGAGCCAGTCCGAGGCGTTCTTGAGACCGCCGGGGATCGAGAAATTGTACTCCGGCGTGGAGACAATGACGCCCGCTGCCTCACGGATTGCGGCATCCAGCAATTTGACCGCTTCCGGCTTGCCAGTCAGATCCTCATCGTCGCCATCATAGACCGGAATGCCGTGCAGAGTGTGCACCTCTATGCTCATGCCAGCAGGTGCCAGCGGCTGCAGGGCGCGTAGAAGCGCAGTGTTGTAGGAGGCCTTGCGGAGCGAACCGCTGATGGCAATTACCTTCATTTTATCAAATCCTGCAATAATAATGACAACTGTTTTCAAATTACGTGACTTTATGCAATAATCAAGCATGGATTCGCTGGAAAACTACCGCATATTGCTCGCCGTGGCGGATCATGAGGGGTTTTCTGCTGCGGCCGGTGCCTTGGGCCTGACTACGGCGAAGGTTTCGCGTTCCGTGGCCGAAACCGAGGAACTGCTGGGCGAAAAGCTGCTTCAGCGTACTACCCGGCGGGTGTCGGTAACGGAGGCGGGGCAGCGCTTCATTTCCCGCGTACGGCCTGCATTGGCCGCCCTTGAGGATGCCACCAAGGCGCGGAGCGAGTCCAGACACTCAAATGATATCAGCAGCTTGCGGATTTCCTGCTGCCGCGCCGGCGGACTTGGCCTGGTGGCGCCGGCGCTCGCTCCTTTCATTTCGGAACACCCGCGAGCCGCCGTTACACTCGACCTTCATGACCGGCCTGTGCAGCCCGAAAACGAAGGCTATGACCTGGCCATCGCCATAACGGAGCAGCCGGATGACGCAGAGACACCGTGCCGCCGCGTGCTTCCGATTGATTTGGCCATTGTCGCCTCCCCGACCTATTGTGCAATGCACAAAAGACCGCATTCACCGAGTGAGCTACTGCAACATCGTCTGCTCGTCTGGTCTGGCATGCCGACCTGGCACATGCGAGGCGACGCCCCTCTGAAGTCAAACCCTCCATATAATTCGAATGATCTCAATGTTATACAGAAATGCTGCGCTGCAGCATCAGGAGTTGCACTATTACCTGTCTTCATGGTAGCAGAGCAGCTGCGGGACCACATGCTGGTGCAGCTTCTAGATGGTTTTGAACCAAAACCCTTGCAGCTGGTTGCCAAATGGGGGCAAAGGCCGGAACCCTGCAGCGCAGCACAATTGTTTCTGGACCACCTCAGCCGCTATTTCAGGACTCACCCGATTTGAGTTGTTGCAGTGCAGCAAGAGCGCGTTTGCGGGCGAAATCATGCTCCATGACGGGCGCAGGATAGCCGCGCGGCGGGATTTCGGACGTCCACGGTTTGTGAACTTCATTCGCCGGCATATCCCTGAGTTCCGGCACCCACCGTTTCACATAAGCGCCTTCAGGATCGAACTTTTCACCCTGCAGGATTGGGTTGAAGATGCGGAAATAGGGAGCAGCATCAGCACCTGAGCCCGCTACCCACTGCCAGCTGGCGGCATTGCTGGCGATATCGGCGTCCACCAACGTGTCCCAGAACCAGTCCTCGCCCGCCGTCCAGGGCTGCAGCATGTGCTTGATCAGAAAGGATGCCGTAATCATGCGAACACGGTTGTGCATGATCCCCGTCGCCCAAAGTTCGCGCATGCCGGCATCAACGATGGGATATCCGGTTTCGCCTCGCTGCCAAGTTTTCAAGAGCTGTTCATCAGGCTGCCAGGGAAATTCGCTATATTCCGGCTTGAAGGGCTGTTCCGGCAAATGCGGCCAATGGTGCAGGATGGAGTAGGAGAATTCCCGCCATAACAGCTCCTTGAGAAACTTTTCGCCGGAACGGTCCAGTCGGCCACCTCCAGCGGCCATAGCATCCCTAGCCGCGAGCCAGACCTGCGAAGGGCTGATTTCTCCCCAGTGCAGATGGGCTGAAAGCCGCGAGGTGAAGGGCTGGTCCGGCCTGTCGCGGCCATCGGCATAGCCGTGGAGGCCCTCATCGAGAAAGTGTAGAAGGGCAGCGCGGGCGCCCTGCTCTCCGGGTTGCCAACAACTCTCAAATCCAGTTGCCCAGTTTGGCCGGGCTGGCAGCAGCTTCCAGTCCTCCAACCGGTCCGTCGCCACCTTGCCCTGCCAGAGCGAGATTGGCGATGCCTCCTGATGCCGTTTCGGCTCGCCCACCGCGAAACATGCGCGGGAATAAGGTGTGTAGACCTTATAGGGCTCGCCCTGGCCATTGCGGATGGATTCCGGCTCATGCAGCAGGAAGCCGCCAAAGCGGTGGCAGCTGGCGCCTGCCTTTTCCGCAGCTTGCTTGACGCGAAGCTCCAATGCGCCCTCCCACGGGGCATAGCCACGCGTGAAATAAACCGCGCTGGAGCCAGTCTCGGCCAGCAGGCGGGCGATCACCTCTTCCGCCCTGCCCCGGCGCAGCACCAGCGGCAGCGATTTCGACAGACTTTCCAAACTTCGATGCAGCCACCAGCGTGACGCGCCGCCCCAGCGCCAGTGGCCGGGCGTTTCATCATCGAGAACATAGAGCGGAATGATCTCGCCGGCCTTGGCTGCCGCCGCCAGCGCCGGATGGGCAGCGAGCCGCAAGTCTTGGCGAAACCACATAATGACGGGTGCCGTCACGGACTGCCTTCCGGTTGATGGTGACACCAGTTCTACGCCGGCGAGGCGGCTTTGGATTTTTTCTGGCGGGCAGCCAACAGGCGGGTGAGCCAATCCGGATCCATTTCCGGCACGGAAGAGAGCAGCAATTCCGTGTAAGCCGGGTAGGGCGGCGACAATACCTGCGACTTCAGCCCCTGCTGCACCACTTTGCCCTGATGCATGACGACGATCTCATCCGAGATGGCACGCACGGTTGCAATGTCGTGGGTGATGAACAGGTAGGAGACGTTGGTTTCCTTCTGCAGCCGCATGAGCAGCGAGAGGATTTCCTCCTGCACGATCTGGTCGAGCGCGATGTCACTTCATCGCAGATGATGACTTCGGGATTGGCGGCAAGAGCGCGCGCAATCGAGATGCGCTGCTTCTGCCCGCCCGACATTTCACCCGGCAGGCGATCAATATAGCTCTCGTCCAACTCGATTGATTCAAGCAGTTCCACAACCTTGCGGTCACGTTCCTTGCCGGTTACGCCAAGATAGAACTCGAGCGGGCGACCGACGATGTCGCGCACCGTATGGCGCGGATTGAGCGCCGTATCGGCCGACTGGTAGATCATCTGGATGCGGCGGAGCGTATCCTTGTCGCGTTCGCGCAGCGAGCGTGGCAGTGGCTTGCCGTTGAAATAGATCTCGCCCTTCGAAGGCGGCAGCAGTCCGGTAATGGCGCGGGCGAGCGTCGATTTTCCGGAGCCGGATTCACCCACAACCGCCACCGTGCGGCCGCGCGGCACCTGCACCGTCACATTATCAAGCACCTTCACCTTGCCGCTGTAGCTGCCATCGACTTCGTGGATACGCAGTACAATGTCGCTGTTCGGGCTTTCCTTCTTTTCCAGCTTGCGCACCGCCCACAGCGACTTGGTGTAGTCCTGCGTCGGCTGCTTCAGCATGGCGCGGGTTTCGGCTTCCTCCACCAGGTTGCCATAGCGCAGCACCATGATGCGGTGGGCCATCTGCGCCACCACCGCGAGGTCATGCGTGATGTAGATGGCTGCGGTGTTGAATTGCTCAACGATGTCACGCATGGCGGCGAGCACTTCTACCTGCGTGGTCACGTCAAGCGCCGTTGTCGGTTCGTCGAAAACGATGAGGTCAGGCCGGCAGGACATGGCCATGGCCGTCATGGCGCGTTGCAGCTGGCCGCCTGAAACCTGATGCGGGAAGCGGTCGCCGATCGTGTCGGGCTTCGGCAATTGCAGGCGCTTGTAGAGATCGCGGGCGTCAGCTTCCGCTTCGCTGCGGCTCTTGATGCCATGCTCGATCGCCGTTTCCACCGTCTGGTCGATGATCTTGTGGGCGGGGTTGAAGGAGGCCGCAGCCGATTGCGCCACGTAGGCGATGCGCGAGCCGCGAAGCGCGCGGCGTTCATCTTCCGAAGCGGCGCGCAGATCCATGCCGTCGAAAATGATGCTGCCTTCGGTGATGCGGCAGCCTGGCCTTGCAAAGGCCATGGAGGCGAGGCCGAAGGTGGATTTGCCAGCACCCGATTCACCGATGAGACCCAGCACTTCGCCGCGCTTCAGCGTGAGATCGACGCCCTTGATGATCGGCCGCCAGACGTCATCGCTCTTGCCTTCAATCTTGACGCCCCTCATTTCAAGAAGGACTTCGCCCTTGACGCGTTTTACATCTTTAGCCATCGCGCAATCCGCTTGTCTTTGAGAGGAACCAGTCGACCACGAAGTTCACCGCAACGGTGAGCAGCGCGATTGCCGCTGCCGGATAGAACGGCATGGGGATATAGGGGAACGTCTTGACCGGGAAATTGATGAGGGTCTTGTTCTCCGCCATCATCGAACCCCAGTCGGCAGTCGGCGGCTGGATGCCGACGCCAAGGAACGACAGCGCCGAAATGGTGAGGAACACGAAGCAGAAGCGCAGGCCGAATTCGGTGATCATCGGCGCCAGAATGTTGGGCACCACTTCCTTGAACACGACCCACAGCACGCCTTCACCACGCAGCTTGGCGGATTCAACGAAATCCATCACCACCACGTTGAGCGCCGTGGCGCGGGCCAGGCGGAACACGCGGGTTGAATCAAGCAGGCCAAGAATGATGACCAGGTTGATGACCGACTTGCCGGCAACCGCCAGAAGCATGAGCGCGAAGATGAGAACCGGAATGGCGAGGAAAGCATCGACAATGCGCGACACACCCTGGTCGAGCCAGCCGCGCTTCAAGGCCGCGAGGATGCCGAGCGTGCCGCCCACCAGAAACGAAAACGAGGTGGTGAGCAGCGCAATGCCAATGGTATTGCGGGCGCCATAGATCAGCCGTGTCAGAACATCGCGGCCAAGCTGGTCGGTGCCCAGCCAGTTGGCGGCATTGGATGGCAGGTTGGCCTTGCCGAGAATTGCAGACTCCGGATAGGGCGCGAGCCACGGCGCAAACAAGGCGCAAAACAGGAATATGAAAATCACGATCATGCCGAACCATGCGCTGATCGGCGCGGTCTTGAGCGTACGCCATGCTTCTTCCGCAAAGGTACGGCGTGCCTTGATGACGCGTTCCGGTTGGGCTGTGCTGGTCATTTCGGGTGCAAGAGCCTCGGGTTTGTGGCGATGGAGACGATATCGGCCAGCAGGTTGAGGAGGATGTAGGTGGCGGCAAATATCAGCGCGCAAGCCTGCACCACAGGCATGTCTCGGCTGGAGACGGCATCCACCATCAGCTGGCCGATGCCCGGATAGACGAACACCACTTCGACAACGACGACGCCGACGATGAGATAGGCGAGGTTGAAGGCGATGACGGTGGCGATTGGCGCCCAGGCGTTTGGCAGCGCGTGGCGGACGATGACCTGTCCGCGCGATACGCCCTTGAGCTGCGCCATTTCAATGTAGGGACTGGAGAGCAGGTTGATGATTGCGGCACGCGTCATGCGCATCATGTGCGCGATGATGACGAGCGTCATGGTGAGTGGCGGGCAGAGAGGCGCGGTAGAGATGTTCGAGGAATGGCGTGTCGGCGCCCACTGTCGACATGGTCGGAAACCATGCGCAGCTTGAGGCCGAGAAAGAACATCAGCAGGTAGGCGATGAAGAATTCCGGCGTCGCGATAGTGGTGAGCGTTATGGAGTTCACCGCCCGGTCGAACCATGAATTGCGGTAGAGTGCCGCCATGACGCCAAGCACCAATGCCAGCGGCACCGCAATGATGGCCGCAAACGCCGCGAGGAAGAAAGTGTTGTAGAGGCGGGGCGCTATGACATCCGTCACGCTGCGCTTGATATTGCCGGTCTTGCCCGAATAGGAATAGCCGAAGTCGCCCTGCACGGCGTTGCCGATCCATTCGAAGTAGCGAACGGTCGCCGGACGGTCGAGGCCCAATTCCTTTTTGAAGGCAGCCACATTCTCAGGAGTGGCGCTCTGGCCCAGAATGTTCTGGGCATAGCCGCCCGGCAAAAATTCCAGCGCCGAATAAATGATGACGGAAACTGCAAGCAGCGTGATGAGCCCCAAGCTGAAGCGCTGCAGAACAGTTCTGAGTACAGGATGCATCGTTGCCCGTTTCCCCTGAGACGTTTCCCACGAGGGCTCTTGCCGGCCCCTGCTGTAACACTAGCATAGCGATTTAGGGACGCCACAAAAAGATTGACTCACCTGTGCGACAACTCTGGTCCTTAAACGACAAACCCCGCCGTTTCCGGCGGGGCTGATTCTTTGCATCGACAGTGCGGTTGGCTTACGCCAGCCACCAGCGCTCCCACATGTAGCCGCCGTCATCGTCGAAGTCCGAGTTGAACTCGTTGTGGCCAACCTTGGTGGAGAGGGCGCCGACGAAGTTGTTGTACATGAGAACGACCTGGCCGCCGTCATCATGCACCAGCTGCTGCATTTCAGCATATTGTTCGCCACGCTTCTTTTCGTCCAGCTCGGCGCGCGCCTGGATGAGCAGCTCGTTGAAGCGAGCGTTCTTCCAGTTGGTGTCGTTCCAGGCAGCGCCTGCGGCGAGCGAGATCGACATGAACATGTCGGCCACGGGGCGGCCACCCCAATAGCACAGGCACCAATCCTTCTTGAGCCAGACGTTATCCCAGTACGAGTCGTTGGGCTCGCGCACCACGTTGATCTCGATGCCGGCGGCCTTGGCCTGTTCGGCCATCAGCAGGGCTGCATCGACGCCGCCGGCGAAGGCTGCATCGGAAGCCGAGAGGTCGACCTTGAGGTTTTCCATGCCGGCCTTCTTGAGCAGCGCCTTGGCCTTGTCCGGATCGTACTGGTAAACCGGCTCCGGATTGACCGCGAACTTCATCGAAGACGAAATCGGGTTGTCGTTTCCGGGCGAACCGTAGCCGAACAGGATCTTGTCGACCAGTTCCTGGCGGTTGATGGCCCACTTCAAGGCCTGCCGCACGTTGACATCGTCAAACGGCTTGGCGTTGACATGCATCGGCGCCGTATAGTGCGCGAAGCCCGAGACGTTATAGAGCTCGGTATCGGGTGCGCCCTTCAACAGGTCGATGGTCTTGAGGTCGGCGCGGTTGATGTAATGCACTTCGCCCGAAAGGAAAGCGTTGGTGCGAGCCGCGACGTCGACGATCGACAGCATTTCGATCGAGTCGAACCAGGTGTCCTTGAAGTAGTTGGGGTTGCGCTCGGCCACCAGCTTGACGCCCGGCTCGAACGACTTGAGCGCGTAGGGACCAGCGCCGATGCCCTTTTCCCAGTCGATCTTGCCATCCTTCGACGGATAGATGCCGAGGTGATAGTCGGTGAGCAGGAAGGGGAAGTCGGCGTTGCCGCCGGTGAGCTCGAATATGACGTTGTCGCCATCGGCCTTGACTGTCTTGATCGACGACAGCACCGCCTTGGCGGGCGACTTCGAGTCGGCACCGATATGGTAATTGAGGGTGTTGACCACGTCATTCGGGGTCAGAGTTTGGCCATCGTGGAAGGTGATGCCCTTGCGAATCTTGAAGGCCCACTTCTGCGCATCGGGCGATGGCTCGAAGCTTTCAGCGACGTGCGGAACAGCAGTGTTCTTGGAGTCGACCTGCACCAGCGGGGCGGCGAAGATCGACTTGCCGAAGTGGAAGGTGAAGCCGTTCGTCCAGGTGGCAGGATCAAGCGAGTCCGTTGTCTGGCCATGGCCGACGGCGACCTTGAAGGCTCCGCCCTTCTTGGGCTCGGCGCGGGCGGCCTGCGCGAACATCAGGTTGGCGGTGCTGAGCGTTGCGCCCGAGGCCACGACAAACTGGATGAAGTCGCGGCGCGACAGCTTGCCAAGGCCTACAGCCTTCTTGGCTTGCTGCAGTTTCATTTCAAATTCCGTCATGGTCTGTTTCTCCTTGCTGACCGGATTGTTCCTCGGGCGAGAAGGGTGAAAAGTCCAGGCACTGCTCAATCCGGCGAACCCTGTGCCGGACTCCTGCAAGGCAAATGAGCTTTTCTTTGACTCCCCGTGAATTCTTGCGAGGGGCTTTTTGCCAACCCCCTTGTTACATGCAGCCTGTCACGGCCATGCGTTTCCGTCAATGGCCGCATGCAGCACCAGAATGCCCCGTCAATTAAATTCACCATGAGCCGCAAGCGACACGTTAGGTGCAATTATCGCCAACTTGGCCACCGCAAATTCAACTTCACAGCCGACAGGCAGCGGCATATGCTGTGATTATAAGAACTTGCCAGGTTTGAACCGTGGTGCAAGACTGGCCAGGAAAGCTGTGAGCGGTTTTCCCGGCGCAAGCTTTTGCCAAGCAAGCTTGGGGAGGCAGGTCATGTTTGATGTTCATCGCCCGGCCGACGGGCTTGTCGGCAATCTGGTGCTGTCATTCGGCAAGCGCCTGATGCCGAAGGATGTCACAGGCACACTTGCAATCACTCTGCCCTCCGGTCGCGTCGTGACGATCGGCGAGCCGGGCACCGGCGTTGATGCCGATCTGCAACTGAGGAACTACAAGGTCGTCTGGGCTTCAATCCGCCGCGCCCAGCTTGGTTTCTTTGATTGCTTCATGGCGGGCGATGTCGATTCCAGCGATGCGACCAAGCTGTTCAAGTTCTACCTGCATAACCGCGCAGCGCTTGACGGCGCGGCCACCGGCATGTTCTCGGCTTCATGGTTCGACAAGCTGTGGCACAAGAAGCATGACAACACTCATGAGGGCTCGAAGGACAACATCGCCGCCCACTATGATCTCGGCAACGCCTTCTACAAGCTGTGGCTGGACGAGACGATGACTTATTCTTCCGCCGTGTTCGACGAGAAGTCGGGCAACAGCCTGGAGGCGGCGCAACGCCGCAAATATGCCCGCGTCATTGAGGCGATGGACCTCAAGCCCGGTCTTGAGGTTCTTGAAATCGGCTGCGGCTGGGGCGGATTTGCCGAGGAAGCCGGCAAGCGCAAGGCCAAGGTGCGCGGCATCACGCTATCGAAGGAACAGCTCGCCTTCGCGCAGGAACGGGCCGCCAAGGCGAAGCTCGGCAAGCGCTGCTCATTCCATTTCGAAGATTACCGTGACACCCAGGGCGCTTATGACCGCATCGCTTCAATCGAAATGATCGAGGCGGTGGGTGAAAAGCACTGGCCGGATTATTTCCGCACGGTCTATGAGCGGCTGAAGCCGGGTGGCATTGCCGCTATCCAGGGCATCACCATCGCAGAAGCCAACTACGCCGCCTATCGCTCAGGCGTGGATTTCATCCAGCGCTATGTGTTTCCGGGCGGCATGCTGCTCACCAAGAGCATCATCATGGAGCAGGCGCAGAAGGCAGGCCTTGTGCTCGAGCGCGTTGAAACCTTCGGCCAGAGCTACGCCACCACGCTCCGCGCGTGGCATGAACGCTTCGAGGCTGTATGGCCCGATGTGGCAAAGCTCGGCTTTGACGAGCGCTTCCGCAAGCTGTGGAAGCTCTACCTCTCCTATTGCGAGGCGGGCTTTGCCGAGAATGTCGTCGATGTCGGCATCTACCGCTTGCGCAGACCTTCGTGACCGACATCAAGCTGGAGGAGAGCTGGAAGCAGGCTCTCGCTTCCGAGTTCGCCTCGCCTTCCATGCAGTCGCTGCGCGCTTTCCTGGTGGCGGAACGCGAAGCCGGAAAGCGCATCTTCCCCAAGGGCAATGAATGGTTCCGCGCGCTTGATCTGACACCGCTGGATAAAGTGCGTGTCGTCATCCTGGGGCAGGACCCTTATCACGGCGAAGGGCAAGCGCATGGGCTGTGCTTTTCGGTGCAGCCCGGCGTGCGCACGCCACCCTCGCTCATCAACATCTATAAAGAGCTTGAGAACGATCTTGGCATCAAGCCAGCGCGACATGGCTTTCTGGAGCATTGGGCCAAGCAGGGCGTGCTGCTGCTTAACAGCGTGCTGACGGTGGAGATGGGCCGCGCTGCCGCGCATCAGGGCAAGGGCTGGGAGCAGTTCACCGATGCAATCATCCGGCGCGTGAATGAAAAGGCGGAGCCCGTGGTGTTTCTGCTCTGGGGCTCCTACGCGCAGAAGAAGGCGGCGTTTGTGGATGCCTCGCGCCATCTTGTTCTCAAGGCCGCGCACCCTTCACCCTTGTCAGCGCACAACGGTTTTCTCGGCTGCAAGCATTTCTCCAAGACGAATGCGTTTCTGGAGAGTAAGGGGCTTGCACCAATCGACTGGGCTTTGCCGGAGGTACCATGACATTTGATCAAGCCGTGGCGCTGCAACCACTGTGGGTTCAATACTGGCTGAAGTGGCTGCTGTTCGGCGCGTTCATTCTGCCGCTGGCGCTGCTCATCTGGCGGCAAAGCCGGTTAGCTGCTGTCGCCGCCATTGTTGCCGGCGTTGCTTCGGGCTTTGCCACCAATTGGCTGTTCAACAATCTTGGCTATGTGAAACTTCTGGGACTTGGCCACATCCCGTTCTGGACGCCGCTTGCCATCTATCTGTTCTATCAGATGCGCCGCGCGGATATGCCTCGCTGGCCGCGCCGCATCATGATGGTGGTTCTGGCAACGATCACGATCTCGCTCGCCTTCGATTATGCCGATGTTGCGACGATACCTGCTGGGCGAGCGTGCGGCTGTCGCAGTGCCTGCGGAGTGAGGACATTCTCTTAAATCTCTCCATGGCAGGGCTTGACCCTGCCATCCAGACTCACAGCGTCGGATAGAGATCGGTCCAGTCCGGATTGAACTTCTCGATCAGGTCAAGCTTCCACTTCCGTGGCCAACGCTTTATAGATGTTTCGCGCTGAATTGCATCTGTCACCATGTCGTAGGTCTCGTACCAGACGAGCATCTTCAAGCCATACTTCGATGTGAACTCGGAGCCTCGACCTTCGCGGTGCGCAAAGATGCGTGCTGACAAATTATTCGTTACGCCTACGTACAGAGTGCCATTTCTTTTGTTTGCAAGAATGTACACATGTCCCTGAGGCATGATCGAAAGCTGACAGACTGGATGGCAGGGTCAAGCCCTGCCATGGAGAGAAAATAGAGAAACTCTCCATCACCGGCCTTGAGCCGGTGATGGAGACTCCTGGTTCGGTCACAGAGAATTGCGAGAGCCTCTACTGCAGCTTCCGCTCAATATGCTCCGAGAATTCCTTCTCAAACATTTTCTTCTTGCCCTCGTAAGCCTCTATCTTGCCCCAGACGATCCAGTGCGTGGCGGTGGCTTCAAGCTTGCCGTAGGTTTCAGTGCGGGCATGCCACTTGCCGCGCTTCCTTTCCTCGGTCCAGTGCGTTTCCATGCGGGCTGACAGCGGATCATCCGGCATGATGCGGTATTTCTCGCGGCCTGCGCCGTAAATCTCCAATCCAATATCGCTGATCACCTGACGGCCGAAGTCATCAACGATCTCCAGCGTCCATTCTCCCGTCTCGGCATTGGTCTTGGCCACGCGCTTGTGGGATGGCTTGCTGATGGCCTTGAGCTTCACGGGTTCTGCCGCTTCCTCCGCCTTCCACTCCACCGGCTTTTCAGTTTCCGGCTTCTTGCGCACCGGCACCTGAATGGCGGATGGGCCTGCGTAAACGGTAAGCGTCACCGGCTCCGGCGCTGGCCACATCATCGGGAAATAGCTGGTCGAGATGGCGACACGCAGCTTGTGGCCCGCTGGCACGCGCCAGGCGATGTCATCCATCTTGATCTTCATGCTGTAGCGCTTGCCGGGCACGAGCTCTGTCGGCTTCTCCCTCGAGTCACGCATGCAGAGGTTCTGCAGATGGTAGGTGATGCGGGAGACGCGGCCATCTGGCCACACATCATTGAGGCGCACCGCGATATGCGCCACCGGCTTGTCCACCTCGAATTCCAGCTCCAGCATCGGCTGGCCGACGATTTCCATGTCCTGCTTCAGCACCGGGCTGTCAAAGGTGATGGATTGCTCATCGTCCTTTGTCTGATCTCCCGGAAATTCCGGGCCGAGCCAGATGATGCAATATTCACCGCCATCGGCGCCGGTCGTTTGCTTCGAGCAGATCGAGCGCTTTTCTTCCGTGCCGGCCTTGCCGCCGATGCCATCAGAGTTGAGGAACCACTTCTTCATGTCGGTGTGGCCAGCACCCCACTGCGTGTCACCAATCCAGCGGCCTGAAAGCGCGCCATAGGTGCCGCCGGGCGGAATAGGGTCCATCACATAAACGCGCCAATCCGGATCGCTGGTGACGCCGGTTGACTCATTGTTCAGCCACTGGCCCCACCAGCGCAGCATTTCCTGCAGGAAGCCGATGCGCGGCTCCGGCACGGCGAAGTGCGGATATTTATGCGCCCACGGGCCGATGATGGCCTTGCGCGGCACGCGCAGGCCCTTCATCAGCCGCGGAATGGCATTGGAATAAGCATCGTTCCAGCCGCCAACTGCCAGCACCGGGCATTCAATGGCGGTCCAGCTTTCGCAGATGGAGCCGTGCTTCCAATAGGCATCGCGGTGCGGGTGCTGCAGCCAGGGGATGAGCAGGAAGGGCTCGTTCTTCAGCCGCTCCAACCACATCTTCTTCCATTTGGCGCCGACGAGTTTCGGATCAGGCGGGCGCGAGGAATAGGCCAGCATGGTGGCGGCCCAGCCGAGATTTTCGTTGAGCAGCGTGCCGCCCTTGTAGTGAATGTCATCCTCGTAGCGATCATCCGTCGAGCAGATGGTGATGATCGCCTTGAGCGCGGGCGGCCTTCGCGCCGCCACCTGCAACGCATTGAAGCCGCCCCAGCTGATGCCCATCATGCCGACCTTGCCGTTCGACCATTTCTGCCGCGCAATCCAGGCGATGACCTCCATCGCGTCATCCTGCTCCTGCAGCGCGTATTCATCGTGCATCAGGCCGTCACTGTCGCCATTGCCGCGCATGTCCACACGAATTGCCGCGTAGCCATGGCCCGCAAGGTAAGGATGGGTGAGCGCATCGCGCTCATGCGTGCCATCGCGTTTGCGGTAGGGCAGGTATTCGAGCACGGCGGGCACCGGCTTCTTGTCGGCGTCAACTGGTATCCACATGCGGGCGGCGAGCTTCACGCCATCAGAAAGGGTGATCCAGAAGTTCTCCACTTCCTTGAACTTGCGGGGGAACTTCTTGATGGTCTTGATGGTCATGGGCAATCCATTGTTTTCGGCGACTATGGCAGGCTGGCCGGTGTTTGTGAACTCGCTCGCCTCTGCTATAAGGCCACATGCGCCAGAAGACACGTGAGTTTCAAAGCGCCATGATGGATTCCACCGTTTGGAACGATTTTGCGTTCCGCGACGGGGATGTCGTGATCGCCAGTTGGGCCAAGTCAGGCACCACATGGCTGCAGCAGATTGCAACACAACTCATCTTCAGGGCGGCAGAAGACGTAGCCATCAACAAGATGTCCCCGTGGTATGATGCGCGCATAACGCCGCCTGAGGTGCGGGCCGAAGTTGCCCGGCAGGAACACCGCCGCATTCTGAAAACACATCAGCCGACCTATGCCTTGCCGCTTTCACCCAAGGCGCACTTCATTTACGTGGCACGTGACGGGCGTGATGCCGTGTGGAGCCTCTACAATCACTTTATCAACCTGTTTCAGCCGGTTTACGACATGTTCAACAACACCCCTGGGCGCGTCGGCCCGCCGGTGAAGCGGCCTGAAGGCACAGAGCTTGATTTCTTCCGTGACTGGATGCGGGGCGAAGGACCGCCACTCTCACCCTTTTTTGAGAATGTCAGGGGCTGGTGGGATATCGGGAACGACAGCAACATCAAGCTTGTTCACTTCAATGACCTGAAGGCTGACCTCACTGGTGAAATGCGGGCTATTGCCACTTTCCTTGGCGTAGAGCTGGCACCAGCCGAATTTTCCAATGCAGTGAACCACTGCAGCTTTGAATACATGAAGTCACATGCGGAGCGCATGGCCCCGAGAGGTGGTGTCTCCTTCAGCGGGGGCGCTGGTACATTCATCCACAAGGGCATCAACGGCCGCTGGCGGGATGACCTGCCGGATGATGAGTCGCGCGCCTATGAGGAAATGGCGCGCCGCGAACTGGGCGAAGAATGCGCGCATTGGCTCGCGCACGGCAGCCGTAGCTGATTAGGCCGGCAGAGCATCCGTCGTGGCGAGAGACCTCACCGCTTCCACAATAGCCGTGAAGGCATGGGCTGCCGGCTCGCTCATGTGGCGGGCGCGCAGAAAGGCATGGACCAGCAGCGGTTCGCCGCGATGCTGCGCCGGAATGCCCGCGGCCTGCAGGCGTTTCACCCATTCCGCCCCATCATCGGCCAGGGGATCAATCCCCGCCGTCACCACGAAGGCAGGCGGCAGCCCGCGATAGTCTGTCTCGCGCAACGGCTCGGCAAACTTGCTGCCACCGCCTTTGTATGTGTCGCGGTAGTAGAGCACGTCCTTGAGGGTGTGGTTGGGCGCATTGGCCTGCGTCACATAGCTGCCCTTGCTCATGTCGCCACCCAGGCCGGGATAGATGAGAATGTTGCCGGTGATGGCCGGCTCGCCCCCATCACGCGCCTTCAGGGCAATCGCGGCTGAAAGGTTGCCGCCAGCACTATCACCGCCGATGATGAGCCGTTTGGTGCGGCCAGCCAGTTCACAAGCCACCGCCCAGCAATCATCAAAGGCGGCCGGAAACGGATGTTCGGGCGCCAGCCGGTATTCTACGGCCACTACCCCTACCCCTGCCCGGTCGGCGATTTCGGCGCAAATGTCATCATGGCTTTCGAGCCCGCCCACCACGTAACCGCCGCCGTGCAGGTAGAGCAGCGTGGCATCGGCAGCGTCGGGGGGCAGGTAGCTGCGGCAGGCAACGCCTGCAATTTTCATATCCTCCACCGCCACGCCCTCTGGCCGGGGTTTGCGGAAATGCGCGCAGTACTTGTCATAAAATGCGCGCTGCTCGGCCATGGTAAAGTTAACGGCGTCTGGCGGGTAGAAACGCTCTCACCCGCAATCATGAATTGGCGGATTCCGGGGTCCTGCAAGCTCGCGTATTTGCGTTCGATCGCATCCATGGGTTGAGAGACTAGCCGCCTCTGCGGGACTGCCGCCAGTCACCAAAATGAACGGCAGATAAACGCTGCTCTCACGTTCGGTTCACAGCGAAGGAACTAAACCCATCTGATCATCGAACTTCACTGAGACGGGACAATGACCATGAAAAAGCTGATTGCCACACTGATTGCCGCCACCGCGATGGCCGGCCTTGCTGCCACCTCTGCCCATGCTGAAACCAAAAAGCCCTTTGCCGGCGTTGTGCTGGTTGCTGCAGCGCAACCCTCCATCTACAATCTCGATAGTATGGTAGTGACGCCAGCTGCCGCCTCCGCCAAAAGCGAAGCGGCAACGCTTGCCAGCCCCGGCTTCAAGCGCGGCAAAATTGTTCCGCTGGCGACAAGCATGAGCGCTGGCTCCATCATCGTAAACACCAAGACCAATCGCCTTTATTATGTGCTGGGAAATGGCACGGCGGTGCAGTACCGCGTCGCCACCGCAAAGAAGGGTTTCGAATGGTCCGGCACTCACAAGGTGAGCGCCAAGACCACCTGGCCAGACTGGCGCCCGCCAGCAGAAATGCGCAAGCGCAAGCCGGAATTGCCGACATTCATGGCAGGCGGCCCGGAAAATCCGCTGGGCGCACGCGCCATCTATCTCGGCTCCTCGATTTACCGCATCCATGGCACCAATGAGCCATCGTCGATCGGCAAGTCCGCCTCTTCCGGCTGCATCCGCATGCTGAATGAAGATGTGTCCGAACTCTACCGCTTCATCAAGAAGGGGGCGACCGTCTCTGTACTGTAGGGGCACGATCCTCCAGCAAGGGAAGACAAGGTTAACTACTCGTTGACTAAGCCGTTGACCCTTGCCGTGACACCATCCACTTATTTCGCATCGGCAAGACTATTCGTTCCTGCCAGAACGTCCTTCAGCAAAATCCTCAGCGTTTTTTCGGGCTCCTCGAATATGGGGCTGTGAGCAGACTGCTCAAACCTGTAAAATCCCTTCACTGGCGCCTTTAGTTTGTCAAAGAAGGATTTTGCCTCTGTGTAGGAGCAAGTGTAATCGTACACGCCCTCAAGAAAATAAACGGGAAGGTCAAACTCCGGCACCTTCTCTGACAAATCTGTGGTGAGCATCTCACCCCACAAAGAGCTCACTCCCGAGCGGGATTTGCCTCGCCACATATTGACCTTTTCCATGAACGTGTATTCCCGGCTTGTCAGTGACGGCAGGAATATGCCGGCGATCACCGATTTCATGTCGTGGGTCGTGCCAATGCCAAGGCTGTGCATGGCTTTGTCCCGCAAGGCAAGATAGGCATCCGGCGTGCCGTTTGTCATCGTGACGGGTGCTGCTTCAAGTTTTCGCACCATTTCCAGGTTGCCGTTCTTTTGGAACTGCTGAAGCATGTACTCGTACGCCAGTCTTTCAGACTTGAGCTGGTTCGACATCTGAGCCACGCCAATGTAAGCGGAGTACAGTTCCGGTGCCCGTGCAGCCGCTTGTACGCCGATAAAGGTTCCTCCTGAATGCGCCATCAGGTAAATCTTCTCCCGGCCAAAGCGGCGGCGCAAATAATTCGTCACCTCCAACGTGTCTGATATCATTTGCTCGAGTGTCATCGTCTCTGGTGGAATGTCCGCACTGTAGGAAATTCCTGAACCGCGCTGTTCCCACCAAACAACGGTGAAATGGTTTTCAAGACCTGTTGGGTATTGTTGAGTAAGGAAATATTCGGGCATGCCCCCATGAAGGTAGAGCAGTACTGGATGAGCTGCATTCTTGCCCTTGATAAACATCCCCTGCGCCACACCATTGATGTTGACATGGATTTTTTCCGAGATGCTGCCCGCTACAGGGCTTCCGTTTTCATCTACGAAGGGAATTGGTGTTCCTGTGCTCCACAGCAGCAGCACACCCACAAGGATAAGTGAACAAGCCAATAGAACAGAAAATATGACCAACATAATTTGCCCTGCTCTTTGTGCGAGCGTTTGAATGGAACGTCGTATGACTTTGTTGCCTGTCAATGACTTCATCCAATCGATTTGCGGTGATGCAGGCCTAGAACGACAATCGGCAATGAGCAACAGTCAACGTCTTGCGAACGTAATGATATCATCCAGCACAGGGGTGGCGGCGCTGCGGAACGGCTTTGCCGTTCGCAGCAGGATGCCGACATGGCCGACGCCTGAATACTGCTTGATCTCCACCTTCGCCCCCATCCCGGAGAGCTTTGAAAACAACGCCTCGCTGTTGCGGGGAAACACTGTCGTATCCTCCGTGCCAGTGAGCAGCAGGAAAGGCGGCGCATCGGCCCGCGCGAAGTTGATAGGCTGGGTTGAGGGAAGGTCCGGCACTTGGGCGAAGGTGGCAATCGTCACGCGCGTATCAAGCGGCAGGAAATCAAATGGCCCCGCCAGCGTCACCACGGCCTTGATGCCGGATTCATCAACGCCTGCGGCCACAAGATAACGCTTGTCGAGCACTGCCTGCGCCAGGTTATAGGCGCCGGCCGAATGGCCGACCGCTACCACCGGTCCGCCATCGCCACCATATTGCGCTGCCTGCTTCTGAGCGAATGCCAGTGCCAGCGCCGCATCCTCAACGAACGAGGGATAGGGATGTTCTGGCCGCTTGCGATAATCGGCAACCAGGGTGAGGAAGCCCTGCGCGGCAAAGCTGCGGCCGGCGAATTCATAACTGTCCTTGCTGCCGCTTTCCCACGAGCCGCCATGCACGAAGAGCAGCACCGGCAGTTTCTTGTCTCTCTGCAGCGGCGCGTAAACGTCCAACGCCTGATCGGGGTCAGGTCCGAAGGCAACGTCGCGCGCCAGAACAACCGTGCCAGCATCCTTCGGCACGATGAAATTGAAGACCTGCAGCGCCGCAAAGTGATAAGCGGCTGCGAGTATGGTAATTGTTATTGCGGTGAGCAGGAAGATCATGCGCATGACGTGCTAGTGACTATACGCAACAAGTCAAATTTTGGTTTCAGGCAACCGCCCTGCGTGCGCAAGCGAGCGCAGAGCGGCGATAATGGCCTTGAAGCCCTCCATAGCGGCCGGGCTATCGCGCCTTGCACGCATGTAGGAGTGCGGTAGGGCCGGTTCCTAGCGCAACTCGCTCGCAATGCCTGCGGCCTTCAGCTTTCGTGCAAAGATCAACCGCATCGTCAAATAGCGGATCATGTGCCGCTGCGGTGATGAAGGCTGGCGGCAGGCCGGATAGATCAGTTGCAAGATTGGGCACAGCGCGCGGGTCGCTCCAGTTGGGATTGCCGCGCAGGCCAAGAAAACTTTCCAGGTAGAAAATCATTTCGGCGCGCGTCAGGTTCGGCGCTTCGGCATTGCGGATGTAGGAAGCCGTCCCGGTATCGCAGCCGAGCACGGGATAGATCAGCACCTGCCCTGCAAGCTGCGGTAGCCCGCGCGCCTTCAGTTCAAGGCACAAGCCTACCGTCATCTGCCCGCCGGCACTGTCTCCCGCGCCGGTAATGTTGTCCGGATCAATGCGGAACTTGCGGCCTTCGGTGCGCATCCACTGCAGCACCTTAAGGCTGTCTTCCAGTTGCGCGGGGTGCGGATGTTCGGGCGCCAGGCGATAGTCGATCATGGCGATCACGCAATCGGCGCCCATGGCCATTTCGGCAACCATGTCTTCGTGCGTTTCGCAGGAACCAACAACCCAGCCGCCGCCATGAAAATAGATGACGCCGGGCTTCACGGCTTCGCCCGGCGGAAAATACAGCCGCACATGAATGCCTTCGATATCGAGATGGGCAACACGCAAGCCCGCAGGCATGGGCGAGCGGAACATGCGGCAGACATCTTCCCAGGCGCTTCTCTGTTTGTCGAGTGGCCAGGTGGCGCTTTCAGGCGGCGAATGCTTCGACAGCTCCTTGTAAAAACGCATCATGCCGGGGTCGATGGGGGCTTGTTTCATTGTGTAAAGACCTGGGCGCCCCAATGGCAAATGCAGGAGACTGGTGGAGCGAAGGGGGATCGAACCCCTGACCTCGGCATTGCGAACGCCGCGCTCTCCCAACTGAGCTACCGCCCCAGTCTCGCGCTGTTTCTAGGCCTGCAGCAGCCGATGCGTCAAGGCGAGGCGGATGCCTCCAACTTGCACCGCAGCGTCTGAACGACTACATGATGTCAAACTTTCATTGTGCGATGGCTCCATGCTCAACCCGTTCGTCTGGCTCGTCTACAATCTGCTCAACATCTATTTCTGGGTCATCATCGCCTCGGTGGCGATGAGCTGGCTGGTCGGCTTCGGCATCATCAATGGCTCGAACCCCTATGTGCGGCAGATCGGCAGGGCATTGAACAAGCTGACTGAACCGCTGCTCGGCCCCATTCGCCGCATGCTGCCTGATCTTGGCGGGCTCGACATTTCGCCCATCTTCCTGCTCATCGGCATTCAGTTTCTGCAATACCTGCTGATCTATTATGTGGCGCCGCTGATGTGACGGGGCCGGTCTCGTCCCGGGGCGGCGAAACGCTGCTCACCGTCCGCGTCACGCCTAAAGCCTCCGCCAACCAGATCACCGGCCTTTACACGGCACCTGATGGCGCAGTGTCGCTGGCCGTCAAAGTCACGGCGGCGCCTGACAAAGGCAAGGCCAACAAAGCTGTCATTGATCTCCTGGCAAAGCAGTTGGGCTATCCGCGCACCGCCTTCGAGATCGTGCGCGGAGAGACGGAGCGCCACAAGCTGTTGCGCTTTTCTGGCGATGGCTGATGCCCTTGCCGCGCGGCTGGCAGAGCTTGTAAAGAGCGGCAACAGATTGAACGAGGAGACAAGATGGCGAAGATCATTGACGGCAAGGCCTATGCGGAAGGTTTGCGCGCGCGCATGGGCGCAATACGGTGAATGGGCTCAAGGCCGACCATGGCTTGACCCCCGGTCTTGCCGTCGTGCTGGTGGGCGAAGATCCCGCCTCCAAAGTCTATGTCGCCAACAAGGCAAAGCAGACGGTTGAAGTCGGCATGGCCTCATGGGAGCACAAGCTGCCAGCGACGACGAGCGAGGCAGACCTGCTGGCGCTCATCGGCAAACTCAACAGCGACAAGGCCTGCCACGGCATTCTGGTGCAACTTGCCGTTGCCCAAGCACATCGACTCAAACAAGGTTCTCGCCGCCATCAATCCTGACAAGGATGTGGACGGCTTTCATGTGGTCAATGTCGGCCGGCTGTCGACCGGGCAGGATTCACTCGTGCCCTGCACGCCGGTAGGCTCCGTCATGCTGGCGAAGCATGCGCTCGGTTCGCTCGAAGGGCTGGAGGCGGTGGTCATTGGCCGTTCCAACATCGTCGGCAAGCCGGTGGCGCAACTGCTGCTGGCGGAAAACTGCACCGTCACTGTCTGCCATTCCCGCTCGAAGGATTTGCCATCGATCGTCAAGCGCGCCGATCTCGTCATCGCCGCGGTTGGAAGGCCGGAGATGGTGAAAGGCGAATGGCTGAAGCCCGGCGCCTGCGTGATTGACGTTGGCATCAACCGCATCGAGCGTGACGGCAAGGGCAAGCTCGTCGGCGATTGCGATTTCTCCGTCTTGCGAAAAAGTTGCTGGCTCGATCACGCCGGTGCCAGGCGGCGTCGGCCCGATGACGATTGCCTGCCTCTTGCGCAACACGGTTCTCGCCGCTTGTGCGCAGGCTGGTGTCAAGGCTCCGGAGTTGTATTAAGCTGGGTCCCCCTCAGTCACTTCGCACAGCTCCCCCAGACAAGTTGGGGGAGCGTGAAGGAGATAACCCTCCCTCAGCTTTGCTGGGGGAGGTGCCCGATAGGGCGGAGGGGGCCTTGCTCCACATCTGAAACTCCCCGCGCTGTACCATGGCCAAGGCCAAATGGATTTCGGCGATGCTCACCGTTTAAGGGAGCCTTGCGCCCGCGAGGACTGAATTCGCATTTGTAGAGAATAGCCGTTTATAGCGAATCCACCGTACGCTGTCAAGGCTTTTATTCCTCCAAGTGAAACTTTCTGCCGGAAGGCTGTGCGAAGGCAGTTCCCGCTACTGGTTGGCGGCGACTGTCAGGCCCAGTTGCTGGGCAAGCTGCGCTGGCGCACCCATGCCTGAGGCCATGAGCACAGCGAAAGAGAGCGGCGCTGCCGGTGCTGCCTTGATTTCGAAGTTCTTCGGGTTGTCGACGTAGGCCGTCACCGCCTCGCTCACCTTCTGCATCAACGCTGCATCCTGAAGCGCCATCACCGCCATCGGCGCCATGCCCTTGGCTTGCGCGACAATGGCCTCGCGCGGCTGGTTGCTGGTCTTCGCCGCATAGTCGATGACCTTGTTGGTCAGCGAAGCATCATCAAAGCGGATGCTGAGGGAGTTGAGGGTCAATTGGCCGGCGAGGCCCATCATCGCCATGCCCTGGGCGCTGCTGTCCTGGGTCGCAGTTGTCTTGGCCATATCCTGCATCTGCTTGGCGAACTGCGCGGTATAGCCGGAGATATCGATCGCGATGTTGAGGCGGCCAACATTGTTGAAGTCATAGGCCATCTCGGGAAGGCTCATGCGGCCATCGGCCGGGTTCCAGCTGCCCTTCATGGTGAACTTGCCGGTGATCTCGCTGTAACCAAGATCCGCCATCACCTGCTTCACTTGCGGCTCCTTGGCAGTCGAAAAATTGGCGTAGACATCATTGATGGCCATTTCCATGTCCATCTTCTCGTTGGGCTTGTAGGGAGACATGGTGGCCTTGCCGCTGCCCAGGCTGAAAACGCGCGTACCACCTTCCATCACCTCGAAGCCGGAAAAATCCGCGCCCTCGTATAGGAGAAACGGCGACATCGGGTCGTCAGCCTTGATGGGATTGAGCTGGATCTTGTTCAGCGAAGCGCCCTTGAAGCTCATCTTCAGATCGCCTTCGGTCTTGTCGAACGGGGCCGCCACCCAGCGGTCAACCAGATAGCCTTCGCCCTGTTCGCTGACATTCTCAAATGTCATGTCGCCGAGCTCCAGCTCGTCGTTGGAGCCGGCAAAGGTCATCTTCGCGTCCTTGAGGATGACGTTGGCGCCAGACATTTCGGAACCAGACACATTCAGCGTCATGTTGTTGGCGGCAACTTCGCTTTCAGCAACTCGGTGAATTTCGCCGCATCGACTTCCGCCAGCGCCTGGCTGGAGGCGGATGTGAAGAGGGCAAGAATTGCGAAGCTCTTGATGAGGGAGGTCTTGGCCATGGAAACTCCTGTGCCTGAATGTTGCCCCGACAATCGGTTACTTACCCCCTGCAAACCGCCACGTCCAATGCTGCACAGGCAAGTCTCACTCGTCAAAATACACGTTAAGGTTACTCCGACAGGAAATAGGTGATGGTGGTGACCACGCGCACCTTCTTGTTCATCTGCTTTTCCGGCCGGTCATTCGGAATCTCGATCGCCGGCAGAATTTCGATGATGCCCTGGTTGGCGTTCTGGATGTCGCCCACCTTGGCGCCCGATTCAGTGGCGAACTTGTCCGCCGCTTCCTTGGCGCGCTTCGTTGCCTCTGTCAGCATGTCGCCCTTGAGGTCGTTGACGCCGGTGAAGATGTAGGAGGCGCCAGCCGAATAGGCATCGGAAGAAAACTGCACGCCGGCCTTGAGCAAGTCACCCACCTGGCGCGAAGCTTCGGCCAGCTTCTCCACCTCGCCAGAACGGATGAGCATGTCTTCGGTCAGCACGAAGCGAAACGCGGGGTCCGCGCCTTGCGCGTTGTATCCCGCCAGCTTGTCTTCTACCTGGATGTTCTGCACCTGCATGTCCTGTTCGCCAAAACCCTTGCCCTTGAGGAAGGTTTCAACCGCCGCTTGCGAAGATTCGAGCTTGGCGCGCGCCTCCTCCAACGTTGCTCCCGTCGCCACAAAGCGCAGTGGCCAGAAGCCGAGATTGGCTTTCACCTCACGCTCGGAGAGGCCTTTCACCGTGACAGTCCGGAAACCCAGCCTGCTTTTTACAAGAGATTCACCGGCGAGCATTCCGCCCGCCGCAACGCCGAGGCCGATGAGGCCACCAGCCACAATTCTGGAAAAAGATGTCATGTCGCACGTCCCACCGTTAACGGCAGCCACACTCGCCAAGCTTTGTGTTTGATTTCAGGCGGCTTTGCAACTGGCTGGTGGCATTCATGCAGACTGGACCGTTTCACAGTGCGGCCCAAGTCTGCTATCGTCGGTGCAACCGCAACCGGAGTTACCTCCCATGAACAAGCCGCAGAAGCATTCCGACGCCACAAGCTGGGAAGCATCACCCAACAACCTCGAACCGTTCTGGATGGGCTTCACCCCCAACAAGGCCTTCAAGGCGAAGCCGCGCATGATCGCGCGCGCCAAGGACATGCACTATTACGACATGTCGGGCCGCGCCATTCTTGATGGTTCCGCCGGCCTCTGGTGTTCCAATGCCGGCCACTGCCGCCAGCCGATCGTCGAGGCGATCCAGAAATCAGCTGCCGAGCTTGATTTCGCGCCGACCTTCCAGTTCGGCCATCCCAAGGTGTTCGAGCTTGCCTCCAAGCTTTCCAACATGGCGCCTGGCGACCTCAACTATGCATTCTTCTGCAACTCCGGCTCGGAAGCTGCCGACACTGCGTTGAAGATCGCGCTCGCCTATCAGCGCGCCAAGGGCCAGGGCAGCCGCACCCGCCTCATCGGGCGTGAGCGCGGCTACCACGGCGTCAACTTCGGCGGCATTTCGGTCGGCGGCATGGTCGCCAACCGCAAGTGGTTCGGCGCCATGATCGCCGGCATCGACCATCTGCCTCATACTTACAACCGCAAGGAACAAGCCTTCACCCGCGGCGAACCGGAATGGGGTGGCCACTTGGCGGAGGACCTGGAACGTCTGGTAGCGTTGCATGATGCATCGACCATCGCTGCCGTGATTGTGGAGCCGATGGCAGGCTCCACAGGCGTGCTGCCGCCGCCCAAGGGCTACCTGCAGAAGCTGCGCGAAATTTGCGACAAGCATGGCATCCTGCTGATTTTCGACGAAGTGATCACCGGCTTTGGCCGCCTTGGCCATGCCTTCGCGGCGGAGCGTTACGGCGTGGTGCCCGACATGATCACCTTCGCCAAGGGCATCACCTCAGGCACCGTGCCGATGGGCGGCGTCATGTGCCGCCAGCACATCTATGATGCCTTCCAGGGCGGCGCTGACCATGTGATCGAGCTGTTCCACGGCTACACTTACACCGGGCACCCGATGGCTGCTGCTGCCGCTGTTGCCACCCTCGACCTGTATAAGGACGAACAGCTGTTCGAGCGCGCCAAGAAGCTGGAGAACACCTGGGCTGACGCGGTCTTCACCCTCAAGGGCAACCCGATGGTGGAAGACCTGCGCACTGTCGGCCTGGTGGCAGCAATCGACATGAAGCCGATTGAAGGCAAGCCGGGCTTGCGCGCCTACAAGGCGATGGAGAATGCCTTCCATGAGTTCGGCACAATGGTGCGCATCACGGCTGATACCATCGCGCTGTCGCCGCCGCTTATCATCACCGAAAACCAGATCGACGAATTGTTCAGCGACAAGTTGCCCAAGATCCTGGCATCAGTCGCCTGAACCTTCCGCTTCAGTACAGCTTCACCGCCCGGGCGAAACCCGGGCGGTTTTGTATGGGTAAAGTCAGGGCTGACAATTCCAAGCTGCGGTAAAGAAGGCTAGTGTTGGGCCAAGTGATTCGCGCGCCTGTAAAACCAACCTGGGGACCGCCTTTTTCTCATGCAGCAACGTGACTGGCTCAGTATATTCGGTCTGGCGGCGCTTTCCTGTTCAGCCATGATTTTCGGCGCCCTTGCGGTGCTGGCCGCAGTGCCCAGCCTGTGGCCGGTTGCCGTCGGCATCGTGCTGCTCGGCATTGCGCAGATCGCCATGGCTGTGCTCACGCAATCGCGCCTCCAGTCAATGACAGAGGACCTTGCCGAGACGGTGCGTGAGCGGCGCTCGGTCGAACAAGAATACTACGTCAACTTCGTGCAGACCGAGGCTTTCAACACCGAAATCGCAGCACTCAAGACACGCTCCAGCAAGTTGGAGCAGGAATTCCAGAAGTCGGCCGGCGAGCGCGACACACAGTTCAAGGATCTGGAGCAACGCCTGCAAGCCGCCGCCGCCAATGTGTCTTCGCTGCGCGAACCAAGAATGTTTGGCGATTTCGGAACCGGCATTCCGACAGGCGGATACTACGATACGCGCACGCCGGTGTTTGAAGCGCAGCCTTCGGCCTACACAGCGCCACCGCCGCTGTTCCCGCAGCGAGCCGAGTATTCCTCTAGCCAGCCGCCCTTTGCCGGGCTTGCCAACATCTTCGGCAAGGAAGGCATCAAGCCCGAGCCCAAGGTGCCGCGCGATCATCTGACCTTCCTGCTAGAGCCCGTGGTTGACCTTGCCACCAACGAGACCGAGCACTACCGCGCCCGCTACAACATGACGACAACGGCTGGCACGGAAATTGGCTTCGACAGGCTGGTTGCCAATGCCGACAAGAGCGGGCTGCGCTCCAGCCTCGACATGCATGTGGTGAACCAGGCTCTGCCGCTGCTCCGCAAGCTCGGGCCAAGCACCCGAACATGAAGCTGTTCGTGCCGATCGGCGTTGCCACGCTCACCAGCGAAGCAACGCTGCGCAAGATCCTCGAGTTCGTCGACGAAGTTGGCGAAGCAGCAACTGGCGTGGTGTTCGAGCTCGAGCACGAGAACCTTGCGCAACTGAACGAGAATGGCATCACGGGGCTGGCCATGCTGGCGCGGCGCGGCCTGGCCATGGCGCTGGTCAATGCCAATGTGGCTGGACTCGACATGGGCTCGCTCCGGCACCTCGGCGTCAAGTTCATCGGCATCGATGCCACCTCTGTCGAAGCGGGTTACGGCGTGTCGCCGACTTGGCAGGAATTCGTGCAGGTGGCGCGCGGACTGCAGTTCCAGGTCATGCTGCTTGATGTTGTCACATCGCAACAGGCGGCGTCCGCCTCGCAGGTGGCGCGTTTTGCTGCCGGCACGTTCTTTGCGCCAGCGCGGCGCGTCAAAGGAACAGCCATCAACGGCGAGAGCGCAGCGCTGAGTGTTGCGGCGTAACGCTGCTGATGACCAGCCTTCCGGAACTTTCAAAGCAATATCCGTTGTGGTTCTGCGATGTGTGGGGTGTCATCCACAATGGACGTGAGGTGTTTGCGGCTGCAACAGATGCACTGGCGCGGCACCGCGCCGATGGCGGCGTCTCCCTGCTGCTCACCAATTCACCGCGCTCGCAGGCGGGCGTTGCCCGGCAACTGACTGAACTTGGCGTGCCTGATGGCTGCTACAGCGCCATCGTCACCTCAGGCGATGTTACGCAGGAACTGATGCGCCAACATGCCGGCGGCAAGGTGTTTCATCTTGGCCCTAGCCGCGACATGTCGATCTTTGAGGGGCAAGCGCTCGAGCGCGTCGAGATTGATCAGGCACACGCCGTATTGTGCACCGGCCTTTATCACGACGACACCGAAACGCCGGCGGATTATGTCCGCTTGCTGGCGGACTTGAAGGCCCGCAAGCTGGCGATGATCTGCGCCAATCCCGACAAGATGTACCGGCGCGGCGACCGGCTGCTGTATTGTGCCGGGTCTCTGGCTGAGGCCTACGCCGCAATCGGTGGCAAGGTCTTCATGGCGGGAAAACCGTTCACGCCGATATACGAGCTGGCCCTCAAGGTTGCTTCCGTGGTGAGCGGGCGGGCCTTCACGAAGGCCGATGCGATGGCGATTGGCGATGGGCCGGAAACCGATATCCGCGGCGCTGCCGATTTTGGCATTCCTGCCGTTCTGATTGCCGATGGGGTGATTGATGCCTCGCTCGGCCCTGATGAGGCGCGCAGGCAGGTTTTGGCGCAGGTGCCATCAGCCGATATCAGACTCACCCTGCCGGCGCTGGCCTGGGCCTGAGCGGCGTACTTCAATCAGTTTATTGAGCGAATTGCCTATTGCGTTGCGCAATAATCAATGCTGCATTGCGGTGTATCCATCATGGAGTCCGCGCCGTGAGCTACTATTTCGAGGATTTGACCGTCGGCATGGAAGCTGTCCACGAGAAGACTGTTTCCGAACAGGATATTGGCGATTTCGCTCGCGTTTCAGGCGACAACAATCCCGTCCACATGGACGAAGGCTATGCCAGCAAGACGTTTTTCAAGTCGCGCATCGCGCATGGAATGCTCACCGCAAGCTTCATCTCCACCGTGCTCGGCACCCGCCTGCCGGGCCCCGGTTGCATCTACCTGTCACAGACGCTGAAGTTCCTCGCCCCTGTCCGCATCGGTGACAAGGTGAAGGCGTTGGCGCGGGTTGCCAGCCTTGACAAGGACAGGCGCAGGGCGCAGTTCAGCTGCCTTTGTGAAGTTGATGGCAAGGTGGTTGTTGAAGGTGAAGCATTGGTGTTTGTCCCCTCACGGGTATGAGGCCTTCCGCCCATGCTGACACTTGATCCGCTGCGCCCCATCCCAGAATCCTGCTGTAATGCCGTTGTCGCCATCGGCAATTTCGATGGCCTGCACCGCGGGCACCAGGAGCTGTTGCGCATTGCATCCGAACTGGCTGAAAGTACGAAGGCGCCATGGGGCATCGTCACATTCGAGCCGCACCCGCGCAGCTACTTCAAGCCAGAGGAACCGGTGTTCCGGCTGACGCCGCCTGAACTCAAGGGCCGCCTCGCTGCAGCACTTGGCGCATCCTTCATCATTCACCTGCCGTTTGACGCAGAGCTTGCCAACCTTGAACCGCATGAGTTTCTGCATCGATACCTGGTGGAACGGCTCGCCGTCAGCCATGTTGTGACAGGCTACGACTTCCATTTCGGCAAGGGGCGCAAAGGCAACCCCACCTTGCTGCAGCAGGCGGGGCAGCGTGAGGGATTTGCCGTCACTATTGTGGACCAGGTTTCAGATGATGGTGACGGGCGTTCGCCATTTTCATCAAGCTCCATCCGCTCAAGCCTGCGGCGCGGACATATGGAGGCTGCCGCGCGCGAGCTTGGCTACCACTGGATGGTGATGGGCGAAGTCGTGCATGGCGACAAGCGCGGGCGCAGCATCGGCTTTCCGACGCTCAACATCATACTCGAAAAGGGAGCTGAACCGTTGCGCGGCATCTATGCCGTGCATGTGCGCGACACGGCAACGCCGGGTGCTGAACCCTGGCTTGGCGCGGGTTATTTCGGCGACAGGCCGACATTCGATTCTCCACGAACCTTCGTTGAAGTGTATCTGCTCGACCAGGACCTCGATCTCTATGGCCGCATCCTCACAGTCGAATTCATCGAGTTGATCCGGCCGGATAGGCGCTTTGCTTCCATCGCAGAACTGGTGACGCAGATGAAGGTTGATTGCGGCAACGCTCGCCGCATCCTTGCAGACCTTGTGCTGGACAACCCGGTTCTGGCCTATCCGCTCGGACAGGCGCAGGCCAAGGGACGGATCTGATCAGCGCTTTTTCTTGGGCGCCGCTTCAGGATCAAGCAGGCGGTGCAGGTGCACGATGAAATAACGCATCTGCGCGTTGTCGATGGTTTCGCGCGCCTTGCCGAGCCAGGCCTTATGGGCTTCTTCGAAATTGGGGTAGAAGCCCACGACATCAAGCTTGCTCAGGTCCTTGAAATCGACCTTCTTGATGTCCTCAAGCTCGCCGCCAAAAACGAGATGCAAGAGCTGCTTCGGCGCGGCGGGCGCTTTGATTTTCGTGGCCATGAAGTGCTACCCCCAATTCTGGTATTTCCGATATAGGATGGCACGCTGTTGTCAAGCTGACGACACTCAACGCCCAGCCAGTGTCAGGCCTTCAACAAGGCAGCTCGGTGCATTGGTCGAACCTGTAAACTCCAGATCGTCCGCTGCTGTCAGGTTGAGGAACATATCCTTGAGATTGCCTGCAATGGTGATCTCGCTAACGGGATAGGCAATCTCGCCATTGTCGATCCAGAAGCCGGATGCGCCGCGGCTGTAGTCACCCGTCACCATGTTGAGGCTCGACCCCAGCATCTCGGTAACCAGCACGCCTTGTTTCAGGCTGCCGATTATAGCGGCAACGCTTTGCGTTCCTGCTTCCAGATGCAGATTGGCGGCTGTCGGTCCCGGTGGTCCGCCGACGCCGCGGCCTGCCTGACCGGTCGGCGAAAGCTTCAACTGGCGGGCGGCCCGCAGGTCCAGAAACCAGCCTTGCAGCACCCCGTTTTCAACCATGGCGCGGCGTGAGACAGACAACCCCTCACCATCATAGGGACGAGAGGAGAGTCCCCGCGGCCGCAGCGGATCATCCCAAATCGTTATCCCGCTTTTGAATATCTGCTGGCCCAGACTGTCCTTGAGGAAACTGGTGCCGCGCGCCACAGCCGCACCGCTGATGGCTCCCGAGAGATGGCCAAGCAGACTGCTGGCAACACGCCGGTCATAAACAACAGGAACCTGGCAGGAGGCAACCTTGCGCGGGTTCAGCCGGCGCACGGCGCGCTCACCCGCCCGTTGCCCCACCGCTTCCGGCAAACGCAAGTCGGACAGGTGAATGGCGGCGGAATAATCATAGTCCCGCTCCATGCCGGTGCCCTCACCCGCAATCGCCGAGACGCTGACCGAAACGCTGGTCCGCTCATAGGAGCGTGCAAATCCATTGCTGGTGACAAGCGCAACTTTGCGGTGTGATGCCGCTGCGCTGGCGCCGCCCGAACGGCTGACACCTTTCATGGCAAGTGCCGCCTGCTCGGCCGCCGTGGCCATATGCTGCAAGCGGGCAGCATCCGGCAGTTCGGCAGAAACGAGATCGAGGTCGAGTGCATCGCGCGTCACAAGTTCAGCGGCAGCAATGCCTGCGAAAGGATCCGGCGGCGCGAGACGCGCCATGCCGATCGCGTTTTCGACGAGGCGTTGAATGGCGTCATCCGTCATGACATTGCCGGATGTCATGGCCGATGATTGGCCAACGAAGACGCGAAGACCGATGACGCGGCCTTCATCCCGCTCCAGTTTTTCGATGGCGCCTTCGCGCATTTCAACATCGGTGCCCTGGCCTTCAACAGCCAGCACGTCTGCCGCATCGGCACCCATTTTGCGGGCAAGGTTTACGGCCCGTTCACTCACGGAAAGAAGATCGTCACTCATCAGAAGAAAACATCCAGCAGAAACGCAATTGCAATGAAAAGGCCGAAGTCGCGGTTTGACTTGAACAAGCGCAACGCCAGCGGTGATTGAGACGGCTTGAATTGGCTGATCTGCCAGGCAGCATGCAGGGCTGCTGCCGCGACACCCACATGCGAAATCCAGCTGCCGCCTGCTGTCCAAACTGCCGCATCAATTGCAACCAGAGCCACGATGAAGAATCCGCTGATGGCGGCCTTCGACTTGTCGCCGAATTTGAGCGCCGTCGACTTGACGCCGATGAGGATGTCATCATCCATGTCCTGGTGCGCGTAGATGGTATCGTAGGCGAGGGTCCAGGCAATGCCGCCTGCGTAGAGAAGCAGCGGGGCTGGCGAGAGGGAGCCGGTAACCGCCGCCCAGCTGACAAGCGCGCCCCAGTTGAAAGCGAGGCCAAGCACCGCCTGCGGCCAATAAGTTATCCGCTTCATGAAGGGGTAAATTGCAACCAGCCCAAGTGAAGCAATGGCCAGCCACACGGTAAACGGGTTGAACTGCAGCAGTATGGCCAAACCGGCAAGGCTGAGCGCCACGAGAAACGCCACAGCTGCCTTGGTGCTTACGCGCCCGGAGGCAATGGGGCGGCTCTGGGTGCGCGCCACCTTGGCGTCTATGTCACGGTCAACAATGTCATTGCCGACGCAACCGGCGCCCCGCATGACAATGGCTCCAATCAGAAACAGGACTGCGAAACCGATGTTGGGCGATGTTTGGCCAGCGGCGATCTGAGCCAGAAACAAACCCCACCAGCAAGGCAGCAACAGCAGCCACCAGCCTGCAGGACGGTCCAACCGCATGAGCTGGGCATAGGGGAGCAAGCTAGCTGGCAAGAACCGCTCTACCCAACCGCCATGGCTGGCATCTGCAATGCGGTGGCTGGCTTCGCTCATGGGCGCCGTGTTACATCACTTGCATGGCGAAAACCACACCCCGGCTTTATGCCGATTTGCAACTGACCTCCGGGGCTATTCTCAGGCTTTCGGAGGAGGCTTCGCACTATCTGCGAAACGTGCTGCGGCTCACTGGCGGCGATACAGTCCGCATCTTCAACGGGCGCGATGGGGAGTGGTTGTGCTACATCACGGAAGCTTCGAAGAAGGGGGTCGACGTGCGCTGCGAGCGGGCGCTGGCGGACGCCAAGCCGCCGCCTGACATTGACTATGTGTTTGCGCCGCTGAAGCATGCCCGGCTTGACTATGTGGTGCAGAAGGCAACCGAACTGGGCGTACGCCGCCTGCTGCCGGTGATCACGCGAAGAACGATAACAGAACGCGTCAACATTGAGCGCATGAGAGCCAATGCCATCGAGGCTGCCGAACAGTGCAACCTCGTGTTTGTGCCGGAAGTGCTGGAACCACAGCCCTTGGAAAGGTTGATTGCCAGTTGGCCAGCAGGCCGCAGCCTGGTCTATTGCGATGAAACGCTGGTTGGCGAGAACCCGCTTGCTGCACTTGCCAAGCTCTCGGCACCTTCCGCCGTTCTCATTGGTCCGGAAGGTGGCTTTGCGCCCGAGGAAAAACAACTGTTGAGCCGCCAATCCTTCGTCCGCCCGATTTCGCTGGGACCGCGCATCATGCGGGCGGATACGGCGGCGATTGCCGCATTAACCCTGGTGCAGGCTGCGGCAGGCGACTGGGGAACATAACCGTATCTAGTCTTGTCACCATTCTCTGAAAACCCTACATCCTTGCTTCAACCGGCAACAAGGAACATGTCGTGAGCGGCCCTACACCCGAGACCAAGGATTCCCGAGCGACGATTGCCAGCCGGGCGCAACTGATTGAGGCGCTGAGTTCGGGCTGCAAGCCGAAGGCTGATTGGCGCATAGGCACCGAGCATGAGAAGTTTCCTTTTCTGACCGACAGCCTGCGGCCCGTTCCCTACGAGGGCGAGCGCTCCATCCGTGCCCTGCTCGAAGGGCTGCGTGACCGCTTTGGCTGGCAGGCTGTTCTCGAGGGCGGGAACATCATTGCGCTCTCCGACCCGAAAGGTCTTGGCAACATCTCGCTGGAGCCTGGCGGCCAGTTCGAGCTTTCCGGCGCGCCACTCGCCAACGTTCATGAAACCTGCGAGGAAGTTCACGAACATCTGGCGCAAGTGCGCGAAATTGGCGACTGCGCTTGGCATCGGTTTCCTTGGCCTTGGTGCTTCTCCTGTCTGGACGCGGGCCGAAACGCCTGTAATGCCGAAAGGGCGCTATGCCATCATGTCCGCCTACATGGACAAGGTTGGCCGCTACGGGCGCGACATGATGTTCCGCACCTGCACGGTGCAAACCAATCTCGATTTCGCCTCGGAAGCGGACATGGTGAAGAAGCTCCGCGTTTCACTCGCGCTGCAACCTGTCGCCACGGCGCTGTTTGCCAATTCACCGTTCCTTGAGGGCCTGCCCAACGGCTTCCTTTCTTTCCGCTCGGAAGTGTGGACGGATACCGACAATGCACGCGCTGGAATGCTGCCATTTGCGTTTGAAGACGGCATGGGGTTTGAACGCTATGTCGATTATGCACTCGACGTGCCGATGTACTTCGTCATGCGCGAGGGTTCCTTCGTCAACACCGCCGGCGAAAGCTTCCGCGCGTTCCTCGAGGGCAAGCTTCCGCAATTGCCGGGCGAGAAGCCTATCCTGAAAGACTGGAACGACCACCTCACCACCATTTTCCCCGAAGTGCGGCTGAAGAAGTATCTCGAAATGCGTGGCGCAGACTCTGGGCCATGGCGGAGGCTGTGCGCATTGTCGGCATTCTGGGTTGGCCTGCTCTACGAACAGGAGGCACTCGATGCCGCATGGGACCTGGTGAAGCCATGGACTGCGGAAGAGCGGCAGGCGCTGCGAAACGATGTGCCGAAACACGCTCTTGCCGCAACCATCCGTGGCCGGACGGTTCGCGAGCTGGCGCGCGAAGTGCTGGCCATTTCCCGCCGCGGCCTTGACCGGCGCAACATTTCGGGCTGCAAGGGCAAGACGGAGACGGCATTCCTCGATGTGCTGGACGAGACGGTTGCATCCGGCAAGACAGCCGCTGAAAACCTGCTCTCGCTCTACAATGGCGCCTGGAACCGCGACATCAGCCGGGTATTCCGCGACTTTGCCTATTGAACCGGCTCTCCAGGTCTTGCACAATGCCGAAATACGCCTATGTGCAATCAGTTGCGAGCGACAGGAGAGCTGAATGAGTGGCGCCGGAATTTTCGTCCTTATCCTTGCAGCAGTCATCGTCTTCTATCTCCTGCGCGCCATTCGCATGGTGCCGCAGGGTCACAACTACACGGTTGAGCGCTTCGGCCGTTACATTCGCACGCTTGAACCCGGCCTTGGCCTTATCGTTCCCTTCATTGACCGGGTTGGCGCGAAGATGAACGTGATGGAGCAGGTCATCCAGGTGCCTTCGCAGGAAGTCATCACCAAGGACAATGCCATGGTGCAGGTGGATGGCGTCGCCTTCTACCAGGTGATGAATGCCGCCAAGGCGACATATGAAGTGAGCAATCTCGACAACGCCATCATCAACATGGTGATGACCAACATCCGCACCGTCATGGGCTCGATGGAGCTCGACAATCTTCTGTCGCAGCGCGACGACATCAACCATCGCCTGCTCGGCGTGGTGGACCAGGCGACCTCGCCCTGGGGCGTGAAGATGACACGCATCGAGATCAAGGACATCAATCCGCCGCGCGACCTTGTTGATTCAATGGGCCGGCAGATGAAGGCCGAGCGCGAGAAGCGCGCTTCCATCCTTGAGGCGGAAGGCATGCGGCAAGCCGCCATTCTCAAGGCCGAGGGTGAAAAGCAATCCGTGGTGCTGCAGGCGGAAGGCCGCCGCGAGGCCGCCTACCGTGATGCCGAGGCGCGCGAACGTTCGGCTGAAGCCGAAGCCAAGGCGACCGAACTGGTTAGCAACGCCATCGCCAATGGCAATGTGCAAGCGATCAACTATTTCGTCGCCAATAATTATGTGAAGGCGCTTGAATCAATCGCCCAGTCCCCCAACCAGAAAATACTGATGATGCCGCTTGATGCCACCTCCATCCTTGGCTCGATCGGCGGCATTGCGGAGATTGCAAGGGAAGCATTTGGCGGCACGCCGCCTGCATCGGGGGGCGACACAATCCGCCGCAAACCCGCCTCGCCGGTGCCTACCGTTTCGTCGCGAGGCTGAACAGAATGGGGCCACTCTTCGAAGCTGCCAACGGCGTCTGGATCTGGTGGATAGCGGCTGGGATCATGTTGGCCATCGAGCTAGCTGCGCCGGGCGTGTTCTTCCTGTGGCTGGCGCTTGCTGCCGCCACGGTAGGCGCCATCGTCTATGTGTGGCCGCTTGAGTGGCTGTATTCGGTGCCGCTGTTTGCGGCACTCTCGCTGATCTATGTTTATCTTGGCCGCCCCTACTATGGCAGACGTTCAACAACGGATCAGCCGAACCTGAACCAACGGCACTACAACTATGTTGGCCGCACTTACACGCTCACCGAACCTATTGCTAACGGGCAAGGCAAGCTGACGATCGAAGACACAGTGTGGGATGTTGTGGGGCCTGACATCGCCGCAGGCAGCCGGGTTAAGATCGCAGGCATTGAGGGCATGGTTCTCAAGGTGGAAACTGCCTGAGGCTGGCAGTCGCATTACTGCAGCGTGTCAATATCACTCTGCGTAACAGTGTAGGTCGCGGTGAACCTGATCACGTCTCCTGGTCCAAGAGCTGTCCATGTCCCATTGTTCGGCGTCGCATCAGTTGAATCTCCTGCCGGTGCCGTATCCGTCAACAGTGTTTCGTTGGCGACGACCGGTATGGTGCCCGTACCGTTGAAGGACTCGGCAACCTGAACCGCTGACATCGGCCTGTTGCCCGAGTTTGTGACCTGAAAAGTATAGGTGATGATGTTTCCGGCATTGACGGGGCCAGCTGTGTTGGCTGACTTCACAACAGTCAAAGCCGGCGCTTCAACCGTGTTGGTGTAGGTGCAGACAATGACATTGCCGGGAGCCGTGGCCGTGGCATCGAGCACAACAGCGCCAGTGGCGAGGTTGGGGGTTGCCGTCCCTCCGCCGAGGCCGGAACAACTAATTGAATCGACAAAATATGTTGGCGGGATTGTTTCAGTGACTGTGGTCGAAGTGCTTGCGGCTGTCAGCGTCCTTACTGCCCCGTTGACCGGAGTTCCCTGGGTCACTGTTGTGATCGTGTCGGTCCCAAAGCCATTGGCGCCTGAGAAATTGAACCCTCCTACGCCGCCGTTGCTGGTCTTGCGAAGTTGCAGGGTCGGCAACCTGGTGTTGGTGTATGTGCAAGTGATTGTGTTGCCCGGAGCAGTCGCCAAAACATCAAACGCCACGGACCCTGCCCCCAGATTTGGCGTTGCCGTGCCTGAGCCCAACCCGGCACAGGAAATTGATGTAACAGCATAGCCTGGCGGGATTGCTTCCGTGATGGTTGTTGCGGTGTTGGCATTGGTGAGCGTCTGGGTCGCTCCGTTGACGGCAACGCCCGACGTCACTGTGGTAATGGTTTGGCTTGCCCAGCCATTGTTGCCGGTGAAAGTGAAACCGCCGACCGCGCCAAGGCTGGTCTTGGTGAGGGTTATGGTGGTGCGAAGGATTGTGATGGTGACGGTTGCCGTCGACGCGCCGCCATTGGCATCGGCGATGGTGTAGGTAAATGTCTGAATTCCTGAAACACCTGATGTCGGGACGAATGTAAAGGTGCCAGTTGTTGCGTTGGTGATGGTGAGGGAGCCGTTTGCCAGCGCAATGGGCGTGCCGACTGTGAAGGCTGCACCGTTTATCTGCGTGATTGTCAACGCGTCCGTATTGAAGTCGGTATCAACTCCGGAGCCGTTGTCGTTGAACACATTTCCCGAAACAATGGTGTTGACGTAGCCGGTGAAACTGTCCGCCTGGGCGAGCGGCGTGGGATCATAGGTAAGCTTCAATTCGATGGCATCGCTGCCTGTGCCTTCCGTGGTGTTAACGGCATGGAGAGCAGCAGGAATGATACCGTCGAAAACGTGCCGTTGAGGCGAACACTGCCTGCGGCAGTTCCGAGGTTCGTGGTGGTGTTTGACTCGCCGTGTATCCGCTCCCGATTGCGGTGCCGCTGAGGTTGTTTGAAATTACTGATCCGCAGACTGAGAAATGCCCGGTTCCCGAGAGGCGCGTGAGCGTTATTCCGGCTGTCTGCAACGTGTAAGTGAAGCGCCGTTCTGGTTTGTTCCATCTGAGCCGCCAATCCGATCAAGATGCAGGATCGGATCCTTCACTTCCCGAGTGAAAGTGATTGTCATGACGGCAGTGCCGCGATCGGTGGAGGCTTGCGTTGTGCCGCCCTCAGGCACCGTGTCCCAGACGTACTGTATTCCAAGCGAATCTGTGCTTTGCACAGACGGGGGTGAAGACTGCTATGTCGATTCAGGTTTGTTGACCGAGAGATTTGTCGCCACCGTTGCCGGTCGAAAATGACCGCTGAACTGACAGTCGCGGTGCTGTATTGGGGCCGACTGTTAATGATTGTTGGCCGTGTTGGCACCTAGCGTCCAGGCTCCGGTGTTGTTTTGGGAGAGGACAGCGTTCCATTCCTCAACAGCAAGGCTTGCCGTCTCGATAGGTCCAGTGGTCTGTTCCAATTGCCAATCGCCGCCGAAGCGCGCCGATCCGGTCTGGTTGTCTGATGCCGCAACATCGCGCCCGGTGAGGCGCGCGATCTCAGACAGGAATGATCTTCCAACTTCGCCCTTGCCGATGTTGCAGCCATAGAGTTGAAGGTCACCACCTCGTGCCAGCGACTGGCCAATGGCCTTCCAGGTTGCTCCCAATGTTCCGGCTGACTGCCAATCGATCGTTTGTTGGCCGAGTTGTAAGGCCCCCTCCGTGCCATGAGATATGATGTGGATCGACCGCAAGTCCTTGTATTCGGAAACGGCTGCGGCAATTGACTCAAGATTTGCCATGCCACTGGCAAGGACAACAACTTTCTGACCCGGACGACCCTCTTGTGCGCGGACAATGGTGGCGGGATCGGTAACGGATGGATCAATGATGACCAGGCTGCGAACTGGGGCCGGTTCCGGTGTTGCGGCTGCGGCACCAATGATCGCCAGAAGTGCGGAAATACAGATCAGAAACAGCCAGAACTCCGAACTTGGGTCTGCCGAGCAATTTAAGTTCTGGGCGCGTCGCGGTTGCCATCACATGCCTGCGTGCGAAAGCTGGCGGGCGGCTACAATCAGCGCCGGAATCAGCCTTCTCTGAATGTGACTTGTTTCAGCGCCAAAACTTGCGCAGGACTTGCGCCTAGCCTACGCCAATGCGGAGAAGATCGTGAATGTGGATGAGGCCAGCTGGCCGACCCTTGTCATCAACCACGAAGACTGTGGTAATGTTGGCTGAATTGAGCGTTTCAAGAACTTCAAATGCCAGTGCTTCGAGAGCCACGGTCTTGGGCGCCAGCGTCATGACCTCGTGCGCCTGCCGCTCCAAAAGATCAGGGCTCATGTGGCGACGGAGATCGCCGTCCGTAATGATGCCGACCAGCGTTCCTTCGGCGTCAACAACGCCAAGGCAGCCACAGGCTTTTTCCGTCATGGTGACAAGCGCTTCCCGCATGCGGGTTGGCGGGTTGACCAAGGGCAACTGATCCCGCTGGCGCATGACATCTCTTGCAAGTTTGAGTGCGGCTCCAAGCTTGCCGCCCGGATGGAAATCGCGGAAGTGGCGGGCGGTGAAGCCTCGCTCTTCAAGCAAGGCCACCGCAAGCGCATCACCCAGGGCAAGTTGCAGCAGGGTTGAGGTTGTCGGAGCCAAGCCATTGGGACAGGCTTCACGGACCTTGGGCAACTCAAGCACGATATCAGCAGCTCGGGCGAGCGTAGAATCCGCTGCGGCCGTAATCGCCACCAGCGGCACCGAGAAGCGTTGCGTGTAGTTGACGATGTCACGCAGTTCGGCTGACTCGCCGGAATTGGAGAGCAGGATCACCACATCCTCACGCGTGATCATGCCAAGATCACCGTGGCTCGCTTCCGCCGGATGCACAAACATGGCTGGCGTGCCGGTCGAGGCAAAGGTCGAAGCAATCTTGCGCCCGACATGGCCACTCTTGCCCATGCCAGACACGATGACGCGGCCCGAGGCCGCAAAAATGGCATCAACCGCGAGGCTGAATGACTGTCCCAATGCGCCTTCCAGCGCGGCAAGCAGCTCTTTAAGGCCATCTGTTTCGGTTTGGAGGCTGCGGCGAGCGGAAGCAATGCGCTGCGGATGCAGTTTTGGCGGGGTGGCGGGTGTCGAGACTTGCATTGTCCCGTGATAGGCCTTCGGAGAGCAAAAGAAAAGGCCGGGTACACCCAGGCAACCTTTCGTTAACCATGTTTTCCTAGGGTGCCGGCAGGAGTAAACCAGTGGTTTTTGGCGTTCGCGTCCTATCAGTCTGCGCGTTGACCAGCCTCTTGGGGTTGGCCACGGGAGCGCTTGCGCAAGAATCTGATGACCCGCTGCGGGACACCATAACCGACACTGCTGCCGAGAACGACGGAACCCCTGCTCCCGCTCAGGAGCTGGTTGCTCCGCGACTTACCATTGCCGAGGAAGAACAGCCTGTCGAAGCCGCCCGCAGGCCTTCAGCAGCACGGACCAATCCTTATGATCCGATCGGCATCAGCGCAGGAGGCTTGCGACTCTACCCCGCGCTTGAGATTGGCACTGTCGTCAGCAGCAATGTGCGCCAGTCCACTACTGACAGGAAGGCAGGTGTTGGACTTCACGTAGCGCCTTCGCTGCGGCTGGAGAGCGACTGGGTGCGCCATTCGCTGCGGAGCAGTTTGCAGGGTGATTACATCGCCTACGCCAAGAACAGTGAAGCCAACACTGCCAGTGTGATTGCGGATACGCGCCTCCGGTTGGACATCCGGCGCACGACAACCGCTGATCTCGAATTTGCCTATAACCTCACACCCGTGCGGCCCGATGACACCGGCCTTGCAGGAGGAGCCGAAGGCAGCCGGCTTGACCAGACCTTCACTGCCTCAACTGCGCTGACCCAAGATCTCGGCGGTGTTTCGCTACGGCTGCGGACCGGCCTTGAGCGCCAGCTTTATGGGAAAGAGGACCTCGATGGCGGCGGCAGCCGCGACAATGAAGACCTCAACAACTGGAAGCCTTCTGCATCGCTGCGCGTCACTTATACCGACCCGCCTGCACTTCAACCATTTGCCGAAGTAGGCTATGCGCGGCGCTTTCATGACAACAAACAGAACAGTTCCGGACAGAACACCGATTCAGGCGATCTCGACCTGCGACTCGGCGCGAGCTTTGACGATGGCAGCCTTTGGTCCGGCGAACTGGCCCTCACCTACTTGCGGCGTGACTATCGGGACTCCGCACTGGATGCCGTTCAGACCTTCGGCATCAATGGCAATCTCACCTGGCGTCCGACCGATCTCTCCACGGTTGTGCTGACCGCCAGCACCGGACTTGACGATACGGCGACCGACGGCCGAACCTATGACCTGCAACTCGACTTCACCCATGCCATGCGTGACAACATCTCACTGCGGGCCGGCTATGGCATAACGCTCGATAAGTCGTCCGCGGGCAATGATGTCACGCTTGCTGTCGGAGCAGGCCTTGAATGGCAGATTGCACCGGAACTGGCCTGGACGGCTGGCTATGACGCCACCTGGTTCAGGGGCGCTGGCACGGCCAATGATTACACTGAACACAGGCTGACAACCGGCATCGTGCTAAGACGCTAGTTTATCCAACTGCCACAGTCGTTTGGTCAGCTATCGCCTGCTCCACCTCTGCGGGCATGCTGTCACGCAGCTTACGGATGATGTCCGAAAGACCCGAATTTGATTCCCAACTGACATGCCCGCCGTAGCTCGACACAATTTCCTGAAGCACAAGCTTGAAGGCATGGCCGATGTCTTCATGCTCAAGACCGAATGCGAGATTGGCGGCAAGAAAGCCAAGCTTGTCGCCGCAGTCGTAGGTCTTGCCCTCATAAAGCAAGCCGTGGAACGGTTGGTGCTTGAGAAGCCTGATCATGGCATCTGTAATCTGGATTTCGCCAGCAACGCCAGGCTGCGATGTTCCGATCAGCTCGAATATCTCAGGCTGCAGGATGTAGCGGCCCGAGATGATGAAGTTGGATGGCGCAGTACCGGGAGCCGGCTTTTCCACCATCGAAGTGATCGAGAATCCGCGCCCATGTCTGTCGCCCACGCCGACAACACCGTAGCGGTGGAGCTTGAATTCATCCATTTCCTCGACGGCCACTACATTGCCGCCGCCGCGCTGATTGTAGGTTTCAATCATTTGCGCCAGGCAACCGGGCCTTGCGTGCATCACCATGTCTGGCAGCAGCACGGCAAACGGCTCGCCCCCCACCATGTTGCGCGCGCACCAGATGGCATGACCAAGCCCAAGAGGCTCCTGCTGGCGGGTGAAACTCGCCTGGCCAGGTGGAATGAGGTCCTGCTCCAGCACATGCAATTCAAATGTCTTGCCGCGCTTGTTGAGGTTCGACTCCAGCTCATACTGCTTGTCGAAATGATCTTCGATGACGCCCTTGTTGCGGCCAGTCACAAAGATGAAATGCTCGATGCCGGCTTCCTTGGCCTCATCCACCGCAATCTGGATGAGCGGGCGGTCAACAACGGTCAGCATTTCCTTGGGCATGGCTTTGGTCGCCGGAAGGAAACGCGTTCCCAAACCCGCAACCGGGAAAATGGCTTTCTTGACCGGCTGTTGCATGCTGCCGTTTACTCACTTTTAACTAACAACGCAGGCGCACAAGCGCATGCCTATAACTTGTCTCAAGTTCAATCTATAATTAGGCGGCGTTAGATTGATTTCGCGTTAAGGAGCGGCCCGTGACGGTATTGGTGACTGGTGGTGCAGGCTACATCGGCAGCCATATGGTGCTGGCGCTGGTTGATGCTGGCGAAGAAGTTGTTGTGGCCGACAACCTGTCCACCGGATTTTCCTGGGCCATTGCTCCACAAGCCCGTCTCGCGAAGGGCGACATCGGCGATGAACAGTTCCTGTCGCAGCTGATGGCTGAAACGAAATTCGATGCCGTCATCCACTTTGCGGGATCAATCGTGGTGCCTGACTCGGTGTCTGATCCGTTGGGTTACTATCACAACAACACAGTCAAATCGCGCACTCTGATGGAATGCGCTGTGAAGGCCGGCATCCGCAACTTCATCTTCTCCTCGACGGCAGCCGTCTACGGCAACCCTGAAACGCAGCCGGTTTTCGAGACAGCATTGCCCAAGCCGATTTCGCCCTATGGCACATCAAAGCTGATGACCGAATGGATGCTGCGCGATTCGCATGCTGCCTATGGTCTGAACTATGTGGCGCTGCGCTATTTCAACGTGGCGGGAGCTGATCCCAAGGGGCGTTCCGGCCAATCAACGCCGCGCGCCACCCACCTCATCAAGGTTGCCTGCCAGACGGCCCTTGGACAGCGGCCGCAGATGGATGTGTTCGGCACCGACTATGGTACGCCAGATGGCACTTGCCTGCGCGACTATATTCACGTCAGCGACCTGATTGCAGCGCACATGGATGCGCTTGCGCCACCTCCGGGGCGGTGGAAGCAGCGGCATCTTCAATTGCGGCTATGGGCGCGGCTACTCGGTGCTGGAAGTGGTGAAGGCGGTCGAGCGAGCCTGTGGTCATCCAATCGCCGCCAAGCTTTCGCCACGCCGGGCGGGCGATCCAGAGGCAATCGTCGCCGGTGCGACACGCATCCGCGAAGAGCTGGGCTGGCAGCCGCGCTTTGACGACCTCGATCTGATCGTCAATTCCGCCCTGGCCTGGGAGAAGCATCTCACCCGCCGCAACGCGGCCTGATTAGAGCCGCAATTCGCGGCTTTTCTGCCCCCTGCCTTGCCCGCTACATTGACGGCTGGCGAATCGCCCGAGAGGCACAAGGGGTCCCATGAACTTTCGCAAGCTTTCCATCACTCTGTTTTGCGCCGGCCTGAGTTTTGCCACGCCAGCAATGGCAGACGCAAAATTCGAAGCCTTCATCCAGTCCCTGTGGCCGCAAGTGAAAGCTGCCGGAATTTCCCGTGCCCTGTTTGACGAGGCTTTTGCCGGCATCACGGAGCCGGATGCCGTGGTCCTGAAGCAAGCTGCCGTGCAACCAGAATTCACCTCCACCACCGAAGCGTACCTTTCGAAGGCGGTGACGCCCATTCGCATCGAGTCCGGACAGAACGCCAAGGCCGACAACAGCAAGCTTCTTTCCGCGATAGAGAAGAAGTACGGCGTTGACCGGCATATCCTGCTCGGCATCTGGGGTATGGAATCCAATTTCGGCAGGGATCTTGGCTCCATGCGCGTCATGCGCTCGCTCGCCACGCTGATCTATGCTGGCCGCAAACGTGATTATGCCCGCCAACAGCTTATTGCAGCATTCAAGATTTTGCAGAAAGGCATTCGGACGCCTGACAACTTTACCGGCTCCTGGGCGGCAGCCATGGGGCATACGCAGTTCATTCCCACCTCCTACATCTCCTATGCAGTTGATTGGACAGGAGACGGGCAGCGCGACATCTGGGGTTCGAAGGAAGATGCGCTCGCCTCAACCGCCAACTATCTGGCCAAGGCCGGGTGGAAGAGTGACAGGCCGTGGGGATGGGAAGTCAGCCTGCCGCCAAAATTCAACCGGGCGCTCATAGGCCGCAGCAAATGGCGGCCTGTATCCGAGTGGGTGTCGCTTGGCATCAAGCCAGCAACGGGCGGCAAGTTTTCCGCGCCCGGCGCCAAGGCCTTCGTCATGATTCCGCAAGGCATTGATGGTCCTGCCTTCCTGGTGACACAGAATTTCATTGCGATCATGGACTATAATTTTTCCCATTCTTACGCCCTCGCTGTCGGCCACCTGGCTGACCGCATTGGCGGCGGCGGAGCGTTCGCCGGAAGCTGGCCAAGCGTGGAATTTGATCTCAGTTTCGCGCAACGCGTGGAATTGCAGAAACGCTTGTCGGGCCTGGGATTTGAAACGGGCGGCGCGGATGGCCGGTTTGGCGCGCGCACCTACGAAGCCATCATCGCCTACCAGAAGAAGGTTGGCCTGCCGCTTGATGGCAAGCCCTCGCAGTCCCTGCTGCGCCATATGCAAGGCGCGGGCTAGTCTCCGATGCGCAAGCTCTGCTTGGCTGTTGCTGCCCTGCTGGCGCTCATCACATTCGGTGCTGCCGCCAGGTCGCAAGATGCGCCGATCATGGGGTCACAGTCGACCGAACAAGTTGAACAAGAAGTGGCAGCAGCCGATGAAACGTACCGCATTCTCGTGATCGGCGATGCCTTGGCCGGCGGTGTCGGCGCGGGTTTGACCCGCGTTACCGAGGCCGACGGACAGTTCGAGATTGCCAACCGGTTTCAGGAAGTCTCCGGTCTCGCCCGGCCTGAAGTCTATGACTGGGCGGAAACGCTGCCCAAGCTCATGGCTGACAAGAGTTTCAATTCCATTGTTGTCCTCATCGGCAGCAATGACCGCCAGGAGATCCGGCGTGACAATTTCCGTTTTGCGTTCAACACGCCGGATTGGCGAAAATCTTATCAGCAAAATGTCGACCGGCTGCTCGCTGTCCTGAAAGATTCCGGCGCCAAGGTTTTCTGGCTGGCGCTGCCGCCGATGGGCGATGCGCGCTACGACGCGGACATGCAGGTTCTCAACGCAATGCATCGCGAGCGCGTCGAGTCCGCTGGGGCAAATTTTGTCGACTTGCGCGCCAATTTTCTTGCAGAGGACGGCAGCTACGCTTCCTCGGGTCCGGATGACACTGGCACGGTGCGCAACTTGCGCGACTCTGATGGCATAGCCTTCACCAAGGCAGGCAACACTAAATTCGGCCGGCTGGTGATTGAGGAGATCAAGCGACGAATTGAGGGCAAGACTGATCTTCCGCTGACTACCATCGCCGATCCGCCGCCAATCGTTGCACCGGATTCTGCAGGGCCGGTTTTCGGTGGTGAATCACAAGGCGGGTTTGCGGCCAACTCTGCTCCGACAACTGTTGACACCAGCATGGCTTCAACCGTGCTGACGCCGGTTGCATCTGCAACGCCGGTTGCAAGATCGGAACTCGCACGCGGAAGTGCGGCGGAACGCCTCTATGTCCAAGGCATTGCCGATGTGGCGCCAGTTGGCCGTTTCGACGATTATATGCTCCCCAAGCCCGCCGAATAATCAGCGCGGCAGGGTTGATTCCCCCATGAGGAATTCATCAACAGCGCGGGCAGCCTGGCGGCCTTCACGAATGGCCCAGACGACAAGCGATTGGCCACGGCGCATATCGCCTGCCGCGAATACTTTGGGCGAGCTGGTCTTGTAGTTCAGCACGTTGGCTTCAACGTTGCTTCGCTGATCCAGCTTGACGCCCAATTGTTCGAGCATGCCACTGCCGATGGGGCCGAGAAAGCCCATTGCCAGCAGCACCAAATCCGCCTTCAACTCGAATTCGGTTCCGGCGATAGGCTGCATCTTGGCGTCAACGCGCACGCAATGCAGCTTCTTCACCGTCCCGTTCTCTCCCGTGAACTTCTGGGTAACAACGGAGAAGTCACGCTCTGCGCCTTCCTGTTGGCTGGAAGAAGTGCGGAATTTGAGCGGCCAGTCCGGCCACACCAGCTCCTTGTTTTCCTTTTCCGGCGGGCGCGGCATGATTTCAAGCTGGGTGACGGAGAGCGCACCCTGGCGCAATGAGGTGCCAATGCAATCAGAACCCGTGTCGCCGCCACCGATCACCACAACATGCTTGCCGCCCGCAAGGATTGGCTGGTTGTTAAGCGGCGTCTCCTTCGAGACGCGGCGGTTCTGCTGCGGCAGAAATTCCATGGCGAAATGCACGCCAGAGAGATCACGACCTGGAATGGTGAGGTCGCGGCCGTTCTCTGCTCCACCGGTGAGGAGGACAGCATCAAAGCTATCCACTAGCTGGCGCGCATCCTGGGTGACGCCAATGTTGGCTTCGTAGTGGAAGGTTACGCCTTCAGCCTCCATCTGCGTGACACGCCGGTCGATCAGATGCTTCTCCATCTTGAAATCAGGTATGCCATAACGCATGAGGCCGCCGGCCTTGCGGTTCTTCTCGAAGAGGTGAACATTGTGGCCGGCGCGGGCAAGTTGCTGGGCGGCTGCCAGTCCCGAGGGGCCGCTACCGATGACCGCGACCTTCTTGCCGGTCTTTTCAGCGGTGACATCGGGCTTGAGCCAGCCATTCTCCCAGGCCTTGTCAACAATGGCGCATTCAATCGTCTTGATGGTAACTGGCACATCATCAATGTTCAGCGTGCACGACGTCTCGCAGGGTGCAGGGCAAACGCGGCCCGTAAACTCCGGAAAATTGTTGGTGCTGTGGAGGTTGCGCGAGGCCTCCTCCCAATCGCCATTGTAAACAAGATCGTTCCAATCGGGGATCTGGTTATTGACCGGACAGCCGTTGTGGCAATAGGGAATGCCGCAGTTCATGCAGCGCGCCGCCTGCGATTTTGTGCCTTCCTCGCTCAGCGGAATGACAAACTCGTTGTAGTGGCGAACGCGGTCCGCAACCGGCGCATACTTGCGGTCCTGCCGGTCAATTTCCAGAAAGCCTGTGACCTTGCCCATTAGTGCACTCCGCCCTTGATCATTGTCCTCATGCTGAGGTGCTTTGCGGAGCAAAGCCTCGAAGCATCTTTCTCCACCTGCCGGAACCCTTCGAGGCCCGCCTTCGCCGGGCACCTCAGGGCGAGGGAAAGTACCGCCATTACGCGCTCCTCTTTACGCCGATGGTGAGGCCATCGCTGCTTTCCTGCGCCTTTTCCAATTCGGCAAGCGCGCGGGCATATTCAACAGGCATGACCTTCACGAACTTCGGCAGGCAGGTCGCCCAATTGTCGAGAATGTCCTTGGCGCGCGTTGAACCCGTATATTTATGATGGCGCGCCAGCAGCGCGTGGATGCGCTCGGCATCGTTGCGGTCCATGTGCGCGGTGATGTCAACAAGGCCGTGATGATCGAGGTCGCCGCCATGGTGATGCAGGCGCTCAATCAATTCCTCTTCCTCAGGCACGGGTTGCAGATCAACCATCGAGAGGTTGCAACGCTGCGAGAAGGTTCCCGATTCATCCAGCACGTAGGCGACACCACCAGACATGCCGGCGGCGAAGTTGCGGCCCGTATCGCCGATCACCAGCACGCAGCCACCGGTCATATACTCGCAGCCATGATCGCCGACGCCTTCAACAACGGCGACCGCGCCTGAATTGCGCACGGCGAAGCGCTCGCCCGCCACGCCGCGGAAGTAGCATTCGCCGGTGATGGCGCCGTAGAGCACAGTGTTGCCGACGATGATCGACTCTTCCGGCTTGAAGCCGATCTTGTCATGCGGCTTGACGATGAGCTTGCCACCCGAAAGGCCCTTGCCGGCATAGTCGTTGGCTTCACCAGTGAGATCGAGGGTTACGCCGTGTGCGGCCCAGGCGCCAAAACTCTGGCCTGCAACGCCCGTCATACGCACGGTGATCGTATCTTCGGGCAAACCTGCATGGCCATAGCGCTTGGCCACCTGGCCAGACAGCATGGCGCCTGCGGTACGATCCCGGTTGAAGATTTCCGTTTCAATGACAACCGGCGTGCCGTGCTCAAGCGCGGGAGTTGCCTCGGCGATGAGCTTGCGATCCAGTATCTTGTCGATGCCGTGGTCCTGCGCGATTGTCTTGCGGGTGGCGACTGGCCCCTGCACATCGGCCTTCGCAAATAGGCGCGTGAAGTCCAGCCCTTGCGCTTTCCAGTGGGAGATAGCCTGTTGCTGGTCGAGCCATTCGGTTGATCCGATCAGTTCGCTGTAGGTTTTGACACCCATCGAGGCCATCAGCTCACGCAGCTCATCGGCAACAAAGAAGAAGTAGTTGATGACGTGTTCGGGCTGACCCTTGAAGCGCTTGCGGAGTTCTGCATCCTGCGTGGCGACGCCAACCGGGCAGGTGTTGAGGTGGCACTTCCGCATCATGATGCAGCCAGCCGCAACCAGCGGAGCGGTGGCAAAGCCGATTTCATCAGCGCCCAGCAAGGCTGCGATCAACACATCGCGACCGGTGCGGATGCCGCCATCCGCCTGCACGGAAATTCGGCCGCGAAGATCGTTGGCCACCAGAGTCTGCTGGGTTTCGGAAAGACCAATCTCCCACGGCGAGCCAGCATGCTTGATGGAGGTGAGCGGCGATGCGCCGGTGCCGCCTTCATAGCCGGAAATCGTCACATGGTCGGCGTGCGCCTTGGAAACGCCTGCAGCGACCGTTCCGACACCTACTTCAGACACCAGCTTGACTGATACCAGTCCGGCCGGGTTGACGTTCTTCAAGTCGAAGATCAACTGGGCGAGGTCTTCAATCGAATAGATGTCATGGTGCGGCGGCGGCGAGATGAGGCCAACGCCCGGCGTTGAATGGCGCACCTTGGCGATGGTCGCGTCCACCTTGTGGCCGGGCAATTGGCCGCCTTCACCGGGCTTTGCGCCTTGCGCCATCTTGATCTGCATCATGTCGGAATTGACGAGATACTCCGCCGTCACGCCGAAGCGGCCAGACGCCACCTGCTTGATGGCGGAGCGCATGCTGTCTCCATTGGGCAGCGGCGTGAATCGGTCCGACTCCTCGCCGCCTTCACCGGTGTTGGACTTGCCGCCGATGCGGTTCATGGCGATGGCGAGTGTTGTGTGCGCCTCGCGGCTTATCGAGCCGTAGGACATGGCGCCGGTCGAGAAGCGCTTGACTATAACCTGCGCCGTTTCAACCTCATCAATGGAAACAGGCTTGCGGCCCATCTCTTCGGCCGTCCTGATGCGGAACAGGCCACGCATGGTCTTGAGGCGTTCCGACTGCTGATTGATGTGCTTCGCGAAAGCGAGGTACTGGTCTTTCGAATTGCCGCGCACGGCGTGCTGCAGAGCGGAAACGGTTTCAGCAGTCCACACATGGGCCTCGCCCCGCATGCGCTGGGCATAATCGCCGCCCACATCCAGCGAGGTCTTAAGTACCGGGCTCGAACCGAAGGCCGCATGATGGCGGCGGAAGGTTTCAAGAGCGATCTGCGCCATGCCCACACCTTCGATCTGCGTGGCGGTGCCGGTGAAATACTTGCCGACAAATTCCGTCGACAGGCCGATGGCATCGAAAATCTGCGCGCCGCAATAGGACTGGTATGTCGAAATACCCATCTTCGACATGACCTTGAGAATGCCCTTGTCGATGGCCTTGATGTAGCGCTTGACAGCTTCGTAGTGCGAAACTTCCTCCTCGAACTCCGGCAACATCGACTCCAGCGTCTCGAAGGCGAGGTAAGGGTTGATGGCTTCCGCGCCATAGCCCGCGAGAACGCAGAACTGGTGCACTTCACGCGGCTCGCCTGACTCGACAACGAGGCCAACCTGGGTGCGCAAGCCCTTGCGGATCAAATGATGATGCGTTGCGGACGTGGCCAGCAGCGAGGGAATAGGCAAACGCTCCGCCGAAATGGCGCGGTCCGACAGGATGATGATGTTGTAGCCGTCACGCACGGCGCGTTCGGCCAGCGCGCAGACGCTATCGAGCGCTGCTTCCATGTATTCAACGCCGTTCGCCACATCATAGGTGATATCGATGGTGGCGGTGCGGAACGGATTTTCGCTGATCGAACCGATGGTGCGGATACGCTCGAGATCCTCGTTGGTGAGGATCGGCTGTGAAACCTCAAGCCGCATGTGCTTCGAAGTTCCTTCGAGGTCGAGCAGGTTGGGCCGCGGCCCAATGAACGAGACCAGCGACATCACCAGCTCTTCGCGGATCGGATCAATCGGCGGGTTGGTGACCTGAGCGAAGTTCTGCTTGAAGTATGTGTCGAGGCCCTTGGCCTTGTCCGACAAGGCCGAGATCGGCGCATCGTTGCCCATGGAGCCTACTGCCTCCTGGCCAGTCTGGGCCATCGGCGACATCAAAATCTTGAGGTCTTCTTGGCTGTAGCCAAAGGCCTGCTGGCGGTCGAGCAGCGCAACGGCGCTCTTGGGCCGCTTGGTCTTGGCCTTGGGCAGATCGCGCAGCACAACTTGCGTGCGCTTCAGCCAATCCTTGTAGGGATGGGCATTGGCAAGCTGCTTCTTCAATTCTTCGTCGGAAATGATGCGCTTCTGCTCAAGATCAATGAGCAGCATCTTGCCGGGCTGCAGGCGCCACTTGTGGGTGATGCGTTCTTCGGCAAATTTGAGGCAGCCCATTTCGGAAGCAACCAGCACGAAGCCATCATCCGTCGTCAGGTAGCGGGCGGGCCGCAGGCCGTTACGGTCCAGAGTTGCGCCGATGAGCTTGCCATCGGTGAAGGTCATGGCGGCGGGGCCATCCCATGGCTCCATGAGTGCAGCGTGATACTCGTAGAAGGCGCGGCGGTCTTCGTCCATCAGCGGGTTGCCGGCCCAGGCTTCGGGGATCAGCATCATCATGGCGTGGGGAAGCGAGTAGCCGCCCATATGGAGGAATTCGAGCGCATTGTCGAAGCAGGCGGTGTCCGATTGGCCTTCGTAGGAAATAGGCCAGAGCTTAGACAGGTCTTCGCCCAATATCTTGGACTGCATGTTGGCCTGGCGCGCTGCCATCCAGTTGAAGTTGCCGCGCACGGTGTTGATTTCGCCGTTGTGGCAGACAAAGCGGTAGGGATGCGAGAGAGGCCAGCTTGGGAAGGTGTTGGTCGAGAAGCGCTGATGCACAAGGGCAAGCGCAGACTCCATGCGCGGATCAACAAGGTCCTTGTAGTAGGAGCCTAAATCCTTGCCGAGCACCAAGCCCTTGTAGACAATGGTGCGGCTCGAAACCGACACCGGGTAATATGTCTTCACCTTGGAGCCGAGAACTTCCAGCACGCGGTTGGAAACAACCTTGCGGCAGATAAACAGCTTGCGTTCGAAATGGGCTTCATCACGAATGGTGGGGCCGCGGCCGATGAACACCTGACGGTGAAATGGTTCGGTGCCCTTGACCGAATATCCGAGTACGGAGGAATCAACCGGCACATCGCGCCAGCCCAGAACCTTGAGGCCTTCCTCGCGCGTTGTTTCCCACCAGATGCGCTCAATATCCTGGCGGTACACAGGTTCGCGCGGCATGAACAGAAAGGCCACGCCGTAGGATTGCGGGGCCGGCAGGTCAAACCCCAGCCGCTTGGCTTCTTCCTGAAACAGTTTGTGCGGAATTTGCACCATAATGCCGGCGCCATCGCCAGCCTTGGGGTCAGCGCCCACGGCGCCGCGATGCTCAAGGTTCTTGAGAATGCTGAGGCCATCCTCAACGGCACGGTGGCTCTTGATGTTATTGATGTTGGCGATGAGGCCGATGCCGCAAGCATCATGCTCGTTGCGCGGGTCATAGAGCCCGTGAGCCTTCGGCATGCCCTCTGGCAGCATATCAAATGGCGCGTTCATCGCTCGCTCCCTTCCAACTTCCTGCCCCATTGCTTGAGGGGCGCTCTTCATTTCTCGTGGGGTCTGATCTTCGGGGAGAGGTTTTTGGCACCTTTCCTCCAGTTCCGGTCAAACTCCTTGGTGGCTCTCGCCTCCCTGGACTGACCTTGCTTATGAGCGTTTTTTAGTTGTGGTCAGAACCGGGCAAGTGACAGCGGCGGCGCAATTGGCCGTCGTTTTATTAGTCTTTGTGGTCGTATTCCGGTTCATCCGGGCTCACAAGTCCAAAGTCAGTCACTTAAAAGGACAGCTATCCTGTCCTTTTGTAAAATACACGACTTTTCCTCTCGCGCAAGGAAGGAATTGTTTGGTTCAAAAATAAGCAATAAAATTGCGCAACGGCCAGGCTCTCGACCCTAGCCGAACTCCCCTGTAGGAGATGCACAAGGGAGTAGATCATGAATTTTGCGTCCGACAATGTCTATGGCGTCCACCCGGCCATTATGGCCAGCCTTCGGCGGCGGTCAATGAAGGTACTTCGCCCTCCTACGCCTATGACGACTGGTCGAAGCAGGCTGAGGAACAACTCTCGAAAGGTATTCGAGCTGGATGTCGCGGGCCTTTCTGGTCACCACCGGCACGGCTGCCAATGGCCTAGCCCTTTCAGCCTTGACGCCGCCTTACGGGGCGATCATCTGCCATGCGGAGGCGCATATCGCAACTGATGAATGCAACGCGCCGGAGATGTTTACTGGAGGGGCCAAGATCATCGGCCTGCAGGGTGCGGGCGGCAAGATCACGCCGGAGACCATTGAAAAGACCCTCAAGGGCTTCATCCGCGGCGAACATGATCCGAAACCAGCGACCATCGCACTCACCAATTCAACTGAGCTCGGCACGGTGTATTCGCCGGCCGAGGTCAAGGCCATGTCGGATGTCATTCGCCCGCGCGGCATGAAACTGTTCATGGACGGCGCGCGCTTTGCCAACGCAGTCGTGGGATCAGGCGCGACGCCGGCTGAATTGACGTGGAAGGCGGGAGTTGACGTTCTCTCTTTCGGCGGCACCAAGAACGGCGGCATGATGCTGGAGTCAGTTGTCTTTTTTGACAAGGGCCTGGCGGAGGATTTCCAATACCGCAGGATGCGCGGCGGCCAGCTTGATATCCAAGAGCCGCTATCTTGCAGCGCAGATGCTGGCTTACCTCAAGGATGATCTGTGGCTGACCAATGCGCGCATCGCCAATGGGCATGCATCACGCCTGGCCGAAGGGCTGCGCGCAAATTCCGCAGCACCCGCATCCCGCATCACTGTGCAGGCCAACGAAGTGTTCGCCGTCATCCCGCGCAAGCTCAACGACGACCTGCTTGCAGCCGGAGCAAATTTCTACGACTGGATGCCTGACGGGGTGCCGGGCGGCGTCAGCGACGATGAAATCTTCGTGCGCTTCGTACTGTCATATGCAACGCCGGCGCAGCATGTCGATCAGTTCCTGCAGCTTGCGCAGCAAGCTGGCGCGCGCAGTGAAACAAGTCGGGGCCCCAGAAAGGGACCCCGATATCAGCCACTCAGGCGGCCTGCCTGGCATCAATTGCCTTCGGCGCGTTGGCGCCCTTGATGACGACAGTACGCGGCTTCAGCGCTTCGGGAATATTGCGCTTCAGCGATACATGCAGCAGGCCGTCAGCCAGTTCGGCACCGGTTACTTCCACATGGTCGGCGAGCTGAAAGCGGCGCTCAAAGTTGCGTGCGGCAATGCCCTGATGCAGGAACTCGCCCTTCTGCTCCGTCTTCTCAAGCTTCTTGCCGGTCACCGTCAGGGCCTGGCCCTTGACCTCAAGATTGACGTCAGCCGCGGTGAAGCCGGCGATCGCCATGGTGATGCGATACTCGTCCTCGCTGACCCGCTCGATATTGTAAGGTGGATAGGCCGGAACCTCGAAACCAGCGGCATCGTCCATCATGCGGGCAAGACGATCAAAACCTACTGTCGAGCGGTAGAGGGGGGCAAAATCAAACATGTCACATTCTCCTTAAGCAATGTGTGAAACCACAGGCCCGGATTGGCACCTGCAGGCTTGAGATAAGCTGCCCGCAACAAGTTTCAAGGGGCCGGGACTTACTGAAATGAACTGAAAATGAATGCCGCGTTCGGGATCAGTTCAACGAGCGCGCCATAGAACTGCAGTCATCGGTGGCAAAGCGCCACTTTAACTGAACAGGAGATACGTATGATCGCCAAGTCCCTCTTCGCCGCTGCCGCTGTTTCCGCCGGGCTCGTTGCCGCAGCACCAGCCCCGCAGGCTGAAGCCAAAGTTGTCATCAACGTCGGCATCAGCACGCCGGGTTACGGGTATGGCGGATACTATCCTGTCATCGACCCCTACTACGGGGGTGGCATTTCGTGCCACAAGGGCCGCAAGATCGTAAGGTGGCATGGCTTCCACAATGTCAACGCCGTTGATTGCGGCGCACCTGTTTATCAGTACAACGCCTGGAAGCATGGCCACCTCTATCGCGTCAAGGTGGCGCTCAACGGCAACATCATCAAGGTGAAGCAGCTCACCTGGTAAGGCGCTGCCAACCCGATGGGGAGAGCCCGGCCGTGACGGCGCGGCCGGGCCTAACCGCCGCAATTTCGCCATGACATTGAACCGCCGATGAACGGTTGTGTCGGCGGCTGTTCAGCAACATTCTGCCATCATTCCGGGCGATAACCGATGCAGGTTATTCTTACCGGAGGGCATAACCAAATGTTCAAGAAACTGATGATCGCCGCAGCTATAGCCTGTTCGGCTTTCACATTCGTGCAGGCTGCGGAAGCCAAGACCAAGGTCTTTATCGGCATTGGCGGCGGTGGCGGCTGCATTGGAAACCCCTATTACTGCGGCTACGCCCCCGGTTATGACCGGTGGAATGGCGATGACAGTTGGGATGACAACGGCTACGGCTTCTATGACGGATACCGGCCACGCCATGTGCAACGCGCCTTCATCCGTGATTCACTGCGTTGCAAGGAAGCCCGCTGGCTGCTGGAAGAGCGCGGTTGGCGCAATGTGCGTGCGCGTGACTGCAATGGCGTGAGCTATTCGTTCACGGCAAGCCGTCGCGGCGCCTATTCGGCGATCACCGTCAACTCCTACTCCGGCCGCATCACATCAATCCGGCGGCTGCGCTAGCAACAATTGACGGAACTTGCGCCGGGCCTTATGTCCGGCGCAGGTCTGATGTCTGAGGGGAAGGCCAAAGTCATGTCACTACGCAAACTTGCATTGATCGCTGTTGCTGTATCGGGTTTCGCCGGCCTGTCGGCGGAAATGGCGCAAGCAAAACCATTCTTCCTGTTCCGGCCATTTCTGCCGGGCTACAATGACGGCTATCCGCCGCCGGACGACGTCTACTATATGGACGAAGAAGAGTATTACCAGTACCTCAAGCGGCAGCGGCGCAAGCAACGCCTGATTCAGGACTATTATTCGCAGCAGGACGACGCCGGTTACGAGGATGAGTATGTCCCGCCTCGCAAAGCCAGGAAGAAGATCGTAGCCAAGCCTGCACCGAAGAAGCAGGTCGCCCGCGCCAAAATCAAGAAGAAATCTGTTGAACCCAAGACGGTGGCTGCAAACAAATCCGCTCCGAAAGCTGTGACGACTGCATCAATCTCAAGGCCTGCCGCTCAGCCGGCGACAGCGGGCGCGATGAGTTGCTCAAGGGCATCTGATATTGTGGCGGGCTACGGCTTCGACAGCGTCAAGACCAGCACATGCAGCGGCAGCGTCTATTCCTTTAATGCTGTGCGCGGCGGAAAAAACTATCTCGTGAAGGTCAATTCCGCCAATGGCGAACTGACGGAAGTCAGAAAACTGTAGTTTGCTGTTTCTCGACGATGCGTGATGGCTTACAGAAGCCAGCATGCGTCTTGTCGCCCTAGCCGAAAATCCGCCTCCTGAAGGAGCGATCTGCCTGCCTGTCGTCACCGAGGACGGGGTGGCGTTGCGCGCCATGGTGGCGCGTGCGGCAAAGCCCAGGGGAACGGTCGTCATGCTTGGCGGCCGGGCCGACTATCTGGAACGCTATTTCGAGACCGCGCGTGAACTGCTGGACCGCAACCTCTGTGTGGCAGGTATTGACTTTCGTGGCCAGGGCGGCTCACAGCGCAATACCACTTATCCCATGCGCGGCCACATCAACAGCTTCGCGGCTTTCGACGAGGACCTGCGGGCCTTCATGACCCAGATTGTGGTGCCCAACCTGCCTCCGCCCTATTACCTGCTGGCGCATTCCACCGGCGGCAACATAGGCTTGCGCGCATTGCTGAAGCACAACTGGTTCAAGAAGGCTATTCTCACAGCCCCCCTGCTTGATATCCACTACCTTGCCTGGCCCGTTCCTGTCGTGCAGGTGCTGACCTGGGTTGCCCAAACATCCGGACTGGGAAAGCTTTACCTGCCCGGCATGCGGCGTGACCCATTTGGTCGCGCCGATTTCGAGGGCAACCCGCTGACCCACGACAAGCGGCGCTGGATACGTGACTGCGCCATCCTCGAGCAAGCTCCTGAACTGGGGTTGGGTGCTCCAACCTACGGCTGGCTGCGGTCTGCGCTCAATTCCTTCGGCATGTTCCGCAGGCTCAGAACCGGCACCAGCTTCAAATGCCCGGCGCTTGCGGTCCTTGCCGGGCTTGATGTGGTTGTCGACAATCAGGCAACGCGCGAGCTGGAACGCCGCATATCAAATTTCGCGACGGTCACCATCCCGGAATCCCGCCACGAAATATTGAATGAGACAGACGATATCAGGGCCCAGTTCCTGGCCGTGCTCGACAGCTTCCTCGAGACCGGAAATACCCCTGAAAAGCGCAAAATTGCCTTTGCAGATTAGGCGTGCTAAGCGCCCCGCAATCCACCACAAGTCAAGAAAGTTCCGGCGCCCATGAAATTGCGCAATATTGCGATCATTGCCCACGTCGACCACGGCAAGACCACCCTCATCGACCGGCTGCTCGCGCAGTCCGGCTCCTTCCGCGAAAATCAGAAGGTGGCGGAGCGCGCCATGGACTCCAACGATCTCGAGCGTGAGCGCGGCATTACCATTCTTGCCAAGGTCACTTCGCTGGTGTGGAAGGACACGCGCATCAACATTGTCGATACGCCAGGCCACGCCGACTTCGGCGGCGAGGTGGAGCGCATTCTCAACATGGTGGATGGCGCCGTGCTGCTGGTCGATGCCGCCGAGGGGCCCATGCCGCAGACCAAGTTCGTGCTGCAGAAAGCCCTCAAGATCGGCCTCAAGCCCATCGTGTTGATCAACAAGATCGACCGGCCGGATGAACGGCACAATGAAGTGGTGAACGAGGTGTTCGATCTCTTTGCCGCGCTGGAAGCAAGCGACGAGCAGCTCGACTTCCCGATCATCTATGGTTCTGCCAAGCAGGGCTGGATGTCAAAGACTCCCGCCAAGGCCGAAGACAACATGGCGGCATTGTTTGACCAGATCGTTTCGCATTTCCAGCCGCCCGTCATCGAAGAGGGGCCGTTCCGCATGCTGGTGACGACGATCGAAGCCAACCCGTTTCTCGGGCGTGTGCTCACCGGCCGCATCCGTTCCGGCTCGGTGAAAGCAAATCAGCAGGTAAAAGCCCTTGGCCAGGATGGCAAGGTTGCCGAGCTAGGCCGCATCTCCAAGGTGCTCGCTTTCCGCGGCCTTGAGCGCGTGCCGGTTGATGAATGCCAGGCGGGCGACATCGTGGCGATTTCGGGTCTCACCACCGCAACCGTGGCTGACACGATTGTTGACCCCACAGTGACCGAGCCGATTGCCGCCCAGCCAATCGACCCTCCGACACTGACCATGACATTCCGCATCAATGACGGACCGCTGGCTGGCAAGGAAGGCGACAAGGTGCAAAGCCGTGTCATCCGCGACCGTTTGCTGCGCGAGGCGGAAGGCAATGTTGCCCTCAAGGTGACGGCGTCTGAAAATGAAACGGATGCTTTTGAAGTGGCGGGCCGCGGCGAATTGCAGCTCGGCATTCTCATCGAGACAATGCGGCGCGAGGGGTTCGAACTCACCGTTGGCCGTCCGCGCGTGGTGTTCAGAACTGATGACGAGGGCCAGAAGCTTGAGCCCATCGAGGAAGTTATCGTTGACGTGGACGAGGCTTATACCGGCATTGTCGTCCAGAAACTTTCGGAGCGACGCGCCGAACTGCGCGATATGCGCTCATCCGGTGCAGGCCGCCAGCGCCTGGTGTTCCATGCGCCGACGCGCGGCCTTATCGGCTACCAGAGCGAAATGCTGTCGGACAGCCGGGGAACGGCGATCATGAACCGGCTGTTCCACGGCTATGCGCCTTACGTTGGTGATATTCCGGGGCGTCATACGGGCGCACTGCTCTCCAACTCCGATGGCGAAGCTGTGGCGTATGCCATCTTCAACTTGCAGGACCGCGGACCCATGTTCATCGAACACGGCACCAAGGTCTATGCCGGCATGATCGTTGGCGAACATACGCGAGGCAACGATCTTGAGCTCAATGTCATCAAGGGCAAGAAGCTCACCAACGTGCGCGCCTCCGGCAAGGACGAGGCCGTGGTGTTGACGCCTCCCATCAGGATGTCGCTGGAAAAGGCCTTGGCCTATGTTGGCGAGGATGAGTTGGTCGAAGTTACGCCAAAATCCATCCGGCTGCGGAAGACCCATCTCGACCCGCATGAGCGCAAGCGCCTGAGCCGGGCGAAGGAAGCGGAGAGCGCGGCTTAGTCACTCTCTCGCCATAGCGCTGCAGGGCTCCATCGTGATGGGTGGAGCGCCAATGGTTGAATCAAATGTCGGCGCGTCCGTCTCGCAGTTGAAGGTTTCGGCTTTTTCGTCGGCCGCTTTGCGGGCTGCGGCGTTGGCATCCGGAAATGATCCCGAAACATAGTGCATGTGGCACGAGGTGCCGTCATGCAACTTGTTGACGACGAGCCAGGTGACGCTTTCCTGGCTGTCGGATGATGGGTCCTTGATCACCGACCAGCGCTCGATGGCCGCTATCGGCGTCTTGCCCTTCATGCGCCATTCCACCGGACTCATGGTTGAATTGAATGGGCTGAAGGTTTTCAGCAGCGAACAGTTGTTGCCTGCTTCCTTGCCGAAGCCTGCGCCGTTGCGCGCGTCCATGCCGCTCTGGAAAATGTCGTAGCCTTCGATACCCTTGCAAGCCCAGCTGCCTTCAAACACATACTCGTCCGGCTTTTCCAGTTGCCGGCATTTGTTGAGGTCGAAGGGGGTGTAGATGCTGGTGTTTTCCGCAGCCATTGCAGGGGGTGCCGCAGCGCAGAAAATCAATGGAAACAGCAAGGCTTTCATGCGAGACATGACGGCATTCACCGTGTCACACTTCCGCACGACAGGAAAGACCCATGCGCATCAGTGCTGTTTCAATCGGCAGGAATCCACCAAAAGAAATCAATGTCATTGTCGAAGTGCCGGTTGGCGGTGAGCCGATCAAGTACGAGATGGACAAGGAGGCCGGAACGCTGGTGGTTGACCGGTTTCTCTATACCTCCATGCGCTACCCCGGAAACTACGGCTTCATTCCCAATACCCTCTCTGATGATGGCGACCCTTGCGATGTGCTGATCGCCAACCAGCGCGGCATCATTCCGGGCGCCGTCGTAGCTTGCAGGCCGGTGGGTGTGCTCAAGATGCAGGATGAAGCGGGTGGCGACGAGAAGATCATCGCCGTGCCGGTTCCGCGGTTGACGCGCCGCTATGAGAATGTGTTCAACTATCTCGACCTGCCGGACATCACCATCCAGCAGATCGAGCATTTCTTTACCCACTACAAGGATCTTGAATCCGAGAAGTGGGTGAAGGTGATGGGTTGGGGCAATGCGGTTGAAGCAGAACAGATCATTCTCGACTCCATTGAACGCGCCAAGAAGCAGACCAAGCTAAGTCCTGGCCGACTGCTTAAGCCTTCCTGCACATGCCCTGCGTTTGCATTGATCAGGCGCAGGCGCTCAGCCTCCCATACCGGATCGACCGATAGTGGCAGTGCGGCTCAAGCCGCAAGGCTTCCTCACGCGTCAGTCCGATGTCGCGCAGCTGGTAATCCGTCATCCGGCTTAATTTCGCAAACTCACGACGTGCCAACCAGTAGTGCAACCACAAGCGGTACAAGCGATGGCATTCGGGCCGCAATCCGGCTCTCTGCCTGGTCCAGAACAAATTCACGCATTAGACCCTCCTATCCACTGAATTGTATCTATTGTATCAATAGAAGTTCGACTATTGTGCTAGCACTATAGATACAATAAGATATCCGTGGCCGTCAAAGGAAGTATTGTGCTGATGACAATTTGGGTTCCAACGCTCATTCCCGGCAAACCGCTGTACCTTTCCATAGCGGATGCGATTGCGACCGACATAAAGGCCGGTGTCCTGAAACCGGGAGACAAACTGCCGCCACACAGGGACCTTTCCTGGCGGCTGAAAGTAACGGTAGGAACCATCACCCGCGCCTACCGGGAAGCCGCAATCCGGGGATTGCTGTGCGGGCGAGGTGGGCCGGGGCAGTTATGTCAGCGCAGTCGCCGTAGCCGCACCACCACTGGCGCCAAGGCCGGAAAGCATCGCAACTGTCGCTGACCTCAGCCATGTGGTGCCGCCGCCTGTCTATACGCCGGAAGAATTTGACCAGGCCCTTTCCTATGTGATGCGGGAACCGTCGCGGCTCGGCCTGCTTGATTATGCGCCGGCAGAAGCACTGCCCCACTACAGGGCCATGGGGGCAAATGGCTGCAACGCAGCGGCATAACGTTTAAGAGGAAGACCTGTCATTGACGCCGGGCGCGTATCTCGGCATCGTTGCCTGCTTTAAGCGCTGGCAAGCCCTGGCGACGGCGTGATGGCCGAGGCGATCGACTATCACCTGATCAAAAACATCGCTGCACATGGCCGGACTTGTGGCGCGGCCACTGGAGATGACGCCGCAAGGAGTGGACCTTGTCTCGCTTGAGCGGGTGGCGCGGGCGGGCGAGGCGAAATTCCTCTATGTGGTGCCGACGCTGCAGAACCCGACGACGGTGACCATGCCACGAGACCGGCGCGAAGCGATTGTCGACATTGCGCGGCGCTACAACCTCATCATCATCGAGGACGACCTGTTCCGCCTGCTCGACAAACGAGCTGCAGCCGCCGACATTCTATGCGCTGGCGCCGGAGCGCACCTACCATATCGTCAGCCTTTCAAAGACGCTGGCGCCGGGCTTGCGGTTGGCTTTGTTGCAGCCCCGCGCGGCAAGGCGACCTGCTCAAACGGCAACAGCGCACGGCTGGCGCGCGCGTGACCGGGCTTGACAGCCGAGATGGCGCGATACTGGATAGAGACCGACATTGCCGGAAGCCTGCTGTCACGCGTCTGCGCCGAGTTGGCGGAACGGCGGCGCATATTCCACGAAGTGTTCGCCGGACTCGACCTTCATTGTGCGAAACGGGCGCGCCATTTGCCTGGCTGTGCCTGCCTCCGCAATGGAACGCAACGCGCCTCGCCTCGCAGGCGTTGGCGCATGACATCAAAGTCACGCCCGGCCCAACCTTCTCTTTCGGCAGCAGGCCGCCGGACCACTCCATCCGCGTCTGCCTTCGGCAAGCCGCAACAAGCTCTGCTGCAGAATGCACTGGAGACAAGCTCCTTTCCACCTTGACCGCAGACCGGTCGATGATTTCAGCCTGTCGGATGACTCCACTCCAGATTGCCGCCGCCAAGCGGCCCAGCATTGCCGGAACTATGATGCGGTGAAACGGCCTGACCACCGCAAGATAGACGCGGCCCAGCGTATTATGGCATTTGACATTGGTCGCCAGGGTTATCGTTGATGCGCCGCTGCCACGTTCAGCAACCTCCAGCACGATGCGGAAATCGAGATGACGGTCATCGAGCCCGAGAACCACATGATCCTGCTCGACAGCCAGAACCGGAAACATGCCAAGCCGCTGCCTTGTGGCCGGCAATTGCCGCGGTGAACCGATGAGTCCGAACGGCCGCACGATTGAGTTGCGGAGCGACATGAGGGCATGAACCCATTGCGGCGTGCGGGCAAAAATGGCTTCCGCCGCCTGCAAGGGCGTGGCGGACTGCGATGTCTCCAGTTCGAAGGCATCGCACAAGTCCGGCTCCGGCAGGATGGTGCGGGCGCGCTGGCTTGGCGTGACTTCCCGCGTCAAGGCGCTCCCACCAGATCTTCCGCAATGGTGGCGCGGAGATCAAGCAGCATGGCATCGGCCATCGCCGCCTGACCTTCGGCATTGGGGTGCATGGCGCCCGTCGTTTCGGTGAAGGACTGGCTTGAACTCTTGTCATCAACGAGGCCGGACTTGGTCATGACCTTTTGATTGATGGTCATGTAGGCATCATTGAATGTGCGCACCCAGCGCTGGCGCAGCGCATAGGGATAGTTCTGCGTTGCCGGATTGTAGGGCCGCCATTCGCCGGCCTTGCCTGACCATGAAGACTGGCAGGTCTGCGTGGCACGATCCGCCTTGCCCCAGCAGGGCAGCATGAGCATCTCGGCCGGATCATCGGCAACCTTTGCGTTCTGCGCGCAGAAACCGTGGCGGGTGAAGAAACGATCCTCATAAACACGCCGCGCAAAGGTCCAGCCGATGTCGCCGGCATGCGCCTTCATGCGCGCATGCAGAGTCTCGAGTTGGTCATGCACTGCGGTGAGGCGCTTGGTGGTGGTGGCAAGCCATGAGTTGAAGCCATCGAGCGACTGGTTGGCGGCATAACGATCCTCCTCCTCATCCTCGGAAGTGCTGGCGGGGCAGATGCCGCCCTGCTCATCCACCAGCATGTCCGGATAGCTTGAGAGCACGACGCGCGAGGGATCAAACACCGGCTCGCCGGAATGAAGCGGCACCACTTTTTCCAGCGCCTTGGCAAGGCGCGTATAGGCATCGGGCAAAACCTCGCCAACGTTTTCGGCAAACTGCTGCGGCGCCACGGTCGCGCCGAAGAATTTCGCCAGCCTTGCCGATGTGCCTTGCCTCAGCGTTGCCCAGGCGACGATGGATGAAAAGCCGATGTCGTTGCCACCCACCGACAGCAGCAGATAATCGACCGGGCGGCGGAAGGCATTGTTGGGGCAGATCCATTCGTCATTGTCATCCTGCTCGGCATCAACGGCGCAGAGTTCGCGCAACAGCCAGCGCAGCTGCGAATCTTTCGACGAACCGGCAAGGAAGCGCGAGCCCGTTCCACCACCGTTGGCGCTGACCCGCTCGACATATTCCTGCGGGCCGAGCACGCCTGCGGTGATCGAAGCGCCGGAACAGGCAA
>CAWFCR010000012.1:0-69497 GCA_963814455.1 uncultured Alphaproteobacteria bacterium | reverse complement strand
ACAACGCCCCCGCAACCACGGCGCTCGCCACATTGCGCTCGGCTGCAACAAGCCCCGCCAGCGCCAGGGCGGTTGAAACCTGTGTGCCGTTGAGCAGCGCCAGCCCTTCCTTAGGCCCGAGCGCCACCGGCTTGCATCCGGCTGTGCGAAGCGCTTCTGCACCGGCGATGTGCAGGCCATTGTGCAGGGCTGTGCCTTCACCGATCAGCACAAGTGCGAGATGTGCAAGTGGCGCCAAATCACCCGATGCACCGACCGAACCCTGCCCTGGAATGACCGGCAGCACATCAGCATTGATGAGGGCGGCAAGCGTCTCCAGCGCCACGACCGAAATGCCGGATGCACCCTGCGACAGGGCATTGAGCTTGAGCAAAAGGATAAGGCGAACAACGGCTTCCGGCAGTGCCGCACCAACGCCTGCGGCATGTGAGCGCACGATGTTGACCTGCAGCCGCGCCAGATCTTCATGCGCAATGCGGGTCTTCGCCAGCTTGCCGAAGCCGGTGTTGACGCCATAGATGGCATCGCCGGTCTTGAGCAGACGGGCGATCGTCTCGGCGCTGCGCACCGTTAATTTGCGTGCCTTTTCAGATAGTTCAACCTTGATCGGTCCCGCCAGTGCGGTCTTGCACACGGCCAGAGAAAGCGGCTTTTCGCCAATGATTATAGTCATGTGAGACGCCTTACGGTTTGAGAAAAGGTCGAGAAAATTTCAGCTTCGCGGATGTGCTGCCGGTCCTGCACAACATGCGCGCCCGCAACGATCATGTCTTTCACCACTGCATTGCCGCCGGAGAATATCCAGCTATCCAGCAGCTGGTCGCCTGCACGCCCGATCATCGAGGCATGTTCTGTATCAAGCACCGCAATATCACAGCGCTTGCCGATGGCGATGGCTCCCACCGGCTGGGTGAGCGCCTGCGCACCGCCGGTCACTGCGGCATCAAACAGGCTGCGCCCGGTCGAGGCATTGGGGCCGCTCGCCAGCACATTGCGCGCCCGGTCCCGCAGCCGTTGCGAATACTCCAGCTGGCGCAATTCTTCCGCTACCGAAATGATCACATTACTGTCTGATCCGATGGAGATTTTTCCGCTGAATTCAGAAGCAGGGAAAGTGCCGTCACCGAGATTGGCTTCTGTCGTCGGGCACAGCCCGGCAACCATACCGCTCGCTGCCAGCGCTGTTGTTTCGGCAGCGGTCAGATGCGTGGCATGGATGGCGCACCAGCGCGCATCAGGCTTCAGTTTCTCCAACAGAAATTCCACTGGCCGCTTTCCCGTTGCAGCAAGGCACTCCTCCACCTCGCGCATTTGCTCGGCCACATGAATGTGGATGGGACCATCATTGCCGATGCCGCCCAGAACCTCGCGCAACAGCTCAGGCGTGACAGCCCGCAGGCTGTGCGGGGAAATGCCAAGCCGCCGCAGCGGATGCGCTGCTGTAACCGCCTGCAACGTTTCGTGGATGGCAAGAAAGCTGTCGGCTGAATTGATGAAGCGCCGCTGGCCTTCCGCAGGCGGCTTGCCGCCGAAGCCACTGTAAGCATAGAGCGTCGGCAACATGGTGATGGCGATGCCTGCTTGGTCTGCAGCCGAGAGACAGCGAAGCGCCATTTCCGCTGGTTCTTCATAGGCTTGGCCATTGGGCTGGTTGTGCAGATAATGAAATTCGCCGACGCAGGAATAGCCTGCCTTGAGCATCTCCACATAGGCCTGCGCGGCAACCGCTTCAAGGTCCTCTGGTGAGAGCCGCAGCGCAAAGCCGTACATGACCTCGCGCCAGGTCCAGAAGCTGTCTGCTGTGTCGCCAGATTTTTCTGCAAGCCCAGCCATCAAGCGTTGGTGCGCATGGCAGTGAACGTTCGGCATCGCAGGCACGGCAGCACCAGCGACGCGTACGCCATCATTGCTACCGGCGATGATTGCAGAGATGATGCCGTCATCATCGCAAGTGACGCGCACATTCTCCGCCCAGCCCTGCGGAAGGAGCGCAAAATCGAAAAGAATATTTGCTCTGGCCATGTCAAACAGTATACTGTATATACAACCTTATACAAGTAGGATTTTGCATCAGTGCTGCTCACCAATCTCACTATCGCAACCATGCGTGAAGGCTACGGCCTCATCGAAAAAGCCGCGATTTTGCTGGAGAATGGCGTCATCAAGTGGGTCGGCGAAGTTGCAGGATCGCCGAAGTCGGATCGCGTAATTGATTGCGGCGGCAGGCTGCTCACCCCCGGCCTCATTGATTGCCACACGCATCTTGTCTATGGCGGCAACCGCGCGCAATGAATTTGAAATGCGCCTCAACGGCGCTGCCTATGCCGATATCGCCAAGGCCGGCGGCGGCATCATGTCCACCGTGCGCGCAACCCGAGCGGCGACTGAGCGTGAATTGCTGGCCGCCGCCCTGCCCCGGCTTGATGGGTTGCTCAGGGAAGGCGTCACCACAATCGAGATCAAGTCGGGTTACGGGCTCGATGTTGAGACTGAAATGCGCATGCTGCACACCGCTCGCACATTGTCTGCACAACGACCCGTGAGCATCCAAACAACCTTCCTCGGCGCCCACACCTTCCCCGCCGAGTACAAGGACAACCGGCAAGCCTATGTCGATCTCGTCTGCAACCAGGCCATGCCCGCTGCAGCAAAAGCTGGGCTCGTTGATGCCGTTGATGCCTTTTGCGAAGGCATTGCCTTTTCGGTGGAGGAGACGGAGCAGGTGTTCAAGACGGCCAAAGCCCTCGGCCTGCCGGTGAAGCTGCATGCGGAACAGCTATCAAATCTTGGAGGCGCCAAACTGGCGGCTCGCTACAATGCACTTTCCGTCGATCATATTGAATATCTCGATGAGGAAGGAGTCGCTGCCATAGCCGCATCAGGCACTGTCGCCGTCTTGCTTCCCGGAGCCTTCTACTATCTGCGCGAAACTCAGGCTCCGCCGGTGGAGGAGCTTCGCAGGCACAAGGTGCCGATTGCCATTGCAACTGATCTCAATCCTGGTTCCTCGCCCGTTCATTCCCTGCTCGCCACCATGAACATGGCCTGTGTGCTCTTTCGCCTCACACCGGAAGAAGCGCTCACCGGCGTCACCACTCATGCGGCCCGTGCATTGGGCCTGACTGACCGTGGCGTGATCGAAGTGGGCAAGCGCGCCGACCTCGCTCTCTGGAATGTCGAACGGCCGGGCGATCTTTCCTACCCGCTTGGCCTCAATCCGCTGCAGGCCTCGCTTGTGGCGGGCAAACTGGCACAAGGAACCCTGCCATGAGCCAGCCTCTCTATATGCAGGTGAAGGACCATATCCGCACCAACATCATGCAAGGCGTGTGGGCAACAGGCGCCCGCGTGCCTTCCGAGAACGAGCTGGTGGAAAGTTTCGGCATCAGCCGCATGACCGCCAACCGCGCGCTCCGTGAGCTCACTGCGGACGGCTATCTCAAACGCGTGCCGGGTGTCGGCACCTTCGTCAAGGAGACGACCCGCACCTCCAGCCTGATGGAGCTTCGCAATATTGCGGACGAAATCGCCGCACGCGGCAACAGATACTCTTCACGCCTCATCGCCCGCGAGAAGATCACTGCGAGCGAGACCCTCACCGCCGAGTTCGAATGGAAGAAGCCAGCCACGCTCTATCATCTGGTGCTGGTCCACGAGGAGGACGGCGTGCCCGTGCAGCTTGAAAACCGCTGGGTCAACCCGCGCAAGGCGGCGGATTTCCTCATCCAGAACTTCATCAAGCAGACGCCGGCAGCCTACCTTATCAACACCGTGCCGGTGGATGAGCTGGAGCATTCCGTCACCGCCATGCTGCCCAACAAGCGCGAGCAGGACCTGCTCGATGTCGCGGCAACGGAACCCTGCATCGCGCTGCACCGCCGCAGCTGGAGCGCGGGTGACGTCGTCACCGTCGCCACCTTCATCTATCCCGCCAGCCGCTATGCGCTGCAAAGCCGCTACCGCACCAACCCGCAAGGAAAGCCGCTATGAACAACCGTCTTGATAATTCGCGCGTCATCAAGTCTCCGACCGGCACCAGGCTTTCTGCCAAGTCCTGGCTCACCGAAGCGCCGCTCCGCATGCTGATGAACAATCTCGATCCCGACGTTGCCGAAAAGCCGGAGGAGCTTGTCGTCTATGGCGGCATCGGCCGCGCCGCGCGCAATTGGGAAGCGTTTGACCGCATCGTCGCCTCGCTCAAGTCGCTGGAAGATGATGAAACGCTGCTGGTGCAATCCGGCAAGCCTGTCGGCATCTTCCGCACCCACAAGGATGCGCCGCGCGTGCTCATCGCCAATTCCAACCTCGTGCCGCATTGGGGCACCTGGGACTACTTCAACGAGCTCGATAAAAAAGGCCTGATGATGTACGGCCAGATGACGGCTGGCTCATGGATATACATCGGCACGCAGGGCATCGTGCAGGGCACTTATGAAACTTTCGCTGAAGTGGGCCGCAAGCATTATGGCGGCGACCTCAAGGGCAAATGGTTCCTGACAGCGGGTTTGGGCGGCATGGGCGGCGCGCAGCCGCTGGCCGCCACTATGGCGGGCGCCTCGATGATCGCCATTGAATGCCAGCCTTCCCGCATCGATTTCCGCCTGCGCACCAGATATGTCGACACCAAAGCTTCAACCATCGAGGAAGCGCTTGAAATCATCGATCGCTCCCACAAGCAGGGCAAGCCTGTTTCCGTCGGCCTGCTCGGCAATGCGGCTGAACTGCTGCCGGAATTTGTGAAGCGCGGCATCAGGCCCGATGCGGTGACGGACCAGACTTCGGCGCATGATCCCGTGAATGGCTATCTGCCTGCCGGATGGTCGCTCGCCGAATGGGAGGAGAAGCGAGAGTCCAACCCGCAAGCCGTCAAGGCCGCTGCCATGGCCTCCATGAAAGTGCATGTGCAGGCCATGCTTGACTATTGGAAAATGGGCGTGCCGACGCTCGACTATGGCAATAACATCCGCCAGATGGCGCTGGAAATGGGCCTCAAGCATGCCTTTGATTTTCCGGGCTTCGTGCCGGCCTACATCCGCCCGCTGTTCTGCCGTGGCATCGGCCCGTTCCGTTGGGCTGCTCTTTCCGGCAACCCGGAGGACATCTACAAGACCGACCAGCGCGTCAAGGAACTGATCCCGGACGATCCACACCTGCACAACTGGCTGGACATGGCGCGTGAGCGCATCGCCTTCCAGGGATTACCTGCGCGCATCTGCTGGGTTGGCCTTGGCCAGCGCCACAGGCTGGGCCTTGCCTTCAATGAGATGGTGAAGAACGGCGAGGTGGAAGCCCCCATCGTCATCGGCCGCGATCATCTCGATTCAGGTTCCGTCGCCTCGCCCAACCGCGAGACCGAAGCGATGAAGGATGGCTCTGATGCTGTCTCCGACTGGCCTTTGCTCAATGCGCTGCTCAACACCGCAAGTGGTGCCACATGGGTATCGCTGCATCATGGCGGCGGTGTCGGCATCGGCTATTCGCAGCATGCCGGCATGGTAGTGGTGGCGGACGGCACCGATGATGCCGCCCGCAGGCTGGAGCGCGTGCTATGGAACGACCCCGGCACCGGCGTCATGCGCCATGCCGATGCAGGCTACGGCATTGCAGTTGACTGCGCGAAGGAGCAAGGTCTGAAGCTGCCCGGCATCACCATGTGAGGTTTCCATGAAAGCCCTGCCAATCGCCGCAGTCCTCGTGCTTGTTGCAACTCCCGCCATCCCCGCCGAAAAGCTTGCGCCGCCAGACAAGGTGCAGGAGATGCTGGGCGATGTCGGCGTCATGGCTGGGGAGGAGGACGACCGCTGCACCGTCGCCCTGTTCGAAGAAGCCGTGCCGCTGGGCTACAAGCTGACGTTCTTCGAAGACGGCGGCCAATGCGCGGAGGCTTACCCGGTCATGGCCAAGGTCAAAGCCTGGCGCGTTTACAAAGACGGCCGCATGGCCTTCACCGATGAAGCGGGAAAAGACCTGATCACCTTCAAGAAAGGCAAGGGCTTCAAGCGCTATGCTGCGAAGAAGGTGGACGGAATCACCTACCTGCACTCCGCACAGGAAGTGGCGGAGTAACTGGAAGGGACTTCATCAGTCACTTCGTGACAGCTTCTCCACTTCGTGGAGAAGAGACAGTTTCTGCCCTTCTCCACCGGAGTGGAGAAGGTGCCCGAAGGGCAGATGAGGTCCTTTCTTGACATTGTCTACAGCTTCGGCCGGGAAGCCTTGTCCTTGAACCGTCCCCCAACAGCACCTTCATAAGCAAGCGCGGCGCGGAATACGTCGCCATCGCAATAGGTGCGTCCGACGATCTGGATGCCGGTGGGCACGCCGTTCTTCGCATGGCCAGATGGCACGGAAAGAGCCGGACAACGGCTCATTGTGTTGAAGGGAGTGGTCATCGCCCAACCAAGCATGAAATTGCCCGGCATCACCATGTGATTATCGCGCCAGCACTTTTTGCAGGAACGGAAGTGTCTGGCCAATGATCTCCTTGTGAATGTCGGCGCGCGGCCGGCCGCCATCATCGCACAGCGGATCAGGCTCGCCTTCCTCCTGCAGAATTTCCTTGCCGTTTGGCTGACACTCTCCAAGGAACGAGAAGTGAATGGCGCCTTCAACCGCATGATAGCTGCTGCCGGGCATCTGCTTCACCAGTTCCGCTGAATCAACTGCCATCGGAATGCTTCCGGGTTTGCCAAAGTTGATGACGAGCGTTGGCACCGCCATGGCCTTGACGCTCTCGGGCGCAAACGCCTGCACGAGGCTTGGATCATAGGCAATCACCGCCTTGATGCGCGGGTCACGATTGTCGCGGCTGAACTTCGCCTGATCGACGGCGCGAATGTCGATATTGCCCTTGGCATACCAACCGCATTCCGACATTGGCTGTTTGTTGGTTTCGCAGTACTGGGCATAGGCTTCCGCATCAACCTTCAGTCCGCCTGCCGCCAGTACGCCGTAACCACCGAGAGAAAAGCCGCTGACGGCGATGCGATCAGCGTCAATGCGGCCTTTCCAGTCATGCTCCTTCAACATGGCAGTTATTGTCGCCGAAACCTCCGACGCCCGGTGCCAGAGCTTGATGGTTTCAGCAGGCGTTGAATCACCTGATGTGGTGGCCGGGTGGTTGGGCGCGGCAACGATGTAGCCCGCTTCCGCCAGCGGCCTTGCCAGCCAGGCGAGGTTCTCGGCATTGCCGCCTGAACCATGCGAGAGAACGATGAGTGGAAACCGGCCTTCGGCAGCCGTCGCGAAATAGCGGGCGGGCACGCCTTCGAACAAGGCATTGTCACCAACCGGCTGCTCCGTGCCATCCGCCTGCGACGGGTACCAGACGAAAATATCCATGCCGCGTTGGCGCTCAGGCGCCACCGACTTGATGTGTGATATGCCGACATCGGCGGCATTGGCAGCCTGCACGCTGGCGCCAGCCAACAGCATTGCAATCAGGAACTTCTTCATTTCGTCTCTCCATTCATCGGTGCCACCATGGCAGCGTTGGAGAGCGTTCTGCGGCTTTCTTGGCTCCAAAAAGTCCTGAAACGCGTTTGAGGACGCCGCCAATCGCGTTTCAGGTCATGTTGGGCTATTCAGATGCACCGGAGGCTGACGTGATTTTCGTTCCCCTGCCCTTTGTCGTATCGCTGCTGCTCTTGCTGTTGCTCATCCGCATGCTGCGCGAGGCGGAGAACCCGCGCGCCATGCTGCCATTCCTGCTGTTGATTGGAGGCTATGCAACGCTGACTGCGGTCATCGGACTACGCTGGGGCTACAACAGAACCGAACTGCTTCCTGTCATGCTGACATTGGCAGCTCTCCTTCCGCCATTGGCCTGGCATGCCTACAGCACGCTGTCGGGCGTACCCTCGCGCCTTCACTCTGCCGCCGTTGTGCTGGCTCCCCCGGTCTTGGCAGCGTTGCTCATGGCATGGCGGCGTGAGTTCGTGGATTGGTTTCTTGCCGCCAACACCATCGCCTTCGGTGTGGCGCTTCTGCTGCTGGCCTGGAAAGGGCAAGACCGGCTGACGCGCGTTTCATTCGACAAGAGCCAACTGGTGCACCGCTCGCTGCTGCTGTTTGCGCTGTTGCTGATATCGTCCGGACTTGTCGATATTCTCATCGCCGTGGATTTTGCAGTGGCTGGCGGGGCGTATGCAGCCTCATATGTATCCGCCGCCAACGTAGTTGGCATACTCGTGCTGGGCTTCGCGGCATCAGTCGCCGGCGACGGCAGGCCGGATGCCGAGGCTGACGACCAAGAGACTGATCCGCCCAGCAATGAGCATCATGAGATGGCGCAACGCATTGATGATCTCGTCCAGCAGGGCAAGTTCTACCTTGATCCTGACCTGACGCTGAACCGCCTTGCCCGCCGCACGCTCATTCCGGCGCGGCGCATCTCCGAGGCGGTCAATCGCTCCAAGCGAGAAAGCGTCTCGACCTACATCAATCGCTTTCGCATCAACGAGGCCTGCCGCTTGCTGGCCGAAACGGGTGGCGCAGTGACAAGCATCATGTTCGAGTCAGGCTTTCAGACCAAGTCGAACTTTAATCGCGAATTCCTGCGCCAGACCGGCCTCAGTCCTGCAGCGTGGCGGCAGGCACACAAAGCAACCGAATCTTGATGCCCTATGCGAGCGCAGATCCAATCGCATGCAAAGCCTTCAGCGTGGCTATATTGAATGGCGCGTTGAGAAAGTCAGGCCAGCTGGACAATTTTGCGACCACCATGCGGTGTTGCCAGTTGACATAAATCATCTGTCCGAAGACGCCACGCGCCATGATGGAGCGCGACTGCGGGTCTTCGATCCACCATTGATTGCGATAGGCGCCTTGCGGCAGGGATCATCGTATAGGGGTCACCGAAAATGGCGTGGTTGCCGTTGCGCGTTGCCTCTATCCACGCAGGCGGAATGATGCCGCCGCCTTGTCTCGAGATAGAGCAGGCCCAGCCTTGCATAATCGCGCAAGGTGGCATTGAGCCCGCCATCAGCCAGCGCATAGCCCGCAGGGTCAACCGTCATGCAGGCGCTTTCCTCCATGCCGGCCTTCTGCCAGATTTCTTCTGACAGCAGCTGCGGCAATCGTTTGCCCGCGGCGCGCTCCATGCAGAAGGCCAGCACATCAGTTTCAACCGAGCGATAGTTGAACAGCTCTCCGTGCCGCCGCTCAAGCTTCTTGAGTCGCTTGACAAGTTCAAATACGTGGGCGGGCCATGCGAATGCGGGGTCGCTGCCCGCTGGCGGCAGTTTCCAGCCGGAAGCCACGTCGATCTGTCCGACATCGGAATAGGGATCGGTGTAAGTTTCGTCGAACACAACGCCTGTCGTCATGTCGAGCACCTGCTGCAGTGACGCGCCTGCATAGGCAGTCTCCGCAAGCTCCGGCAGATAGTGCGTGACCGCCGCTGCGGGATCAATCACCCCGCGTCCCGCCAGAATGCCGGCAATTGCCCCCGTAAATGACTTGGCGACTGATTGCGATAGGTGCAGCGTTCGCTCGGTCATGCCATTAAAGTAGCGTTCGTAGACGATTGCGCCATCCTTGATGACGACGAAACCATCCGTATACATTTCATCAAGCACGCCTGCGAGCGTGGTTGGTTCGCCGGCCACCGAGGCAACTGGCAACTGGTCAAGGTCGCGCTCTTTGCGCGGCAGCACGCGGACTGGCCCGTTGCCGCGCCACACTTCAACCGTTGGAAGAATTTCGCGGATATGCTGGAATGTCCAGCGGTTCCACGGCGGCCGGTCCCAGTCAGCACGCGGCACGATCATCGCTGGCGGCGATCCCTGCATGATTGCGGGCTGGCCGTCTGAATTACGGTAGCTGGACATATGCCTCCGGAATAAAAATGCCCCGGCAGTCTCCCGCCGGGGCGCCGATTGATCGGCTACTTGATCACGTCAGCCCAGATTCTGGTATAGAGTTCCTGCGTTTCGGGCTTGCAGGTGAGCGAGAAGTGACCCAGCTTCAGCGTGTCCTCCGACATGTTGATTTCCGGAGCCACCTTGAGATCGGCATCGTAGAAGGCATCCGAGCCTACCAATCCATCGCGATAGCGCGCGAAGTTGGAGAGCATGGCGGCATTCTGCGGGTCCATCACGAAGTTCTGGAAGAGCTTCGCGTTCTCAAGGTTCTTGGCGCCCTTGACGACGGAGAGATTATCCATCCACACCGGGAAGCCTTCTTTCGGAAAGCCGAACTTGTAGTCGCCATTCAGAAGGCGCGCACGCGACGAATAGCCATTCCAGTTCACGCCAGCTGCCAGATCGCCTTTCGCGTAAGTTTCAGGCGAAGCATAATCCATCGACACCCACTTGGGCTTCGCCTCCACCAGCTTGTCACGCACTTTCTTCAGCAGCTCCTTGTCGTCCGTGCAGGGCTGGCCGCCGAGGTAGAGCACCGTGAGCATGATGATCTCGGTCAGTTCCGGCACGACATTGATCTTGCCAGCAAGCTCGGGCGGGGGATCAAGGAAGATGGCGGAGGTGTTGATCTCGCCAGCGTAGAGCTTGGTGTTGACGATGACGCCCGTCGTGCCCCACTGCCACGGCACCGTGAACTTGCGGCCCGGATCAAACGGCGGATCGGTCCAGCGCTTGTCGACATTCTTGAAGTTCTCCATGCTCGCCGGATTGGTTTCCTCCAACAGGCCTTCCTGAATGTAGATCGGCACGAAGCTGGCCGATGGCACCACCATGTCGAAGCCATGTCCGCCAGCGCGGATCTTGGCCAGCGCCGCATCATTTGAGTCGTAGTCGGTGACCGTGACCTTCACCTTGTACTGCTCCTCAAACTTCTTGACCATCTCAGGGCTTGTGTAGTTGCCCCAATTGAAGATGTGAAGCTCGCCGTCCGCAAGCGCTGCGCCCGCGCTGAAGGCCAGTGCTGCAAGCGCTGTTCCGAGCGCCAAAATCTTGTTCATGAGTTCCTCCGCAAAACAAAGACGGGTCCGGACAATTCCGGACCCATTCGGGTTTCCCTGCTACTTCATCAGTTCCGTCCAGATCTTGGTGTAGATCTCCGTCACTTCCGGCGGGCAGGCCGTGGAGAATTCGTAGCGGCCTTCCATCTCCTTGGGGATGACCAGCTCAGGCGCGTCCTTCATGTCGGCTGGCATGAACTTGTCGGAACCTGCAATGCCGTTGCCGTAACGCGCAAAGGCGGAAAGTCCCGCGGCATTCTCAGGGTCCATCACGAAGTTCTGGAACAGCTTGGCGTTTTCGACGTTCTTGGCGTCCTTGAGCACGGCAAGGTTATCCATCCAGGTGGTGAAGCCTTCCTTCGGATAGCCATACTTGATGTTGGCGTTCTGCAGGCGCTGGCGCATGGCCGAGCCGTTCCAGTCAGATGTCGCGAGATAGTCACCCTTCACCATCTTCTCGATAGTGGAATATTCCATCGCCACCCAGTTCGGCTTGGCGCCAACCAGCGTATCGCGTGCTTTCTTGAGTATTTCCTTGTCGGTTTCGCAATGCTTGCCGCCATTGTATTTGATCGCCGCGTCCATCATGTCGTTCATCTCCGGAACGACATTGACCTTGCCCTTCAACTCGTCAGGCGTCTTGAAGATGATGTCCCAGGTGTTGATGTCGCCCTTGTAGGCATCGGTGCGCACGGAGACGCCGACTGTGCCCCACTGCCACGGCACCGAATAATGGCGGCCCTCGTCGTAAGGCACCTTCACCCATTCTGGCGCAACATGCTTGAAGTTTTCCATCTGGTCGGGGCGCGTTTCAAGCAAGAGCCCCTCGCTGATCCAGATCGGCATGAAGTTGCCGGATGGCACCACCATGTCAAAGCCGTGGCCGCCAGCCCGCACCTTGGCGAGCGCTGTGTCATTCGAGTCATAGTCGGTGATGTTGACCTTGACCTTGAACTTCTCCTCGAACTTCTTGATCACCTCAGGGCTGGTGTAATTGCCCCAGTTGAAGAGATTAAGTTCGCCTTCTGCCCTGGCAAAGCCTGCCATGGCGATCAGGCTTACGGCTGTTGCCGCAACCAGTTTCATCAGTTTCATCTACGTCTCCTGTGTTCTATTGGACTAGGTTTTCTGGCGATTGAGAAAGAAGAACAGCGTTACGAACGCAACCGAGATGCCGAGGAACACCGTTGATATGGCATTCACCTCCGGCGTCACCGAGCGGCGCAACTGTCCCAGCATGTAGGTTGGCAGCGTCTCCTGCCCGCCTGACTTAACGAATTCGGTAATCACCACATCATCCAGCGAGGTGACGAAAGCCAGCATGAAGCCTGCGATGATGCCAGGCGAGAGCAGCGGAAGCGTGACGCGCCGGAATGCTTTCCACGGCGTGGCGTAGAGGTCGGCTGCGGCGCGCTCCAGCGTCAGGTCCATGTTCTCAAGCCGCGCCCGGATGGGCAAGTAGGCGAAGGGAATGCAGAAGGCGGTGTGGGCCGCCAGCAGGTAACCGATGCCTGAATAGCCGCTCCAAATCTTGATGCGCGAAAAGACGATGAGCAGCGCCACCGCCGTGACGATTTCCGGCACCATCAATGGCTGGTTGATGAAAGCATACTTGAAAGTGAGGCCGCGATAGGGAGCTGTGCGCGTTGTCGCCAATGCCGCCATGGTTGCTGCCGCCGTGGCGATGAGCGCTGCAAACACCGCAATGATGACCGAGCGGATGGTCGCTTCCTGCACCTGCGCATTGCCCCAGGCACTGGCGAACCAGCGCAACGAAAAACCTTCCCACACGGCGACCGAAGTTCCCGCATTGAAGGCGTAGAACACCAGCGTGGCGATCGGCAGGTAGAGCAGGAAGAAGCACAGCATGGCCACGAAATTGAAGCCGGGCTGGGTGCGGATGGAGAACGTCCTAGACATGGCCGCCGCCTCCCGCACGCGTGGCATTGCGCACATAGAAGAGCAGCGCCACCGTGACAATCACCATCAGGGTGATGGAGAGCGCCGAACCTAGCGGCCAGTTGCGCCCCTGTCCGAATTGCAGCTCGATGAGATTTCCCAGCATCATGCTCTTGCCGCCGCCCAGCACGCGCGGCGTCACATAGGCGCCGAGCGAGGGGATGAAGACGAGAATCGAACCGGCAATGATGCCGGGCTTGACCAGCGGAATGATGATCCGCCGCAACACCTGAAGCCGCGTGGCGTAGAGGTCGTAGCCCGCCTCGACGAGCCGGAAGTCAATCTTCTCCATGCTGGCATAAAGCGGCAGCACCATGAGCGGCAGGTAGACATAAACCATGCCGAACAGGATGGCCTTGTCCGTAAACATGATCTGGATAGGGGAATCGATGATGCCGAGGCCAATCAGCGCCGAGTTGACGATGCCTTCATTGCGCAGCACTTCCTGCATGGCGAAGGTTCGGATCAGGATGTTGGTCCAGAACGGAATGGTGACGAGGAACAGCCAGATGTCGCGCCGGCCCGGATCGCGGGTGGCGATGAAATAGGCGGTGGGGAAGCCGAAAAACAGCGTCAGCAGCGTGGTGATGAGCGATAGCCAGACTGAGCGCCAGAGAATCGTCAGATGGGCATCAGCGAACGACAGCGTGTCGTCGAAGATGTCTCGTTCAAGAAACACATTGAACCAGCCGTCCGATGAGAACTGCCAGTATTTCACGTCGCCATAGTCGCCCTTCGCCATGAAGGAATAGAGCAGCACCACAAACAACGGCCCGATGGCGGCAAAGAAGATGATGGCGATTGCCGGAGCCGACAGCAGCCAGCGCCGCGAAATGTCACGGCGAACGGCAGCTTCGGCAACCTGTTGCGCGCTGTTCATGGCCTAGTCCTTCAACACCTGGGCAGCGCCAGCATCAATCACGATGGAAACCTTGTCGCCCGGCTTGTAGTCGCTATCGCTTTGATGGCGGTTCTGCAGGCGCACCATGAATGGCGAGCCCTTGGCGAGCCGCATGTGATAGTGCGTATCTGTTCCGAAATAGACGACATTCTCGACTATGCCTGCAAGCGACGCGCTTTTCTTCGGCGCTGTGAGCTCTGCATGTTCAGGCCGCACCACAACGGTAACACGCCCTGATGGGGTGCGCTCTCCAACCCCTGCCGCGATCACGATCCCCTCATCGAGGGTGACACGGGCCTGCCCTTTGCTCACGGAGTTCACTTTGCCTTCGAGGAAATTGGTCTCGCCGATGAAGTTGGCGACGAACCGCTCCGCTGGCCGGTCATAGATGTCGCGCGGACCCCCGATCTGCAGGATCTTGCCCTTGCTCATTACCGCGATGCGGTCGCTCATGGTGAGCGCTTCTTCCTGGTCATGGGTGACGAAGATGAAAGTGATGCCGGTTTCATGCTGCAGGCGCTTGAGCTCGATCTGCATGTCCTTGCGCAGCTTGTAGTCAAGCGCCGACAGCGGCTCGTCGAGCAGCAGCACCTTGGGCTGCGGCGCCAAGGCCCGCGCCAGCGCCACACGCTGTTGCTGGCCGCCGGAAATCTGGCTGGTCTTGCGATTGCGCAATTCCTCCATCCGCACCAGCTGCAGCATCTCGGCAACGCGTGCATCAATGTCCGAGCGCGACTGCCCGAGCATCTCCAGCCCGAAGCCGACATTCTCCCCCACCGTCATGTGCGGAAACAGCGCGTAATTCTGGAACACAGTGTTGACGGGGCGCTTGAAGGGCGGCAGCAGCGCAATGTCCTCGCCATGCAGCAGGATCTGCCCTTCAGTCGGGAAGTCAAAGCCAGCTATGAGCCGTAGAAGGGTTGTCTTTCCACATCCGGAAGGGCCGAGCAGCGTGAAGAACTCGTTCTCCCGGATCGTCACCGATACATTGTCGAGCGCCTTGAGGCTGTCCTGCCCGGTCGACTGAAATATCTTGGTAACGCCGACTGCCGCGATAGCGGCGCGCTTTTCACTCAATTAAACCCCTCCGTCCACCCTGTTGTCCGGGCGGTTCTTTAGGCCATCCTATTGCGCATTTGACGGCTTGCCAATGCCCCATCATTTTGGCCGCCGCCGCCGGTATCCAGCTCCCGGCCACTGATTCATAGTTAACCGCGATTTACCATGCTTAATGCTTTACTAACGTGTTGTGCCATTGCAGAATGATGGTGATGCGGACGTTGTTTGTTGGAGTTGAAGATGAGCTACCTTTCCGCACATTTGCGCGCCCTGTTGGCGGGCGCTGCAGTTTTCGCCATCACCGGCTCTGCCATGGCGCAGGACTTTGCCACTTGCATTGACCGCGCTGATGCAGCGGCAGAACAATGGTCAGACGGTCAAATCGCGCCACTGTCAGACGCCAATACGGCTGATCCGGGCAACTACGTGGTTATCTTGTATGGCAAGAAGTACCAGCGGCCTTACAGCCGCCCTGGAAGCTTCAATGTCATTCGCCACTTCGATGGCGATCTCGTCAGCATCCGCAACAAGGTTTACGACGACGAGTATGATCGCTGCATGGGCTATCACGAACACCGCATCCGCTTCATCGTCAGCGGACAGTAAGCCTCAGCTCTACAGCGTGAAGCCGCCGTCGATGACGATGGCTTGCCCGGTCATGAAGGCTGTTTCGTCGCTGCCAAGATAGACGACGAGATCTGCAATCTCCTCAGGCTGGGCTAGCCTTCCCATCGGCTGCCGGCCGATGAAAGCCGCCTTTGCCTTCTCGAAATCGCCTTGCGCCCGCATGCGGTCATAAAGCGATGGCGTCTCCACCGTGCCGGGGCAGATGGCATTGCAGCGGATGCCCTTGGTGATGTAGTCCGCCGCCACTGCCTTGGTCAGTCCTATGACCGCCGCCTTGCTGGCCCCATAGGCACAGCGGTTGACAACGCCTTTGATGCTGGAAGCAACCGACGCCATGTTGATAATGGAACCTTTTCCATTTTCCAGCATGCCCGGCAGATACGCCTGGATCATGTGGAAATGTGAAGTGACGTTGAGGTCGAAGGCAAAGCTCCAGTCCTTGTCGGTGCAATCAAGCACTGCGCCGTTATGCACAACGCCGGAGCAGTTGAACAGAATGTCGACAGTTCCGGTGCGCTTGACAGCCGATTCAATATGCTCCCGGCTCAGCACGTCGAGAGCGAAGGTTGATATCCGCTCACTCGCAAGCCCCTCCAGAAGACTTTCCTTGAGGTCCGTTGCAAACACCTTCGCCCCGGCCCTGGCGAGCGCCAGCGCCGCGGACCGGCCAATGCCTTGACCAGCTGATGTGACAATTGCCGTCTTGCCCTGCAGTCTGCCTGTCATGATGACCCCACTTTCCTCCAACAAGAGTAACGGCGGAGCACCCCTGTGGTAAAGGGGATAGACGCATGGCAGATGGCTCAAAGACGAAAGCCCGGAATTTCTTCCGGGCTTTCGCAGGACGCATTACAAACTCAGTATGGAAGTTGGTAGAAGATGCGGCCAGTGCGCGCCTTGATCTTGATCAGGTAGCGCTGGGAGCCGCGGTAAGCGGTGTACTTGAAGTTATTGCCGCCGCATTCGATCGGGCGCACGCGACGATAGCCATAGTCGCGCAGTTCCTGGCCGACACGGAAACAGTAACGGCGGATGCTGTCGCCACCCCAAGCTCCGGGTGGCCGAGGCGGCTCGTAATCGCCAAGTTCAGGCGGGCGCGGTCGTGGTGGGCGGCTGCCAATGATGCCTGGCGGATCAAATCCATCTTCATCTTCAAAGTCCGGCGGCGGAGGCGGTGGTGGCCGGCGGCGCGGCGTATAGTCCTCGTCTTCCTCGCAGCGTTGGCTGTCGGGATTATCGAAGCAATAGCGGCTCTCCGCATGAGCGCCGCTTGTCAGCGCAACAGCGCCGATGGCGGCAAGCAGTCCGGCGATCAGAAAGTGTTTCAAGGAATGTCCCCCAAGGTTGAAGTCGCAGGATACCAATACTAAGCGATTGCGGCCCGGTTTTGGCGCAAAATCGCGTTCTATGCGGCAGGATGGCGGGTTTTGCCGTCAATTGACAACAAAGCGCCATAAAGCTCAGGCCTCCGGTCGCGGAAAACGCCCCATGATCTCCTCAGCTCTCCCAGCGAGACAAGGTCAAATCGGGCAACCCGAACCCCCTCCTCCACCCGGTCCATCTCGGCAACCTTCTCACCCTGATGGTCGGCAATGAACGACCGGCCATAGAAGATGTCGAAGCGGCCATCGGGCGCCACTTCCTTGCCCACACGGTTAGAGGCGGCAAGCGGCATGATGTTGGCGCCCGCGTGCCCGCGCATCACGTTCTGCCAGTGGCTGCTGGAGTCATAGGAAGGATTGGGCGGCTCGGAGCCAATTGCAGTCGGGTAGAGCAGCACTTCCGCCCCCATCAGCGCCATGGCGCGCGCCGCTTCCGGAAACCACTGGTCCCAGCAGATGCCAAGCCCGATCCGGCCAACCGCCGTGTCCCAGACCTTGAAGCCCGTGTCGCCCGGCGAGAAGTAGAATTTCTCCTGGTAGCCGCGGCCATCGGGAATGTGGCTCTTGCGGTAATGGCCAAGCCGCTTGCCATCCGCATCGACGATGACGGTCGTGTTGTAGTGAGCCTGCCCGGCTCGCTCGAACACGCTGACCGGCAGCACCACGCCGAGTTCCTTGGCGAGGCTGGCAAAGCGCTCAACTGTCGGGTGCCGGTCCAGCTCATGCGCCGACGCGAAGAATTTCGCATGCTGCTCGATGCAGAAGTAATCGCCATCGAACAATTCCTGCAGCAGGATGAGTTTGGCGCCGAGCTTTGCTGCCTCGCGCACCAGCGCTTCCGCCTTGCTGCAATTCTTCTCCCAGTCATTTGCGGAAGCCATCTGTGTGATGGCGAGCACAAGTTCACGCATTGAGGAAACCCTCCAGCACATTCACCGTATTGACGCCGATCGCTTCGATGGCATAACCGCCTTCCATCACAAACAGCGTCGGCAGCCTGAGTTTGGCGATCTGCTGGCCATAGCGCGTGAAGTCCGGCGAGGTGAGCTTGAAGTAGCTGATCGGGTCCTTCTCGAAGGTATCGACACCGAGCGAAACGACAAGCACATCGGCGCCGAAGCGCTTGATCTCACGTCCAGCCGCCGCCAGCGCCTTGCTCCAGGTTGCAAAGTTGGTTCCGGCCCGCATCGGGTAGTTGAAGTTGAAGCCATCGCCCTTTCCCTTCCCTGTTTCATCCTTGTAGCCGAGGAAGTAGGGATAGGCTGTCTCTGGTTCGCCGTGCAGCGAGCAGAACAGCACATCGTTCCGCTCATAGAAAATATCCTGCGTGCCGTTGCCGTGGTGGAAATCCACATCAAGGATGGCGACACGCGCCGCACCCGCATCACGAAATGCCTGTGCCGCGATGGCCGCATTGTTGAGAAAGCAGTAGCCGCCGTAGAGATCATCATGCGCATGGTGGCCTGGCGGCCTGCACAAGGCGAAGGCGGAACGGGCGCCATTGGTCACCAGCTTCTGCGCTGTCAAGGCAACGGCGGCCGATGATGTAGCCGCTTCCCATGTGCCAGCCGTGATGCAGGTTTCCAGCGAGTGGATGTAATAGCCGGCCTTGCCATCAATGGCCTTGGGGCAGCGCTGCCGCAGGCTGCGATTGGGAAAGCCTGTCGGCATGATCTCGCCGCGATAGCCTGCCGCCACCCATTCATCCCACGCTGTCTCGAGAAACTTCAGGAAGCCCGCATCATGCACGCGGCGCACTGCCTTCATGTCCAGTTTTGCTGGCGGCGCAATGTCGTCCATCTTGCGGCGGCGCAGTTCGCGCAGGATGTACTCCATGCGCGATGGCCGCTCGAATGGCGTTACCAGCTCACCGCCGAAAATCTCTGCCTGTGCAAAATGAGCCCGGTGATTTTCCGAGTAGACGACCTTCATGCTGCTTTCCTCCGCCGTTCAATGGGCGAGATTGAAAGCAGCCGGAGCGGCTGTCAATTGGCGGCAGAATGGGCGCGGGCGCCTTCGGAAAGGTCAGCGATCCACATGGCTGCCACAAGCCCATGGCCTGCAGCACTTCGTGCTGAAGCATTGTGAAGGATGAGCCCGCCGCCATGCGCTTCCGCCACCGATTTGGAAATCGGCAGGCCAAGGCCGAGGCCTTCGGCCATGCGGCCATAGCTCATGTCTTCCTGAACGAAAGGTTGCAGGCACTCATGCAGCTTTTCAGGCGAAATGCCGGGGCCATTGTCGCGCACGGAAATAACCAGCGATCTGTCAGGCTTGCGGTGCGCCCAGATTTCGATGGTCCCGCCATCGGGTGAGAACTTGACGGCATTGTCGACGAGCTTGCGGATGCCCTGCCGCAGCAGCGAACTGTCGCAGACGACTTCCAGGCCCTTGCTTGGACGCGTCACATTGATCTTGATGGCGCGCGCTTGCGCTTTTGCCTCAAGGCCAACGATCGAGTCTTCGAGAATGTCTTCAACCCGCTCCTTGGCGAGCGACAGGCTGTGCGGACCGGCGAACGATTTTGACAGCACCAGCACATCACTGACCATGCTGTTGAGCCGCTGCGAGGCGCTGACAATGTGGGCAAGCTGTTCGGCTTCGATGGCCTCGACCCGTTCCTTGAGCGCGCCTGCCAGCACATCGGTCAAGCCGATCAGCGCCACGAGTGGCGTCTTCAGCTCATGGCTGAGGATGCGGAACAGGCCGTTCTTCATCTTGCTTGCTGCAACTGCGGCTGCCTCTGCGGCGCGCAATTCACGCTCGGTCTCGCCGCTGCGGATGACGAATTGCGCATGGTAGCCGAACTGCGCCCAGTTCACCGGCTTGGTGACGAAAGACGACGCGCCAAGCCTGTAAGCCTCTTCGATTGAAGCCTTGTCGTCATTGCTGGTCGAAATGATCACCGGCACGTCGACGGTGCGCGGGTGCTGGCGCAAATGCCGGAGCAGGCCAAAACCATCAAGCTTCGGCATGGAGAGATCAACAACCACCAGCGACAGGCTGGATTTGGCGATCTGCCGTACCGCCGCCTCACCGTTCTCGACACGGATGGTGTCATACCCCAGCTTGTCGAACAGGCCGGCCATGGCTTCCAGCATCAGCGGATCATCATCCGCGATGAGGACGCACTTGCGCGCGGCGTGCGAGGATCGTTGCGCAGCTTGATTGGGATTTTTCAACGTCGACATCCAATGAATTCGCAATCCGCTTCCCACCGGAAAGCGGCGCGGCATGGATTGTCCAACGGCGCAGGTTAAGCGAGTGTTAATCCAGCACTTCGAAACTTACGCGAGCCACGCCGCTGGCCGTCAGACCGACGACTCGGGCTGCACCAAGGCTGAGGTCTATGACGCGGCCGCGGATGAACGGACCACGGTCATTGATGCGCACGACAACCGTTTTCTTGGTTCGCAGGTTGGTGACGCGCACCTTGGTGCCAAACGGCAATGTGCGATGCGCAGCGGTCAAGCCCATCGGATTGAAGCGTTCGCCATTGGCTGTCAGCCGGCCGGATTTGTAGTAGGATGCCATGCCCGTCACCTTGGCTTCGGCGGCATTGGCGGAAAACACGGCGGCTGCGATGAAAGCTGCCGCGGCAATTGGCTTGAACATGTGGAAACCCCCTTATGTTGCATCGCAACATAAGGGGGTTTGTGGCCTCAATGTGGCCCCTAAAAGGCCATTAAATGGCAGCTTCCACCATGATTTCAACGTCGAGGCCGGGCGCGGCAAGCTTCGATTCGACTGTAGCGCGGGCAGGCGTCTGGCCGGCAGCGACCCACCCATCCCACGCCTCGTTCATTTGCGAAAAGGTCTTGATGTCGGTGAGCCAGATGTTGGCTTTGAGTATCTTCGACTTGTCTGTGCCCGCCTGCTTCAGCGTGGCGTCGATCTGCGAGAGGATGTCCTGTGTCTGCTCCTTGACCGATTTTCCCGCAGCCTTGTCGGCGACAAATCCGGAAAGATACGCCTTGCCGCCGTGGATGACTGCTTCGCTCATGCGCTTGCCAGCGCCAATACGGGTAATGCTCATGGAACTCTCCTGTGTTTGACGGTGTTGATCTAGCCCGACTTGCCGACCGCAGCAATCACCGCCAGCAAGACTTGTGGCAGGGTCTCGAATGCATAGGGCGCATGCAGGCGTTCCAGCTTGCTGTGATAATCCCTTCCCCAGGGTCCGATGTTGACGCACGGGTAGCCCGCCGGTTCGCTCATTTCAAAGCTTGTTCGCCAATGCGGCGTGTTGGCTTCGACCACATCGAGCGTGCCTGCGCCGCGCCCGATGAAGCTCATGTCCGAAATGCCGGGGAAGAATGAGATGGCGCCCACGCCAAACTGACTGGCGCAATCCCTGATGATGCTTTCCAGGCGTTCGTCGTTTAACGACACCGCCGGATAGGGCACCGAGGCAAAGCCCAGCACCACGGCAGGCCCGACGCGTCCTGACTGCTCCCAGGCAAGCTGCAACAGCTGGCTTGCTTGTTCCGGCAGGTCCATCTCAAAGCGGCCCGAAATCAGGTAGGCAAGATCACGGTAGGTATTGGTTTGCGCCGATTGCAGCAATTCCTCCACTGTCAGCAGGCTGATTGTTCTGCCGGTGTCCGCATGGATGCGCGCCAGCGCCCGCGCGGCAAGCTCCTTGGCAATATCCAGCACCTCTCCGGCAGACCTGCGGTGCTGCAACGTGTTCCAATAGACGAAGGCTTCCGCCGGCGTCGTTACGTTGTAACCTTTCTTCAGGTCTCTGCTTGAAAGCACGGTAGGCGCAGCCGCAACTTCCTGCCCTGTGGTTTCGGCAAGCTCCTCGGCAAGTTCGAACTCTCTCACAAGTTCCGCCGAGATATAGGCTGCGTTCAATCCTTCCTGCGAGTAGCAGGCATGCACAGCCTTGCCAACAACGAGAGCGCACAGCAACTGCTTGCCAATCGAACCGAGCGCCACGACGCGTCCTGCTGAGCCATCACCCTGGTCGGAAATCGCATCGAGGTTGATGACCAGTTCTATTTCAAGCTCATGCCGGAGCGCAATTTTCTGCAGCAGGGGAGCCGCTGCACGCATGCCGGCGGAGCGTTCCTCCTCGTCAGGCGTGGCGACGAATATGATCGAACAGTCTTGCGTGGCATGTTCCATCGCCGCAATGCCAGCCGCAAGACCGGCCTTCATGTCAAGCAAGCCGCGCCCGCCAATGAAGTCGCCGGATTTGAAATCCTCCAGCGCCAATTGGTTCTCACCGCTGGTTGCAAGCTGCTCAATCAGGGCCTCGGTCACCCGCCGCGCATCAAGCGCCATGGACTTGAGCGGCCCGTAGTCGTCGTAAGGCACAGTGTCGAAATGTCCTGCCAGCACGATAGCCTTGCGCGATTTGCCGCGCTTCAAGGCAAACACGTTGCTGCGTCCATTATGGTCATTCTCTATGGGCTCTTTCCAGGCCTCGACACCGGGAACGGTCTTGAGAAAGCGCATCAGCCGTTCGGAGAAAAGCGCCTCATCCGCCGTGCCCGTGACCGACGGCCAGGATGTCAGCATGAGCGCTATCGAACGGGTGCGCTCGGTCAGTTCAGGCAAGGCGCTGGTCATATTCAATCACGGCATTCAGCAGCACCTGCGAACCAGCACCGCATTCCTCAAGCGTCGTCGATTCTGCCTCATTGTGCGAAATGCCGCCGAGGCAGGGAACGAAGATCATGGTGGTTGGCGTCACGCGCGCAATGTAGGCGGCATCATGGCCCGCGCCAGAAGCCATTTCCCGCATCTTGTGGCCCGCCTGCTCCGCCCCCTTGCGCACGCAGGCAATCAGTTCTGGCGCAAACTTCACCGCTGGCGATTTCCAGATGCATTTTTCCTCGAACGTCAGCTTTTCGGCTTCCGCGATGGGAGCAAGGCTGGCGCGGAACTGCGCCTCCATCTTGTCCAGCTCCTTCTCATCAGGATGGCGGAGATCGACAGTGAAGAACACTTCACCCGGCACCACGTTGCGGCTGTTCGGCCGGTTCTCGATGAGGCCGACCGAGGCAACCCCCGGCAAATGCTGCAAGCCTACCTGATGAATGGCCTCTATCATGCGGGAAGCGCCGAGCAGCGCGTTCTTGCGCAGCAGCATGGGCGTGGCGCCGGTGTGGCTCTCCTGCCCGTTTACCGTTACCTCATACCAGCGCATGCCCTGCACCCCGGTGACAACGCCGATCATCTTGCTTTCGGCTTCAAGGATCGGCCCCTGCTCGATGTGCAGTTCGAACATCGCCTGGAATTTGTGGCTGCCGACCGGCTCACTTCCCAGGTAGCCGATGCGCTTCAACTCATCGCCAAGCTTGATGCCCTCGCGGTCTTCGCGGCTGTAGGCGAACTCGGGGGTGAATACGCCAGCATAAACACCCGAACACAGCATGGCTGGCGCAAAGCGCGACCCCTCCTCGTTGGTCCAGTTGACGATCATGATCGGCGCATTGGTCTCGTAGCCCATGTCCACCATGGTGCGGAGTGCTTCGAGTGCGCCGAGAACACCGAGAACGCCATCAAACTTGCCGCCAGTCGGCTGCGTATCAAGATGCGAGCCGAGCGCAATGGGCAACAGGTCGCTGCGCTTGCCGGGCCGCGTTGCAAACATGTTGCCAACGCTATCCACCTGCACCTTGCAGCCCAGCGCCTCGCACTGTGCCTTGAACCAGTCACGCACCCGCTTGTCTTCATCCGAAACCGTCAGCCGCTTGATGCCGCCCTTCTGCGTGCCGCCAAATTTGGCGGTTTCCATCAGCGTGTCCCACAGCCGCTGCGGATTGATGGTGAGGTTGGATTTGCTGGTCATCGCTTTTGATCCATAATACTTGTCCATCAGGTCTATAGACCGGCTTGCGTGATCCCAGCAACCCGGCAGCCGAACTACCTCGACGATGCAGGCTCCCGCCCGCCGCGCGCCATCCAGCGCTCCAGGTAGCGCGAACCCAGTGTCAGGGGAAAACACAGCGCGAAGTAGATGATCGCCACCAATCCATAAACGAGAAACGGCTGAAACGTGGCGTTGGTGACGATCTGCCCGGCCCGCAACAGCTCGTCGAACCCAACGATGGAAGCCAGCGCCGTGGCCTTGATGAGCTGCACGAGAAATCCCACCGTCGGCGGTATCGAAATCTTGAAGGCTTGCGGCAGGATGACCAGACCCATCTGCTTCACGAAATTCATGCCGAGGCTTGCAGCCGCATCCCATTGGCCGCGGGGAATGGCCTCAATGCAGCCCCGCCAGATTTCACTCAGATAGGCGCTTGCGTAAAGGCTCAGCGCAACGATTGCCGCAATTGTGGGGGTGACATCGAGCCCCAGCATGGGCAAGCCGAAGAACACGATGAACAATTGCAGCAGCAATGGCGTTCCCTGAAACAGCTCCACATAGGCGGCCATCAAGCGCTGCCCCAGCCTGGGCGCGCCAAAACGCAGTAGAAGCAGGAGGAGCGCACCGGCAAATCCGCCAACGAAGGCATAACCGGAAAGAAGCAGCGTCCATCTCGTCGCCATCAGCAGATAGCCCGTTATGTCCCAAAGGCTGATGGTCATTGCTGCGCATGAGGCGCGAGGAAGCGCCTTCCCAGCTCTGCGAGGATGCGGCGCAGCACAACGGCGAGCCCGAGGTAGAGCAGCGCCGCAACGGCATAGGTTTCGAAAGCCCGGTAGGTGCGCGACTGGATGTAATCCGCCACATGCGTAAGGTCAGTCACCGCAATTTGCGACACGACGGCCGATTCCAGCATCATGATGATGGTTTGCCCGACAAGCGCCGGATAAACCGTGGCAATGGCCTGCGGCAGCAACACCCGGCGAAATACGATTGCCGGCCGCAGCCCCAGCGCGAAACCGCCTTCAGACTGCCCCGGCCCAACTGACTGCAGGCCTGCACGCATGATCTCGGTGCCATAGGCGGAAAGGTTGATCACCATGGCGATCAGCGCCGCGGCGATGGCCGGCAGCCGCAGGCCAAGGCTCGGCAAACCGAAGAAGATGAAGAACAGCTGCACGATGAACGGCGTATTGCGGATGAGCTCCACATAAACAGCAACCGCTCGCCGCAACAATGTGTTGCCCCAGATCGCCGCGGCGGCACCAGCGATTGAAAGGCCGACCCCTATCAACGCGGTCAACGCCGTCAACAGCAGGGTTACGCCAACACCCTTGGCGATGAACCCCGCGTTGGCGGCGATGGCCGTGAAGTCAAATTCGTAGCCCACGCGGGGCCAAGCCCTTGCGTTTACTTGAAGTCAGCCGGCAACGGCTGCTTCAGCCACTTCTTGGCAAGCTCGTTCAGGCTGCCATCGGCCTTCATGCCGGCAACCACCTTGTTGAGCTCATCGCGCAGTGCCGTCTCGCCTTTTTTCACCGCCATGTTGGATGGCGAGGACAGGAGTTGGAACTTCTCTTCCGGCTTGATCGCCGGATCCTTGGCGAGGATGTTGGCGCCTACGTCATTGCCGACAACCATGGTCTGCGCCTGGCCGGCAAGGAAGGCAGAAATGACGCCGTTGTAGTCGTTGAAGCGCTGGATGTCCGTGCCTTCCGGCGCAACCTTGGAGACTTCCGTATCCTCCAGCGTGCCCTTGTTGACGGCTACAGACTTGCCCTTGAGATCGGCAGCGCTCTTCACCATGACATCCGCCGGTCCCATGACGACGATGTAGTAAGGCGCATAGGGATCGGTGAAATCAACGACCTGGGCGCGTTCGTCGCTGAAGCCGATGGACAGCAGCGCGTCAACCTTGCCCTCGGTGAGGAAGGGAATGCGGTTCTGCCCGGTGATGGAGACAAGCTCGGCCTTTCACGCCGAGCGCAGCTGCGATCTTGTCGGCCATTTCGGTGTCATAGCCTTCCACCTTCATGCTGCTGCCAAGCGAGGCGAAGGGCGGGAAGTCCTGGAATATGCCGATCTTGATGACGCCTGCCGATTTGACAGTTGCAAGCTGGTCGGCAACAGCGGCTGATGTTCCAAGCCCCATCGCCAATGCTGTGGCAAGAAGTGCGCGGCGGCTGATCTTATCCCACGTCATGTGCGTCTCCCTTTGTTTTGTGAAGTTCTGAACCCTAGACCATCAAACTGCCAAGCGATAGAGAGCAAACCGGTGGATGGTGATGCAGCGTCCGCTTTAGAGACGTGGTTTCAAGGCCGCGACATGCGGCGCCAACAAGGACAGATCGGCAGGCCCCAAACGGCTGGCGGCATTCAATTGGTGCCAATAGGGATAGATCAGCGGCTGCAGGCTCACATCATCCAGCATTTTGCGCTCGTCTGCCGTGAGCGCCAGAGACGATGCCGCCAGATTGTCTTTCAACTGTTCCTCGGTGCGTGCGCCGAGGATGATGGACGCAACGCCAGGGCGGCCGGCAATCCAGGCCAGCGCCACCTGCGCAGCTGAGACGCCACGCGCCTCTCCCACCTGCAACAGCGCATCAATGATGCGGTAGAGCCGGTCTTCGTCGCGGATCGGCGGTTCACCCCAAGCATCGTTGGCGTGGCGCGACAACTGCGGCGGCGGCGCATTGCGGCGGAATTTGCCCGACAGAAGTCCGCCCGCAAGGGGCGACCAGACCTGAATGGCAACGCCCTGATCAAGGGCAATCGGCATCAGTTCATATTCGGCGTCACGCGCTTCAGGCGTGTAATGGATCTGCTGACAAACGAAGCGCTGATAGCCGTGCTTTTCCGCAGCCATGAGGCATTTCATAATGTGCCATCCGGAGAAATTCGAGCACGCGACGTAGCGCACCTTGCCCTGCTTCACCAGCGTATCCATCGCCTCCATCGTTTCTTCGGCCGGTGTCGCGCCATCCCATTCATGGAGATAGTAGATGTCAATGTGGCCGCGCTTCATGCGCTTCAGCGAAGCTTCGCATTCATGAATGATGTGGAAGCGCGACAGGCCCTGCTCGTTGGGGCCTTGCCCCATGGGAAAGCGCACCTTGGTGCCGACGAGCAGCTGGCTGGATGAACCTTTGAGAACCTCGCCCAGCGCCTCCTCGGATTTCCCGGTCGTATAGACATTCGACGTGTCGATGAGATTGACGCCGTGGTCGACGGCCACATCCACGAGACGCTTGGCATCCTTTACCGGTACAGTGCCAATCTTGCCGAAGAAACCTTCGCTGGCGAAATTCATGGTGCCGAGCGTATGCAGTGAAACTTTAAGGCCCGAACGGCCCAGCTGGCGGTATTCCATGACAACCTCCCTGAATATGAAGGCGCATCACGCCACCAACAGGTCAAGCCGTCAACAGCGCAGGTCGCAGGGCTGCCCTGTAGGTAATTACTTCGCGTCGATCTTGCTCGCCATGATGGCGAGTGCCTGCTGGTAGACCGATGCCGCATTCCATGTGGCGAACGAGCCTGCCTTGTAAGGCCCGCCGGGCTTCCAGCCCTGGCCGGAGAGCATCTTTGCTGTTGAAGCCAGCGCGTCCGCCTTGCCATTCAGGTTGATGCCGCCGCCATCTCCATCCGCGCCATAGAGCATGATGTTCTTGGGCAGGAATTGCGTTTGCCCCACTTCGCCATGCATGGCGCCGCGAGTTGAAGCTGAAATGACGCCACGGTCAGCCAGCTTGAGGGCGGCATAAAGCTGGTCGGTGAAAAAATCAGTGCGGCGGCAGTCATAGGCCAGCGTGGCGATGGCCGAGATGGTCGGTTGCGAACCGTTGAACCCGCCAAAGCCCGTCTCCATGCCCCAGATGGCGAGCAGCGGCCCGGGCGGCACGCCGTAGCGCTTCTGGATATTGGCAAGCAATGCGGCATTGGCTTTCTTCAGCGAGCGGCCACGCGAAATGATGCCGCCTGCGCCGCGCTTGGCCATGAACTGCGAAAGCGACAGCTTGAAGCTTTTCTGGTTGCGGTCAGCCCGGATGGTGCCGGTGGAATAGGTCGTCGCCATCAGCGCCGCGATGCCGCGCGCCTTGATGCCCGCGGCCTTGGCTTCTGCTGCCATGACTGGTTTCCACGCCGCAAAGCCGCCACCTGTGCTTGAACACTTCGCCGCTTCCGCAGCCCCCGCAAAAGCCACTGTCATCGCCACCGCCAGCAAGAACCGCCGCATTCTCAGCCTCCCCAAAATTCCAGACCGTCTTATTGCCATCAAGCCGGGTGCTTGTCAGCCCCGTGCTTCAAGTTTATTGCGGAGCGTGACATGACCCTGACCCGCTGCTTCCCGACATCGATTTACAGCACTGACTTGCCTACCGCTGCCCGCCTCAACGCGGAGCTGGAAACTGTGGCGCTTGACCTCAGCTTGCATGATGCGGCCGGCATCGCCTGGTGCAAGCGGCATGGCTATGCCGGCTATACGTCCTACGACTCGATCCCGAACCTTGCCGAGGCAAGCCCTCCCTTCGCCAGGCTGGCGCGCCAAGCCGAGAAGCACGCCGCCATTTTCGCCAAGTCATTGCACTGGGACCTGCGTGGCGGCAAACCGCAGATAGACACATTATGGGTCAACTTGCTGCCGCCCGGCGGCTCGCACACCTCGCACCTGCACACAAATTCGGTGATCAGCGGCACCTATTATGTCCGCCTGCCCAAGGGCGCTGCCGCCATAACATTCGAAGACCCGCGCCACGCCCTGATGATGGCCGCCCCTCCCCGCAAAACCACCGCACCGCGGATGGAACAGACTTATCTGACGCTGGCGCCAAAACCCGGCACCTTGCTGCTATGGGAAAGCTGGCTCCGCCACGAAGTGCCGCTCAACCGCTCGGACAGCGACCGCATCAGCGTCAGTTTCAATTGTGTGATCGGTTAAACGACCGTCATCAGACCTTCACCCTGCTGTAACGCGCACTTCGCAGAGACAACGTAGGCCTCCAGCGTCACTCACGATAACTGGAGACTCCCATGAAACGTTCCCTGCTCATAACAACCTTCCTGATCGGCACGGCCGGTTTCGCCAGCGCCATCGATCTCGGCGCGGAAGTCGAAAAAATGCTCATGTCAAATTCGAAGTCGCTGTTCGGCTTCAACAATGGCATTGGCAAATCTGCCGAAGCCAGCGCCAAGGAAGGCTACCGCACCAACGAGCAGAAGCCCGAAGACCAGCTCATTCTTGCTGACGGCCTCAAGGCTGAATATGTGACGCGCGAAATCGCTGACAGCGCGGACATGATCGCCTTCTACCCCAAGAACAATCCCACCCACATGATCGTCTGCATCGAAGGTGACCGTGAGGAACTTGAAGGCGGCAAGCTCAATCCAGGCGTCCAGCGCGTCTCGATGGCCGATGGCAAGGTGGAAACCATTGTGCGTGGCACCTCTGCCTGTGACGGCATCCGCACCACGCCCTGGAACACCGTGCTCTTCACCGAAGAAGATGATGACGGCGGCGCCTATGAAATCCTCGATCCGCTGAAGATGGCGGAAGTCACCATCACCGACCGCAAGAAGGGGGATGTGAGCGATCCCACCATGGTGGCCAAGCGCAAGGCGCTTCCAATGATGGCTTGGGAAGGATTGACAATTTTGCCATCCGGCGTTGTTTTCGCAGGTGATGAGCTGCGCCCCGGCACAACCTATCCAAACACCGATGGCGGCTCGATCTTCAAGTTCGTTCCGGCCAAGGCCATGGTTGCCAACGAGATTGCGAGCCTCGATGAATCTCCCTTCAACGAAGGCAAGACTTACGCCATGCAGGTCTCCTGCCAGCCGACAGCGCAGGTTGGCCAAGGCTGCGAAGTGGGCGGCGCCATGTGGATCGAAGTCAATCCCGTCAATGCCCGCATCGAGGCTGATCTCAAGGGTGCGACCGGCTATTATCGCCCTGAGGACCTGCACCAGGATGCAAGCTTCAAGGGCGAGGGTGTGAAGTTCTGCTGGACCAACACCGGCAATGCGGCAATCGGCAATTACGGCGAGGTGATGTGCGCTGTCGACAAGCAGCCCGATGCCATCAATGGCGAGAAGCAGCAGGTGGCTGTTTCCCGCTTCCTGCAGGGCAACAGCGACCTCAACCAGCCGGACAATCTGGAGATCCATCCCATGACCGGCATGGTCTATGTCATCGAGGACACTCCGAATGGCGACATCTGGTCCTGCCTGCCGGATGGCGCCGACGCCGATGCCGCCTCCGATGGCTGCATGAAGATGCTATCGGTCAGGGACACAAGCGCCGAGCCGACAGGCTTCATCTTCGCGCCCGATGGCAAGACCGCCTATCTCAACATCCAGCATTCGGATGACAAGGGCATGGCCAAAGTTGACGGCTATGGCACCGACGACATGATCAGGATCACCGGTTTCGGCCCGGTGGACCTCGCAGCAAAGTAGGTTACCTGCGTTCTGGAGGGGCTGCCCGGAGGGCGGCCCCTTTTGTTTGACCGAAATCAATGAGCATTCGGTTCGTTAGGGAGTAGCGTGGGCAAATGCACCGAGTCAGCATGACGATTGGCCTCCTTTGGTTCACAGCTTCTGCGCAAGCAGGTGACATCGAAGATGGCAAGCGGCTGGCTGAACAGAACTGTGTTACATGCCATGCAATAGGGCAGACGGGAGAAAGCCCGTTCAAGGAAGCTCCGTTGTTCCGTGACATTTACAAGAGCTATGACGAAGGCGAGTTGGAAGATGCCTTCAACGATGGCATCGTCACCAGCCACCCCGCCATGCCGGATTGGAAAATGACATCGGACCAGGCCCGCGAAATCGCCGCCTACATCATGAGTTTCGCCAATGCACCGTGAAAAGCACCTGCTGACCCTGATTGGAACTTTGCTTGCGCTCGGCATTCTCTCCAGCACGTCGCTGGCCGCTGGCGAGAAGGGCCGTCTGCTGGTGCAGCAGAATTGCGGCCGTTGCCACGCCGTGGCCCTGGATGACAGAAGCCCGCTGCCGCTGGCCCCGCCCTTCCGCGAAGTGGCCAAGCGCTATCCGCCGGATAATCTGGCGGAGTCATTGGCTGAAGGCATTGTCACCGGGCATGACGGCATGCCGGAGTTCACCTTCGAACCGGAAGAGATCGTTGCCATCGTCAGTTATCTAGAGTTGCTGCGCGGAAAGTAATTACCGTTTGCGCGCCAGCGTCAGCCCGTCGCCGATCGGCACCATCACCATCTCGATGCGTTGATCCGCCTTGATCTTGTCGTTGAGGACGCGAAGTGCCGCGGTATCGGCATCGCCGTTCTTCGGGTCGGCCACATCGCCGCCCCACAACACATTGTCGATCATGATGAGGCCGCCAACGCGCAGCAGCTTCAGCGCGCCTTCGTAGTAGGCATCGTATGACACCTTGTCGGCATCGAGGAAACACAGATCGAAGCTTCCCGCCTCGCCTTTGGCTAGCAGATCGGCAATCGCAACATGACCGCCATCAAGCCGCAGCGTGATGCGCTCTGCAACGCCAGCCTTCTTCCAAAACACGCGCGCAATGGCGGTGAACTCCTCGCTCACGTCAACCGCAGTCACATGCGCGGAAGGACATGCAAGCGCCATGGCGAGCGATGAATAGCCGGTGAAAGTGCCAATTTCGAGAATGGATTTCGCCTGCATCAGGCTCGCGATCATGCCCATGAAGGCGCCCTGTTCCGGCGCAATCTGCATATTGGCATTGCCGCCCGTCTTTTCCGCCGTCACCTTGCGCAGCTCGGCAAGGATGGCGGTTTCACGGTAAGCGTGTGCAGCGAAGTAATCGGAGATAGCGCCGGTCAGTGGCAATGTGGATGTGCTCATGGACGTTTGCCTAGCACATTATGGAATGGGAACTCAAATGTGGTTGAGCGGCAGCGCAGTCGTTTCCTTGATCTTTTCCATGACGAAGCTTGAAGAAACGTCAGTCAACGGAACCTTCGCAATCAGCTGCTTGTAGAGCCGGTCGTAATCGGCAATGTCGGAAATATGCGCCTGCAGCAGGTAATCCGTATCTCCGGTCGTGCGATAGACGCCGGTTATTTCTGGAATGTCGCGCACAGCGGCAGCAAATTTTGCAAGCCACTCTGATTCATGGTGCGCTGTGCGGATGGTGATGAATGCCATGAGGCCGAGATTGAGTTTTGCAGCATCGAGCAGCGCCACCTGGCCACGGATCAGGCCCGCTTCCTCCAGCAGTTTGATGCGCCGCCAGCAGGCATTGCGCGACAGGTTCACCTTGTCGGCAATCGCCTCGACAGTTTGCGATGCATCACGCTGCAGCTCGCGAAGAATATCCTTGTCCTTGGGATCAATCATAGTATTCGCCACCAGTATTGGGATAATTTCCCACAAATACTGCAAAATAGCCAGTAAAATGGGAGCAAAACCTGCAAGAACCGGGGCATACTGCCTCAACAACCCGAGGGGATGCCAGATGAGCTTGATTGGACGCCTGTTTACCCACCACCCGGATGCTGTCGGCGAAAGCTACTTCGAGCACATGGCCTTTGCCTTCCGTTTTGGCGGCAGGTTGCTGCGCGCAAGCTGCGCTGCCTTTGCGCATGGCTTTGTGCCGGGTCTGTGCGAGACGACAGCTTCCACCACCATTCTCGACATGCATGACGAGATCCGCGCCCGCCGCATTGCAATGGCAAAAGCTGCCAGCAACGCACCGGGGTCAACTGCGCAGACTGCCTGACCGCTGCTTTCACGGCGGCTTCACGAGGCGTGAATAGTGTCACCCGTGACTGTTGAGTTTCGGGAGAACGCCCATGCTGCACGCGGATATTCTGGGTTACCTGGCAGGCATTTGCCTGCTCGCCATGGCGGCTGCGAAAACGCAGGCGCAGATGCGCGCCTTCAACATTGCTGCCAACCTGTTCTTCATCGCTTATGGCGTGTTGGGCGGGCTGTTGCCGGTGCTGGTGCTCAACAGCATCCTCATCGGCCTGCATGCCTACCGGCTGCTGCAAGTGATGCGCCGGGATGCGCTCACCGGCGAGCGTTGAGCTCGCGCTTCAGCAGTCGCAAATTGCGCTGGTTGGCCTTGAAGGCCATGTCGAACAGGAAGCCCACTGCAGGGATGGCGCCCACCAGCGTGTCGAGAGCCACATTGCCGCCCATCTTGGCGACAGTCTTGAGGCCAGCCCCATGGCGCACAGCCTCCACTACCAGATAGAGCGAGAGGCCGGTGCCGATGAAGGTGCCAATGCCGGGAACGAGCGAGGCAAGACCATCAGCACCTATCGTACGCGTTGGTGCCGGGAACGCGGATGGAATTGTCGGTGAACCACGTCAGCCACTCCAGCCGGCGCATTGTCGCCTCGCGTGAAGGGCCGAAAACGTCTTTCGCAGTCTGGGCGGCGGCGGTCATCACTACTCTCCCGAAGGTTCACCATGAACCGCGCGCTGATATGGTGCGCAATGGCCGGATTTCAAGGGAGCTTCATTCGCGGGCGATGCTTCATGATGGAGCTTCAGCCTGCTGGCCATTGCCCATGCGGTTCCAGGCATCGAGCCCGGCAATCTTGTAGGCTTCCGCCAGCGTCGGATAGTTGAAGGTATTCTCGACGAAGAAATCCACCGTGCCCTTGAGGTTGATGACCGCCTGCCCGATGTGGATGAGCTCGGTTGCCCCTTCGCCGACGATATGCGCGCCGAGAAGCCTGCGGCTTTCAAGCGCGAAGATCAGCTTCAGAAAGCCGGAATTGACGCCCATGATGTGCCCGCGCGACGTTTCACGGAAACGCGCAATGCCGCATTCGTAAGCCACGCCTGTTTTCTTCACCTCTTCCTCTGACAAGCCGACAGTCGAGATTTCCGGCACCGCATAAATGCCGTAGGGAAAGGTTTCAGGCGCTGGCGGCAACGGCATGCCGAAAGCATGGCAGGCGGCAACCCGCCCCTGCTCCATCGAGGTTGAAGCCAGTGACGGAAAGCCGATGATGTCGCCCGCTGCATAGATATGCGGAACGCTGGTCTGGAAGGTGCGCATGTCCGCCTTGATGCGGCCGCGCTCATCCACCTCGATGCCTGCGGCGTCCAGTCCCAACTGGCTCGACATTGCCGCTGCGGCCCGCTGCATAGAGCAGCATCTCGCTCTTGATGGTGCGGCCATCCTCCAGCATCGTTTCAACGCCAGCGCCAGCGCGTTTGATTTCCTTGACGCCGCAACCGAGGCGGATGTTCATGCCGCGGTCGCGCATCTGGTGCACGAAGTCATCCACCAGTTCACGGTCCACAAAATCCAGAATGCTGGCGCGCGGCTCGATCAGCGTCACCGGCACGTCAAGCGCCGAGAAGATCGTCGCATATTCAACGCCGATGACGCCGCCGCCCACCACAGCAAGCGTGCGCGGCAGCGCCTTGAGCTCCAGCATCTCGTCGCTATCGAGAACATGCGTGCCGTCAAACGGCACATTGCCCGGCCGGTGCGGCCTGGTGCCGACGGCGACCAGCGCATGGTTGAATTCAACCGTGCTTTCCTCGCCGCTCTCAGCCGAGAGCAGCACGGTGTTGGGGCTGGTGAATTTCGCCAGCGCCCGCGCGTGGGTGACGCCATTGCGCAAAAACTGGTGCTGCAGAACCTCCACCTCATGGTCGAGCGTTTTCTGCAAGCGGCTCATCAGGTCATCCGCCGCGATGGATTGCTTGACGCGGTAGCCCCGGCCATAGAAGCCGCGCTCGCGCCAGCCGGAGAGATTGAGCACGGTTTCACGCAGCGTCTTGGAGGGGATGGTGCCGGTATGGACGGAGACGCCGCCAAGCCGCCGGCCCTTGTCGACCACCAGCACCGCCTTGCCAAGCTTGGCGGATTGCACCGCCGCCCGCCTGCCTGCCGGGCCGCTGCCCACGATCAGCATGTCATAGACGCTCATGAGGCTCCCCAGTTTCTGCCCGTGAGAATGCAGGCTATTGGGGGTGACTGCAACATTCATGGCCCGGCCCATCCTGTTGTGAAGTTGGCCGCAGCGTTTTAACGGCGAAATCCTGTGCGGGGCTGGGCCCGTTCATTTATTTTCCAAACTAGGAATTTAGCCCTTGACAGCGTACGGTGAAAATGCCATAAAGCGGTATCCTCCACAATTGAGCCTACCCCGCGAGCGCAAGGTTCCCCCTGAACAGGGAGCATCGCTGAAATCCAATCGGCCTCGGCCATGGTAAAACGCGAGGGGACGGGTTGCACTTGCCAGTCCGCTGGCGATCAGCCAGATTTTGGGGATGAACCAGAAGCCTGCCGACCTTTCCAACTGGCGGACGGCTCCACACAATCGCTGGAGCTTTACCCATGTGGATGAACTGATTTCCACTGCCACCATTGCGCATGGGCAAGCTACACCTCTGCCGCAAGGCGAGGCGCTTGACCTTGACAAGGTCAGGCTCGCAACCGGCACGGTAGCAAGCCTGCTGGAGGAAACCTCGACCGATGGCTTTCTTGTCTTGCACAAGGGCAGGATCGTCGCCGAGACCTATCCCAACATGACGCCTGAGACGCGGCATATCCTGTTCTCGGTCAGCAAGTCGGTGACGGGAACGCTGGCGGGCATTCTGGTGGAGGAGGGAAAGCTCGACCCGGATGCGCCGGTCGTGAACTATCTGCCGGAGGTGAAGAACTCGGCCTATCGTGATGCCACCGTGCGCCATGTGCTGGACATGACGGTCGATCTCGATTTTGTGGAGGACTATCTCGACACCAAAAGCGATTTCGCCCGTTACCGTGTTTCCACCGGCTGGAACCCGCCCAATCCGGACTTGGGCCACGAGGGGCTGCATGCCTTCCTCGCCACCGTGAAGCCGGCGCAGTCACGCCATGGCGAGACGTTCTATTATGCCTCGCCGAATTCCGACCTGCTGGGCTGGCTGCTGGAGCGTGCAAGCGGCATGACGTTTGCGAAGCTGCTGTCGGAAAAAATCTGGCAGCCGATGGGGGCGGAGGCTGATGCCTTCATCACCATTGATGCCAAGGGCGGCGCGCGAACCGCAGGCGGCATCAACGCGACGCTGCGCGATCTCGCCCGCTTTGGCGAACTGATGCGCAATGGTGGGCGCGGCGAATGGCAAGACAGATCGTGCCGCTGAGATGGGTGAGCGACATCCGCGAAAACGGATCGCGTGAAGCCTGGGCGCGCGGCACCATGGCCCACTTGTTCCCGCACGGCAGCTACCGCGCCAAATGGTACAAGGCCAATGACGCCGCAGGCAGCTTTTGCGCCCTCGGCATCCACGGCCAGTGGATATACGTGAACCCGAAGGCGCAAGTGACGGCGGTGAAATTCTCCTCGCAGCCTGATCCGGTGAACGATGTTATGGACTTCCGCACGGTGGAAGCTTTCGCGGCGATTTCGAAGGAGCTGGCCTAGTCCCTCGCCCCATTCTTTGGCCTAGTCCCTCGCCCCATTCTTATGGGGAGAGGGTTGGGGCCTATTGCAAAGCAATGGGAGGGTGAGGGGCTACCGCGCGACGGAATATTGCATCCCCTTCCGTCCTCTTCTTCATGAGGGGAGCAAACCAGCCAATCGTGATCCGCGCCCGCAGTCTGCGCCGCGAAAGTACCGCAGCCGAACGCAAGCTATGGGACGCATTACGTGGCAGGCAACTTGATGGAGTGAAGTTTGCCCGGCAGGAACCAGTCGGTCCTTACATCGCCGACTTCATCTGCCGCAGTGAGCGGCTCATCATTGAGGTAGATGGGCCAACACATGATACACCAGAAGCACGGGCCTACGACCAGAAGCGCACGGATTGGCTGCAGCGTGAAGGTTACACGGTCATTCGCTTCACTAATGAAGATATCTTCGGCGATCTGGAACCACTGCTGGCGAACATTCGTCTGGCGCTGTCAAAGCGGTAGCCCCTCACCCTCCCATTGCTGACGCAATGGGCCCCACCCTCTCCCCGTTTCACGGGGAGAGGGAGTTAAATGCGCTGTCATGTCTGGACGGCGCCCTGTTGGCAAGTGATTATCGCGATGGTGATGAGTGATTGCGCAGGATGCGGTCATGTCTCCGGCCTATGATGCGACCGTCTGTTGGCCGCTGGCCCTGATGGGGTTCGCTGCACCCGGTCCCTATCACCGTATCGCGCTGGTTAGTCGCCGGACAGTGCACGGGTTTTCCAAGTGTGGCGTGTCTTGCGCCTTCGGTTCACATCATCGCGTGCATCATCCTGCCAATTGCGTTGCGGTCTTTAACGTCGCCTCAGGAAGATTTGACCGCATGAACGGGATCGTAAGTCTCGCCTCTTGCCATGATGGCCCAGGCGATGCGCGCCATCTTGTTGGCGAGCGCCACAGCAACAAGCTTGAACGGCTTCCTGGCCAGCAACGATCTCGCCCAATCCGCCAAAGGCGATTTGGTTTTGCCGCTCTTGATCCGGTAGAGGGCAGCATGAGCCCCCACCACCAGCAAGCGCCTGAGATCGTGGTTGCCCATCTTCGAGATACGTCCGAGCCTCGCCTTGCCGCCTGTCGAATGCTGCTTCGGCACCAGCCCGAGCCAGGCGGCAAACTCGCGCCCGCCGCTGAACGCGGTGGCATCGTTCACCGTGGCCGTGAGCACGGTGGCGATCAGGGTTCCAATGCCGGGGACGGTGGCGAGCCGCTGACTCACCGCATCGCTGCGATGCTGCCTGAGGATCGCCCTGTCGAGAAGGCCAATCTCGTCATTCAGTGCGAACAGCGCAGCCACCAGCGGGCGAAGCGCTGCCCGCATCGCGTCAGGCAAAATATTCGCTGCCTCGCCAGCCATCACATGATTGACAAGGGTCCGGACTTCATGCGGGCCTTTCGGCGCAATAATCCCCACTTCGCCGAAGTGGCCCCTGAGCGCGTTCAACAGCTGGGTGCGTTGGCCGATCAGCAGGTCGCGCGACTTGAACAGCATCAGGATGCTTTGTTGCTCGATGCTCTTCACCGCCACAAACCGCATCTCCGGCTCACGTACCGCCCGCGCGATCGCATGGGCATCAGCTGCATCGTTCTTCTGGCGTGGCAGAAACGCCTTCACCCGTTGCGCCGGGATCAACCGCACGTCGTGGCCAAGCTTCTGAAGTTCCCTCGCCCAATGATGCGCCGAGGCGCACGCCTCCAGGCCAACACGGCACGTTGCAAGCTTCGTGAAGAAGGTCAAAACCTGCGACCGCTTCAGCTCCTTCGCCAGGACCGTGCGGCCCTCCGCATCAAATCCGTGAACCGCAAAACTGTTCTTTGCGATGTCGAGGCCGATGGTGCTAATCTTTGTCATGGTGGATGGCTCTCCCGTTGGGTTGCTTCAACGGAACCCATCTTGGCACATCAGATGCCGTCAGCGGGCGCCGTCCACCACATCACCGTAACTTGCACCGAAACTTGAAAGTTGGTGGCCAACACCACTAAATCACCGTCGCCCGCCTCGACCTACTTACTTATCTCAGCCTTCTCCGCCCAGTTTAGCAATAGCGACCGCCAGCCCTACTATCGTCAAAACAGCACCGATTGCCCACTTCCATTCTGTCGACAAGAACTCAACAACTTTCCTAGCTGCTTTAGCAGTCCAATGTCTACGATACGTGCCTCCCACAAAAAACAATTCACTACCGGGTGGGTTTTCATATGGGACGTATACACCTTGGAACCATTGCCGAATCAAATCAATCACGGCACCACATCCATCCGCTTCACGCCCTGCGGCTGGGTCAATCCCTTCCAGATGGCACTGGCCTGATGCACGGGAGAGTTCGCGGCGCGCGGGACGAAATCGCCATCGCCTGCCTTCGCCCGCATGTCGCCCTGCTCCCACGCCACACTTGCCCGCGCGAGATCAACCGTCTTCGGCACGCCCACGCATTTGAAGCCTTCGAACACATTGTACTCCGTGCGCGAGATTTGTTTCTTCGCGGTGATCGTCTTCGTCGCCTTCGGGTCCCACACCACCACATCAGCATCAGCGCCCGCGCGCACCACGCCTTTGCGCGGATACATGTTCAAGATCTTGGCGATGTTGGTGGAGGTGACGGCGACGAATTCCTCCTTCGTCAGGCGGCCGGTGTTGACGCCCGATGTCCACAGCACCGGCATGCGGTCTTCCAGCCCGCCGGTGCCATTGGGAATCTGCGTGAAGTTCTTCGCCCCCATGCGCTTCTGCGCCAGCGTGAAGGTGGCATGGTCGGTTGCAACGACCGAGAGCGTGCCTGATTGCAGGCCTGCCCACAGATGAATCCTGATGCTTCTTGTTGCGGAACGGCGGGCTCATCACGCGGCCCGCCGCATAATCCCAATCCTTGTTCTGATACTCGCTGTCATCCAGCACCAGATATTGCGCTAAGGGCTCGCCATAGACACGCTGGCCCGCCATCTTGGCGCGGCGGATGGCCTCATGCGTCTGCTCGCAGGAGACATGCACGATGTACAAAGGCACGCCCGCCATGTCGGCAATCATGATGGCGCGGTTTGCCGCCTCACCTTCAACCTCCGGCGGGCGCGAATAGCTGTGGCCTTCCGGCCCCGTCACGCCGCGCGCCAGCAGATCAGCCTGCATGCGGGCCACCACATCGCCATTCTCGGCATGCACCAGCGGCAGCGCGCCAAGCTGGGCGCAGCGCTTGAAGGAATTATACAGCTCATCGTCATTCACCATCAGCGCGCCCTTGTAGGCCATGAAATGCTTGAAGGTGTTGATGCCGTAGGTCTTGACCACGGTTTCCATCTCGTCATGGATCATGGGCGACCATTGCGTCACCGCCATGTGGAAGGAATAGTCGGCGGCCGCCTTCTCGCCCTTGTGGCGCCAGGCCTGATAGGCCTTGAGCATCGATTCACCGGGTGCAGGCAGGCAGAAATCCACCACCATGGTGGTGCCGCCGGTAAGCCCCGCCATGGTGCCGCTCTCATAATCATCAGCCGTTGTCGTGCCCATGAACGGCATGTCCAAATGCGTGTGCGGATCAATGCCGCCCGGCATCACATAACAGCCGCCAGCATCCACCACAGTGTCGCCCGCGAGCTTGCTCGCCGACAGCAACGATCTTGCCATCGCCGATCAGAACATCAGCGCGTTCGGAGCAATCGGCATTCACAACAGTGCCGCCGCGAATGAGAATGGTGGACATGGGAAACCTCCTATTCGGCAATCAGACTTTTGATGAGGGGATTGGGATTGGGCAGGAACGGATTGACAACCGTGACATTGCGCCAGCGGAAGCCATCCTGCATGTCTTCAGAGAGCAGCATGTCAACGCCCGCCTCTGCAGCCGATGACAGTATGATGGCGTCAAAGATTTGAAAGTTGTGTTCCTCCATCAACTCCAGAGCCGACTTCATCACCGGCTCACTGGTGGATTGCAGGCGAAACATGCCACGCCAGTAGGCAGCGCTCGCCGCCGCTTCTTGCCGGGTCTTGCGGGCTTTCTTCAGAAGCCAGTGGACGGTTTCCGCAAGCGACTGCGCCGGGATGACTATTGAATCGATGTCTGCAGCTGCAATGAGTTTCTGCGCCACTCCGCAACGCGGATCGTCGGTGAAGCTCTCCGCATAGATCATGATGTTGCTGTCAAGCGCCGCACTCATATCACATCGTCATAGAGCTCATCGCGCGTTCCGCGCTTCAGGCCGGGGATGGGCTTGCGCGTTTGCAGCTCTGCAAGGAACTTCTGCCGCAGAGCTTCCCGCTCTTTCATGTTGGAGGTGGCGGGATTGATGGTGGCGACAACGGCGCCATGCTTGGTGATGCCTATTGCCTCGCCGGCGATGACCTGTTCCAAAAGTTTGGAAAATTCGCGGTTTGCCTCGGTGGCCGTGATCATGCGCATGGCGATATCCTAAAGTAGGTAATTCACTACTTTATTCAAACAGAACCATAAAGTCAAGAAAATCGCGGTTTTGGTCGTGCGCCACCCTCTCCCGCAAGGGGAGAGGGCAGCATCTAGTGCTTACTGCGCCATCGCGGCTTTCATCACCGCGTCAGACCATGCGCCTTCCGGCTTCTTGGTGATGACCGGGGCTTCGCCGCCCGATGACAGCAGCGTTTCGACCGTGCGGTCGGCAGCTGCCACGTCAAGCGTGCCGTCAGAGCCTTCGGTGAGCTTCGAGATTTCGCCCATCATGCGCTTCTGGTGGTCGATCGCGGCAGCGCCGGTGGAATCGCCATCCACCACGATCTGCGCTGCTTCATCATTGTTGGCGCGGGCATAGTCCCAGCCCTTCATCGAAGCCTTGACGAACTTCGCCATGGTGGCGACGAAGGCTGCATCCTTCAGCTTGTCTTCCATGACATAGAGGCCGTCTTCCAGCGTGGCGACGCCCTGGTCCTCATACTTGAAGGTGACGAGCTGGTCGGCAGCGATGCCTGCATCAATCACCTGCCAGTATTCATTGTAGGTCATGGTGGAAACGCAATCGGCCTGCTTCTGGATAAGCGGGTCAACGTTGAAGCCCTGCTTGATGACTTTGACGCCGCCAGCCGAACCATCAGTCTTGTAGCCGAGCTTCGCCATCCAGGCCATGAACGGATATTCGTTGCCGAAGAACCACACGCCGAGCGTCTTGTCCTTGAAATCGGTCGGCGCCTTGATGCCGGTTTCGGCACGGCAGGTCAGCATCATGCCGGACTTCTTGAACGGCTGGGCGATGTTGACGACAGCCTGGCCCTTTTCGCGCGTGGCGAGAGCCGATGGCATCCAGTCAACAACAACGTCAGCGCCGCCACCGGCGAGCACCTGCTGCGGGTTGATGTCCGGGCCGCCCGGCTTGATTTCAACTTCAAGGCCAGCTTCCTTGTAGAAGCCCTTGGCCTGCGCCACCAGGTAGCCGGCGAACTGCGCCTGCGTCACCCATTTGAGTTGCAGCGTCACCTTCTCGGCAAGCGCCGAGCCCGATGTTGCGGCCAGCGCCATCATGGCGGCGGCGGTCAAAAGATATTTCTTCATGCTTAGTCTCCCTTGTTGAAGTTGATTTCCCATTTTTCTGGCTCACGCTCTGTAGGACGGATGCCAGAATGTCGTCTTGCGCTCGATCAGCACAAGTATTGCGTAGAACAGTGATCCCGTGATGGCGGCGACGGCAATTTCCGCCCATACGAGATCGAGGCTCTGGCTGCCGGACCCGGTCTGGATGCGGAAGCCCATGCCCGCAATGCGCGTGCCGAAAAACTCGGCCACGATGGCCCCGATCATGGCGAGAGTCGAGTTGATCTTGAGCGCGTTGAAGATGAAAGGCATGGCGGCAGGAAGCCGCAGGGCGCTGAGCGCCTGCCCCCACGAGGCATTGTAGCTGCGCATCAAATCGCGCTCCAAGTGCGACGAGGCTTCAAGCCCGGCGAGCGCATTGATCAGCATGGGGAAGAAGGTCATGATCACCACGACGGCGATGTTGGGCGCAACGCCGACGCCAAACCACATGACCATGATGGGCGCAACGCCGACAAGCGGCAGCACCGAGAAGAAATTGCCGACCGGCAGCAGCCCACGCTTGAGAAAGCCAAAGCGGTCGCAGGCGAGCGCCGTCAGCAGCCCTGCCCCACAGCCAATGAGCCAGCCGGGAATCACCGCTTCAACCACCGTCTTCACAAAATCGAGCGACAGTGTTGGGATGTCCGCCATGAAGCGATGCGCAATCACGGATGGAGCTGGCAACAGGATGGGCGAAATGGGAATGGCGCGGCAGGCAATCTCCCACAGCAAGAGTATGGCGATGCCGAGAGCCGCCGGTGCGGCGAGAGAGCGAAGCTGGTTCATGTGGGCTTCACCCCCATGCGAGTGAGCGTCTTGCGTTCGGCAAAGCCAACGAGCCAGACGAGAGCAGCAGCCATGATGGATGCCGCCACCAGCGCGCCCCAGATCATCAGCGTCAAGCCGTTGTAGGAACCGACAAGCAGCCGCGCGCCGATGCCGGAGACAGCGCCTGTCGGCAATTCGCCGACGATGGCGCCTGTCAGCGCAATGGCGATGGCGATCTTGAGCGAGGCAAACAGATAAGGCACCGAAGCAGGCAGGCGGAGTTTCCACAGGACTTCTGACGCGGATGCATTGTAAGTGCGCATCAGGTCGCGGTGGATGACGTCCGGCGATGTGAGCCCCTTGACCATGCCGATGGTGACCGGGAAGAAGCACAGATACATCGAGATCAGCGATTTCGGCAGCAGTCCCGTGAGGCCGAGCGACCCCAGCACCACGATGATCATGGGTGCGATGGCCAGGATCGGAATGGTCTGCGAGGCGATGATCCACGGCATCAGCGCTTTTGACAGCAGCTTCGAATGCACGATGAGAATGGCGAGAAAAATGCCGAGCCCCACGCCAAGCCCAAAACCAAGCAGCGTCGACGACAGCGTTACCCAGCAATGGTAGAGCAGTGATTTCACTTTCCACGGCGCGATGGTGAACACCGTGGTCCACAGCTCGCTGACGATCTGGTGCGGCGCGGGGATGACGGGCCGTGTGTGGTTCCAGCTTTCCTTCAGCGTTGCCGCAAGCCCGCCGCCCGCCGCCGCAATCTTCGCTTCCGCCACGACCGCATTCATCGGGATGCAGGCGATGTACCAGACGACCAGCAGAATGAGGCAGACTGTCAGCACGGGAATGGTGGAGGAGCGGGTCATGCGAGCAGGCCCCCTCCGGCCTTCGGCGTTCGCACAGCTCCCCCGCCAGCAAAGCTGAGGGAGGGTGAATTCCACCACGCTCCCCACAGTTGGGGGAGCGCTGCCCTCCCCCAACTTGTTGGGGGAGGTGCCCGAAGGGCGGAGGGGGGCCTGCCGCACGCCCTCAATCCTCATAGCTGTGCCCTGCCTTCAGGCCTTCGCGCACGCGCTGCGCCACTTTCAGGAACTCCGGCGTCTCGCGCATGTCGAGCGTGCGGTTACGCGGAAAATTCGTTTCGATCACGTCAATGATGCGCCCCGGCCGCGGGCTCATCACCACAATCCTTGTTGAAAGGAATACTGCCTCGGGGATCGAGTGGGTGACAAACACCACGGTCTTCTTCGTCCGCTCCCATAGTTCGAGAAGCTGCTGGTTCAGCTTGTCCCGCACGATTTCATCGAGCGCGCCGAAAGGCTCGTCCATCAGCATCAGCTGCGGGTCAAATGCCAGCGCGCGGGCAATCGAAACCCGCTGCTGCATGCCGCCTGAGAGTTGCCAGGGAAATTTCTTCTCGAAGCCGCCGAGGTTGACGAGGTCGAGATTGCGCTTCACCCGCTGGGCCGCATCTGGCATGCCCATGATCTCGAGCGGCAAGGCTACATTGCGTTCAACTGTGCGCCACGGAAACAGCGCCGGCGCCTGGAACACATAGCCATAGGCGCGCGCCAGCCGCGCTTGCGCCGGCGTCATGCCGTTGACCGTGATGGTGCCGGAAGTTGCCTGCTCAAGATCGGCGATGACGCGCAGCAGCGTTGTTTTCCCGCAGCCGGAAGGCCCGATGAAGGAAACAAAATCTCCATCATTGACGGTAAGGTTAACGTCCTTGAGGGCGTAAACCGGGCCGTCCGATGTGGTAAATGTCAGCCCCAGCCCTCGCGCGTCTATTACGGCGGTTGCCGCCATGGCCCCTCCCGGGCATTATTCCTTGCTTGCGCCGAGGCTATCCGCTCTTGACCATCCGATCAACATTTATAAGGTCGTTTCCATGGGACAGGTGAAGCCGGCAAAAGTGCGCAGCACGCGCATCCAGACAAACAACAAGAAGCTCATTCTTGCGGCGGCGCTGGATGTTTTTTCGGCAGCGGGCTTCCAGGGCGCAACGGTGGATGAAATCGCCCGCCGCGCCGGCATGTCGAAGCCCAATCTTCTCTACTATTACCGCCGCAAGAAGGACATCTACGTCGCAGTGCTGGAGCACACTCTGACCGACTGGCTGACACCTCTCCATGACATCCAGCATGATGGCGAACCGTTGCAGGAGCTGACGCGTTACATCCGCGCCAAGGTGCGCATGGCGCATGCCGACCCCAAGGCCTCGCGCCTCTTCGCCAACGAAATCCTGCATGGAGCGCCGATGATCGAAAAATTCCTCAAGGGTCCGTTGCGCCAGCTGGTGGCCGAAAAGGCCGCCATCATCACCGGCTGGGTGAACGAGGGCAAGCTCGCCCCCGTCGATCCCTACCATCTGATCTTTGCCATCTGGTCAGTCACCCAGCACTATGCGGATTTTGCGGTGCAGGTTTCAGCCGTCATGGGCAAACAGCCATCAACGGCAGAAACAGAACGCGCCGTGCTCGATATTCTATTGCGCGGCTTGCGGCCCGGCTTTGCTGGCTAGACCGCCTTCTGCAGCAGGTTGCGCAGGTCGGCAACCGGGTTCCAGCTTTCGTCTACTGTTACGGAAACATGCGGCGAGGCTTCAACCGGTTCATTGTCCAGAACATTGAGCGGGCGGGTGAGCACAAGGTTCATCGCCTCCTCCTCGCCGACGATCTTGCGGGCAAGGTCAAATGCAGATGACAGCCGCGGCGCACGACCAATCAGGTCCTGCCCATCGCTGGCGATGATGTGCACCATGGAATTGCCGAGCAGCCGTTCCGCCCAGTAGCGCGTGCGCGCGCCGAAAGCGCCGGTGAGCGAGCCCGCTGTAACCTGCAGCCAAACCCCCGCCCGCACCATGTCTGCAAAAAAATCGAAGCCGGATTCGATCCACTTGAGCCGCTCTGGCGCAGCCAGCACCGGCACGCGCCCTTCTGCCAGCAGCGCTCGCAGCACTGGCTCAAGCTTCGGCGGCGGCACCATTGGCGGCAGGTCGATGAGCAGGTAGCGGCTGTTGTTGATCGTCTGCAGCCGGCCTGCATCCAGCAGCTGCACGAGGTCGCCCCTGAAATGGATTTCGCTTGCCGGCACCACATGCAAGGGCACATGTGCCTCCACCAGCCGCTTGCCGAAATCACTGACGGCTTGCCGGATCTCTTCCGGTGATGGCGTGGAAAGGCCCTGCGCAAAAGGTGGTGAAAAAGCTGCAACAAGAATGCCGTCGGCAACCGCCATGCGCGCCATGTCGATCGCCATTTCCAGCGAGGCCGGGCTATCAACAAAGCCCGGCACCAGATGTGCACGCAGATCAATCATGCCTTGAAACCCGCAACCCTACAGACGGCCAACCTCAAACCCCAGCTTCGGCCAGCGCCCGGAATGTAGCGGGTTTTATGGTTTCCGCAATGGTGGTGGATCAATCAAGCAGCATGGTGTTGTAACGATACAACGGCTGGAAGCCGAGCCGCTCATAAAGCCTGATCGCAGGCCCGTTCTTCAGGTCAACCTGCAGGAAAGCCTGCATTGCGCCAGTTTCAGCCGCAAATGCCAGCAGGCTTTCGACCAGCGCTTGGCCGAGGCCGCGCCCGCGACTGTTGGCATCAATCATGATCGAGCCGAGTTCTGCCCAGTCACGGTCCACCACGCACAGGCCGAAGCCTTGCGTTTCACCTGCGTCCTGCAAGCTGGCAAAGGCGACGGGTAAGCTGATGCGGCTGACAATGGCATGGAGATGATCGGCCGACCGTTTGGAAACCTCTTGCCGGACAGATATTCCCTGCAGCCACGCAGACTCAGGTTTGCGCGCCAGGGCCACGCGCGGATCACACAGCAGCCTGTCACCCGCCGCAAGCGCACGGACCATCGTCATGCTCTCGTCAAGCTGGCGATATCCGCGATCCAGCAGCAAGGCCAGAGTTCCGGCCTCAGCAAGCGGCGTGACCCGTACCCGTGGCTTGAGTCCCTCTTGCCGGTAAAGCACTTCAATATGCGCAATCAGCTCCGGCGTGAAGCGCGCATCCGGCACGATTGCGGAAGCAGAGTTGGCCCGGCTGGAATAGCCATTGGCAAAGCGCACCGCCCAGCCATCCATCATCAATGTCGAAACGGCTGGCCAGACATTGACGAGGCATTCCTCGCAACTCCGCGCCTGATCGATCTCGCTCATCGCGCCTTGCCCCGCGCGGCAATAATCTCCGCAATGCGCACGCTGTGCTCTTCCTGCAGGTAGCGCCCGTTGAACATTATCTCCGTCACATATTTCTCATAGGTGAGGCCCGCCATTATGCCCGATCACCGGCCAGAATGGCCGTTCACTCATGTCAGGTGATCTTCACCGTCTTCGGGTCCCAGCCGTCAGGGCCGGGATACTTCGGATTCATGTCCTCCAGCGTCGCGCGCACGATGCGGGCAATAGCGGCATTGCGCACCCAGTTGCGGTCTGCCGGAATGATGTGCCAGGGCGCATGTTCGCTCGAGCAGCGCTGCACGGCAGTCTCATAGGCTGCCATGTACTCGTCCCACTTGGCGCGCGTGGCGAGGTCGCCGGGATTGAACTTCCACTGCTTGCTGGGATCATCGACACGTTCCTGCAGCCGTTCCGCCTGCTCCTTCTTCGAGATGTTGAGCATGAACTTGAGGATGCGCGTGCCGGATTTCGCAATCAGGCTCTCGAAGGCATTGATCTCGTCATAACGGCGTTCGATTGCTTCGGCGGCGGCAAACTTCTCTACCTTCACCACCAGCACATCCTCATAATGCGAGCGGTTGAAGATGCCGATGTAGCCCTTGGCGGGCACGGCCTGATGCACGCGCCAGAGATAATCATGCGCGCGCTCTTCCTCGCTTGGCACCTTGAAGGATTTCACATGCACGCCGAGCGGGCCGGATGGATTGAACACGGCGCGCACCGTGCCATCCTTGCCGGAACAATCCATGCCCTGCAGCACAACGAGCAAAGCCTGTTTGCCTTCGGCAAACATGCGGTCCTGCAGCTGGTTGATGGCCTCGGCATCTTCCTCGGTTTGCTGTTTTGCCTTGTCCTTGTCGTCAAACGCCTTGTCGCTGCGCGGATCATGCGCCGCGAGCGAAAACTTGCGGCCGCCTTCGGCGCGGAACTGCGCCGCAAAGCCCTTGCTGCTGCTCATCGTCAATCCTCTTCAAATTGCGGGCGAATGCCGCTACGGTTGCGCCTCAGTAAAGCACGCCTCGCCGGAAAACGTCCAGAGACGCAAGGATCATCTTGACCAAAGCACAATCCAACGCGCCGCAAATGCGCAGCGCCGCCTACCTGCTTCCGGCCCGTGACCAGGAGTTCCTGCTGGGCGATTCGACGCGTGGCATCCGTTTTCAGCTTGAGTATCAGAAGGCCGAGGAGATGCTGCGCAAATGGGGCGTCGAGTCGACCTGCGTGGTGTTCGGCTCTGCCCGCGTGAGCGAAGGCGACGGCAGCGGCTGGTATGAAGGAGCGCGTGAATTTGCCCGCATCTGCTCCGAAAATGGCGGCGCCCTGCTCGACCATCACCCCATGCGCCACAATGTGATTGCGACGGGTGGCGGCCCCGGCATTATGGAAGCAGCCAACCGTGGCGCCCATGATGCAGGCGCTCCTTCCATCGGCTACAATATCACGCTGCCGATGGAGCAGGAACCCAACGCCTACTCGACGCCGGAACTCACCTTCCTGTTTCACTATTTCGCCATGCGCAAAATGCACTTCGCCATGCGGGCGGCGGCGCTCGTGGTGTTTCCCGGCGGCTTCGGCACGCTTGATGAATTGTTTGAAATTCTCACCTTGCGGCAGACCGGGAAGATGACGAAGACCCTGCCCGTGGTGCTTTATGATTCAAAGTTCTGGACCCGCACCATCAACTTCAAGTCCTTTGTGGAAGCAAAACTCATCCATGCCGAAGACTTGAGCCTGTTCGCCTTTGCAGATACTCCGGCCGAGGCTTGGGAAGAAGTGAAGCGGCGCGGTCTCGACATTCCGGGGAAATAGATAATGACTGTCCACCTGAAGTTCCATGGCGCATCGCGCACCGTTACCGGCTCATGCTACATGATCGACACCGGCGAAGTTCGCGTCCTGGTCGATTGCGGCATGTTCCAGGGTTCCAAGACAGAGCGCGAACTCAACAACCGTGACTTTCCCTTCGATCCGAAAACGATCACCGCCATGCTGCTCACCCATGCGCATATTGATCACACCGGGCTTATCCCCAAGCTGGTGCGCCACGGCTATTCCGGCAAGATTCACTGCACCGCGGCAACCATTGATCTGTGCGCCGTCATGCTGCCGGACTCAGGCCACATTCAGGAATCAGACGCCAAGTTCCAGACCGAACGCAACTTGAAGCGAGGCCTGCCCGAGGTTGAGCCGCTCTACACGCTTGAGGACGCAATGGCGGCCATCGAGCATTTTTCACCCGTCGAATACAAGACCTGGCTGACGCCGGCCAAGGGCATCCGCGCCCGCTGGTGGAATGCGGGTCATCTGCTCGGCTCGGCTTCGATCGAAGTTGAGGTGGAGCAGCCAAACGGAAAGCCGGTGCGCATCCTGTTTTCAGGCGACATCGGCCCGGATACGAAATTGCTGGAACATGACCCCGAAGCGCCGACAGGCTTTGACTATGTCGTGTGCGAGTCAACCTATGGCGACAAAGACCGTTTCGAGCGTTCGCTTGAAAAGCGCCGCGAGATTCTCGCTGCGGAACTAAACGCAGCGGCAGGCCGCAAGGGCGCGTTGCTCATCCCTTCCTTCGCTGTCGAGCGCACCCAGGAAGTCGTCACCGATCTTGTCGCGCTGATGGACGCGGGCCAAGTGCCAAAGGCCAACATCTTCATCGACAGCCCGCTCGCCAACAAGGCTTCCGCCATCTTCCGCAAATATGCGAAGGATCTTGAAAATGGCGATGCGCTGTTCAAGGCCTTTGCATCGCCTCTGGTGCGCGCCACCGAAACGGTGGACGACAGCAAGGCGCTCAACCGCCTGTCCGGCTTTCACATCGTCATTGCCGCAAGCGGCATGGCGGAGGCAGGCCGCATCCGCCATCACCTCAAGAACAATCTTTGGAAGGCATCGACCACCGTTCTGCTCGTCGGCTTCCAGGCCGCCGGTACGCTCGGCCAGGTGCTCGAAAGCGGGGCAGAGATGGTGAAGATCATGGGTGAAGACATTCAGGTGAAGGCGACGATCCGCCGCATCGAGGATTATTCCGGCCACGCCGATGGCCCCGAGCTGGTGCAGTGGGTGAAGGAGCGGCTGCCCATCGGAAAATCCATCTTCCTCACCCATGGCGAAGAAGACGGCCAACTGGCCCTGCAGAAAAACCTTGCCGACCTCATGAAGGAAGATTGCATCTTCCGCCCGCAGCTTGATGACGTGTTTGATCTTGGCGGCGAGGCCTGCGCGCTGCTCGTGAGTGAATCAAAGCCACGCATCAACCCGGACGCTTTGGCAAGGCCGGATTCCAACAATGAGGCCGCCAACCTGCACCTCGATATTGACCAGGAGCTCCGCAGCCTCAGCGACGAGAAGATGCGCGCCTCGCTTATCCGCCGCCTCAAGCGCGCGCTGACCGGTGATGCGCCGCAAGACCCCGGCGCCGCCAAGCGCCGTATGCCGCCGCGCTTCGGCCCGTCGCGCCGCTCACGCGGCTATGATGCGGACTAGTCCAGGGGTGAGCCGACTGGAACAGACGTTCTATTTTCTTTGAAATTGCGGCAAGCCGTGGTTCAATCAGCGCATGACCACCGCTGACAGTCTTCCCCGCGATTTTCAGGCCCTGAAGACACGCATTCTTGAACGCGGCGCATCGCTGCCGAAGCGGCTGAACCAGGTGGCGACCTTTGCCCTCGACAATCCGGATGAGATTGCCTTTGGCACCGTGGCTTCGATTGCCGCTTCCGCCAATGTGCAACCCTCTACGCTGGTGCGTTTCTCGCAGGCCATGGGCTATCAGGGTTTTTCGCAGCTGCAGGAAGTTTTCCGCTCGCGCCTGCGCGAACGCATCCTCAACTATGAGGAGCGCATCCAGCAACTGCGCGAACATGCGCACTCCGCTTCAAAATCACACATCATATTTCAGGGCTTCAGTGATGCGGCGGAAAAATCCATCGAAACGCTGCGGGAGAAGCTGGAGCCCGACAAGCTCGACCGCGCCGTCGAAATGCTGAGCAACGCCGAAACCATCTACCTGCTTGGCCTGCGCCGTTCCTTTCCCATCACCAGCTACATGGCCTATGCCTATGGCAAGCTTGGCGTTCGCCACGTGCTGGTGCAGGCAACCGGCGGCCTGGCCCAGGAAGAGATGCGGTTTGCCACCAGCAAAGATGCAGTGCTGGCCATCAGCTTCACGCCTTATGCCAGCGAGACTGTGGCCTTGGCGCAGGCAACGGCGGCACGCAATGTGCCGATCATTTCCATCACCGATTCAGGTTTTTCGCCGCTCGCTCCAATATCAGAGCTCTGGTTCGAAGTGGCGGAAGCCAACTTCGAAGGCTTCCGCTCCATGTCGGCGACATTGACCCTGGCGATGACGCTGACCGTTGCGGTCGCCGAGCGCCGCGGACGCGGCTAATTCAAACCTCCGGCGGTTCCGGATTGGAGTTGGCCGCGCCCAGCACTTGCTGGTCGAAGTCGATGATTGAGCCCGTCATCATGCCGCTTTCATCGCTGGCGAGAAAGCCAACGGCACGGGCCACTTCATCAGGCTTGAGCAGACGTCCAAACGGCCGGGCCGCTTCCGCCTTCTTCAGCCAGCCCTCTTCGGCATCATGATAGGTTTTCATGATGCGGTCTTCGCCCGGCGTATCCATCCAACCGATGGTGAGTCCGTTGATGCGGATGTTAAGCTTCATCACCGAGAAGGCGAGGTTCTTGGTAGCGGTAATGAGCGCGCCTTTCGAGATGCAGTAGGCTGAAATGAAGCTCTGCCCGCCATGGCCCGACATTGAAATGATGTTGACCACCGTGCCTTTGATCTTCTCGCGCTTCATGATTTTCGCCGCATCCTGAATGAGGAAGAAGGGTGCGCGAACATTAACCGCCATCATGTCGTCAAACAGCTTCTGCCCGGTATCCCAGATCGAGCCGCGGTCGGTGATGCCGGCGGAATTGATCAGCGTATCGACGCGGCCAAATTCCATGTCGGCCGCAGCGGTGATCTTGCGGACATCCTCCATGTTGGCGAGGTCGGCCTTGACGAAGACGGTCTTCACGCCCTTCTTCTCAAGGTCGGCCCTAACTTTGGCGCCGCGCTCGGCATTGCGGCCGGTGATGACAAGTCCCTTGGCGCCGCGATCAGCCAGCAGATGGGCAATCGCTTCGCCCAGCCCTTGCGTCGAGCCGGTGACAATGCCGATCTTGCCGTCCATCGAAAGATGGGAAAGCGATGCATTATCCATGATCAGGACACATTCACCGGCTTGCCTGTTTTCCAGCTCTCGGTTGCCGCTTCAGCAAGTTTCTGGGCCTGCAAGCCGTCATACCCATTGGGGCGCGGATCACGATTGCCGCTTTCCACGGCGGCAATGAATGTATTGAGTTCGTTTGCATAGGCTGCGCCATAGCGCTCGAGGAAGAAGTTCTGAATGGGGTCCTGCTTGTAGCCCCACTTGGAAAGCACCTCCACCGTGGTGTTATGCACGTTCTTGGCATGCACCATGCCTTTTGAGCCATGCACTTCCATGCGCTGGTCGTAGCCGTAAGCGGCACGCCGCGAGTTGGTGATGACGGCGATCTTGCCGCTCTTGGTCTGCATCTGCACAGCTGCGGTATCGCAATCGCCCGCCTCTCCGATGGCCTTGTCGACAAGCGAGGCTCCAAGCGCGTTCACAACGACGAATTCTTCTCCCATGAGGAAGCGGGCCATGTCGAAATCATGGATCATCATGTCGGCGAATATGCCGCCCGAACCCTTCACATATTCGGCAGGCGGCGGAGCGGGATCGCGGGAAATAACCGTTACGATCTCGACATCGCCGATGTCGCCACGGCGGATTATTGACTCTGAGCTCGGCAAAGCTTGGGTCAAAGCGGCGATTAAAACCTATCATCAGCGTGGACTTGTTCTTTTCCACCACCTTCAATGTTTCCTCGATCGCGCTCACTTTCAAGGAAACGGGTTTCTCGCACATAATGGCCTTGCCGGCATTTGAAGCGCCTTGAATTTGTTCGGCATGGAAGCCGGTGGGGGAACCGATCAGCACCGCATCCACATCTTTCGACTTCATGATCTCTTCGACGGTCGCAACCTTGGCGCCATGCTTGGCAGCAAGCTCCTCGGCAGCTTTCGGCATTGCGTCCGCAACATAGGCCAGTTTGGCCTTGGGGTTGGCGGCGATTGTCGCTGCATGCACCTTGCCAATGCGGCCTGCGCCCACTAGTCCGAACCTGATCATCGAAAACTCCACTGATAGGATGAATCTAAAATAGAACAATCATTCCATATTGACAGTATAATGGAATTGTTGTTTCGTTCTGTCAAGAATTTCTTCGAAATTGGAGGCTGCCATGGCGCCGCAAGCAACCCTTGATGTCATTACCATAGGCCGCTGCTCAGTCGATCTCTATGGCCAGCAGATCGGCGCACGGCTGGAAGACGTGGCCACTTTTGCCAAATCTGTGGGCGGCTGCCCCTCCAACATCGCCATTGGCACGGCAAGGCTGGGACTGAAATCCGGCCTCATCACCCGCGTCGGCGACGAGCAGATGGGCCGCTTCGTGAAGGAGCAAATGGGCCGCGAAGGTGTTTCAACCCAAGGCATCGTCACCGACCCGACGCGCCTGACCTCGCTGGTGCTGCTCTCGGTCGAGAATGACAAAACTTTCCCCCTGATTTTCTACCGCGACAATTGCGCTGACAGCGCGCTCTGCGAAGACGACATTGATGAAAGCTTCATCAAGTCTTCGGTGGCCATTCTCGTCTCCGGCACGCATTTTGCCAAGCCCAACACTGATGCGGCCCAGCGCAAGGCCATGCGCATCGCCAAGGCCAATGGCCAGAAGGTGGTGCTCGACATTGACTACCGGCCCAACCTCTGGGGCCTTGCCGGCCATGGTGCAGGCGAGGAACGCTACATCAAGTCGGACCGCGTGTCGGAACACATGAAGACCATTCTGCCGGATTGTGATCTCATCGTTGGCACCGAAGAAGAAGTTCACATCGCCGCCGGCACTGAAGACACGCTGGAAGCGCTGCGCATCATTCGTCTGCTATCGTCGGCGACAATCGTCTTGAAGCGCGGCCCCATGGGCTGCGTTGTTTATGATGGCCCCATTCCTACGCGGCTTGAGGATGGCATTGTCGGCCAGGGCTTTCCCATCGAAGTCTATAATGTGCTGGGGGCGGGCGATGCCTTCCTCTCCGGCTTCCTGCGCGGCTGGCTTCGCAATGAGCCGCACAATGTAAGCGCCACCTATGCCAATGCTTGCGGCGCCTTCGCGGTTTCGCGCCTGCTCTGCTCACCCGAAATCCCGACTTGGCAAGAGCTGCAATATTTTCTCAAACACGGCAGCCCGCACAAGGCGCTGCGCAAGGATGAGGCGATCAACCATATCCATTGGGCGACAACGCGCAGGCCCCAGCCCGAAACCTTGCTGGCGCTTGCCATTGACCACCGCATGCAGCTGGAAGCCATGGCCGACAAGGCCGGCGCACCACGCGAGAAGATTGCGCCTTTCAAGCGCCTCGCCATGCAGGCGATTGGCCGCGTCTCCGGCGGCAAGCCGGGCTTCGGCACCCTGCTTGATGATACCTATGGCCGCGAAGCCATGTTCGATGCCGCCAAGCTCGGCCTCTGGGTAGGCCGACCCTTGGAGCAGCCAGGCTCGCGCCCGCTGCAATTTGAATTCACCCAAGATGTGGGATCACGGCTTGTCGATTGGCCGGTGGACCATGTCATCAAGTGTTTGGCCTTCTATCACCCGGATGATCCGCCAGAGATGCGGCGCGAGCAGAGCCAGAAATTCCGCACGCTTTATGAGGCAGCCCGCAAGGTGGGCCGCGAACTGCTGGTCGAAATCATCTGCGGCAAGAATGGCCCGCTGGAGGACGACACGGCAGCGCGCGCCATGACCGAGATCTACGGCCTTGGCATCAAGCCTGATTGGTGGAAGCTGGAACCGCAGAAGACCTCTGCTGCCTGGACAGCGATCGAACAGACGATCGACAAGCATGACAAGCTTTGCCGCGGCATTGTATTGCTTGGCCTTGATGCGCCGGAGGAGGAACTGACGACAAGCTTCCACACCACCGCCGGACACAAGTGGATCAAGGGCTTTGCAGTCGGCCGCACGATATTCGGCAGCGTGGCCCAGGATTGGCTGACAGGCAGCATCAGCGACGAGCAGGCCGTTTCCGCCATGGCGGACAAGTTCGGCAGGCTGGTGCGCGTCTGGCAGACGGTCAACCGCTGAAGCGCGCGCGCAGAAACTTCATTTTCGCCGCTGCATGTTGGCCCGAAATCAGCTATGAACAAGGATTACAGAAGAGGTTGCTTCCGCTGATGTCAAAACTGCTGATAAAACAGTCCAAGGGCGAAGGCCGCGTTCATCATGTGACGCCGAAAACCGCCAAATGGACCTACACCGGTTTTGACCTGTGGAAGCGCTCGTCCGGCGAAATCGCCACCGGCACCGACACGCGCCGCGAAAGCTGCATTGTATTCATTTCGGGCCGCGGCAGCGTGCGCGTCGGCTCGGAAGAACTCGGCATTCTCGGCGGGCGCTCGTCTCCGTTTGAAGGCAAGCCATGGTCTGTCTATGTGCCGCCGGGCCATGTCTGGTCGGTTGAGGCGCTGGATGAGATGGTGATCGCCGTCTGCACCGCACCGGCCAAGGGCCTGTTGCCGCCCCGCGTCATAGCGCCGGACAATCTTGTCGTCGAAACGCGCGGCAAGGGCTCCAACGTCCGCCATGTCACCAACATCCTGCCCGAGTGGGAGTTGGCGGAGAATCTGCTGGTGGTTGAAGTCATCACGCCGGCCGGCAACACCTCGTCCTACCCGCCGCATAAGCATGATGAAGACAACCTGCCGCATGAATCGGCGCTCGAGGAAGTCTACTACCACCGCATCAACCCGCCGCAGGGCTTTGCCTTCCAGCGTGTCTATACCGATGACCGCTCGCTCGATGAGTCAATGGCGGTTGAGGACGGCGACTTGACGCTGGTGCCCAAGGGCTATCACCCTTGCGCCACCTGCCATGGCTATGACCTCTACTATCTCAACGTCATGGCCGGCCCGCAGCGCACCTGGAAATTCCACAATGCCAAAGAGCATGAGTGGCTGCTGAAGGCTTGAGTCTCGCACGGCTTCCTGAACGCCTCGCACACGCTTCCGCACGTTCTTGCACGTATCCTGCACACTGCCAGTGCAGGACATGCCTGCACGTCGGGATGCGATCCATGACCGGCCTGTGTTGCATGCCCTGCACACTCCTGGGCGCTGTCCCGCACAAACGCTGCACTTGTCTTGCACATGTCCTGCACAATAAGTCACGGTTTGGGTTCGAAAAACGCGGCAATGGAACGCCTGTTCCGTGACCGGCACTTCCAGAACAAATGAATTAATTCCTGTAGGGTAGTGCTATCAAAATCTTTCGGATCAGCCCGAATACCCCCTCAGTCCTTTGGCGCTCGCAAGGGCTCACGCCGCCAACAAGTTGGGGGAGCGTGCATCTTTCAATGCCCTCCCTCAGCTCTGCTGGCGGGGTGAGCCTTTGCGAACGCCCAAAGGGCGGAGGGGGCGAAGGACAAGAGCTCCTACCAGCGAAACGCTTCCGCCAAAAAATCCGGTTGCGGCTCCAGCGCTCCGGCCTCTTGCCCGGCGGAAACGCCCTGCATCACCAGCAGTGTTGCAAGCCCGGCGTTTCTGCCGCCCGCCACATCATGCTCGGCGCTGTCACCGATGCAAAGCGCCTTGGCCGGGCTGCCGATCAGCCGCAGCGCGTGCGCATAAATCTCGCCATAAGGTTTGCCGATCCACGTCACCTTGCCACCCATCTCTTCATAGATTGCGGCGATGGCGCCGGGTGCTGGCTGTAGTCCCCTTGATGTCAGCATCAACTTGTCAGGATTGCAGCAGACAACGGGAATGGTCACGTCTTCGAAAAAGCGCCGGTACTCATCAAGGCTGGTCTCTGGCGCGTTGGAGCCAAGGATGAGCACGATCTCGGCTTCCTGCACGTCTTCAACAAATGTGACGCCGTCGAAGCCATAGTCCTCGCCGCGCCTGCCGATGAGATAAGCCTTCGCACCTTCCACGCGCGCGCAAGCCACCTCACCCGAACTCACCACATCGACGAAACAATCGCGCGGCACGCCCATGCGCACCAGACGCTCCACATTGGCGGCGGCGCGCTTGCCGGAATTGGTCATCACCGCAACGGGAATGCTGAGCGACTTGAGCTGTGCCAACACTTCGAGCGTGCCGGGATAAAGCTGCTGCCCGTCATGGATGACGCCGAACTGGTCAATCAGCATGCCGCCAAACTGCGCGGCGATCTCGCGCAGGGCATCAATACGCATGGCCGATCCCGCGCCAGGCGAGCCGTGCCGTGCCCATGGCTGCATGTTCGCTCGCGGCCTCGCGCGCTGGAACGCCAAGCGCCTTGAGGCGTATTTGGGTCCAACCGGCATTGGCTGCTCCGCCGCCAACGGAACGGATGCTCTTCAATGATGATGCGCCGAGCTCTGCCAGCCGCCGATAGCCTAGCGCTTCAATGGCGGCAATTCCCTCCAGCAAACCCTGGAAGAAAACGCGCTCGTCCGCCGGGCGAGGGCTGAGCCGTGGCTCGAATGCGGGATCAGCAATCGGAAAGCGCTCACCCGGTTTTGACAGCGGATAATAATCAAGCCCGGTTGGCACGGCGGGGTCGAGCAACGGCGTCAGCCGCACCATGTCTTCAGCCGAGAAGAAATTCTTCAGCACGCCGCCGCCTGTGTTGGAAGCACCGCCAGCCAGCCACTGATCGCCAATGCGGTGGCTGTAGATGCCATACTGCGGCGCAAACACCGGGGTGGCCGAAAGCACTTTCAGCGTCAGCGTCGTTCCAAGCGAGGTGACGCCATCTCCGGGTTCCGCTGCTCCGCTGGCGAGGAAGGCCGCGCAGCCATCGGTGGTGCCGGCGACAATTTTCACATCAGGCAGAAGCGAGAAAGCCTTGGCAACATCTGGCAGGATGGCGCCAACCGCCGCGCCAGCGGCGACGACTTTCGGCAACCGCGCCACATCAAGCCCGGTGCCTGCAATCCACGCGGGCCAACTGCGTTTGACCGGATCATACCCCGTCTTCAGCGCGTTGTTTTCATCGCTCACATCATAGCGGCCAGAGAAGCGCCCCATCAGCCAGTCGGCCTGATGCAGGATGCGCGGCGCGGCAACCGGCATTTCCAGTGCACGCGCCAGCGGCGATGAACCGCCGAGTGCTGCCGTTTCCGCAGGCGCAACGCTTTTGACGCGGGCAACCGACTGCGCTTCGGCAAGATCATTGTACATCGAAGCCATGCCCAGCGGCTCTCCGCCAGCAGTCACTGGCAAGATGGTGCCGGATGTGCCGTCAATTGCCAGCGCCAGAACCTGATGGCCTTTGAGATCGAGAGACTTGAAGCAGGCTTCAATGGCCTCCCACCAAAGGTTTGCATCCTGCAGCAATCGGCCAAGGCTGTTGAGTGGCGCGCCGATGGAAGCACTCGCCATAGCCACCAGTGAACCTGTGCGATCAGCCGCGGCAATGCGCACCCCCGACGTGCCGACATCGATGCCGAGTGCGACTTCCGCCACCTCAGCTCTCCTTGGCAGGTTTCGCCTTGTCCTTTTTCTTCTTGTCTTTCTTGGGCAGGTAAATGTCGCCGTCCTTGTGCTTGAGGCCGGTCACCGAGGCGGCATCGCCAGGCTTGGTTTCACCAGCCTGCTTGCCATAGCTCTTGAAGCGCTTGAGCAGGCCCGACATGTGCGCGTCATCAAGGATCACCGGCTTGCCTGCAAGGCTTGCCGCCCAATACATCTGCGACAACGCTTCGATTTCGCCCGCAAGCCACAGCGCCTTGTCGAGGTCAGGCCCGAAGCAGATCTGCCCATGGTTGGCGAGCAGGCAACCGCTGCGGCCTTCCATCGCCTTCAGCATGTTGACCGACAAAGCCTCGGTTCCATACTCGCCATAGTCAGCCACGCGGAGAGTTGATCCGCCGGCAACGCCGATCATGTAGTGGAAGGCCGGAATGTCCTTGCGCAGGCAGGAAAGCACCGTGGCGTACATCGAGTGCACATGCACGATGGCGCCCGCTTCCGGCCGCGCCTTGAAGATGTCGAGATGCATGCGCCATTCGGTTGATGGCAGATACTCGCCGACATAGTTGCCATCAAGGTCCATCTGCACCACATGCTCAGGCTTCATGCGCTTGTAGGGAATGCCGGATGCGGTGATGAGGAAGCCTTCCTCATTGCGCACGCTGACATTGCCGGAAGTGCCCTGGTTGATGCCGTCTTCGTTCATTTGCAGGCACGTGGCGATGATCTGCTCGCGCAGGTCCTTGTATTTGATCTTGCTCATGGAACATCCAATGTGGAAAGTTGCGTTGTTCCGCCTGATTAAACAGCCTCAGGCGTGCGAAGGAAAGAGAAATGACACCGCCCCGCGGCATAGCCGTTGTTGATGCCGGCAAGACCAACACCAAAGTGGCGCTGTTTTCGGGCGATGGCCGCCTGCTGGAAGAACGCAAGGTTTCCAGCCGCAATCATGAAGGCCCGCCCTATCGCCACCTCGATCCTGCCCCGCTGCTGGAGCTGTGCACGGAGGCGCTGCCTGCGCTTGATGCCATACTCCCCGTGGATGCCATCATTCCTTGCGCGCATGGCGCAGCGCTCGCCTGCATCGGCGCGGATGGCAAACTTGCGATGCCGGTGATGGATTACACCGACCAACCGCCGCCAGACATTGTGAACGATTATGCAGCACTGGAACCTTCTTTCGCCGAGGCAGGCAGCCCGCGTCTGCCTATTGCGCTCACCCATGCCTTGCAGCTCTACTGGCAGAGCCGCCTGCTGCCAGCCGATTTTGCCAGAACCAAAGCCATTATCCCCTGGATACAATATGTGGGCTTCATCCTCGGCGGCGAGGCGGTGACGGAGATCACCGGCATGTCATGCCAGACGCATCTTGTCGATGTGCGGAGCGATGAACCCTCAAGCTTCATCCGCCGCATGGGGTGGGAAAGGCTGTTTCCGCGCCGCGCCAAGGCCTGGGAGACCATTGGCCGCCTCAAGCCCGAATTTCGCGGAACCGGCTTCCGGGGCGAGGGCCGCATCCTCGCCGGCGTGCATGACTCGAATGCCAACTACCTGCGCTACCTCGCGGGCGGGCAGCAGCACTTCACCCTGCTGTCGACTGGCACCTGGATCATCGGCTTCGATACCGATGCCAAACTCGACGTCCTCGATGAAGCGAGAGATACGGTGATCAATGTGGATGTGCATGGAAACATCGTAGTTTGCTGCCGCTTTTTCGGCGGCCACGAGTTCGACGTGGTGCGGGCCGGTGCGGCGGGCGAACTGGCAAGCCTTGAAGCCGTGCGCAGCATTATCGAAACTGGCGTCTTTGCGTTGCCATCCTTTTCAGATGCGGGCGGTCCCGTGCCAGCAACCGGCAACAAGGGCCGCATCACCGGCCCCGCCTTGCAGGGCGAGCCAGGCCGCGCCGCTCTCGCCTCGCTCTATTGCGCCCTGATGGTGGCGGAATCACTCTCGGCCATCCATTCGCGCCATGATGTGATTGTTGACGGGCCATTCTCGAAGAATGCCGTGTTCCTCTCGCTGCTGGCAGCACTCAGGCCCGGACAAAATGTGTTGGCTTCCGACTTGCGTGATGGCACCACGGCGGGCGCTGCCTGCCTGGCACTGATGCCGGACGGAAAGCTGCCAACCATTCCGCTTGCGCTCAACACAATAGCGCCAGCAGGGTTCGAACAGTTGCACGCTTACCAACGGGAGTGGCGGAAATTGGCCTATGCCGCGCGTTAGCTGTCTGCAAGACACCGATACGCTGCTGTCATGCTCCGGCAGCATGCCGTGGCTATATGACTGGAAAGGAGACATGCCATGCTTGACCATATTGGACTGAATGCCAGCGACATTGCCCGTTCCCGCGCCTTCTACGAGGCGGCCTTGCAGCCGCTCGGCTTTTCCGTACTCATGCATGTGACGCGCGAGATGACAGGTTCGGACGCAGAGCATTTGGGCTTCGGCGCGACAAAGCCTGATTTCTGGATTTCTTCTACAGGCAATCCGCATAGCCAACTGCATATTGCCTTCAAGGCGCAAGACAGGAAGGCTGTCGATGCCTTCTACAAGGCGGCGATGGCCGCAGGCGGCAAGGACAATGGTCCGCCCGGCCTTCGCCCGCAGTACCATCCCAACTACTACGGCGCCTTCGTGTTTGACCCGGATGGCAACAATGCCGAGGCCGTCTGCCACGCTCCCGAACAAGGTTAATTGAACTGTAACATCTGCGGCGCACACTGACCCTGACGCATGTTCCGCAAAAGTTGACTGACTTTTGCGATCAGAACATGCGCTATTGAAGGCCATTAGGTGCGTAGATGCGTAGCGAAGCGTTTTGTGAAGATTTGGTCACGATTTCACCCTTACCTGCCCGGGACCCGGCGCGGTTGACCATCGCGTGCGTGAGATCATGAACCGCGGCAACCTGCCCCTGCTCATTGGCGAGGATGTGATCGCCGAGATCAGCCAGCCGGATCTCGAAGAAAGCTGGGAAACGGCGCTTGCCCTCAGCCCCAAGCAGCTCACTGAAATGACCAGGCTTGCCGGCACGCGGCTTGCCGACATGATGGAAACCGGCCTCGACGGCGAAGACCTGACGGAAGTCGTGTCCGATGCCGCCGTGCTGTTCCTGCTGGCGCTCCGCCGCTTTGGCCTGACTTCTGCCGACCGGATTCCCCCCTGCACTGTCAAGTGGAGTGGACAAGCAGCGACCGAGCAGGTTCAATTGCTCGGCAATGCCTACAGCGCCTGACCAGCCCAAGCCTGAAGTCAACGCCGCCGATTATGGCCGGAGCCTTGCGGGGCTTGGCATCAACCTGATGGTGCGTGATCTGCCACGCTCGCTGGAATTTGCCCGCGACGTGCTGCAGGCCGAAGTCTTCCACGACACTGACAAGTTCGCAGCGCTCCGCCTCAAGGGTGCGGACTACATGCTGCATACTGACGATACAGTGCATGCCAACCCCATGCGCGGGCTGCTGTCAGAGGGATCCGCCGCGCGGCGTCGGCATAGAACTGAGGGTCTACAATCTTGATCCAGACGCTGCCGAAGCGCGCGCGCGCGGTGCAGGCTTCACCGTGCTCGCCGGCAGCCTCGACAAGCCGCATGGCCTGCGCGAATGCATGATCCTGGATGACGAAGGCTACCTGTGGGTGCCCTCGGTCCACCTTCCGGCCTGATCGAACAGGGCATTTATTACGCCACGGGCTTCCTGAAGGCTTTCATCCAGATAGGTGAAGGGCGTTGGCGGCGGCGGCGATATTTCGCCCGCCAGCTCACCGTGGTTTGAATGCACGTGCGCGCCAAACTTTTCGGCAAGATGACGCATTGGCTCATTGCCGGGCAGGCAGAACACGGTCAGATGTGAAATGCCGCGAGTACGGGCGGCCCTGACGATCCTCTCCATAAGTTGCGATCCGATACCGTGATTCTGCCAGTCTTTCTCGACTGAAAAGGCTATCTCCGCCTTGCCACCTTCCGCAAAGCTGATCATCCGCAACTCGCCAATTGCACGAATTTCCCGCTCTACAAATAGCCCATAAGTTAATGTATCGAGACGATATGAAGCTTCGGCATAGCTGTCGAGGAATCCATCACTTACCGCAGCCCCAAAGCGCAGTTGCCGTGAATCTTCATCCAGGCGTTTCAGGTGACGGCGCAGGCCATCCAGGTCAACTGGCAGCAGGCGGCGGATAGTTTGCTGATTTTGCTGAGAAATTTTGTTCTTCATGTTTGGCATATGGCAATCATAGCAGGCAATTGCGAAGTTTTTGCTGCGGTGCAACAGCGCAAGGCACAACGGCCATGCATAATTTGCATGCCGAAGCTCCTCTAGGTTCGGATGCTCTCTGCGTCTCACCCGCATGTGAATTGCGCCTGTCCACCCAAGCTGCGAGCCTGTGCCAAAGCTATGGAGAGACCTCATGCGCCGCTTTGCCCTCACATCCCTCGTGTTCCTGTTGGCCACCCCGCTGCAGGCAGCTGAAATGACTGTCGCCAGTGGCGCATTTCATGACGGCGAGCACGCCCCGGCTGACACCACGAGCGGCTTGGCCACCCTCGTCAAGGCTGATGACGGTTCCTACGCGCTCAAGCTGAGTGATGATTTCTCGACCACGCCGGGGCCTGATCTGGTGGTGTATTTGAGCGCCGCAACCGACCCCAACACGGATGCCGAGATCAAAGCGGCAGCATTCGTGAGTGCCGGCAAGCTCGCTTCGCCGACCGGCGGCCAGACTATGAAACTTCCCAAGGACTTCGATCCTGCATCTTATAAGTCGGTAGTCATCTGGTGCGAACAGTTCAGCGTGCTGTTCGGAGCCGCTGCGCTGAAGTAGCGCCGGCTCTCAAAAGCTGCATCTGGAGTAGCTTGCGGGAATGCGTTAAACCCGGCGCGACAGATCACGCGACAGGGAGTGTGGAAAATGGTCAAGGAAATCGGACATTTCATCGGCGGCAAGCATGTAAAGGGCGCTTCGGGCCGCACTGCGGACATCTTCAACCCCAACACCGGCGAGGTGCAGGCCAAAGTGGCGCTCGCCAGCAAGGCGGAACTGCGCGCCGCAGTCGAGAATGCCAAGGCAGCGCAGCCTGCCTGGGCCGCCAAGAACCCGCAGTTTCGGGCCCGGGTGATGATGAAGTTCCTCGAGCTGGCGAACACCCACAAGGAAGAGCTCGCCACGCTCATCTCGATGGAGCATGGCAAGACCATTCCCGACGCGCTGGGTGATTTGCAGCGCGGTGTCGAAGTGGCAGAATTTGCCTGCGGCGTGCCGCACCTCATGAAGGGCGAGTTCACCGATGGCGCTGGCCCCGGCATTGACATGTACTCCATGCGGCAGGCGCTCGGCGTCGTCGCCGGCATCACGCCATTCAACTTCCCGGCCATGATCCCGCTGTGGAAATGCGCTCCCGCCATTGCAGTCGGCAACGCTTTCATCCTCAAGCCTTCGGAGCGCGACCCTTCCTGCCCCATGCGCCTGGCCGAACTCTTCCTCGAAGCAGGCCTGCCTCCCGGCATTCTCAATGTGGTGAACGGCGACAAGGAATTGGTCGATGCCATCCTGAATGACCCGGACATCAAGGCGGTGGGCTTCGTCGGCTCAACGGCGATCGCGCAATATGTCTATGCCGGCGCGACGGCTACGGGAAAGCGCGCGCAGTGCTTCGGCGGCGCCAAGAACCACATGGTCATCATGCCGGATGCCGACATGAACCAGGCGGTCGATGCGCTGATCGGCGCCGCCTATGGCTCGGCCGGTGAACGCTGCATGGCGCTCTCGGTCGCCGTGCCGGTGGGCGAGGCAACCGCTGATGCACTGATCGAGAAACTCATCCCCCGCGTCGAAAAGCTGAAGGTCGGCCTGTCGACTGACCGCGAGGCGGATTACGGCCCGCTGGTGACAAAGCAGGCACTGGAGCGCGTCAAAGGCTACATCGATATCGGCGTCAAGGAAGGCGCAACCCTCAAGGTGGATGGCCGCGGTTTCAAGATGCAGGGCTACGAGAATGGCTATTTCCTCGGTGGCACGCTGTTCGACAACGTCACCAAGGACATGCGCATCTACAAGGAAGAGATTTTTGGTCCCGTGCTCGGCGTTGTTCGCGCCAAGACCTATGAGGAAGCAATCGGCCTGTGCAACGACCATGAATATGGCAACGGCGTCGCCATCTACACCCGCGACGGCGACTCGGCGCGCGACTTTGCCGCCAAGGTGCAGGTCGGCATGGTGGGAGTGAATGTGCCAATCCCCGTGCCGCTCGCCTACCACACCTTTGGCGGCTGGAAATCGTCAAGCTTTGGCGATCTCAACCAGCATGGGCCGGATTCCATCCGCTTCTATACCAAGACCAAGACGGTGACTTCGCGCTGGCCCTCCGGCACCAAGGAAGGCGCGCAGTTCTCCATCCCGACGATGCGGTAGGCCATGCAGCAGCTCGACCTCGCCAACGGCTATTACGAATTGCCGAAAGGCAAGCTGGCCAATGTCGTGACATGCCTTGAGATGCTGGCAAAACCAGCATCCACTTCAGGTGCAGTTGCCGGAAGGTTTGAGCCTCAAGCGCTTCGGCGCCGGTGATGTTGCAGACTTCCGTGCGCTGTTCCGCGCCATTGGCGAGGATCTCATGTGGTTCTCCCGCCTCATCATGCCGGATGAGAAACTGGCGGCGATCATTGGTGACCGACAAGTTGAATCATATGCGCTGATGCGAGGTGGCGAAGCGCTCGGCCTGCTCGAGCTGGATTTCCGCGACATGCCGCAATGCGAGCTCTCCTTCTTCGGCCTGCGCAAGGATGCCATCGGCGGCGGATTGGGCCGTACACTGATGAATATCGGCATCCACAAGGCCTGGGAAAAACCGATCAACCGCTTCTGGGTGCACACCTGCCACTATGACCACCCCAATGCGCTGGGCTTCTACAAGCGTTCCGGCTTCACGCCTTACGCGCTGATGGTGGAAGTCCACGACGACCCGCGCCTTCAGGGCAAGCTGCCGAAAACCGCAAGCCCGCATGTGGCGCTGCTGGAGCCTTGAGCCTTGCTTTGCATCAACAGCAACCATCTGTTAACCAATTCCGATGGAGATGATAGTCGACCTAGGATTTGAGACTTGCTAGCCATGCCAAAAAAGAAGTTGCATACAATTGGATACGAGGGAGCATCCCTCGACGAATTTATTGCAACCCTCCAGCTGACAGGAATTGATCTGTTGATAGACGTACGGGAGGTTCCAATCTCTCGCAAGAAGGGATTTTCCAAGAACGCCCTTTGCAAACATCTAGCAGATGTAGGAATTGACTATCTGCATTTGAAAGGCCTTGGCGATCCAAAGCCTGGTCGTGTAGCAGCGCGAGCAGGGCAATTTGACGAGTTTCGGCGTATTTTTGGTGCCCACATGAAAACCGAGGTGGCCCGCAGCGACCTCGACCGTGCGATCAAAGTTGCACGCGCAAATGCTGCCTGCTTACTTTGTTTCGAACGTGACCATACTTGCTGCCACCGGTGCATTGTTGCCAACGAGATGACTCGGCTTGCCGGATTTGAGCTACACCATCACGGCGTTTCTCAACAACTGTACAACCATGTCCCTTCAAAGCGCCAAGGTTTGAAAAATGAGGCCCTCGGTTTCGTCAGGTGAAACAGAGGCAATTGTCATTATCAAAGCTGCACCACAAGTTGGTCAGCGGCATGGTGAAACTGTATGCTGTGCCGGCATTGATCTGTATGGCAATTGGTTGCGGCTCTATCCAGTCTCGTTTCGTTTGCTAGAAGACAGCAAAAAATTCTCGCGTTGGGACCGAATTCGATTCAAGTGGCGACTACCAACCGACGATCCTCGTCAGGAGAGTCGGAAGGTTGATCAGGATTCCATTGAGATCATTGGCAAGCTAAGGGCCGGAGAGAAAGAACCGTTCTTATCCAAGTCCATCACTACTAGTTTGAAGCGCGAGCGCGAATTGGGCCGGTCACTCGCGCTGCTGAAATCAGAAATACAGGAGTTCATTCTTGCAAGGAAAACTGACGAAGAACTCGCCTTAGACCAAAAGCGCTTCGAGGCCCTGCGGGCGCAAGGTGATTTGTTTGCTAAGCAGGCAGCTCCCTATCAGCCATGCCAGTACAAATTCCAATATCGATACAAGACGGATGACGGCGAGAGAACCGGCACTTGTCAGGACTGGGAGACCGAAGCAACATTCTTCAACTGGTCAAATGCTAGCGGCGAAAAAGAAGCGTTAAGTAGAATGCGGGAGACATTTGGTCAAGACTATCCAAAGAAGGGAATGTTGCTCGCAATGGGTACCCACTCGCTCTATCCTGACACATGGCTTATCAATGGTGTTATTCGATTGGACGATGTCAAACAGGGCGCTCTGTTTTAGCTGCAGCCAATCGAAAGGCGTAAATCCTACTCTCACCTCAACACATCCTGTCATAAGATGTTGCCTCCGAACGGCTTCGGCAGCCCACGCGCTTCCGCAAGCTTCACCTGCTTTTGCCTTTCGCGCGCCGATGCGAGCGACTCGGCGCTGTGCATGCCATGGCAGCGTAGACAACTGACACCTTCCTCGTAAAGCGGCGATTGCTTGTCACCGGCTCGCAATGGCGTGCGGCAGCCATGGCACAACTCATCGCCCGAAGGCTTGAGCCCATGTCCAACCGCCACACGCTGGTCAAACACAAAGCAGGAGCCTTGCCATTTGCTGTCACTCTCGGAAACCACTTCCAGGTATTTCAGGATGCCGCCCTTGAGATGGTACACCTCTTCAAATCCTTTTGAGCGCATGAAGCTTGAAGCCTTCTCGCAGCGGATGCCGCCGGTGCAGAACATCGCAACCTTGCGATGCTTGGCGTTGTGGAGGTGCTTGTCCACATAGGCCGGAAAGTCGCTGAAGCTCTTTGTGCCGGGGTCCACCGCACCTTCGAAGCTGCCGAGTTCTACCTCGTAGGCATTGCGCGTGTCGATGACCAGCACATCGGGGTCGGAAATGATGGCGTTCCACTCGCCCGGCTCGACATATGTGCCGACGATCTCGGCGGGGTTGACCCCCGCAACCCCTATGGTGACGATCTCCTTCTTCAGCTTCACCTTGCTGCGATAGAAGGGATTGTCGTTGAAGAAGGATTCCTTGTGATCGAGGCCGGCAAAGCGGCTGTCCGCCTTGAGTTCGGTGAGGAAAGCATCCATGCCGGAGCGCGAGCCGCTCACCGTGCCGTTGATGCCTTCAGACGCCAGCAGCAGCGTTCCCTTGATGCCATGCCGCTTCATGGCAGCCAGCAGTTTGGGGCGCATTTCCTGAAAATTATCCAGCGCCACGAACTTGTAGAGCGCTGCCACCACGATGCTGCTATTCATGGGCGACCTTTTACGAGTTGCACCTTGGCTTTTCAATATCGGGGACTGGGCCTGCCTTGCTGGACAATATCGGATTCGAGCTGCCTCTCATCCTGCTGCTCATGGCGCTGCTTGGTTTCCGCTTCCGGGTCACGCCACACGCTTCCATTCACATTGCCGCACCTGCCGAAAAGGTATTCGCCCTGCTGGCGCCACATGACGGCAAGGTACAGGAGTATGGCCGCACCAGCATCACCGCCCGCCTCGTCGATGCCGCCTCCTCGACGTATCGTTTTGACTACTTCACAACCCTCTCCTCCGGCGCCAGCCACCGGTTTGATGCGCTGTTCCGCATTGATCGTATGCAAACACCAAACCTGATCGACTGGCGGCGTGAGGGCATAGGCGGCATATCGCCCAACAACCAGTTGCTCCGCATGCTGATTGAAATCACTCCGGAAGGCGAGGGCTCACGCTTGAAGCAGACCTATTTCTGGGGGCCACGGCCATTGCTCGCCCAAGTGCTGGCGCGTGCTGACCTTCTGGGTGGCATGTACCGGCTCAAGAGCATGGCTGAGACCGGCAAACCCAGCGAAACTGCCCATTGGGTTATCAATGCCGGCGTGGCGATTATAACAGGCTTCCTCAGCCTGCTGGCCTTCGCCCTCCTTATTGGTTGGCCGCTGTCGCTGCTCCTAATCGCGGCACTGGCATTCCACGAGTTCGGCCATTTGCTGGCCTACAAGCTTATCGGCCAGCCATGGGGGCGGCTCATGTTCCTGCCCTTCCTCGGCGCCATCGCCGTGCCGCGCCTGCCCTTTCACACGCAGGCCGAGGCGGTGTTCGCAGCGCTCATGGGCCCGGGCCTCAGCATCGTTCCGGCAGCCATTCTTACCGGCTTGGCGCTGACGGCGGACCAGATGTCGCCCTGGCTGCTCTATTCCGGCCTCATCGTCACCGGCCTCAACATCTTCAACCTGCTGCCGGTTGAACCACTGGATGGCGGCATGGCGCTACGCTCCGTGCTGGCGAAACTCATCGGCCGTCATGCCCGCTTTGGCCTCATGGCGGTGGGCGGCCTCATCATCCTCATCGGCATCGCTTCCAGTATGCTGGCGCTGGCCATCTTCGGCGGCATCTCCATTCTCGCCAACCTCAAGCCACGCCAGATCGACACCGGCCTGACGCCGCTCACTTCATTGCAGGTCTGCATTTCGGCTTTCTCCTATGTGTCGATTATTGCTGCCTACCTCGCCATGTTCCGCTATTTCCTTTCGCTGCTGGGCTGAACGGGAGGCTTGAGGGGTGACGCTGGCGGAAGACTACGCCGCGAAGGTGCAGGCGGGGGAGCTGAAAAACGACGCGGCGCAGCTGGCCGTCGTCGACAAGCTTGAATTGTTCGCCGCGCAGCTGAACGGCTCCAATGGCAAGCGGCTTTCCGGCTGGTTCGCCAAACCGCGCAATGGCGCCCGCAGCCTTTATATCCATGGCGAGGTGGGCCGCGGCAAGACGCTGCTGATGGACATGTTCTTCGCCTCCATGACGGCGGTGGCAAAGCGGCGCGTGCATTTTCACGCCTTCATGCAGGAGGTGCACCAGCGCCGCGCCAAAACCACATCCGCCAACGTCATCCAGGATATTGCACGCGACCTTTCAGCCGAAGCAAAGCTGCTCTGCCTCGATGAAATGCAGGTGACCGACATTGCCGATGCCATGATCCTCGGCCGCCTGTTCGAAGCGCTGCTGTCTGCCGGCACGGTCATTGTCACCACCTCCAACCTGCCGCCCAATGGGCTATACAAAGACGGGCTTAACCGCAACCTGTTCCTGCCCGCCATTGCCCTGATGAACGAGCGGTTTGATGTCGTCTCGCTGGCCAGCGACCGGGATTATCGTCTAGGCCGCCTGCGTGGCCGCGATACCTTCATCACCCCGCTTGGAGCGGCAGCCACGGCCGCCCAGCAGCGTATCTG
>CAWFCR010000011.1:0-115898 GCA_963814455.1 uncultured Alphaproteobacteria bacterium | reverse complement strand
GAAGCCGAACTTCTGCTTGAAGCGCGAGACGCGGCCGCCACGATCCAGCATCGTCTGGCGAGCCGCCAGTCCATGCCGGATGCGACTTCGGATCAATGTCGAGAGACAGCGTGTCGCCTTCCTTGCCGTAGGTGGAACGGGTGACGAACTTGCTGCCATCAGTCATCACGACGGTGATGGTGTGATATTCCGGGTGAATGCCTGCCTTCATGGAGCGTATCTTTCAAAAGGGGCCGCAAAACGCGGCGTCAAATGCTGTTGTGTTGCAATGGGCGGGCTCTATACAGGAACGGTCCGAGGCAGGCAAGTAGGACTGTAAATGGTTGAAAACGTTGAAGCCCCGACCCCGCGCAGGAACCTGCGGCCGCTGCTGCGGCTGCTTCCCTTCCTGCGCCCCTACCGCATCCAGATTCTGCTGGCGCTAGTCGCCCTGCTCATCGCCTCGCTGTCAACGCTTGCTGTTCCATTGGCCGTGCGCCGCGTCATCGACCACGGGTTTCGCGGATCCGACGGGCTGCTCGTCAACCAATACTTCGCGGTGATGTTTGCCGTGGTGCTCATCCTCGCCATCAGTTCGGCAGTCCGCTTCTACTACGTCATGTGGCTGGGCGAGCGCGTGGTGGCCGATGTGCGGAACGCCCTGTTCTCGCATTTGTTGAACCTCAGCCCCGGCTTCTATGAAACGCAGCGCACCGGCGATGTGATGTCGCGCCTTACCGCCGACACCACGCAGATCAAGTCCGCCTTTTCCTCCACCGCTTCGATCGCGCTCCGCAATGTTGTGATGCTGTCGGGCGCGCTCGCCATGATGGTGGTCACCAGCCCGAAGATGAGCGGGCTTGCAACGCTTGCCATTCCCCTGATCGTGCTGCCGCTCGTCACCTTCGGCAGGCGTGTGCGCCATCTCTCGCGCCTGGCGCAGGACAAGCTCGCCGAATCCGCCGCCTTCGCGCAGGAGCGGCTGTCCGCCATCACCAGCGTGCAATCCAATGTGCAGGAGAAACTCACCGACAGTGAATTCTCCAGCGCCACGCAATTTGCCTTTGCCGCTGCCGCCACGCGAACCCGCGCCCGCGCCATGCTGACCGCCGCCATCATCTTCGTGGCGCTGGGTTCAATCGTGTTGCTGCTGTGGTATGGCGCCACCAACATTCTCGCCGGCGGCATGACGCCGGGAACGCTCAGCCAGTTCGTCATCTACGCCATTCTTGCGGCAAGTTCGCTCGGCCAACTCTCCGAAGTGTGGAGCGAGGTGCAGGCAGCATCAGGCGCGGCTGGAGCGCATTTCCGAGTTGCTGGACGAGAAGCCGGCCATCACCGCGCCGCCTGTGCCCGCCAAGCTTGTGTCGCCGGTGCGCGGCACGGTGACGTTTGACAAGGTGAGTTTCTCCTATCCGGCGCGCGCTGCAATGCCGGTGCTGAAGGACGTGAACTTCGTGGCGAAGCCGGGTGAAGTGACGGCTATCGTCGGCCCGTCGGGTGCTGGCAAGACAACGCTGTTCACCCTCATGCAGCGCTTTTTTGATCCTGTCAGCGGAGTGATTGCGCTTGATGGCATCGACATCCGCAGCCTCGATCCGCAGGAGTTGCGCCGCCATATTGCTGTTGTGCCGCAGGAGACTGTCATTTTCTCAGGCAGCATCATCGACAATATCCGTTTCGGCGCGCCGGGCGCCACGCGCGAAGCTGCACTCAAGGCGGCCGATGCTGCGCGCGTCACCGAATTTGCGGAACGCCTGCCGCAAGGTTTCGATACCGAGGTGGGCGAACGCGGCGTGACTCTCTCAGGCGGGCAGCGCCAGCGCGTTGCCATCGCTCGCGCTATTTTACGCAATGCGCCAGTGCTGTTGCTCGATGAAGCCACGAGTTCCCTTGATGCGGAAAGTGAAGCGCTGGTGCAGGAAGCGCTTGAACAGCTGACCGAAGGGCGCACTACATTGGTGATCGCGCACCGGCTCGCCACAGTGCGCAATGCCGATACCATTCTTCTTTTTGATCAGGGCAAGCTTGTTGCAAGCGGCACCCACAGCGGGCTGGTGAAGAAGAACGCTCTCTACGCCAAACTTGCAAAGCTGCAGTTCAGCGCGCCGTCTACGCCATAACTCAGGCAAGATCCCCCTCCCCCTTCGGGACCTCCCCCAGCAAGCTGGTGGAGGGTGGCAATCCTCGCGCTCCCTCAGCTCTGCTGGGGGAGCTGTCACGAAGTGACTGAGGGGGCTTACCGCTCCGTCAGCTTGAGCTCGATGCGGCGGTTCTGCGACTTGGCATCTTCCGAAGTTCCGGGGTCCAGCGGCTGAAACTCGCCGAAGCCCGCCGCAACCAGATGGTTGGGCGAAACGCCTTGCGCAATGATGTGCTTCACCACCGCGATGGCGCGCGCCGATGACAATTCCCAGTTGGATTTGAACAGGACCGATTGGATCGGGTCGATGTCGGTGTGCCCGTCAACACGCAGCACCCAGGCAATGTCCGGCGGTATTTCCTTCTCCAGCTGCTTGATAGCGTCAGCGAGCTTCTGCATCTCCTCCTGCCCCAGCGGGCTGAGGTCAGCGCTGCCCTTGGCAAACAGCACTTCCGATTGAAACACGAAGCGGTCACCCACCACCAGAATGTCGGAGCGTTGCGCCAGGATCTGCCGCAGCCGCCCGAAGAACTCCGAGCGGTAACGCGACAATTCCTGCACCCGTTGCGCCAGCGCCGAATTGAGGCGGCGGCCAAGATCGGCAATCTGCGCTTCCGAAGAACGGTTGCGCGTTTCCGCATCTGTCAGCAACGAGTTCAACTGCTCAAGCTGGCGGCGCATCGCTGAAATCTGCTGGTTGAGCAATTCCACCTTGGCCAGCGCTTCGGAGGTAATGGTCTTCTCATTGTCGAGCGCCGTCTGCAGGCCGCCAATCGTCACGCTGGCGGAATCGCCCTTGTTGCTCTCGCTCGCCAGCGAGGAGAGCAGGTTCTGGTTCTTCAGCTTCTCGGCATTGAGGTCGTCCATCATGGCTGCAAGGTTGGCCTCAACCTCGCCCTTGGCCGCCGTTTCCAGCGCCAACAGCTGCGACAGCTCGGCGATCTGCGAACGCAGCTGGCCCAGCGCCGAATCCTGCCCCGACAACTGCCGCGCCATAAGGAATTGCGCCGTCATGAAAATCGACAGCAGGAAGGTGATGACCAGCAGCAGCTGCGCCATCGCGTCAACAAAGCCTGGCCAGTAGGGCGCATCCTCGGCGCGCCTGCGGCGGGAAAGGCTGCCTGCCATCGGCGCTAGTCCTCGCCGCGCACGCGGCCGCGCACCGGCGATTGCCCGGTGGCGCGGATCAGCAGCCGCTGGATTTCATTCTGCTGCACTTGCTGCGACTGGGCCCACTGACGCATCGTCTTCTGCTCATCGCGCATCTGCTGCACCAGGCTGGCGACTGCATCGGCCAGTTCCTCGATCGAATCATTCTTGCCGTTGGCATAACCCGCAGGCGAGGCCATGCCTGCGCGCGCTTCCAGCTGGTGACCGAGGCGCTCCAGGCCGCGCTGCAAACCCTGCATGTCGAGCCTTCCCACTTGCGGTCCATCGTGCGAGGCTGTTTCCCCGACCCCGATATCGGTAATCGTCGACAGCCAGTCTTCCAAGTTGTGATAAAAACGGTTCTGCGCCTGGCTCAGCTTGAGGTCATAGAAACCGAGGATAAGCGAACCGGCGAGACCAAACAGCGATGAGGCAAATGACAGGCCCATGCCGCCCAGCGGTTTTTGCAGGCCGCTCTTGAGCTCGTCAAACATGGAACTGGACTGGCCCGTCACGTCGAGCGCGCCGATGGCATCGCCGATCGAGGTAACTGTGGTGAGCAGGCCCCAGAAGGTGCCAAGCAGGCCGAGGAAAATCAGCAGGCCGACGAGATAGCGCATCAGGTCGCGCGATTCATCAAGGCGCGCCGCCAGCGAATCAAGCAGCGAACGCATCGTATTGGTGGACAGCATGCTGCGCTCCTGCTGGTCGCCGAGCAGGGCGGCCATGGGCGCAAGCAGCCTTGGCTTGGCAGGATTATCCATGTTGGTCAGCCCGCTGCGGAAGCCATTGACCCAGGTGATCTCGGGTCCGAGCCGCCATACCAGGCGGAAGGCATAAAGAATGCCCAGCAGCAGCGTGCCGATAATCAGGCTGTTGAGCCCGACATTGGCCTTGAAAGCGCTTTCGATGCCGCGATACAGGACCGCTACCACCACCGCCACCAACAAGCGTGAATACAGCCATGTGCATGAGATGGAGCCGGGGATGCTCCATAACCGTGGCTGGTGGACTTTCTGCCATGAAAACCTCAGGTAACGCGCCGTGGTCCGCTCAATGGCGGCAAATCTAGTCGATTGCATGGCTGGATGCGAGGCGCAAGTTGATTGCCGCTTCCAGGACGGCCTCCCGTGCTAGACTGCCCCATGGCCGTTGAAACCGACCCCCGCCGCGTGCGCGCATGGGCTGCGCTCGCCGCCCTGTTCATCGACAATCGAGGTTGTTCCCGCTGACTATCAGGCGGCAGCAGGCAGCCTGTTGGATGACGGGTTCACGCCGGAGGAGTGCGAACATATACTGCGTGCCGAAGTGGCGCCGGTGTTCGCCGTCAACCTCTGGAGCCCAGCCGGTGAATGGCAGCCGTGGTCCGGAGCAGGACGTCGCCAGGATAATGGCCCGCCAGCTTCCCGCCAGCCTGCCGGGCCGCATCATGCACAGGTTGTCGGTGTGGATGGCGCGCGGGACGGCAAACGAAATCTGGGCGGGCCTGTAGCCCTCATCTGCTGGCCACTCAGCCGGACAGAACTGAAACTGACGGGCAAGCGCCGTAAGGTGCCTTCCGGCTCGCAGCCGATGCCGTTCGTACAGCTATTGCTAGCCTGCCTATATCCCTTCGCGCCCTGCGCCTGTGTGCAGAAAGGACCATAGGTTGAGCATTGGAGCTAACATTGAGGCATTGCAGCATTATCTCTTTTTTACTATATACAATCCATGACTTGGACTGTGTTAGCGCTTAACAGGCTCGTTGAAGATGAGATCGAAGCGCTTCCAGCTGACATGCGGGCGCGGTTGTCTCGATTAACAAAGCTGATCGAGCAGCATGGTTTTGAGGCGTTGCCGCGCGATACTGTAAAACATCTTGAGGACAAGCTTTGGGAATTGAGGATCATCGGCCGGGACGGAATTTCGCGCGCAATCTACGTAACCGCGAGCGGCAAGCGCGTGGTTGTCGTGCGGGTGTTTGTTAAAAAATCCCAGAAAACGCCGCGGAAAGAATTAGATACGGCCCGCCAGCGGGCAAAGGAGATAAAATGAAAAAGATTTCATCGCTGCATAAGAGTTGGATGAAGGATGACGTCTACCGCAAAGAGTACGATGCATTGGAAGCAGAGTTCGCCTTGGCGTCCGCAATGATTTCTGCAAGGTCACGCGCAGGTCTCACACAAGACCAACTCGCCAAACGCATGAAAACCACACAAAGCACTATCGCAAGACTGGAGAGCGGAAAGTCATTGCCATCGGGAAAGACCCTGCAAAAATATGCTGAGGCTACCGGAAGTCGTCTTAGGATCGTATTCGAGAATATGGCGCAGGCTTCAAAAGCGAAAGTTGTATCCAGGTCCGCTCGTTGAGAAGACCTTGTGGATCGTCTCACATCCCCTTGACGATCTGCTCCGTCATCTTCTTGGCGTCGCCGAACAGCATCATGGTGTTGTCGCGCCAGAACAGCGGATTGTCGACGCCGGCATAGCCTGAGGCCATGCCGCGCTTGATGAACATCACCGTATTGGCCTTCCACACCTCAAGCACCGGCATGCCGTAGATCGGCGAGGTCGGATCATCCTTGGCGGAAGGATTGGTCACGTCATTGGCGCCGATGACGAAGGCGACATCGGCCTGCGCAAATTCGGAGTTGATGTCCTCAAGCTCGAACACTTCATCGTAAGGCACATTGGCCTCGGCGAGCAGCACGTTCATGTGGCCGGGCATGCGGCCCGCCACCGGGTGGATGGCGTACTTCACCGTGACGCCCGCCTTCTTCAAATGGTCGCCCATTTCGCGGAGCGCGTGCTGCGCCTGTGCCACCGCCATGCCGTAGCCCGGCACGATGATGACGGAGCCGGCGTTCTTGAGGATGAAGGCCGCATCATCAGCCGAACCTTGCTTGACCGGCTTGGCTTCCTTCGCGCCGCCTGCCGCCGCAGCCGTTTCACCACCAAAGCCGCCGAGGATGACCGAGATGAAGGAGCGGTTCATGCCCTTGCACATGATGTAGGAGAGGATGGCGCCGGAGGAGCCAACCAGCGCGCCGGTGATGATGAGCGCCATGTTGGCGAGCGTGAAGCCGATGCCAGCCGCCGCCCAGCCGGAATAGGAATTGAGCATGGAGACGACGACCGGCATATCCGCCCCGCCGATTGGGATGATGAGCAGGAAGCCGAGCGCGAAGCTGATGAGCACGATCATCCAGAAGGCAATCGGGCTTTGCGCCGCAAAGAACTCATAGAGGAAGTAGACGAGCGCCAGGCCGAGCGCGATGTTGATGAAATGGCGCCCCGGCAGCATGATCGGTGCGCCCGACATGCGGCCATCGAGCTTGAGGAACGCGATGATCGAGCCGGTGAAGGTGATGGCGCCAATGGCCGCACCCAATGCCATTTCAATGCGGCTCTGGGCGTGGATTTCTCCATCGGTCGCAATGCCAAAAGCATCAGGCGCATAAAAAGCTGCGGCCGCCACGAACACTGCGGCCAAACCGACAAGCGAATGGAAGGCGGCGACTAGCTGCGGCATCGCCGTCATGGCGATGCGCTTGGCCGCGACAGCGCCGATGGCGCCGCCAATGCCGATGCCGGCGATGATCAGCAGCCACACCATGGGTTGGTCGGAGCGGCGATGCCAAGCGTCGTCAGACACGGCAAGCGCCATGCCGACCATGCCATAGGCATTGCCGGTGCGTGATGTTGCAGGGCTCGAAAGGCCGCGCAGCGCCATGATGAACATGGAACCGGCAACGAGATAGAGCAGCGCGGCAATGCTGGGGGACATGGTCTACTTGTCCTTCTTCTTGTACATCGCGAGCATGCGGTTGGTGACCAGGAAGCCGCCGAAGATGTTGACGCTGGCGAGGATGAGCGCGAGGAAGCCGAAGATCATGGCGATGGTGGAGCCCGATGCGATCGCCCCTGCCCCCACCGCCAGCAGCGCGCCGACGATGATGACGGAGGAGATGGCGTTGGTCACCGACATCAGCGGCGTGTGCAGCGCCGGCGTGACGTTCCACACCACATAATAGCCGACGAACACCGCCAGCACGAAGATGCCGAGCAGCAGGATGAAGGGATCGACGGAGTGAGCAAGCTGTTCCATGTCACGAAGCCTTGTACATCGGGTGAACCAGCGCGCCGTCTTTTGCGATCAGCGTGCCCTTGATGATTTCATCGTCGAAGTCGATTTTCAACGCGCCATCCTTGTCGATCATGATGTCGAGGAAGTTGGCGAGATTCTTGGAAAACAGCGGCGAGGCATTGCCCGCGAGCCGCCCGGCGAGATTGACGGTGCCGATGATCGCCACGCCCTTGTGGACAACGACCTGATCGGGCTTCGACAGCGGACAGTTGCCGCCGCGCTCGACAGCGAGGTCGACGATGACCGAGCCGGGCTTCATGCTTTCCACCATCTGCTGCGAGACCAGCGTTGGCGCAGGCCGCCCCGGGATAAGCGCCGTGGTGATGACGATGTCCTGCCCCTTGATGTGTTCGGCAACCAGCGCCGCCTGCTTGGCCTTGTCTTCTGCCGAAAGCTCCTTGGCATAGCCGCCGGAGGTTGCAGCATCAGCCACATCGGCGAACACGAACTTGGCGCCAAGGCTCTTCACTTGTTCCTCGGTCGCCTTGCGCACGTCGGTTGCTGAAACGATGGCGCCGAGACGCCGCGCTGTGGCGATAGCCTGCAGACCTGCAACGCCAACGCCCATGATGAACACCTTTGCAGGCGGCACGGTGCCGGCCGCCGTCATCATCATCGGAAAGGCGCGGCCATATTGGCCAGCGGCGTCAATCACCGCCTTGTAGCCCGCCAGGTTTGACTGCGACGAGAGAATATCCATCGACTGGGCGCGGGTGATGCGCGGCATCAATTCCATGGCAAAGGCGTTGACGCCGGACTTGGCGAGAGCTTCGAGCCCCTTGCGGTCACCATAGGGATCAAGCCCTGCGGCAACGATGACGCCTTTCTTAAGGGCCTTGAGCACGGCATCCGAAGGTCGCCGCACCGACAAAACAATATCCGCATCCTTGAGATCAGCGGCCGACTTGAAGATTGTTGCACCCGCCGCCTTGAAGGCATCATCAGCGATGAAGGACCCAGCTCCGGCACCTGCCTCGACGCTGACAACAGCGCCCTTCTTGACATAGGCCTTCACCGTATCCGGCGAAGCAGCAACGCGGCTCTCACCCGCCGCTTGATCAGACAGGACCGCGATTTTCATGAGTGCCTCTGAAATCAGACAATATTGTAGGCGGTGAACAGGCTGTAAAGCACCAGCAAGCCGCCGGAGAGATACCATTTGGCGCCCGCCCGCAAATCAACCAGCACCGCGATGGTGCCGACAATCAGCCCGGCAAAGCACCAGAACACCGGCCATGACTTGCCGAAACCGATATTGACCAACCCAACGAGGGCAAAGAAGCTCAATAGTGCGGTGATGATGGAGCCCTTGATGAAGCCTTCATAGGTGCTGCGGTGGGCTTCCATGTCGCCATGCGTCTGGGCCATGTGAGAATCCTGTTTTAATTGTTGCCTTGCGACAAGGTGTAGCCAAGCTGGCCATGTCCCGCAAGCTTGGCCGCAGGTCCAAATCACCGCAACCAGCCTGGCCGGGCCAGTAAGTCGCAATCCCGACACAATGCAAGTCAATGTTGCATCGCAACATGAACGGCCCAAACTCCACAGAAAGGCGCATTCTGGTCCTTCAAGGCGGTGGCGCCTTGGGTGCCTACCAAGCCGGGGCCTACGAGGCGCTGTCCGCTGCCGGGCTCGAGCCCGATTGGGTGGCTGGTATTTCCATTGGCGCGATCAATGCCGCAATCATAGCTGGAAACGCGCCTGAACGGCGGACCGCGCGGCTGCGAGCCTTCTGGGAAACTGTATCTTCGGGCCTGCAGGGCGGTTCCATCGCATCCAGTGGCCAGGGAAGGACCATGTTCAATGACACCAGCAGCTGGCTGGCCACCTTGTTCGGCATTCCGGGTTTCTTCTCACCGCGCCCGGTTGCACCATCGCTGGCATGGCCCAGCACTGACGCAGCACTCAGCTTTTATGACACTGCTCCCCTACTGGCCACTCTCACCGAACTTGTCGACTTCAAGCAACTGAACCATGGCGGCATGCGTGCGAGCTTTGGCGCCGTCCATGTGCGGACAGGAAATTTCCGCTACTTCGATACCAAGAAGGAAAAGCTGCGGGCCGAGCACATCATGGCGAGCGGCGCCCTGCCACCCGGATTCCCGCCCGTCAACATAGACGGCCAGCCTTATTGGGATGGTGGCCTCGTCTCCAACACGCCGCTGCAATATGTGGTGGATGAGGAGAATGGCGGAGAAGATCTTTGCATTTTCCAGGTCGATCTCTTCCCCGCGCGCGGATCAATGCCCAGGACCATTCTGGAAGTGGCCGAACGCGAGAAGGAAATTCGCTTCTCCAGCCGCACGCGCTTGAACACGACCATGGAGAAGGAATTGCAGGATCTGCGTAAGGCTGCCAAGCGGCTGGCCGGAAAACTGCCGGAGGAATTCCGCAACGACCCCGACCTGCTGACGCTGACAGCCAAGCAAGGCCCCGGCACAGTGACTGTCATGCACCTGATCAACCGCTCTACCGACCATGATACGCATGCAAAGGACTACGAATTCTCTCGCCTCAGTGTCGAAGAACACTGGCAGGCTGGGCGCAAGGACGTCGAGACTTCGCTCAACCATCCCAACTGGCGCAATCGCACGAGGAATCATGCTGGGCTGGTGGCCCTCGATCTTACCAAGGAGAAACACGAATGAACCTCACTGGCAAAACGGCCATTGTTACGGGAGCCGCCAGCGGCATCGGCAAGGGAATTGCTGCACGTTTTGTGGCGGGCGGCGCGAACGTCGCGATTGCAGACCTGAACGCCGATGCTGCCAATGCAACCGCAGCCGAACTCGCTGCCAAAGGCCCGGGTAAAGCCATTGGCGTGGCGATGGATGTCACCAGCGAGGAGGCCGTCAATGCCGGCGTCACAGCCGTTGCCAAGGCCTGGGGCGGGGTTGATATTCTGGTGTCCAATGCCGGCATCCAGATCGTGCACAAGATGGAAGAGTTTCCCTTTGCTGACTGGAAGAAGATGCTGGCCATTCATCTTGATGGCGCGTTCCTGACGTCAAAGGCCTGCCTGCCGCTGATGTATGCAAAGGGTTCAGGTTCCATCATTTTCATGGGCTCGGTGCACTCCAAGGAAGCCTCGCCGCTCAAGTCGGCTTACGTCACCGCCAAACATGGGCTGATCGGGCTTTCAAAGGTCATCGCCAAGGAAGGCGCCATGCAAGGCGTGCGTTCCAATGTCATCTGCCCCGGTTTCGTCAAGACGCCGCTGGTGGAAAAGCAGATACCGGAGCAGGCCAAGACGCTCGGCATCTCGGAGGATGAAGTCGTCAAGCGCGTCATGCTCGGCGGCACCGTGGATCATGAGTTCACGTCGATCGAGGATGTAGCGGAAGTTGCTTTCCTGTTTGCGGCGTTCCCGAGCAAAGCGCTGACCGGCCAGTCGCTCATCGTCAGTCACGGCTGGTTCATGGAGTAGAGTGGCCGCCGTTGTTCGGCGCGGCTTGCGGAACGGTGGATCCAGCCAGGTGTATCCGGAGGCAAAAATTCGTGTAGAATGGCGAGCGAGGTGCAAACACCGCTGCATCGAGGGACGCTCGAAAATGAAACTTTCCTCATTGAAGGTTTTCGGCCTTGCCATGGCAATGGGAGCAGCTATTGGCGCGGGAAACCAGAACTCCAGTGGCCTCGTATCATTAGCGAGAGCCGACAATGCCCCAGCACCAACAAGTCTCTTGTTGCCCAAATCTGATTCAAGACGTGGCCGGGAACTATATGCCACCAAGGGCTGCGTCGCTTGCCACGCGATTAATGGCGTTGGCGGTCAAAATGGAGCACCACTCGACGCCGCGACCATGGACCCCGCGATGAACCCATTCGAATTCTTCGCGCGGATGTGGCTGGGCATGAAGCCGATGATTGCCATGCAGGAAGAAATGATGGGCCAGCAAGTCGAGCTGACGGCTGTGGAACTCGGCGATATCGTGGCCTTCATCCACGATGCGGAAATGCAGAAAACCTTCTCGGAAGGTGAAATCCCCGATAAGATCGAAGACCTGATGGATTAGCCGCTGTATCCCGCCAAAGCAGTTCCGCGTTACCGGAACCACTCTGCAGCGGTAATGCTATTCATTTGATCGTAACGGTGCCGACCATCCCGGCTTCCTTATGGCCTTCAATGGCGCATTCGATTGGAATGTCTTTTCCATTCTGAACCGGCACAATGTACCATTCGGCCACACCGCCGCCGACAACTTCGATTTCATTGATGGCGCCCTTGATCTCGGCAATCGTCTTGCCATCTGCGCCAAGGACTTCAACCTTGCGGGTGAACACCTTCGCCACAAACTCTGGCGCAGCAAATTCATGTTTGACTTTATCCGTATTCCTGAACGAGATTTTGTAAGCCTTGCCGGTTTCAAGGTCGATATGGTCAGGCTTGAAGTACATGTGCTTGGCGTCTTTCTGACCCATCTCAATAACGATCTCTGTAGGGTCAGCCCGGCTCAGGTCACCGGCTGCATAGGCTGTGGAAGCGAGTGCAATTGCCGTCAAAGCAAGCACCACCGAAATGGTCTTCATGATGGAATTCTCCTTCAGATGTCGCTATCGCGTCTGGATTGGGCTCCAGCACTGCAATCATCATATGGTCACGATTGCCCAATTCACCTTGATTTGGATCAAGGATGGCCATGAATGCAACCGTGTCCTCAGCGGCTGTGAAGTGCGGAAACGAACCACTTACCCATCCATCGCTTCAAGCTCGTCGATCATGCCGGAGATCATGCCAAGGCCTTTCTGCCAGAACTGCGGGTCCTTGAGATCAAGGCCGAACGGCTTGAGCAGCTCCGAATAGTGCTTCGAGCCGCCGGCTTTCAACAGCGCGAAGTAGCGCTCCTGAAAGCCTTCATCGCTTTCGAGGTAGCGGGCATAGAGCGAGTTGACCAGGCAATCGCCGAAGGCATAGGCGTAAACATAGAAGGGCGAATGGATGAAGTGCGGAATGTAGGTCCAGAACGTCTCGTAGCCCGGGCCGAATTCGATGGCTTCGCCCAGGCTTTCGCGCTGCACTTCCATCCAGATGGCATTCAGCTGGTCTGGCGTCAGCTCGCCTTCCTTGCGCGCCGTGTGCACCTTGCGTTCGAATGTGTAGAAGGCGATCTGCCGCACCACGGTGTTGATCATGTCCTCGACTTTGGAGGCGAGAAGTATCTTGCGCTTTGCCTTGTCGGTCGTCGCCTTCAGCAGTTTCTGGAACGTCAGCATCTCGCCGAACACGCTTGCCGTCTCCGCCAGCGTCAGCGGTGTGGACGCCATGAGCGCACCCTGATCCGCCGCCAGCACCTGGTGCACGCCGTGGCCGAGCTCATGCGCCAGCGTCATCACATCGCGCGTCTTGCCGAGGTAGTTGAGCAGCACATAAGGGTGCGCCGAAGGCACGGTCGGGTGCGCGAAGGCGCCCGGCGCCTTGCCGGGCCGCACTGGCGCATCAATCCAGCCCCTGTCGAAGAAGCGGCCCGCAATCTCCGCCATCTCCGGCGAAAATGCTCCGTAGGCGGACAATACCATCTCCTTCGCATCGGACCACGGCACCTCGCGCGTATCTTCCTGCGGCAATGGCGCGTTGCGGTCCCAATGCATCAGCTTGTCCTTGCCGAGCCATTTCGCCTTCATCTTGTAGTACCGGTGCGACAGACCCGGATAGGCGGCATGCACCGCAGCAACCAGCGCATCAACGACTTCCGGTTCGATGCGGTTGGACAGATGCCGTGCATCCGCGATATCCTTGAAACCGCGCCAACGGTCCGAAATGTCCTTGTCCTTGGCCAGCGTGTTGGTGATCAAAGTGAACAGGCGCAGGTTTTCGCCGAATGTCTTTGCCAGCGCTTCCGCGCCGGTCTTGCGGTCTGCTTCTTTTGCGCTTTGCATGAGGTTGAGCGTTGGCTCGATGGCGAGCTTTTTGCCCTTCACATCAAAGCGCAGCGAAGCCATCGTCTCGTCAAACAGGCGGTTGAAAGCTGCGTAGCCTGTCTGCGATTTTTCCAGGAAAAGTTCCTCCAGCTTGTCATCAAGCTGGTAGGGTTTTTCCTTGCGCAGATTGTCTACCCACGGACGATAGTACGCAAACTGCTTGTCCGCGTCGGCCTTCTCAAGCGCTGCATCATCAAGGCGGTTGAGTTCAAGTTCGAAGAACAGCAACTGGCCAAATATGTCGGTGAGTTTGGCGTTGACGTCGCCGTAGAATTTCGCGCGCGCAGCATCAGTCGTGTCGCCGACATAATAAAGCTGTGCGTAGGAACCAACACGGCCGAGCAGATCCGACAACTGCTCATAGTCGCGCAGCGCCTCGCCAAGTTTTGCTCCCGGCATGGTTGCAAGCTTGCCCTTCCACATCCCGGCAAACTGCTTTGCCAGCGCGGCGCCCTTCTCAAGGTCACTCGAGAAGCTAGGCGAATCGGGTGCGGAATATAAATCTGCCAGATTCCATTCAGGCAGATTTCCAAGTGCGGGAGTTGTTTTCATCGTCAAAGCCTTTCGAATGGGCCTCATATGGCCCAAGCCGCATGTTCAGACAACAGCGGCATCATGTCTCCAAATAAACTATTCCATTAACACGAACTTTACCGTTCGCTGCGATCTTGAAGCCGTCATGCGAGACCGACGGGGATGAGAGCCGCAAGCGCTTCCTGAGTTGCCGGAAAATGTAAACCTTAGTGAACAGTAAGTAGATCAAGCATAATGGCTTCACGAATACTCATCGTCGAAGACGATCCTGCGCAACGCCGCATTCTCGAAGAACTGGTCAAGCGTTTTGGTTTCGAAGTCCTGTCTGTGGACAGCGGCATGAAGGGCCTGCAAGCCATGACCGGCTCCACCGGCACCGATCTGGCGCTTGTCATTCTCGATATCGTCATGCCGGAAATGGATGGTCTGGAGTTCCTCGAGCGCATGCAGGGCCTGCGCGGCGATCTGCCCGTCATCGTTCAAACGGCGCAAGGCTCCATCGAAACCGTAATCAAGGCCATGCGCGCCGGAGCGGATGATTTTGTTGTCAAGCCGATCTCGCCGGAGCGCCTGCGCGTTTCCATCCAGAACCTGCTCAAGGTCAATGCCCTCACCGAGGAAGTAAAACGCCTCAACAAGAAGGTTGGCGGAGCGCTGACCTTTGACGACCTCGTGGCTGCTTCGCCTGCGATGGGCAATGTGCTGCGCCTCGGCCGCCGCGGCGCCCAGTCGAACATTCCTGTTCTCATCGAAGGTGAATCTGGCGTCGGCAAGGAAATGATCGCGCGCGCCATCCAGGGCGAGAGCGATCGTGCGGGCCGGCCATTCGTTGCCGTCAACTGCGGCGCGCTGCCGGAAAACCTCGTTGAGTCTATCCTTTTCGGCCACGAAAAGGGCTCCTTCACCGGCGCGGTCGGCAAGCACCTGGGCAAATTCCAGGAAGCTGACGGCGGCACCCTGTTCCTCGATGAAGTGGCGGATCTGCCGCTTGCCATGCAGGTGAAGCTTCTGCGCGCCATCCAGGAAGGCGAGATTGACCCGGTAGGCGCACGCCGCCCGGTCAAGGTCAATGTTAGGCTGATTTCAGCCACCAACCGCAACATGATCGACATGGTGAAAGCGGGAAATTTCCGCGAGGACCTGTATTACCGCCTCAATGTGTATCCCATGGCCGTACCGCCGCTGCGCGACCGCAAGGAAGACATTGGCGCCCTCGTTGAACACTTCATCACCCGGCTGTCTGCCGAGGAAGGCCGCAAGGTGCGCGGCGTCACCGCCCAGACCCTCGAAATGCTCAAGGCCTATAGCTGGCCCGGCAATGTGCGCCAGCTTGAGAACACCATTTTCCGCGCCATAGTGCTCTGCGAAACCGATATTCTCGATATCCAGGATTTTCCGCAGATTGCATCATTGGTCGAAGGCTACCAGGTGATCGTGCCGCCCGCCCCGATGCCCGCCCCGAAGCTGGTGCCGGCAGCCTCCACAGGCCCGGTCCGCTCAGTCGGCAGCCAAGTGAGCGATGGCATGGCCTTCGGCATCCCCGTCGTCACCAACGGCGGCCATATCCGCAAGCTGGAAGAGGTGGAGGCCGACATGATACGCCTCGCCCTGAACCGCTACCGCGGCCAGATGTCAGAAGTTGCCCGCAAATTGGGCATTGGCCGGTCCACCCTGTACCGGAAAATGCGCGACCTCGGCCTCGAGGAAGCGGCAAGCTAGCCACATACGAAAAATTTACAGCATTTTTCTGCTGCCTCTAGTTGTTTCCGGCAGCAACCACCGGTAAATATGGCAGGTCTTGGTGAGGGACCACTGTGCGCAAATCTTTAGTTTGGTTGAGCTTGGCTGCTTTTGTGGCAACGGTTGGAGCGGAAACTGCTTCTGCTCAGACACCTGGCTTTTTCGAAAGCCTGTTCGGGCCAAGAAAACAGCGTCCCTACAAAAAAGTGGCGCAGCCAGAGAAACGCCTGCCATTTTGGCTGAGAAAGCGCAAGAATGGCTCCTTTGGCAATGACCAGATACGCTTCGTCCGCAACGGTTACGGCGATGAGGGGCCCAAACTAACACGCAAGCGCAAGGCCAAACCTGCTCTTGACTATTCGGACCCTGAACCTATTCCGGGACTTGGCCTTGGCAATCCGGTTTATGTTCCACCGCGCGTCCTGCCTTTGGCAGACCCGGCATTTGCCAAGCTGGACGCCACTTCCGCCAAGAACCTGCAGCTGTTTGCGGTTCTTGCCGACATCAAGTCCGGCATCCGGGTGGAAGAACAGCTGCGCCAGCCGATCCTCTCGTTTTACAAGTCTAATGGCTTCTCGCCCTTGTGGATTGAACAGGGCAAGCCTTCGCCTCGCGCCATCAAGCTGCTGGAACTGGCCGCAACCGTTGATCAACACGGCCTCGAACCGAATGACTATCTCCCTGCCGGTCTGACCTCTTTCACCGCAATCGAATCCCAACTAGAGTCAACGCCGGAGACGCTGGCGCGTTTCGACGTGGCGCTCACAGCGGCGAGCCTCAGGCTGGCGCAGCACATGTCTGGCGGCCGTTTCGATCCGAACCGGCTGTCACTGTACAATGATCTGCCAGCCCAGCGCGTCAGCCCGGAAATCGCCCTCAATGTCCTGGCTCATTCGCCATTTCCTGAAGCCTACATCGCAGGCCTTGCTCCAACCAATCCAGCCTATGGCCTGATGAAGGTTGAACTCGCCAAGTTGCGGGGCGGCGGCGATGTGCCCGAAAATACCACTATTGCCGAAGGCAACTCAGTCAAGGTCGGAGGTTCCGATCCCCGCGTTCTCCTCATCCGCGACAGGCTGCAGCAGCTAGGCTTCATTGACCCTGAGGCCGAAATTGTTGACGCCGAGTTTGCCATGCAACTCGACAAGGATTTGTCGGTTGCGCTCAAGTCGTACCAGAAATCCGTTGGCGTCAAAGCCAGTGGCCGCCTCGACAATGCAACGATCAAGAAATTGAACGCCAACACGCGCGGCACCGACATGCAGCGGCTGGTGATCAACATGGAGCGCATGCGCTGGCTGCCGCGGCAGATGGCCTCGCGCCACGTCTTCGTCAACCAGCCGGCCTATGAAGTTCGGGTGATGGACAAGGGCGTTGAGGCCTGGCGCAGCAAGGTGATTGTCGGCCGGCAGATGACCCAGACCGCTTCCTTCTACGATGAGATGGAAACCGTGGTTTTCAACCCCTCCTGGGGCGTTCCGCAGTCCATTATCGTCAACGAATATCTGGGCAAGTTGCGCCGCGATCCAGGTTACTTCGACCGCATTGGCTACAAGGTGGTGAACCAGAAAGGCAAGGTTGTATCGTCACGCTCGGTCAACTGGTATTCCTACAGCCAAAGCTCGCCGGTCGGCGTGCAGCAACCCCCGGGCGCCAGCAATGCGCTGGGTGAACTGAAGTTCCTGTTCCCCAACAAGCACAGCATCTACATGCATGATACGCCGACCCGGAAACTGTTCAGCCAGCCGGTGCGCGCCTTCAGCCACGGCTGTGTCCGCGTCGAGGATCCACGCGAATTCGCCCGCGTCTTGTTGGGTTGGGACCGCGCCAAAATTGATGCCATGACTGAGAGTGGCAATAGCGAATCGGTGAAACTGCCGGAAAAGGTGCCGGTCTACCTTACCTACTTCACCGCTTGGCCCGATTCGTCCGGTAAGCTGCAGTATTTCAATGATATTTATGAGCGTGATGCCGCAATGCTGAGGGCCATGGCTGGCAACCAGCAGCGCCAAGCTGCCTCAATCTCGGGTGCCATCGTTCAAAATTGATCCTTGAACGGCGCGGCATTCGACGAGAGTAATGCTTTAAAGCCCTGTTAATCATACTGTTTCATTATGTCAGAACGGCGTGGCTGCCTCACCGTGGCCATATTCTTGTCTGATGTCCGTTTAGGGTGTATGCGACCGGTGGGTTGGCATCCTTACGGGAAACCTAGGGAGTCGGGTTTCGCCCGGTGTGTGTTGCGTATGGTGGTAGGATTGCAGGACGTCGGGCACTGGTCAATTTTGAAAAATCGGGCACGTAAACTCATTGCGTCGGCTGCCATTGCAGCTGGCTTTGCGCTGGGCCTTTGGGGCGGCGGCGCGGCCACTATTGCCGGCGGCGAAACGCGCTCGCTGAGCATCTACCACACCCATACCAAGGAAAGCCTGACGGTGACCTACATGGTCAATGGCAAATTCGTGCCATCCGCCATGAAGAAGCTCAATTACATCCTGCGCGACTGGCGCCGCAACGAAGTTGTCCGCATTGATCCCAAGACCATCAACCTGATGTGGGAACTGCACGCCGATCTTGGCTCCAAGGCGCCTGTCCATATTGTCAGCGGTTACCGTTCGCCGCGCACCAATGCCTTCCTCAAGCGCATCGGTCGCAATGTCGCCCGCAAGAGCCAGCACATGAAGGGCAAGGCGATCGACATCTACTTCCCTGACGTCGCTACCAAGACCATGCGCAACAGTGCCCTTGTCCGCCAGGTTGGCGGCGTGGGCTACTATCGCAGCGGCGGCGGACCCACTGGCTTCCTGCATATTGACTCAGGCAATGTGCGGCATTGGGGGCCGGGCATCAGCCGACGCGAAATGGCGTCGATTTATTCGAAGTTCCGCAAGACTGTCGGCGCCCGCCTGAGCGCGAAGGACCGCGTCATGGTGGCAACGCGCGAAACGGTCAAGGGCAAGCCAGTCAGCAGCGAGCCGTCCATTTATGACGGACTTGGCGACGAGGTTGATGATGTATCCAATGCCCAGCTGGCAAGCCTGACATCCGAGGCTGCCAATGAGGAAGATGGCGCCGATGCCAATGTTCAGCCTGGCCAACCTGAGCTTGTCGATTCGAAAACTGCTGAAGCGGTGACCAAGGGCTATCCGGTTCCGAAGCCCCGTCCGAAGCCTATTGAAGTGCTGATGATGGCAGCCGCCAACATGCAGATTGAACCTGCCAGCGCGCCACCGCCGACCCAGATCAGCCGCACCAGGCCGATCATCGCAGGCGTAGCACTAGCGACTGTTGAAGAGCCATCGATTGATGATGTCATCGAAGATGGCGATCAAACCACCAACAAGTCTGGCAAGGGCGGCTTTGCCGAAGATCTGAATGCCATCAAGCCTGCTTCCCGCAAGATGAGGCCGATTGTTGCCTCCGCCGACAGCGAGATCAACTGGTGGCCAGAAGCCCAGGCAGCCGAAACCCAGGAAACGACAGTTCTGGTAGAGCCTTCACCGATTGCTGAAGAGCCGCAGTTCAACGAGGCTGTGATTGAAGCATCAGATGCCAATGCCGATGGCAAGGGCGACATGCTGGTAATCGACCGCAGCGGCAAGGGCAGCCTTCCGGCTCCGCTTCCGGCCCTGATCAAGGGCTAGATACCCTATCCAGAAAATTCAAATGGCCGCCCTCAAGGCGGCCATTTTTCGTTGAGGGATCAGGCAGCCGCCTGGTCTTCCGGCACCATGCCGAGCGCTTGCAGGTAGAGATCCAGCATTTGCTCCTCCTCCTGCCGGTCGGCGGCGTCCTTCTTGCGGAGCGAAATCACCTTGCGCAGAATCTTGGTATCAAAGCCGTGGCCCTTGGCCTCGGCATAGACTTCCTTGATATCGGCGGCGATGGTCTTTTTCTCTTCCTCGAGCCGCTCGATGCGTTCCACCAGGCTCTTGAGCTGGCCCTGGGCAAAGCTGGTTTTCGTTGTCACGTCTATCTCTCCGCTATCTCTAATGCTTGTGGGATTTGTCGAAAGCCGCCTGCTGGGTGGCAGACGCCTCGTTCTGGAACTTCGCCTTCCAGTCCTCGTAGGGCATGCCGTAAACTATCTGGCGGGACTCTGCCCGGCTCACTTCGAGCCCGCGGGCCTTGGCTGCCTCCTCGTACCAGTTGGACAGGCAGTTGCGGCAGAAGCCGGCAAGATTCATCATGTCTATGTTCTGCACATCGGTGCGGCCCCGCAGATGCTCCAGCAGGCGGCGCAGTACGGCGGCTTCCAGTTCGGTGGTGGTGCGATCATCCTGTTTCATGGGGGTTGGTCCTGCTCTTTGGGTCCATTCTCATATGGCCCGCCGCCCGGCCATGAAAGGGTGGAAATGCTTCATCCACACTTCAATTGACTGCCGGCGGCGTAAGCTTTGCAAGGCCACAAAAAGTCACAAACAATGGCAATTATCGCTAAAAGTTAACCATTCGCGTTCCAAAAAAAAGATGTTATGACCGATTCTGTTCAATCGACTGGAGTCCACACAGGCATGTTTCGGGCAATGGCGGCGGCCGCGGGCGCCATGATCGTGCTAGGCCTGGCCGGAACACCGGCGCGGGCCGACCTCAAGCTCTGTAACAATACAGCGAGCCGAGTTGGCGTCGCCATTGGCTACAAAAACAAGGATGGCTGGGCCAGCGAAGGCTGGTGGACAGCTGAACCGCAAAAATGCCTGACCCTGCTCAAAGGGGCCCTCATCGCACGCTACTACTATGTTTATGCCGTTGATTACGACAAGGGCGGTTCGTGGGGCGGCAAGGCCATGATGTGCATCAGGGACAAGATATTCACCATCCGGGGCATCGAAAACTGCACCGAACGCGGCTACCAGAAAGCCGGGTTCTTCGAAGTCGATACCGCCGAGGAAGCTGATTGGACGGTCTCCCTGTCTGGCGAAAAAACCACACAAGGACAGTAAAGCGCCGTGCGCCGCAACCGCAAAGTCAAGATTCTCGCAACCCTCGGCCCTGCCTCATCCACGCCTGAGATGCTGGAGAAGCTTTTCGTGGCGGGCGCCGATGTCTTCCGCATCAACATGAGCCACACCTCGCACGACAAGCTGCGCGAGTTGCATGGTTATATCCGCGCTCTCGAGAAGAAGCTCAACCGGCCCATCGGCATCCTTGCCGATCTGCAGGGGCCGAAAATCCGCATTGGCACCTTCAAGGAAAAGGAAGTGGTCATCAAGGCTGGTGACAATTTCGCTTTCGACACCAACCCGGAACCGGGTGATGTCACGCGCGTTCACTTGCCGCATCCGGAAATCTTCGCGTCAGCCAAGGTTGGCGATTTCCTGTTGCTGAATGATGGCCGTTCGCGCGTTGAGATCATCGCCGCTGGCAAGGACCGCATCGACACTACCGTTATTTTTGGCGGCACCTTGTCAAATCGCAAGGGTGTCAACCTGCCCAATACGCTGCTGCCCATCGCGGCCCTGACCGAAAAGGACCGGGCGGACCTGGAAGCTGCCGCCTCCGTTGGCGTCGACTGGATCGCGCTTTCCTTCGTGCAGCGCCCGGAAGACGTGGCCGAGGCCGTGCTGCTCATCAAGGGACGTGCAGGCACGATTGCCAAGATCGAAAAGCCTTCGGCCCTCATCACACTCGATGAAATCCTGGCGATTGCCGACGGCATCATGGTGGCGCGCGGCGATCTTGGCGTTGAATTGCCGTTGGAGACCGTGCCAAGCAAGCAGAAGCAATTGACCCGCGCCGCCCGCAAGATCGGCAAGCCGGTGATCGTTGCCACTCAGATGCTCGAATCGATGATCGTCGAGCCGGTGCCGACGCGCGCCGAAGTTTCCGACGTGGCAACTGCTGTCTATGAAGGCGCTGACGCTATCATGTTGTCAGCGGAAAGTGCTGCTGGCGCCTGGCCCGAAAAAGCCGTGGCCATGATGGACCGCATTGCCCAATCGGCAGAAGGCGACAGCTTCTACCGCGGCATCATGAACGCGCAGCGTAACGACCCGCAGCCGACGACCTCTGATGCCATTTCTGCGGCAGCCCGCGCCATCTCTGAAACCCTGCAGGTGGCTGCCATCGTCAGCTATACCGAGAGCGGCTCAACCGCCATGCGCGTGGCGCGCGAGCGGCCTAATGTTCCAATCATCACGCTCACGCCCATTCCGGCAACGGCGCGCAAGTTGGCGCTCGCCTGGGGGCAGCATTGCGTGCTGGCGCCAAATTCCGACAGTCTCGATCACATGATCGAGGATGCCTGTCGCTTTGCGCATTCGGAAGGCTTTGCAGCGCTCGGCGAACGCATCATCATCACCGTTGGCGTGCCGCTCGGCAAAGCGGGCGCCACGAATATGCTGCGCGTGGCAGTGATCGAACAGCGCCACGCCGCCTGATCAGATTTCGCGCTCGGTCTTTTCGATTTCCTTGATGGCGTCCTTGACGCCCTGCATGCCGGGATTGATGCGCAACGCCTGACGGTAGGCATCAAGCGCCTGCGGCCACTTTTGTTGCCGCTGGTAGATCATGCCGCGGCCAGCCAGCGCTCCAAAGTGCCGCGGTTCAAGATCGAGCACCTTCTCGATGTCGCGCAGCGAGTTGTCGTACTTCTCCATCGCGAACAGCAGCGTTGCGCGCCGGTTCCAGCCTTCGGAGAAGGCAGGGTAAGAGCCGACCAGTTCGTCCAGCACGGTCCGCGCTGCATCAAACTCGCGGTTTGCCATGGCGCTGCTGGCCTCCTGCAAAAGCACTTCAGCGGTTGCCGAAACCGGGCGTGACCAGACTTCCCAGATTTTTGCTTCCAAGGCTGCGGCTTCGGTCTCGTTGCCGCCTCGCAGCCTGCCGAACAGCGCATCAAGTTGCTCTTCCCGCTCGATAGCCGGGGAAACAGGTTTTTCCGCCGGGCCAGCCGCAAGGGCCGGGTTGGCGGCGGCGATAAGCGCTAACAATGCAAGAGCCTGCCGTTTCATGCGCGCCAGCTTAGCGCGCAAACAGCGGCGTGAAAATGGCAAACGCGCCGGACACTGCCCAGCGCGGCACGCACATTGAAGTGATTGAGTTAGCCCTGGCGCGCCTTGAAGCGCGGCTGCGTCTTGTTGATGATGTAGACACGGCCCTTGCGGCGCACCAGCTTGTTGTCACGGTGCCGCTTGATGAGCGATTTCAGGGAATTGCGAACCTTCATGATTTCACCTAAATGGGGCGAGGCCCCTCGAATTTGGCCGGACCATAGTCGGGGCTCCCCGCAAATGTCAACCCAACTTGCCGTACCGCCGAGAAATCATGCTCTCAATGCTGCCACCGGTTGAAATCTCCATAACTCTGGCGGCTTTGATCCTCGCTTCGGGCCTGGTTGGCGGGTTGATCTGGCTGGAACGGCGACCCAAGAAGCAGCTGCAGCCGCACCTCCTGCCGGTCACGCCCCTGCTGTTTGCAGGCATGCTCGCCGCCATGCTGGCCATGGTCCACCTGATTAACCTTTTGGGCTATCATACAGGCCGCTGAAGCGCTTGCGCAGCTCGGCCTTCTGCACCTTTCCCATTGTATTTCGGGGCATTTCCGCAACCACCAGCACCCGTTTCGGCAGCTTGAATTTTGCCAGCGTCCGCGCTGCCCTGGCGACGCAGGCTGCCTCGTCCAACACCTCACCCTCCCGCACTACGACAACCGCCACCACGGCTTCCCCGAAATCAGGGTGCGGCACGCCGATGACCGCTGATTCGAAGATTTCCGGCTGGCCGTCCAACTCGGTTTCGACCTCCTTGGGATAGACATTGAGGCCACCCGAGATGATCAGATCCTTGCCCCGGCCGGAAATGACGAGGTAGCCATCCGCATCGAAGTTGCCGAGGTCGCCGGTGATGAAGAAACCATCCGCCCGTTTTTCCGCCGCCGTCTTTTCCGGGTTGCGCCAATAGCCCTGGAACACGTTGGGACCCCTGACCTCGATCATGCCGACGTCATCGCCAGCCAGTGGCGTTCCCGATTGCGGATCGGTGATGCGTACCTCAACACCGGCGAGCGGCGGGCCAACCGTGCCTGCTTTCCGTGCGCCGCCAAGCGGGTTGGAGGTGATCATGCTGGTTTCGGTCATGCCGTATCTCTCAAGGATGGCGTGACCAGTCACAGCCTCAAAGTCTCGGTGCGTTTCCGCAAGCAATGGCGCCGAGCCGGATATGAACAGCCGCATGTGGCTGACGGCTTCCTTGCTGAGGCCAGGATGCGACACGAGCCTTGTGTAGAATGTTGGCACGCCCATCAGCGCGGTTGCGCGCGGCATCAGCCTCAACACGTCGTCAGCATCAAACTTCCGGCGGTACAGCATCCTGCCACCGGACAGCATCAGCGTGTTGACGGCCACGAAAAGCCCGTGCGTGTGGTAGACCGGCAGGGCATGGATCAGCACATCGCGGTCCGTGAAGCCCCAGGCCGCAACCAGCGTCACCGCGTTGGAGGCGAGGTTGGCGTGCGTGAGAAGCGCGCCTTTCGATTTGCCCGTGGTGCCGGAGGTGTAGAGGATGGCTAATCCATCATCCCAACTCATAACCGCATCCTCGAACAAGGGCGAGAAACCTGTTGCAAGATCGGCCAGCGATCCACCACCCTTGTCATCCAGCGTCAGGATGGGGCAGCGAGCCGTGCCAGCGAACGCTTGCTCGCGCCCCGGAGCGACAATGAGCAGCGCAGGTTCCGCATCACCCAGAAAGTAGGAGACTTCGGCCGGCGTATAGGCGCTGTTGAGCGGCAGGAAGATGGCGCCCAGCCTGGCGCAGGCGAGGAAAATTGCTATCGCCTCAACGCTCTTTTCAACCTGCAGCGCCACACGGTCTCCGCGCTTGACGCCGGAGCTTGCAAGCGAGTGCGCCAACCTCCCAGCCAGCTCCCAATACTCGCCGTATGAGAAATTCCTTCCATCATCGGCCTCAATGAAGGGCGATGCAGGATCACTGATACGGCTCCGCACCAGATGCGCAAATCCGCCTGTGCAACTTGCTCTCACCTGATCCCAATCCTGCCTCTGCATGCCCACCGCGTTTGACGCTCCTGCCTCGATGCCACTTAATGGCGCAAACTTGACTTGAATGCCAAGGGCCAAGGCCTCACATATTGGCATGGACGCAAATCTGACCCTTTTTCAATTGCCGGAAGCCACCCTGCGGCTCGCAGTGTTCGCCAGCGTATTAGCAGCCATGGCGCTGTGGGAACTGGCAGCACCGAAACGGCGGCAGGAAGTGCCGCGGCTGCTGCGCTGGTCCAACAATCTAGCGCTGGTTGCTGTTGATTCAATACTCGTCCGCCTCGCCTTTCCGCTCACTGCAGCCGCCTTTGCCGGCCTTATGCAGCAAAATGGCTGGGGCCTGTTCAATTTTGCAGGATTGCCGCAATGGCTGAGCATCATCCTCGCACTGCTGCTGCTCGACCTTGTCATCTATGGCCAGCACATCGTCTTTCACCGCGTTCCAATTCTCTGGCGGCTGCACCGCATGCACCATGCCGACACAGAAATCGACGTGACCACCGGGCTTCGCTTCCACCCGCTCGAAATTCTCTTGTCCATGGCGCTGAAGTTCATCGTCGTGGCGGCAATCGGCGCGCCGCCTGTGGCGGTGCTGCTGTTTGAGATCATCCTCAACGCCGCATCGCTGTTCAACCACAGCAATGTGCGGCTGCCTCAGGGCGTTGACAGGTTGCTGCGGCTATTGGTGGTGACGCCAGACATGCACCGCGTGCACCACTCGGTCGTTCCTGTCGAAACCAACAGCAACTACGGTTTCAATGTTCCCTGGTGGGACAGGCTGTTTGGAACCTACCGGCCGCAGCCACAGGCCGGGCACGATGGCATGACAATCGGCTTGCCGCAGTTCCGCTCACGCCGTGAAGCCTGGATTGACCGCATGTTGCTGCAGCCTTTCCGCTCACCCCCGCGGTAGCACGAAGCGTTGCATCAGCCAGAAATACACACTGTAGGGCAGAATGCGCGCCAGCTTCAGGATCGCTACAAACCGGCGCGGAAAGGCGATCTCGAACTTGCCTTTCACGAGACCCGCAATGATCCTGTCCGCCGCCGCATCGGGCTTCATCAGGAATGGCATGGGAAAATCATTCTGCGCCGTCATCGGAGTTTCAACAAAACCGGGATTGATGACACTGAGCCTGATGCCGGCGCGCGCCAGTTCTGGCTGCAGGCTTTCCGCCATGTTGATGAGAGCCGCTTTGCTCGCCCCATAGGCGAAAGCCTTGGGCAAGCCGCGATAGCCGGCAACCGAGGCTATGAACGACACATGCCCCCTGCCCCGCTGCCGCATGCGAGGCAACAGCGCTGCCATGCCATGCACGACGCCCATCAGGTTGGTTTCCAGCGTCGCGCGCATGGCGGCTGTGGAAAATTGATCCGCTGTCAGTGGCGTGTAGGTGCCTGCTCCCAGCACGGCAAGGTCGATAGGCCCCAGCTCGCGTTCGATGAGCGCTACAGTCTCCGCCACCGCGTCAGAATCCGTCACATCCAACGGATAAGGCGTGATACCGGAACCAAGGCTCGCTAGTTTGCTTGCCGAACGCGCCGATGCCGCCACTTGTATCCCGCGCGCTGCAAGCTTGATCGCAAGTTCACGCCCGATGCCGGTGGAGGCGCCGGTGATCCAGACCACCCTCCATGGGAGATCGCCGTTCAAATGCCGATCAATGGCTGCAGCAGCCTTGCTGGCCAGGAACTGAAACGGGTTGGCGCCTCGGTCGCAACCAGGCAGATGCAGGCTGCACCTTCCTCGACAATCGGCTGGTGTTCGACGTCATCATCAAGGTCCGCTATGTCGCCTGCTGCGAAGCGGCCGAACTTGTCATGATAGGCCCCTTCAAGAATCAGCGTCATTTCCTCGCCGCCATGCCCATGTTCAGGCATGGCCCGGCCAGCCCCAATGCGCATCAGAAACAGCTTGCCGGATTTCTTGCTGGGCAACGGCAGGTCAACAAGTTCTACGCCAGGCGCCTTGCGTTTCCAGGCCAGTTCGGAAAGAGACTTGCCGCCAAGGTATGCTTCTAGCGGCGCGGGCACTCCGCGATCCCTTACGGGCTGCCGCGGGAAGCGATGCAGCGTTGCCCGATCAAGGAGAGCGAACGTTCTGTCACGGCATTCCCCACTCACCGGCTGATCATCAAGGCTGCTCACCATTTCACCACCAACGGCCTCGGCCTCCGAGACAGCGGCCCGGCAGGCCTTGCAGGCGACAATGTGGGAAGCCGCCACGACCGTGTGAGCTTCGTTCAATGTTCCCGCCGCAAACGCCATAACCGTGGCAGGATCAAGATGATGGTTGATAGTCACGATAAAGTCTCCAATGATTTTCTCAAACGGCTGTAGGCCAGCCGCATGCGCGACTTGACCGTGCCGAGCGGCAGCGATAGCCGCTTGGCGATTTCGACCTGTGGCAAATCTTCGATGTATGAAAGAACCAGTACATCACGCTGTTCGGCAGGAATGGCTGACAGAGCCTTGGCGACCGATGCCTGCTCCTGCCGGTTGGCCAGTGCCTCATCAATGGCAGGATCATCGCTCGGCTGGTCAAAGTCCTCCAGCGTCGTGTAAGCCATGGTCGATTCACGGCGTATACGGTCAATCCTGAGGTTGCGGGCTATGGTGTAGATCCAGCCGGAAACGGTTCCCTTAGCGGGGTTATAAAGGCCGGCCTTGGTCCAGACCGAGAGCATCGCCTCCTGCACCAGTTCCTCCGCCTGTTCAGGCCGCACGCCTTTCCGCAGCATGAAAGCCTTCAGTTTAGGCGCGAACTTGTCAAACAACAGGCCGAACGCTGCCCTGTCCCTGCTCTGAGCAATGCGCTCGATAGCCTGCTGATAGAAGCCTTCGTCGGATTGCTGCACGCGCTGGCTTTCAATCTTAACCATGTAAGCAACCGCTGTTGGCACGGCTTATACTCCGGATATCAGTCCGCAGGAAACGAGCGGTGAGGCCCACCGGATCACTTGCCGGGAGAAACTTATGTGCGGTCACGGGTAATCCAACTAAAACGATGAGCCGTAATCATTCTATAACCAAAAACACTCAACAAGCGAAGTTTTCCCTTGCCCCCCTTGTCTATCGCCGTAGTCGGCTCCGGCATTTCCGGTCTTTCTGCGGCCTGGCTGCTGTCCAAGAGCCACCGTGTCACCCTGTTCGAATCGGGAGAAACCCTCGGCGGTCATTCCCGCACCATCGATTGCGAAGAGGCGGGGAAACTTGTGCCCGTTGATATGGGCTTCATCGTTTACAATGAGGCCACTTACCCCAATCTCACGGCGTTGTTTGCCCATCTCGGCGTGCCGACGGCGGCAAGCGACATGGGCTTCAGCGTATCGATCGGCGGCGGCACATCGGAATACGCTGGGCGGGATCTTCGCAGCATGTTCGGCTCGCTCACCAATCTCGTCGATCTCAACCACTGGCGCATGCTGCGCGACATCCTGCGCTTCTTCCGTCAAGCGGAACGCGATGGACGGAAACTTGACGAACAGACATCCATCGCGACGTTTCTGGGGCAGTCAGGCTACTCGCGCGCCTTCATCGAGCGCCACTTGCTGCCGATGGCGGCTGCCATATGGTCCTCGCCACCGGGACAGATGCAGCACTATCCCGCCAAGGCCTTCCTCCGCTTCTTTGCCAACCACGGGTTGCTGCAGTATTCCGGCAGGCCGGTTTGGCGCACGGTGCATGGCGGCTCGCGCGAATATGTGAAGCGCCTCGTGGAGGACGGCCAGTTCCGCTCGCAGGTTGATACGCGCGTGACGAGGATTGACCGCCACGCCACCGGGGTAAGCTTGTGGAACGACGGCAAGGTGCTCGGCATCTATGACCATGTGGTGATTGCGAGCCATGCCGATCAGGCTCTAGCCATGCTGGATGAACCGTCTGCCGGCGAGTACAGCCTACTCTCGCAGTTCAAGTATGCTGACAACGAAGCCGTGCTGCACCGTGACCCGCGGCTGATGCCAAGGGCAAAGCGCTTGTGGAGCAGCTGGAACTACTTGGCAGCGCAAGGCGGCGCGCCGCAAGGCGTGACCTATTGGATGAATGCCCTGCAGCCGCTTGCGACGGCCACCAACTACTTCGTTTCTCTCAACCCCGGCATCGAGCCCGACCCACGCTTGGTCGGCCGGCGCATCACTTTCCGGCACCCCGTGTTCAACGGCAGCACGCATCAGGCGCAGCAGGATCTGTGGGCCTTGCAGGGCCAGCGGCGCACCTGGTTCTGCGCTGCCTACTTCGGCGCAGGTTTCCATGAAGACGGCTTGCAGGCGGGCCTGGCCGTTGCCGAGCAGTTGGGCGGCGTCTCCCGGCCCTGGCAAGTGGCGAATGAAAGCGGCCGAGTTGCCGTGCGCGCTCCGCTGCCACTGGAACCACTGCCCCTGCAGCAAGAGGCTGCGGAATGAGCAAGCTCGCGTCATGTCTTTATCACGGCACTGTGGCGCACCAGCGCTTGCAGCCGCTGCGCCATAAATTGAGCTACCGCGTCTTCAATCTGTTTGCCGATGTGGATGAATTGCCCGCACTCAGCGGGCGTCTCCGCCTGTTCAGCTACAATGGCTTCAATGTCTTCAGCATCCATGACAGCAACCATGGCCCCGGTGACGGAACCAGCATCAGCGAAAATGCCTGGCGGCTGGCGCGCCGTACCAAGACCGGCAAGCCAATCCGGCGCATCTTCATGTTCTGCTATCCGCGGCTGTTTGGATTCGTCTTCAATCCTCTCACTGTCTACTACGCCTTCGATGCCGATAATGACTTGCGCCTCACCATATACGAAGTGAACAACACATTTGGTGAGCGGCACACTTATGTACTGCCAGTCGAGGGTAACGAAGAGCAGCATATCGAAAAGCAGCTCTATGTTTCGCCATTCAACGCGACAGATGGATTTTATCGCTTTCGCGATAAGCAAGCCAGACGAAACATTGGCTCTCGGCATCGCACTCACCACCGACAAGGGGCCAACGCTCAACGCCTGGTTTTCAGGAACACGCAAGGAGTTGCGGGATCGCACGCTGCTGCGCTCGCTTCTCTCCATGCCGCTACTGCCGCTCAAGGTGCTTGGCGGAATACATTGGGAAGCTTTGCAACTGTGGCTGAAGGGCTTGCACCTTGTTCCGCACCCTGCGCCGCCAATTGTGTCTGCAACGTTCGCAAGCACTTCAAACATTAAATCGGACAGCGCCGATGATCCACACTCCAAAGCAGCGCGTTAAAGCACTAGTTACCTTCAACCTTCAAGGGAGTTCTTTTCAATGAATACTTTTCGCCGTATCGCTGCAGCTGCAGCGCTTTCTGCTTCCATGATTGCGTCTGTCGCAATTTCCCATGCCGCTGACATTGTCGACACTGCCGCTGGCGCCGGACAATTCAACACGCTCGTTGCAGCCGTGAAGGCAGCAGGCCTTGTCGAAACTCTGAAGGGACCCGGGCCATTCACTGTCTTCGCCCCAACGGACGATGCGTTCAAGAAGCTGCCAGCAGGCACTGTGGAAGAACTTCTGAAGCCCGAGAACAAGGACAAGCTCATTGCCATCCTCACCTATCATGTGGTGCCAGGCAAGACGATGGCGGCCGATATTGCCGGCAAGGAATTGATGGTGAAATCCGTGCAGGGCGGCGAGATTTCGGTCAAGGCCATGGACGGCGTGATGGTTGATGGCGCCAAGGTGGTGCAGGCCGATATCGCCGCCGACAATGGCGTCATCCATGTTATTGACACGGTGATCATGCCGAAGATGTAGTGAGCTATACGTGACAACAGGCAGGCCGGTCTGCGCACGCCGCGGGCCGGTCACGCCGCTTTGAGGTCAAGCAAAAGGGAGCGGCAAGCATGACGAAGACACTCACGAGCTACCTCGCCATACTTGTTATTTTCGTCAGCATTGATCTTGTCTGGCTCGCCATCATTGCGCGCGGGACCTATGTTCGCGAAATCGGCGGGTTGCTTGCCGCGCAGCCCGGCCTCATCGCTGCCACGCTCTTCTATCTCATGTATGCCGCGGGCCTCATGTTTTTTGCCGTCAATCCCGCGCTCGCCGCGGCTTCGATCGGTCAAGCATTTCTCCTGGGGGCTGCGGCCGGATTGTTCGCCTACGGAACTTATGACCTTACAAACCTCAGCGTAATCGAGGGATTCACCACTCGCATTGCGTTGATCGACATGGCCTGGGGAACAGTGCTCTCAAGCTGCACTGCGGCACTCGTGACATGGCTTGTTTTACGCTTTTGATCGGCTGCTCTCCCGGCTCAAGGTCGGGGAGCGACGACTTTTGCTCCATCCGCAATCATGTCGCTGGGGTGGATTATGACCTCGTCGCCTAGCGCAAGTCCTTCAAGCACATCGGCGTAATCGAAGTTGCGCTCGCCCAGGCGCAAAGGCTGCAGATGCGCCAGGCCTTGCCGCACAACAAACACGGTCCACTCTCCGCCCTGCCGGAACAGCGCGCCAATGGGTACCGCCAAACGGTCTTTGCCCTGCCAAACCGTTATGCGCGCAACCACCCGGAAACCGTGCCCGAGGCCTCCTTGACTGTTCACCGGGTCCCGCAGCTTGAGCAACACGTTTACACGCTGCTCTTCAATGCCAAGGGCGGAGATTTTCGTCACCGCAGCCGGGTCAATCCGCGAAACGCGCGCCGGTAACGGAGCACCACCCCACCCCTCGATCATCGCAGCAGCTCCCGGCACAATCCGAACTGCATCGCTGGAAAGGACATCGACCACCACTTCCAGATTGCCGGGATCGCCAAGATCGAGAAGCGGTGTCCCGGCCTGCACAACTTGTTCGCTCTCGCTCAGGACGCGCAGTACCTTGCCGGAGACGGGCGCCAGCACATTGACGCAACAATCTGCTTGTCCAGACATAAGGCTGCCGTCGGCAAGCACTGCTTGCGCGCCTTCCAGTTGCCGTTTGCGCAGCTGCAGGTTGGCTGCAGCACTTTCATGCTCGGCAGCCGCCACTGCTGCATCTAGGGAAGCCTTGTCGAAGGTTCGGTCCGCAATGGTGCCGCGCTTCACCAGCACGCTTGCGCGCTTCAATTCGCTGTTGAGGTATTCCAGTTGCGCCGCCGCTTGCTGGACCTGTGCCTGCGCCAGATCGACGGCTGCTCGCGCGGCTTCGACATTGGCCTCCGCCACCTTGCGCGAACGTACATCCAGCAGGGTCGGCTCTGTCGGTTTTATCGACGCGATGACGCTCTTGTCCTTCACCACATCGTCGCCGGCATGCAAATTAAGGCGCAGCACCTTGCCGGTGGTGGGCGCTGAAACTGTGTAGACCTCGCGGATTTGGCTTTTGCCTTCCTCCTCCACCGTCACGACGATCACGCGCCGCTCGATGATTTCGGTTTCAACCGAAACCGGCTTCGGCCACAGGGCCCAGCTCAGTGCAGCTGCCACGGCAACCATGATCAGGATTAGCGCGATGCGGCGAAGCATGTTCACTCCCGGGTTTTCAATACTGAGATCATGTCCAGCCTGTTGACGCGGCGGCGGATGACGAGGCTCGACAACCCAGCGGCGGTCATCACGATGAGGCTGGCATAGGCATAGACTTCCCTGCCGATGACAAGCGGCACGCTATAGAGCTCGCTGCTGAACGCAGATTGCATGGCAAGGGCAATGCCATAGCCCAGCAACCAGCCCAGCGGCTGGGCCACGATCACGATGACTGCAAGTTCGCTCAGCAGCACGGCCGAAACCTCTCCTCGGGTAAAGCCAAGCACACGCAGGCTTGCCAGTTCCCGCCCCTGCTCCGATAGCGAGATGCGCGCAAAATTGTAGACAACGCCGAAGGCAATGATGGTAGCGAGCGAAACATAGACGCTCACCATGATGAAGATGTTTTGCGCAATAGTGCTGCGGAATTTCTCCATCGAGACTTTTTGCAGCGCTATGAAATTCGCTGAAGGCGTTGATTTCAAGATATCAAACAACTTGCTGGTCGCGTTGCCATCAATGGAAATGGTGACGCCTGAGATCATCGGCCCTTCATTGAGCAGATTGTTGAGGCCGCCGATATCCATGAATGCCGACAGTCCGAGATAGCCGGTCACGACAGCGCTGACCGGCAGGCGGAGAACGCGCCGGTCACCTTCAAGCAACTCCACCTCCACCACGTCGCCGCGGCCCGCTCGAAGGATCCGGCCAAGCGAGCTGGAAATCACAAGTCCAGCCTCGGGCATCAGCACCGGTCTCAGTTCAGCATCAAGCAGGCGGGACAGGTCATTCCTGGCAGATTTCCCGATGAGTGCTATGCGCCTTTCCACCTGCTTCAGCCTGATCTTGACTGCAACTGATCGGTAGGGTTCCGCCCGCAGAACGCCCGGCAAATGCTTGACTGCATGCAGTGCAGACAGCGGCTTGGCAGCTTCGAAGTTGATCGACGCATCGCCGCGCTCGGCCCGTACGAATGTCGCGTCGATCATGTGATCTACCGCACCGAAACTCCACAGCGAACCGACCATCACCGTCACGGAAAGCGCCATGCCCAGAACGCCGCTGGCCGTTCTCCACGGCCAATGCGAAAGGTGTCGCATGGTCATCACCGATGATTGGCGCACATGCCTGCCGATCTCGATCTTTCCGCGCAGCAGTTTCCGAAACCTTGCCGGTGCGGGTGGCGCCATGGCAACTGCCGGCGGCAGCCAGGCCACGTCACTGACCGCCTTGAGCGCGCCTGCAACCGCCGCCGCAATGGTGACCGCCGCCGCAATCAGGTAGATTTCAGGGTCCCGGCTGAACACGAGATATGGAAAGCTGAAGAACCGCGCATACATCATGGTCAACCCGTTGCCGAGTAAAAGGCCGAATACGAAGCCGATCATGGTGCCGATCACGGCGATGACGGCGACAAACGCCACATAATGGCGCGCCACCGCCCAAGACGAGTAGCCCAACGCTTTCAACAGGCCAATCTGCTCGCGCTCCAGGGCTACGAGGCGTGCCAGCGTCATGTTCACCAGAAATGCCGCCACCAGCAGGAACACAGGCGGCAGCACGCGGCTGAGGGCCCTGAGCTGTTTCAACTCGGCATCAAGGAAAGCATGTGACGTTTGATTGCCACGGCCAAAGGCACCCTGCCCTCCGAAGCGGGCAAGCTTTACATCAAGTTGTTCAATGACGGCTGCCTCGGAAGCGCCGCGCAGCAGCTTGACAAGCAAGTTTGAGAATGCGCCTTCCAGATTGTAGGCGGCTGACAGGGTTTTTTCCGGCATCCACAGTATGCCGAACCGCCGGTCGTCTGGCATCAGGTCCCCCGGCCCCAGGGCATAGATGAATTCCGGCGAAAGCCCCACGCCGACAATCTGCACTTTCCGCAACACGCCGTTGAGCAGCACATGCAATGACGAGCCAATGCCAAGTCGATGCGCCTTGGCAAAGCCCTCGCTGATGACGGCTTCCGTTCCAGCCTGCGAATCCGGCAGCCGACCGGCGCGGATGTGGATGCGGTTGAGTTGCGGCTCTTGCAAGTTTGGCAATGAGACCAGCATTGCCGATGCAGGTTGCGTCATGCCCTCGATGTTCACCAGCGCGATCTTCATGATGCGAGGCTCGACTGCCGCCACTCCGTCGATTGCCGTAAGTTCCGGCACGAGCGATTTGGGCGCCCGCGTTATATTTGCAAACACGTCCGCAAAACGGTTTTCCTCATAATAGCTGGTGCGTGTCTGGGACAGGGATTGATAGCTGCCGTTACCCAGTATGAGTGTCGACACGCCTGCTGCCATGACCAGCGCTATAGCCAGGACCTGCGCCCAGAGCCGCAACAGGTCGCGCCTTAGCTTGATGGTGAGTACGCTCATCGCGTCACCAACTGATATCGGCAGCGCGGCTGCGCTTCGCCACCGTGCGAATGCTGGAAATCGTTCCATCCGCGAAGTTGACCACCCGGTGCGCAATCTCCTGAATTGCCGCATTGTGGGTAATGACCAGCGTCGTGGCGCCCATCTCTTCGTTTACCCGCACCAGCGCTTCCAGTACGCGGATGCCGGTCTTGGAATCAAGGGCGCCTGTCGGCTCGTCGCACAACAACACTTCCGGCTGCTTTGCAATGGCCCTGGCAATGGCAACCCGCTGTTGCTCCCCGCCTGAAAGCTGTGCGGGAAAATGGTCCATGCGGTCTTCTAGCCCAACCATTGCAAGTGCTTCCTCGGGGTGCAGCGGGCGGCGCGCAATCTCCGTCACCAGCTTGACATTCTCCCTCGCCGTGAGGCTGGGCACTAGATTGTAGAACTGGAAAACAAAACCCACGTGGTCACGCCGATAACGTGTGAGGCTGGCCTCGCTGCTATGGATCAGGTCATGGTCTTCAAACCACGCTTCGCCGGATGTCGCCCGGTCAAGCCCGCCCACAATGTTGAGGAATGTCGACTTACCCGACCCGGAAGGGCCAAGGATGACGATGAATTCTCCCGCTCGGGCCTCGAAATTGACGCCGCGCAGGGCCTGCACAATGACTTCGCCTGATTTGTAAACCCGGCACAGGTCCCTTGTCAGGAAAACTGGCCGCTCAGCGTTCACCCGTGTGGCTGGAGGCATGTCCGCAACTTCCTGCGACATCAACCGTTACAATCTTCGCTCATGGCGCAGGATTACAATGCCACGATAGTCTTGGCCCTTAAAGCGTATGCATCTTGTCGTCGGCCTTGAAGAAGTTGCGGGCGTGGGCGAGCAACTGTCCATCGCTCGGATGATCGACGGTCTCCACGCCACGGACGTGACTGGCCAGCTGGGGGTGATGATCCGTAATATGTTTCATCAAATCAAGTTTGGCGTTGGCAGGCCCTGTGATCAGAATGGCGCCAGCATCCGAAAGCGTCTCGGCGACTTCGTGCAGAAACTCATGATCTACGCGTGCGTGCCCACTCCCGACCGATCTGGCCTTGTGGTGAACCTGATGAGTTGGATGGTCCGGATGCATTATCTGCTTCTCCGATTCTTCCCGATTGAGATGGAAGATGCGTGCTTCGCGATGATCAATCCAGACGACGGCATGGTATGCGTGCAAGGTCATCATTATCTCCTTTGCTGACAGAAGCAGATTAGCTGCCGGGCGCCCACATGCGCTGACATGGATCAAGCCGACGGTAGAATCTCACGGGATAGCGAATGATTCAGGCGAGAATGGTGGGTAGTACAGGGCTCGAACCTGTGACCCCTACCGTGTGAAGGTAATGCTCTACCACTGAGCTAACCACCCACTCTCGGAAATTTTTTGTTTGCGCCAATGGTGGGTGGTACAGGGATCGAACCTGTGACCCCTACCATGTCAAGGTAGTGCTCTACCGCTGAGCTAACCACCCACGTCTGGTGCAAAACTGGGCCGGGGTATAGAGGCTCGCCTGCTTGCTGGCAAGCCTTTCCGCTGGCTGTTTCAGGCCGCCATCATGCGATCAACTTCGGCCACCAGGTCACGCAGGTGGAAGGGCTTGGAAAGCACCTTGGCATCCTTCGGCGCCTTCGAATCAGGGTGCAGCGCGACCGCCGCAAAACCGGTGATGAACATGATCTTGAGGTTGGGGTCGAGTTCCGCGGCACGCCGCGCCAACTCTATGCCGTCCATCTCCGGCATCACGATGTCGGTGAGCAGCAGGTCGAAGGTTGTTTGCTTGATCTCTTCAAACGCACTTGCTCCTTCACCAAAAGGGGTTACCTGGTGTCCGGCCTTTTCAAGGGCCTTGACGAGGAAGCGCCGCATGTCCTCGTCGTCTTCTGCAAGTATGATCTTTGCCATTTTGTCTGGCTGCATTGTAGCGTACCCGGCCCCTGTGTGAAGTCTCAAATTTTACAGGTATCTGCTTAACTGCAACAGGGTAAACGAGGCGTGAAGCCATGGCAAAGCCCGTGCATGGTGGACAGGACCGGGAGATTGGCGGATACTGCCCCCGTTGGTGACGAAGCAATGCAGCCGTGACACATGTCTGACGATACGAGCGGCCCCACCCATTTTGAAGTTCTTGCCCCTGCGGCATGGACAACGCCCGTCATCTTCAACTCACCGCATAGCGGCAATTATTATCCCGATCACTTGCTGCAGATGACCAGGCTTGGCCTTTCGGCGCTGCGCAAGTCCGAGGATTGCTACATCGACGAGCTGTTTCAGTCATGCCTCGATGCCGGCAGTCCTCTGCTCCGCGCTCTGTGCGCCCGCGCCTACATTGATCTGAACCGGGAGCCTTTCGAGTTCGATCCGCGCATGTTTGAGGAGGATTTGCCGGGTTACATGAATACCACCTCGCCGCGCGTGGCTGGTGGTCTTGGCACCATTCCCCGCCTGGTGGCGGAAGGCGAAGAAATCTATCGCTCACGATTGACTATTGCGGATGCCCTCCGGCGGGTGGAGACAATCTACAAGCCATACCACCGCATGTTGAAAGTGTTGATCGACGAAGCCTTGGCCAAGGCCGGCGTTTCACTGCTTGTTGATTGCCATTCCATGCCCTCCTCGGCCGCCGCCCAGCATGGCCGCATGCGCCATGCCGCCCCCGACATCGTGCTCGGCGACAGATTTGGCACGGCCTGCCCCGAGGAACTGACCAGCTTCATCGAAGCCCTGTTTCGGCGGAATGGATTGAATGTCGTCCGCAATACGCCTTATGCGGGCGGATTCATCACCCAAAATTACGGAACACCTTCAACCGGAAGTTATGCCATCCAGATCGAGATCAACCGCGCACTCTACATGAACGAGCAAACCTTGGAGAAAAGCGAGGGATATGAACCCCTCATCCACACCTTGGGCAAGATTGTCACCAGCCTGACGGCCGCCATGAAGGAATTCACCAGCCCGCAGCGGCTTGCTGCTGAATAGCCTGCAGGAAAGAAAAGGGGCCGCCAAGTGTTGCCACTCGCGGCCCAAGTCTAGGGAGGAAACGCCCAAGAAGGGCAACAAGATGACGGCGAAACCGCCAACTTGCCCATAAAATATGGCACCGCAACAAACGCTATTCAAGCCGCTTTGAGAAAAAAGTTCCCATCCGGTCAATATTGCAACATATGTTCATAAGATATTGATAATAAGAGAAATAATAGAATACAAAAGGCTTGGTTTTATAGAATCAAGTTATGCGTCTGGCGCATGACGGGATTTCAATTGTGCAGCGCAACATGAGTGAGTAGCCGCCCAGCCAAAATCACGTTAAGGCTGCTGCTCAAGTCAAACTGCCTTCCAGGGACCAGCCAATGCCCAGCCAACCCGATTGGGATCACCTGACAGATTTTGCCCTGGCTCTTGCCAATGCCTCAGGTGCGGCCATTCTGCCCTACTTCCGGCAGAACACCGCAATTGATGAAAAACCGCACCATAGCTGGGACCCGGTCACCGAGGGCGACAGGGCTGGCGAGCGAGCCATCCGCCAGATGATTGAGGAGCATTTCCCGGACCACGGCATCCACGGCGAAGAGTATGGACAGAAGCAAGCGCGCTCACCCTTCACCTGGGTTCTCGACCCGGTCGATGGCACCCGTGCATTTGTTTGCGGCATGCCGACCTGGACCACACTCATCGGGTTGACACACGAGGAGCGGCCGGTGCTCGGTGTGATGAACCAACCGTTTGTTGGCGAACTGTTTCTTGGCAACCCGGCCGGCGCCTGGCACATCCATCGCAACAAGCGCCAAAAGATCGGCGTCAGGACCTGTTCCGGCCTCGACAACGCCACCGCCGGGACTACGGCACCCGAGCAATACCGCAGCGACGCTGACAGGCGCGGCTTCCAGCAGCTTGCCGCCCGCGTGAAGATGGTGCGCTATGGCGGCGATGCCTACTTCTACTCGCTGCTGGCCGCAGGCCAACTTGATATAGCCATGGACGCGGGTCTTCAGGCCTATGACATTGCGGCACTTATCCCCATCGTCAACGGCGCGGGAGGTGCCGTCGGCAGCTGGTCAGGCTCCGACACGGCCAAGGGCGGCAACATTATCTGCGCCGGGTCAGCCGAATTGCTCTCCCAGGCAATCGAGACCATGAATCGCTGAAGCCATGGACAAGACCGAGGCCACGGAGAATTTCTGGAATGCCTACAGGTTGGCCACCGGCTGGACCGGCGCGGACTATGACGTCATCCAGTTTGGCGACAGCGCTGCGATGGCGGATGAGCTGCTCGCCCTCGTGCTTGCCGGAACCAAACGGGCGACCGCAGGACTGCTCAGGGACTTCACTGAAAGTGGCCTGCCCGTTCCAAAACCCGGAGATCACGTCTTAGTGCTGAACGGCGCTGGAATACCGGCCTGTATCTATCGCTCAACCGACATCAGGCTAGGCCCACTCAATTCAATCGATGAAATCTTCGCATGGGATGAGGGCGAAGGCGATCGCACACGCCAGTGGTGGCTTGATGCGCATCGCGATTTCTTTACGCGCCAGGCTGCAGCCGAAGGCTTCAAAATGCATGATGGCATTGACACGGTGTTCGAGCGCTTCGCTGTAGTCTGGCCGCTCAACCATGCCAACGATCAATCGTCGCGATAGACCCGCTCGCGGCGTTCGTGGCGCTCTTGCGCCTCGATTGAGAGTGTTGCGATGGGGCGCGCATCCAGCCGCTTCAGGCTGATCGGCTCGCCGGTTTCCTCGCAATAGCCGTAGCTGCCGTCCTCGATGCGCGCAAGCGCAGCCTCGATCTTGGAAATCAGTTTGCGCTGCCGGTCACGCGCCCGCAGTTCAAGCGATCTGTCGGTTTCCGAGGAGGCCCGGTCAGCAAGATCGGGCAGCACGTGGTTCTCATCCTGGAGGTGCGAAATGGTTTCGCGGCTCTCGCGCAGGATGTCATCCTTCCAGATACTGAGCTTGCGGCGGAAGTAAGCAACCTGCCGTTCGTTCATGAACGGCTCCTGGTCGCTTGGCTTGTAGTCGTCATCGACTTCGGTTTTCATGAACAAGCACTCCACATGCACGTGTGGCGCGGGCTTATAGCTGTGTTGCCAACCCTCTACAATAGCCTGAAACATTTAATGTTCTGGCACTTTGTTGCCGCAATTCAGCTGCCGCGGCTCTCGTCCAGCCGGTCACGCGCCTGCATGTACCAGTAACTGCCCTGCACGCCGATTCGGCCAAATGGCCCGCCTGCCCAGCGTGGGCCAAAGGGTTCGAACCGGCGGTACTCGTCATCACCCTTGGCGATGGCGCGCGCCAGCAGCAGGCCGGCCATCGCCGTCGTATTGAGGCCATGCCCGCCAAAGGCAGTGGCATACCACAGCCCCTTCTCATCTCGCCCGATGAGCGGCATCTTGTGCAGCGCATAGGCCATGAGGCCGGCCCAGGCATGCGTCATGCTGGCGGATGCAAGCTGCGGATAGGTGGATACCATGTCGCCGCGCATGCGCTCCGCAAGGCGAGAGGGGCTGGAAATGCGCGTGGTGATGCGACCACCCCACAAAATGCGGTTTCCATCCACTAGCCGGTAATAGTCACCAGCGCGCCGCGTATCGAGAATGGCCTGCGGCGTGCGAATGGCAGTCTGCTGTTGCAGCGCCTCGGTGACGGCAACATAGGTGGCGACCGGCAGCACGGCGCGACCGCTTTCCACATGCAGCTTGCGGTCAAGTGAAGACACCGCGTGGATGACATGTTGCGACTTGACCGTGCCGCCGCTGCAGCCCACCGCCCAGCGGCTGCCGCTCATCGTAACCGAAAGGGCCTTTGTCCGCTCATGGATGATGCCGCCAACCCGCGTGATGGCATCGGCAAGTCCCAGCGCATAGCGCAGCGGGTGAATGTGGAAGGCGTTGGTCTTGCGCACGCTGGCAAAGTAGCATTTGGTATCGAGCAGTGTCCGGGTCTCTTCCCGCCCCAGGTAGGTGGCAACTTCGCCGAAGTCCTGCCGCAGCCCGTCTGCATAGGCCTTGAGCCCGCCTTTACGATCCGGGTAGCGCTGTACGACCAGCATCCCGTCGCCCATCTTGATGGTGCCGGGCATCAGCGATGCCTCGCGCCGGACAAATTCAACACCCTGCTGTGACAGGCGGAACAGTTGCTGCGTTGCCTCGAGGCCAACCCGCGCCTTGATCTGGTCAGTACCCTCGGCAAAGCCGGCTGACACGAAGCCGCCATTGCGGCCGGAGGCTGCAGCGGCAATGCGGTCCGCCTCCAGCAGCACAACTCGCTGGCCGGCCCGCGCAAGTTCGAGTGCCGATGTCAATCCGGCGAGACCACCGCCAATGACGCACACATCGCAGGACACATCGCCCCGCAGTGGAGTGTAACCCTCGCCGCGTTGGGCGGTTGCCTCATACCAGGTTACCGATTCCTTAACAGTTTGGTTCATTCTGATCACATCGCATATCGCAACGCTTAACGCAAAATTAGCGGAACTGATTCAATTGTAGCAGTGATTATTCGGGTTGTGGGAATCTCAAATGCGTATCACGTCAATCTCGGCGCTTGCCGTTGCCGCTTTCACCGCAGCTGCCTGCAGCGGGGACGAAACCGCAAGCAGTCTGACCGGCACCAACGCCAGCATGGAGCTGTCCTGCTCGCTGGAATGCTTGCCCGTACCCAATACGGGCAACGGCGCCACGACTGGAGGCGGCACGGGCATCAACTCTGATTCCGGAATAGGCACCGCCACGGGCGGCGGCGCGGCAGGCGGCAACACCACCAACTTGTCCGCGGGTGACACGACTATTGCCATCGAGAAGTCCAAGCTCGCTGTCACCAAGAGCGGCACCTCGCTATCGTCTCTTTCAGCTACAAATGCCGAAATTTTCGCGGCGACCAAGCCGACGACGATGACATTCAAGATCGATACCAACACCAATTCCAACGGTAATTGGCCGGTTCCGGTCACCATGACCGAATATCTGCCTGGCACAAACAATGTAGATAACTGGGACTCTGGCAACAAGGCAGGCGCCACCTATCGCGAATATCGCGTCATCAGCGGCCGCGACGGCAACGAGCGCGACGAAGAATTGCAGCTGTGGGTCTGGGGCAATAGCTATGCCACCCAATACCGCAACGCCATCGCAGGCGAGGAAGCCGTCCAGCAGGCCTGGTCGTTCGGCGGCAACAAGACGGCGTCAACCGCCATGCCGACAGGTGGCGCCGCCACCTATAATGGCCGTTGGGTAGGCACGGCGAAGGCCGCCAACTTCGCCAAGGTCGATGGCCAGCCCATCAACCCCAACGTTCTGTGGCGCGTGCAGGGCAATGCCACCATCAACGCAAATTTCGGCACCGGCAATGTGACAGGCACGCTGACGCCTGAAACATGGACCAGCTACCAGGAAACCCTGCAGGCAACCTTCACCCAGAATGTCGGCGGTGGCTTCTGGGTGGGCAATGACGCAGCACCTCGCCCGCAAGGCACGGTTCTGATGGCCGGCACAACGGTGCTTGGCTCTCCTCATTACTACACTGACATCTACGATACGCAGGTCAGTCTTAACGGCACGATCGGCACCGGCACCAACAACAACACCTATTCCGGCACCGCCAATTTCACCAATGGCTACGTGACAGGCGATAATCCGTTCTATGGCGGGTTCTTCGGCGCTACGGCCACGGAGACCACGGGCATCTTCACCGGTTTCGGCACCCTGCCCTATCCGGTTGGTGGTTCAGCCGGCATCAACGGCGACCGCCGTGGCTACTTGACCATCAACGGCGCATTCAACGGCACCTGCACGCCTGGAGTGACATGCGCTCCCTGATCGGCAAACTTTCAACAGCCAAGAAGCGCACTCTCATCGGTGCGCTTTTTTGTCTGGCGATAGCCGCTCCCGAGTTGCAGGCTGCAACTCTCCTTCATCCGACGCCTGCCCAGGAACAGGAATTCCAGGCATCTGATGACAATGGCCGCGCCCGCATCCTGATCGCGCTGGCGCGAGGCGGTTATCATGAGCTTGCTGCCACTCTGCTGAAAAAATATCCGCTGCGGGACGAATTTTCTGCCAACCGCACCTTGTTCATCGAGGGCATGATCGAGGCGCGCCGTGGCAACCTCACGGGTGCAGCAGCCAAGTATCGCGCAGCACTTGCCGATGATCCAAGCCTCACTCTGGTACGCTCCGAACTGGCCCAGACGCTGGCCATGCTCGACGAGGATGACAGCGCCAAGCACCATCTGCAGCTGTTGATGGCCGAGGCCCGTGATGACCAGGAAGCAGCCGGCATCCGCTCTTTTATGGACCGTCTTGATGCCAAGCGGGATTTTGCATTCAACGCTTACGTTTCGGCTGCACCCAGCACCAACATCAACGATGGCAGCAGTATCGACAAGGTTAGCGTCAGTAACGGCGAAAACCAGGGTGAAATAGATATCGACGCCGATAGTGAAGCCAAGAGCGGCATCGGCCTCTCGGCCGGCGGCAGCGTTGGCTACCACAAGCGCCTCGGCAACAACCTGGCGATCGCCGCCGGCGCAGGCGTTGGTGGCCGCATCTACAAGGACAGCGCCTACAATTCCTTCGGCGCCAGCCAGTCGCTGGAAATCCGGCGCATCATGGACGGCGGCTTTATCGGCATTGGCGGCGTTGCCAGCGAAAACTTCAGGACCGACGAACTCGGCTTCAGCTACATCAGCTTCGGTCCGCGCATCTCCTTGCAAAATCAGATAACGCAGCGCGACCGCATTAACGCCAGCGCCGTTTACGAATGGCGCCGTTACATCGACAACGAAGACTCCAACGGCAACGCTTTTCTGGCAGATGCTTCATTAACTCACGCCTTGTCGTCAGACGCCAACGTCGGCATCCTGCTCGGTTACAACCGGGTGACATCGGGCCTGGGCTACAAGAGCTACCACGCAGTTTCGGCGGGATTGAGCCTCTACAAGGAACTGCCTCACGGCATTACCCTTGATCTGATGGGCAACTACCGCTTTGCGCATTTTGACGAAGAACTGTTCGGCTACGGCGAAAGGCGCAAGGACCATCGCCTTCTCGCCAACGCGACGATAACCAAGCGCGACTGGAATATCTACGGCTTCGCCCCCTCGCTGGACTACACCTTTATCTACAACAGCAGCAACATCGCCAATTATCAGTATGACTCCCATTCGGTCGAATTCAAGCTGACCAAGGATTTCTAAAGGGCAGCTTGCCCGCAGGGCGGCCTCTCGGCTAAGCAGGGCCCTATGCGTTTCAAATCTTCCTCCGATTTCCGCAAGCTGAAGTCCCAGGCCGTAACCCTGATGGGCATGTCTGGCGTCGGCAAGACCACGCTTGCAGGGCTGTTGCAGGAAGAGGGCTGGTTCCAGTACTCGGTCGATTATCGCATCGGCACCCGCTACATGGGCGAGCACATCGTCGACAACTTCAAGCGCGAGGCGATGAAGGTTCCTTTCCTTGCCGGATTGCTGCGCTCGGACTCGATCTACATCAATTCCAACATCACCTTCGGCAATCTGAGCCCGCTTTCAACTTACCTCGGCAAACCCGGCAACCCGGCGCTCGGCGGCATTTCCTTTGCCGAATACAAGCGCCGCCAGAACCAGCACCGCGAGGCCGAGATCCATTCGCTTCTCGATGTCGCCTCATTCATCGAGCGCTCGCGCGACATCTACCAGTACAGGAATTTCGTCTGCGATTCCGGCGGCAGCATCTGCGAAGTTGTCAATCCTGACGACGCGAGCGACCAAGTGCTGAAGTGCATCTCTGATAGCACGCTGCTGCTCTACATCGAAGGCAATGCCGACCACACGCGCATGCTGGTGGAGCGCTTCCGCAAATATCCAAAGCCCATGTACTACCAGCCGCAGTTTCTCGATGCCAAATGGGCCGAGTTCAAATCCATGAAGAGCATCGTCAACGACGATGACGTGGTGCCCGACGAGTTCGCCGTGTGGGGATTTGAACAGCTGCTGCATCACCGCACCCCGCTCTACGGAAAAATTGCTGACCGCATCGGTTACCGCATGCCGATGGAAGCGGTTCCCGCCATCAAGTCCGAAGCGGACTTCATGGATCTGATTTCCAGCATCATCGACAAGCACTGATCAGACTATGCCCATCAAGATTCCAGACAATTTGCCCGCGCGCCTGACCCTTGAGAAGGAAGGCGTGATGATCATGACGGAGGAATCCGCCCACCGGCAGGACATTCGCCCGCTGCACATCGGCCTGCTCAACCTGATGCCGGAAAAGATCAAGACCGAAACTCAGTTTGCCCGCCTTGTCGGCGCCTCGCCGCTGCAGGTGGAGCTGACGCTGATCAAGATCACGCATCACAAGTCCAAAAATACGTCTGAAGACCACATGCTGGCTTTCTACGAGAACTGGGAGGATGTGCGTCAGCGCAAGTTCGACGGTTTTATTGTCACGGGCGCGCCGATCGAACTCCTCGAGTTTGAGCAGGTCACCTACTGGGATGAACTTCAACGCATCTTCGACTGGACGCAAACCAACGTGCATTCGACATTCAACATCTGCTGGGGCGCGCAGGCCGCCCTCTACCACTTCCACAAGGTGCAAAAGCACGCCTTGAAGAAGAAAGTCTTCGGTGTTTACCGGCACAAGAACCTCGCGCCTGCCTCGCCCTACCTGCGCGGTTTCTCCGACGATTTTTCCATGCCGGTCTCGCGCTGGACGGAAAACTGGCGGAAGGAACTGCCGGACGATGAAGGGCTTCAGGTGCTCATGGAATCCGACGAGGCGGGCCTCTGCTTCGTCGCCGACGATCCGCTCCGGCAGCTCTACATGTTCAATCACATCGAGTATGACACGACCACTTTGGCGGATGAATATGCGCGTGATGTGAAGGCAGCAAGGGCCATAGAAATGCCCGCCAACTACTTTCCCGGCAACAACCCCAAGGCGGCGCCCGAAAACCGCTGGCGCAGCCATGCTCACCTGCTGTTTGGCAACTGGATCAACGAGGTCTACCAGCACACGCCCTACCGGCTTGAAGACATCGGGAAATAGCCCGGTCTTGCTGTAACAGGCCGCACACCCCATTTAACCGCAGCGGAGGACGATACCGACGGTGAAATTCTGGGATGTCATGGACGCTGGCAGGCTTGCCGCCGGTGGCTTGCGCGATTTTGCGGCCGGCATAGCCAGCCCCACGTTGCGGCTTGGCGTTACCGGCCTGTCACGCTCCGGCAAGACCGTGTTCATCACCGCGCTGGTGCATGCCCTGACCCAATCCGCCCGCCTGCCGCTGCTCTCGGCCCGCACCAGCGGGCGCATTTCACGCGTTTACCTTGAGCCGCAACCCAATGATGAGTTGCCGCGCTTCGCCTATGAGGAACATCTCGCCGCCTTGACCAGCACGCCTCGACAATGGCCGCAGAGCACCAGGCGCATGAGCCAGTTGCGGCTGACGATTGAGTACGAACCGCAGGGCCTGATTGCCCGCAACACCCATGGCGGCCGCCTGCATGTGGATATTGTCGACTATCCGGGTGAATGGCTGCTCGACCTGCCGCTGATGCGCATGAGTTACGCTGAGTGGAGCCGCGCGACGCTTGCGGCAAGCGAAGTCGAACCGCGCCGCTCACTCGCCCGCTCTTGGCACGAACACCTCTCCATTCTCGATCCCGCCGCTACCAGCCAGGAACTCAACGCCGTGAAGGCAGCTGAAACATTTACCGCCTATCTCGCCGCTTGCCGGCAGGATGAAGTTTCGCTCTCGAGTTTGCCGCCGGGCCGCTTCCTGATGCCGGGCGACCTTGCTGGCTCGCCGCTCCTCACCTTTGCGCCACTCCGTCTTGACGAGGGCCGCGAGTACCCGCGTGGCTCACTCGCCAGCTTGATGGAGCACCGCTACAACGCCTATGTCGCTCATGTTGTGCGCCCATTTTTCTACGGCCACTTTGCGAGGCTTGACCGGCAGATCGTGCTGGTTGACACGCTGCAGGCCCTCAATGCCGGCGCGAGCGCAGTTGCCGACTTGAAGAAAGCACTGACCGATGTGCTCAGCTGTTTCCGGCAAGGCTCGAATTCGCTGTTCAGCGGCCTGTTTGGCCGCCGCATTGATCACATCCTGTTTGCGGCCACCAAGGCAGACATGCTGCACCATACGAGCCATGACCGGCTGGAAGACATTCTCCGCATCATCGTTGAAGATGCCGCGCGCCGCGCCGAGGTTTCCGGCGTGCAGATTGACGTGGCCGCCATCGCCGCCATCCGCGCCACGCGTGAGGCGCGCGTGCAAAGAAAGGGCGGTGACCTGCCCTGCATTGCCGGCATGCCGCAGAAGGGCGAAGTGATCGACGGCCTTTCGTTTGATGGCGAGACCGAAGCGGCTATCTTCCCCGGCGACTTGCCGGTGGATGCCGCCAGCGCCATCCACGGCAGCCTGCAGGACCGCCTGAAATTCGTGCGCTTCCAGCCGCCAGCAGCGGTGGAAGGCATGTTCCCGCACATCAGGCTTGACCGCGTGCTTGGAATTTCTGCTGGGAGACCGGCTGTCATGACCGAAGATTTCCGCAAGCCAACTGCTTTCATTCTCGATGAAAATGACGAGGTTGAAAAGGCGCCGCGCACCAAGACCAAGCGGCGGCCAGAAATAGAATTTGAAGTGGCGGAGCCGCAGTCCGAACTGGTGACTGTTCCGGCGAGCACGGCCCGCAAGCGCCGCCGCCTGCCGCTGTTCAGCCTGCTGGCGGGCGCAATCGCCATTCTGGTGTCGCTCGGCGCCGGGCTTGCCGTCACAACGCTGATTGAAGACCTGTTCCTGCGCTCTGCCGCCCTTGGTTGGGCCGCATTCGCCATCGCCCTGCTCGCTGCCTTCGCCGCCATCGGCATCATCACGCGGGAACTGTGGGGCATTGCGCGCCTCAGCCGCATCGAACATATCCAGGAGCATGCCGCGCGCGCCATCAACATGGATGAGCAGCAGGCCGCGCAATCCGCAGTCTCTGCGCTGACAGGCATTTACGAAGGCCGTCATGATACGCGGTGGGGCCTGCAGGAATATGCCCGCCACAAGAACGATATCATGGACCCCAAGGACCGCATCGCCCTGTTTGACCGGCTGGTGCTGGAGCCGCTTGATGCACAATCGCACCGCATCATCGCCAGACGCGCCCGCCGCGTCACCGTGCTGACGACAGTAACGCCGCTTGCCGCCCTCGACATCCTGTTCGTGGCGTCTCAGAACCTCGGCATGCTGCGCGAGCTTGCCGAGCTCTATGGCGGCAGGCCGTCAACCCTTTCAACCCTGCGGCTCGCCAAACTCGTGGTCTCGCATCTCGCGGTGACTGGCGGCCTCGCCCTCTCCGACAATTTGCTCCAGCATGTCGTCGGCAAGGGGCTGCTCGGCCGGCTCTCGGCCCGCTTCGGCGAAGGTGCGGTGAATGGCATCATGACCTCGCGCATTGGCCTTGCCGCGCGTGACATCTGCAGGCCAGTGCCGCAGCCCGCTTCCAAGCGTGAAGGCTTGGGCACTCTTCTGCGCGAACTGGTGAATTTCTCCAAGCCGCCGGGCGATGAAACGCCAAAGGACTAACGAACGTCGTAAACGGCACAACCGCTTAGGGAACTGTTAACCCTCGGCCCGCAATTTTGTAGAAAATCCGCGCCAGTACCGTGATTGTGATCGCTCAACAGAGGCGGCAGAATGAGCGGTTACAACATCGCAAGGGCAACCGAATTAGCTGTGCCGGCGCATGCCGCCCGCCACGGCGACGTGGCAGACCAGCTTGGCCTGCCGCTTGAAAGCCGCCTGTCACTGGTCACAACGGTCGAGGCGCTTGCCGCCGTCGAAAGCAACTGGCTGGAGCTGGAGAAGAACTGCAATAGCGCCAGCGGATTGTTCCAGAGCTTTGCCTGGCTGCACTCATGGTCAAAGTTCTATGTGGCGGAAGGCAGCCCGTTTGAGCTTTGCATCGTCACCGGCTTCGAAGGTGATCGGCTGGTGTTTGCCTGGCCGCTGATGAAATGCCGCGAAGGCTTGTTGACTGTATTGAGATGGGCAACAGATCCGTTTGGACAATATGGTGATGTTCTCGTAGAGCCTGGCCAACGGGTTCAGGCCTGGATGGCGCAGTCACTCCGATTCATTTCAAGCCTCAAGTCGATTGACGGCATCAGGCTCCGCCATGTGCGCCATGACGCGCTGTGCGCCTCCTTCCTCGCTGAGCGCTTTGACAATGCGCTGGCTCCCGAACTTGCTCCCTACCTCGACCTGAAGGCTTTCCCCGACGAAGCGGCCTATGATGCCCGCTATACCTCGGTGCAGCGCAAGCGGCGCAAGAAGATCCGCAAGTCGCTGGAGCAGATTGGCGAACTCGATTTCCACCAATTGCCGCCTGGCAGCCTGGCCGATGTGGCGATCGAGGAAGCCGTGCAGGAAAAAACCAAGTGGCTGCAATCGCGTGGCCGCCGCAACCGCGTTCTCAAGTGCCCCGCCAACGTCAAGTTCCTCAAGCACCTGTCGCGCCGCCGCCATGATGGTTTCCAGACTGTGATTTCGGAGCTGACCGCAAACGGCAAACCGCTGTCGTGGGAAATCGGCTTCAACTACCGCGGCACACACTATGGCTACATCACCTCTCACCGCGAAGAATTGACTGATCTCTCGCCCAGCAGGCTGCACATGGACCTGTCGCAGCGACTCAGCCTCAAGCAGGGCATGGCGCGCTTTGACCTCATGGTTCCCAATGACGCCCACAAGGAATCCTGGAGTTCGGAGAAGGTGGCCTGCGATGACCACTATCTTGCACTCTCCGCCAAAGGGCATGTCTACGGCGCATTGTATCTCAAGGGCCTGCGCCCGCAGATACGCCGCGCCTACTACAGCGCGCCGTCCTGGCTGCTCAAATGGGTGAGCGGCGTCACCGCCATATTCATCGCCCAGTAAGAAGCGCGCCTGCCCGCTCCACGGCTCTAGCAGAATAGTCAAGCCGTGCGGCCGTTCGATCGCGGCCACTCAGGTCTCCGACCACGCCTTCCTGCACCAGCCTCTCGACCAGCGCATGCATGGCGCGCGGCGGCTGCAGCAAGCCATGCCGCGACAACAGCCGTCCAAGTCCGCGCCGGGCCGACCAGGCAATGCGCAGTGAAGACACCGGCAGACGAAACACGTCAACCGGTTTGCCTGTCGCCACTGCGTCGGCAATCATTGAGGCGCTGTCTCCTGTCACCACGATCCTGTCGCTCGCCGCAAGCGCCGCAGCATAGGGATTGGCCGTCTTGTCAAAAGTTCCATAGGCCTTGTGCGGCACGCGAAGTTGCGCGGCAACCATCGCCACGGCACCCGCTTCCGTACGTGGTGACGCCATCAACAGGCAGGAGCCAGCGCCCGCCAGCGCATTGAGCTTTGCGGCCAGCTCTGCCAGTTCTGCTGGACCCATCACCAATGGATGCTTGGCCCGCCCAATGGCAACGGCAATCAGCGGCCGAGGCAAATCCTTCCAATCAGCGCTCCCACCGCGCTTGCTCAGCCTGCGCCGGGTGACGCTGGGCAACCAGCGGCAGAGGCAGTTCCAGCACATTGGCTTCGTTTGGCAAGCCGTATTGCGGTGTGGTGATGACGAGATCAAACGCGGCGAGAGGCGCGCGCGGCCGGCCGATCTGCACAAGGCGCGTCCGGCCTTGCGACTGCTGCTTGATCCAGCGCGCAACAGGAACGCTGCGCTTGCCCGCTGCGATGACGAGGGCTGGCCATGTCCCGGCAAATTGCGTTCGGCTTTCCGGCGTCAGGGACTTCAGGCTCGCACCCAGCAGCGCGTTGGGCGCAGCATGCAGGCCATTGAAGGCAAGCTGCTTGGGCACCACCCGCCCCGGCAATTGCGAGGCGAGGTGAAGAACCTGCGAATTGTCGCCACCCTTGGAGCCAAGCAGCGCCCAGATTTCTGGCAGGGCATGGTCAGGCATTGAGCCGTCCGGCAGCTTTCATCAATTCCAGCAATTGGCCAACCGGCAAGGCATGGCTGGTGTTGCCGTCGCGGCCCACCATTGTGCTGTTGCAGATCATCGAGTCGATGACAGCTTCCTCGGTGGCTTCAACAACAGCCTGGAACAGCGGATCAATGGCGCCATTGGAAACATAGGTTGCGTGACGCAGCGGACTGGCGCTGCCCGCCAGTGCATCCTTGTTGGCGGTGGAGAAGGCGAGGAAGATGTCGCCGGAGCTGTTGCCGCCTATGGTTCCGGTACGAGCCAACCCCAGCGGTACGCGCCGCGCCAGCCGCTTCAGCTGGTGCGGCAGCAGCGGCGCATCGGTGGCGACGATGGCAATGATCGAACCCTGCTCCTTGCTGCGCAAGCGGCCAGCGCGAAGCTGCCGTCCAACTGGTACGCCAAGCACGGTGAACATGTCGCGCGCGCCGAAATTGGACTGCACGAACACGCCAACCACGTAGGTCTCGCCGCCGATTTTCACGCGCCGCGAAGAACTGCCGTTTCCGGCCTTGAAGTCGTAGGTGATCATGCCGGTGCCGCCGCCGACGCTGCCGAATTCCACTGCTCCGCCCCTCGCTGCATCCAGTGCGGCAAACGTGTGCTCGACCGTCACATGAAATCCGTTGATGTCGTTGAGGTCGCCGTCATAAGTCTCGGCGGCAACAGGCAAGCCCCAATCCTGGCCTGAGCCAACGCCGCGCTCCACCATCCAGCGCAAGGTCGCATCCCGCGTAACCCCGCAGGAATGCGTGTTGGTGATGGTGATCGGCGTTTGCAGTTCGCCCGCCTCCTCGATCCAGGCAAGCCCCGTCATCTCGCCGTTGCCATTGAGGGAAAAGGAGCCTGCGGCACAAGGCGCATGCGCGCCTGCCCGCCCGCGCGGCAGAATGGCGGTGACGCCGGTGCGCACCGGCCCCTTGCCAACGACAAGCGGACCCTCGCCCGTGATGATCGTCGCGGTTCCGACCTCAACGCCAGCCACGTCGGTAATGGCGTTGAAGGGTCCGGGTTCGCCCGGAAACGGCAGGCCAAGTTCCCGCCCACGCTTGCTGTCCTGTGTCGTCATGTCATTCCGCCGCTGTGCTCTGCCAACAAGTCACTTTGCAAATCATTGGCTTTAACACACTATGAAAGCCTGCGTGAAGGAGACGCCGTGGAAGCAGCCCACATCGGCCAATACAAGGAGTTTCTCATCGTGCTGGCAATTGCCGGCATCATGGTGCCGCTTGCTGGTGCGGCTGGGCCTTAACGCCATTCTGGGCTTCCTGCTGGTCGGCGTGTTGCTCAGCCCTTCGGTGCTCGGCTCGCAGTCAGACCTGCTGCCCTTCCTCAAAACCTTCATGATTTCAGACGCCGAAGGCCTGACCTCGCTGGGCGAGCTTGGCGTTGTCTTCCTGCTGTTTCTGATCGGCCTTGAACTGTCGTTCGAACGCCTCGTCGTGCTGCGCAAGCTGGTGTTCGGCCTCGGCGGCTTGCAAGTCGTGCTCACTACCGCTGCGCTCTATGCTGGCGGGAGGCTTCTGGGGCTGACGCCGGAACAGGCGCTGCTGGTCGGAGCGGCTTTTTCACTCTCATCGACCGCCATCGTCATTCAGCTGTTTTCGGAAAGCCGCCGCCTTTCCAGCCAGCCGGGGCGCGTCAGCTTCGCCATTCTGCTGATGCAGGACTTGGCGGTCATCCCCATCCTGCTGCTGGGAAGCATCCTGGGCGGAGACAGCGCACAGTCGCTCGGAATAGGAATTGGCAAGGCGCTTCTGCAGGCGGCCATCGCGGTGACCGCCATTGTCGTCATCGGCCGCTACATGCTGCGGCCGCTGCTGCGCATGGTGGCAGGCACCAACAGCGCTGATCTGTTCATGGCCATTGTCCTGCTGATCGCGGTGGGCGCGGGCGCCATGGCCAGCTACCTCGGCCTCTCCATGGCTCTCGGCGCCTTCATTGCCGGATTGACGCTGGCCGAAACAGAATACCGGCGCGCCATCGAAGCCATACTCGAACCCTTCAAGGGCTTGCTGCTCGGCGCATTCTTCCTGCTTGTCGGCATCAGCGTCGATCTCGGCGTCGTTCATGCAAAACCCTTTCGCGATCCTCGGTCTCGCCATCGGCATCATGCTGCTCAAGGCGGCGATCATCTATGGGCTTGCCCGCGCCATGAAGATTGCGCATGCGGTGAGCCTTGAGGTTGCGCTGCTGCTCGGCGCCTGCGGTGAATTCGCCATGGTCATCCTCGCTGCCGCCAAGATCATCCGCAGTGGTCGATGCGGCGCTTCACAAACAGCTGCTGCTCATCGTCATCCTGTCGATGATGAGCATTCCATTGTTGTCTTAGCTCGCCCGCAACCTGTTGAAGCTGCGCGTCATGTCCAGACCCGGCAGCGCAACGGCAATGATCCCGCCGTCAGACATTCAGCCCCGCGTGCTGATTGCGGGTTTCGGCCGCGTTGGCAGGCTGCTGGGAGAGATGCTGGCCGAGCACAAGATCCCCTACGCCGCCATCGATTCCGAAGCTGCCAACGCCGCCAAAGGCTACAAGGCCGGTTTCCCGGTGTATTTTGGCGATGCCAGCAATCCTGAATTTCTGAAGATATGCGGAATTGCGTCAGCCAAGGTCATCGCCGTCACCATGGACAATGCGGCCCGTGTCGATGACGTGGTCAACACCGTTCGCCGCCAATGGAAGGACATCAAGATCATCGCCCGCGCCCGCGACGAGCGCCATGCCATGCGGCTCTATGAGGAAGGCGTTTCCGATGCGGTGCCCGAAACCATCGAGGCCAGCCTGCAACTGGGAGAGTCGATCCTTGTCGAAGCCGGCATCGCCATGGGCCTCGCCATCGCTTCGGTGCATGAACGCCGCGACGGCTATCGCAAGCTGCTGGGGCAGGCCTAACCGCAAGCAGGAGCTGACAATCGCGCGTCAACGCATGCGCAGGAATCCGACCGTCCGCTAAAGCGGAACGGCCATGCAGGGAACCAGCGCGTGTGAAGGATGGGCTCAAGAGGTATCCGCCTTGAGCGCGTCCCGCGCCAGCCCATGGCACTCGATGAGCACCGCATCGACGTCATGCTCGGGCTTTTTGCGGTAGCCCGGCGGCGATCCCGGACGCAGCGGCGATTTGAACTTCGGGCTTTCCATCTTGTTGCGCCGCGCCCGCCAGCGCGCCAGGCGTTTGGCCTGACGCGGCAGGTTTTCAAGCGCCAGCTTGACCGCCAGCAGACGGCGGCCGAGACGCGCGGCGCTGATGGAGTCATCAGGCTCCGGAGCGGGCGCTACGTCATACCGCGATGCTGGCCGGAATAGCGGCGTCAGCGGACTGGCGCTGAAGACATGAATGCGGGGCTCCAGCCTCGGGCCGTGGCTGACGCGGCGATGGCGTTCAAAACGCTTGCGCGGATCGAACAACTGAAATGAAGCGCGCCCCGCAGCCGCCCTTGCCCGCGAGAGCAAGCCCCGCCGGCATGGGGCGGGCGGCAGAGGGCTTCACCACAACGCCCCGCGCCGCGATGATGATCAGGCGGCGAACCGCCGACTCCGCCGGCCGCAACACACGCACAACGGCAAGATAAACCGGCCGCGAAAGCCTCTCCGCCATGCCACCGCCCGCCAGCCCGACCATGGCAATGAGCCCCGCCACGATGCGGGTGAGTGCGGTTTTGTTGATGTCGATGGCGAGCGCCCAGTCCATAAACCCACCTAGAACAAAATAGGAACATTTGTCAAGCGGGACTGGAAGTGGATCGTGAGCCAGTCTGAATTTCCGCTTCCTTGTCCAAAGCGGAACAGGCGTGAAATGCTGATCAGGTCGGCGTATTACCCAAATCGGATATTCGAGACAGCGCTCGCGATGCGCCGCCTAGGCGGTGGCAGAGGCAGTAATGCCATTCCATGCCTTCGCGCAAAGGTCTTGAGCATGTCGCGATCAGGTGCTTGATTCCAACGAAAATGGAGCCGTTACCAACGGACTTCGAAGGCTTTCAGGAGGACGAGAATTGAGCCAAGCGTCCAACAGGTGGGGCATAGAGCTGAACGGCGCGGAGGAAGATCAGAAGGCGTGGCGCATGCTGCTGAAACCACCTTTCGATCCCTTCGTCGAAGAGGTCAACGACGAACGCGGCAACTATCTGGCCCTGCGCTCAGCCGCCTTCGACGGGATCGCGACCTCGAATGAGGTCCATCAGGAGGCCAAGCAATTATTCAGCACTCTGAACGTGGCGATGTCAAAAAACGCGGACACCGATCCCGTTACAAACGGGTCAGTAATCGAGTTTCTCCCGCAGGGCCCGCCCCGCAAATTTCACTACTTGGAAGCGAAAGCGGCCACAATACGTTTTCGCGTCGGGATTGCCACGATGACGTTGAAGGACGCGCAGGGCAATGTGATTTTACCACCACCTGCACCATCTAGAACGCAACTGTGGATGCGCGCAGCGGCTCTGGAGCCAGAGATCGGCAGCGCTTTGCGCTACCTGGAGGGCAAGCCAGGTTGGTTCGAGCTTTACAAGGCTTATGAGGCTGTCCGGAACATGCCGAATAGCGGCATTTCGAACGGCGAGATCAAACGCTTTAAGCAGACGGCAAATGCCGAGGGGAGACATCACCCCAATGATAATAACAAACCCCATAAGCGCCCAATGGAATTATGGGAAGCCCGCGGACTAATAACTCGATGGGTCTCGGCTGCGATCGAAGACACTCTGGCGAGGAACCCGTGACGCTTTCGCTTTATTCCGCATTGATTACGGTGATGTGGTGGACGGCGCCCGCTAGCGGATTGTCGATACCATTTGCCGGGATCAATTCTTGCATCAGACCGCAGATTCGTGAACATTACAGTCGCGCAATGCCGGTCATCTGGGAGATGTCGGTGAATGACTGAACGAATGACTGCCTGTGATTTGTGGGCATGTGACATGATGTTGGAGTTCATGGGCTGTGCGTGATCGGATGCCGGATAGCGTTACGCGCTGGTTGCAATATCTCGTATGCGGCAGTGGTTTTCTTCTGCTCGTCTTGGCTGCTCACGCCCAAGTCTTGGCAGCCAGCGAGAAGAAGCACGGCCTCTGCAGCGATTATGATTTACCTACTGACTACACTGGCCAGCCTTACTATATTGTGGACCCGGAGGACGGCCGCGTCACGCGGAGGCACGGTGGCATGGACTTCTGTGTCAAGGCAGGTTCTGATGTTTTGGCCCCAGCGGACGGCGAAATTTGGGACATCGTCTGGGACAATCCCGTGCGTGGTGGCAGCGTGACTATCAAGACCGCCATCATGTTAAAGCGACCCGGCCTAACCACCCCAATTGACGCTGTCTACGTTCGGACCGTTCACATTGATCCTGACCGCAGTCTTTTAATCGGTCAGAAAATCCGGGCGGGAACGGTTATCGGCAAGGTTCAGCAGGGTGGAAAAGAACAAATTGGCCCTCGCTCCCATGTGCATCTCGATGCGGGCAAGTGTTCGAGGATGTGGCTTGATCAATGCAAGATCAACCCAAATGATTTTTGGGCAGACGGACCTCGCAAGATTACGTGCTTCGATCCTGAAACGCCTCCGCCACCTGACAAATTCGTTGCTCCCGTTCGGTGCTGGTAGCATGTTCAGCCCCCAATGGGTGATCCGGGTGGAATGCTAGTGCATAACGGTGTTCTCAGTATTACGATGTATTACGGTGATATCGGTGCAACGCAGCAAACTGCAGCAAAGGGCGCTAGCAGAAGCACTAGCCAGCAATTGCTGCGGTAGCTACTAATTCGACCAGATCATCATTCTCCAATGCCGCTTCGACGCAGGCACGAAGTGGCAAGTTTTCGGCATCTACCCATTCATCCCATGCAAGATTGAACTCGGGCTTTTTTGAAATGTCCGTAATGTATATCATCACCATGAGTATGCGCGACTTGTTGGTTCCCGCTTCCAACAACTGGTCGTCTAGCCCTGCCAGGGCGTGTTGTGCCTGCTCATACAACGAGGTTGATTTCACTGTTGATGTCGACACTGTTGTGACAACTCCGTTGTGAACGATTGAACGGCTGCGCGTTGGCGACAATGTAGAAGGCCCTATTCGTTTGATCCGCGACATCGCAATCTCCAATTTTGGTATTACGGTGATGTGGTGGTAGCATGTTCAGCTCCCAATGGATGATCCGGTATTACGGTGATGTGGCGGCCATTCTGCTGTGTCATGATCCGGGTGTTGTTTGCAGCTCAAGCGGATCTTTTCAAATCTTTCGGGCGTATCGCCTACTCCATTGTCGCCTTCGCCGGTGATCGAGCCGGGAAGAGACAGCACCTCAACCAGCCACGGTTCGCGTGATTCAAGTCCGTACTGAAATTCCGGTTTCATTTCGGTGTGCCTGTCAAGCGATCCGATCGAAACCGAAATTCGTGGTTGCGAGACAAACTTGTAGGCGATGGGCGTTCCGCAGTCGCGACAGAACCCGCGCATTGCATCGTCGGAACTCTTGAAATAAGCGATCTCACCGCGCGTCAGCTTGAAGCAAGCCGTATCCACATCAGCAAACGCGGCGAAAAAATTTCCGAATTGTTTTTGGCACATGCGGCAATGGCAAATGCAGGCGTTCGTCGGTCGCGCCGAAAGCTCGTAGCGAACGGCACCGCACTGACAGCCACCAGCCCACTGCTCCAACATGCCTTTACTCCGCGCTCGAAGTTGTGTGACGGAAAAAATCATGGACGATGATCCAAGCTATCGCATGTTTGCGGCCTAGTCGATAGGCGTTGGTCTGATGTGATTCTGAATTGGAATCCTCTCCGTTGCCCGGCTTCCGCTTCTGGCCCATAGCTGCCTTTGGATTGCCGGGAAATATTGTCCGCAATTGAGGGCAATTCAAAGCATGAGGCATCTGGCGCCGTCAAACAGTTATCCAAACAGATAAGTGTTGTTGACGGAGAGCGCGTCTGCCGCTATAGTAAGCCACATGGCTAACAATAAACCTGCCCTGAACGATGTTTTCGGCGCGCTGTCTGATCCGACGCGCCGGGCTGTGGTGATGCGGCTGTGCGAGGGCGAGGCCTCGGTCGGCGAGCTGGCAAAGCCTTTCGACATGGCGCTGCCGAGCCTGATGAAGCACTTGAGCATTCTGGAGGAGAGCGGCCTTGTTGTTTCCGAGAAGAGCGGGCGCGTCCGGACTTGCGCGTTGCAGACGGAGGCTCTCGCAACCATCGAGGTCTGGCTGACGGCTCAAAGGGAGATCTGGGAGCGGCGGCTGGACCGGCTGGAAACATATGTCGGGAAACTGAAGAAAAAGGAGAAGTCCAATGCCCGCAAACGCAAGTCAAAATGAAGCGCCCCTTCGACCTGGGCACTTGACCGCGAGATCGTTCTCTCGCGCGTCATCAATGCGCCGCGCGAGCTGGTGTTCTCCGCCTGGGCCGATCCGCGCCATCTTCCCCAGTGGTTCGGCCCGGCCGGGTTCAAGGTCGAGACGAAATCAATCGACATCCGCGTCGGCGGCGAATGGCGCTTCGACATGATCGCGCCCGACGGCAAGCGCTGGAACAGCCGCATGCAATTCCGGCGCATCGAGAGGCCGCAGCTGATCGAATTCAACCATGGCGCCGACAAGGACAATGATCCCGGCATGTTCCGCACCACACTTACGTTTGACGAGCAGAGCGATGGCAAGACCGTCATCACCTTGCGGCAGTTGCACCCCACCAAGGCCCAGCGCGACGCAGGCATCGGCTTCGGCGCAGTCGAATACGGCTATCAGACCCTCGACAAGCTGGCGCGCCACGTCGAGACGGTTATGGCAAGCTGAGGTTTGGGAGGCTGTCGCATGTGGCCGCGAAGAGACCTCATCCGGCCTGTTGGCCACCTTCTCCACTTCGTGGAGAAGGGACAAGTTGTCAAGCAGTTGTCCCTTCTCCATCGCAGAGTGGAGAAGGTGGCCGAAGGCCGGATGAGGCCCTTCCGCGCTAGGAAACGCCCAGCTTCTTCTGCAGGTTGGTGCTTGACGTCGTGTACTGGAACAGCAGCCGCTCGCCCGGGTGGATGATGCGGAAGGCCTGCTGCGACATCAGCGCTGCCTCGTGAAAGCCCGAAAGGATGAGCTTCAGCTTGCCCGGATAGGTGTTGATGTCGCCTATCGCGAATATGCCCGGCACCGACGTTTCAAACTTCTCGGTATCGACTGGAACCAGGTTCTCATGCAGGTTGAGGCCCCAGTCCGCCACCGGGCCGAGTTTCATGGTGAGGCCGAAGAACGGCAGCATGGCATTGGCCTTGACGTCCGACATCGTGCCGTCATTTCCCTTGACCTGTGCCGACTGCAGCATTCCGCCTTCGCCGGTCAATCCGGTGACCTGGCCGATCTTGAGCTGCATTTTTCCTGCTTCCACCAGCTCGCGCATTTTCTTCACGCTGTCGGGTGCGGCGCGGAAATCATCGCGCCGGTGCAGCAGCGTCAGGCTGTTGGCGATAGGCTGCAGGTTGTTGGTCCAGTCCAACGCCGAGTCGCCGCCGCCGACGATGAGAATGTCCTTGCCGCGGAAGGCTTCCATCTTCTTGACGCTGTAGAACACCGAGGTGCCTTCATAGGCATCAATGCCGGGAATGGGCGGCTTCTTGGGCTGAACGAACCGCCGCCAGCGGCGATCACCACCACCTTGCAGCGGAAATGCAGGCCGCCATCGGTCTTGAGTTCGAAATCGGCATCGCCGTTGCGCTTCAGTTCGGTGACCATCTGGTTGAAGTGATACTGCGGATGAAACGGCTTCGCCTGCTCCAGCAGGCGGTGGTCAGGTCAGCGCCGGTGACGATCGGCAGCGCCGGAATGTCATAGATCGGCTTTTCCGGATAAAGCTCGGCGCATTGGCCGCCCGGCCTGTCGAGAATGTCAACCACATGGCACTTGATATCGAGCAGCCCCATCTCGAAAATCGCAAACAGGCCGCAGGGACCAGCTCCCACGATTACGGCATCAGTGGTGATTAAATCAGACATCGTCTGCTCCAATTTCAGGTCAGAACTGCTTCTCGGGCACGCGCACGCGAAGCCCATCCAGCGCATCGCTCACCTTGATCTGGCAAGACAGGCGGCTGTTGTCGCGCACGTCGAAGGCAAAATCCAGCATGTCCTCTTCCATCGCCGCGCGCGGCGCAAGCTTGCCCTGCCATTCCGGCTCGACATAGACATGGCAGGTGGCGCAGGCGCAGGCCCCGCCGCAATCCGCATCGATGCCGGGAACCTGGTGCTTCACGGCTGTTTCCATAACGGTCATGCCGGGAACAGCTTCGATCGTCTGTTCCGTCCCGTTGTGCTGGATGTAGGTGATCTTGGCCATATGCGCCTGCGAAGAGTTATGCGAAGTGAGCGCTACATAGAGATACGCCCCCCGAAAGGCAAGCGAGGCAGCCCTTCGCGCATGGCTGCAATGGCCGGAGCGTGATGCTGGTCTAGGAGAACAGCTCGCGGGCAACGCCTGCGAACTCGGCAACCAGCCCCTGCAGCTCGGCAAGCTTTTGCCGCCGCTCAGGGCTTTCCTCGTGAAACGCCGGCGCTTCAAGTTCAGTCGCCGCGAGTTCAATCCGCCGGGCGCCCACGGCCATCGCGGACCCCTTCAATGTGTGCGTCCACAGGCGCCAATCCTTGCGGTCGGACGAGACCTGCAGATGATCAAGAATGTCCGGCAGCTGGTGCAGGAAAAGCTCCACAATTTCCCGCTCAAGTTGAGGATTCTGTTCTATATATTGCTGGAGATGTGACCGCTCAAAGACTGGCTCGCCTATGTCCCGGCCACTTACAAATCCACCCATTCGATGACCCTGAAACCCTGCCAACCAGCCGTCCACATCCGGTCACAGACCCTACACGCGGCGGGTAAAGGGCGAATTCTGTGAATCGCTTCAATCCAATGCTTAATCTTAACCAAACTTTAAATTATTCCTGTGGCGCGGACATGCCGATAGGCTATGGTAAATAAAGATTAATGGGGGTGGATCGAGAGGGGCCAACCTGTATTCGGGCAGAATCCGGGTGCTCTCCTTCCATGTGAGTTACCGCCTAGGCTGGGTAAGGCGGCAGGTTTGAAGAAGTGTGGGTTAGTAGTATGGCAAATTCGACTGGCGATCAGCGTCAAAGACAAAAGCGGCCAGCTGACCGCCCAGGTGATGCAAGGCGAGCCCCGCCGTTGGAAGCAGGCCCGCTGCGTGGCCGCCCAGCCAATGAAAACGATCCCTCAACGTCGATGATGATGGCAAGGCTGCAACGGCAGCCTTCCAACTCGGCCTACTTCGTCGCCTTCGTCATGTCGCTAGCCTGGATTTTCGGCTGGTCGGTTCTCTACTCCAGCACGCTGCTGTCTCTGCCGGTGGCGGAACTTGTCCGTTCGCTCGCACTGCTCGTGCTGCCAATTGGCATCATCTGGGTCATGGCTTACTTGCTGTGGCGCGCCCAACAGCTTCGCCAGGTTTCCGAAGTGCTGATGCATTCGGCCATGCGGCTTATCCGCCCGCAGGACATCGCGGCGGAGGGCCTCACCTCGATTGCGCAGACCGTGCGTTCGGAAGTTGACCTGCTGGTCGGCGGCGTTGAGCATGCCGTGCAGCGCGCCACCGTTCTTGAAGACATCGTCCACAAGGAAATCGCCGCCATCGAGCGCGCCTTCGGCGGCAATGAGGAGCGCATCCGCAGCCTCGTCACCGGGCTGGAGAACCAGCGCTCAGCCCTGCAGCAGGCCAGCGTGCTTGTGGGCAATGAATCAGCCCCCATGCTGGCGCGGCTTGAGAACAACACCCATAATCTCGATCTCGTCATCAGCAACGCGCAGACGACGCTCGCTCGCCTTGAGCATGGCTTGAAGAACTCGGCCGTCGAACTCGGCCGTTCGATTGACGAAGTCTCCCAGCGCGCCGCCCTCGCCGGCAGTGAAATCGGCGGGCAGACGGCGCAGATGGAGCGCATGTCGACCATGCTGGTCACGGAATTGCGCACCTTCTCCGGCCATCTCCACGACCAGATCCAGACGCTGGCGGGTGCCGCCAACCAGATCAATTCGGAAACCAGCAACTTCGGGCGCAACGTCCAGGGCCTCGAAACCAACGTCGTGCAGGTCCTCAAGCAGAGCGTCGACCACTTGACCGGCGTCAACACCGAACTCGTGCGCACCATTGAACGCGTGTCGCAGGCCTCATCTGACAAGATCCGCCAGGCTGCCGAGGAAATGGCCGAAGTGGTGCAGGGTTCATCCGGCAACATCACCTATCACCTGAAATCCGCCTCGTCGGAAATCGCCTCGCTCATCGAGCGCACCAGTTCCACCGCCGCCAACCAGCTGGAACAGGGCCGCGATCTCGTCACCCAGGGCCTGCAGAATGTTGCAGGCGACTTCCTCGACAAGATTGCCCGTTCGCGCGGCGATCTCATCAACTATGTGGACCAGACCTCAACCCAGATTGTCGGCTCCATTGATGATGCCGCCAACCGGCTGGGTGACCGTTTTGCAGGCGCCAGCGTTCAGTTCCTCACCGGCATGGACCAGACTGCAAACCAGATCCTCTCGCAGCTCAACTCCTCCGGCATCGGCCTTGCGGGCAAGGTGGAAGAAACCACCTCGCGCTTGTTTGACCAGATCGGCGACAAGGCGGCATCCATCACCTCCAAGCTTGATGACACATCCAATGGAGTGTTTGGCCGCCTTGAACAGCAGGCCGAGTACGTCAACACGCACCTCGAGGAAACGTCCACCCGCATCTTCGGCAATCTTGAATCCCGCGCCAATTCGCTCGGCTCCAACATCTCGGACAATGCGCTCCGCGTCCTCAACAGCATCGAGGTGCAGAGCAGCGACATCACCTCCAAGCTGGAGAAGACTTCCAGTTTTGTGGCCGAGAAGATCGATACGGCGTCCGCCCTCGTTCACAACCGCCTCGAAACCGTCGGCACCGATGTCGTCGGCCAGATGCAGCAGACCGGCAACGGCATCGCCGACCTGCTGGTTTCGACCAGCGGCACCATTTCATCGCATCTCAAGGAAACCTCCGACATCGTGGCGCGCCAGATGCAGGAGTCAGGCATTGCGCTTTCCCAGAATATCGAAAGCTCGGGCGGCCTCGTGACGGATCGCCTGATCAGCGTTTCCGGCGAGTTCATCCAGAAGGTGGGCATGGCGCGCGAAGACCTGTTCGAACTCCTCGAGCAGTCGTCAACCACGCTCCAGTCGCGCCTGCAGGATACGACGCAGCAACTCAACTCGAAGCTCGACGAAACCTCGAGCACCATCACCGACCGCGTCATCTCCGTCACCAACCAGCTCACCGGCCGTCTCGACAATGCCTCGACGCAGCTTTCCGGCCTGCTGGATTCAACCGAGACCCGCATTGGATCGCAGCTTGAGGGCGCAACCACGGAACTCACCGCGCTGTTCACCGCCAACACCAAGATGCTCACCGAGCAGCTCGACCAGACTTCAACCAGCGTCACCAACAACTTTGCTGACACGGCAGTGCGCGTCACCCAGCAGGTGACGGCGGCCAACACCTTGATGGCCAAGCGCCTCGAAGACACATCCTCGGAAGTTGCGAACCAGCTTGATACCGCCGGCAACTCCATGTTCAGCCGCATCGAAAACACGGCGCGCGAACTTGGCCAGCGTTTCGATTTTGCTACCGATCTGCTGGAGAAGGTCACCGGCGACATCGGCACCAGGCTTTCCACCACTGGCGAGAAGTTCGAGCAGACGTTGAGCTCGACATCGACCCAGATGATTTCCAATCTTGATCGTGCCAGCGAGGCCTTCCACGAGGGCTTGGGCCAGACCACGATGCAGATCAGCGGCCGCTTCGAGCAGGAAACCGGCTTGCTGGTTGACCGCATCGACAAGGCCGTGCGCGAGTTTGATGGCTCCGCCAATACATCGAGCAGCAAGCTTGACGAGGCGCACCGCAAGTTCGGCAAGCATGTAGAACTGGCCAACAGCTATCTCACCGATCAGCTGGCCTCGGCGGCGACAGCCATTGACGAACGCCTCGAAAGCGTATCGATGAATCTCACCGGCAAGCTTGAAGTCACCGGCGGCAAGATCTCCGAACGCCTGGAAGACGTGTCGGGCCTCGTCGAAAAATCCATCGAACACTTCAATGCGCAGATGGAATCGGTAATGAGCACGCGCAAGAGCGCGCTCGACAGCCTGATCGACAATGCCGCCAAGCGCGTGCAGGAAATCGACAAGGTGATGAACGGCTATCTCGGCATGATCGAGGAGTCGCTGGCTTCCGCCGAGTCCCGCTCCAAGGACATCAGCAAGATCATCGCCGACCAGACAAGCATTGCCGTTGGCAATCTCGAGCAGGAAATCCGCCGTCTCGAAGCGTCCTCCGGTGGCCAGATCACGCAGGCTTCCCGCGTACTGCGCGAGCAGCATGAACGCGCCATGGCCGCAATGAACGAAATGCTGGCTTCGACAGCGAGCGACTTCCAGCAGACGGCGCAAGACATGCGCATCACCGCGCAGCAGGTTGTGAAGGATATCGACATCGCGAGGAACGACCTCAAGCGCGCCATCTTCGACCTGCCGGAAGAGACCAAGAGCAACGCCGACGCCATGCGCCGCGTGGTGGCCGACCAGATTGCGGCGCTCAACACGCTGGCTGACGTGGTTCGCAGGCAATCCGCCAATGTCGACTATTCGGGCCCCGGCATCTCCCAGCCGCGCAGCACGCGAGACCCAGCGCCGGGAAAATAACAGGCGCTGCGTTCCAGGCTCCCGAATTGGGAACGATCAGCGCCGAACAGAAATCCGAGGAGCAGAAACCGGCAAGGCTTGCCGTGCCGAAGGCTGAGGCTGAACCACGGGCGAAGAAGCTGGCGCCCCGTCCCAAGGCAGAAAGCCGCGTTCCGCTGGCCAAGGAAGTGGAAACGATCACCACCAAACTTTATGATGCGGCGCGCGATGTGCTGGATGAAGTTGACGAGGATGTTGCCTCCGAGCTTGAAGACCGCTTCGACAAGGGCGAGCATGATGTCTACGTGCAGAAGCTTTACGAACGCCGCACCAAGCGAACCGTCAAGCAATTGGCGGAGCGCTATGAGCATGAACGTTCACTGCGCACCCGCGTCGATTCCTACGTGCGGCTGTTCGAGCGCCTGCTGGATACCGTTTCCGGAGCGCCCAACGGCAACCAGATGGTTGAAGCCTGCCTCGGCTCCGACACCGGCAAGGTTTACATGATGCTGGCCGAGGTTTCCGGGCGCATCATGCCGAACTGAGCATGACCTCCTTCAGCGTCAAGGCGGAAAGCTGGCCGATTGCCGGCGTCTTCACTATCTCGCGCGGCAGCAAGACATCAGCCGAAGTGGTCGTCGTCAAACTCACTGACGGCAGCGTCTCAGGCTGGGCCGAATGTGTTCCCTACGCCCGCTACGGTGAAACTGTCCCGCAGGTCATCGCAGCCCTTGAAGCCAGCCGCAGTTTGATTGAAGCCGGCCTTCCGCGAGAGCAGCTGCCTGAACTCGGCTTGCCCATGGCAGCCGCCAATGCTCTCGATTGCGCCTTGTGGGATCTTGAAGCCAAGTCGAAACGCATGCCCGCATGGCAACTAGCCGGCCTGTCGCAGCCAAAGCCCCTGACCACCGCCTACACCATCAGCCTTGCGGCAGCAGAAGAAATGGCGGAGATGGCAGCCCGCAACGCGCAACGCCCCTTGCTCAAGCTGAAGCTGGGACGAGAAGGCGACGAAGAACGCTTGCACCGCATCCGCGCTGCAGCCCCTGCGAGCCGCCTGATCATCGATGCCAATGAAGGCTGGGGCGAGCGCGAACTGCCGGGTCTCCTCCGGCTCTGCGCGGACCTCGGCGTTGAACTGGTGGAGCAGCCGTTGCCTGCCGCCGATGACGGTCTGCTCGCCAGCATTGCCAGGCCGGTTCGTGTTTGCGCCGATGAGTCCGCGCATTCCTCCGCCAGGATCGGCGAAGTCATCGGCAAGTATGACGCCGTCAACATCAAGCTCGACAAGACTGGCGGGCTGACGGAAGCCCTGCGTTTTGCCCGCCTCGCGCGGTCGCAAGGTCTGCAAGTTATGGCCGGCTGCATGGTCGGAACATCACTGGCCATGGCGCCAGCCATGCTGCTTGGCGAGTTTTCCAGTGTCATTGATTTGGATGGGCCGCTGCTACTGGCGCGCGACCGTGAGCCCGCCATCCATTACGATGGCAGCATCATGCAGCCGGCCCCTCGCGCCCTGTGGGGCTGATGCGGCGGAACGCCAAGGCAAATGCGAGCGCCGCCAGCGAAACTCCGGCCATCACGAGATAAGTGTAGCTCTGCAGCCGGCCCACCATGGCGCCGGCAGTCCATGTCATGATTGTCATCGCCAGCCCGCCTGAAGCCGCCGCATAAATGCCCTGCGCCAGGTTGCGCGACGAGCGCGGCACGAACAGCAACAGGCATTGCATGGTCGCAAGGTGGAGCATGGCGAAGGACAAGGCATGCAGCGTCTGCAGCGCCACCCAGTATCCATAGCCGAGTTGCGGCACCATCAGCACCCAGCGAATGAAGCCCCCTGCAATTCCTGCAATCATCAGGTTCTGCGCGCCGAACCGTTCGACCAGATCCTTGCCGTGATATAGCAGCAGCACTTCGATCATGACCGCAACGGCCCAGAAGCTGCCGATGGCCAATTCACTCTGCCCCGCTTCGTGCCATAACAGCGGTCCGAACGAATTGATCATCGCATGGCTGGATTGTCCGATGGCGCCCGTCAGCATGAGCAGCAGAAACGTTTTGGTGAGAAGCGGCTTTATGCCAAGCCCTGGCAGTGAAGCTTCCCGGTGCCCCTCGGTGGACGTGGATGGATCAGGAGGAAGAGACAAAAGAACGAAGGCCGAAAAGCCCTGCGCCACCGCAATCAGATACACCACGCTGCTGACCGGCAGCACGATCAACAGCAAGCCGCCGCCGAGATTGCCCAGCAGGAAGCTGAGCGATGCCCATAGCCGGATGCGGCCATACTGCACGCCATGTGCAGCACTCGCCTCGCTGCTGAAGCCTTCCGCCAACGGAAAGATCGGCGCGTTGAAAATGGACGCCAGCATGGCCAGCGTCAGGATCTGGTCAAAACTCTGGGCTTGCGACAACAGCAGGTATCCGGCCATCGAAGCAAAGCCGGACATGATCAGCAGCCTGCGGCGATTGCGATGCCTGTCGGCGATATAGGCAATGACCGGGATGGACAGCATGCGGCTGCCTGTCATGGCGCCCAGCACAAGGGCTATCTCCTGCAAGTTCAGGTTCTTGGCGGCAAGCCACAGCGGCAGGAATGGCAGCTGCATGCCTGTCCCGACCATCAGGAAAGCATAGCAAAGCGAGAATCGCGTGGTGAACTGGCGTGCACTTGTCATGAAAGTTGCGGGCATAAACCAACTCTTCACCATTTTCCACGATCATTGCCGGGGGTTGAGGTCTGCGTATTTTGCAGGCCGTGTGTGGAGTTTGCGTAATGTCCGTTCCGGACGAAGAATTTGACGACCTCGATTTCGAGGCGCTGGAAGAAGCCGTTCGCCAGTCGCCCAAGGGCCACTGGTTTCTGGACGAGTACGCGCGCCGTCTTCGCTCCTCGGAAACCACCAATATCCTGCAGGCAATCGCCAAGCTGGAGCGTGTGATCACAAGCCAGGACAGCACTGGAAGTGAGGCTGCTCCTGAGCCTGGCATGCGGCCGAAACAGCTCCGCTACTTCCGCCAGGATGAAGAAATATTCGTAGATGCCCCGGTGAAACCCACTGTGACCGCTGTCGAGCCGGCTTCTGCCGCGCCTGAAGCAAAGAGCGCGCTGCTTGAATCACGCGGAGCCCGGTTAAAGATCACGCGGCTTGACCAGCCCGCCATCATGGCTTCTGGCAGCCCAGCGCCTGCGCCCGCAGATGCCGCTCCGGCAACGGCAAGTGCTGCGCCCGCTGCGGTGCAACCCGAAACAACCGAGCGCAAGCAGCGTATTATTATCAGCCGGCGCTCTTCCAGCGAGGGCAATTTCATACCTCTCATTGAAGAGGCTGCGTTCACCAGCCGTCAATTGAGTCTGCCGCTCCATCCAGCTAGAACTGGCTGATGACGAGAGATCCGCGTTACGACATCCTCTTCGAGCCGGTTCGCATCGGCCCGCTCACCGCCCGCAATCGCTTCTACCAGGTGCCGCATTGCAACGGCATGGGCCACCGTGATCCTTCGGCCAACGCCGCCATGCGCGGCATGAAGGCGGAGGGTGGCTGGGCCGTCGTCTGCACCGAAATGTGCGAAATCCACCCTACCTCTGATGTGGCGCCCTATGTTGAACTGCGCCTGTGGGACGATCGCGATATTCCCATGCACCGCCGCATCACCGAGAGCATTCATGCAGGCGGCGGCTTGGCGGGGCTTGAGCTTTGTCATTCCGGCCATACGGCAAGCAATCTGTGGAGCCGCGAGGTTCCTATCGGCGTCTCAGCGAGGCCGACGGATTCCACCAACCGCGACCCCTACCAGGCGCGCGCCATGGACAAGGAAGATATCCGCAACCTGCGCCGCGCCCACCGCGCCGCAGCGCTTCGCGGCCGCGAGGCGGGCTATGACCTGATATACGTCTATGCGGGCCACGGCCTTGGCATCTTCCAGCACTTCCTGTCGCGCGCCACCAATCAGCGAACTGATGAATATGGCGGCAGCCTTGTCAATCGCGCCCGCCTGCTGCGCGAAGTGATCGAGGAAACCAAGGAAGCCGTGGGAGATACCTGCGCCGTGCCGGTTCGCATCGCCATGGCCGAGATCATGCAGGCGGACGGTCTTGAGCCTGCTGAGGTTGAGGACGTCATCGGCCTCATGGCCGAGTTGCCAGACCTGTGGGACCTGTCGCTGGCGGGCTGGAGTTACGACTCGCAAACCTCGCGGTTTTCCGAAGAAGGTTTCCAGGAACCTTTCATCAGCGGCGTCAAGAAGTTGACCAGCAAGCCAGTCGTCGGCGTTGGCCGCTACACCACGCCTGATGCCATGGTGCGGGTGATCCGCCAGGGCATTATGGACATGATTGGCGCGGCGCGGCCTTCCATTGCAGATCCGTTCCTGCCGAAAAAGATTGAGGAAGGCCGCCTGGATGATATCCGCGAATGCATCGGCTGCAACATCTGCGTAACCGGCGACTTCTCCATGACGCCGAGCCGCTGCACCCAGAACCCTGTGATGGGCGAGGAATTTCGCCGCGGCTGGCACCCGGAATTGATCCGCCCTGCCGACAAGAAACGCCATGTGCTGGTCGTCGGCGCCGGTCCTGCGGGCCTTGAGGCAGCGCGCGCGCTGGGCCAGCGCGGCTATGACGTTACCATTGCGGACGCCGCGCGCGAAGCAGGTGGCCGCGTCACGCTGGAAAGCCGCCTGCCCGGCCTTTCCGCCTGGGCCCGCGTGCGTGACTGGCGGCTTTCGCAGATCGGCCGGATGCCGAATGTCCGTCTCTATCTGGAAAGCGAGATGACGGCTGCGACCATCGCCGAACTCGAGCCTGATGAAATTGTGCTGGCGACCGGTTCACGCTGGCGCCGCGATGGCACTGGCCGCCAGGCCGCCAAGCCAATTCCCATAACCGCCGGAACCAATGTGTTGACGCCCGATGACCTTATGTCCGGCGCACGGCCTTCAGGCAAGCATGTCGTCCTGTTCGATGATGATCACTACTACATGGGCGGCATCATGGTGGAGTTGCTGCGCAAGGAGGGCTACGCTGTAACGCTCGTCACCCCCGCACCGCTCGCCTCCTATTACACCGGGCTGACGCTCGAACAGGGCAAGATCCAATCCCGGCTGCTGTCGCTGGGTGTGGAGATCATCGCCAATACCGGCCTCGCTGCCTTAAGCCCGCAGAAGGCCATGCTCAGCTGCAACTTCACCGGAACAACGAGAACGATTGAGGCCCATTCGGTCGTGCTCGTCACGGCGCGGGACGCCAAGCAGACGCTCAGCGGCGAGCTGGCCGAAATCGGCCTGAAATCCGTCAGGATCGGTGATTGTCTGGCCCCCGCCACTATTGCAGCGGCCGTCTATGCTGGCCGCAAGTATGCAGAAAGCCTGGGCAACGAGGATGATTTCCTGACACCTTCGTATCACCGAGAAGTCACCAGACTTTCTTAGTTCCGCCGCCTTCGCTTAATAGCCTCTTTACCTAAAGGCTGGAAGCTGTGCGGCAGTCAGTAAATCGTGGGGCAATAAAGTGTTAACGCGACAATCTTTCTTCCGCTGCACGCTCGGCGCCGCAGCGATTTTCGTGTTGGCCCATGGCGCGCCTGCCCTCGCGCAGGAAGATGTCACCAGCTCCATCACCTCCATTTCGTCGACCCTTGCGGTTGCCGGCAAGCTCGCAACCAAGACTGAATTCCTCGCCGACCGGCAGGAAGCAGCGCTGATCACTCCTGGCTCCATCGCAGCACTTGAAGATGCCATGCAGAAATACAGCGAGATCGTCGCCGGCGGCGGCTGGCCTACACTGGCAAAGGGCAAGTATGAAAAATCGGTGGTCAATCCCCGCATCATCCTGCTGCGCCAGCGACTGGTGGCGGAAGGTTACCTGTCATTTGATGCGATGACCGTGGAAAAGCCGGAAGCCTTCGATGCGGAAGTGGCTGATGCCCTTCGCGAGTTCCAGCGCACTCATGGCATTCAGCCTTCGGGCAAGATGGATGACCGCACGCGCGCCGAACTGAACATATCTGCTGATGCGCGGCTCTACACTCTGCGTGAGAATTATCCGCGCATTTCGGCCTATATGGAAGGCCTCGGCCCGCGCAACATTCTCGTCAACATCCCGTCAGCGCAGCTTGAGGCGGTCGAGTTTGGCAAAGTGGTTTCCCGCCACAACGTGGTTGTCGGCAAGCTGGATCGTCCGACGCCAACGCTTGAGAGCAAGGTGACGGATGTTGTCTTTAATCCCTACTGGCACGCGCCGGCCTCGATCGTCGCCAAGGACCTGGTCCCCAAGTATCTCAAGGACCCGACGGTCTTCGAGCAGATGGGCATTCGCATTTTTGACGGCCGCGATGGTCCGGAACTCGACCCTGCCACAATCGACTGGGCAACGACCGCGCCTGATCGCTACGTCTTCCGCCAGGACACCGGCGACCAGAATTCCCTCGGCACCATGAAGATCAATTTCGCCAACAAGCACATGGTCTACATGCACGACACGCCGCACCGCGAACTGTTCTCGCGCAATGCCCGCTTTGAAAGCTCCGGTTGCGTTCGCGTTGATCAGGTGAGCAGGCTTGTCGAATGGATTCTGGCGGGCCAGAATGACATCGACGATATGCAGATCGAGATGATCACGGCAAGCCAGGAGACGCAGGAAATGAAAGTGGAAGCTGATGCGCCGGATGTGCGCTTCATGTATCTCACCGCCTGGGCAACCGAGGACGGCTATGTGCAGTTCCGCCCTGACATCTATCAGCTCGATGGCACCGGCTTCATCTATGGTCAGCCGGAACCAGTCGGTGGTTCATGACGCTGGCGCTGAAGGGCTTTCACCACCTCACTGCCGTGACGGCGGATGCTCCCCGCAATCATCATTTCTATACGCAGGTGCTCGGCCTCAGGCTTGTCAAGAAAACCGTCAACCAGGATGATACGTCGGCCTATCACTTGTTCTATGCCGATGGCATCGGCGCACCCGGCACCGACATCACCTTCTTTGACTGGCCTGTCGGGCGCGAGCGGCGCGGCACGCATTGCGTCTGCCGCACCGGTCTGCGCATACGCGGGGACAAGGCTTTTGCCTGGTGGCGCGACCGCTTGAAACTTGCTGATGTCACCGTTGGTGATGTTCACGAGCTTGAAGGGCGGCCAACGCTGGAGTTTGAGGATTTCGAAGGCCAGCGCCTTGCTCTCGTAGACGATGATGGCGATGGTGAAGTCCATGCCTGGGAGCAGAGCCCGGTGCCAGCCGAGCATCAGATCCGTGGCCTTGGCCCTATCACGCTCAGCGTGCCGAAGCTCACCAACACGGAAATGGCTCTGACCCAACTGATGGGCATGCAGAAGGAACGTCAGTTCGGCGCAACGACGACTTTCCGCATGGATGCAGCAGGGCCGATTGGCGAATTGCAAGTGCGCGAGGAGCCAACCCTGCAGCCAGCCCAGCAGGGCGCCGGCAGCGTGCACCATGTGGCTTTCAATATTCCATCAGCTGAATATGACGCATGGGCCAGCCGCCTGCAGGAACTGCGCATTCCCAACAGCGGCCCGGTAGACCGCTTCTGGTTCAAGAGCCTGTATTTCCGCGAGCCCAACGGCGTGTTGTTTGAACTTGCGACCGACAAGCCTGGCTTTGCTACGGATGAAAGCCTCGACAAGCTGGGAACGACCCTCTCGCTGCCGCCGTTCCTTGAAGGCCGCCGCGCCGAGATCGAGGCGAAGCTCAAGCCGCTGTAGATTTCTGCCCTGTGACTGCAGAGGCAGTCGCGTCTCCGATTTCCCCTCAGTCCTTCGGACAGCTCCCCCAAACAAGTTGGGGGAGCGCGAAGTTTTTTGCCCTCCCTCAGCTTTGCTGGGGGAGGTGCCCGAACGGGCGGAGGGGGAAAAATCTACGGCAAATTGTCCCGCATGAAGATGTCGATGCGAATGCGTTCCTGCGACTCGATCAAAGGCACCTTGTCGGCCTTTGCCAGCAGCACGCGCACAGCGCTTCGCACCTCATGTCCCGGGTCCTGGTTGATGATGGCATCAATCGTCCCGCGAATGAGCGCCCTGCGCGAAGGCTCCGTCACTTCATGGGCGATGAACACGATATCGTCACGCGCGCGTCCCGCCGCTTCAAGCCCCGCAACAATGCCGCGCGTGCCGCCGCCGACATTATAGATGCCCACGATATCAGGATGCTCTAACAGCAGCTGCCGTGTCATCTCTTCGATACGCTCAAGATCGTCACGCGATTCGCGGACCGGGAGAACAACAAGCTCCGGAAATTCGTGCGCCATAACCTGTTCGAAGCCGAATTGCCGCTCGATATGATCACGCAGCGCCAGCGAGCCAGCGAATACGCCGACCTTGCCCTTAAGTCCGCGCAAAAAACGGCCCATCAGACTCGCTGCCGTTCGCCCCGCTGAAGAATTGTCGATGCCGGCATAGTGATCGCGCTTCGAGCCGGGAACGTCCGACACCAGCGTGACCACCGTCACTCCCTTGCTGACCAACGAATTGATCGCCTCGCGCACGGCCGGATGATCGAGAGCGACAACGGCAACGCCATCAAAATTCTGGTCGATGCTGTCGAGCGTCTGCGCCAGCAGCTCGCCGTCAAACACATCGACGCGCTTGACCAGGATGGACACCCGCTCCGCTTCCATGCGGATGGCGGCAGCCTTCACCTCTTCAGAAATCTGGTTGAAGAAGTCGCCCGTGCTGGTGGGCAGCACGAAGCAGAAGCGGTATTCCCGGCTGCGCGCCAGCCGCGCCGCAATGCGGTCCGGCTGGTAATTGAGCTCGCGGATGGCCGCCTCGACCTTGGCGATGGTTGGCGCACGCACGCCCTGCCGCCGGTTCAGCACGCGGTCGATCGTCGCCACGCTGACGCCCGCAAGCTTTGCCACATCCTGAATTGTGAATTTTGCCATGTCTCAGCTCCCTGCCACCGCTCTCAGGTTACCGCCTTGCGGGCGAGAAATTCCGGCTTGTTCCACAAGCCTTCGCGCAGCACTTTGAGCGACCGTGCCGGCAGCATCCCATGCCTCGACATGAGACGTATACAAAGGCGTAAATCCGAACCGGATGATGTCTGGAGCGCGAAAATCGCCCACCACGCCCGCTGCAATCAGCGCCTGCATCACCGCGTAACCCTGCGGGCAGTGAAACGAAACATGCGAACCGCGTTCCTGCATGTCTCGCGGGCCAGCCAGCTTCAGCCCGTAGCGGCTGCACGTTGCCTCCACCTGCTCAATGAATATGGAACACAGCTTCTGCGACTTGACCTGCAACTGCGTCATGTCGACATCTGCCCACACATCCATTGCTGCATCGAGCGCCACCATGGAGATCATCGCCTGCGTGCCGCACTGCTGCCGCACCATGCCTTCGCCAGGTTCGAAATTCGTTTCAAACGCAAAGGGCCGTGCGTGCCCCCACCAGCCGACAAGCGCAGGCTGCACAACATTCTGCAGGCTGGGCTTCACGTAAATGAACGCCGCCGACCCCGGCCCGCCATTGAGATACTTGTAGGTGCAGCCAACCGCGAAATCGGCATCGGCGCCTGCAAGTTCAACGGGAACGGCACCTGCAGAATGGGCGAGATCCCAGATCATCACTGCGCCTGACTGATGCGCCTTCTGCGTTATCGCCCGCATGTCATGGCGGCGTGCTGTGCGGTAATCCACCTCGGTGATCATGGCGACAGCCACATCCTCCGAAAGGCTATCGCCAACTTCTTCCGGCTTGACGATGCGGACTTCGTAGCCCTGCTGCAGGAACTGCGTCAGCCCCTGCGCCACATAAATGTCAGACGGGAAATTGCCATCGTCAGTGAGAATGACGCGGCGCTTCGGCCTCAGGCCCAGCGCGCACGTCAGCAGCTTGAACATATTGACCGAGATCGTATCCGCCACCATGACGCTTTCCGGCTCCGCGCCGATGAGCCGGGCAATCTTGTTGCCGATGCGGGCTGGCAGCGAAAACCAGCCGTGCTTGTTCCATGAGGTGATGAGCGATTGCCCCCACTCCTCGCGGATCATCTGCGCCACGCGCTCCGGCACGGCGGCAGGGCAGCAGGCCAAGCGAGTTGCCGTCGAGGTAAATCTGGCCATCAGGCAAGACGAACTGAGCGCGCTTGACAGCCAGCAGGTCCTTCCTGTCAAGCTCCTCGCACATCTCACGAGTGACCGTCATGCCGCAATTTCCTCTAAATTTTCAGCAACCTACAGGCCCCGAACCGGCAATTCCAGCACCTTGTTGAGCCCTTGGCAAAACCTCACAACAGCACCTGCCTGACGTTTTTAGCCTTCCTCGCCGCCTTTGCCTGGCAAGGCATTGGCAAGGCCCGGGCCGAGGACAGCGTTTCTGTCGCCGCCACAGCCAATCTCATCCGCGCGGCCGAAAAGGGCGTCAAGGATACTATTGGCTGGGCTGAAGACCTGCTGGATGTGCTGAAGCTTCACAACCTTGCGCAAAGCCGGGAAAACGTCTGTTCGCTCATCGCGGTGATTGACCAGGAGTCTGGTTTCGTCCCCAACCCAGCCGTTCCCGGACTTGGCAGAATTTCAGAGCAAGCGCTGCGCGAGAAGCTTGCAGGTTATCCCGTGGTCGGCGCGCTGTTTCTCTCTTTCCTCGACTCCACCCCTTCAAAGGCAGACAGTTACCTCTCCCGCATCCGCAAGGCGACGACGGAGCGCGATCTCGACATGGTCTTCCGCGCCATTGTCGCGGATGCTGCCGGGCGTTCAAACCTCGGCGCAATCGTCAACAGCGGCTTCTTCAACCGCATGATCGAGCAGCGGAACGAGGTCAACACCATCGGCTCCATGCAGGTGTCGGTGAAATTTGCCGTGGAAGCAGCCAATCGCCGCCGCTGGCTGCCGATGAGCCTTGCTGATGTTTATGCAATCCGCGACCAGCTCTACAGCCGCCATGGCGGCATGTACTACGGAGCGCTGCTGCTGCTGGGATACGAGACAGGTTACGACCGCAAGATCTACCGCTTCGCCGACTTCAATGCCGGCCGTTACGCCAGCCGCAACGCCGCCTTTCAACAGATGGTCTCCGCCCTCTCAGGCGACAAGCTGGTGGCTGATGGCGATCTCCTCGCCTATGGCAAGGATGGCACGGCCAAGACTCAGGCCAGCAACGCCGAAAAAGCAGTGCGCCAAGCTGTTGCGCGGCACAAGTTGCAACTGTCGGACAAGGACATCAGGCGCGACCTGCTGCTGGAAAAGGACAAGCGCTTCGGCACCTCGCAAACCTATCAGCTTCTCCGCGCCCGCTTCCGCATCATCATGGGCAAGGATGCGCCTTATGCCGCCATTCCGGAAATTGATCTCAAGAGCCCCAAGATCCGCCGCCAGATGACAACCGCCATCTTTGCCGAAAGCGTCAACAAGCGCTATCAGGCCTGCATTGGCAAAAAGTGAGGCGAAACATGTTGATCACGAGACGTACTGTGGTGTCTTCCGCATTGGCAGGTTTAACAGGCATGACGCCATCGGTTTCGGTGGCGGGCGAGAGCGCCTTGGCTGCCGGCTTCCACATGCCGGATGAAGCTGCGCCGCATGAACGCACCTTCATGCAATGGCCAGTCAATCCAACAGTGCATGAAGACCCAATCTTCCTTGCGATGCTGCAGAAGACCATTGCCTCCATTGCCAATGCCATTTCCGAGTTCGAGCCTGTTGTGATGCTGATGGCGGTCGAACATGCCGAGCGGGCTCGCCCCCTGCTCGGCAAAGCTGTCGATATCTGGGATATACCGACCGATGACTTGTGGGCGCGCGACTCAGGTCCCGCTTTTGTCGTTGACGGCAAGGGCGGCCTCGCGCTCACCCAATTCAATTTCAATGGTTGGGGCGGCAAGCAGGTTCACGGCAATGACGGCCAGATCGCAGCTCGCATCGGCAAACGCCTCGGCTTCCGTTTTCAACAATGGCCTCGTAGGCGAGGCAGGCGGCGTTGAACAGGATGGCGAAGGCACATTGCTCGCCCATGCCTCCTGCTGGGTTAACCCGAACCGCAACCCGGGCAGCAAGGCGGAGGTTGAAAAACTGTTGCTTGATGCTCTGGGAGCCAGAAAGATGATCTGGGCGCCGGGCGTCATCGGCGCCGACATTACTGACTACCATATCGATGCGCTGGCCCGTTTTGTGGAACCCGGCAAGGTCGTCATTCAAATGCCGGCAAAACTCGATCCCGATGACCCCTGGTCACGTTCGGCCTTTGAAACCTTTGACATTCTCAAGTCAGCTACGGACGCCAAGGGCCGCAAGCTTGAACTCGTCACCCTGCCGGAACCGGAGAACATCCGTATCAAGTCAGCTGACTTCGTCTCGTCCTACGTCAACTACTATGTCTGCAATGGCGCTGTCATCGCGGCTCAATTCGGCGACAAGGATGTAGACGAAGAAGCCGCATCCATCCTCAAGACCCTCTATCCCGGCCGTGAAGTTGTAACCTTGAACATTGATCCCGTCGGGGAAGTGGGTGGTGGCATTCATTGCGCAACCCACGAGCAGCCGAAGCTGCAGGTCTAACCCTTCTTCACCGCTGCCACATGCCCGGCAAACTCCGGGCTCGCCATCAGCGCCTTGCAGCGCGCAAAGCGGTTCAGCGAATAAGCCCAGAAATCATCCGCCGGGTTGTTGTTGGCATGCTGCACCAGTCCCCACAGCGTCCACAGCAAATCACACATTGCCTTGTAGATGACAAAGCGCCCGCGCTCGGCGGCGCTCGGTCCATCCGGGAAATAGGCGGAGAGCAATTCTTCCTCAAGTGCCGGAGAGAATTGGCCCTCGACCGCGAGATCGCCCAGGTCCCACAGCGGATCATTCATGCCGGCATACTCCCAATCCACCAGCCACATGCGCTTTCCCGTATCGAGAAAGTTCTCGCACAGTGGATCGCAATGGCATGGCGCCAGCGGAAGCTCATGCGCCGCCAGCGCCTTCCGCACCTTTTCGGCCTCTTTCAGGGTGTCGTGATAGCCATCCGGCAACTGCACTTTCTTTTTCTTGGCGAGAATTTTGAGATAGTCATCAATCATCGCAAACAGTTCGAAGCGAAAATTGAACTTGGCGCCTGATGTATGCAGTTTCTTGAAAACTTCCGCTGCCCGTGTTGCGGCCCCATCGCGCGTGGCGAAGCCTTGCGGAGACATGGTGACGGAGTGGTCGACGAAGCGCGTCACCATCACCCCGGTCTTGTCATCAAAATGGACAATGTCGGGAGAGACCTTGGCTTTCGCCGTTTCCGCAGCGGCCTGGTGCTCGTTGCTGCGATTGATATATTCCTCGGTGCCCTTGCCAGGCAGGCGCAGCACATACTGCTCGCCATGGTGATCAACGAAGAACACAAGATTGGTCAGGCCGCCGAGACGCTTGACCTCGATTTCGTCTTCTTCGATGGACCAGAATTTCTTGATATCCCGCAGCACCTCGCGGGCTTGCGCAACGCCATCTGCCATGAACTCTACCCCCTGATCCGTTCCATCCCCGCATCATAGAGGCATCGTGGTCCCCGGCAAGCGGCGTAACTCTTTCCAAAAGCCTCAATCTCGAAGTCTGTATGCGAGGCAAGTTCGGCAGGCAGGTAGCCAAAGGCAATGGTCTTGCCCAGCGCATGGCCATGGCCAACGCTGGAGGTTGAGCCGACGACTTGCCCCAGCCGGAGAATAGCTTCACCACCCAGCAGCGGAGCAAATCCGTCAATGGTGAACGAACACAGCTTTCGCGAAACACCTTGTGCCTTGATGGCCGCCAGTGCCTGCGCTGCCGATGAACTCGCCCTTCTTCAATGCTACGCAGAAGCCAAGCCCTGCCTCGTATGGATTATAGTCCGGCGTAATGTCGGCGGACCAATAGAGATAGCCTTTCTCCATGCGGCAACTGTCAATGGCGCGGTAGCCGGCATTGGCGATGCCATGCGCCGCGCCCGCCGTCCACAGCGCTTCATACACATGCGCGCCGAATTCCTGCGGCACATAAAGTTCGTAGCCCAGCTCGCCGACATAGCCGATGCGAACCGCCAAGGCCCGCGCATTGCCGACCGTGATCCACCGCGCGGTCAGGAACGGAAAGGCGGCATTCGACAGGTCATCATTCGAAACGCTTTGCAGCACATCACGCGAGCGTGGACCGCAAACATTGATGACGGCGTAGGCGTTGGTGACATCGCGCATGGCAACGCCTGCCGGCAAATGCTGCTTCACCCAGCCGCCATCGCGCACGCCGAAGGCGGAGCCGGTCACCATCAGGAAATGGTCCTTCGCCACATGCACAAGCGTCACGTCAGCTTCGATGCCGCCCTTCTCGTTGCACAGCTGCGTATAGACAGCTTTGCCCGGCGGCCCTGAAACATCATTGGCGGCAATGCCCTGCAAGGCTGCCTCAGCGCCTTCGCCCATGATTTCAAATTTCGAAAACGATGTCTGGTCAATCAGCGCCACGCGGTTGCGGATAGCGCGCACTTCCTCGCCCACTGCGTCAAACCAGTTGGGCTTGCCTTCGAAACTTGAAACATCCTGCGTGCCAGCAGGCGCAAACCAGTTGGGCCTCTCCCAGCCGCCACGCGAGCCGAACACCGCTCCCGCTTGCTGCAGGTGATGATGCAGAGCGGATCGCCGCAAGCCCCGCCCCGCCTGGCTTTCCTCATGCGGCCAATGGATTTTGTAGTAAGCGCCATAAGCTTCGATGGCGCGTTGCTCGAGATATTCCGGTTGCGCATGCACGCTTGAAAAACGCCGCACATCGAACGGCCACAGGTCCATGCCGGCATCGCCATGCAGAATGCGGTTAGCCATGGCAAGCCCTGCCCCGCCAGAAGCCGCAATCCCCGCCGTGAAACCACAGGCTACGAAGAAGTTATCAAGCTCGGGGGCGAGCCCCATGATCGGTTCGCCATCCGCCGAAACCGGAATGGGACCATTGATGACGGTCTGTATGCCGATCTCGTTGAGCACCGGCAGCCGCTCGGCTGCAGGCAAGGCAAACAGTTCAAGCCGCTCCATGTTGGGTGGAAACAGTTCACGCCCGAACGAAAATGGCGGCAGACCCTTGTGGAAGCCGCGCGAACCATCCTCCCAACCGCCAATGGCGAAGGAGCCGGTGTCCGGCTTCAAGTAGAAATTATGGTCAGGGTCGCGCAGCGTCGTCAGCCCCTCGGGCAGCGTCAGCTTCTTCTCGGTGAGAAAATATTGATGCTCGACGATGCCCGCCGCCAGCGGCACGCCCGCCATGTTGCCGACGCGCTTGGCCCATAGGCCTGCACAGTTGACAAGAATATCGCAGGCAATGTTGCCGGTGTTGGTGACAACGCCGAGAGCCCTGCGGCCGGAGATGACAACCTCCTCAACGCACACACCCTCTTCAATCTTCACGCCATTCTGCCGCGCGCCCTTGGCATAGGCCATGGTCAGGCTGTAGGGATCAATGTAGCCATCGCCCGGGATGAAGGCCGCACCCTCAATGCCATCCTTGCTGATGTAGGGAAAATGCCTCGCGGCCTCATCCGCAGAAAGCGCGTGGCATTCAACATCAAAACTCTTGGCCTGCCCCATGGAGCGGCGGATTTCACTCCAGCGGTCCACGCTTGAGGCAAGCCGCAGCGAGCCCACCTTCTTCCAGGAAATCGCCTGCCCTGTTTCTGCTTCCAGCCGGTCGAACACCGCGACCGAATTCTGCATCAGCCGCGTCAGGTTTTTCTTGCCGCGCAACTGGCCGACGAGGCCCGCCGCATGCCAGGTGCAGCCATGTGTGAGCTGCGATTTTTCGACGAGCAACACGTCCTTCGCGCCATCGCGCCCCAGGTGATAGGCGAGCGACGTGCCGATGGCGCCGCCGCCAATGATGAGAATGGCGACATGCCGGTCTGCGTGGAAGTTCATGCCTTCACTTTCGCATTCATCGGATCATGGATCGGCAGCATCTGAACCACGGCAGCAACGCGTTCCTGCGCCACCACCAGTTCATAGCGGCCTGCTGCAATGTAATCGTCACCCACGCCATCCGCATTGCGGATGTAGCCATAGCCGACCGGCCTGCCGATGGTGTAGCCATAGCCGCCGCTGGTGAGATAGCCCGCAAATTTCCCATCGCGCAGAATGGTCTCGCGCCCGGCAAGAACCACATCTTCACGTTCGGTCACAAAACCCGCGAGCCGCTTGCTGAGCGGTTTGCCCGACATGAGTTCTAGCGCCTCGCGTCCTAGAAAAGGTTTGTTGGATTTCATCTTCACCGCCCAGCCGAGGCCCGCATGAAACGGCGTATCATTGGGCGTGATGTCTGAACCCCAGGCGCGGTAGCCCTTTTCAAGCCGCAGTGATTCAATGGCGCGGTAACCGGCGAGTGCCAGCCCGTGCAACTTGCCCTCTGCCATCAACGCATCATAGACGGCAACGGCGTGGCGCTTGGGAATGTGCAGTTCCCAACCCAGCTCGCCCACATAAGTGACGCGCATCGCAATCGACCTTGTGACCGGCGACCTTGATCGATTTCACCTCGCCGAACTTGAAGGCCGCTGGCACTCACATCGGCATCAGTAACCGCCGCCAGCACATCCCGCGCCTTCGGCCCCATCAATGACAGCGTGGCGATGTCCTCCGTCACATCTTCGAGTTTGGCGTCGAGACCGGGGGTAATGTGATCGGCGATCCAGGCAAAGTCATGCGTGCGGAATCCGGTGCCGGTGACGATATAGTAGTGATCTTCCCCGAGCCGTGCGACGGTGAGATCACACTCGATGCCGCCGCGCGAGTTCAGCATCTGCGTGTAGGTAAGCTTGCCTGCTGGTTTCGAAACATCATTGGCGCATATCCATGACAGCGCCTTCTCGGCATCGCGCCCCTTCAGTTCGAACTTGGCGAAGGATGACTGGTCAAACAGGCCAACAGCTTCGCGCACCGCCTTGTGTTCTTCGCCCACATTGGCAAACCAGTTCTGCCGCCCCATGCTGTAAATGTCTCGCGGCGCTTGACCCTCGCGCGCAAACCAGTTGGGCCGCTCCCAGCCAAGTTTGGAACCAAAACACGCGCCCGCTGCCGCGATCTGCTTGTAGAGCGGCGAAACGAGGCGCGGCCTCCCTGAATCATACTCCTCATGCGGGAAGGCCACAGTGTAATGCTTGCCATAGGCTTCGAGAGTGCGTTCCTTCACCCACTCGCGGTCCTTGTGCATGTCGCTGAAGCGGCGAATATCGACAACCCACAAGTCCATCGGCGCTTCATCCCGCGCTACCCAGTCCGCCAGCACCCAACCGGCGCCGCCGCCTGCGGCGATGCCGAATGCGTTGAAGCCGGCGCCGACATAGAAGTTCCGCACTTCAGGTGCGGCGCCGAGAATGAAGTTGCCATCGGGCGTGAAGCTCTCCGGCCCATTGATCATCTTCTTGATGCCAACTTTCTCAAGCGCGGGAACGCGCGCCAGTGCCTGCTCCATATGCTGCTCGAAGTGGTCGAAGTTATCTTCGAAAAGCTGAAACTCGAAGTTGGCGGGCACGTCATCTGTGGTCCAGGCAATTGGGTCTGGCTCATAGCCGCCGAATACCAGCCCACCGACTTCTTCCTTGAAATAGGTCCGCCGGTCCGGATCGCGGATTGTTGCCACATCTCGCGCCAGGCCTGCGATCTTTTCGGTGATCACATACTGGTGCTTCACCGCCTGCAGCGGAACGGAGACTCCGGCCATAGCGCCAATCTGCCGCGCCCACATGCCTCCGCAGTTCACCACCTTTTCAGTTTTGATGACGCCGCGGTTCGTCTTCACCGCCGTGATGCGGCCATTCGCAATGTCGAACCCGGCAACGCCAACGCCTTCGATCAGTTTTGCGCCATGCATGCGCGCACCCTTGGCGAGCGATTGCGCAATGTCGGACGGCGAGGCCTGCCCATCGGTCGGCAGGAAGCTGGCGCCGACGAGATCCGATACATTCATCAGCGGCCACATCTTCTTCACCTCGGAAGGCGAAAGCAGATGCATCTCCATGCCGAAGCTCTGTGCTGTGGTGGCCAGCCGCTTGTATTCCGTCCACCGGTCCTGATTGGTGGCAAGCCGCAGACAGCCCGTCATCTTCCAGCCGGTCTCAAGCCCGGTTTCCGCATCCAGCTTCTTGTAGAGATCAACGGAGTATTTCAGCACCTGCGTGATCGACGCCGATGATCGCAACTGGCCGACAAGCCCAGCCGCATGCCAGGTGGAGCCGGAGGTGATCTTGTTCTGCTCCAGCAGCACGACGTTGAGTTTGTGGTTCTTGGCGAGATGGTAGGCTGTCGAACAGCCGATGATGCCGCCGCCGATCACCACCACATCGGCATGGGTTGGTATCTGTGCGCTGTTCATTTTCCAAATCTTTCTGTGTAGGTTTTCATGGCGCGCGCATAGCGGCCGAGATATTCAGTGGTGTAATCGGCATAGTTGATGCCGGTTGAGGCGAGATTGAGCTCCGAAATCATCCCCCAGGTCGCCTCGCGCAGCGTACTCGCCACTTTCATCGCATGAAATGAGCGCCACAGCGCTTCTTCCGGTTTGCGCTCAAAGTAAGCTTCCAGCAGCTGCTCGTCATCTTCATCCGTGAACTGATTATTGGCGGAGATGTTGGCAAGATCGAACATGCAGGTTCCGAAGCCGCCATACTCCCAGTCAATGAGCCACAGCCGCTTGCCGTCATCCATGAAATTGGTGGGCAGCAGGTCGTGATGGGCAAAGACAATGGGCAACGGCATCTGTGCTGCTTCAAGCAGTTCCAGCTCACCATGCCAGCGTTCGGCGTGCATGGAGTGCGGATGGCCCACCTCGCTGATCTGCCGCAAGTAGAAGCGGATGACCTGAAACACCCAGAAACAGCCAACTCTGCCGTGAATCAGCTTCCCCATGTCGCGGTGGCAGCGCTTGACGATGTCCACACAGCGGCTGGCGTTGGCGCGCACATCAGCCTCGCCGTAGGTGCGCGCCTCGATGAAGCGGACCACCATGATGCCAGGCTCGGTATAAACAACCTCGGGCGAAAGGCCGGCCTCGAAGGCCGCATTGCTGGCAGCCAGTTCCGTATCCCGGTAAACTTGGTGAAACGGGTAGTCATGGCCGACGCGGGCAACATAGGCGCCTTGGCTGTCCGTCACCTTGAAGCTGGCATTGCTCACCCCGCCTTTGAGCGGCACGAGGTTGGCATCCCCTTTCCAGCAAGGGAGCGCAGCCACGCGGCGTTCAGCAGGGGAACCAGGTTCCATCGGTTGATTTCAATAGCTTGCGGCACTTCTGTCAATAGTTTTGTTGATTTATGTGGTTTATACACTTCATTTATGTTGTTTTATGCCTGTTATTTGCTGTTTTATTGTGGTTTTGACGTGGATGTGTTACGAATTTCACATGCCGCACTCACTTACCCCTCGGCAGTCAGAAATCCTCAAGTCGCTGCGCGAGCGCGGCACGCTTGAAATTGCCGTCCTTGCAGCTGAGCTTGGAGTTTCGACCGAGACCATCCGCCGCGACGCGCGCCAGCTGGTTGAAAACCGTGAGGTGGCCAAGCGCCACGGCGCCATTGCCTTGCCCTATCAACTGGCGGAGGCGCCGTTCGAGCGCCGCATGCGAGAGCGTGTGGCCGCCAAGCGCGCCATCGCCCGCCGCGCGGCCCGCCTGATCGAGGATGGCGATAGCCTGATGGTGGATTCGGGAACCACAACAAGTTTCTTTGCCCGCGAGCTGCTGAAAAAGCGCAACCTGACGGTGGTCACCAACTCTTCCGACATTGCACGCACGCTGGCCACCGTGAATGGCAACCAGGTTTACATGGCGGGCGGCCAACTGAATGGCGACAATGGCGCAGCCTTCGGCCCGGCCGCCATCGCCTTTGCGGCAAGTTTTCATGTTCACCACGCCTTCATCTCCATCGCCGGGCTCGATGCCGCCTTCGGCGCATCCGACAGCTATCTGGATGAGGCCGAATTCGCCCGCATGGTGTTGTCCCGCGCCGAACACAGGACCATCCTTTCCGATTCGTCGAAATTTGGCCGCGCGGCGCTGATCAAGGTTTGCGATTATACCATCGTCGATCGTCTTGTCTGTGATGGCATGCCAGGCGCCGAATTGGCAGTGGCGCTGGCGGCGGCAAATGTCAATGTCAATGTCGTCGTGCCGTAACAGTCAGATAGTTTTATGCAAAGCCGCCATGCGTGCGGCAATCACGTAGCACTTAGGCAATTGACCTTTTACAGGCAGCCCGCCAAACTGCACGGCGAACCATCAAATAGGTGAAGAATGCGCTACGAAGCTCCGGATTCGCTCAAGTCTGCCGTATCGCTGCTCGCCAAGGAAAAGGGCCTTGCCTTTATCCTCGCCGGCGGCACCGATCTTATCGTCAAGATGAAGGGAGGCTTCCTCGAGCCTGACCTCGTTGTTGACATCAAGCGCATCAAGGGAATGCACGATATCAAGAAGTCGGCCACCGGCTTCCGCATCGGCGCTGCTGTCTCTGGTGCAGCTCTCAGCGAGAATGCCGCCCTGGTGAAAGCCTGGCCTGGCGTCGTTGAAGCGGCGAACCTCATTGGTTCCAAGCAAGTGCAGGGCCGCTGCACCATGGTGGGCAACCTGTGCAATGCCTCGCCGGCGGCTGACAGCGTGCCGGCTCTCTTTGCCGCAAGCGCCAAGGTCGCCATCGTCGGCCCCAAGGGCAAGCGCACCATTCCGGTCGAACAGGTGCCGGTGAGCCCAGGCCGCACCTCGCTCAAGAAGGGCGAAGTGATTGAAGCCATTCTGCTGCCAGCAAAGTCTGCCCGTTCCGGCGATGCCTACCTGCGCTTCATTCCGCGCACGGAAATGGATATCGCCGTGGTCAGCGCCGGCATCAGCCTGACGCTCGACAACAAGGGCGTGATCACCGCTGCACGCGTGGCATTGGGCGCCGTGGCAGCAACTGTGCTGCTGGTGCCTGCTGCCGCCAAGGCCATCATCGGCACCAAGCTGGATGATGAGGCGCTGGCGAAGCTCGCCGCTGCCTGCTCCGCCGCTTGCCGCCCGATTGACGACAAGCGCGGCACTATCGAATTCAGAACCAAGGTTGCAGGCGTGCTGGCCACACGCGCCGCCAAAATCGCATATGGCCGCGCGGGAGGAAAACAATAATGTCGGGCGTCAAAGTTTCAGCCACGGTGAATGGCGATCCTGTGGAGTTCATCTGCAATGCCGACGAGCCGCTTCTCGATGTGCTGCGCAACAGGCTTGGCCTTTCAGGCGCCAAGGAAGGTTGCGGCACCGGTGATTGCGGTGCCTGCAGCGTGCTGGTTGATGGCCGCCTTGTCTGCTCCTGCCTCGTTCTCGGCGCGGAAGCGGAAGGCCGGAGCATCGAAACCGTCGAAGGCATGGCAGTAGGTGACCATTTGCATCCGCTGCAGCGCAACTTCATAGACCATGCAGCGCTTCAGTGCGGCATCTGCACGCCGGGCTTCCTGATTGCGGCCAAGGCGCTGCTCAAGAAGAACCCGGACCCCTCGGAAGAGGAAATCCGTTTCGGCCTCGCCGGCAATCTTTGCCGCTGCACCGGCTACGACAAGATTGTGCGCGCTGTTCAATCAGCCGCGAAAGAGATGAGAGGAGCTTGATCCCATGCCACTCGACACATCATTCATCGACCAGAAGACCAAAATCGTCGGCACCCGCACCATCCGCCCGGACGGCGTCGACAAGGTGACGGGCCGCGCCAAGTATGGCGCTGACTACAATGCGCCGGGCCAGCTCGTAGGCCTCGTACTGCGTTCGCCGCATGCGCATGCGCGCATCAGGAAGATCGACACCTCGAAGGCTGAAAAGCTGGCGGGCGTCAAAGCTGTCATCACCTCGGCCGACCTGCCCGACCTCACCGGCGGCGACCGTGGCATGCGCGACATGCTGGAAAACTGCATGGCGCGCAAGAAGGCGCTTTATGACGGCCATGCCGTGGCAGCCGTTGCGGCGATTGATCAGGCAACCGCTCGCAAGGCGTTGAAGCTCATCAAGGTAGATTACGAAATACTCCCGCATGTGACGGATGTGGATGAAGCGCTGAAGCCGGGCGCACCCGTCATTCATGATGATGTCTTCACCGAAGGCGTTGAACCAACGCCGACCAAGTCCTCCAACAACAACAAGCGCTCCAGCTTCGGCCATGGCGATCTCGAAGCAGGCTTCCGCGAAGCGGAAGTCATCGTCGAGCGTTCGTTCAAGACCGAGCAAACGCATCAGGGCTATATCGAGCCGCATGCCTGCGTCGCCAATTTCGGCCCCGATGGCCAGGCTGAACTCTGGGTCTGCACGCAAGGCCACTTCGTCTATCGCAACCAGTGCGCCACGCTCTTGGGCATGGACATCAACAAGCTGCGCGTCACCGCCTCCGAGATCGGCGGCGGCTTCGGCGGCAAGACCCATATCTGGGGCGAACCTGTCGCACTTGCGCTGTCGCGCAAGGCCAACCGCCCGGTCAAGCTGGTGATGACGCGCGATGAAGTGTTCCGTGGCTCCGGACCCACCAGCTCAACCTCGATTGACGTCAAGATCGGCGCCAAGCGTGATGGCACCATCACCGCCGCGCACGCCACGCTGCGCTACCATGGCGGCGCATTCCCCGCCACCTGGGCAGAATTCGGCGCCATGACATCCTTCGCCTGCTACGATCTCAAGAACGTCAAGTCAGACGCCATCGAAGCCATCGTCAACCGGCCGAAGACGGCAGCCTACCGCGCCCCATCAGCGCCGATGGCGGCTTTCGCGGTTGAAAGCGTGATTGATGAACTGGCCCACAAGATCGGCATGGATGTCATCGACTTCCGCATCAAGAACGCCGCCAAGCAAGGCACCAAATCGTCCTACGGGCCGGTCTATGGCCCCATCGGCATCGGCGCCACGCTGGAAGCCGCCAAGAACCATCCGCACATGTCAGCTCCCTCTGGGCAAGAACCAGGGCCGCGGCATGGCCTGCGGCTTCTGGTTCAACTTCGGCGGCCAGACCTGCGTTGACCTCAACGTGACGCCGGATGGCTCAGTCACCCTCGCTGTCGGCACCATCGACGTTGGCGGTTCACGCGCCTCGATCGGCATGATCGCGGCGGAAGAACTGGGCGTGGCCTACGACCAGGTGCGCGTCATCGTCGCCGACACATCGTCACTCGGTCATAACGACATGACCGATGGCAGCCGTGGCACCTTCTCCACCACCATGGCAACCGTCAGCGCAGCCCGCAACGCCAAGAAGGAACTGTGCGCCCGCGCCGCCAAGATGTGGAATATCTCCGAGGATGCAGTCGAGTGGGAGGACGGCCATGCCAAGCCCGCCGGCACCAACGCCGGCAGCTTCCCGCCGCTCTCCATCCGCCAGATTGCGGCTGAGGCCGGCAACACCGGCGGACCTGTTGCAGGCCACAGCGAACTGGTGGCGGATGGCGCAGGCGTTTCCTTCGCCACGCATATCTGCGACATCGAAGTGGACCCGGAGACGGGCGCAACCCGCGTCAAGCGCTACACGGTGATCCAGGATGCAGGCAAGGCCATCCACCCTACCTACGTTGAAGGCCAGTATCAGGGCGGCGCCACGCAGGGCATCGGCTGGGCGCTGAACGAGGAATATATCTATGGCAAAGATGGCCGCCTGCAGAATGCTGGCTTCCTTGATTACCGCATTCCCGTCTGCTCCGACCTGCCCTTCATCGACACGCAGATCCTGGAAATTCCCAACCCCAACCACCCTTACGGCGTGCGCGGCGTTGGCGAAACCTCGATCGTGCCGCCGCTCGCGGCGGTGGCAAATGCCGTGTCGGCGGCAGCCGGCGTGCGCATGACGCACATCCCGATGTCGCCGCCCCGCATCCTCAAGGCGATATCGGACCAGCGGATCGCAAAGGCCAAGGCGGCCATGCGTTGATCGACGTGCACTTCTGGGGGGCGCTCCGGCCGGTTTTCGGTGGAGCGTCCTCCGTGAAGGTCGAGGCGGCGGATATCCGCGCCCTGTTCAAGAAACTCTCCGAAGACTACCCCGGCTTCGAGCCGCACCTGAAGCGCGGCATCGCCGTTTCGATCAACGGCAAGATCTATCGCGATACCTGGGATACGCCGCTCCCCAAGGATGCCGAGATCTACCTGCTGCCAAGAATTCCCGGCGGATGAATTGCGATAGCGCAATCGCTAAAATTGTCTCCTCCTTCCTAACCGGACCGCCACGCTTTTCGTGTCAGATCGAACTATCACGTTAACCAAGTGGCGAATCACTCCGACAAATAAGGACACCAAATGCTGAGACGCGTTCTGAAACTTTCCACCATTGTGACCACAGGTCTGCTGCTGGCGACCCTGCCACCGCTTATGGGCGCTGACTACGGCTTCGGCGCCGATGCTGCGATGGCCGCCGCCGGGGGCAACGGCGGCGGCAAAGGCGGCGGCAATGGTGGCGGCCAGTCCGGCAACTCCCAGGCAGGCGGCCAGAAGGACAGCAAGTCGTCGAAGTCAACCACGTCATCCAAGTCGGCCAAGTCCACGAAGTCTTCGGCGCAGGCTAAAACAGGCAAGGCGGCAAAGCCGACAAAGGTTACAACCGCCAAGGTGAAACCGGTAGACGAGGAAGTCGCAGCCAACAGCAAGGGCAAGCTCGCGAGCAAGCTAGGCGCGCTCAATGCGGCGCATGCATCGGCAAGAGCATTTGCCAAAGCCTCACCCAACTCGCGCATCGGCCGCATCCGCGAATACTATGAAGCCAACCAGGCCTCGATCGCTGCTGCCTCGGCAGCCGAGGAAGCAGCAACCGCTGCCGTTGCCGCGAACCAGGCGGTGACGGATGCACAGGCCACCGTGACAGCGGCTGAGGCAGAACTTGCCAAGGCCCAAGCTGCAGCGGCAGCCGACCCTGCCAATGCCGAACTTGCGGCTGCGGTGGAAACCGCCCAGACCAATCTCACCAACGCACAAACCGCAGTGACATCGGCTGAAACCGACGCTGCCACCGCCCAAGCCACTGCCGAAGCGGCAGCAACAGCAGCAACTACAGCCGAGACGGATGCTGTCGACGCCATCAACGCTGCCGCCAACAAGACGCCGGTTGATGAGGAGACGCGCGCCGCCCTCGACAAGCTGCTGGAGGGCAAGTTCCCGGTCGAGGAAACAACGGTAGAGACGGCGGCAACCGCTGCCATAGCAGAATAATCAATCCGTATACGGATTATTGAGGCGGGAGCGGGCAATTCCTCCCGCTTTTTATGTCGCGCTGCTGTCAGAACCACACGTCCTTCACCGTGCGGCCCAGCGTTGGCAGGTCTTCGAAAGTATCGAGGCCATCAAAGCGCAACAGCGGAATGCCGGCCACCTCGTCTGGCTCAGCCAGCCGCAGGTTGACGGCGATGCGCGTGCGCCCGTCCTTGTCCGGCTTGCGGCCGCGCCAGCTCACAACATTGCCGCAGGTCTTGCAGAAGTTGAACGAAAGCGAGCCGCCATCCGCCCGCACGAAGGCAACGATCTGGCCTTCTGCCGCTTTCACATGAATGCCGTGGCCATCATAGTCATAGGCCCACAGCACGCCGTAGCGCCGGCAGGCCGTGCAGTTGCAGATGGTGGCATCCTCGATCTTGCCTTCGTAAGTCCACTCGCACGCGCCGCACAGGCAGCGGCCATGGGTGATTTTCGTTGATGATTCTGCTGGCATGAATACTGCTCCCTCGGTTGCATTTCCAGACTACAGCAATTCAACCTGCTGAAAACGCTCAAAATCTTTTTAGGAATTTAGGCCTTGACACCGTACGGTGAAAATGCTATATAGGGGTATATTCCAAAATTGTATCCACCTCGCGAGCGCAAGGTTCCCCTGAAACGGGAGCATCGCTGAAATCCATTTGGCCTCGGCCATGGTACAACGCGGGAAGGAGCAGGCGGTTGAGTAAGCCCAAAAAATCCGTCACCCCAGCGCACGGCTGGGGTCCAGCTTCCATCCAATAGCAGCGGGATGCCAGCCTGCGCTAGCATGACGGGGAGTGAGCGAGATGCCCGCGACAAGCGCGGGCATGAGGAATGCCTACTCGAACGCGCAAATAACCACGCAATGCAGCCGCTCCCTCTCCCTGGAGATGCCGATGAATTCGGCGATCAGCCGGTTGCGGCGGGGTTCGTCCATATCCGGATTTTCGAACAGCAGGCTATCGATTTCCTTCAAACGCTCGCACAGCGCATGGCACCGGTTCTCACCGGACATGGATTGCGAGATGTGACGGTCGAGTTCATCTGAGGACAGTCCACGAATGGACTTGGGGTACTTGGTTGAGTTTGCCATGGGTATCTCCCCGAAAGGCGACACCCCCTCGACAAACAGTTTACTACCGCTGGGCCAAACCGGTCAAGTTGCGGCCGCGGCAGGCCGGTTAACGCAGTCTTATGCGGCTGATAGTACACCGCACGTGATGAGTGGTTCGACTGCCATGATTGCGTGCGGCGTGATCCTGATTGTGAGCGGGATCATAACCTTCGCGCTGGGCGAATATCGCAACAGCGACGACTGGCTGCCCTACAATCTGACGGGCACAGACGCCAGGCTGGCGAGCCTGGCGCAGATTGCCGTTGGCGGCTTGCTGATGTATTTCAGCAGCAGCGCAAGCCCTTGGGTTCAATGGCTGTTCTGCCTGGCCATGAGCCCCATCGGCGAAACCTGCACTCTGGGCGGCTGAGCCTACTCCGCTCACGTAGAGGTCTCCGCTACCCCTCAATCACTACCGGCTGGCACAGCGTTGGAAGGCAGGGAGATGGTTATTCTCGGATGCGGCTGCCAGCGCCTCGAACAACTGCACGATGTCGGGGTAAGATTGCGCGGCAGGAATCAACTTCTTGCCATAGAGATCGCGATTGGCGATCTCGGCATCAACTCCGGCTTTGCAGGCTTCACCCAGCGATGCGGGTGCTTCCGGCTTCGGCATGGCCCCAGACTGATAAGGACTTTCCGGCACGGTGACGCCGTAACGCTGCATGGTGTCAATCAGCATGGCTTCATGCCGCTGCTCGGCGCGGATGATGTTGCGGAAGGGGCGCACTTCGCCGTGCTTCTGCATCACCGCCGCATAGAAGGCTTCGGCATAGCGCTCGTCCTGCAAGGCATCGCGCAACGCCTGCTGCACAGGCTCCGGCAGGCTTTCGGCCTGCGCGGTGAGCGGTGTTGCTGCAAGCCCAGCCATGAGGGCAAGGCCAGCGGCCAGGGTTTTCAACTTTGTCATGATGTGATCTCCATGTGGGTCTTTGCGAGGAAGACGCATATGGCCACGCTGTTCCGGCGCGGCGGATTGACGCTGGCGGGTTAGGCATCTGTTAACCGCAAGTCGATGCGTGATGCGTCGTGATTGGCAATTTCTGCTGTCACGGCCTCACATTCATTGCGAAACGAGGACTTCACACATGGCACATTCAGAACAGCAAACTTGCGACGAATCGGCTGGCACATGCACAACCTGCAAGGTTGGCAAGGCGCCGATGACAGTGTTCGCCAGCAAGTCGCTCAAGGAGCATTTCTTGCGCGGTGTGCTCGGGCTTGCTTTTTTGTATGTGGGCTACCAGCTGATCGCGCCCAGCCAGTCATGGCTCGCCTTCGGCGGCGGCTTCGCCTTCCTCGGCCTCTCGCTGTGGGCACTGCGCGGCTGCCCTGTGTGCTGGAGTGTAGGGCTGATCAACACGGTCGCAGGCATCTTGCATCGCAGGCAGGAGGCGGGCCGCAGCTAGACTTTTCCAGACTCTCCATGTCGTCCCCCGGACTTGATCCGGGGACGGCCTTGGAGAGAGGAGTAGGTGAGCGCGTCAGCCGCGTCAGCCGGAATATGTATTGAATGCACTGGCACCGTAACTAGGCATGTCGCCGTCCTAAGGGCGCTGATGGCGGTAAAGTTCGCTGGCGCCCCAGGCAATCAGGATCACTGGAAACAACCAGTCGGCGCCGCCTGGCAGCCAGCCGAGCTTCTCGGCAAGCAGCACAGAGCCCGCCAGCAGAAGAAAAACGCCCCAACCGATGCCGCCGCCGGGCTTGCGGTCCGTGCCTGTGTTGTCTGCCATGATAGTCCTCCGCCCCGCCATATTGCACGAGGCGCGCGTGGGAGGATTGATCTCGGTCAATCTGCGAGAAAGGAGTTACAGGACTTCATCCCAGTTTCTGCCTCCTGCGTGAATCCTGAGGATGATCACGCTGTCCGCTTCGACAAGGAAAGCAATCGTGAGCTTTCGTTCAAATCCCACGATGCGGAGACCAGGACGGATATCATCGCGTGACGGCCCGCGTTCCGAGGCGAGATCGAGCCGCATGCAGAAATCTTCCAGCCGGTCGAGATAGGACGAGGCAACGGTCGCTCCCGCAACCTCCGTCACCCAGTCCGCGATCACCGCAAGATCGGCCACCGCCTCAGGCGCAAAATCAACCCGCCGCGTTTTCAAGCCTCAGGCCTTCTTGGCCTTGAGTTTCGCGCGCGCGGCGGCGAACGCCTTGCTCGCAGGCACGGCGCTGGATGGATTGGCCTTCATCTGGTCATAGGCGGAAGCAACGTCCTCGCGCAGCCAGCGCTCAATCGCCTCATCGCGCTCCTGCAACGCCCGCAATCCGGCACGGATCACCTCGCTGGCCGAGGCATAGCTGCCGGATGCAACCTTCTTGTCGATGAAGGCAGCATGTTCTGCGGGGAGGCTGATGGTGCGTTTCTCGATGGCGGACATTGCTTGTCGTTCCTGTGGTATGAATAAATCATACTACAATTCCTGCGAGAATTCAATACAGACGATTTCCAAGTGTGCTGACGATGCCCGCCTTAAACGTCGGCATAAGAAATTGAATGCACTGGCACCGTAATTCGTAACTGCCCTCTGTCACAGCAGCCAGAAACGCGATCAAGAGACTCACGATACCGGCGGGACAGATCTAAGATGCGGAAAACGACCATCTGCCAGATAGGCTTCCTCGTCAGATGTTGACGTTCGCCCGAGCGTTTCGTTTCGATGAGGGTGCCTGCCAAAGGCCGCTATCACCTTTCGAATCTCCGCTGGCTGTTCCGCTGGAATGCGTATCCCGGCTTCAAGTGCTTCGGTGCTTGCAAAAGATGTCCTGAGCTAGCGAGATAGCGCGATGAGCCTGTCGAGATGGTCCTGCCCTCACAGTGTGCAGCGGCAGATTGAAGACCGTCTTGAACCATGGCGTCTCCAATGCGTTCGTAGTGCCCGTTTGCGTATCCATCGAGCGCCAGCCGCAGTGCCCGCTGGTCTTATGCAAATGCCTTGGGCGAGTTTCTCCATGTCGAGCGTGAGAACTGGTCGAGCACGATAATCAGCGCCAAGCGTCCCTGGGCTATATCTTTCCATTGGTCCAATTCACCGCGCACTGCACAATCTGTCAACCCGCTGAACTTCGCGGTGATCTGCTCGTCTGCGCCGCCTCGCATGCGCCACATCCAATGGTCGCGGTGCTCGTTGGCATCGATGTCAAGCCGAAGCCCTTCGGGAAACCAGAAATCCAACACTTTTTGCCATTCGGGAAGTCCCGTGGAGATCATGACGATGCCCTCCTGCATGTTTGTCCGCCGGCTAGGCGTCGATGCGCAGCCACAAAAAAGGTGCCGGGCTCGCCGCCAATAGGCTCACCAGCAGATTACTGCATTAACACTCTAAGAGCCGAACCTGCACAGCGGCACAGCTTTCATCGCAAGAGAACTTCCTCGGAGCCAGTGGGACATTGAATTACGCAGGAATAGTAGCACCGAGTTGATCCCTAGTCCCACTTGCGGAGCGAGGGATTTGTTCACACATCCAAATTCGCCACGCTCAGCGCGTTCTCGCGGATGAAGTCCCGTCTCGGTTCCACCACATCGCCCATCAGTTTGGTGAAGATGTCATCCGCCTCGTCAAGCTCGCTCACCCGCACGCGCAGCAGCGAGCGCACGTTGGTGTCTAGCGTCGTTTCCCACAGCTGCTCGGGGTTCATTTCGCCCAGGCCCTTGTAGCGCTGCATGGTGATGCCTTTTCGCCCTGCGGCGAAGACGGCTTCCAGCAGGCTCAAGCGGGCCGTAGATGACCGTGTCACCTTCCTTGCGGCGGAGTTTTGCGGGCTTGGCGTAGACTTCCTGCAAATGCGCGGCCTTCTTGTCCAACCGCAGCACTTCGGCAGAGCCGATGAGCTTGGCGTCAATGGCCCAGCTTTCCTTGACGCCGCGCACTTCACGCGTGAAGGCCAGGCCGCCATCTTCCGACACTTCGCCGTGCCAGCCGCGCTCGGTTTCCTCCGAGATCACGTCCAGCCGCCGCGCCACATAGGCCGCGGCCGCCGCCGCATGCTCCGGATTTGAAATCGCCTCCGGGTTCAGCGCGCCGGCAATCGCCGTCTGCTCCACCACGTTGCGCGGATAGCGCGAATGCAGCGCATCAAGTGCGGCGCGCACCTGCAACGCTTCATCAACAATCGAACGCAAGTCAGGCCCTGCCCGCTCGGCGCCGCTGGCCAGCACCAGGGCTGAGCCTTCAAGCCCCGTCTCGATCAGATAATTATCAAGCGCTGCGCCATCCTTCAGATATTGCTCGGACGAGCCGCGCTTCACCTTGTAGAGCGGCGGCTGCGCGATATAGAGATGGCCCTGGTCGATCACCTCCGGCATCTGCCGGTAGAAGAAGGTGAGCAGCAGCGTGCGGATATGCGCGCCGTCCACGTCGGCGTCGGTCATGATGATGATCTTGTGATAGCGCAGCTTGGCGATGTTGAAGCCTTCGCCATTCTCGTCGCGCCCGATGCCGGTGCCCAGCGCCGTGATGAGCGTGCCGATTTCGGCTGATGACAGCATCTTGTCAAAGCGCGCGCGCTCCACATTCAAGATCTTGCCACGCAGCGGCAGCACGGCCTGATTTTCGCGGTTGCGCGCCTGCTTGGCGGAGCCGCCGGCCGAGTCACCCTCGACGATGAAGATTTCACATTGCGCGGGATCGCGGTTCTGGCATTCCGCCAGCTTGCCGGGAAGGCCCGCCATATCCAGCGCGCCCTTGCGGCGGGTGAGGTCACGCGCCTTGCGGGCGGCTTCACGCGCGGCTGCCGCTTCCACCACCTTGGTGACGACGATGCGCGCTTCCGATGGATGCTCCTCAAACCAGGCGCCCAACTGGTCATTCACCAGGCTTTCAACAACCGGGCGGACTTCGGATGACACCAGCTTGTCCTTCGTCTGGCTCGAAAACTTCGGGTCCGGCACCTTGACCGAGAGCACGCAGGTCAAACCCTCGCGCGCATCATCGCCGGTGATCGCCACTTTCTCTTTCTTCGCGATGCCGGAAGACGCCGCATAGGTGTTGATGACGCGGGTGAGCGCGCCGCGGAAGCCCGCCAGATGCGTGCCGCCATCGCGCTGCGGAATGTTGTTGGTGAAGCTCAGCACGTTCTCATGGTAGCTGTCGTTCCACCACAGGGAGCATTCAACCGTGATGCCATCCCGCTCGCCCTTGATCGAAATGGGAGCGGCGAGCGAGGCCTGCTTGGTGCGGTCAAGATATTTGACGAAGGCCTGAATGCCGCCTTCGTAGAACAGCTCAACTTCCTTCGGCTCCACGCCGCGCCGGTCCGCCATCAGAATGCGCACGCCGGAATTGAGGAAGGCCAGCTCGCGCAGGCGATGCTCGATGGTGGCGAAATCAAACTCGGTCTTGGTGAAAGTTAGTGTCGAAGGCAGGAAGGAAACTTCCGTGCCGCGCTGGCCGGCTTCCGCATCGCCGGTGACGGCGAGCGGCGCATCCGCATCGCCATGCGTGAAGCTCATCTTGTGAACCTTGCCATTGCGATAGACCGTCAGCCGCAGCCACTGCGACAAGCGCATTGACGACGGAAACGCCGACGCCATGCAGGCCGCCTGAAACCTTGTAGGAATTCTGGTCGAACTTTCCGCCGGCATGAAGCTGCGTCATGATCACTTCGGCGGCGGAAACGCCTTCCGACTTGTGAATGTCGGTCGGGATGCCGCGGCCATTGTCGGTCACCGTGCAGGAGCCATCGGCATTGAGCGTCACCGTCACCCGGTCCGCATGGCCGGCGAGGCTTTCGTCAATGGCGTTGTCCACCACCTCATAGATCATGTGGTGAAGGCCCGAGCCATCATCGGTGTCGCCGATGTACATGCCGGGGCGCTTGCGCACCGCATCAAGGCCCTTCAAGACCTTGATCGAATCCGCGTCATAGACGGGGACGGGTTTCATCTGCGCATTCTCTTGAGCCATTGGGCCTCTCTTACAACTTTGGTGAGGCTGGCAGACTCCACATGGAAAACTTGCGCGTCAGCCCCCAGTTTTTCAAACAAGTGGGCATCCGTTCCCGTCATCCAGGCTTGGCTTCCGAGTTGCGCCAGGGCTTCAAAAAGACCAGCCCGGCGCAGCGAATCCAAATGCGCTGCAACCTCGTCCAACAGTAGCACAGGCGCTGCTTTTGCCACAGCTTTTACTGCATGGGACTGGGCCAAAATCAGCCCTATCAGCAAGGCTTTTTGCTCGCCCGTGGAGCAGTTGGCAGCCGCCATCGCCTTGGGCCCATGGGCAACCTCAAGATCGCTCCTATGCGGACCTTTCAGCGTGCGGGAAGACGCCCTATCGGCAGGCCGCCCCGCTTCAAGCGCTGCCCGGTATTGATCTTCAACGCGCACCGCCGGCGTTTCCGCCAGCTGCTGCTCCAGCGCGCCAGCAACATGCACATTTGCCCATGGGAAGGCGCTGTCGCGCCGGTTGGCATCAATATGCCGCTGCAAGGCCTCAACGCCTGCAAGCCGCGCCGCAGCGATAGCAACAGCTGCTTCCGCCATATGGGCCTCAAGGCTCGCCATCCACACGCTGTCAGCCCGTGGTTCCTGCAGCAGCAGATTACGCTCGCGCATCAGCCGCTCAAACACCGCAAGGCGCGACGTGTGGCTGGGGTCAAAGGTTGAAACCAGCCGGTCCATGAAACGGCGGCGGTCCCCGCCCGGGCCTGCAAACAGCCGGTCCATGGCAGGCGTCAGCCACAAGAGGCGCAAATGCTCGCCCAAAGCGCCGGAGCTTTTCTGCAAATGCCCGTCAATCAGCACGGCCCGTGTTGCCGTTTCGCCCTCGCCGCCGCCTGTCGCATCCGTCCATCCGGTGCCAAGCCGCACGTCCCCCAGCGGACCCTCGAGTTCCGCCGCAATGGCCCATGAGCGCGTGCCGCCTTGGCTTGCCAGTTCATCAAACCCTGCGCCGCGTAAGCCGCGACCGGGACTGAGCAGCGAGATTGCTTCCAGCAGATTGGTCTTGCCGGCGCCATTGGGGCCATGCAACGCAACCAGCCGCGCGCCGACATCGAGCCGCAGGCCCGCATAGTTGCGGAAGTTGGTGAGCGTGAGGCGGGTAAGCGCCGGGCCTTGGGTCTGTGTCACAATGCCAGCGTTATACCCGCATCGGCATCAGCACATAAAGCGAATGCGGATCGCCGGGGTCACGCACGATGGTGGGCGAACCTGCGTCCGCCAGATGCAGCGTCATGTTCTCCGCCCCGATCTGCGCCGCCACATCCAAGAGGTAGCGGGCGTTGAAGCCCACTTCCAACGGCTCTGCCGCATAGTCGACCGCCATCTCTTCCTCGGCCGAGCCCGAGTCGGGGTTGGTGACCGACAAGACCAGCCGCCCGGCGGAGAGATTGAGCTTCACCGCCCGGCCCTTTTCGAGCGAGATGGTGGACACCCGGTCAACCGCTTGCGAGAAGATGCGCGTATCCATCTCCGCCACCTTGTCGTTGTTCTTGGGGATGACGCGCTCATAATCCGGGAAGGTGCCGTCAATCAGCTTCGAGGTGAGCACCACCGAGCCGATGGTGAAGCGGATCTTGGAAGTGGAGAGCGAGACTTCAACCTCGCCGTCCTCGCCTTCGAGAAGCTTCACCACGTCCAGCACTGTCTTGCGTGGCACGATGACGCCCGGCATGCCCTTGGCGCCCTTCGGCAGGTCAACCTGCGCCTGCGCCAGCCGGTGACCATCGGTCGCCACGGCGCGAAGACTTGCGCCCTTCTCATGCAGGTAGATGCCGTTGAGGTAGTAGCGCGTTTCCTCGGTCGAAATGGCAAAGCGTGTCTTTTCGATGAGGCCGCGCAGGTCGGCAGCGCCGACGGTGAAGCTGTTGCCCATGTCGCCCTGGGCAAGATCGGGGAAATCCTCCGGCGGCAGCGATTGCAGCGAAAAGCGCGACTTGCCGGCGAACACCGAAACACGGCCCACATCGCCCGTCTGCTCCAGCTCCAGCTGCGCCCCATCCGGCAGCTTGCGCACGATGTCATAGAGCATGTGGGCGGGAACGGTGATCGAACCGGCGCGGCCAACTTCGGCTGCCACCGTCTCGACGATTTCGATATCAAGGTCGGTCGCCGTGAGTTTCAGCGTGCCGCCATCCGCCTGCACCAGCACGTTGGAGAGAATGGGAATGGTGTTGCGCCGCTCCACCACGCTCTGCACATGGTTCAGCGCCTTGAGGAACAACGCCCGTTCAATCGTCACACGCATAAGACAAGCCTTCTCACACCCGCCGCCACATGCTGGCCGGGGCAGAGACAATGGCCCGGAAGGGACCGGGATTCAAGGGACAGGGGCTGTGGATAAGCCACAAAGCAGCTTACATCGGCGACTACTTCGTCGACAACTCCTGCTGCATTTGATGGGCGATGTTCAGTAGCTGGCAGGCAGGGCCATCCGCGAATGGGCACGGAGCGCCGAGAACGTAGCCGGGCTCCAGTTTGAAGGTAATTGCTTGCTCTCCATACTGGAGCTCCACGATCGCAGGATTGACGCCCTCATAAGCATTTGCCACCAGTGTCGCCTGCTTGAAGTCAGACATGGTAAGCTGATCGGCGAACTGCTGCAGATGAGATGCTGGAAGCTCTCCCGCGCCAGCGGCGCCCGTCGCCGTGGCGTCCACAAATGTCGAAGCTTGCCACTTTCCGTCTGGCGTCAATTGATACTGCGTACCAGTAACGCCCGCAAAACCGCTTTGCGCTACCCGCAAAGTGATGGAAGCCGGTGAGCCTGCCAGCGAATGCGAAGAATTTGCCATGACGCCTACCGACAATGCCAAGACCACCAGCTTCCGACCAAGGCTATAATGTTTAGGACTCACCTATTCACCTCGTCAAAGCCCAACGCTACGTGCGAGCTGAGCAGATAGGCGCATACAGTGATCAAATTGTGACGCCAGCCAAACCAGGGGCTGCGGCGACCAGCGCCGCAGCCCCTGACGGCACATTACTACTACGGCCAGTTGACCATTACGGAATAGCGACTGTCCACCGCTGCGCCTGCCGCATTGAAGCACCGAATATTGACGGCAAAGTTAGCCGACGACGAACCCCACGACGCAACCTTGCAGTGCTCACTTCCTGCACCATAGCTCGTGACTTGCACATTGCCACCGGCTACTCCATTGCCGCCCAAGCCAGCAAAGGTGATGGCATAGACGCCAGTGCCGCTACGCGTGGCGGTGACTGCCCCGCCAGAGGAACTGAACGAGTAGGTGGTGCTTGGCGTGTAACTGGCCGAAGCCGGATCATTCGCCCACGCATACCCCATGCGCCGCTGACCGACTGTGGGGTTGGCCGGACGCGGCAGATTGCGGGAGTCCGCTGCTGCGGCCAGTTCCTTGAAGTGGGGCGTGCCGTTGGCAAGGCTGCCATCATTGTCATCCGCAATGAAACTCAGCAGCACTGCATCAGGTATGCTGGCCGGGTTTGCCTTGGCGGCAGCCAGAACAAGCTGCTTCGAGATTCCGAACGCCGTGTCATCCGCGTAGTTCTTCTTCAGCTGCTGGGTCAGCTCCCAGGTGAAGCCAGCATAGCGCCTGCCCTGCGCATGCACGCCGTCAGCCGGGGCCGGTGGCCACATGATGAGGTCCTTGGCGTCACGCAGGCAGGTTCCGGCGCCGAAGAAATCTTCGCCGACGCAAGATCTTCTCAGCAGCAGGATGGACATCGCGTCACCAAAGCCTTCGCTGTAGCCGCCATGCGCGATGCCGCCCTTGCGTGCATCAATGCCATGGCCATACTCATGCGCCACAACACTGCCATAAGCCATGTTGGGACAGCTGCCGCCTGCCTTGAAGAAGTTGATGGACGATCCATTCCAGAAGGCATTGCATGAACCAGCAACGTTAACTCGCGTTGGCAGGTTGGCAAGATCAGCAGGCGCGAGAATGTCGTTAGCCATGTCATGGATTTGATTGGTCCAGAAGAAGGCTGAAGTTTGCGACATCTCGTCTTCGCCGGACGCATTGAACGCCAGATTAGCCGCAGCAGCCGGTGAACCAGCCACGCTGCGACTCATTTCAGCGCCCGCAATATTGTCTATGACCGAGTTGGGACCGCTGAGTGTTGCCGAGAGTGTGGCGGCGCCAGCGCCCGACGGGAATGTGTAGAGCCCGTTAGGACCGGTAGCTGCGCTGCCGCCCGTTGACCGGTTCACAGTCAGAGAGCCAACAGGCATGGCTGCCACTGGTCCGGCAGGAAGGCCTGAACTCGTCCATACCGTTCCGGTAACCGAACCATGATGGGTGTGGGTGACCAGGTTTTCCCAGAACAGGATGGAGGGTTGGCCAACGGCCGCAATCCAGTAACGTCGCGCATTGGGGTTGGAGAGATCGTTGGAAGTGACTTCGATCCTGTAGGCGAGCTTGCCTGACCCATCCGGATTTACCCAGATTTCCGTTTCGGGAGCAGAGACAACCGCTGTCTTGGCCCACTCACCGGCATCCGACACAGCGGCATCACTTGCAGCAGCAGGTTGGACAGTTGCAGTGGTCGCATCGACGCTGCTCGGCAAATTGCGCTTGCGGAGATACTGCACCTGTCCGTCCACGCCAATGAAGGTGACGACATCGGCAAAGTGCGAAACGGGAATGTTTTGGTAATTGACAGGATAATGCAGCACCCACTTTTCAACCGCATCGGCCGGCGAGGCATCTATCGCTTCTGCCTGCTCCATATCCATGGCTCCTTCAGCGCCATCACCTGCACCTTCTTGCATGTCACCTGAAGGCATCAAGCCAGGTTGTGTTCCAGCAGCAGGTGACATGTTGAGCAATGTGCCGCCACTGTCTTCAGAGCGGAGCGAGATTCCCGCAGGCAGAAGGCCATTCAACACATCTGCCGCTGACCGGCTGAAGGCCGCAGGATTGGCCATGGCCGCACGTCCGGCCCTTGTTCCACCAACTGAAACACTGGCGGGTTGCTCATAAACGGGGTCTGGCCACTTCATTTCTGAAGATGCCGCTGACTGCACCGTAGCGGTGCCAGCCATCGGGCTTGGGGTTTCCTGCGCTTGGGCTGTAGCCATCCAAGCAAGAACGAGTGCGCTCGATACTGTTGCGAGCGGGATCGAGAAACGGAGTTTTGAAACAAAGGAGGTCATTTGAACCTCACCAATCAGACAGAGTTACCCCCTCCGTCGAACTTTGAGGCATGCCAGCAGTTGGTTAGACCTCTGCTTGTGCAATAGTGACATACTACAACTTGTCAGCAGCTTTGTAAATGAAACAATCGTGAAATCTGTCGCCAGAACCGACGCGAAGGCAATGCATTCACGCTCGCTTCACGCTGTCAGAAGCTACCTCCACGATCTTTCTTCAGCGCAACTTGCAGGTCATTGGGATTGATCGCCGTATATTGCATCTGGCCGGTTTCAACGCCGACGGCAGGCAGGCGGAAACTGGTGTTGACGCGGTGCCAGCCACTGAAGGTCATGCCTTCGAGCTTCTCCTCCAGCGTGACCGTGTCATAGGTTCCAGGCAACTGGGGACCATCAAGCCCCGCAATGCTGAAGCTGCTCTTGAATGTGACGAGCTTGTGGACTGTACGCATGGCCGCTCCTGTTCAAAAATATGGCCGGTGACAAGCACCGGCCATTCTCCCTCACAACAATGAAGGATTATTCACTTCACATCCCAGTCGATGATTTCGGCGTTGCCTCTGGTGCGGGTTTCTTGGTAGGCGCCACTATAGGGCCCTTGCGAACCTCATTATCCTGCTTGGGATAAGACGGCTTGGGAGCATTCGGAGGTGCTGCATTCTGATTGGTCATGGGGACGTACTCCTTGAAAACAGTTGTCTCAAACCGGATGGCTCAAGGTTCGCAGGCGCGCAAATAGCGGCCTCAGCGAAGCGCCACGCGCTTCGAAGCTCTGTGAACTGATCAATGGTTGATTGGTGACAGTAGACATGGCTCTCTTGCGCCCGCATTACAAGCCAATTTGGCAGGGCGGCAAAGAGGTGATGCCGTTTGCTCAGGCATTGGCGACTTCTACTTCTGCAGGCACGGAGGCGCCCGGCAGCATCGAAGCAATGTTCGCCGGCAGCTGCAGCAACTCCCGGTCCTCCGGCGACAGCCAAGCCGTGGACACAATTTGCCTTTCACCTGCCCGCGAGCGGGCCCGCTTCAGGACATAGACATTCTGGCCCCTGTTCGGCGAGACCAAATGGCAGACCACCAAAGTGTTCACCGATTTGGGAATCGCGCCACCAAACTCCGGCGTCAGCGCATTGTCCGGCAAAATGACGTGATCAATCTTGCGCAGGCGGAACAGCGCCGAAACAGCCAGCGCCGCAGCATGGTTCAAGGGCCCTGGCGCACCGGCAACGGCAACAGCAACATCGCGGTCGTCCGGAAGGCCCGGATCATCCCACACTTCGCTCAGCGCGGTCGCCAAGTTGGTGGCAATCCGCGTCGCGGCGGCCCTGTCGATAACGCCGCGCGAATGATCTTTGTGGGCCAGCAGCAGCGCCGGCACCGCCACCTCGTTGAGGAAACCCGGGAGATTTTCCGATTCCTCATAGGCCAGAGCCTGTTCCGCCGCTTCGATGGGATCGCCAGCGAGGAGCCGTTGGTAGAACAGGTGCTCACCTGAAAGGACACTGCCACTGCCCAGCATGACCTGCAAAAACTCCAGCTGCTCGATGTTGCGGCCGAGCACTAGTAGGCCCACCGTGAGCGGCGTGGAGAGCAATAGGCCGACCGGACCCCAGAGCGCAGTCCAGAAGGCCGCTGCCATGACGACGGCTACGGGTGAAAGGCCGGTCATTCGTCCGAAGAAGAGCGGCTCAATGATGTGGCCGACTATCAAGTTCAGTGACGGCAATGGTGGCTAGCGTGACTAGCGCCAAGGTCCAGCCGTCGCCCACAGCGATGGCAATGATCACCGGGAAGACAGCCGCGAGAAACGTTCCGATGTAAGGCACAAAGCGCAGTATGGCTGTGAGTATTCCCCACAGCAGAGCCCCTGGCACACCGAGCACAAAAAGCGCCGCACCGATGAGTATGCCGGTGGATGCGTTGATGATGAGCTGGGTAATGAAGTAATGGCTGAGCCGCGTGCCGGCTTCATCCAGGGCGACAGTTGTTCGCGGCATATCGCCAGTGCCGGCAAGCCGCACCAGGCGGTTGCGCAAATCCTCACGGTTGAAAAGCACAAACGTGAGCATCAGAAACACGATGCCAAACTGCGCCAGTGGATGTGCAATCATTTCCACCACCGTCACAATCGGCTGCAGCGGGCCGAACTTCGTGTCATAAATCTCAACGGGCAAAGGCTTTGCCGCGTCAGTCTTGGCCATGGCAGTGTTGGCCTTTGGCGCCGGATCTTGCGCCAGCTCTGCCTGCAGGCTCTCCAGCACGTTGGCCGCCCTGATCAGGGTAGTGCTGCCAGCTGTTGCAGCCTTCAGGTTTTGCGCCTTGTCGCGCAGGTTGCCCTCGTAGCGCGGCAATTCACCCGCCAGGTTGGTGAGGGTAAAGGCCACGACAGAGGCGGCCACGGCAACCGAGGCAAGCGTCGTGACCACCATGGTGGCGACAGCTACGACCTTGGGCAAACCCAGCCTGTGCAGAAAACGAACGGCAGGCGCCAGCAACACCGCCAGCAATACAGCCAGCACCACCGGAATCAGGACATCTCTGCCAAAATAGAGAATGACGCAAACGGCGATGAAGGTAACCAGCACCTGCATGGCGACCGCTGGCGCGCCATACCCATTTCCGGAGTGGCGGAATAATTCAACAGGCAGCGGTTTCATGGCGACACCAGCTTGAGAACTTGCGTTTGCGATACATGCATTCGGATGGTAACGCTCGGCAGCGGCAATTGTTCCGGCGGTTTTGAACGCTACAACCCGAGTTTCGCGCGGACTTGCGCGGGTGTCACGCCTGCCTCGCGCAACGCCCGCAACGTCTCCGCCTTGTTGCGCTTGGCAAGTCGATTGCCGTGTTCGTCAGTGATCAGCCGGTGATGCACATAGACAGGTGATGGCAAGCCCATCAGCTCCTGCAGCAAGCGATGCAGGCCCGCTGCCTCGCGCAAATCCTCGCCGCGAATGACGTGGCTGACACCCTGCTCCGCATCGTCAATGACGGAGGCCATGTGATAGCTGGTGCCGGCATCCTTGCGGCCCAGCACCACATCGCCGAATCGGCTCGCATCTGCAACACGTGAGATGATCGCCGTATCGGTTTGCTCCACATAGGTGAGATCATCAAACGACGCACCAAGTTCGCTGCGGCATGCGGCTATCGACAGACGCCATGCATAAGGCTTGCCTTCCGCCAAGTTGCCGCGTTCCTCCAGTAACGAGAGAACCTCGCCGTTGAATGGCTTTTGAGGCGAGGAGTGCGGCGCGCTCATCGCTTCTTCAATGTCCTTGCGGCTCCTGAAGCAGCGATAGACCAGACCACGCTCCGCCAGCGCCGTGAGGCGGGCGTTGTAGTGCGTCAAGCCGTGCGGACTGGCGCAGCACCGGCATTTCCCATGCAAGCCCGAGCCAGGCGAGATCCTCATATATGGCTTGTTCAAATTCCGGCTTGCAGCGCGTGTGGTCAATATCCTCGATGCGCAGCACAAAGCGCCCGCCGCTCGCGCGCGCAGCATCAAAGTTCAGCAGCGCCGAATAGGCGTGGCCGAGATGCAGGAGGCCGGTAGGAGACGGGGCAAAGCGGGTGGTGAGGGGCGGCATGCCGTTTCTATATCGTGATCCGGCGCCGCCCCAAAGCACTAGCCCATGGGCGGACGGTAGCTGCCCGCAAGCTTGCCGGCGTTGCCCATCGCCGCCATGGCATCAGCGGCGGAGAACAGCTTGGTGGTCTGGGCATGCGAAACCGTGCCGGAGGCGGAGACAGCCATGCCGGCCGCCATGAAGGTCGCATCGTCTGGCGCCTCGATGAGGCATGCCACATCGAACTTGCCGAAGCAGAAGAACAAGTGATGCAGCTTGCCGCCTGCAGCGGATATGAGCTTCGCGGCAGCGGCCTCGCGGTCCGACGGTTTGGCGACCATCGATTTGATCGCCTCGGGTGAGTAAGACAGTTGATACAGATAGTAAGCCATGGTGACGTCCCTTTCCTTGCGGTGACGACTCTTCTGGCGCTGCCTGCACCATGATCCCCCGACAGATCGACACCGCATGACCGCTTGAGCTAGCGGCCTGAGCCTAGACGACAGCCCGGAAAGCATAGCACATGCCGGAGAAACTGCGCAGGGTTGTTTGAAATTGCGCCTGATCGAGGCGAACCTGAATCCTGCCGGACTCAGGCAGGTGCGCCAATGGTGCTTCATCTTCCCGATACAGAGTGGGTAGAGTATCGGCGCGCATACTGCACTCCAGGGACCTGATCAACCATGCAACTGCTTCTGCTTCGTCATGCCAAATCCAGCTGGGATAACCCTGCGCAAGAAGATTCCGAACGGCCGCTCAACGAGCGTGGCCAACGCGATGGAGCTGCCATCGGCCGCTACATGCTGGATGGCGGCCATGTGCCAGCGCTCGCGCTGTGCTCACCAGCAAGGCGTGCACGCGAGACTTGGGCGCTGGTCGCCGCCGCCTTGAAGCAGGAGCCCGTAACCCGCTTTGTCGGTGACATCTATGACTTCGGCGATGGCGATGCGCTGCTTGAAGTGCTGCAGCGCGACGGCGGCACGGCTTCGCCGCTCCTGATGGTCGGACACAATCCCTCGCTTGAAGGGCTGGCCATTCGCCTGTGTGACCGCGACAGTGGCAAATTGCGCGCCCGCATGGAAAAGAAGTACCCGACCGCGACGCTCGCGGTCTTCGACGTGAAGATCAGTGACTGGTCGCAACTTTCCTACGGCATGGGCCGCCTCACGGCCTTCGTGCGCCCCAAGGACCTGGAATAGGGCCGGCAAAGCAACAAGAGCCTATGCCTTGCCGCCGCGCTTTGGCTTCGCAGCCGCTGGTTCACCACCAATGATGCGCACCTCGCGCTGCGGGAACGGCATGCCGATGCCCGCCTCTTTCAACGCATCCCAGATTAAAAAGCGGATGTCGGAACTGAATTTGTTGGGACCATCATCAATGCCGGAAACCCAATACTCGACGGCAAAATCCACGCCATTGTCGCCAAAATTCACCAGCTCGCAATCTGGTGCGTCCGGCTCTTGCAGCACACCGGGATGACGCGCAACAGCGGCGGAAACGAGCGGCGGCACCTTGTGCAGGTCAGTGTCATAGCTCACCGCGAATTTGATTTCGTAGCGCTGGTGCGGGTCGCTCCGCGTCCAGTTGACGACGCGCGAGGTGATGAAGCGGTCGTTGGGGATCATCACCTCCTTGCCGTCGAACGTCGCCAGCGTCGAGGAGCGCATGTTGATCTCCTTCAGCGTGCCGGCCCCGCCATCCTCCATCTCGATGTAGTCGCCTACCTTGAGCGAACGCTCCAGCAGGATGATGATGCCGGAGATGAAATTGGAAGCAATCTGCTGCAAGCCAAAGCCAAGGCCTACACCAAGCGCGCCGCCAAACACGGCAAGCGCGGTGAGATCCATGCCGAGGATATTGAGCAGCAGCAGGCCGACGACACAAAAGACGATGATCTCCAGCGCCTTGGCGGCAAGCTCGCGCGTCTGGATGTCGACCTCGCGCTGATCGCGGATGACCTTCTGGCCGACAGCGGTCGACTTGCGCCCGAACCAGAACAGCGCGCCGCCAAACAACGCGGCCTTGAGGATTGCGAGCGCCGAAATGCGGATGTTGCCTGCTTGGAAAGCAACCGTATCCAGCCAGCTTGTGAAGGCGCCGAAATAGCCGAACACGACGATGACGGCGAGCGGAATGCCGACCCAGCGCGCCACCGCATTGAGCTGCGGATTGCGCAAATAGCGCCGCACCGCCGACAGCAGGATGGCGACGACAGCAGCACCGAGCGCTAGCCGGACGAGCCAGGAATCCCCTAACGCCGCATCGGCGATTTGCGCGCCTGCCAGCAGGGCGAGCGCCGTCATGATCGGCCGCAGCAGCTCGTCAAGCGACAGCAAGAAGGTCTTGGCCGCAGCGAAGGGACCGGTCGCCTGAGTTTCCTGCGTCTTGTCCCGGAGCCGGATGAGCATCGGCCTGGCAATGCGGACGAGAAGCACCGAGAGCACAATCGCACCAGCGACGATGGCAACCTGCCCATAGAAAGCTGGCGAGGCAGCAAGCCTTGCGGCCGTAGCAAGGAGATTTGCGAGATGCTGTTGAAGCACTTCCAATGTCATGACCGTTGCGCCTTGCGCCTGACCAGCCACAACCACAGGCCAAGCATGATCAGGCAACTTGCTGCGGTGGACAGCCAGATGGCTTTCCAAACACCTGCAATTGCATCAACAAGGCCTGCTGGCCGCCGGTAGTATTCCACAACCGCATAGACCTTCCCCTCATCCAGCAGAGGGATATAGGCCTCGATCAGCTTGTCGCCGCTATAGCTTTGCAACGCCATATGCTCCGGCTTGGCGGCTGCTTCAACTTGCTCAAGCTTGCTTATGATATTGCCCGCAAGACTTTCAGCCAATTCCGGGTTGCCGTCAAACTTCAGGCCGATGAGATTGGGATCGCTCGACTGGCGGATGAATTCGTCGGGTGAATAGATGTTGGCTCGCAGCGTGCCTGGAAGGCTGGCGACATGCCGGGCGAAAGATGTAAGTTCAATGCTTGGGCGAGGTTCGGAGAACAGCTTGTCCTTGCTATTTTCTGCGGCCACGATGCTTTGCAGCAGCTCCTGCGCCACACTGCCATCTCGCTGCAGCATGCGTTCGGTCACATGCTTGCCAAGCTGAAATGATACGGCAAGCTGCAGCAACAACGGCACGATCAGCAACGGTAAAAGGCCGCGCCAAGTCTGGCCAGCCGGGCGAGCGGAGTTAATGGTTCTTGTCATTCTACAAACCTGCCAAGAGCGGCCTTGTGGCCCGGTTTGCCGTCCCGCTGCGACCATAGCACGTCAATGTTTCGGTTGCAGTCTGATCCACAGCGCCACAATTATCTCATGCGAAAAGTCGTCCGCGTCTCCAAATGCGCCGATGTTCTTCATCAGCGCCGTTGCGGGATCACCCAGCCTGAACTTGTTTCGCACATAATCGCCCAGCGAAAGCTGCCAGCGAAACAGGTCTGACTGGTTCTTCACAGCCGCAATCTCTGCAATTTCGGAAGTAGGCAGTAGCGTGATGCAGGATGGCAGCAGCCTCATGCAGGCTTTCTGGCTCGGATGCAGGTTTGTAGATTCCTTCGAAATGCATGGTTCAGACTTGCCCCCTTGTCAGCATCTGTTCGATTTCAGCGCGCATCGGCATGGAATTGGCGGTGCCCGGCTTGGTGACGGAAAGTGCCGCCGTAGCAACGCCGAAGCGCGCCGCCTCCACCGGATCACGCCCCTCGCCTATGGCAACTGCAAAACCACCGTTAAAGGCATCGCCTGCGCCCGTCGTTTCCACCACCTTCACCTTGAAGGCCGGAACGTGAACCGATTGCTTGGCCGAATGCAGCAGCGCGCCATTGGAGCCGAGCGTGATCAGCGCCGTGCCGACGCCCATCTCCAACAGCTTGTTGCCTGCCGCGCGCGCATCGTCCAGCGTCTCGACCTTGACGCCGGTAATATCACCGGCCTCGGTTTCATTGGGCGTCACATAATCACACAGCTTATAGATTGCAGGATCAATCCTGGCCGAAGGTGCGGGATTGAACACCGTGAGCACGCCATGACTGCGGGCTATCTCCAACCCGCGCCTGCCTGCAGCCACAGCCGTTTCAAGCTGGGTGATGAACACCTGCGATTGCCGTATCGCCGTTTCGGCGGCTGAGACATCCTCCGCCGTCACCGTTCCAGCCGCACCTGCCTCGACGATGATGGCGTTGTCTCCCGTCTCGCTTGAGACGAAGATGAAGGCAGCGCCCGTCGGCACCGTATCGGAGCGCATGACGAAAGACGTATCAACGCCATCCGCCGCCCAAGTCTTGACGGCGATGTCACCAAACGAATCCCGCCCCAGCTTGGTGATGAACCTTACCTGCCCGCCAGCCCTTGCAGCGGCGACCGACTGGTTGGAGCCCTTGCCACCCGGCCCCATGGCAAAGCCTTCGCCAAGCAGCGTCTCGCCCATCACCGGCAGGCGCTTGGCGCGGAAGGCAAGATCGGCAACGAAAATGCCGAGAATGGATATACGTGCAGGCATCAATCCTTCACCGCATCCGGCGGGATGACGCCCTTCTTGAACACGAAGCAACCATAGAAGCGCGTTTCCCCGGTCTGGATGACGCAGTAAGCCTTCTTGGCGAGGTCATAGAAGGCAAATCGCTCGATCGAACCCATCGGCCAGGACTTGCCTTCCGCCTTGTCGATCTCGGCCTGCACTTCCTGCTGAACCGGGGGAATTTCATTGGGCTTGCCGACGATTTCCATGCGGCCCGCCGGCTTCTCCACAAAACTGTCGAGCGGCATGACGGAGAGCACTGCCCGCGCCGCCCGCGCCGCCGAGACATTGTCGATGCGCAGCAACTTGCCGATGACCGTCTGCCGCGCCACCGAATCCGCCGGAAAATTGGTGTCGCACAGAATGACGTCATCGCCATGGCCCATGGCCCTGAGGGCGCGCAGCACATCGGCATTGAGCCGATGATCGATGTTCTTCAGCATGGCTGGATCGCCTCCCCGACTTGTCCCCGTTCCGGCAGATTAACCGTCATCAGCCTTTTGCAAGCTGCGAGGGCAGGCTAGTTTCAGGCGAGAAAAACGAATCATGAAACAGCAAAACAAACTTGCGGCAGACATCGGCGGCACCTTCACCGACATTGTGCTGGAGACAAAGGCGCGCCGTTACAGCCTCAAGGTGCTGACCACCAGCCACGCGCCGGAACTCGGCGTCATGGAAGGCGTGCGCACCATCCTCGGACAATCCGGGGTAAGCCCTTCTGACATTGGCGTCTTCATCCATGGCACGACGCTGGCCACAAACGCGCTGATCGAGCGGCGCGGCGCCCGCACCGCCTTCATCACCACCGAAGGCTTCCGCGACATTCTGGAACAAGGTTATGAAAAGCGCTTCGACCATTATGACCTGATGATCGACCGGGCCGTGCCGCTTGTGCCTCGCACCTTGCGCATGACGGTGAAGGAACGTCTGGCCGCCAATGGCGACGTGCTGGTGCCACTCGATGAAGAAGCCGCCGACGGCATTGCTGCGCGGATCATTGCGGAAAAGGCGGACGCGGTGGCGATTGGCCTGCTGCATGCCTATGCCCATGACGCGCATGAGCGCAGGCTGCGGGAATTGCTGCAGGCGCGCCTGCCGGACCATGTGACCATTTGCATCTCCAGCGAAGTCGCTCCCGAAATCCGCGAATTCGAACGTTTCTCAACGGTTGTCGCCAACGCCTATGTGCGCCCGCTGATGGCGGGTTATCTGCTGCGCCTGCGCCAGGAAGTGAAGGACATGGGCCTTGTCTGCCCGTTGTTCCTCATGATGTCCGGCGGAGGGCTGACGACGCTGGAAACCGCAGCCCGTTTTCCCATCCGCCTTGTTGAATCAGGCCCGCCGGTGGCGCCATTCTCGCCAGCGAGATTGCAGCGGAATGCGGCTTGCCGGAAGTCATCTCCTTCGACATGGGTGGCACGACGGCGAAAATCTGCCTGTTGCATGACGGCAAGCCAGAGCGAGCGCGCACCTTCGAGATCGCCCGCGCCTACCGGGACATGAAGGGTTCAGGCATTCCGGTCCGCATTCCGGTGATCGAGATGGTGGAGATCGGCGCAGGCGGCGGCTCCATCGCCCGCGTCGACAAGCTCGGCCGCATCACCGTGGGGCCGGACAGCGCAGGCTCCACCCCCGGTCCGGTAACCTATGGCCGTGGCGGAACGCTGCCGACGGTGACCGATGCCAACGTGGCGCTGGGAAAGATTGACCCCGCGCATTTTGCCGGCGGCAAGATCAGCATCGATGAAGCAGGAGCGAAAGCTGCCCTCGAAACGACAATTGGCGCGCCCCTCAAACTCAAGGATTTCTGGCCCGCAGCTGGCGTTGCTGAAATCGTTGAAGAGAACATGGCCAACGCGGCGCGCGTGCATGCCATCGAACTGGGGCGCGACATTGCCGCCTGCACCATGATTGCTTTCGGCGGCGGCGCACCGCTGCATGCCTGCCAGCTGGCGGACAAGCTGGGGGTAACCCGCGTCATCATTCCCAAGGGCGCGGGCGTGGGTTCAGCGATCGGTTTCCTGCGCGCTCCCATCGCCTATGAAGTAACGCGCAGCGCCATCACCCTGCTCGATGGGTTCAAGGCCGCAGCCGTCAACAAGCTGCTGAATCACATGTCGGAAGAAGCGGCGGCGGTTGTGCGCCCTGCTCTTGGCAACGCCAAGCCCGTGATCACCATCATTGCCGATTGCCGCTATGTGGGCCAAGGCCATGAGATCCGCGTAAGCGTTCCGGTGCGCACCTTGAAGGATGCCGATGGGCTGACGTTGAAGCGCCTGTTCGAGCGGCAGTATGAGCAGGTTTACGGTCTGCGCATTCCCGCACAGGAAGCGGAAATCATTACCTGGTCGGTCACCGCTTCATCTATTCCGCGTCGGCCGCGCCGCGCGCCCAAGGCAAAGGCGGCATTGGCAGCCCGCCCGCGCAGCAAGCGCGACGTCTATGATCCGACTGCGGGACGCGTTGTCTCCATGCCGCTCTACTGGCGCTTTGACCTGAAGCCCGGGCAGCGCCTCAAGGGCCCCGCCATCATCGCCGAGGATGAAACCTCAACCATTGTCGGAACCGGCTACACGGCAACCGTGAACAGCCTCGGTTACATCATTCTGGAGCGGCGCAAATGAGCAAGTCTCCCCTCGAAGCCATCCGCACCCAGGTGATGTGGAACCGCCTCATCGCCGTTGTCGAAGAGCAGGCCAAGTCACTGCTGCGCACTGCATTTGGCACCATCACGCGCGAGGCGGGCGATCTTTCCGCCGGCGTTTATGACACGCAGGGCCGCATGATTGCCCAGGCGATGACCGGCACGCCCGGCCACGTCAACACCATGGCGACGGCGGTTGCGCATTTCTTCAAGCACTATCCGCCCGCCAGCATGAAGCCGGGCGATGTCTTTGTGACCAATGACCCGTGGCTCGGCACTGGCCACCTGTTTGACTATGTGGTGATGACGCCGGTGTTCCTCGGCCGAACGCTTGTCGCTTACTTTGCTTCCACCTGCCATGTGATTGATGTCGGCGGAGTCGGCATGAGCGCCAAGGCCAACTCTTCATTCGAGGAGGGAACGCTCATTCCTCACCTGATGCTGCGCAAGGCCGGCAAGCTTAACGAGGAACTGCTGTCGGTGATCCTTGCCAACTCGCGCAATCCGGTTGAGGTGCGGGGCGACCTCCTTTCGCTCATCAGCGCCAACGACACCGGCGCCAAGCGGCTGCAGGAGATGATGAAGGAGTTCCGCCTGCCATCGCTTGCGGCCATTGGCACAACACATCCTTGACTGTCTGAACGTGGCGCGCGCGAGGCCATCGCCCCTTGCCGGAAGGAACATGGTCTTATGAGATGCCGCTTGATGGTTATGAAAGCCCAGTGACCATCCGTTCACAACTGACGATCCGCGGCGGCAAGGTGACGATAGACTACACCGGCACTTCGCCTGCTTCGATTTTCGGCATCAACAGCCCCCGCACCTACACGCACGCCTATTCGGTATTCGGCCTCAAGGCCGTGATTGCGCCGCATGTGCCCAACAATATCGGCTCGCTCTCCTGCTTTGACCTGGTGACGGAAGCGGGAAGCTGCGTTGATCCTACCCGGCCCTCGCCCGTTACCGCGCGCCATGTCATCGGACAGATGCTGGCTGACAGTGTGTTTGGCTGCCTCGCCCAGGCGCTGCCCGGCAAGGTGCAGGCCGAAAGCGCAGGCGCAATCTGGATCCTCAGCCTCAACAGCGCCCATGGCCGCGTGCCGGCGCATGTCACCGCCAAGGCGAAGCAATTCGGCGTCATCAGCATTGCGCTGGGCGGCGTTGGCGGCAGGCCCGGCAAGGACGGGCTGGCGACCACAGCCTTCCCCTCCGGCATTGGCGCCATACCAGTCGAGATCACCGAAAACCAATGCCCGCTGTACTTCCGGCACAAGGAATACCTGACCAATTCAGGCGGTGCCGGTGAATGGCGCGGCGGGCTGTCCCAGCGCATCGAAGTTGCCAACCGCGGAACGCACCCTTTACCATCTCGGCCGCCACGTTTGACCGCATCAGTATGCTGCCCAGGGGCGGGATGGCGGCGCACCCGGCGTCAAGGGCAGTGCGCGGCTTGGCAGCGGAAAAGAATTGCCCGACAAGGGCATTCATTTGGTCCGGCCGGTGACAGCCTCATCGTCGAACTGCCGGGCGGGGGCGGATTTGGCGACCCGCACGCAGAGCCCGAGCGGGTAGAGAAGGATTTGAAATCCGGGCTTGTTTCACCGTGCAGCCCGGGAAAACCATGGCATTGACTGCTGAATTTTGTTCACATTGGCGTGAATTCACCGTGCGAATCGTTCCGGCAAGTTGATTTTCTATTGATCTAAATTTCTGGGAAATAGTGATGGCCGCAGCACCTGCGGCCAGCCACCCTCCGAAAGGAAACTCCCATGAAGAAATCAACCGCAGTTTCCGCCCTCAGCGTTGCTGGCGCACTCGCAACCGCTCTGGCTTTTGCTTCCCCTGCTTTTGCTGCTGACGAACAGTGCTTTGGCATTGCCATGAAGGGCCAGAACGACTGCAGGCTCGGCGCCACGCTTGCAAGGGCCACTCCACCGCCGACTTCAGCGGAACCGATTTCAAACTCGTTCCTGCCGCACCTGCGAAACCATGATGTCGCCTGACGGCAAGAAGGGCTCTCTCAAGCCGATGGAAAGCTAATTTAACGATCGCGACTGGGCGCACGCAAGTGCGCCCTTCCCTCCCATTCAAAACCGGAGACCACTACCATGAACAAGCAAGTTCTTCTCGTCGCCTCGGCCCTCACCACCGCCATCGCCTCCCTGTCAATTCCTGCCGCACAGGCTGCCGAAATGGAGAAATGCTTCGGCGTTTCCCTCAAGGGCCAGAATGACTGCAAGGCCGGAGAAGGCACCAGCTGCGCCGGAACCTCCACCATCGACTATCAGGGCAATGCCTGGAAGCTCGTTCCCAAGGGCACCTGCGTCTCGATGCAGACACCGCTCGGACCGGGCGCGCTCGAACGAAATCAAGCGCCCGACATAAGAATGCGCGTGCCCGCCACCATCCCGGCCAAGGCCGGCATTGGCCTCAAGCCACAGCACTATTCAGAAGTGCTGGAAAGCCTCCCGGACTTTGGCTTTTTCGAGGTCCATGCCGAGAACTACATGGGGGCTGGCGGGCCGCCGCATCACTATCTGAAGAATATCCGCGAGAGCTATCCGCTCTCGCTCCACGGCGTGGCCTCTCGATCGGCGGCGCCAAGCCGCTCGAACGTGATCACCTCGCCCGCCTCAAGGCATTGCTCGGACCGCTACGAGTGTGGACTATTTTCGGAACACCTCGCCTGGTCCACGCACGAGGATGCCTACCTCGATGACTTCTGCCGCTCCCCTACACCGCAGCAACGCTGGCGCACATCTGCGCGCATGTGAACGAGACGCAGATACGCTGGGCCGCCGCATGCTGCTGGAAAATCCGTCGACCTACTTGCAGTTCCCCGAAAGCACCATGAGCGAGCTTGATTTCATCAGCGAGATCGCCAAGCGCACCGGCTGCGGGCTGCTGCTCGACGTCAACAACGTGTTCGTCTCCTGCAAGAACCACAATATGGATGCAGGCGCCTACATTGACGCCTTCCCGGTGCAGCATGTGGGCGAAATCCACCTCGCGGGCCATGCGAGCGCGAAGATGGCGCGGGCGCGCCGCTTCTGATCGACGCGCATGGTTCGCCCGTGATTGACGCTGTCTGGGCGCTTTTCGACTTTGCGCTGCTCCACGGGCCCCGCCGTCGCTCATCGAGCGCGACGCCAATGTGCCGCCGCTTTGCGAACTGCTGGACGAAGCCAAGCGCGCCAATGCCGCCTGGCGCGGCAAGGCAGACGCTTGGCTGCAGAGTGACGGCAGTGTCCGAATCCTGGAACGAAACCGCCTTTGCCCGCAGTCTGACGGCAGGCAGCATGGCTCTGCCGGATGGCATTAGAGCTTGGAACGGCAGCGAACCATCAAAACGCTTTTCAGTCTATCGCAACAATGTACGCGGCGCTCTGGTTGAGGCGCTCGCCGTGCGCTATCCGGTTGTCCAGCGGCTGGTGGGAAAAGACTTCTTCCGCGTCATGGCGAGGGATTACGCACTCAACGATCTGAAGCGCTCGACGTGCTGATTGGCTATGGCGAAAACTTGCCGGAATTGGTCGAAGGCTTCGGGCCTGCTGCAACCCTGCCCTATCTTGCCGATGTCGCACGCCTCGAAAGCGCTTACTGGCAGGCCTATCACGCCGCTGATGATGTGCCCCTACCGGCTGCAGCCTTCGCAGCCATTGACCCGCTGAGGCTCGCCGAAACAAGAATGAGCTTCCTGTCGTCAGTTTTCGTACTGACCTCAACCCATCCGATTGTTAGCATCTGGCAAACCA
>CAWFCR010000010.1:97500-255208 GCA_963814455.1 uncultured Alphaproteobacteria bacterium | reverse complement strand
CAGTCGATGCCGTCATGGGTTCCGATACGCCGTTCGACCCGCGTATCCATGCGTTGCGGCCGCACCCCGGGCAGGTGTTGGCAGCGAGCCACTACCGCCGCTTGCTGGCGGGAAGCCAAATCCGCGCCTCGCATCTGACGGGGGATGACCGGGTGCAGGACCCTTATTCCTTCCGCTGCCAGCCGCAGGTGATGGGCGCGGTGCTCGACGTGCTGGCCAATGCGGCGCGCACGCTGATGATCGAGGCCAATGGCGTTTCTGACAATCCGCTGGTGTTTGCCGAAGATGGCGCGGTGCTCTCCGGCGGCAACTTCCATGCTGAGCCGGTGGCCTTCGCCGCCGACATGATCGCCATGGCGGTTGCCGAGGCAGGCTCGATTGCCGAGCGGCGGGTGGCGGCGCTGATCGACTCCAGCATTTCGCTGCTGCCACCGTTTCTCATCCGCAATCCTGGCCTCAACTCCGGCTTCATGATTCCGCAATGCACGGCGGCGGCGCTGATGAGCGAAAACAAGATGATGGCGCATCCGGCCTCGATTGATTCCGCCCCCACCTCCGCCAATCAGGAAGACCATGTGTCGATGGCGACGCATGGGGCAAGGCGGCTTGGCCCGATGAATGCCAATCTTTCCCGCATCATCGCCATCGAGCTGATGGCAGCGGCGGAAGGCATTGAGTTCCGCCGGCCGCTGACAAGTTCGGAGCTGCTGGAGAAGGCGTTTGCGCTGGTGCGCAGCAAGGCGGCGCGGCGCGATGAGGACCGCGAGTTTTCAGGCGAGACGGAAGCCGTTGCGGCGCTGGTCGAGCAAGGCGCGTTCGAAACGCTGGCAGAGGGCTTGCTTCAACAGCTTGGCATTGTCTAGCCTCGTGGCATGACGCAGACGCTCCATCCATGGCATGCGCTTGAACATGCGGCGGCGCAGTGGTCGCAGGCGGAAGCGCAGGTGTTCCCGCATCAGCAGAAGCGCCTCACCTTTGCGGATTGGCGAAACCTGTCACTCAATTGCGCCGCTGCCTTGCGAAACGCGGGGCTGCGGGCGGGCGACCATATTGCGCTGCTGGCGGAGAACCGCTGGGAATGGCCGGTGGTGCAGATGGCGGTGGCCGCACTCGGCGCGGTGTTTGTTCCGCTCAACTCGCATTACCGGCGGGAAGACCTCGCCTTTGTGCTGAAGCAATCACGCGCACGCGCCGTCATCTGCTCGCGGGCCTTCCGCTCCAATCCCTATCTCGAAAACATCGAGTCCCTGCGTGACGAGCTGCCGGAGCTTTCGCATGTGTTCAGCCTTGATGATGCAGCGCTGTTCGATGGTGGCGGGCAGGGATTTGAATCCGAGATCACGCCTGTCGGCGCGCTGCTTTATACTTCGGGCACCACGGGCTTTCCGAAAGGCGCGCTGCTCTCGCACCATGCCATGATGATGATGGCGCGTGGCGCAACCGAGCGTCTTGGCGTTGCGGCAGGTGATCGCTGGACCTCGATCATTCCGCTGTTTCATTGCGCGGGATGCATTCTCAACATCCAGGGGGCGTTGGCTCGCGGCGCTGCCTATGTCGGTGTGCCGGCGTTCGATGCGGAAAACATGTTTCGTGTGATCGAAAGTGAACGCTGCACCTATCTCTCCGGCGTTCCCACTTCCTACCTCGCCATGCTGGACCACCCGTCGCGCGGGCGCTATGACCTGACGAGCCTCAAGGGCGGCAGTTGCGGCGGATCGGATGCAAACGCGGAAGTCCTTCGGCGTTGCGCCGAGGAGTTTCCGATGCCGGGCCTCATGCAGGTCTATGGGCAAACGGAGGGGGCGACATTGTTTGCCTGCCCTACGCCTGATGATGCCTTGCGTTGGGAAACGGCGGGCATGGCGCTGCCGGGCTACGAGCTGCGGATTGTCGATCCTGAAACTTGTGCGGCCCTGCCTGCTAGCGAGATCGGCGAAATTCAAGCGCGAGGGCCGATGGTGATGGACGGTTATTTTGACATGCCGGAAGCCACTGCCGAAACGCTGCTGGCGGATGGCTGGCTGCGCACTGGCGACCTTGGCTATCTGCGCGAGGATGGCAGGCTGGTGATCGCCGGAGGGCGGCTGCGCGACATGATCATCCGCGGCGGCGAGAACATCTATCCCGCCGAAATCGAAAACCTGCTGCAAACGCATGAGGCCGTTGCGGGCGTCGCCGTGTTTGGCAAGGCGGATGCCTACTATGGCGAGATTGTTGCTGCTGCCATTGTGCCTGCGTGTGAGACGAAGGCTGCGGAACTTGCAGGTCTTTGCGCTGGCCGCATTGCCAAATTCAAGGTGCCTGCGGTGTTCTACCTCCTGCAGTCTTTTCCGCTCACGGCTTCCGGCAAGATCAGGAAAGTGGAATTGCGCGCCATGGCGGAACGTGGCGAACTGGAGCAGCTGCCATGACGAGTTCTCTCACCTTCTGGTTCGACGTGCATTCGCCCTGGGTCTATCTCGCGGCGCATCGCATTGGCGATATTGCGCGCAAGCATGGTCTGCCGCTGGTCTGGCGGCCCCTGCACCTGCCGCGCCTGCTCACCACCATCAAGGGTAGGCGCCCGCTGGAGGAGAATGCCGCCTTTGTCGCCTGGTTCAAGCAGGACATAGCTGACTGGGCGGAGCTGCAGGGGCTTCCCGTCGCCTATCACCCGGATTATCCGCTGCGCAATTCGCGCGCACTGCGGGCGGCGCAATTTGCTGCGGACCATGGAAAGGCAGAAGCATTCGTCAAACTCGTTTGCCGCATGTACTGGTCGGAGGCAGGCGACATCACCAGCCTTGAGAGGCTGGCTGAATGGGGCGCGGCGTGCGGGCTGGATGGTGAAGAAGTGAAGCGCGCCGCCGTGAGCGAAGAAATGAAGCACCGCATTGATGTCAACACGGCAGAAGCCGTTTCACGCGGCGTGTTCGGCGTGCCGACTGTTGATACCGGCAGCAAACTCTATTTCGGCAATGACAGGCTGGATTTGCTGGATAGGCATTTGTCGTAGGGGATCGTTTTCATCTCCGCTTAGGCTGGAGCGAATGATGCTGTTTCTGTCGGCAAGGACGCGCCTTTCCAATTACGATATGCTTACACCAACCTCTAACCAAAAAAAAGTCAAACTAGATGCTCGTGAACATTCCAACAGCAGTTGAACTTAATGAAATCGCTCTCCGTCTATATTTTGACGCATGGCAAAGAGCTCTCACGATAGTGCGGAACTTTAAGAGCGTCTTTGATTGCGAAAATTGGCCTTGGGAAAGCAACTCAATTTGGACCGAAGAATGGAACGACTACCTTGATCAAGCTCAGTCCGAACTAGGTGCGATAGCTGCAACCGCACAGCAATCAGCAGAAGTTCGTCTTAAGTCTATTGTATGCGAGACAAATCCATACATTTTGCTGCTAAGGAGTGACCTAAAACTGAAGGAAGCTGGGGGTGATCTTGACTTTGCTGATCAAAGGACCCTCGATGCCGCTGACCTACCTGCCGCCGTTCGGACATTAACCCCGTTTCCGCTGGCTGACACTTTTTTGCAAACATACCAAGAGTTGCGACGCCTCCGGAACAAGGTCATGCATATCGGGATGCATCAAAGTCATCTCGAACCTCAGAAGCTTATCCGCATATTAAGCGAGCAGTATGTTGCCCTCTGGCCCGACGGCCGGTGGCTTTTCCGTCGAGTTGAATTTGATGGCAACAGTGCTACTGCGTTCTTTCACGATGGGCGGTGGTCTTCCGCGCATTCCGGCATAATGGAGGAATTGCCGACCACGATTGCCTTATTCGATAACGAACATTTTCGGAAGTGCATCGGTACAACGAAGAGCTCGATGACGGGACATTGCCCGGTCTGCAAAAACTACACGGCCTCGAAGGCTGGTTCTGAAACGGAGCCGACGGTATCAAGGACGGGTGCCCATAGCGCGAAGTGCTATATGTGCGAAGTTGACTTGGGACTTGAGGTAAGCGAAACCGATTGCGATTGTGGCTCTAACTTGTTGGCAACAACCTCTTCAAGCGGCGATTTGTGCTGTTTCAAGTGTGGGCAATGGAAGTAGTAGAGATTGAATTAGTGCCTGCCAGTATGGTGCAAATAGTCCGAGTGTCTGCCTTGCGCCAAAAGATGGGCATTCACATCGAGCCAGGCCCCGCACCCGTCACGCGCTTGACATCGCCGCCTACTGCGATAGCATAATTCCCAGGGGCAGGCGATTTCCCCTCCAGGCGACATGCCGAAGTATCGCGTCCCAATCATCTCTTTCAGGAGGACGCCATGCCCGCTCCCAATAGCCTTTCGATTGACAAGCTTGCCCGCCTCATCGGCACGCCCCATGCGCCCGTCATCATTGATGTGCGCACTGTTGAAGATTATGACGCCGATCCGCTGCTGGTGCCCGGCTCGCTGCGCCGCTCTCACAAGGACATACAAGAGTGGGCTCCCGGATTTGCTGGCCGCGAGATCGTGGTGGTCTGCCACCATGGCGCGAAGCTGAGCCATGGCTCGGCCAGCTGGCTGCGCCATGCGGGGGCTGATGCGGTTTCCCTTGAAGATGGCTTTGAAGGCTGGAAGGCAGCCGGCCTGCCGCTGGTGCCGGTTTCAAAGCTGCCGCCGCGCGACGCACAGGGCCGCACCCATTGGGTGACGCGCTCGCGCCCGAAGGTGGACCGCATTGCCTGCCCCTGGCTGATCCGCCGTTTTGTTGACCCATCCGCCGTGTTCCTGTTCGTTGCGCCTTCGGAAGTTGCGGGCGTTGCGGACCGTTTTTCTGCAACACCATTTGATGTGGAAGGCGTGTTCTGGAGTCATCGCGGCGAAGACTGCACGTTCGACACCATGCTGAAGGAATGGGGCCTTGCCACGCCGCCACTCTCGCAGCTGGCAACCATTGTGCGGGGTGCGGACACTTCGCAGATGCAGCTTGCGCCGGAGGCTGCGGGGTTGCTTGCGGCTTCGCTCGGGCTTTCGCGCATGTTTGCCGATGACCTCGCTCAGCTTGATGCCGGCATGCTGCTCTATGATGCGTTCTACCGCTGGTGCCGCGATGCCACGGACGAAACACACAACTGGCCGACGAACAAGGCGCGCGCATGAGCGAGCAACCCGGCTTTGCCGAAGCGCTCAAGGTGTGGGCGCGCATCGGCTGCCTTTCGTTCGGCGGGCCTGCCGGGCAGATTGCGCTTATGCACCGCGAGATCGTGGAGGAGAAGCGCTGGCTCACTGAGCAGCAATATCTCTCGGCGCTGAATTTTTGCATGCTGCTGCCGGGGCCGGAAGCGATGCAGCTTGCAACATACGCTGGCTGGCGGCTGCATGGGGTGAAAGGCGGGCTGGCGGCGGGACTGCTGTTCGTCATCCCCGGCGCGCTCGTGGTGCTCGGGCTCGCCATGGTCTATGCCGCATTCGGCCAGGTGGCGTGGATCGCGGCGGCGTTCTACGGCGTCAAGGCGGCGGTGCTCGCCATCGTCATCGAAGCGCTGCTGCGGGTGGCGCGGCGCGCGCTCAAATCAAACGCGGATTGGGTGATTGCGGCACTTGCATTCCTTGCGCTCTATTGCTTCGACCTGCCATTTCCATTGATCATCGCAGTTGCTGCGCTGTTTGGGTTTTTCCGTAGCCGTGGCACAGCGCTGCCGCAAGGAGCGCTACCGAGCTACGGCGGACTGTTGAGAACTGTATGCGTCTGGGCCGCCATCTGGCTTGTGCCGCTGGCGGTGTTGGCGCTGGTGCTTGGCCCGCATCATGTGCTGACGGAGCTTGGCGTATTCTTCTCCAAACTCGCCATCGTCACCTTTGGCGGCGCCTATGCGGTGCTCAGTTACATGGCGCAGGCAGCGGTCGAAGACAAAAGCTGGTTGACCGCGCCCGAAATGATGGATGGATTGGCGTTGGCGGAGACAACGCCGGGTCCGCTGATCCTCGTCACCGAGTTCGTTGGCTACATTGCGGCGCTGCGCGCTACGGGGAGCGTGTGGTGCGGCGTTGCGGGGGCGCTGGTCACGCTATGGATGACATTTGCACCCTGCTTCCTGTGGATATTCGCAGGCGCTCCTTACATTGAGGCGATTGGCAAGCGGCCGCGCCTGTCAGGCGCGCTGGCTGCCATCACGGCGGCAGTCGTCGGCGTCATCCTCAACCTCTCGATCTGGTTTGGATTGCATGTATTGTTCCAGAAAGTAGAGCGCATGGGCGGGTGGTTCAGGCCATGGGTGCCGGAGTTTTCAGGCATCGACTGGTTCGCCATTGCTCTCAGCCTTGTTGCGGCCGGGGCCTTGTTGCGCTTGCATCTTGGCGTGGTGAAGACTCTGGCGCTGTGCGCGCTTCTCGGCGTGACGTGGAAGCTAGTTCTTTAAACGGTAGCCGGTGCGGAAGATCCAGGTGATGATGATGAGGCAGATGGCGAGGAACAGCGCTATCGCCGCCAAGCTCCAGCCGATCGGCACATCCGACTGGCCATAGAAGCTCCAGCGGAAGCCGCTCACCAGATAGACGACCGGGTTGAACAGGCTGACCTTCTGCCAGAAGGGCGGCAGCATGGTGATGGAATAGAAGCTGCCGCCCAGAAAGGTGAGCGGCGTGATGATGAGCAGCGGAATGATCTGCAGCTTTTCGAAGCCATCGGCCCAGACGCCGATGATGAAGCCGAACAGGCTGAAGCTCAGCGCCGTGAGCACGAGAAACAGCGCCATGGCGAACGGGTGCTGGATGTGGATGGGCACGAAGAAGAATGATGTCGCCAGAATGATGAGGCCAAGGATGATTGATTTGGTTGCCGCCGCGCCGACATAGGCGAGGACGGCTTCAAAGGCGGAGACAGGCGCAGACAGCAGCTCGTAGATGGTGCCGACAAAGCGCGGGAAATAAATGCCGAAGGAGGCATTGGCGATGCTCTGGGTGAGCAGCGTCAGCATGATGAGGCCCGGCACGATGAAGGAGCCATAGTCGATGCCATCAACTGTCTGGATGCGGCTGCCAATGGCGCTGCCGAAGACGATGAAATAAAGAGCCGTCGAAATGACGGGCGAGACGATGCTCTGCATCAGCGTGCGGCCGGCGCGCGCCATTTCAAAGCGGTAGATGGAGCGGACGGCGTTGTAATTGACGATCATGCCGCGACCAGCCCCACGAAAATATCCTCCAGCGAACTTTGCTTTGTTTCAATGTCGGTGAAGGCTATGCCTGCGGCCTTCAGCTTGGCCAGCAGATCAGTAAGGCCGGTGCGGCCTTTCGATGTGTCGTAGCTGTAGACGAGATCGCGGCCTTCGCTTGCGAGGACGAGCCCGAGGGACTTCAGTTTCACCGGGATGGATTTCAGCGGTGCGGCGAGATGCAAGGTGAGCTGCTTCTTGCCCAGCTTCTGCATCAGCTTCTTCTTCTCCTCGACGAGGATGATCTTGCCGCCATTGATGACGCCGACACGGTCCGCCATCTCCTCGGCTTCCTCGATATAGTGCGTGGTCAGGATGATGGTGACGCCGCTGTCGCGCAGTTCGCGCACCAGCGCCCACATGTCTTTCCGCAGGTTGACGTCGACGCCTGCGGTGGGTTCATCGAGAAACAGGATCTGCGGTTCGTGCGAGAGCGCCTTGGCGATGAGCACGCGCCGCTTCATGCCGCCCGAAAGCGTCATGATCTTGTCATCCTTCTTGTCCCACAGCGACAGCGACCTGATGACTTTCTCGATATGGGCCGGGTTCGGCGGCAGGCCGAAGAGGCCGCGGCTGAAGCTGACGGTGGCCCACACCGTTTCAAACGCATCCGTCGTCAATTCCTGCGGCACGAGGCCGATGAGGCTGCGCGTCTTGCGGTAATCGCGGATGATGTCATGGCCCATGGCGGTTACCGTGCCGCCTGAGGGGTTGACGATGCCGCAGATCACCGAAATCAGCGTGGTCTTGCCCGCGCCATTGGGACCGAGCAGCGCGAATATCTCACCCCGGCGAATTTCTAGGTTCACATCGCTGAGAGCCTTGAAGCCGGTCTTGTATGTCTTGGAAAGATTGACGACAGAGATGGCTGGAATCATCGTGACAAGATAGGTATCAATTATCTGTCATACAAGCAGGGAAGGGAAAGAGTGTGCGGGCCGTTCTCGGCATTGATGCGGCATGGACCGCACACAACCCCAGCGGAATTGCGCTCGTGGTTGAAACTGCGGGCGGCTGGCGGCTGGTTGCTGCGGAACCTTCCTATGATCGTTTTCTGGCGCGGGCCGGGGGAAGACCCGTTGCGGGCTTGCGGCCGATGGGTTCGCTTCCAGATGCCGCCGCGCTGCTTACTGCCGCGAAAACACTCGGTGGAACAGACGTTTCCCTTGCCACTGTTGATATGCCGTTGGCATTGACGCCCATCACCGGGCGGCGTGTGTCGGACAGGACTATTTCTTCCGCCTATGGCGCTCGCAAATGCGCAACGCATGCTCCCAGTGCCGAGCGGCCCGGCCCGATCAGCGACAAGTTGCGAGAGGATTTCGGAAGTCTCGGCTATTCACTGCTGACAGGGACTGTCTGCTCGCCAGGTCTGGCGGAAGTCTATCCGCATCCGGCGCTGGTCGAACTGGCGGGAGCAAGTGAACGGTTGATGTGCAAGGCGAGCCGGGCACGGCTTTATTGGCCACATCTCTCACCGCTGCAACGGCGCGAGAAGTTGTTGCAGGTTTGGGCGCAAATTGCGACACTCCTTGAAAGGCAGGTGAAAGGCGTTGCAGAGCTGCTGCCAGAGGTCACCCCATCTTCATCTGGCGTTGCGTTCAAAGCCTTCGAAGACACGCTCGATGCCATCATCTGCGCCTGGATCGGCATATGCATTCTTGAAGGCCGCGCCACTTCTTATGGCGATCACGACTCCGCCATCTGGGTTCCGCGTGGCGATGCGATCAGGCGGTGAGGCGATTCCTTGCAGTGAGGTAGGCAACAATCTCGTCGGCTGCCTTCTCAGGTGATAGTTTTTCCGTGTCGACCGTGATCTCCGGATTTTCCGGTACCTCGTATGGCGAAGAAATGCCGGTGAAGTTCTTGATCTCGCCGCGCCTGGCCTTGGCGTAGAGCCCCTTTACGTCGCGGCGCTCGGCTTCGGCGAGAGAGGTGGAGACATGGATTTCCACAAACTCGCCTTGCTCCACGCGTTCGCGCGCCATCAGGCGTTCGGCGCGGAACGGCGAGATGAAGGAGACAAGGACAATGAGCCCCGCGTCCGTCATCAAGCGCGCCACTTCCGACACACGCCGGATGTTCTCGACGCGGTCGGCATCGGTGAAGCCAAGATCGCGGTTGAGGCCATGGCGCACATTGTCGCCATCCAGCAAATAGGTCATGTGGCCGAGCGCATGCAGGCGCTTTTCGACGAGATTGGCGATGGTTGATTTGCCGGCGCCTGAAAGTCCGGTGAACCACAGCACGGTGGGCTTCTGGCGCCCTTGTTTGGCGCGCGAGGCCTTGTTCACGTCCATTGCCTGCCAGTGAATGTTGGCAGCCCGGCGCAGCGCGAAGTGGATGAGGCCCATGCCGACAGTGGAATTGCTGAAACGGTCGATGATAATGAAGCCGCCAAGCGTGCGGTTCTCGCCATAGGGCGCAAACGCAATCGGCGCATCAAGCTCGAGGTTGCAGACGCCGATTTCATTGAGGGTGAGCGATTTGGCCGCCACATGCTCCATGGTGTTGACGTTCACCTTGTACTTCAGCGCATCCAGCGTGCCCTGCACCTGGCGGGCAGCGGTCTTGATGATGTAAGGGCGGCCCGGCAGCATGGGCTCATCACCCATCCACAACACCTCCACCTCAAACTGGTCGGAGACTTCCAACGGCGCATTTGCCGCGCAGATCACGTCACCGCGCGAGGCATCAACTTCGGTTGTCAGCGTGACAGTGAGGGATTGGCCGGCCGTGCCGCGCGCGAGATCGCCATCATAAGTGACGACGCGGTCGATCACCGCTGTCTTGCCGGAGGGGAGGATGCGCACTTCGTCTCCCGGCTTGACGGAGCCCGAGGCGATGGTGCCGGAAAAGCCGCGGAAATTCTGGTGCGGGCGGTTGACCCATTGCACCGGCAGGCGGAAGGGGCCGTTGGCGAGATCGTCGTGAACCGGCACGGTTTCGAGATGCGCCATCAGTGTCGGCCCGTGGTACCATGGCATGGCGCGGGAGCGCTCCACCACATTGTCGCCCGCCAGCGCCGACATCGGGATGCAGGTGATGCCGTTGTGGCCAAGTGACTTGGCGAAGGAGCGGTAGTCCGCCTCGATCGCGTCAAAAGTCTTCTGGTCGTATTGCACCAAGTCCATCTTGTTGACGGCGACAACCAGGTGGCGGATGCCGAGCAGCGTGGCGATAAAAGTGTGGCGGCGCGTCTGGGTGAGCACGCCCTTGCGCGCGTCAATCAGGATGATGGCGAGGTCCGCCGTCGAAGCGCCGGTCGCCATGTTGCGCGTGTATTGCTCATGCCCCGGCGTATCGGCGACGATGAATTTGCGCTTGTCGGTGGTGAAAGCGCGATAGGCCACGTCGATGGTGATGCCCTGTTCGCGCTCGGCGGCAAGGCCATCCACCAGCAAGGCGAAATCGAGGTTGCCGCCCTGCGTGCCCATTTTCTTCGAATCGGCTTCCAAGGCCGTGAGCTGGTCTTCAAACAGCATCTTGGCTTCATAGAGCAGGCGGCCGATGAGCGTGGACTTGCCATCATCCACCGAGCCGCAGGTGATGAAGCGCAGCAGGTCCTTCTGCTCCTGCGTCTTCAGGTAGGCTTCGACGTCGCCGCCCTGGAATTCTACGAAACGGGTCATGCAGTTTCTCCACCTGGCTATGCTTCGCGGCATCGCTGGCGCGATGCACCTCAGCATGAGGGAGAACTGGAATTGCGTTGTTCCCTCGCCCGTGAGGTGCGAGCGAATAGCGAGCCTCGAAGGGTGGTGCAGGCGAGTCTGCTGCATCATCAGAAATACCCCTGCTGCTTTTTCTTCTCCATCGAGGCGGAGGCATCCTTGTCAATGACGCGGCCCTGGCGTTCGGATGAGGTGGCGACCAGCATTTCTTCGACAATGTCGAGCAGCGTGGTGGCTTCGCTGTCAATGGCGCCGGTCAGCGGATAGCAGCCCAGCGTGCGGAAGCGGATCTTGCGCATCTCTGGCGTTTCGCCCGGCAGCAAGCGCATGCGGTCATCATCCACCATGATCATCTGGCCATCGCGCCAGACCACGGGGCGTTCTTCAGCGAAGTACAGCGGCACGATGGGGATGTTCTCACGGTAGATATATTGCCAGATATCAAGCTCGGTCCAGTTCGAGAGCGGAAAGACGCGGACTGATTCCCCCTTGTTCTTGCGGGCGTTGTAGACGTTCCACAATTCCGGCCGCTGGTTCTTGGGGTCCCAGCGGTGGCGCGTATCGCGGAAAGAGAAGATGCGCTCCTTGGCACGCGACTTTTCCTCATCGCGCCGGGCTCCGCCAAAAGCGGCATCGAAGCCGTATTTGTCGAGCGCCTGCTTGAGGCCATCGGTCTTCATGATTTCGGTGTGGAGAGCCGAGCCATGATCAAACGGATTGATGTTCTTGGCGATGCCTTCGGGGTTGATGTGCACGATGAGATCGAGACCGAGGCGATTTGCCGTTTCATCGCGCATGGAAATCATGTCGCGGAACTTCCATCGCGTATCAACATGCATGAGCGGGAAGGGCGGCTTCGAAGGATAGAAGGCCTTCATGGCGAGATGCAGCATCACCGCCGAGTCCTTGCCGATTGAATACAGCATTACTGGCTTTTCGCATTCGGCCGCCACTTCGCGGATGATATGGATTGATTCCGCTTCGAGCCGGTCGAGATGCGTCATGGCTCTGGCGGGCTGCATGCCACGCGGCGTTTCGATTGCTGGCTGGGAGTGAGACGGTTTGTTGCCAGCTTCAGAAATGGCGGCGCGCACCTTGCCCATGGTGCGGGTGGAAGGCGAACGGCCCTTGCGCAGGTCGAAGATGAAATTGGGATCGCCGAGGACCTGTTTGCCAAAACTCGTGGCATCCGTGCCGGAAGAGTGCAGATGGGCTTCAATTTCCGTAAGGAAGGCAGTGGCGATAGGGTCTGTCATAGGATATGACCTATCACAGACCGCCAATAGGATCAATTGGCAAGGAGTAGTAGGTTTTAACCTATAGATTTGAGACTTTCTTTACGCAGGAGTATTGTATGGTCAAGAGCGGGGCATCCACCATGGAGGCTGTCATGAACTATCGCCCGTTGCTCGCAGCTGCAGTCCTCATTCTCTTTTTTGCTCCGGCTCTCGGGCAGGTGGCGATGGAAGGGACGTTCACTGCCTCAAAGGCTTGCCCGGCGACGCAATCCATCAAGTCGGGCGCCAATCCCGGCGCGATCATGACCGGGGCGGGAAGGGCCTACCGGCTGGTCGGCAAGAACAAGGACGAAGCATCCCACTACTTCGTTGAAGTGCCGGGCGCGCAGCCGTTGCGGCGCTGGGTCGCGGTTTCCTGCGGCTCGGTGAATGGCGCGGCGCAGACACCCCCGCAAGCTCCCAAGGCTGCCGCAACCGAACAATGCCGCTGCCGGAAATTCATATGTGCTGGCGATGAGCTGGCAGCCTGCCTTTTGCGAAGGCAGGCCCGGCAAGCGCGAATGCCGGCGACAGACCACGAGCAGTTTTGAGGCCAGCCATTTCACCCTGCATGGTCTATGGCCACAGCCACGGCGACGGGTTTTCTGTGGCGTTGATCGCGCGCACATTGATGCCGACAATGAAAGCAGGTGGGATGATCTGCCTGCGGTCGAGCTTACTCCCGCCACTCGCACTTCGCTGGACGAAGTCATGCCTGGCACGCTTTCGTTGCTCGAGCGGCATGAGTGGATCAAGCACGGCACATGCTATCCGGGTTCAGGCGCGGAGCAATACTACAAGGACTCGATCCGCATCATGCAGGCGATCAATTCCTCGAAGGTGCAGGAGCTTGTTGCTGCGCGGGTTGGCAGAACAGTCAGTGGCCAGCAGATCAGGCAAGCGTTCGATGAATTGTTTGGGGCTGGCGCGGGAGAGCGCTTACGAGTTGCCTGCAACACCGATGGCAACCGCACACTGATTGTCGAAATCACTCTCGGGCTGCGTGGTGACATTTCGAGCGGGGCTGATGTGGGAGAGCTGATCCGCGCGTCCGCTCCGACCGATGCAGGCTGCCCTTCCGGCATCATTGACCCGGTGGGATTGCAGTAGGCGCAAAAGGTGCTTGGAAATATCTTGGGCCGGTCTAAGACTATGCGTGAGGGGGCTCATCGGAGGATGCGCCATGGCCGTGCCTGCGAACATGTTCACAGCTGCTGAAATCCGCAAGCATCGTGACAATCTGCCTACTTTCACTGATGCTGCTGCCGACTTTCTTGATTGGGTGTACGAGGACCACGTTGCCTTCTTCCGCAAGTGGGGCGTGTCGAAATACTATGGCAATCGCAAGCCCGAGCATGCGACGCGTGAAAAGCGCATCGAGCAGCTCCAGCGCTTCGGCAAACCGGATTTCCTCGTAGATCAGCAGGTGGCGACAGCCTGCATCCTGCTCGCCATGCAGGCGATGCAGCGCGGCTTTGATGCCACAGGCCAACCCGGCGTGTGGACCAAGATCAACGACCATCTCAAGATCGGGCAAAAATTCTACGGCACCGATTTGCAGATCATGCTGCAGCAGCTGGGCTGGAAGATCTATTACTGGAACCCGGACCCTTCCAAGAACGCCACGTGGGATGCGGAAGACAAGCGCATCAATCCGCTGAATCCCGGCAAGGCCTGGAACCCGGTGTGGGGCGGGCATGCGCTGCGCTATGCAGCAGCCATCGGGCCGCAGCACAAATACTACGAGTCGACGGTCGACAACTGGACCAAGCTCGTCAACTTCATGCAGGTGCAGCCCAATGCCTTCAAGAACGTGCCGGTGTTCGTCGGCATTGCGCATGCGGGCTATCATGTGTTTCCGGGAAGGCGCGGCGATGTGATCGAGGCGCACTCGATGCGGCAGATGGACGACCCGAGCAACATTGAAGTGGCGCCGTTCAATCCGCTGGGACCCGGCGGCGCGCCGCGCTGGACGCGCAGCGAGAAATATCGCTCGGGCCTCATTGCCGTGCCATCGGATTTCTAGGCGATGGCAGCGGTCAAGCGCAGGAAGCCGCGGCCCAGGAAGGCCGCGGGTGTTCGCCCCAAATACAGGGTGGCGGGCGTCCGCTCCGTCTGGCTCACCTTTGACGATGGCCCGAAACCCGGCAGCACGACGAAGATTCTCGACGTGCTGTCGGCGCACGGCATCACCGCCGTGTTTTTCGTCATCGGCAAGCAGGCGGCGCTCTATCCGGAGATCCTCAAGCGCATTGCGCGCGAGGGACACCGCATCGGCAATCATACCTACGGCCATCCGAAGCTCACCACGCTGACGCGGGCGAAAGTGAAGGACGAGATTGTGCGCACGGAACAGCTGATCAAACCCTATATGGCCAGGCCCAAGCTGTTCCGCCCGCCTTACGGCGCACATAACGCGCTGGTGGATGAGGTGGTGGCAGGTCTCGGCTACCGTACCATCATCTGGAATGTCGATACGGTGGATTGGAATGCCGCCTACCGGCCCTCCAAGTGGGTGCAGCATGGCTTGAACCAGGTGAGGGCGCGCTCAGACTCTGTTGTGCTCAACCACGACATCTACAAATCAACGGCGGACAATCTTGACCTGTTCATCCGCCGCATCAAAGCGCTGGGCAACGTGAGGTTCAGGAAGGCTGCAGAGTTATAGCCTGTCGGCAAAGCTCCGCATGCGGCGGCAGGCTTCGGTGATCTGCGCTTCACCCACGGTCAATGCCACACGCACATGGCCTGCGCCGCCTGCGCCGAAGCTTTCACCCGGCATGGTGACGACGCCCTGTTCGGCGAGCAGCCTGCGGGCGAATTCTTCACCGGAAAGGCCTGTCTTTCGCGCATCGACCATCACGAACATGCCGCCTTCCGGCATGCGGGCAGAAATCTTCGCCGCGCCTGCAAGACCCTGCACCAATGCACGGGCGCGGCGCTCATAGGCGCCTCGCATCTCATCCACTTCCGGAAAATGCGTGCGCAGCGCAAAGGCCGCAGCATCCTCAAGGAAGGGCTGTGAACCAAACAGCATGGTCTCTGTAAAGGGCAGGGCGCGCGTGCAGAATTCTTCGGAGGCTGCAATCCAGCCGCAGCGAAACCCGGGCATGGCATGCGACTTGGAGAGCGATGAGACGACGATGGTGCGTTCGGCCAGATTTGCCTCGTCGAAAGGCGAGGCAAACACCGTGTTGCCGTAGGTCATGGTGGCATAGACTTCGTCAGAGACAATCCACAGGTCATGCTTGCGGCACACTGCGCCGATGGCGAGGATCGTCTCGCGCGAGAACACCGCACCCGTCGGGTTGCTTGGCGAATTCAGCAGCAGCACGCGCGAGCGCGGCGTGATCGCTGCCTCCAACTGCTCTGCCGTCAGGTGGAAACCATTGTCGGGATCAACGCGAATGGGACGAGGCACGCCGCCCGCTGCTGCGATGACGCCCTCGTAGGTGGCGTAGTAGGGGTCAGCCATCAGCACCTCGTCGCCTTCATCCACCGTCGCCATCATGGCGACATAGAGGGCTGTCTGCGTGCCGGTGAGGAAGAGGAACTGCTGGGTTGATATGCTGCGGCCTGCCCTGCGGCTGTAGTATTCTGAGAGTGCCGCAAGCATTTCAGGCTCGCCGCGGCCGGGAGAATAGCGCGTGCGGCCAGCCCGCATCTGCTGGTTGGCCACATCCATGACAGCCGTCGGCGGCGGAAAATCCGGCTCGCCGATCGACAGGAAGATCAGCTTTTCGCCGGCAGCAGCACGGCGCCTGCCTTCAATGTGAACGGCCCATTTTTCTGATCCCAGCCCTGCCAGCCGGTTGGTGATTTCTGCGAATTTCATGGCAGCCATCTAGCGCGGCGGGACATTCCGGTCGATGTCCGGTTTTTCACGCCTGCCCCGCAATATCTCACCAGCACAGCACGGCATCAGAGCATTTGCTCATTGGCGCGGCGCTGCAGCGTCACATAGTCGGTCTTGCCGGAGCCAAGCAGCGGCAACTCATCCATGGTGATGATGTTCTTTGGCACCATCAGCTCGGTTGCGCCGCGTTTCTTCATGGCATCGGCAAAGGCGCGGCGGTCCGGCTTCTTCACGCTGGTGAAGAGCACAAGCTGCTCGCCCTTGCGTTTGTCAGCAACGGCAACGGCCGCGAAATTTTCACCGGGGAAGGACTGCTGCAGCATGGCTTCGACGGCGGTGAGCGAGATCATTTCACCCGCCACCTTGCAGAAGCGCTTGGCGCGGCCAAGGATGGTGATGAAACGATGTTCGTCGATGTCGACAATATCGCCCGTATCGTACCAGCCATCGGGTGGCGGCTCGATCACGCCCGGCGTGTCTGCCCGCAGGTAACCCATCATGACATTCGGCCCTTTGACGAACAGGCGGCCGCCCCGGCCGATGCCTTCGACCGGTTCGAGCCGGTAGTCGATGCGGTCAAACAGGCGGCCCACCGAACCGAAACGGTTGTGCATCGGCGTATTGACGGAAAGCACAGGCGAGCATTCGGTTGCGCCATAACCTTCAAGGATGCGGAGGCCGAACTTCTCCATCCATATCTCGCGCGTCTCGGGCTTGACGCGCTCGGCGCCCGCAACGATGAGGCGCATGCTGAAGAAGTCATAGGCATTGGCCATCTTGGCGTAGCCCGCAAGGAACGTATCGGTGCCAAACAGCACGGTGGCATTGGTGTCGTAGCAAAGCTCCGGCACGATTTTGTAATGCAGCGGCGAGGGGTAATAGAAGCTGTAGACGCCCGAGAGCAGCGGCAGCAGCGTTCCGCCCAGCAAGCCAAAGGCATGGAACATGGGCAGCGCGTTGAACACCACATCCTGGGGGCTGAAATCGACGCGGGCTGCCGCCTGCAGCCGGTTGGAATTGAGGTTGGCGTGCGAGAGCACAACGCCCTTCGGCACGCCTTCAGAGCCTGAGGTGAACAAAATGACTGCCGGCTGGTCAGGATCGTTGCTGGCGCCGGATGAACGGAGTGCTGCCGCCGTGAAGAACCGCGCATAAAGGCCGAACAGCTTGTCACCCGTGCCAACGCTTTCGCGAACATCCTCAAGGTAGACGATCTTGCAGTCACGCGAGAGAATTTCGATGTCGCCCTGCATCTCGGCGGTTTCGATGAACTTGCGCGAGGTGACGATGGTGCGAATCTGGGCGGCCATGCAGGCTGCCGCCATGTTGATGGCGCCGGTTGAAAAGTTCAGCATCGCCGGTACGCGCCCGAAGGCATGCAAGCCGAAAACAGTCAGCGTTGTGCCCACCACATTGGGCAGCAATACGCCGACATTGGTTTGCCCCGCTGTCAGCGCCGCGATCTTGCGGCCGAGGATGAAGCTGCCGAGCACGACGCGGTTATAGGTCACGGGCTTGCGCTGGATGTCCTCGATGATGGCATGGCCGCCGCCATTGACGGCGCGCGCATCGAGCAGCGCCTGAAACAATGTTTGCCGGTAGCTCGAGGTGGAGAACACCATGTCGCTCATCACGTCATAAAGCTTCTCGGCCTGATGTTCGCGCAGGTCCGAACCCTTGAGATGGCCGGGTGGATCAAAATCCACAGGCGGCAGGAATGTAATGGTGATCTTGGGGAACCAGCGCAGCCGCACCTTGCCGCGCAGCTTCGAGAAGGTTGAATATTGCGCGCCATTAATGCGGACCGGCAGGACGCGGGCATCCGCCAGCTGGGCGATGGTGCCTGGGCCCTCATAGATTTTCATCAGTGAGCCGGTGGTGGAGATGCGCCCTTCAGGAAAAATAACGACGCGATTTCCCTTCTTCACCGCGTCCACCAGCGCGCGCAGCGCCATAGGGTTGGCGGGGTCGATGGCGGCAAGGTCAAACAGCGCGAAGGCGGGCTTCATCCACCAGCGCATGGCGATGTTGGAATTGACGGCAAAGGTGGCGCGGTCTGGCAGGTAGGCGGAGAGCAGCGGACCATCGAGGAACGAAGTGTGGTTGGCAACGATGACGCTGCGGCGGCCTGCCTTTTCGTAGTTCTCCATGCCGCGCACTTCGACCCGGTAGAACCAGCGGAACAGCGTGCGCAGAAAACCGGCCATGAATTCCTGCGGCAGCAGCTTGATCGAAACAAGTGCCGCAACGGCATTGGCCAAACCGAGCGTCAGAAACAGGCCGCGCGCCGACATGACCTGCAGCAGCAGACCGGAAACAATGGTTGCGGTGATCATGAAGATCGAGTTCATCACATTGTTGCCGGCGATGACGCGCGAACGTTTGGAGCGCGGGGCGCGCGTCTGCATGATGGCGTTGAGCGGCACGGCATAGATGCCGCCGAAGAAGGCGGTGGCGGCCAGATCAAATCCCACATGCAGCGGCTCGAAATGAGAAAAGAACTCGCTTGGCGGCAACAGTTCGCGGCCTGCAAACAGCGCGCTGACCCGGCCGGACGAGAAGTAAAGGTCGACGAGGAAAACGGTCATCATCAACGATGCAACAGGCACGAGCCGCGCCGTGACATGCCCCTTGAGCAGCATGCTGGTGACCATCGAGCCGAGGCCAATGCCGACAGTGAAGCAGACAAGGTAGGAATTGGCGACGAATTCATCACCGTGCAGGGCCTGCTTGGTGAAGACAGGGAATTGCGCAAGTAATATGACGCCGACAAACCACAGCCAGGATGCGCCCATGACCGCCCAGAAAACATCATTGCGTTCGCGCACATAGCCGATGAGGCGCAGCGTTTCGCGCGGCAGGTTGTAGCTTATCTTCAAATCGGGCGAGACTGGCGGCGCGGGCGGCATGCGCCAGGCGGCATAGAGGGCGACGAAGGCCAGCACGATGAGCGAGGCGCTGAGCACCGAACGGCCCATTTCGCCGAGGACGAGGAAGCCGCCCCACATGGTGCCAAGCAGGATGGTAACGAAAGTGCCCATCTCGATGAGCGCATTGCCGCCGACAATTTCCTGCTGCTTCAGATATTGCGGAAGCACGCCATATTTGAGCGGACCGAAGAAGGCCGACAAGGTGCCGGCAAAGAACAGCACGGCGAGATCGTAGTAGGGATTGTCTGCCCACAGCGCATGAGCGCCAAATGCCATCGCCATGGCTTCCATGAGCTTGACGCGGCGCGCGATTACCGCTTTGTCGAACTTGTCGGCAATCTGGCCCGCAAGCGCCGAGAACAAAAAGTACGGCAAAATGAAAAGGGCGGTGCCACCGAGCGCAAACAGGGCCGCGTCCCAACCCCAGCGGTCCGCCAGCACGTAGGTTGCGAGAATTGCAATGGCATTACGCAGCGCATTGTCGCTGAAGGCGCCGATCGCCTGGGTGATGAACAGGGGAAGAAAGCGCCTTGTCTTGAGCAGGGAAAACTGGCTGTGGCCGTCCATGACCTGAAGAGAACCCCATGTTCGTTGCCCTGCCATTTGGCTGACAGCGCTATTTTTCGTTACCCTGTTATGTCAGAGCTTTGCGGCCTAATCCAGCCTCAACAGGGATTTGATTGATGGCGAGCGTTTCGCCATGGTCGCCGCAGACATGAATGGCGCCGGCCCGCGCCAGCACCTCGCGCCTTGCGGCATCCCGGCTGAAGCCCACAAAGGAAACGCCGTTGCGGCGTCCGGCTTCGACATCGTTCAGATTGTCGCCGACATAGACGATGTTTTCCGGAGGCAGGCCGGTTGCGGCGATGGCGCGGGCCAGCGTCTCATGCTTGTGGCCGCTGCCATCCGCACCGAAGGCCAATGGTTGGACGAAGCCCCAGAGACCTGCGGCTTCCAGCCTCAGGTGCGCGGCCTCTTTAAAGTTCGCAGTGGCTACGCCGAGGCGGGCCTTGCCCTGCAGGCTTACGAGGAGTGCGGCTGCTCCGTCGATCGCAGGGGAGGCGAGGCAACCTTGATGCAGCTTTTTGCCCAGCAGGCTCAGGTAGTCAGTGACAAGAGGGCCTTTGCCGCTCGCAGGCAAGCCATGCGCCTCAAAGATTTCGTCGACAATCCTTTCGTCATTGCGGATACGATAGCTGTTCCAGTCGCGTGATAGATGAGTCAAGCCATAGCGGCGCTCGAAGGGCTCGAAGAACAGTTCTTCCTCGGCTGGCGTCAGTTCCAGCAGTACGCCATCGACATCGAAGATGACGGCGTGATCAGCCATTCACCATTCGCGGCGTCATTTCGATGAGCGTTGGGCCATCGGCCTTGAGCGCTGCCTTGATGGCAATCTCGAGCTCCTTTAGCGAGCCTGGCTTAGCGGCAGCACAGCCATAGGCGCGCGCCAGCGCCTGAAAATCCGGATTGCGCAAGGTGACATTGTTTGGCTGGATGCCAGCGTTCGCCATGCTGTCATGGATGGCGCCCAGCCGCTCATTGTTCCATAGCAGCACGATGATGGGCAGCTTGTGCTCCACCGCCGTGCCCAGTTCATTGATGGTGTACTGGATGCCATAGTCACCATGCAGAATGGCAACCGGTGTCTTGCCCTTACCGAATTGTGCGCCAATTCCTGCGGGCAGACCAAAGCCAAGCGTGCCGAAGCCGACGGGATGGATCCATGTGTGAGGTTCGTAGACCGGGAATTGCTCATTCGCCACATAAGCAATCTGGGTCATGTCGGAACAGACGATGGCATTTCTCGGCAAAGATTCGCGAATTACGCTGATGATCTTGATCAACATTTCACGGGCCGGGTCGGGAATGAGCTTGTGAAGATCGTCGTATTCGCTTTCCGCAATCTTCGTCCGTGGCCGCCCGCGATGTTCGTGAAGTCCTGTTGCGATCTGCTCCAGCGCTGACTTCGCGTCTCCCAAGATGGCTATTTCAGCAGTGTGAGGCCGCGCCAGTGAATCCGGGTCGATGTCGATACGGATGAGGTTTTTCTCTATCAGCGCATCGGTGTTCCAGAAATCGGTTTCGGAAAGCTCGGAACCCACGCATAGCATGCAATCCGACTTGGCGAGAAATTCCACAGCGGCAACGCGGCCAAGCCTGTAGCCGACGCACAGAGGATGATCAGCGGGAATGGCGCCCTTGCCTGCAACGGTGGTGAGAACGGGGGCATGGAGAATTTCGGCAATCGACAAAGCCGCTTTCCCGGCCTGCAGTGCGCCGCCACCAAGCAGCATCACCGGGCGCTTGGCGGCGTTGAGTTTTGCGATTGCGGCAATGATTTGCGTTGGATCAGGCAGGGGGACCTTTGGCAGCGCGCGGGCTGTCCAGCCTTCACCAGCCGGCTGCTTCAGCACATCGAGAGGAACTTCAATGTAAGCGGGGCGTGGCCGGCGGCTAGCGAAATTGGCAAAGGCGCGCGCCACAGCATCCCGCAGGTCCTTCGGCGTATAGGCGCGCATGTGCAGATTGGTGACGGTTGCGGCAGCGCCCCTCTGGTCCAGCATCTCATGCAGGCGGCCGCGTCCTTGCGCCGAGTCCGTCACGTCAAGAGCTGTGGCAATCACCAGCATGTTGCTGCTGTCCGACCAGGCCTGGCCAATGGGAGTGAGGATGTTGAGGACGCCGGGGCCAGTGATGGTGAAGCAGACGCCGGGCTTGCCGCTGGCGCGGGCATAACCATCCGCCATGAAGCCAGCGCCTTGCTCGTGCCGCACCAGCACATGCCTGATCTTCGAGCGCGGCAAGGCCCTGTACATCTCGATGTTGTGGACGCCGGGGATGCCGAAAATCGTGTCGACGCCATAGGATTCGAGCAGGCCGACAAGGGCTTCACCGGCGGAGAGTTCGGCACGTTTCGACATGGTTCAGGCTGCTTTCGTTGAGGAGACGGGCGGGTTCACGGCATGGCAAGCAACGGTGCTGTGCGCCATGCGTAACAAGTGCAGGGCTGGTGCTGCGGCAGGTGTCAAACACCAGCGGGCAACGCGGATGGAAAGTGCAGCCCGAGGGCGGGTTGAGCGGCGATGGAAGCTCGCCCTTGAGGACGATGCGCTCGCGCTTGCGCTCCGGATTTGGCGATGGCGTGGCTGAAAGCAGCGCGCGCGTATAGGGGTGTTGCGGGCCGGAGAAGATAGCATCACGCGAGCCTTGCTCGACGACGCGGCCGAGATACATCACCATCACGTCATTGGCGATGTGGCGGACGACCGAGAGATCATGGCTGATGAACAGGTAGGCGAGGTTATGCCGCTCCTGAATTTCGGAGAGCAAGTTTAGCACCTGCGCCTGAATGGAAATGTCGAGAGCCGAGACCGGCTCATCCAGCACCAGCACGTCAGGATCGAGCATCAGGGCGCGGGCAATGGCGATGCGCTGGCGCTGGCCGCCGGAGAACATATGTGGATAGCGCTCGTAGTGTTCGCTCTTGAGGCCGACGCTCTTCATCATGGCGCGGGCCTTCTCGGTGCGCTCGGACTTTGTCAGGCTGGTGTTCACCAGCAGCGGCTCTTCCAGAATGGTGCCGATCGTGTGGCGCGGGTTGAGCGAGCCGTAAGGGTTCTGGAAAACGATCTGCACCTTGGAGCGCAGCGCCTTGAGCGTGGCAGGGCTCGCGCCGACAATGTTCTGGCCCGCTATCGAAAGTTCGCCTGAGGTTGGCAGCTCGATCATGGTCACCATGCGGGCAAGGGTGGACTTGCCACAACCTGATTCACCTACGACTGCCAGCGTCTGCCCGCGGGCGAGAGTTGAAGCTTGCGCCATCCACCGCCTTGAGCGTTGCCGCCTCGGCGAAAACGCCGCGCGAAACCTTGTAGTGCTGGGCAAGATCGTTGGCGATGACGATAGGTTGCGTGCTCATGCGGCAGCGCTCCGGTTGAGGGGATAATGGCAGAGGGCGCCTTCCTGCATGACGGGTGGCGTCGAACGGCAGAGTTCAGTGGCAATGGCGCAGCGGGGCGAGAACAGGCAGCCCCGCGGCCTGTCAAACTGGCCGGGCACGACACCGGGAATGGAGGGCAGCTTGCGCTCCGTCGCCCGTTCCGGCAGCGCTGCAAGAAGCGCTGCGGTATAGGGATGTCGCGGTCTGGCGAAGAGACCCTTGACGGCCTGCTCCTCAACCTTCTGGCCGGCATACTGGACGCTGACACGTTCTGCCGTTTCGGCCACGACGCCCATCGAGTGGGTGATGAGGACGAGGCCCATGCCGTTTTCCCGTTGCAGGCGGAGCAGCAGGTCCAAGATCTGCGCCTGGATGGTGACGTCGAGCGCGGTTGTCGGCTCATCGGCGATCAAGAGCTTGGGCCGGCAGGAGAGCGCCATGGCAATCATCACGCGCTGGCTCATGCCGCCGGAAAGCTGGTGCGGATAGGCGGCAAGCCGCTGTTCGGGAGCAGGAATGCCAACCTCATCCAGCAGCGCAATGGCGCGCTTGCGAGCCTCGCCCTTGTCGAGGGCGAGATGCGTGCGCAATGCTTCGATGAGCTGATAGCCAACCGTGAAGCAGGGATTGAGGCTCGACATCGGCTCCTGGAAGATCATCGCCATGTCCTTGCCGGTGATCTTGCGGCGGTCATCGGGGGTGAGCTTCAGCAAATCGCGGCCGTCAAAGGTCATGGCATCGGCGGTGATCTTGGCGGTCCACGGCAGCAGGCCCATGACGGCGAGCATGGAAACCGATTTGCCGGAACCGGATTCACCAACTATTGCAAGAACTTCACCCTTGTCGATGGTCAGCGAAACGCCATCAACGGCGCGGAACATGCCGCTCGAGGTCTTGAACTCGACGGTGAGATTTTCAATACTGAGGAGTGGCATGGGACTGGTTTTTACCCTGTTTTCATCCTACATTGATATCAAGATGACTTTCGCCTGCGAGAAGGAGACGCCTTCAATGAAGGGTCCGATCGTTCCGATTTCGTGAAGATCAGCTTGAGCTCGTCACGAGCTTGCTGAAGCATTCCTTCTGCGCGCTGCTCGTTGCGGCTGAGATCAAGCCCGCGCGTTGTGGCGTAATCCGACAAGTCCGCCAGCGCCGCCTCTCCCAATATTTTCTGCGTCTCCACGATTTGCAAGAGCAGCCCGATGATGCGGCGCTTTTCGTCTGCTGTCTGTTCAAGAAAATAGGGATCGCGTAAATCCCTGGTCATCAGGTTTGACTGCATGGCGATGCGGTAATACTGAACAACAGAGTGGATGACTTCGGCGGGCAAGATGGACAAGTCTGACTTGACCGAGTCGAAGACGAAATCCGTTTCATCAGCCGTGGCGAAGGGGGTTTCCTGCGCCATGGCATATTCGGCGTCCTCACGCGTCAGTTGCCGCCGGTTGGCGACGATGCCGGCGAGGATTTCCGAATGCAGGGCAACGACAATATCAAGCACGCGCTGCTCACGCTGGGCTTCTTCGGAGCGAAGCCGGTTCGCGCGATCCTCACGGTCGCGCCGCCGGTCTGAACTGGAGGCGAGATACCAGGTGAGCACGCCAACGAAGGCAGCGACTATGGTTCCCAATGATCCGATGATGGAATCGGTCATGCTCAGCTTTTCCGCAAGCGCGGGTCGAGCGCGTCACGCAGGCCATCGCCCATCAGGTTGATGGCCATGACGGTGACGAGAATGGCGAGGCCCGGCAGCGCCATGACCCAGGGGTGGGATTGCATGAGGTCGCGCGTGTCGGCCAGCATGGCGCCCCATTCTGGCGTCGGCGGCTGGGCGCCCAAGCCGAGGAAGCCAAGGCCTGCCGCTTCGAGAATGGCATCGGAAACGCCGAGTGCTGCCTGCACGATGAGCGGCGCCATGCAATTGGGCAGCACGGTTCGCGTCATCAAGCGCAAGGGGCCAACGCCTGCAACCTTCGCCGCCGTCACATAGTCCTTGCTCAGTTCGGAGATCGCCGAGGCGCGCACCAGCCGCACATAGCGCGGCAGGTAAACGATGGTGACGGCAACGATGGTGTTGCCGAAGCTCGGCCCGATGATGGCGATGATGAGGATGGCCAGCACCAGCGAGGGAATGGCCATGATCAAGTCCATGATGCGGATGATGATCACGTCAATGAGGCCGCCGAACCATGCGGCCGCGAGGCCGATGACGACGCCCACGACCATCGACACCGCCATGACGGTGAGGCCGATGCGAAGCGACAAGCGCGCGCCATACATGAGGCGGGAGAGCATGTCGCGGCCCACGGCATCGGTGCCGAGCAAGAAGCGCGGATCATGGCCCTCGGCCCAGAAGGGCGGCAGCTTGGTTGCCCCCTTGATCTGCTCCAGCGGATTGTATGGCGCGATGAGCGGGGCAAACAGGGCGATGAGGCCGATGACGACGACGAAGGCCAAGCCTATGACTGCGCCACGATTTTCCCTGAAGGCATTCCAGAAGGCGCGCAAGGGGCCGGGCGGGGCAATAGTTGTCACGGTCAGCGTGCTGTCACTTGGCATGGCGGATTCTCGGATTGATGAGGCCGTAGAGCAGATCAACCAGCAGATTGACGAGGATGACCACCCCAGCAATCAGCATGATGCCGCCCTGCAGCGCCGGATAGTCGCGCCGGCCAATGGATTCGATAAGCCAGCGGCCGACGCCGGGCCATGAGAAAATGGTTTCGGTCAACACCGCGCCCGCCAGCAGCGTGCCGACCTGCAGGCCTATTGAGGTGACCACCGGAATAAGGGCATTGCGCAATGCATGCAGGCCGATGACGCGCCAGGGCGGCAGACCCTTGGCGCGGGCGGTGCGCACATAATCCTCCTCCAGCACTTCCAGCATGGAAGAGCGCGTCATGCGGGCGATGATGGCGAGCGGCACGGTGCCAAGAACTATGGAGGGAAGAATGAGATGGCGCACCGCATCCATGAAGGCGCCCTTCTGGCCGGAAATGACCGAGTCGATGAGCGCAAAACCTGTGACCGGCGGATAGAAATACTTGATGAGATCGACGCGACCCGAGACAGGCGTCAGCCCCAGCGTGTTGGACATGAGCAGCACGAGGATCAAACCCCACCAGAAAATCGGCATGGAATATCCGGTCAGCGCCACGCCCATCAATGTCTGGTCGTAGATGGTGCCGCGCTTTGCTGCGGCGAACACGCCTGCCGGCACGCCGACAAGCGTCGCCAGCAGCATGGCGCACAAGGTGAGTTCAATGGTGGCGGGAAACAGCGTCATGAATTCAGTGAGTATGGGTGACTTGGAAACGATTGAAATGCCGAAGTCGCCATGCAGGATGCCCCAGGCATAATCGAGGAACTGCTTCCAGATCGGCTGGTCGAGCCCCATTTCCTTGAGCAACTGGGCATGGCGCTCAGGATCAATGCCGCGTTCGCCGCGGCGCGCCTCGATGGGGTCGCCCGGCACCATGCGGATCATGGTGAACGTCACGAACATCAGCGCGATGAAGGTGGGGATGGTCAGCGCTAGACGTTTGAGGAGGAAACGGAGCATTCAATCACTCCTCTCTCCATCACCGGCCTTGAGCCGGTGATCCAGTCTGGGTGGCCGGGTCAAGCCCGGCCATGGAGAGAATTGGAAATGTAGTGAAGGCGGAACAACCGTTGAAGATTGTTCCGCCGCTGCATTTTACTCGGCCACGTCCGTATTCTGGAATTCGTGGGCGCCGAACGGGCTGACCTTGTAGCCCGAGACTTCCTTGCGGATTGGCTCAAACACCGTCGAGTGGGCGATGTTCAACCAAGGCGTCTGGGCTGCCACGATCTTCTGGGCTTCCACATAGAGCTTGGTGCGCTCAGCCTGGTCAGAGACTTCGGCTGCCGTGCCAATGGCTTCCTGGAAAGCCTTGTCGCACCATTTCGGAATGTTGTTGGCATTGGGCTTGCCATCCTTGTCGCAGCCGAGGAGCACGGCAAGGAAATTGTCCGGATCGCCATTGTCGCCGGTCCAGCCGAGGAAGCCCATGCCGTGTTCGCCCGCCTGCATGCGCTTGCGGTACTCACCCCATTCGTAGGACACGAGCTTGGCGTTGATGCCAACCTTCGCCAAGTCCGCCTGGATCATTTCACCCATACGCTTGGCATTAGGATTGTAGGGGCGCTGCACCGGCATCCACCACAGGTCGGTTTCGAGTGTCTCGACGCCCGCCGCTTTCAACATCTCCTTGGCCTTGTCAGGGCTGTATTCGATGTCGACGGTTGAATCGTCATAAGACCACATGGTTGGCGGAATGGGGTTCTTGGCCTTCTGGCCAGCGCCCTGATAGACTTCCTTGAGGATGGCATCGCGGTCGATCGCCATGGCGATGGCCTTGCGCACCTCGACCTTGTCGAACGGCGGCTTCTGGTTGTTCATCGCCATGTAGCCGATGTTGAGGCCGGCCTGCTGGATGAGCTGGACATCGGCGTTCTTGCCCATGTCGGCGAGGTCAGCCGGGTTAGGCAGAGCCATGATCTGGCACTCGTTGGCCTTGAGCTTGGCGTAACGCGCTGTCGGGTCTGGCGTGATGGCATAGATCAGATCATCAACCTTGGGCTTGCCGGCCCAGCCTTCGGCGAAAGCCTTGAAGCGGATGACGGCATCCTTCTGGTAATCGACGAAGGAGAACGAGCCGGTGCCGACCGGGATCTGGTCGAACTGCTCAGGCGTGCCCTTCTTCATCAGGTAGTCGGCATATTCGGCCGAATGGATGGTGGCGAAGTCCATCGCCAGGTTGGCGATGATCGGCGCATTCGGCTTCTTGAGCTTCAGGACAACGGTCAGGTCATCGGTCTTGGTGATCGAATCGATCAGGTCAGGCATGCCCATGTCGTTGAAGTAGTCATAAGCGCCAGCCGAAACCTTGGCGTAGGGATGCTCCGCCTTCCACATGCGCTCGAACGACCAGATGACGTCATCAGCGTTGAGGTCGCGCGTCGGCGTAAAGCCGTTGACGCCCGAATGCACCTTGATGCCCTTGCGCAGATTGAAGGTGATGGTCTTGCCGCCGTCAGAGATTTCGAACTTCTCGGCGAGCCCAGGCTCAACCGTGGTGGCGCCAGGCGTGAATTGCACAAGCTTGTTGTAAACCGGGCGGGCCGCATCAAGGCTGGTGCCGGTGGTGTTGATGGCCGGGGTGAAGTTCTCCGGCGAGCCTTCCGAGCAGTACACAAGCGATTTGGCCTGCGCCGCGCCCGCTGCCAGCATGCTGCTCATAAGCAGTGCGGCGCCGAAGGTTTTAAAGGATTTCATCATGTTCTCCCTGAACTTGTTTTTTCCGCCGTTGCCGACGTTGAGGCTCACTAAAGCACAGTTCTTTCAAATGATCAAAAATGCTATTGGCTGGCAATTAATTCATGGCTGGCAGAAAAATGCTGCGATTTACCATCCGGGCGAAAGCTGGCAGAATGGCGGCAAAAGTTGAGGAGCGAGCATCATGGCGAAACAGTTGACGGTGCCAGCCGAAGCAATCGAAGCCTTCCGGCGCGATGGCGCCGCGCCGCTGCGCGGCCTGTTCAAGGACTGGGTTGAGGTGCTGCGGGCAGGCATCGCGCGCAATCTTGCCGAGCCTTCAGCGGATGTAAAAATCTACCAGGGCAAGGATGGGGCGGGGCGTTTTGTTGGCGATTACTGCAACTGGGCCCGCATTCCCGAGTACAGGGATTTCATCTTCAACTCGGGCGCTGCCGAAATCGGGCGGCAACTCATGGGCTCGAAATCAGTGCGGCTGTTCCACGAGCATGTGCTGGTGAAGGAGCCGGGAGCGGATGTGCCAACGCCTTGGCACCAGGACCAGCCCTATTACTGCGTCGATGGCGACCAGACGGTTTCGCTGTGGATTCCGCTTGATTCCATTCCGGTTGAGCGCACGCTGGAATTCGCTGGCGGTTCGCACAAGTGGGGAAAGTACTATCGCCCGGAACGTTTCGACAAGACGCCGCTCAACGAGAATGACGGGCTGGAGCCGGTGCCGGACATCAATGGCAACCGTGACAAGTTCAACGTGCTGGGCTGGGCGCTGGAGCCGGGGGATGCTGTCGCTTTCAACTACAAGACGCTGCACGGCGCTCCCGCCAACAAGTCCAAGAGCGAGTATCGCCGCGCCTTCTCGCTGCGGCTGCTGGGCGATGATGCACGCTTTGCCCGGCGCGAAGGCGTGAAGACCTCTCCGCCGTTCCGTGGCGTAACGCTGGCGCATGGAGCGGTGATGGAAGCGCCGGAGTTTCCGCTGCTGGCGGGGTGAGCAACGGTCCATTTCTGTCATCGCCGGATTCATTCCGGCGACCCGTGGAGCAGCTTCACAATGGGTTGCCGGGACGAGCCCGGCAATGACAATTTCGATTGTGAATTTCCTGGCAAAATATCAGCCGTTTTCAATCCTGCCGCCACTACATCGGCGGGAACTGCTTCCTGCAGCATCGCCGCCGCCGTGCGTGACAGCGCGGGCGCGGACTGGATGCCGTAGCCGCCCTGGCCGACGAGCCAGAAGAAACCCTCCGTTGACGGATCAAATCCGATGGCTGGCGAGCCGTCCGGCGTGAAGGTGCGCAAGCCGCCCCAGCTTCCTTCCAGCCGTTCGACCTCGATGGTGGTGGCCGTCATCAAGCGGTCAATGCCCTCGGCAATCGCCATGTCATCGCCATAGGCATCATGCGGTTCGACTGGCGTTGCGTCGGCGGATGAGACGATCAGCTTGCCACTCTGCGGCTTGGTGTACCAGGTTTCGCCCACATCGGTCATCATCGGCAGGGCGTCGACATTGGCGATTTCAGGAACAGGAATGATGCCGATGGAGCGGCGCTTCGGTATGAGGCCGATTGGCTTGACGCCAGCGCGGGCAGCGACAACATCGCCCCATGCGCCAGCGGCATTGACGAGCAAGGGGGCGGAAAAGCTTCCGTGTTTCGTTGTGACGTTCCATTGGCCATTTGCGCGGACAATTGTGCTTGCTTCGGCATCCGTCAGCAGCTTGCCGCCAGCGGCCTTGAACTTGCGCAAATAGCCGCCGTGCAACAGGTCAACATCAAGATCACCAGTGTTGGCGTCAAGGAACGAGCGTTTGGCATAACCCTCACGCAGCATGGGCGCGATGCGCATGGCCTCAGCCTCGGTTATTTCCTGCAAACCGTCACCATTCGCCAGCAGCTTTTCGGTATGGGCTGATTGCCCTTCCGCTTCGAACAGCAGGGTGACGCGCGGGATAAACAAGGCCCCATCGGTAAAGCCCGCCGGCGGGCTGGTGAAAAAATCATAGCTGGCGCGGGTGAAGGCGAGCATCGGCGGCGGGCCGTAGTTGGGCTCATACATGGCGGCCGAACGGCCGGTGGTATGGTAGGCGGGCCGCTCCTCCATCTCCAGCACCAGGGTGCGGAGCGACGGCGGCAGGTTGGCGGCAAGCGAAATTCCCGCAATGCCGGCGCCGACAATGATCACGTCAAACTGGTTGCTCATCATGCAGAGATAGCGAGACTGGCACCCTTGCGTCAAATCCGGGCCTCCGCCATTCTGCAGCCATGACATCGGCCACACTGCATTTCCCGCAAACAGAGTATGACCGGCGCATTGCCAAGGCGCGGGCAGCCATGGTGGCGAAGGGCCTGGACCTCGTCATTGTATCCGATCCTTCCAACATGGCTTGGCTCACCGGCTATGACGGCTGGTCGTTCTATGTGCATCAGGCCGTGGTGCTGCCGCTGGCAGGGCGAGCCCGTGTGGTGGGGGCGCGGCATGGATGCGCAAGGAGCGCGGCGGACAGCCTTCATGCGCCACGACAATATCTCAGGTTATCCCGACCACTATGTGCAATCGCCGGAACGCCACCCGATGGCGCATCTTTCGGCGTTGATTGCAGAGCGCGGCTGGGGCGCTTCGCGCATTGGCGTCGAGATGGATAACTACTGGTTTTCCGCCGCTGCCTTTGAAAGCCTCAAGACGAACCTCAAGCAGGCGCGCTTCAGCGACGCGACCGGCCTTGTCAACTGGCAGCGCTCGGTGAAGAGCGACTTCGAAGTTGCCTTCATCCGCAAGGCTGCAAAAATCGTTGATGCCATGCATGCGTTGGTGGCCGAGATGATCGAACCGGGCCTGCCCAAGAATGTGCTGATTGCGGAGGTGCAGAAGCAGGCGATTCTTGGCGCTGGCGGAAACTGGGGCGACTATGCGGCCTTCGTGCCAATGGCGCCTTCCGGGCTTGATGCCACGGCGCCGCATCTCACCTGGGATGATCAACCCTTCAAGCGTGGCGAAGGCACCTTCTTCGAACTTGGTGGCTGCTACCGGCGCTATCATGCGCCGCTGTCACGCACCGTCTATCTCGGCCCGCCCCCGCAGAAGTTTCTGGATGCGGAGAAGGCTGTGCTGTCTGCCACCGAGAAGGGGCTTGCCACCGCGACACCCGGCAATACATGCGGGCAGGTGGCGGATGCCTTCTTCGACGAATTGAAGCGACATGGCTTCGAGAAGGATTCGCGCGCCGGCTATTCCATCGGGCTTTCGTATCCGCCGGATTGGGGCGAGCGCACGATGAGCATCCGGCGTGGCGACAAGACTGTGCTTGAGCCCAACATGACGCTGCATTTCATGCCGGCGCTCTGGCTGGATGACGGTGGGTTGGAACTTTCGGAAACAATACTGATCACGCCACAGGGTGCGGAGTGCCTGTGCAAGACGCCGCGCAAGCTGGTGGTCAAGGCATAATCGCTCCAGAAAACCTCGAATTCAATTGACTTTAACCCCCTCATGTTCCAGCTTTGTTCTCCTGCGTAGGAGAGGCTCATGGCTAAACAACAAGCATTTTACGGTCCGTCATACGGAACAAAAACTTGAAGCTGTAACAAACTATCTAAGTACGTTTTCTTGCGGTTCTATCAAAGCAGAATTTTGAGACAATCTATGTGGATGCATTTGCTGGCTCTGGGGAACTGCCTGTTGAGCTCAAGCGGCGAGTTACTCGGAGGAAATTGAGGACGCGCAGAACTTTGTTGAAGGCTCTGCATTGAGAGCACTTCAATTGCCGCGCCGATTTGATCGGTATATTTTCATTGAAAAGGACAAACAAAAACTCAATGACCTCAAGGCGAGACTAGGAGATCGTGATATCGCGCCGTCAAAAATTGAGTTTAGGGCAGGAGACGCTACAAAGGAACTTCAAATTCTTTCTAAAGAATTGGCGCGTCCGAATGTGAGATCGGTGGTGTTTTTGGACCCATGTGGAAGTCAAGTCAGCTGGGATGTGCTCTGCGAGCTCGAGCATCGGGTGATCTGACTGAATTGACTGGTGTTCCCAAATCAGTTTTGATGTTATTCAAGGTGTTTCGGAGGTACTGTTCATGCCGCTACCCTTTTCGAACGATCTTCGCCTGCGTCTTGTTGAATATGTTGAAGTAGGGCATTCTCGTCGTGCCGCTGCAGAGCGTTTCTAGACAGCATCTTCTAGTGCCGTCAACATTGTGAAACTTCTGGTAAGATACGGCAGCGTCGCGCCCAAACCGCGCGGCGGGTTCCGGCACGGCAAGCTGAACCGCATCGGGAGTTTATCTTGGCGTTGTCGCAGAGCGGCCTGATATCACCATGCCTGTATTGAGGAGTGCTTCTAGCGACCAAAGATGTCAAAATTGATCCCTCGAACCTGTCGAAGTTCCTGATCGGCTGCGGCCTGAGTTATAAAAAAAAGCCTTCTGGCATCCGAGCAAGACAGGCCTGATATCGTCGAGGCTCGGGCCGAGTGGATCGAGAGCCGCCAGCCCCTCATGTGCGAACATCAAGGCCGCCTGATCTTCCTTGATGAGACCACACCAACACCAAATTGACAAGACTGCGCGGGCGCTTCCTGAAAGGCCATCGGCTGAGAGCCAAGGCTCCCTTCGGCCGTTGTGGAACCCAGACTCTGATTGCTGGTCTCAGGTGTCAAAGATCTTGTTGCCCCCTGGGTTGTCTATGCACCCATGAACCGCGTGATCTTCGACACCTATGTCGAGACCCAGTTGGCTCCTCTTTTTCTTGCTGGAGACGTTGTCATCCTCGACAATCTTGCTGCCCACAAAAGCCAGAAAGCCGAAAGCATCCTCCGATCTAAGAGGTGCGTGGTTCCTCTTTCTGCCGCCCTACAGTCCTGATCTCTATCCTATCGATATGTCCTTCTCAAAACTCTAAGCCCATCTGCGCTTAACAGTATCTCGAACCATTGAAGATCTCTGTAATGCCATCTTATACATCTGCAAACTCTTCTTCTTCCAGAAGATTGCTTCAAACTACTTCAATTCTGCCATATATATATTCAAATGATCACCCTATGCTCTAGCAGCAACAGAACACGTAGATCTTTGGTATCTGTTTCCGGCCGGACTTAGCGTGTTTATGCAGATGCCCAGCGATGGGCGTTTGACGCCGGAGCAGGAGAAATCGTTTGATCGATTGTTTGGTCCTAACGACTGGCGCAACGAATTTAGAAAAACTGAAACCGTACGTGATCTATTCGAGCAAATTGAGGTAACCAAGAAATCCTTCACTTTTGACAGCGCAACGAAATTTATGATCGCCTGTATGAAGAAGATTTTTCGCGGTGGCGTTTCCGATCATTGGCTTCCCCTTGGCAGGGATGGCGCGCATTGGTATTCGCTAGTGTTTGCAATGGCCAATCCCAGTCCAAAGGCAGGGGCGAAGGGGCTTACGATTGCAAAGCATATTCTGACACGGAAATGAAATGGCTGGATTGAGCGACATTGAGTGGACGGATGCGACTTGGAATCCTGTTGCAGGCTGCATCATGGTGTCGCCCGGCTGCACCAATTGCTATGCGATGCGAATGGCAGCGCGACTTCAAGCCATGAACCTTGTTGCCTACAACAACACTACAAGAAAAAGCGGTGGTAGGCCAGTTTGGACAGGCAATGTTAACTTAGTCGAGAAAGCGCTCGAGGTACCATTACGTTGGCGCAAACCGCGTAAGATTTTTGTTAACTCGATGTCAGATTTGTTTCAGGAAGGCGTCCCACCGGAATTCATTCAGAGAATTTGGAACGTGATGATTAAAGCTGATCATCACGTGTATCAGATACTGACAAAACGTCCGGACAGGCTTCGGAAAATTGCGGTGCAACTTGGACTGCCAGCAGCTTCTCACATCTGGCTCGGCACTTCAGTTGAAAGTGCTGAGTACGCCCATCGTATCGATCAGTTAAGGGAAGTTCCGGCCGGGATCAGGTTCATTTCTTTCGAGCCGTTGTTGGGACAGGTAGGAGAAGTGGACCTTACAGGAATACATTGGGCTATTGTGGGTGGTGAATCCGGCCCGGCCGCCCGGCCAATCGAAAAGAGTTGGGTTTACGAAATCAAATCACAATGCCGGAAGTATCGAACGGCATTTTTCTTTAAACAGTGGGGAGGGACTAACAAGAAGTCCACCGGCAGGAAGCTCCGTGGTCGGACGTGGGATGAGTATCCCACACTGTCGCAAACGACTTAGCGACCAACCAAATTACCATTCTTGTTCAGCAGCACAGTTATTTGATGGAGTTCTAGGGTTCGCAAGATGACAGACTTCAACCAACCGGTCTCCGGCCTTGTGACGCCGCGTTTTGGCGGCATCGCCACCTTCATGCGGCTGCCGCATGTGGCGCTTGAACAGGCGAAGGGCATCGACATCGGCATCGTCGGCGTGCCGTGGGATGGCGGCACCACCAACAGGCCGGGGCCGCGCCATGGCCCGCGCCAGATGCGTGACATGTCTTCCATGGTGCGCAAGATGCACCAGACCACGCATGTGGTGCCGACAGCGCTCGCCAACATTGCCGACCTTGGCGATTGCCCGGTGAATCCGGCGAGTGTTGATGATGCGCTGTTGCGCGTTGAAGGCTATTTCCGCAAGCTGGTGGAGAAGGGCATCCTGCCGTTGTCAGCTGGCGGCGATCATCTGTGTTCACTGCCTATCCTGCGCGCGGTGGGCGCCAAGAAACCCGTCGGCATGGTGCATTTCGATGCCCACACGGATCTTTATGACAGCTACTTCGGCGGCTTCAAATACACGCATGGCACGCCGTTCCGCCGCGCCATCGAGGAAGGGGTGCTCGATCCAAAACGCACCATCCAGATCGGCTTGCGCGGTTCGATGTATGACCTCGATGACTTCGCGTATGGCGAGAAGATGGGCATGCGCCTTATGCGCATCGAGGAAGCCATGGAGCTTGGGCCCGCGAAAGTGATGGAGATTGCGCGCAAGGTGGTGGGTGATGGCGAGACCTATGTAAGCTTTGACATCGACATGCTTGACCCCGTCTATGCGCCGGGCACCGGCACGCCGGAGATTGGCGGCTTCACAACGTTCCAGGCGCAGCAGATGCTGCGCGGGCTTCGCGGCCTGAACATTGTTGGGGCAGATGTTGTTGAAGTGTCACCACCCTTTGATGCTTCCGGCATGACGGCTTATGCTGGTGCCGTGATGATGTTTGAAATCCTCTGCTCGATGGCGGAGAAAGTTGCGCGCGCGCGCAAAGGCTGAGCCGTGAAGTGGCTCGACAAGGCGGCAAGCCGGCCTTGGCTGGTCTTGATGGCTGGCGGCGCTGGGGTTGCGCCATCGCACTTGGTTTTCTGGCTGCCCTCAGCCTGCCGCCGGTCAATGCGTGGCCGCTGCTGTTCATGGCCATCCCAGCTTTCTGGGTGCTGGCGGAGAGCCAGCAAGGAAAATGGCGCGCTTCCTTCTGGCTCGGCTGGAGTTTTGGCTTTGGCTACTTCCTGTTTGCGCTGCACTGGATCGGCTTTGCCTTTCTTGTCGATGCGCAAGACTTTCTGTGGATGATGCCGTTTGCGGTTCTCGGCCTTGTTTCCTTCATGGCGATCTACTGGGGCGTTGCGGTGGCGGCATGTCATCTGCTTGGCAGGCGTGGTCTCGGCGGCTTCATGTGGTTGTGCGTGACCATTGGCATAGCGGAGTATCTGCGCGGGCGATTGCTCACCGGCTTTCCCTGGGGCGCCCCCGGACTTGCCGTTGATGGCATGGGGCCGGTCGCACAGACAGCTGCTCTCTTCGGCATGGAAGGGCTGACGCCACTGGTGTTCATGTGGGCCGGGGTCTGGCCATTTGCAGTTAGCCAGGAACGCCGGTCAGGCCGCGTGATTGCCGGCTTGCTGCTTGCCACCTTGCCAGTCCTCGCCGGGCTTGGGCTTGTCCGCCTTGCGAAAGTAGAAGCACCTGCAATGCCGCCTGTGACAGTGCGCATCGTGCAGCCCAACATTCCGCAGAGCGACAAATGGCGTGGCGACAATATGCAGCAGATCTTCGACGAGTTGCTTTCGCTGTCATCACGGCCTGCGACTGGTGCGGGCAAACCATCCGTTATTATCTGGCCGGAATCCGCTGTGCCTTATCTGCTGGATGAGAGCCCCGAGTCGCTGTCATTGATTGGGGAGATGCTTGGACCAGGCCGGATGCTGATGACGGGATCGTTGCGGCGCATCAAGAGTCCTGGTGGGGTCACGGAAAACGACCGGGTGTTTAACAGCGTCATGGCCATTGATGGCGATGGCAGGCTCGCAGGACTGTATGACAAATGGAAGTTGGTCCCGGGCGGCGAATTCCTGCCGTTCGAATGGTTGTTAGCGCCGCTTGGGTTCCGCAAGGTTGTAACTCTTCCCGGCAGTTTTGAAGCGGGCCGCGGACCGCATTGGCTTGCCGTACAGGGAGCTCCGCCCGTCGGGATAAGCGTCTGTTATGAAGCCATTTTTCCACAAGCCGTGGTTGATCCGTCAGAGCGGCCCGGCTGGCTCTTGAATGTCACAAATGATGGCTGGTTTGGCAGCTCGACCGGACCTTACGCGCACTTGGCGCAGGCACGGTTGCGCAGCATCGAGCAAGGCCTGCCCATGGTGCGTGCCGCCAATACAGGGGTATCCGCCATTATTGATCCGTACGGCAGATACGTTTCGCGGCTTGCCCTTGGCACAGAAGGGGTGGTTGACGGAAATCTGCCTGCACCTCTGGCAACAACGATCTTTGGCCGGTTCGGCAATCTTGGACTGTTATTGGTGCTGGCTTTGCTGGCCGGTTTGGGAGTACAATTCAGCGCAAGTCGTCGCTGACATAGTCGCACAGGCTGAATTTGACGGTAGATATTGAACCGGGCATGGCGTTGCCTTTGGTTCCGGCCCTCGTTGACCATGCAAACCGATTGTTGCTCTCGTAACGACAAATTGTTTGCACGACAGACATGATTGGAGTACGCATCTGCGGCTAATAATATTGACTGATGTGGAAAAACTCCACGCCAATTGATGATCAAGGTTCAGACCGGGGGCAACGGTCTGAGGGGAAAATGACAAGACGGGATCCAAATTACATCGACGTGCATGTGGGCTCTCGCATCCGCATGCGCAGGCAGCTTGTCAGCATGAGCCAGGAAAAGCTTGGCGAGTTGTTGGGCATCACCTTCCAGCAGGTGCAGAAATACGAGAAGGGCTCAAACCGCATCAGTGCCAGCAGGCTGTTCTATACAGCCAAGATACTGGGGGTTACGGTGCAGTCCTTCTTCGAGGATCTGCCAGGCAATGAGGGCGAGCAGGGGTTCAAGGAAACTTCTGAAGAAGCCAACATCATGGCCTCGCTCATGAACGCCGAGGGCATCCAACTCGCCAAGGCGTTCCGGGAGGCTGACAATTCCACCAAGCGCAAGTTGATCGCTCAGCTAGCGCGCGCAGTTGTCGACATGAAAGACTGACAGGCCACATCCCCAGTCTATAGACTTGACCTCGCGCATGAAGGCTGCCATTAACACGCCGCCTTAGGGCATAAAGAAATCTTTATACGGTTTCTGGCGAGTTTTCGTCCAGTCAAGCGGGGAATAATCATGGCGCGCAAGAACTTCATTTTCACCAGCGAATCCGTTTCGGAAGGGCATCCGGACAAGGTTTGCGACAGGATTTCCGACGAGATCGTCGATTTGTTTTTCCGCGAAGCGCTGGAGCAGGGCATGGACCCCTCGCTGGTGCGTGTTGCCTGCGAAACATTCGCCACCACCAACAAGGTGGTGATCGGCGGCGAAACGCGCGGTCCTTCCTCCGTCACCCATGACAAGATCGAAGCGGCCACGCGCCATGCCATCAAGAGCATTGGCTATGAGCAGAACGGCTTCCATTGGCAAACCTGCAAAATCGAAATCGTGCTGCATGAGCAATCTGCCGACATTGCGCAGGGTGTTGATTCCGCCGCCCAGAAGGATGAAGGCGCTGGCGACCAGGGCATCATGTTCGGCTATGCCTGCGACGAGACGCCTGACCTGATGCCTGCTCCGCTGTATTATTCGCAGCGCATCCTCCAGCTGCTTGCGGAAGCCCGCCATAGCGGCAAGGAGAAGGCGCTCGGCCCGGACTCGAAGAGCCAGGTGAGCGTGCAATACAAGAACGGCAAGCCGGTTGCAGCGACGCAGATTGTTGTATCGCACCAGCATGTCGATGAGAGCCTGACCTCCAATGACATGCTGAAGCTGGTCACGCCTTATGTGAAGAAGGCACTGCCCAAGGGCTGGATCACCAAGGACACCGTTTGGCACGTCAATCCAACCGGCAAGTTCTTCATCGGCGGCCCGGACGGCGATGCAGGCCTCACCGGCCGCAAGATCATTGTCGACACCTACGGCGGCGCGGCTCCGCATGGCGGCGGCGCATTCTCCGGCAAGGATCCGACGAAGGTTGACCGTTCTGCCGCCTATGCTGCCCGCTACCTCGCCAAGAATGTGGTGGCCGCGGGCCTCGCCAAGCGCTGCACCATACAGCTCGCCTACGCCATCGGCGTTTCGAAGCCGCTGTCGATCTATGTCGACACGCATGACACTGGCAAGGTGAGCGAAGCTGCACTCGAGAAAGCTATCCCGAAAGTGATGGATCTCTCACCTCGCGGCATCCGCACGCATCTCAGCCTCAACCGGCCGATCTATGCACGCACTTCGGCCTACGGTCACTTCGGCCGCACGCCGACGAAAGACGGCGGCTTCTCATGGGAGAAGACCGATCTCGTCAAGGCGCTCAAAGCTGCGGTGAAGTGACGAACGATCCACTCAAATTCCAGTTCTACGGGCGGCGCAAGGGGAAACCCCTGCGCCGTCATCATTTGGAGCTGGTGAATGAACTGCTGCCGCAGCTGCGGTTCAATCCAGCGGCAGGCGCACCTAAGGGGGAAGCCTGGCTCGAAATCGGCTTCGGCGGCGGCGAACATCTGGCGCACCTCGCTGCCCTCCATCCTGCAGTTCAGTTCATCGGGGCGGAACCCTTCCTCAACGGCGTGGCAAAACTGCTGGCGCTCATTGCAGAGCGCAAGCTTTCCAACATTCGCATTCATGATGATGATGTGCGCTACCTGCTGCCGCAACTTGCGCCGCAATCATTGGCGCGCATCTATCTGCTGTATCCAGACCCGTGGCCGAAGGCACGGCAGAACAAGCGGCGCTTCGTCAATCAGGAAAACCTGGCGCAGATCGCTCGCCTGCTGAAGCCCGGCGGGCTATTCCTGTTCGCCAGCGACATTGCCGATTATGTGGAATGGACGCTCGCCGAGGTGGCGCAGAATACCGCCTTCAAACTGGTTAGCAATTCGCCCGAGCCGTTCGAGAACTGGGTGCAGACACGCTACGAGACCAAGGCTGTCCGCGAAGGGCGCACCAGCCGCTATCTGACTTTCAGCAAGACGGCCTAAGCACTGACGCTGACAAGCGCCATAGTCATGGTGCTGACGTACTCGCCGTCGATGAGAGCGGCTTTCGGATGGCGGCCTTCCGCCTTGAAACCCAGCTTGCGATAGAGGCGGATGGCATCGGTGTTGTGGGTGAACACGGTCAGCTCGATGCGGTCAATTCCGAGGCGGTTGGCTTCAACAATGGCGCGGGTGGCGAGCCGCTCGCCGATGCCCTTGCCGCGATATTCCGGGTGCAACCCCATGCCGAGCGTGCCGCAGTGGCGATGCACAGGCTTGCGGGCACGGATTATGTCGCACCAGCCGATGACCTTGCCCTGGTGAATAGCGACGAACTGCGGGTCGCCGTTGTCGCGGGTTTCGAGCACGAAATTCGGCGGTTCGCAACAGCGAGGGCGCTTCGAGGAAAGCGAGATACAGGTGCTCACGCGCAACCATGTCCAGCACCGCGTGGTAGCCTTCAACATGGTCTGGCGTCATCCGGGTTATCTGGATCATGATCGAAGCCTAAAAGCCACACAAGCGGGCGGCATGGCAACCTCAAAAAAGTGCGGATAAGCCCTAAAGTGTACCTGAATTGTCAGGCTGCAGGTCGTAAGCAGGGCCAGATACATGCGGAAAACCGCAATTGACGAGGGGACACGATGCTGGGATTCATCAAGAAGCTGATGCCGCGGGAGGACAAGTTCTTCGACCTGTTCGAGGCGCATGCGGCCAAGTCACTCGAGGCCGCGCACACTTTGCGGGCTATCATGGAGGGCAGCAAGGATGTGGCCAGCCTGTGCGCAAAGCTGATGAAACAGGAGGAAGAGGCGGATGACATCAGCGCCGAAACCCTGCAGGCGCTCAGGCGCAGCTTCATGACGCCGTTCGACCGGTCCGACATCAACAGCCTCTCCACATCGCTCGATGACGCAATCGACCAGATGAACAAGACGGGCAAGGCCATCATGCTGTTCGAGGTCAAAAGCTTCGAGCCAAACATGCGCGCAATGGCCGATGAGGCGGTGAAGCTCGCGGAGCACCTGGTCGAGGCCATGCCGCTGATGCGCAATGTCGGCCAGAATTCGGCGAAACTTCACGCTCTCACGGCGGCCATGGTCGAGATAGAAGAGGCTTCCGACCAGCAGAATGAGGCAGGCCTCAAGGCGCTGCTCAAGGGAAAGGCCAAGAAGGACGCCATGGCCTACATCATCGGTTCGGAGATTTACGAGCATCTTGAAAAGGTGGCGGACCGTTTCGAGGACGTGGCCCATGTCATGTCAGACATCGTCATCGAGCACGTCTAGGCCAGGCGCGGAACGATGGAGCACATCACCTTTATCCTGGTCTTCCTGATCATTGTCGCGCTGCTGTTTGACTTCATCAACGGCATGCATGATGCGGCGAATTCGATCGCCACCATCGTCTCGACGCGCGTGCTCAAGCCGCACTATGCGGTGGCCTGGGCCGCTTTCTTCAATTTCGCCGCCTATTTCGTTTTTGAATCACACGTCGCCAACACAGTCGGCAAAGGCATTGTCGATCCCAAGCTGGTGGACAATGCGGTAGTGTTCGGGGCGCTGTCGGGCGCCATCGCATGGAATCTCATTACCTGGTGGGGCGGCATTCCGTCATCCAGCTCGCATGCGCTGATCGGCGGCATCGTCGGCGCAGGCGTCGCCAAGGCAGGCACAGACGCAATCGTCTGGGCTGGCCTCAGCAAGACGCTGTACGCAATCGTACTCTCGCCCGTCACCGGCTTCACGCTTGGCATCCTGTTCATGATTTTCGTCGCCTGGGCTTTCCGGCGCGCCAGTCCGGCCTTTGCGGATGGCTTCTTCCGCAAGGCGCAATTTGTTTCCGCTGCCCTCTACTCGCTCGGACATGGCTCCAACGATGCGCAGAAGACGGCTGGCATCATTGCCGTGCTGCTCTATTCGAATGGCGTCTATTCCGAGTTCACGGTGCCGGGCTGGGTCATCCTCGCCTGCTACACGGTGATGGGGCTCGGCACGCTTACCGGCGGCTGGCGCATTGTCCACACCATGGGTTCAAAGATCACGCGGCTCACGCCCATGCAGGGTGCCTGTGCTGAAACGGCTGGCGCCATCACGCTGTTTGCCGCCACCAGCCTCGGCATTCCGGTTTCCACCACGCACACAATCACCGGCGCCATCGTCGGCGTGGGCGCTGCGCGGCGCACTTCGGCGGTGCGCTGGAATGTGGCAACCGGAATTGTCTATGCATGGATCATCACCATGCCGGCAGCGGCGCTTATGGCAGCGCTGTTCTACTACCTCGGCGCCACCTTCATGTCATGAGCGGGCGAGCGCTCTTACAAATTGGCGCCCTGTGCTGGCGCATGCGCAAGGGCGGGCCGGAAATCCTTCTCATCACCTCGCGCGAGACAAAGCGTTGGGTTATCCCCAAAGGCTGGCCGATGCCGCATCTCGTGCATTCCAATGCCGCCAAGCAGGAAGCCTATGAGGAGGCGGGCATCATCGGGCGGGTGCAGCGCAAGCCGCTTGGCACTTTCAGCTATGATAAAATGCGGCCTGATGGTTCCGCCCAGCTCTGCAAAGTGCTGGTCTTCGCGCTGGCCTATGAAGCCAAGGCGGAAAACTGGCCGGAGCGCAAGGAACGCAAGCGGGAATGGTTCGCGCCGCATGAAGCGGCAAAAAAGGTGAGCGAGCCCGGCCTCAAGGTGCTGATCACCCTGCTGGCAGAGCAGCTCGAAAAGCTCGTGCCGCCGAAAGCCAAGCGCAAGGAGCGGAGAAAGCAGCCCTGAACTTGCCCCTTGTGGCGGCGGCGCCAAAGCGCCTATATGGATTTCACGAATTCACTCACATAACCGAGAAATCGGATTTTGAGGGTGGGTCCCGCGAGGGGCCCGCTTTTTTTGTACGTGAAAGGACCCCCGTGAACGGGAGTGGCGAAGAAGTTAACCAGCGCCTGGCGCGCGAGGCGGGACCGGCCCAACGGGTGGCGGCCCTGGTTGAGCCTGTGCTCGAGGGCCTCGGCTTCCGGCTGGTGCGCGTCAAGTTGACGGGCAGCGCGCTGCAGATCATGGCGGAACGGCCTGACGGCACCTTCTCGATTGATGATTGCGAGCAGGCGAGCCGCGCCATGTCGCCGGTTCTTGACGTGGCGGATGTCATCAGCTCGCGCTACCACCTTGAAGTTTCCTCGCCCGGCATTGACCGGCCGCTGGTGCGCGCTTCCGACTTTGAAAGCTGGGCAGGCCATGAGGCCAAGATCGAGATGGCTCACCCGGTTGCAGGCCGCAAACGCTTCAAAGGTGCGCTGGAAGGCTATGCGGACGGCGAAGTGCGCCTCTATGTGGATAATCCGGAAGGCGGCAAGGAGCCCATTCTCGTTGGCGTGCCGTTCGCCGATATCGCGGATGCCCGTTTGGTGCTGACAGATGAATTGATTGAAGCGGCGCGCGCCCGCCTGCCCCAAAAGGGTTATGGCGACGGCGCCGAGATTGATGAAGACAAGATTTCCCTCGAGAGGAGTGACGACAATGGCTGAACCCGCAGTAAGCGCCAACAGACTTGAGCTTCTGCAAATTGCAGATGCGGTGGCGCGCGAAAAGGTGATCGACAAGTCGATCGTCCTGCAGGCGATGGAGGAAGCGATCACGCGGGCCGCCAAGGCGCGCTATGGCGCTGAAAACGAAATCCGCGCCGAAATTGACGCCAAGACCGGAGAGATCCGGCTCAACCGCCTGCTGCAGGTGATCGAAAAGGTGGAGAACGAGGCGACCGAAATCAGCCTGGCCGAGGCCAACCGCAAGAACCCGGCCGCCACCATCGGCGACTACATCGCCGAGCCGCTGCCGCCCATCGACTTCGGCCGCATCGCCGCCATGAACGCCAAGCAGGTCATCGTGCAAAAGGTGCGCGATGCCGAGCGCGAGCGCATGCATGATGAATTCAAGGACCGCATTGGCCAGATCGTCAACGGCACGGTGAAGCGCGTCGAGTATGGCAATGTGATCGTCGATCTTGGCCGTGGCGAAGCCATCGTGCGGCGTGATGAATCGCTGCCGCGCGAAACCTTCCGCCCGGGTGACCGCATTCGCGCCTATGTGTTTGACGTGCGCCGCGAACAGCGCGGCCCGCAGATATTCCTGTCACGCACGCATCCTGAATTCATGGCCCGCCTGTTTGGCCAGGAAGTGCCGGAAATTTATGACGGTGTTGTTGAAGTCGTTTCCGTTGCGCGTGACCCGGGCAGCCGCGCCAAGATCGCCGTGCGCTCCAAGGATGGTTCGATTGATCCTGTCGGCGCCTGCGTTGGCATGCGCGGTTCGCGCGTGCAGGCTGTCGTCAACGAACTGCAGGGTGAAAAGATCGACATCATCCAGTGGTCGCCAGATGTGCCGACCTTCGTGGTCAATGCGCTGGCGCCGGCGGAAGTCGCCAAGGTGGTGCTGGATGAAGAAGCCGAGCGCATCGAAGTGGTGGTGCCGGACGAGCAGCTTTCGCTTGCCATCGGCAGGCGCGGCCAGAACGTGCGGCTTGCCTCGCAACTCACCGGCTGGGACATCGACATCATGACCGAAGCCGAGGAATCGGAGCGCCGCCAGAAGGAATTTGCAACCCGCACGCAGCGCTTCATCGATGCACTCGACGTGGACGAGACGCTGGCCCAGCTGCTGGCTTCCGAAGGCTTCGATACGGTTGAAGAAGTCGCCTATGTCGATCTCAAGGAAATTGCCTCGATCGAAGGGCTGGATGACCAGACCGGCGAGGAATTGCAGAACCGGGCGCGCGAGTATCTTGACCGGTTGGCGAATGAGCTGGACGAGAAGCGCGTTGCGCTTGGCGTGTCTGACGATCTCAAGACGCTCGAAGGCATGACGCCTGTCATGCTGGTGGCGCTGGGTGAAGCCGGCATCAAGAGCATGGAAGACATTGCGGACGCCGCAACCGACGATCTCACCGGCTGGACCGAGCGCAAGCAGGGCGAAACAGTCAAGCACAAGGGCGCCTTCAGCGATCTTGAGGTCTCCTCCACGGAAGCGGAAGGCCTGATCATGGGGGCGCGCGTCAAGCTTGGCTGGATCGAGCTTCCCGTGGAAGCTCCTGCTGATGCTCCTGCCGAGGAAGCGCCCACAGAGGGCTGAACGGGAGGCGGATGAACGCTACAGCGGAGACCGATCTGACGGAACGAACCTGCATTGTAACCCGGCGCGTCATGGAACCTGACGCGCTGATCAGGTTTGCGCGGGGGCCGGACGGCGTTGCAGTGCCAGACCTGAAGCGAAAACTGCCCGGTCGCGGCGTGTGGGTTGGGCTTGGACGTCAAATCGTTGCCCAGGCAGTCGCCAAGGACGCTTTTTCGCGCGCCTTTGGAGCCAAGACAACGGCCTCTGCCGATCTGCCGGATATGGTCGGGCAACTGCTCCGCAAGCAGGCGCTTGCCACCATTTCGCTCGCCAAGAAGGCTGGCCTTGCCATTGCCGGCTTCGACAAGGTGGAAGAGGCTATGCGCCGCAAGGAAGCCGCCATTCTCATCCATGCCAGCGAGGCGGCGCAGGATGGTAAACGGCGGCTCGACCGGTTGGCGGGCCCGGGCGTGGAAATAGTGGTGATTTACACGTTGGATGAATTGGATTTGGCCTTTGGGCGGTCAAATGTGATACATGCAGCGGTCAAGAAAGGGGCTTTGGCCTCCCAGTTGGTGCTGGCTGTGCAGCGCAATCAGATGTATGAGGCGGGCTGAACCCCGCCCAGTTTAGAGTGAGCATGAGCGATACGAACGACAAAAACGACACCAAAACGGCCAGCCGTCCCGCCGGGGGCACGCTGACGCTGAAGCGGCCGGCTGTCGAGCATGGCAAGGTCAAGCAGAGCTTCTCGCATGGCCGGACCAAGACTGTGGTGGTTGAAACCAAGCGCAAGCGCTTCGGGGACGACAAACCGGCTGTTGTGGAGACGAAACCTGTTTTCCAGGCTCAGCCAAAGGTTGCCGCATCGGCGGCACAGGCAGCGCCTGCGCAGCGTCCGGCCCAGGGAAACCGTCCGGGCGTTGTTCTACGCACGCTGACTGAAGAAGAAAAGGAAGCGCGCGACCGCGCCCTTGCCGGTTCGCGCATCCGCGAGGCGGAAGAGCGCAAGCGGCAGGAAGAAGAGTCGGTTCGCCGCACCGAGCATGAAGAAAAGAACCGGGTTGAGCGCGAAGCCGCCGCTCGCCGCAAGGCTGATGATGATGCGCGTCACCGGGTCGAGGAAGAAGGCAAGCGCAAGGCCGAGGAAGCTGCCAAGAAGCTGAACCCGCGCCCTGCCGCGGAAGCCGAAGAAGAAGACAATAAACGCAGCCGCAGCAGCGTTCGCACGCCTGCCGGCAGTCCCATCAAGCGGCGCGTTGAAGTTCCGCCACCGGCACGCACCAAGACCGAAGCCGACAAGCGCCGTGGGCGTCTCACCGTCGTCAACGCGATGTCGGAAGACGAGGACCGCTCGCGCTCGGTTGCCGCTTTCCGCCGCCGCACCGAGCGGCTGAAGAAGCAGGCGCAGGGCTTCCAGATGCCGACCGAAAAGGCCAGCCGCGAAGTGGTGGTGCCTGAAGCGCTGACCATCCAGGAGCTTGCCAACCGCATGGCGGAGCGCGCTGTCGACATCATCAAGATCCTGATGAAGCAGGGTCAGATGCACAAGATCAACGACGTGATCGACGCCGATACAGCCCAGCTCATTGCCGAAGAAATGGGTCACCGGGTCAAGCGCGTGGCTGAGTCTGACGTTGTCGAAGGCCTGTCGGCCGAAACCGACACGCCAGAGCAGCTCAAGTCACGGCCACCGGTTGTCACCATCATGGGTCACGTTGACCACGGCAAGACCTCGCTGCTTGACGCCATCCGCAAGACCAACGTGGTCTCTGGCGAAGCTGGCGGCATTACCCAACATATCGGCGCCTACCAGGTGGCGACCAAGAATGGTCTCGTCACCTTCATCGACACGCCGGGCCACGAGGCCTTTACCTCGATGCGCGCGCGCGGCGCCAAGGCGACCGACATTGCCATTCTCGTTGTTGCTGCCGATGATGGCGTCATGCCGCAGACGGTAGAATCCATCAGCCATGCGCGCGCTGCCGGAGTGCCGATCATTGTTGCGATCAACAAGATCGACAAGCAATCCGCCAACCCGAACAAGGTGCGCACCGAACTGCTGCAGCACGAAATCGTGGTGGAAGGCATGGGCGGCGATACGCTCGATGTCGAAGTTTCCGCTACCAAGGGCACTAACCTCGACAAGCTGCTGGAAGCCATCCTGCTGCAGGCCGAAGTTCTCGACCTCAAGGCCAATCCGGACCGTGAGGCCTCTGGCCTCGTGGTCGAAGCGTCGCTCGACAAGGGCCGCGGGCCCGTCGCCACCGTGCTGGTGCAGCGCGGCACTTTGAAGCTGGGCGACATCTTTGTTGCGGGCTCTTCGTGGGGCCGCGTGCGTGCGCTCATCAACGACAAGGGCGAGCAGATCAAGGAAGCTGGACCATCGGTTCCTGTCGAGGTGCTGGGTCTCAATTCAGCGCCGGAAGCGGGCGACCAGTTCGACGTGGTGCCTAATGAAGCGCGCGCCCGCGAAATCACCGACTACCGCGAGCGCAAGCGGCGCGATAGCCGCGGCACCGGCACGGTACGCTCATCACTCGAGCAGATGATGACGCAGCTTGGCCAGGCGGGGCGCAAGGAATTCCCCATCCTCGTCAAGGCAGACGTGCAGGGTTCTGCCGAAGCCATCGTGCAGGCGCTGGAAAAAATCGGCAACGACGAAATCCGCAGCCGCGTCGTTCATTATGCGGTGGGCGGCATCAACGAAAGCGATGTGGGGCTGGCGACAGCTTCCGGCGCTGTGGTTCTCGGGTTCAACGTGCGCGCCTCGGCGCAGGCGCGTGATGCGGCAGAGCGTGCGGGCATCGAAATCCGCTACTACAATATCATCTACGACCTGGTGGATGACATCAAGGCCGCCATTTCCGGCAAGCTTGCGCCGGAACTGCGCGAAACCTTCCTCGGCAATGCCAAGATCCTCGAAGTTTTCAACATCTCGAAGGTCGGCAAGGTCGCGGGTTGCCAGGTTACCGAGGGCCAGGTTCAGCGCGGCGCCAAGGTTCGCCTCATCCGCGACAACGTGGTGGTGCACGAAGGCACGCTGTCGACGCTCAAGCGCTTCAAGGACGAGGTCAAGGACGTGCAGGTCGGCCAGGAATGCGGCATGGCGTTCGAGGGCTATCAAGACATGCGCGCCGGTGACGTGATCGAATGCTTCCGCGTCGAGAAGATCCAGCGCAAGCTGGATTGAGGCTTTGAGCGTGCAAGACCCGGCTTCACCGCAGGGTGAATTGGTTGCGGAATTCGAAGTCGAGCCTGAAGAGTTTGCGGCGGCGCTCAAGCTGATGAGTAGCAAGCGTTTTTATCGCACGGAAAAGCGCTCCTATCTCACAAAAGCCCTGGGTATTGCCTTGGCATTCGTGATTGGCATTGGGCTGGTTTGGCTTCCTGACGCGTTAAGCCAGTCGGGTATCATCGGTGCAGTGGATGTGTGGTCAATCGCGATCGGCGTAGTGATGTCAGCGGTCGTCTTAGCCGCCATTGCTTTGAATGCCATTCGCTCCATGAACCGGCGATTGGTTACGAGTGTCGAGCAATATGTGATTGACGACCGTGTCGTTCTCAAATGCGACCGCAAGGGCCTGGTCTTTGTGACGAAATCAAAGTCGATTACTTTGAATTACACTGGCATTGATGAGATCGTTGCCGTTGCCAAGGGAATGCTGGTTTGCAGCGGGTTGCTCGGTCACTATATTCCAAATTCAGCTTTTGCGTCAGACGAGAAACGGCGAGGGTTCTTTCAGTTCTTGCGCCAGCGGTTGGACGCGAGCGTTGTTGAAAAAAGCGAAATGCTCAAGGCCAAGGGAAAGTCGTCATGAGTAAGTCAGGCCCCTCACAACGCCAGCTGCGTGCCGGTGAACTGATCCGCCACGCGATTTCCGATGTGCTGTTTCGTGGCGAGACGGGCGATCCTGAGCTTGAGAAACTTGGCGTATCGGTGCACGAAGTGCAGATGTCGCCGGATCTCAAGATCGCGACCGCGTTTTTCCGCACCTTGGTTGACGGTCAGGATGACAAGGCGCTTGCCGCCCTCAACCGCAACCGGAAATACCTGCGCGGGTTGCTCACCCCCAAGCTCAGCATGAAGTTCATGCCGGAGATACGCTTCAAGATCGATACAGCGCTCGATTATGCGACCAAGATCGACGAACTGCTGCACAGCCCCAAGGTTTTGCGCGACCTGGAGAAGTAGCCTGCTTGACCATACAACGGCTTCTGTATTACATTTGCGGCATATGTATTACAGAGGTCTGCGATGGCAAAGACTATGATTTCCGCCCAGTCGAAGAAAAACTCAATGAGGACCTGGAGGCGCTTGCGGAAGCCACGAGACGCTCCAAGGCATTTCTGATCACCGAAGCGCTGGAAAGCTATGTGGAGCGCCAGTCATGGCAGATGCAGCAGATAGATGCGGCATTTGAGAAAGCTGACCAGAAAGGCGAATGGATTTCAAATGAAGCCGTGGAAACCTGGCTAATGTCGTGGGGAACGGACAATGTTCTGCCCGCCCGAAGTCGGATGTTCACAGGCTGCCGGGCAGTAAGTGAAAGTATTTTGGTCCCCCGAAGCGATCAGTGAACTGCAAGGGATTTTCGAGTTCATTTCTCACCACAATCCCGCAGCAGCTGACCGGGTGAAAATGGCGATTGTTCAGGCTTCACAGCGGCTTGGACAGTATCCAGCACTTGGCCGCATGACCCAGCGAAACGGCATCCGGCTCTGGCCGATCACTGGTTTGCCGTACCTGTTGGCCTACCGCGTATCAGATCAACGGATTGAGATCGGCAAGGTATTGGGCGGTCGAATGGACCGGGAAGCCGATCTGCGGTGAAATCCAAACGGCTCCCCATCCATGGCTGGGTGTTGCTCGACAAGCCCTTGGGCATGACGTCCACGCAGGCGGTTGGCAAGGTGCGCTGGCTGTTCGGTGCGCAGAAGGCGGGCCATGGCGGCACGCTGGACCCGCTGGCAACCGGCCTCTTGCCCATTGCCCTTGGCGAGGCGACCAAGACGGTTCCCTTCGCCATGGACGGCTCCAAGCTCTACCGCTTCGAGGTGACCTGGGGGGCAGAACGCACGACCGACGATCTCGAAGGTAATATAGCTACTGAGTCGAAACTTTTACCGAACAATGAAAGTATCGTTTCGATACTTCATGAATTCACCGGAAAGATCAATCAGTTGCCGCCAGTATTCTCTGCCATCAAGGTGGATGGCGAGCGAGCCTATGACCTTGCAAGGGCCGGGGAGGTGGTTGAACTGGTGCCAAGGCCGGTTGTCATCGAGCAATTGCGGCTGGTTGAACAGCCCGCGCCGGAGCGGGCGGTGTTCGAAGTGCAGTGCGGCAAGGGCACCTATGTGCGCTCGCTTGCCCGCGACATGGGACGCAGGCTTGGCTGCTTTGGATTCGTCTCGATGCTGCGGCGGCTGAGCGTTGGCCCATTCCGTGAAGACCAGATGATTTCACTGGAACGGCTTGAGGAATTGAGCCATAAGCCCGCAGGCCTAACGGCCGAAAACGGGGCTCTTCTCCCGATCGAGACAGTGCTGGACGGCATCCCGGCACTTGCCTTGGACGAGATGGAGGCCCGGCGCCTGAGCCAGGGACAGTTTGTTCCCCTCAGCGGCAAGAATACTCCCGCAAATTGCGATGCGGTTCTGGTGACCAACGAGGGTAAACCTCTGGGCATCGGCCATATCGAGCAGGGAGTGCTCAAGTCAAAGCGCTTGTTCAACCTTTGATCTTTGGAGATGCACGACATGACGATGACTGCCGAGCGCAAGGCTGCGCTCATGAAAGACTATGCCACCACGCCCGGAGACACCGGCTCGCCTGAAGTTCAGGTGGCGCTGCTGACCGAGCGCATCAACTACCTCACCGATCACTTCAAGTCGCACAAGAAGGACAATCATTCGCGTCGCGGCCTGCTGAAGATGGTGAGCCTGCGCCGTGGCCTTCTCGACTATCTGAAGTCGAAGGACGAGGCGCGTTACCAGAACCTGATCAAGCGTCTCGACATCCGCCGTTAAGCGGCCGTCACGCCATAGGTTGTGAAGCGGGCAGAATGAATGGCTGCCCGCGTCCCCGAGATTCAAGCCTGGCAATGGGGCCAGGCTGAGTTGCCCAAAGGGGATGCTGTTATTGCAAGAACAGCGAAGGGCAATGAGGAAAGAACTGATGTTCAAGATTGATGTAGTAGAACTTGAGTGGGCAGGAAAGCAGCTGCGCATTGAGACCGGCCGCATGGCGCGCCAGGCTGATGGCGCTGTGCTTGTCACCTATGGCGAAACCACCGTGCTGGCGACTGCCGTTGCCGCGCGCGATCCGAAGCCGGGGATTGATTTCTTCCCGCTCACCGTCAACTACCAGGAAAAGACCTATGCCGCCGGCAAGATTCCAGGCGGCTACTTCAAACGTGAAGGCCGCCCGACCGAAAAGGAAACGCTGGTATCGCGCCTGATCGACCGGCCGATCCGCCCGCTGTTTCCGGCTGGCTTCCGTAATGAAACGCAGGTTATCGCCACGGTAATCTCTTACGATCTCGAGAACGATCCCGACATGGTGGCGCTGATCGCTTCTTCCGCTGCTCTCACGCTCTCCGGCATTCCCTTCATGGGCCCGGTCGGCGGCGCGCGCGTCGGCGTTATCGACGGCGAGTATGTGCTTAACCCGACGATGGAGCAGATGAAGACCTCTGACCTCGATCTCGTGGTCGCCGGCACGCAGGATGCGGTGCTGATGGTTGAATCGGAAGCCAAGGAGCTTTCGGAAGACAAGATGCTGGGCGCCGTAATGTTCGGCCATGCCGGCTTCCAGCCAGTGATTGATGCCATTATCAGCCTTGCCGAGCGTTCCTCGCGCGAACCGCGCGCCTTCGATCCGCCGGATTATTCGGCGGTCTACACTGCAATCCAGAAGATCGCCGAGAGGGAGCTTCGCGCGGCTTACGCGATTGCCAAGAAGGAGGATCGGCAGGACGCCGTTGCCGCCGCGAAGAAGAAGGTGCTGGAAGCGCTGGTCAAGGCTGATGACGCCACGGCGCCATCAGGATCGGTTGTCGGCGCCGAGTTCAAGCACCTCGAAGCCAATATCGTACGCAACAACATTCTCGACACGGGTCACCGCATCGATGGTCGCGACACAAAGACGGTGCGCCAGATCATTGCGGAAGCCTCGGTGTTGCCGCGCACGCACGGCTCCTCGCTGTTCACCCGTGGTGAAACGCAGGCGCTGGTCGTCACCACGCTAGGCACCGGTGAAGATGAGCAGTATGTCGACACGCTCGACGGGCTGACCAAGCAGCGCTTCATGCTGCACTACAACTTCCCTCCTTACTCGGTTGGTGAAACCGGCCGTCTCGGCGGCGCTGGCCGCCGCGAAATCGGCCATGGCAAGCTTGCCTGGCGCGCCATCCACCCGGTGCTGCCAGTAGCGGACCAGTTCCCCTACACGGTGCGCGTCGTCTCGGAGATCACCGAATCCAACGGTTCATCGTCGATGGCATCCGTTTGCGGCGCCTCGCTGGCGCTGATGGATGCAGGCGTGCCGATCAAGGCTCCGGTTGCGGGCATCGCCATGGGCCTCATCAAGGAAGGCGAGCGCTTTGCCGTGCTCTCCGACATTCTGGGTGATGAGGATCATCTTGGCGACATGGACTTCAAGGTTGCGGGCACTGCCGAAGGCATCACCGCGCTGCAGATGGACATCAAGATCACCGGCATCACCGAAGAGATCATGAAGGTTGCCCTGTGGCAGGCGCAGGAAGGCCGCCTGCACATCCTCGGCAAGATGTCGGAGTCGCTGTCGTCAGCGCGTTCCGGCCTTGGCGAGCATGCGCCGCGCATCGAAGTGATCAAGATCCCGACCGACAAGATCCGCGAAGTGATTGGCACCGGCGGCAAGGTCATCCGCGAGATCGTGGAGAAGACCGGCGCCAAGATCGACATCCAGGACGATGGCACGGTGAAGGTTGCTTCCTCTTCCGGCACGGCGATTGCGGCCGCCATGAAGTGGATCAAGGGCATCGTGTCCGAGCCTGAAGTTGGCGAGATTTATGACGGCAAGATCGTCAAGGTTGTGGACTTCGGCGCCTTCGTCAATTTTTTCGGCGCCAAGGACGGTCTCGTGCATGTCTCGGAGCTGGCCTCGAAGCGCGTCAACAAGGTTTCCGATGTTGTCAGCGAAGGGCAGGCCGTCAAGGTCAAGCTGCTTGGTTTCGACAATCGCGGCAAGGTGCGTCTGTCCATGAAGCAGGTGGACCAGGAGACCGGCGAAGACCTGTCGAAGAAGATGGCGGAATCCGAAGGCGGCGAAAGCGAGCCGGCTGACGCCTGATTCCTCAACCATTCGTTAAGCTTAAGGCGCGAGAATTTCTCGCGCCTTTTTTGTTAGCTAAAATTGCTGCTGCCTACTTAAGGCCATGATCAGTCAATAGCAGGTAAGACGGACGGTGCAGTTTCTAAAGAGGGACATTAGAAGTGGCCGCACCGACCGCGCAGGAGCAGTATTTTCTGGAATTGGTGAATCGCGCGCGGCTTAATCCGCAAGCGGAGGCACAGCGCTTTGGCATCGACCTCAACCAGGGACTTGCCGCTGGAACGATAACAGCAGCGCAAAAGCAACCGCTGGCCTGGAGTTCATTGCTTGGCGATTCCGCGACCAGTCATAGCAACTGGATGCTGAACGCCGACATTTTCTCACATACCGGTGTCAGTGGAACGTCGCCGCATCAGCGCATGCAAGGCGCAGGCTACAGCTTCACCGGCTCATGGACATCGGGCGAGAACATTGCCTTTGTCGGCACGACCGGCGCAATCAATTTAAACTCATCCGTCTCCCAGCTGCACCAGAACCTGTTCCTGTCGAGCGGTCACCGCGAGAACATCCTGTCCCCTTATTTCCGGGAAGTAGGCATTTCTGCTGTCACTGGCGTCTATACTTCTGGCGGAACCAACTACAATAGTGCGATGGCGACGCAGAACTTCGCCACGAGCGGCAGCAACAAGTTTGTGACCGGTGTTGCCTATTCGGACACCGATGCAGACGGCTACTATTCAATCGGAGAAGGCAACAGCGGTATCAGTGCGACACTGACAGCTGCGGGCGCAACGCTATCGCAGATCGCAGGCTATGCGACTGGTGGTTACACCACTTCAACCGCCTCATCCGGTGTCATGCAGCTCACCTTTACCGGCGCAGGTCTCGCTGGCGCCATGGGCGTCCAGTTCACGTTGGTTTCTGACAACATCAAGATCGACCTGGTCAATGGCAACACGATAGAATCATCGGCTTCTGCGCAGCTTATGGGAGCTGCAGTCAGTTTGGAGTTGCTCGGCATCAACGACACATATGGCTATGGCAATGGCTTCGCCAACGCCATCACCGGCAACAGCGGCAACAACACGCTGGCCGGGCTTGACGGCAATGACGTTCTGGCTGGTCTCGGACGGCAATGACATCGCTGATCGGCGGAGCAGGAGCTGACTGGCTTTATGGGCGGCAACGGCTCCGACTATGCCTACTACGGCTCGGCAACGAGTGGTGTCGCCGTCTATCTCAACTATGGAGCGGGATATTCTGGCGAAGCCGCAGGCGATGTCTTAAACTGTCATAGAACACCTCTGGGGCTCGGCTTACAATGATTACCTTGTTTGGCGATGCTGCCGCCAACGTCATCGTCGGCGCTGATGGCAATGACTTCCTGGCTGGCTGACGCAGGCGCAGACTACATCGATGGCGGCGCAGGCAGCGACTATGCCTACTATGCCAATGCGGCATCAGCCGTCACCGTCTATTTGCTCCCACAACGCGGGCTATGCCGGAGAAGCGGCGGGCGATGCGCTGATCAATATCGAGAACCTTTGGGGATCGCCCATTTGCAGATGTTCTCGTCGGATCGAGCAAGCCAATGTCATAGTTGGTGATGCGGGCAACGACTTCCTCACTGGCGGGCGGCGGCAACGACTATCTCGCTGGCGGCGCCGGATATGATTATTTCTACTATGCCGGCGGTGCCAATGGCGCCGACCAGATTGCGGACTTCGCGCAGGGAATTGACCACATCTATTTCGCCCTGGCAGCTGCGGCGAACTTCGCTGGGCTGTTCCTTTATGGCAACGGCACGGCCAATGTCAGCGTGTACTATGCCGGTGGCAGCATCCTGGTGCAGGGTGCAAGTCCGATGACATTGACGGCCAGCGACTTTATCTTTGCCTGAGGCAGTCGCTGCGGCGTAGTCTTGTCGCCGATGCAAAACCTTGTCCTGCTTCCCGCCATGGGCTGCGATGGCGATCTTTATGCACCTCTGATTGCTGCACTCGAGGGTGTTGCAACATCGACAATTGTTTGCGAGCACTCGACGCTTGATGGAAATGTGCGGCAGGTATTGGAGCGAGCTCCGCCGCAATTCATTGTGCTTGGCACTTCATTCGGCGGGCGGGTAGCGCTTGAAACAACGCTTGCCGCAGCGGACAGGGTTAAAGGACTGGTTGTCATCGGCAGCGGAGCCCAAGCCGTTGCAGATCCAGTTGCCGGGCTTCGCCGGGAAGCGCGCATTCGTGGCGGTGAGTTTGAGCAAGTGGTGCTTGAGATGAGCGAAATGGTGGCGCATCTGCCGGGCCTACGCGGGCCTGCAACGCGGCAGGCTTTCATCGACATGGCGAAAATTGTTGGAGCGGATGTCATGGCCAATCAGGCTGCCGCCATGGCAAAGCGTGGAGACATCTCGACCCGCCTTGCCGAAATTGCCTGCCCGGCCTTGATGCTGTGGGGGCGTGAGGATCAGTTTTCACCGGCAACAGACGGGCTTTCAATGTCGCTGGCCATGCAGCACGGGCGTTATGCCGAAATTTCCGCGTGCGGACATTTTCCCACATTGGAAGCGCCGGAAGAAACGGCTTCCATCCTGCAGCACTGGCTGCAGGACCACTTCTCTACTTGAAGCTTAGGATGTACTCGGCGATCGCTTCCACATGATCTTGCGGCAGCAAGGAAATGTTGGATTGCACGCGTCCCATGCCGCCTGAGGACATCTTGTCGTAGCCAAGAATCTCGCCGTTCTGGAAAGCCAGCACGAGGTCGGCCTTGTCCTTGTAGCGCTTGCGTTCAATCAGCCCATGCAGGCTTGGCACCTTGCCAACACCCTCGGGATGCGGGCCACCTTGCAGGAATCGGCTCATGTCACTCGCCATGAACAGGTTGCGCGGCGTGTGGCACTCGTTGCAATGGCCGGGGCCGTTGACGAGATAAGACCCCAGGTTCCACTCGGCGCTCTGTTTGTCATCACGCACCCACGGAACGGTATTGAAGCCAACAAGCTTCCACAGGCCAAGGCCGCGCCGTACGATGGGAGCGGCCGGAATTGAGGATGGCTTTTCAGGTGATGCCACAGGCGCAAGGCTTGCGAGATACGCCTTGATGTCCAGCACGTCTTTGACCGGCATGGCTGCGTAAGACGTGTAAGGGAAGGCCGGAATGAGGTGCGAGCCGTCATTTGAGATGCCGCGTTGCATGGCGTTGACGAACTGCAGGTCTGTCCAAGCCCCGAGGCCGGTTTCCTTGTCCGGCGTCAAGTTGGGCGGATAGAGCGTGCCGATAGGCGTCTTCAGCGGCGCGCCACCTGCGGGAACGGTTTTTGCTACGCTGGCGAGATCGGGGCCAGGTGCGTGGCAACCTATGCAGCCGCCGATGTTGTAGAGCAGCTTGCCATTGTCGGCATTGGGGTTGTAGCCGTCCGGCAAGACTGACGCATCCAGCGGCCGTGGCGCACTGAGCAACCAGAAAACAACGAGGCCCAGCGCTGCAAACAGCACCAGGCCCGTCAAAATTCGTCTGTTCAAAATTCTCGCTATGGCGCTTATTCCTCAGGCAGGCGGAACTTCTCATGGCAACCTTGGCAGGTTTTGCCATACTCCGCGAAAGCGGTCTTGAAGGCCGCTTCGTCGGCAGTAACCTTGAGAGCCTCGCTGGCATTGTACCAAGCGGTGCCGGCAGCTTCGAAACCAGCAGCGTCAGTCCAGATTTCAGGCTTCGCCCGGGTTTTCAGAGTTTCGCCCTTCTGGGTGTCGGCTCCCCAGAACTTGGCCCAATCAGCGCAAGCCGTGGCAGTTGCAGCGAGAGTAGCGTCGATGGCGGCCTTGTCATATGGCTGCTCGCCTTTCACTATCGGAACCATCACTCCCATTTCCTTGCCATGCGATTTCATGCAAGCTTGGCGGGCCTTGATCGCATCATCTGCGGCGGCATAGGCAAGGCCCACACCAATGCCGATCACTGCGCCGGCAGCAACAAGTGACTTCGAGATTCTGGCAAGCTTCATGGACTACTCCCTCATTGGACATGGAATTGGTAACGCCGAATGATACGCATTGGCAAGCTGGTTTATGCCATCACAAGACTGTGAGAATTAGGTAACAGTTAGCCATAATTTGAAAATGCTTCAGGTCGGTCGCAATGGCAGCGCAAGCCTGCCCCAGTTTCAGGGCATGAATGCTGCATGAACGGGCTGTTGGGGCCAGGTTCAGTGGTGAAGGGTTAGCCTGTCCTTAAGTTCAATGGCTTAATTCTAACCATTCTTGGAAGCGTCTTATCATGAGTGAAGTAATGCAAAATCTTTCTGCGGTCCGTGGGGCCCGCAAAGCACGCATCAGCCCGGAACTTTCGGAAGTTCTCCATATGCTCAACGCGCTCGAGCGCAACGAGACGGGTGAAAAGGCGCAAGCCAAGGCCGTATAGGCCCTGCGTCTGTCGATCTCTTCGGATTTCAGGCGATCAGCGCGGCCATTTGCCGGCGAGATCGCAAATCATTTTCAGATTGGCCTCGGTAGGGCCTGAGGTATCCACCTCCAGCAGCGCCACCAGCATGGCCGGGTGCTTGAAGCTGAGCGCCAGGCCGCGCAGGCTGTGCAGGCAGCGGCGCAATGTTTCATGGTCGCGCGTCTCAAAGGCAAAGATGGCGGCATTGGCGTAATGCATGCTCTCGCCCGCCGCCATATCCGACAATTGCTGCCACATGCCGGGACTCAAGCTGGCGCGCAAAGCTTCTGCCATGCTGCCGGGCTGGGCCGGCTCGACGACGGCTAAGGGCGCCGCGGCTGCCTTCATCTTGGCCTGAGTTTCAAGCGCGTGGCGAATGGCGCGGTTCAGCTCATTGCCATTGGCAGGCTTCGGCACAGCATGATCGAATAGCGTCGCGCCATTGCGACAGTTCGGTCGAGTCGGCAAGGAAGGCTGACAAGGCAAGTATCGGCGTTTGCGCATGCTGGCCACCCAAGGCACGGATGCCGCGAGCGGCGGCAACGCCATCCATCACCGGCATTTCAATATCCAGCAGGATGATGTCGAACGTCGCCAGTTCGGCCGCCTTCAGCGCGTGCTCGCCATCTTCGACAGCGTGAACGTCCAGCCCCATGCGTTCCAGCATCGCCGTGGTGACAATGCGCGAACTCGGCGAATCTTCCGCGTAAAGCACGCGCGGGCGCGAACCGTCTGCATGCTTTATGCAGCGCAGCGCTGAGGCTTGCGAGGGGTGGGCGTGGGCAGCGGCAGCCATGCTTCTCTACGAACACTCACAACGGTTACTGTGGGGCGGAGATTAAGCCGTTAATTGTTGTCGAATGGTGTTTAACCTTTAGTCATTCACCCTATGACTAACGTGGTATTAATGGCCTGTTCCGGGGCTGCCGCTTCAAGATGTATCGGCCTGCGGTGGATGCCGGGCCAGCCAATCGCATTCGGCCAAAATCTCATCGACCTTGTGGATGGGATTTTTGCGATGGCCCGGCGGTGTTCCGGGACGAAGCGCGGAAGCAAGTTTCGGACGGCGGGCATCATGTGGCTTGGCTTGCCAGCGCCGATAGCGCAAGGCCTGGCGCGGCAAGTCTTCAAGCGCTGATTTGATGGCGGCAAGGCGGCGGCAGAGACGCTTTGCGTTGATCGTGCCATCGGCCACGGGAACTGGCGGAGGCGCTTGCACAATTGTTGGCGGCGCCCGGAGGAACAGAGGCACGCGCGGATCAAAGCTGACATCGATGACGCGAAGGCGGGGTTCCGGCCTCTGCACCAATCTGGTGCGATGGCGGCACTGCGCTCATGGCCAAAGGCAGAACCGAAACGCTGGCGCGGGTCGAACAATTTGAAGGTGGCGCGGTTGTGATGCTTTCGGGCGGCGCGGGGAGCAGCGCGGGCCGTGGATCGCGCTTGCGGAGGCTTCAGCGTGAGGCTGCGCGCGGCCACGACAATCAGCCGCCGCACGGCAGACTCCGCCGGGCGCAGCAGGCGCAGCACGGCGCGGTAGACAGGGGAAGAAAGCCGCTCGACGCTTGCGCCTTCCGCCAGCCCGATCATGGCAAACAGCGTGGCCACGATGCGGAGCAACGGCTTGCGGTGGCGTTCAATGGCGAGGGATATGTTCATTGGGATAAAATTGACTGTGATAGGATTATTGTCAAGAGGGTTGAGGGAGGTGCGGCGGAAGAACCTCAAGAGCGGAATGAGTTTTGACGAAACCAATTCCTTCGCCCTCCCCGTTGTGGGTAGGACAATCACATATAGCTGCTTTAGACTCGATCAAGGCCACAACATTGTCCCTTCTCCCGTTGAGCGGAGCGAAATGGGAGAAGGTGCCGACAGGGCGGATGAGGGCACCTTCCGTCCGCGAAATCCGGTGCACATGTTGATTGGGCGCGTTTGCAGCGCGTCGGCCAAAGAGCCCTCATCCGGGCTTTGCCCACCTTCTCCCACGCCGCTTCGCAGCGCAGGAGAAGGGAGAAACTGCAGACGCTGCACAGGATGACTGGAGCAAGAACTCCAGATGCGATTTCCCTAGCACAAGGAGGAGAGAAATTCGAGACTCTCTGAACCTACTCATCTCTGGATCAGTTTGCGGGGCTCAGACCAACGGGGCAACGTTCAGTGTTTATTGACAGAGATAGTACGTGGTGCTTTTGTGGTGGGTGCAGGTGGACGGCATAATGCAGCGCAAAGGTGTATTATGAGCATATCATCTGATGATCCACGACAAGACAAACTCGTTCTCGATATCACCCGCGACCTTGAGCGCGTCAATTCCGTGATGACACGGGTCGTCAATGATCCCCTAATGGTCGATGAGTTCATTCGCGACCCTAGCGGCGTGCTAACCCGGCTTGGGCTTCATCCTCGTACCACGCGAGAAATACACGACCAAGTCAATAGGGTATTCTACTCTGTATTGACGAACACAGCATTGCTTGAACTCATCGTGCGGCACTTCGAAACATTTTCTGGACCGACGGCTTCTGACATTCAAGCGCTCAACTCCGCCCTCGAGCATGGCGAGATAGAAAACCCCATCGAATTCGATCTAAGGGGATTTGAACATTTTGCAAGTGATAAGGAAGTGCTTCGTCAGGCCTTTCGCCTGACATTGGCCGATTTGAACAATCGGCGAATTCTCGTAAATCAATATTCGAGCGAGCAGATTAACGAATACGTCGATGAACTGGTGAGCGCCATTGTAGAAAGGCGCGCGGTTCGTGACTTTCCGATCCTGGAAGCGTGGGACGACAATTACGGCATTGGAAAGCCGTACGGTGGCATTGCTATCCTCGAAGTCGGCCCAACTGTAACCGCCGTTGCCTGTGTGGAAGTAGGCGCGATAGTTACAGTCGTTGTAGAAGTGAACGTGGTCGCAGACGCTGAACGTATGATCCAAAGGCAAGCGATACTGGGAAATCCGCGCTCGGCACGGAAGCTCGCGATGATCGGAACTCTCTTCCGTTTGGCAGGCGAGCTGTTGGTTCATACCAACAATTTTGAGCGGTCCTATGACTGACATTGAGGCGCTAGAACCATCCAGGGGAACTAGCCTCTTTGTCCAGCCCGGATCGCTGACGATACTTGGAACTTATAAATGCAGCGCGGCGTGCTACAATTGCTGTTTCGGTAGCAACCCGTCCATCACGCAGCAACTCGGCCTGCCGGAGATTTTGTCCTTTATCTCCAAAGGAGCCAGCTATCCGACGTGTAAATTAGTCGTGTTTTCGGGTGGTGAATGTTTTTTGCTTCGAGAGGATCTGGTTTGCGCTGTCGAGTACGCGACGAACCTTGGTTTAAGTACTCGTTGCGTCACCAATGGATACTGGGCAAAACGATTTGAACATGGTCGGGCGCGACTTACACCATTGGTGAAAGCCGGGCTAGGCGAGCTCAACATTAGCACAGGCGACTTTCATCAGCGCTGGGTCTCTCAAGATAGCGTCGTCAACGCCGCGTGCCTAGCTGCAGAGCTCGGTCTGAAGGGCACCACCATTGTCGTAGAGGTCCAGAAGGACCGCCGAGTTACGGCCGAGACTTTCTCCTCGGACAAAAGGATCCGCGGCCTTCTGGAAAATCAGCAAATCAGATTAGTCGAATCGCCATGGATGCCTATGGACTACCGTGAATTTATTGATCAGCCCCCGCACCGGTTGCTCAACCGAAGGACACTTCATTTGCGCGGTGGGTGTACTTCAATTCTGAATACGTTAGTGGTCACGCCTCAGCGAAGGCTTGGTTACTGCTGTGGCCTCACGCGGGAGCGTATTCCAGAATTGAACGCAGATTGGGAGGGGGGGTCTCTTGACCTATTGCTACAGACTGGTGCCCGCGATTTTATGAAAGTGTGGTTGTTCGTCGACGGGCCCGAGCGAATTCTTGCGTGGGCCGCAACAAAAGATAGTCGTATAGAATGGGAAGATAGGTACGCCCACCATTGTCACAGCTGTTTGGCACTCTTCGACGACCCTCTTGTCCGCGAGGCAATCAAGGCACACTACCGAGAACGTATCGACGATGTCTTGGCACGCTACGTGACGACACTCAGGTACACGCAGAGCGCTCATTGTGTGCCCTCATGATCGGAGCGGGGAAGCCCGGTGGCAGTGTTTCAGAAGCATTTTCTTCAGTGGTAAATCCTAGAACGCAATCGATTCCTAATCGGATTTTCTGAACCAAGCGATAGGTAGAGTGTCGAACTGGAAGGGAATTACCGTGTCTCACTCAAGGGGTGCAGTCCAGTGCATTCAAGTAGTTCCGGACGAAAGGGACCTCATCCGCCGCTTCGCGGCACCTTCTCCAACTTCGTTGGAGAAGGGACAAGGCGCTTGCACCACGGCAACTGTGCCCTCACTTCGTTCCAAACATGCGGTCGCCGGCATCGCCGAAGCCCGGCACGATGTAGCCGTGGCTGTTGAGGTGGCTGTCGACGGCTGCCGTGAAGATCGGCACATCGGGGTGCGCGGCGGCGAGGGCGCGGATGCCTTCGGGGGCTGACAGCAGGCAGACGAAGCGAATGTCCTTCACGCCCTTTTCCTTGAGGCGCTTGATGGCGGCGGCGGTGGAATTGCCGGTCGCCAGCATGGGATCAACAAGGATGACGCGGCGCTCGGCAATATCCTCCGGCACCTTGAGATAATATTCGACCGGTTGGAGCGTGGCGGGATCGCGGTAAAGGCCGATGTGGCCAACGCGGGCCGAGGGGATGAGATCCAGCATTCCCTCCAGCAGCCCGTTGCCAGCGCGCAGGATGGAGACGATCACCAGCTTCTTGCCCTTGAGGATGGGGGCTTCCATTTCCGCCAGCGGCGTTTCGATGGTCTGCGTCGTCATCGGCAGGTCGCGCGAGACTTCATAGGCGAGCAGCAGGCTGATTTCATGCAGCAGCTGGCGGAACACGGCGGATGGCGTGTGCTTGTCGCGCATCAGCGACAGCTTGTGCAGCACCAGCGGGTGGTTGACGACGGTGAGATTGGCGGGAAGATCAGACTTTGGATCAGGCTTGGGATCAGACTTGGACATGGCAACCTCTTGCAGGGAAACACGGATTTTGACGATCCCGGCGCAAATCACAAGGCGCGGCGAAACGTCATCCACCAAATAGCTTGCATCGGGCGCGGGACCTGCTTATTTAGGTAACCGTCACAGTTACCAATTAGGAGTCGAAGCATGGCTAAAGTTCTCGTCCTCTACTATTCGGCCTGGGGCCACATGGAGCAGATGGCCTATGCCGCTGCCGAAGGCGCAAAGTCTGCGGGAGCCACGGTTGACGTGAAACGCGTGGCGGAACTGGTGCCGGAAGATGTCGCCAAGTCGATGCATTACAAGCTCGACCAGAAGGCGCCGATCGCCAAGGTCGACGACCTCACAAACTATGACGCCATCATCTTCGGCTCCGGCACGCGCTACGGCATGATGACGGCGCAGATGAAGAATTTCCTCGACCAGACGGGTGCCCTGTGGATGAAGGGCGCGCTCGTTGGCAAGGTTGGCTCGGTCATGTCATCGACAGCCACGCAGCATGGCGGCCAGGAATCGACCATTCTTTCCTTCCACACGGTGCTGTTGCACCATGGCATGGTGATTGTCGGCCTGCCTTACAGCTATCAGGGCCAGATGGGCACCGAAGGCTATATCGGCGGCTCGCCTTATGGCGCTTCGACGCTCGCTGGCGGCGATGGTTCGCGCCAACCCGGCAAGCAAGAGCTGGAAGCAGCGACTTATCAGGGCAAGCATGTGGCGGAAATTGCCGCCAAGCTGGTGAAGTAAGTTGAACGAACGGTGCGCCGGGAAGGTCCCAGCGCGCCGCTTTCAAGCAAGCTTGAGCTTCGCAACACTGCGCATATTCCTGAAGTCGCCGTCAGTCGTCAGCATGCTCAGGTTATGACGAAGGCATAGTTGCGCCAGCAGAGCATCTATGGTGCCGACCTGAATGCCCGATCTGCGGCAGAGGTTCCTCAATTCAGCGGCGCCGACATGATCCTGCCGGTCAGGCGTGACAAAGGGAATACCCCGAAACCGTTCGATGATGGCATCGCGCGCCTTTGGACCCGAGAAGCCTTGCAGCAATTCCTGCAGAACCAACCCGGTGGTGGTAATTTCGGCTCCGCTCTCGAGCGCTTTCCTGAGTGTGCTGACTTCCTGAATGTCTGGTGCAGCGTCGCGCCTGAGTGCCAGCGACCATACGCTTGTATCAACGAACAGCGTCACCGCCGCGACCGTTCAGCCTTGTAATCGTAGGATTGGTCCCAATCGAGGCTGCCCATCAGATCAAGCATGTCACGCTGGCAGCGGCGTGCGATGAATTCCTCAAGTGCCTTGGTCACGGCAGCCTTTTTCGTGCGTTCGCCGCTGATTTCAAGGGCGCGCTGCAGCAGGTCTGGATCAAGCGAGAGATTTGTCGACATGTGTGAAACTCCACACAGAATATTACACATAGATTGGCTGTTTGCAAGCTTCGTCTTTCAAACTCGTCGGCCCGGAGCTTGCATTCCGGGCCTTTTTCGTTTTTGTAACAGATAGTTACGCTGCCAATACGGAGTCTATGTCAGGATTGCTTGCGTTTCCTTTGTTGCGCAGCTGATCAGCTGGGATAGCGGAACTGGAAGATCTGCCAAAGGCGTATAAGCCCCGCCTTGCTGCACTGCAGCATGAAAGGAGACTCAACATGTCAATCAGAGAAATTTCCACAGCCGAGCCTGAAGAACCTCCGGATACCACCGGCGGCCACAAGCCGTCGCCCTTCTGGGTTCTGGCGCTTGGCAGCATTGGCGTCGTTTATGGCGACATCGGCACCAGCCCGCTTTACGCATTGCGAGAAGCAGTCGTTGCAGCCTCTGCCGGGCAAGCCATCACCGAGCAAATCGTATTAGGCATTCTCTCGCTGATCTTCTGGGCGCTCATCCTCATCGTCACCGTGAAGTATGTCTTCATTCTGCTGCTCGCAGACAATGAAGGAGAGGGCGGCACGCTTTCGCTCATGGCGCTGGCGCAGCGCATGATGGGCAAGAAGCTGCTGTTCATTCCCATCCTCGGCATGATTGGCGCTGCGCTGTTTTATGGCGATGCCATCATCACGCCGGCCATTTCCGTGCTTTCGGCAGTCGAAGGATTGAAGATCATCACGCCGGCTTTCGAGCCGCTTGTGCTGCCGCTAACCTTGGCGATCATCATCGCGCTGTTTGCAGCGCAAAGCCTTGGCACCAGCAAGGTGGCCAGCGTGTTCGGACCCATTACGCTTGTGTGGTTCTTCGCCATTGCGGCGGCGGGACTTATCCATATCAACGACCACCCGGGAATTTTCCGTTCACTCAATCCTCTCTATGCCGTGTCGTTCCTTGCTTCGCATGGCATGATCGGCCTTGTGGCGCTTGGCGCAGTGTTTCTTGCCGTGACAGGCGCCGAGGCTCTCTATGCGGACCTTGGCCATTTCGGGCGCAGGCCAATCAAATATGCCTGGCTCGTTATCGTGTTGCCGGCCTTGATGTTGAATTATCTGGGCCAGGGCGCGTTGCTGCTCAAGTCGCCGGAAGCGATCGAAAACCCGTTCTTCCTCATGGTTCCTGATTGGGGCCTCATGCCGATGGTAGCGCTTGCGACAGCAGCCACCATCATCGCGAGCCAGGCAGTGATCACGGGCGCTTTCTCGCTGACGCGGCAGGCAATCCAGCTCGGGCTGTTGCCGCGCATGGAGGTGCGGTTTACCTCCGAAACGCAATCCGGGCAGATCTACATGCCGAATGTGAACTGGCTGTTGCTGGCGGGCGTGCTTGCGCTCGTGCTGATTTTCCAGAACTCGTCCGCGCTTGCGTCTGCCTATGGCATCGCGGTCACAGGCACCATGGTGGTGACTGCCACAATGGCGATCTTCGTCATCTGGAAACTCTGGCGCTGGCCCTTGTGGGCAAGCCTTGCCCTCATGCTGCCGTTGCTGGCGCTGGACCTTGTGTTCTTCAGCGCCAACGCCCTCAAGGTGTTGCATGGCGGCTGGGTGCCGCTGGCGCTCGCTGCCGCCATCATCCTCGTGATGTGGACGTGGCGGAAAGGTTCATCCATCCTGTTTGAAAAATCGCGCCGCATTGAGGTGCCGTTGCAGGGCCTGATCGACAGCTTGCAGAAACGGCTGCCGCAACGGGTGCCGGGCAATGCCGTGTTCTTCACGTCAGACCCTGAAAGCGCGCCGACCGCGCTCATGCACAGCCTCAAGCACTACAAGGTGCTGCATGAGAGGAATGTCGTGCTGACCATCCGGACATCGTCGAAGCCTACGGTGCCTGCGGGCGAGCGGCTGGAAGTGAAGCCGCTTGGCAAGCACTTCACATCCATCATCGCCAATTTCGGCTATATGGAAGACCCCAGCGTGCCGAAAATCCTGCAAGGCGTGCGCAGCGAAGGGCTGAAGCTCGAGCTGATGACGACGTCGTTCTTCCTGTCACGGCGCAGCGTTCGTGCCTCGAAGAACTCCGGCATGCCGTATTGGCAGGACAAGCTGTTCATCATGCTGGCGCGCAATGCCGATGATGCGAGCCACTATTTCCGCCTGCCGGCGGACAGGGTGGTGGAGGTCGGAACCCAGATCACAATCTGATCAGGCGAGTGACTGCAACACTTTTGGAAGGGCTTCGGCCAGCAGGTCGAGGTCCTTTTCCGTTCCAACGCTGACGCGGATGCAGCGATTGAGCGGCGCAACGCCCGGCATGCGGATGAAGATGCCGTGGGTGGCGAGACCATCAACGATTGCAGCGCGCATGGGCGCCATCGCGGCCTGCATCCATGGCGACGAAGTTGGTGGCCGAGGTGATGGGCTTGAGGCCATTGTCGCGCGCGATCTGGTAAAGCCGCTCACGCCCGGCACGCACCTTGTCCACGCTTTCGGCAAGGTATTGCTGGTCGGCCAGTGCGGCAAGCGCGCCGGCCTGGCTGATGCGGCTGATGCCGAAATGGTTCCTGATCTTGTCAAACGGCGCAATGATATCCGGATGGCCAAGCGCATAGCCGACGCGCACGCCCGCCATGCCATAGGCTTTCGAGAAGGTGCGGAAGCGCAGCACCTTGGGGTTCATCACATCGAGGTCAGGCAGCGTGCCGGGCGGGGCGAAATCGCTATAGGCTTCATCCAGCATGAGGATTGCGCCATCCGGCACATCGTCAATCAGCTTCTGCACAACGCCGGCCGGCCACCAGGTTCCCATCGGGTTATCCGGGTTGGCGAAATAGATGACGCGCGCCTTCACTTCGGCGGCAAGCTGCAACAGGCTTTCGGGGTCCTCATGGTCGTCCACGTAAGGCGTGGTGCAGAGGCTGGCCGCCAAAGCCCAGCACATGAAAATTGTAAGTGGGGTATGCCCCCGTTGAAGAAGCGACCGGCGTGCCGGGCTCAACAAACAGGCGGACAGCGAGTCCGAACAGCCCGTCAATGCCTTCGCCAACGGTCACATGCTCCGGCCCGACATTGTGGTGCTTGGCAATCGCCTCGCGCAGGTCATGCACCTCAGGGTCGCCATAAGCCCAGGAGCCGGGAACGGCGGCCTGCATGGCGGCAATCGCCTTGGGGGAAGGGCCAAAGCCATTCTCATTGGCGCCGATGCGGGCGCGCATGGGAATGCCGCTCTTGCGGACAATGGCCTCGGGGCCAACGAAGGGGGTGGAGTTTGGAAGACCGGCGATGGTGGGTGTGAAGGGTGGCATGCAAAACAAATGGCAAAAAGCTGCACCCTGTGCAATCCTTCTTGTGCGCATACTGGCGGATTGTTTCGGAGACATCTGATGACAAAGCAGGCAGCGGAAAAAGTGGGAGACAACTATGTTCTGCCCACAGGCAAGAGTGATGCCGCACGGCTTGACCTCCTTCATGCCGTTTATGGGCCGGTTAGTCTCCGCGGCCTTGAGGCTGCGGGCCCCGCTGAGGGAATGCGGGCCTGCGATATTGGTTGTGGAACCGGCACCGTCACGCGGGTGATAGCCGCGAAGGTTGGCAAGAGTGGCCATGTGACGGGCGTTGATATCGCACAAGCGCAAATTGATATTGCACAGGCAGAGGCGCTGCCTGTCACGTCAGCATCAATTGAATACAAGGTTGGAAGCGCTTACGAGCCGCCAGTGAAGCCCGGTTCTTGCGATGTGGTTTTTTGCCGGTTGGTGCTGTGCCATCTTACCGATCCGGCAAAGGCCGTTGCGCAAATGGCCTCCTTGCTGAAGCCTGGCGGGCGTCTGGTTTTGGTGGATATGGATCTCTTGTCGGCCTTCACCATGCCGCCCAGCGAGCATTACGAGGCTTGGCGCAAGGAAAGCTCAAGCAAGCATGGAAAAAACATCGGCGTGGATTACCAGATAGGCCTGCGTTTGCACGAACTGATGCAGGACGCGAACCTGCAAACAATATTTCTGGCAGCTGACCAGCCGCTGTTCAACCGGACACCGGAAAAACACCTATGGGAAAAAACTTGGCGCAACGCCCTGCCGTCTTTGGCTGCCGCAGGCACAATGAGCCAGGAACGGGGCGAGGAGATTCTCGCCGGCATGGCAAGACATACCGCTGGCGAAGATGTGTGGGTTGCGATGGTCAGGATGTTCGCTGCGGTCGGCCTTAAAAAACCCTGATATCAGCCGGTTTGAGGGGCGCACCTCAAAATCTATTTGCAGCTTTGTGGGCTTTGTTCTATCCGCTCTCCCAACAGTCAAAAACCTCACATCAGGAGAGACGCCCATGGCCCGCATCACCCTTCGCCAGTTGCTCGATCACGCCGCCGAACAGGATTACGGCGTGCCGGCCTTCAACATCAACAACATGGAGCAGGCGCTTGGCGATCATGACGGCGGCGGACAAGACGGACAGCCCGGTCATCCTGCAGGCTTCGCGCGGCGCCCGCTCCTATGCCAACGACATCATGCTCAAGCACATGATGGATGCCGTCACCGAAATCTATCCGCATATCCCAGTGTGCGTGCATCTCGACCATGGCAACGAGCCCGGCACCTGCATGACGGCCATCCAGTCCGGCTTCACCTCGGTGATGATGGATGGTTCGCTGAAGACCGACGGCAAGACGCCGGGCGACTGGGACTATAATGTCGGCGTCACGAGGACGGTGACGGAGATGGCGCATTTGGGCGGCATTTCGGTTGAAGGCGAGCTTGGCGTGCTTGGGCTCGCTCGAAACCGGCATGGGCGACAAGGAAGATGGCCATGGCGCGGAAGGCAAGCTCTCCCACGACCAGCTTTTGACCAATCCGGATGAGGCTGTGAAGTTCGTCAAGGAAACCGATGTTGATGCGCTCGCGATCGCCATGGGCACATCGCACGGCGCCTACAAGTTCACCCGGAAGCCGGATGGCGCGGTGCTCGCCATGCATGTGATCGAGGAGATCCACAAGAAGCTGCCCAACACGCATCTTGTCATGCATGGCTCATCCTCGGTGCCGGAGGATCTGCAGGAGATCATCAACAAGTTCGGCGGCAAGATGAAGCCCACCTGGGGCGTGCCGGTGTCCGAAATCCAGCGCGGCATCAAGCATGGCGTGCGCAAGATCAACATCGACACCGACAACCGCATGGCGCTGACCGGCGCCATCCGCAAGGTGCTGACGGAAGACCCAAGCGAGTTCGACCCGCGCAAGTATCTGAAGCCCGCGATGGAGGCGATGACCAAGCTGTGCACGCTGCGCTTCAACGAGTTCAACACGGCGGGGCAGGCGGGCAAGATCAAGAAGGTGCTGCCGGTGGCGGAGATGGCGAAGCGCTATGCGAAGGGCGATGGCGAAGCGTACGCCAGAGCTGCGGCAGAAGTTTGCTTGAGGGGAAATCAAGCGAGGAAAGTCGTCTTGCGTGTACTGCAATAGAACTGCAGACACACGAGAGCATGTGCCTCCCAAGTCCATCTACGTAAAACCCTATCCCAATAATCTTGCTACAGTTGCCTGTTGCAATGCGTGCAACGTGCGTGGTCGAAAGACGAACAATATTTTAAGTTGGCGCTGTCATTTATAGGCGGCAGTGCTGTCCTAGACGACATGCATCTTGAAGGTGGGTTTACGGACAAGACGCTCTCTCACAAGGAAGCTTTTGGTCTTGACGATGCTGTGGCGTGGAATTTCCTGATGGATTGGACGATTCACCCGAGGCGTGTTTACTTCAGATACGACCTAGACTTGCAAAGCGCTCGACAAGTTGGATAAAAATTGCCATAAGAACGCTTGTCCAGATGAGCAAACCGATAGGCTTTACGACTACGTATTGAGGCATGCTGCAGAATTTGGAATAACCAAGCAGTAGTTCAGGAGGGCTGAGCGCCTTGTCGACGGCTTTCGCGCGACAGGCACGATTTCTTCGCGACCTGGACATACCCTTGGCCCGAGCTACAACGCCTAGCGCGTAAGCGATGAGCGCTGGGTCATCGGTCTCACAAAATGTCGTCAAGATAAGCGCTGATCCACCTACGTACAACTGACGCTACTTTCGAGCGCAACCTTTGTCACGATCTTCAAATCCAGTGCGCGCAGCCCTTGAGCACCGTCGAAATTCCGGGTCTAACTTACCTTGCTAAGGAATTACGGCGTCAGTGCATTTAACTCTCAAAGCTCAAATTTACTGCTCACCCAATCCCAAGAACACCGCCATTGCCCGCGTTACTTGCAGCATCACATCTTCGCTTCGCCTCTCCGATTTTCCTGGTGATGCGCGTGGCTGGCAGCGTCATGATTTTGTCGATTGCGATTTGACTCGTCTCGCGCAGGCCGTTTTGTGCGTCGGGCTTGATCGTGATGCGCACCAGCGGGTGATCGGTCCGCAGCGTCGTCGTCAGCATGCAGAATGTGACCGAGGGCAGATCGTCGAATAGTTTCGGATTGCAAGACCAGGCAAGGCCTTGGCTTGCCATAGTCGCCCGGGCTTGCGGCCAGAACAATGTCGCCGCGCTTGAACTTCACGCCTCCGGCCACTCGAATGCGCTCTTCGATCCATGCATCCATTTCACGGCCTGCGGGATCATTGGCTGCGATGGCGCGGCATTGCCTGCGGACCTTTGCCGCGAAGGCAGGCGAATTGGTGTCCGGCAGCCACAGCATGACCTGCCGCAACCCGCCGCACGCAAACGGGCGCGATAATCCTTCATGCGCTTGGCAGGTGGGACGGGCTTTTTCCTGGCATCGGCCATGCTCGTTACACAGCACGTAACATACTACAATTCAACATGCCCAAATTGGGCTACCTTGCAGCGCTTACAGCCTCGGGTTTAACCAAGGGGATAGTCTCAAATGCAAGATGCCAAGGCATGGCGATGCGGCATGGCCCGACACCAGTCGATCAACTCTCCAAGCCAGCGCTTGCCCCCTGCCATCCAGGCTTTCGACATTGCAACAGACTGGATGGCCGCCTCGGTGGGCAGCCATGGAGAGATTAAGATTGTTGTTTGAGCCCTATGCTGATCCAGCGTTTGTTGCCAAGCGTTGCGCGGAGGGTGACTTGAAGCAAGCGAATGGCTGAGTGCTTGCGTTGTGCAAGCGATAGCCATAGGAATTTGTGATGAAGCAACGTCAACTCGGCAAGGATGGTCCGATGGTTTCCGCCATCGGGCTTGGCTGCCTCTCGTTTGGCGGCATGTTTGGGGCGACGGATGAGGCTGCCAGCCTTCGCTGCCTTGATGCCGCGTATGATCACGGCATCACCTTTCTCGATACGGCCAATGTCTATGGCATGGGTGTTTCGGAAGCGTGATCGGCAAGTGGCTGGCGAGCCGCAAGCGGCGCGTGGTGCTGGCGACCAAGGCCTCAATCGTGGTTGGCCCGCCGCGCGGCATCGATAATTCGGCAGCGCATCTGCGGGCGGAACTGGAAGCTTCCTTGAAGCGGCTTGGCGTCGAGCATGTGGAGCTGTTCTACATTCACCGGCGCGAACAGGCCCGCCCGATTGAAGAAGTAGTCGGCACGCTGAAGGAGCTGATCAGCGAAGGCAAGATCGGCGGCTATGGGCTTTCGGAAGTGGCGCCCTATACGGTGCGGCGCGCCCATGAGGTGCATCCGGTTCGCGCCGTGCAGAATGAGTATTCGCTGTGGACGCGCCTGCCGGAGCTTGGAATGATCCAGACCTGCAAGGAATTGGGCATTGCCTTCGTGCCATTCTCGCCATTGGCGCGTGGAGCGTTGGGTCAGGAGATCGTTGATCCCGCCACGATGGCGAAGGGCGATTTCCGCCTCAATATTCCGCGCTTTCAGAGTGACAACTGGCATGCGCAATCGCGCAGCGCATCGAAGCGTTCCGTAGCTTTGCGAAGGAGCGGGGCGTCAGTCCGGCAGCGCTGGCTGTTGCCTGGACGCTGGCGCAAGGGTCGCATCTCATCCCCATACCCGGCACGCGTTACGCGGAGCATTTGGCCGATTGGGTTGGCGCTTCCGACATTGTGTTGACGGAGGCTGACCGCGCGGAGATCAACCGCATCCTGCCAGCGGGCTGGGCGTATGGCGACCGTTACAGCAACGAACAGGCAGGCTCAACCGAGCGCTATTGCTGAGAGGCCACTCAGGCCGAGCGCGCAATCTCGCGCACGGGTCCGCGCTCCTTGCCGGAGACTTCGGAAATCTTGCGGTCCTGATTCATGATTTCGGTGAGTGCGAAAGCCTCAATCTCATCACGCTGCAGGCCTGCCGCATTGATCTTGCGGTGCGAGCTGCGGGTTCCGTCCTCATAGGTCACATCGTAAAACACGATGTTGTCCTCAACCCTGATTTTCTTCTTTGCCATTTTGTGCGTCCTTGTCGCCGCCATCAAGCGTGGCGGCATCCTGTTCTGAAAGACCAGCCGTCTTGCGCTGGGCAGCCTGTTCCTCTCGCCTGGCCTTTTTCTCGTCGGCCTTGCGCTGCTTGGCGCGATCGCGGTTGCTGCGTTCCTGATGGTAGTTAGGTGGAAATGCCATCGCCCACTCCCGGTTGGCGTTGATTTCTGTTCACCGCTGCATAAGCTGTCGGGCCGCAAAGGCAAGCAAAGTTTTGCAGGTGCGAAAGGGCCTAAATCCCGGCGTACCATTCATAGCCGCGGTCGGCCCAGTAGCTGCCGCGGCCCTGGCCCATCTGGCTGAAATCCGAAATGAGCTCAATGCGGCGGATGTATTTCGCCATCTTGTAGCCCAGCTGGCGCTCAACCCGCACGCGCAGCGGCGCGCCGTTGGCCACCGGCAGAGGCTTGTCGTTCATGGCATAGGCAAGAATTGTCTGCGGGTGGCGCGCATCCACGAGGTCAATCGACTCATAGTAGAGTTCTTCGCCGCTGAGGCTTTTCGACAATGCGTCGAAGCAGTGGAACATGACATAACGCGCCTCCGGCTTGACGCCCGCCTGCTCGAGGATCTGCTGCAGCGGAACGCCTTGCCATTTGGCGATGCAGCTCCAGCCCTCAACGCAGTCATGCCTCGTGATTTGCGTGCGTGATGGCATGGAGCGGATGGCTTCCAGCGTGAAGCGCATGGGGCGCTCCACCAGACCATCCACCTCAAGCTGGTATTCGGCGAAGCCTTTCTCCTGCAGTGTGAGATAGTCGGCGGTGTCTGGCTCTGTCGAGCCGTTAGGGTGCTGGTCCTGGCGGATGTCTGCCTCGCTGAACTCGGGCGCCAGTTGATCAGCCGATTGCAGCAGGCGCTGCGCCTTGTAGGTGAGCCGGTTGATGCTGATCATGTATTCGCGCATGGCATTGTCGCGGTCACGCAGGAAATCGAATGCCTCGCAGCCGCCAAGCGGCAATGCTGCTGCCGATGCCAGGCCCGCCCGCAACAGCCCGCGCCTTGAGATGATCAACCTAGACATGGGTTTCCTCCTTGAGTTTCCTCGGAGACAGGCGGTAGCGCCCGGTGATGATGGAGCGCAGTTCATTAAGGGGCCCGCCAACATGATCATGGCGATGTGGACGAAGAAGAACAGCACCAGCAGCACCATGACGATGAAATGAACGGTGCGTGCGCTCTGCCTGCCGCCGAACAGCTCCGGCAGCCATGGCAGCACCGCGTTCATGCCGGGAGACATGCAAAGGCCGGTGAGGATGATGAGCGGAAACAGCACAAACAGAACGCCGCCATAGGCGAGCTTCTGCAGCGGCGAATATCTGACAGCATGGACGAGTTTGAGGCGCAGATGGTCACGCACATCAGGCACGAAGTTCTTGGCGTCGCGGGCCGTTGGCAAGAGGTCCTTGCGCAGATGGCGATTTCTCAGCGAGGCAACCAGCCAGACGAGCAAAGTAACGGCCAGTATCCAGGCAAAGAAGAGATGCACGACGCGGCCGGTGGCGAGATCCTGCGTCGAGGGGATGGTCAACCAGCCTGGAAAACCCTCAAGCTCAAGTATGGCATTGTCGTAGGTGAAGCCAGACTGGTGGCCGAGATAGAGGGCAGGGTGAGCATTGAATATCTGCAGCCCCGAGAGCAGCAGGAAGAACAGGCAAACGGCCCAGATCCAGTGCGTAATGCGGGTTGCGAGCTTTTGCCGCCTGATCACGCGCCCGGAATTTGGTTGCTGGCCTGACATCTTGGTGCTCCCCTTGAAGTGGAGTCTCCCTGACGCCGCCGTCGCGCCAGAGAGGTCCACGGCCGTTCGATATGTTCAGCTCTTCGGCAGCAGAACCTTGTCTATCACATGGATGACGCCGTTCGACTGCTTGACATCAGCGATGGTGACGCGGGCGACATTACCATTTTCATCGGTGATGCGCACCTTATTGCCCTTCATCGAGAGCTTGAGCTTGCAGCCGCCGACGGTATCGACGACATGCACGCCGCCATCATCGGCAACCATCTTCTTGATGGCTGTGCTCAGCGCCTTGGCGGGAATGACATGGCAGGTGAGCACCTTGACCAGCGTGGCCTTGTTTTCGGGCTTCAACAGGGTTTCAACAGTGCCGGCGGGAAGGGCGGCAAAGGCCTTGTTGACGGGCGCCAGAACCGTGAAGGGACCGGGCGTCTGCAAGGTGTCAACCAAGCCTGCGGCCTTGACGGCGGCGACCAGCGTGGTGTGATCCTTGGAGTTGACGGCGTTTTCGACAATGTTCTTGTCTTCAAACATGGCGGCGCCGCCCACTTTCGGGTTGGCGGCAAATGCGAGGCTGGCCGTGCCGGCAATCAGCGTGGCGATGAGCGTGGTGCGAAGGTTGATCATGGGCGTTTCTCCTGTGAAGTCCATTGTTGGAAAACCCCCTGGCCGTTGAGCCAGGGGGCTTTTGAAGACGCATTACATCTTGGGCAGCAGAACCTTGTCGATGACGTGAATGACGCCGTTCGACTGCTTGACGTCGGCGATCGTCACCATGGCGGTCGCACCGGATTCGTCCTTGATCATCACCTTGTTGTCCTTGACCGAGAGCCAGATCTTGCAGCCGCCAACGGTGGTGACTTCATGCATGCCGCCATCGGCCATCGCCATCTTGTCGACATCCGCTGCCATGGCAGCGGCAGCCACGACATGGCAGGTCAGGATCTTGGTGAGCTTGTCCTTGTTCTCAGGCTTGAGGAGCGTTTCCACCGTGCCGGCCGGGAGGGCATCAAAGGCAGCATTGACCGGTGCAAATACGGTGAACGGGCCCTTGCCCATCAGCGTCTCGACAAGGCCCGCAGCCTTCACCGCGGCAACCAGGGTGGTGTGATCCTTGGAATTGACGGCGTTTTCGACAATGTTCTTGTCTTCGAACATGGCTGCGCCGCCGACTTCGGGGTTGGCGGCAAAGGCGGATGTGGCGCTGACAGAAATGATGGCAGCGAACAGGGCGGTGCGAAGAATGGTCATGGAGTCACTCCAATTGATTAAGTTATGGCGCCCCCTCATTGTTGAGGGACATCTGGAGTGACGGGAGAGCTGAACAAAAGGTTTCAGGGCATGGTGCATTATTGGATAACGAGTTCGTGATCTCGCCCCAAGCTTACGTTCTCACCGCCACCCCCCTTGCGCTGGCGCTGGCGGCGATGCAGTTTCCCGAGGCATGAACGTCTCGGACCCTGCACCCGGCCGCAAACATGCCGCGCCATTTGCCGTCGATACCGATGTCATCATCGTCGGGGCGGGGATTGCTGGCCTCTATGCGGGCGCACAGCTTCAAAAAGCCGACATCCCCTTCATACTGTTGGAGGCCGCACCGGAAGCCGGAGGCCGCGTGCAGTCGCGGCCCGAACGGCACAGTCATCTGGGCCTCGTCCTCGATGATGGCGCCAATCTGATCAACTCCACCGACACGATCGCCATTCGCCTGATGGATCGCTTCGGCATCAACTATGTGCGCCGCCTGAAGCGCGGCGCCGACAGCATGAATTATCTGTGCAACGGCGAACTGCTCGACCAGGTGGAGTTTGATGCGCTGCTGTTTTCCGAAAGCCGCAGCGCCATAAACCAGATCGTGCAGGACCAGGACATCTGGCGGTTCGACGACAAGCGCGACTTCAATCCGCAATTCATCGAGGAAAGCGTTGCAACCTATCTCGGCCGCATAGGCGCCGGGCCGGTTCTCAAATCCATGCTGAAATCGTTCTTCTGGAGCGAATACGGCCACGAGATCGAAAATCTCAACCTGCATGTGCTGTTTGATTATCTGGTAATCGACACAAGCTGTCCGTGTTTCCAGCTCATTCCCAATGTTGATGAAGCGTTCACTGTGCCGGACGGCACCGAACAGATTACCGCCGCGCTGGAACGGGAAATTCACCCGGCCATCCGCTATGGCAAGCGCGTGGCAGCGATTACGGACGAGGGACATATCGTTCGCGTTTCGATGGCCAATGCCGATGGCAGCCGCGAGCAGTTGACCTGCCGGCACATCTTCTTTGCAGCGCCGCTGCACAGCCTGAAATACATGTCAGTCAGCATGGAAGGGTTGTCGCAACACGCCATCGACCAGGCCAAGTCCACCTCCTACGCCAGCGGCACCAAGCTGCATCTCAAGTTCGTGGAGGGCTTTGAAAAGCTCTACAATTATTCCGGCATACTTCTCACCGACACGGGCGAACAGATATGGACATCCGGCACGGGCCAGAGCGGCGCCGGGCTGCTGACAGTGCTCACGGGTCCGCTGCCACCTGGCCGGGCTGAAGCCGTGTTCAATGCAGGCCGCGTGCTTCAGACACTGGACCGGATATGCCCCGGCCTCAGCGAATATTATGTCGGCGTTGAGCGATCCGATGCGCCGCAAAGCTATTCCGGCTCGCTGCGTCCCGGTGAATATGCCTATCTCGCGATCCATCATGGCGGCGCGCGCTGGACCACCATGGGCGAGGCCAGCGGGCATGAATTGCAAGGCTATCTCGAGGGCGCGCTGCGCAGTGCGGATGCCGGCGCCAGCCGCTACATCATGGGCCGCAGGACGCCGAAGAAGCTGCGTTAACTCACCATATGGGGTCGTGCAGCAGGGAAACTGCCACGAGATCGTTGGTGGCGGCAGCTTCAATCCTCTTTACAGCCACAGGCCCGGTAGCATTCGCCCTGCGATCCTGATGCCAGTAGATGATCTCGAACTCACCGCTCTCATGTTCAACGAGAGCCGTGCAGCTCTCGACCCAATCACCATCATTGAGGTAGTGGATGCCGCTGATCATGCGGTCATCAGGCGTGTGGATATGGCCGCAAATAACGCCGGTACAATTGCGGAGTTCTGCTTCGCGCACCACCGCCTCCTCGAAACGCGATACCAGCTCCACCGCCTTCTTCACCCGGTTCTTGAGATAGGCGGAGAGCGACCAATAGGGCAGGCGGAAGAAGCGCCGGACCCGGTTGACTGTGGCATTGAGCGACATGGCCCATTCGTAGGCCCCATCCCCCAGCTTGGCGAGCCACGGCGCGAAAGCAATAACACCATCAAACTTGTCGCCATGCAGCACAAGGTAGCGCTTGCCCTTGGCCGTCACATGCACTGTTTCGTTCAAGATAGCCATGCGGCCGAAACGAAGATTGGTGAAGTCCCGGAAGTTCTCGTCATGATTTCCGGGAACATAGACAACCTTGGTTCCCTTGCGGGCGCGGCGCAGCAGTTTCTGGATCACATCATTATGAAGCTGGTCCCAGTACCATTTCTTGCGCAGCGACCAACTGTCGATCAGATCGCCTATGATGTAGAGCTGGTCACTGCTGGTGTGGCGCAAAAAATCAAGCAGCGCCTCTGTCTGCGAGCGGCGCGTGCCGAGATGAAGGTCTGAAATGAAAATGGCGCGGTAGTGGCGTTTCGGAGTTTCCGCCAACGGCATGTTCATCAATGCTCTCCTCTTCAGAAAGTCTTCACGCTGATTTTCATGAAGGCTTGATGACGGCTGCAAACCGAGAGCAAGATGTCGCACCCTTGTCACATGGCTGGGCTAGCCGTTCGTCAGTCAACTGATGAAAAGGCCCAACACCCGATGCCGCCGATTTCCAGCATCCAGACCAGCACAGACCTTCTGTCGCAAGCCGTCCACCGTTCCGGAAAATTCAGCGTTGAAGGCATTCTTGAAAGAGCCTTCACCCACGTTTTCAGCGGACTTGTCTACCCGCAGATATGGGAAGACCCGGTTGTCGACATGGCAGCCATGGAAATCACGCCGCAGCACCATATCGTCACCATCGCATCCGGCGGCTGCAATGTGCTCAGTTACCTTTCAGCCAAGCCGCGCCGCATCTCGGCTGTCGACCTCAACCATACGCATGTGGCGCTGACGCGCCTCAAGCTTGCAGGCCTTGCGCATCTCCCCGGCTGGCAGGAGTTCTACGCCTTCTTTGGCGAGGCACATTCAACAGCCAACATCGGGATGTATGATCGCCACATCAAGCCGAAACTTGATGGCTCGACGCGCGGCTATTGGGAGGGACGCTCGGTTCTTGGCCGGCGCCGCATCAGCCAGTTTGCCCGTAATTTCTATCGCGGCGGCCTGCTCGGCCGGTTCATCGGCGCGGGCCATGCTGTTGCTGCGCTCTATGGGCGCAATCCTTCCGCGTTGCTCGACTGTACAACTGTTGCAGAGCAAGAAGCGGTGTTCGACAAGGAGCTTGCCCCGCTGTTTGACAAGCGATTGGTGAGATGGATCACCAGCCGCAAGGCATCGCTCTACGGGCTTGGCATTCCGCCTGCGCAGTATGAAGCGCTGGCTGGCAACCGCAGCATGGCGGAAGTGCTGCGCGAACGCCTGAAGCGGCTGGCTTGCGGCTTTCCCATACAGTTCAACTATTTTGCCTGGCAGGCGTTTGGCCGTTCCTACGCGCCTGATGCGGCGGGGCCACTTCCGCCCTATCTGGAGCGCACCAACTTTGCGACGCTGCGTGACAGTGCTTCGCGGGTGAATGTACAGCAAGCATCAATCACCGATTTGTTGAGAGACTCATTGCCGGGCAGCGTTGACCGGGTGGTGCTGCTCGATGCGCAGGACTGGATGACGGACCGCCAACTCAATGAGCTGTGGAACGCCATCACCAGCGCCTCCGCGCCTGGCGCACGCGTCTTGTTCCGCACTGCGGGTGAGGAGAGCATCCTGCCGGGCCGGGTCCATTCCAGCACATTGTCACGCTGGAAATATCTTGAGCAGTTGTCACGCCGCCTTGGCGCGGAAGACCGTTCCTCCATCTATGGCGGGTTTCATGTCTACGAACGCAACGACTGATCTCGGCCCTCCGCATGGCAAGGCCATGGACAGGAACTATCGCCTTCAACGGCATGTCTATGACCTGAGCCGCAAGTATTACCTGCTTGGCCGTGACCGGATGATCGACGCGCTGGATGTGCCACCCGGCGGCAATGTCCTTGAAATCGGTTGCGGCACTGCCCGCAACCTCATCTGTGCGGCGCAGCGTTACCCTGAGGCCAAGTTCCACGGGCTTGATATCTCTGAACAGATGCTGAAGACAGCAGGCCATGCGCTGCAACGCGCAAACCTGGTGGGCCGCGTCAAGCTCGCTTGTGCTGACGCAGCAAACTTCAATGCGGCCAAACTGTTTGGCGAAACCCGCTTCGAGCGGGTGTATTTTTCCTATTCGCTGTCGATGATCCCCGACTGGCGTTCGGCGTTGGATCAGGCTTGCCGCGTGCTGGCTCCCGGTGGCAGGCTTCATATCGTCGATTTCGGATCATGCGAGCGCATACCAGCGGCGGCGCGGTCCGTGCTCTGGTGGTGGCTGAAGCGCTATCATGTTGCGCCAAGGCTCACGCTCTTTGCCGAGCTGGAGCGGTTGTGCGCCAGGCATGGCGGCACGTTCACGCTTGAGCGTCTCCACAGCGACTATGCCTGGATTGCCACTGTCGACAAGGATGGTGGTCGTCCTGCTGCCAACAAAACTGCCGTCATGGCGTCAGAGGCAGCTTAGCCTTCTGCCTGTTTTGCTGGGGCCGCAGCATATTCCGCCGCCGTCTTTGTAACTGACACAGCTTTGGGCGGTTTTGTCACCTTCGGTTTAGACACTTTTGGCTTGTTGCCGAAACGCAATTCTGTGGCGGTTGCCGGCATAGCACCGTTGCCCGCAGTCACATGCAGCTTCTTGCCCGAGGCGTAGGCGCCGGCCACGATGCTGGCCAGCGATGCTGCCGCAGGCTCCAGCCGCAGCGTATGGGTGCGGCCCTTCTTGTCTTCGATGTCGAAGTGGAAATCCGCCGCCGTTGCGCGAAGCCCGGTGACCCGGCCCGCAAGACTGTTGTCATTCACGGATTTTGATGTTTCTGCGTTCTTGACGTCCTTGGCCATTGGCTCCCCTTACGCTCTCAAAACTTACTGATTTAAGAGCTTTATCCAATCGTCATATGGCTGTCATTCATATCGGTTATTCACGATATATGGATGAGACCTCCCTCGCCTCCGCCATGTCGGCACTGGCCCACCCGCTGCGGTTGAAAGCGATGCGCGAGCTTTCGCGCAGCCCACAGGGCATTGCAGCAGGCGATCTGGCGCAACGCCTCATGGTGCGGCAGAACACGCTGTCGCCGCATGTGGCAGCGCTTGAGAGGAATGGCATCGTATTCGGCCACCGCCATGGCCGCCATATCATCTATAAGCTTGATCCGATCATGGTCGACGCGGTGCTCAACAAGGTCCGCGCGCTGAGCGCGATGGACTGAAGCTCAGCGGCAGGAGCTTGGCGCAGCGCTTCCATTGAAGCGAGCGTTGATCCAGCCTATCGCCTGCTTGACGCTGGCCTTGGCGGAACTGCCATGGCCCTTGCCCGGCAACACCACATATTGCACGCGCGCACCGTTGCGGCAGGAGGCCTGCACGAAAGCGCTGGTGACGCGCGGGCTCACCAGATTGTCAAAGCTTCCCTGAATGATCATCGCCGTTGCTCCGCGCGACGCGGGTCTGGCTCACCTGAAGCCCTTGGCTTTTCCGAAACCTGTCGTATAGTCATTTTCGGGGCTTAGATTCTGGAGAAATGCCATGGCTTCTTCCGTGCCCAATAACATGTTCACGTCAGCGGAGAAATCCAAGCACCGCAGTTCGCTTGCCACCTTCTCCGATGCGGCGTCGGACTTTCTCGACTGGGTCTACGCGGACCACATCGCCTTCTTCAAGAAGTGGGGCGTTTCGAAATATTATGGCAACCGGAAGCCCGAGCACCAAACCAAGGAGCTCCGCATTGCGCAGCTCAAGAAATACGGGAAGCCGGCCTTCCTGGCCGATCTGCAGGTGGCGACGGCTTGCGTGACGCTCGCCATGCAGGCAATGGAGCGCGGTTTCAACGCCACCGGTCAGCCCAATGTATGGAAGAAGATCAACGACCAGATGAGGATCGGGCAGAAATTCTACGGCACCGATCTGCAGATCATGCTGCAGCAGCTCGGCTGGAAGATCTATTACTGGAACCCCGATCCAAGCAAGAACGCAGAATGGGACGCGGAGGACAAGAAGCTCAATCCGCCGAAGTCCCCCGGTAAGTGGCGGCCCGAATGGGGCGGCCACGCGCTCCGCTACGCGAGCGTGATAAACAAGGGCACCTATTACGACTCAAAGGTGGACAACGCCACCAAGCTCGTGGGCTTCAAGAAGTCGCCGTCGCCGGATTTCAAGAAAGTGCCGATCTTCGTCGCCACTGCACACGCCGGTTACCATGTATTTCCAGGCCGCGACGGCGACGTCATCGAGGCGCATTCCATGCGGACCATGAACTCGATCGAGAACATCGAATTCTCGAAGTTCAATCCAATGGCGTCGGGCGGCGGCCCGCGCTGGACAGCATCGCTGAAATACCGCTCGGGGCTGATCTGCGTTCCATCCGATTTTTAGCGGCGCCAGGAAGCGCTTGCTCGCACTCAGCCTGAAGTCATTTGATTTCCCACCCTGAGGTGACCAGTGGCCCTCGAAGGGTTGCCCACAGCGAGTGGGCAGCCGTGCAAAGATCGATAACTGCGCCTAAGCGGGACAGCACCCTGTCGCTCGCCGGGTCTTCTTCTTGGCCTGAACCTTGTCGAGCTGTGCCTGGCTCAACACCTTCACCGGCGCAGCCATGGACATTCTGAGCCGCGCTGGAACAGCAGCCGGCTTGTCGAAGTTGCCGGCCTGATAGTCGTTCAGGCGAAGCTTGTTCTTCTCGACGAAGGCCAGGAGCTCCTTATAGGTGCCGCAAATGACATCCGGCTTCTTGCGGACATAGCGGGCAATGCGCTGCATGGCCCTCCAGTAGGCGCCGCCATTCATCTGCGAAAAGTGATGCCCGATATGCACCGGGGCTCGATTGCCGAAGTAGTTGTTGTGGAAGTACTGGACGTAGCTCTGGACCATCTGGTCCTCGTATTCCTTCCATTTCTCCTTGGGGCCATCCTTGCCGCCCGACTGCGAGACCAGGAAATTGTAGTCCATGCTGAGCGTGGTCTTGGATGTGCCCGCCACCTTGATCATGGCCAGCGGAAAATTCCAGATGCCGTCGATCTGCCGCGGCCAATATCCCATGTTGTTGACGAGGCTCGTGTCATAATCGATGCCGTGCTTGCTGAATGTCTTCCACAGCGCCTTGCGGTCGCCGACTGCCAGATATGGCGCGCGAAAGCCCGACACTTCCTTGGCGAAATAGTTCTTCCATCCCGCCGGTTCGGCCACCTTGTTGTATCTCTGCCAGACGTTCGACAGGATGCTGGTGAATTGCTGGAACTCCTTGTCCCACTGGGCGAAGGTGTATTTCGCGCCGTCGAAATGCCCGATGGCGTGAGAGCCGATCTCGTGGCCCTCCTTCATTGCGAGCCGCACCTGTTCGAGGCGCTGCTTCATCATGTCCAGAGTGCCGCCGAAGCCGATGTTGCTCTTGCCGGACTGGCCCAGGGCGTCGATGTAATCGTGCTTGTGTTCGGTCAGCAGGAAATAGACGCCGCTGATGAAGTAAGTGAAGCGAACGCCAGCACTGGCCGCGAATTGCCGTGTCGTCTTCCAGAACTCTGGCTCGTTTGAACCATCGAATGCAAGCAAGACAAATTGCGGCGGGGTTGGAACCTTGGCCATGAACGACCTCCCTGATGGGGTTGGACTGCGCGTTAAAACCGTACACCTCGATTGAAACACGCACAACTGGAAGAAAGGGGCAAAGGTGCAATGCCTGTTGCGGCGTTGCCTGATGGAAACCGCTGCATCCCGGGCGCGCGGTTGCTGGCTGCGAGTGCATGAGCAGCGTTTGTACGGCGCAAAATCAACTCTGCTGGCAGCGCAAGTATGACGCAACGGTTCACTATTTTGCGTTTTGCAAATGCTCTTCCGCTGCCGTGATGCCAAGCTTTGCCTCGATCGTCAAAGCTGTTGGCTGTGGCTTCCATTCGGAAACCAACTTTTCCGCTTTCTCGAGTTCCGGTTTTGACAGTTTGGCCGCCATCTCAGCGAGCAAGGCCAGGGCCCTGGCATCCACGGTCTTTTCGGTAACCTGGTGCGAGAGCTTCAGATATGCGTAAGCCAAAGACATGTCCTGCGGCACCCCTTTGCCTTCATAATACGAACTGGACAGGCCATAGAGAGACATATCGTAGCCCTGGTCGCTTGCCAGCTTCAGCCATTTGACCGCCTCGTCAAAATTTCCCTGTCTGGCATAAGAAACAGCGACGTCGTGCTGGGCAAGCGAATAGCCAGCCTGCGCAGCAATAAGCTTGTATTTCAACGCTTCATTTTCGTCAGTTTCCACGACGCCTGCGAATTGGCCAGCATAGTAACAACCAAGCTTGTATGCTCCGAGCGGATCGTTGGCGGCGGTGGATTTCTGGAACCATTCAAATGCCTGCTTGGGGTCTTTTTGCGTGCCGATGCCGTTATTATACATCATGCCGACATGGTATTGCGCCTCTGCATCTCCTTTATTGGCCAATGCCAGCATCGCGTTGAAGGTGTCCGCTTCACTCGTGCATGCAGCCGTTGAAAGAGCCAAAAGGCAGGAAAAGGCCAAGGTGATAAGTTTCATGTCAGTTCTCCAACAGGTTCGAACGACTAAATCCTGGCAACTCGCATGAACCGTTGACTGAGCTTCGAACTCAACGGATCAACATTGTTTCTGCTTCAAATGGCGGCCCCGACAGGATTCGAACCTGTGACCCCCGGTTTAGGAAACCGGTGCTCTATCCAGCTGAGCTACGGGACCGCTGGCCAGACTTATAGTTGGTTTTGCCGCCTGATGAAAAGGCCCACTTCTCACTTGCCGAAATGCACGGCACGGACCTTGGCAAGCGATGCCGCGTCTATCGGATAGCCGCATTTGTCGCCGAGCACAGAATCCATATTGCAGCGCGGGCAGAGCGCCGTCCTTTCCGCGCCAGCCCATTTCTGCACCCATTCCTCGATTTCCTGTGGCGGAAACACGGCGAGGCAATGGAAACAGCCGCACTTCTTGCTCTTCCTGATTTCTGCCCGGTTGCCGGTGCCATGCAGCAGGGCGACGTAGCGCTCCGGCTCCCTCTCCTTCAGGCGCGAGAACGCCTTGCGCAGAAACGTGTTGACGCCAGCAAGGTAGGGCGACAGGCGGATGCTGCCCTGATCCCTTGTTCTGAAGACATGCCAGAGAAAGAGACCTGACCACTTGTAGTCGATGATGTTGTCCCAGCGGATGACGCGCGTGCGGCGCCAAGGGCTGAAGTGCGTGACCTGCCCACCATCAATCACAAACCGGATGAAGAATATCTCGATGGCGAGCATCACGGTCGAGACGATGAAGGCAATTGCCAGCGGATAGGCGATATGGCGCTGGTCGGCGGCTGCGTGCCATGCTGCATAGCTGATAAAGGTTACCATCAGGCCGCAAAAAATGACGACGACACGCATTTCGTTGCCATAACGGATGATGCCTTTGTTTGACGCCGGCCGGTTAGCCCGCAGGGTGATGAACTTGAAGATGAGCCACACGGCTGCCGCAGCAGCGAGGCCAATCAGCAACGGGCGGGCCAAAGCGGAGTCCATGTGCTTTCCCTTGCCAGGCGGCCAAGCGAATCGTTTGGCTTTCCGCCACGATGCGAGAAGCTAGCGTAAGAGAAAGACTCCGAAAAGATTGTTCGTCTAAGGCAACGTGTTTTGGCAGCAATGCTGACTGACCTGCATCAATGCTTGCCACCGCATGAGTTTCTATGATGACAAATGAAGCGGCCATTGGCCGCGCAATTCAGCAACAGGAGTGCATCAGATGACAATTCGCAATCTCATGCCATTTGGCAAGACGTCCGTTCCCGTCACCCGCGGCGCAACCCCGGTCAGCGCCTTTCAAAACGAAATGAACAGGCTGTTTGAGGATTTCTTCGGCATGACAGACATGCCGAACCTGTTCGACCGTTCCGAGATGGCGGCAAGAGGCGCATTTGATTTTGCGCCGGCGATCGACGTGCAGGAAACCGACAAGTCCTACAAGATTGTCGCCGATGTTCCGGGCATTGACGCCAAGGACGTGAGCGTGACGGTGGCGGATGGCTATGTCACCATCAAGGGAGAGAAGAAAACCGACAGCAAGGACGAGGCGCAAGGCTATTTCCGGCAGGAGCGCTCGTATGGATCATTCCAGCGCGTGGTGCCAATGCCGGATACGGCCAATCTCGACAAGGCGGACGCCAAGGTCAAGGATGGCGTGCTGACCATAGAGGTTCCCAAGAAGGCGGAAGCCCAGACCACGCAGCGCAAGATTGACATCAAGAGCGCGGCGTGAGTGATGACGTGTGACACATAAAAAAGAAAAGGCCCGGGTCACCCCGGGCCAATTTCGTCATTGCCGTCAAGGGGCAGTCACGCGGCTTCTTCGGCCGATGACTCCTCTTCAGCGGTCTTTTCGCCGGCAGCCGAAGCGCGCTTGGCGTTCTTGGCGAGATAATCCGACAGTTCCTTGATCGACTGGTCGTCATCGATCTTGCGGACGGCGGCAAGCTCACGCGCCATGCGCATCAGCGCCTGCTCGAACAGCTGGCGTTCGGAGTAGGACTGCTCGGGCTGGCGGTCAGAGCGATAGAGATCGCGCACCACTTCGGCGACCGCGATGAGATCGCCCGAGTTGATCTTTGCATCATATTCCTGGGCGCGGCGCGACCACATGGTGCGCTTGATGCGGGCGCGGCCACGCACAACCTTCATCGCATGTTCGATGAGGCTGCGATCAGCCAGGCGGCGCATGCCCTTCTGTTCGGCGCGGTTGGTCGGCACCTTGAGGCGCAGCTTCTCGCGCTCGAAATCGACGATGTAGAGCTCAAGCCTGACGCCGGCGATTTCCTGCTCCTCGATGGCGCTGATGCGGCCAACGCCGTGCGCCGGATAGACGATCTGCTCGCCGATCTTGAACGACAGCTTCCTGGGGGCTGGCGGCACGACGATCGCGGGCTTGGCGGCCGCAACCGGAGCAACCGGGGCTGGCGCGATGATGCGGCTTGGCTGCAACGGCCACAGGCTTTGGCGCAGCGGCTGCAGCCTTGGCTGCGGCGTGCGCCGATGGCTTGATAGCCACGGGTTTGGAAACCGGCTTGGCGACCGCCTTGGGCGCGGGCTTGTGAACCGGCTTTTTGGCGGGAAGGGGCTTCTTGGCTGCTACGGCTGCCGGCTTTGCTTTCTTCACCGGCTTCTTCACCACCTTGGCCTTCACGGCTGATACCTTCTTGGGAGCGGGCTTAGCCGCATGTGACTTGGCCTTTGCGACCGGCTTTTTTGCCTTTGCCACTGTCTTCTTGCCCGCCGCTGCTTTCTTGACGATCTTTTTCATACTCTCTCGCCTTCCTGGAGCACCCTCAACCCATTGAAAACAGGCAAAAAATTAACCGAGCTTTGGGGGCCCGGGTTGCCATTCCATGATGGGGGGAACTCTCATTTCACAAGAAGACCCTAGCATAAATTTAAGGAAAATTAAAGGCTGATCTCTCCGTGTACGGCCTATTTGCACCGCTAAGTGCAGCCGTTTGTTGCCGAATGGTTAACAAACTGATGGCCGGGATCTGTGATTTTGCCGGCTATTGCCGGCGTTCAATCGCCTTCGCCGGGCTCGGGCGAGAAGTACTTTTCCAGCTTTCCGGCAACACCGTCAAACTCCTTGGCATCGCCCGGCGCATCACGCTTCACTGTAATATTGGGCCACTTGGGAGCATATTCGGTGTTCAGCTTGAGCCAGCTTTCGAGGCCGGGTTCAGTATCCGGCTTGATGGCGTTAGCCGGGCATTCCGGCTCACAGACGCCGCAATCAATGCATTCGTCGGGATGGATGACCAGCATGTTTTCGCCCTCGTAGAAGCAATCAACAGGGCAAACTTCCACGCAATCCATGTACTTGCACTTGATGCAGTTGTCAGTGACGATGTAGGTCATGTGCTTCCATCTGTTCTTTAAAAAGAACGCTTATATCCGAAACCGATGGCCTTATGCACCGACTTTTTTACTCAGGAAAGGGCTTTTGGCTGAGGTCTTCGTAGAGCTGGCATGCTTCCGGGTAAGGGCCGCGGCGGGCGCCGGGCTGCTTCACCTCGAGGACGCGAACGCCAGAAGGCAGCGCCAGGGTGAGGACATCTCCTACCTTCACGTCATGGGCGATTTTCTTGATGGGTTGCCGGTTGATGCGCACCGCGCCTGCTTCCACCAATGCAGCGGCCCCGCTGCGGTGCTTGATGAGGCGGGCGTAGAACAGCCATTTGTCGAGCCGCTGCGTCAGCTCTTGGACCCCGAAAGCTTGGCCCTGAGCGCGCCGAGGACTGCAAAGGGTGAGTCAGGGTCAATAGGCCGCTCTGGCTTGCGGCGCGGTTGTTCAACCGGTTTTTCGGTTGGCTTGGCGTCTGAACGGCCATGCTTGCCACGGTGGGGGCGGGGCGGGCGCTGCTGGGCCTCTGCGCCTTCAGGCGGCTTGGGCCGGCGGTGCGCCGGCTTGCTCTGGCGCTCGGCTTGCTGCGGCCGATGGCGGAAGGGGCCAGTATCCTTCGGCCACCAGACTTCCAGTTCGATTTCCGCCGGAATGGCGGGTGTTTCGACGGCAGGTTCTGAAGCATCAGGTTCCGCTGCGGTTTCAACTGCAACCGGTTCAACCACCTCTTCAATAACTGGTTCAACGGGTGCAGCGACTTCCGCTTCGGCTGCCGGAGTTTCAGTTTCAGCCGATGGCGTCTCGACTACAGCTTCGGCCACTGCGGGTTTGGCTAGCGCCGGGTTAGGCACCGTCTTCTTCTGCATGCGGAAGCCAAGGCTGCGGAGAATGCTTTGGAACTCTTCGCCCGAGCAGCCGACCAAGGACATCATGTCCGGCACGATGGTGAAGCCGCCGCCCTCAACAGAGCCAGAGGGCCTCGCCTCGCTTTCAATGCGGGGTTTCCAGAACACGCGGTCGCGGATCAGGTCTGCCAGCCGCTCCAGCATATCAATGCGCACAACGCGCGTGCCGCAGATACGGTAGCCGCACACACCATAGAAGCCCACCGGAGTGGAGCGATCAAACACTGCGGAGGTGAGGCCTTGTCCTGGCGGCGGCGGCAAGGCCGCAGGCTCCACCTTCCTGGCCGAGAGCGACCAGAGCAGCAGGCGGAGATCGGTTGCCGCAGGCTTGAGCAGCACAGGTATGAAAATGTGAAAGGCGCCAAAGCGAATGCCGAACTGGCGGAGCGCCGCGCGGTCTTCCTGGGTGAGGGACTTGATATCTTCCACCACGGATTCTCGCGGCAGCACGCCGAGCGTTTCAACGATGCGGAAGGCAATGCCGCGCGCCATGCCCTGAATGTTTTCTGCTTCGGTGAGCTTGACGAGCGGTTCGAGGGTTGCCGCAATATGGCGGGAGACGAATTTCTGCAGCCGGTTCTGCACATCCTCGCGCGCCTGGCCCTGCAACAAATCACTGGCGATAAGGCGGGCGCGCGGCTGCAGCAGGCTGTCGCCCGCTTCAAGCTGGCCGATCTCGGCGTCGTTCCAGATGATAGCGCCGGAACGAGTGAGTTTGAAATCCGTATCCGGCGAGGCGGCAGCAGACATGGCGCGGGCCTGCATCTCAGCCGCGACCGCTTGCAGCGATGCCGCCTTCAGCGTGCGCTGCTCCTGCGTTTCACTCACGCCATCGGGAATGAAATTGAAACCCTTGATGCGGCCGACATACTCGCCCTCGACCTGGACGCCGCCGTCACCCTCCATAGTTGCCATCAACTCTTCCTTCTGGGCCAATCGCCGCATCAACACGCTGGTGCGGCGATCAATAAATCTCTGCGTCAGCCTGTCATGCAGGGCATCTGACAATTTGTCTTCAATCTCCCGGGTGCGGCTCTGCCAGTAGTATGGCGCTTTCAGCCAGTCGCTCCGGTTGGCGATGAAAGTCCATGTTCTGACATGCGAGATGCGGTTTGACAATGTGTCGAGATCACCTTCGCTATTATCGCAGTGCTGCAATTGCCGCGCAAACCAATCCTCATCGACATGGCCCTGCGGCGAGGCAAGGTCGCTGAAAACACGCGGCTGACGAGATGGGCATGTTCGGCGGGCGATATGTTGCGGTAGTCCGGGATCTGGCAGGCCGACCAGAGCAGCTCGACGGCAGAGCCGCCCTTGGCGAGTGACTGGATGGCCGGATCGCGCGCAACGGCCTCAAGTGCCGTCACATCAGCGCCCGGCTGGGCGCGAGTCAGGCCTTGCACACGCGGCAGCATGGCGAGGCTGCGTTGCAGGCGCTCGATGCTGCCGAATTCGAGATCCGGGTTGCGCCATTGCAGCATGCGCACGCTGTCAAAATTGTGGTTCTCCAGCCGGTCGATGATTTCCTGATCGAAGCCATCAGCCTCGCCAGTGCAGCCGAAGGTGCCGTCGTTGAGGTGGCGTCCGGCGCGGCCCGCGATCTGCGCCAATTCCGACGGGTTGAGCTCGCGAAACTGGAAGCCGTCAAACTTGCGGGTGGCGCCAAAGGCCACATGGTCCACCGCCATGTTGAGGCCCATGCCGATGGCATCCGTCGCCACGATGTAATCGACATCGCCAGACTGATAAAGAGCAACCTGCGCATTGCGCGTGCGCGGCGAAAGACCGCCCATGACCACGGCGGCGCCGCCATTCTGGCGGCGGATCAATTCTGCGATGGCGTAGACCATGTCGGCCGAGAAGGCGACGATGGCTGAACGCCGCGGCAGGCGGGAAATCTTCTTTACGCCTGCATAGGAAAGTTTTGAAAAGCGCGGCCTCGCCACAAAATCGACGCGCGGCAGCAGCGCCTGGAGAATGGGCTTCATGGTGGCAGCGCCGAGCAGCATGGTTTCCTCGCTGCCACGGCGATGCAGAACGCGGTCGGTGAACACATGGCCGCGCTCGAAGTCGGCGCACAGCTGGCATTCGTCTATGGCGAGGAACGGCACTTTCACGTCAGGCGGCATGGCCTCGACTGTGCAGATCCAGTAGCGCGGATTGGCGGGAATGATCTTTTCCTCGCCGGTGACGAGCGCCACATGCTGTTCACCGGCGCGAGCCCGCACACGGTCAAATATCTCGCGGGCCAGAAGGCGGAGCGGCAGGCCGATCATGCCGCCGCCATGGGCCAGCATGCGCTCCACCGCCAGATGCGTCTTGCCGGTATTGGTTGGGCCCAAAACGGCGGTCACGGTGGAAACGGGAGGCATGATTGTGAAGGTAGTGGCGGGGCCTGCGATGTCAACCTGTGTGGGATTGGCACAGGGAATTAAGTGATGGATTCAAACACGAACGAAGGTGGTCCGAATCGCTGACTCTCCCCAGATTCAGGATATGTTCTGTACCGAAGTGAAACAGAATACGCGATTTGCCCAAGGAACAGGCGCTACTGGCGAAGCATGTTGCTGGCCATTTGCCAGCTCGGTGTTAACACCTTTGCGACCCCGTTAAGTGGATGTGAACGGCCAGACCATTGCCGCCGTGGCGATTTTAACAAAGCGTTCTGGTTGCGGAACAGAAGGTGGGCGAATCGCTCTTTAGTGTTTGTTCAACATTCGTTCTCACAAGAGGTTGTGGTTCAGGCGTTAAAAACGGCAGCCTCCGTATTGCTTTCCAGCCTCCCCCGTTGATTTTGGGTGAGTTTGGAGCGCTGGCCGTTAACCAGCTTGTGCCAGGCTGGAACGGAGGGCGCGATGCGCCAGTTCTTGCTGCGCGCAAGCGGCCAAATCGCGGGTTCGACCACAGCGCTTGACGGGTAAGCGCCTCCGACCTATAGAAGCCCGACTTTCGCTGGCCAGCTTCGCGCCAGCGCTTTCAATTTGGAGATTTCGACCATGTCCCGCCGCTGTGAATTGACCGGCAAGAACGCCCTTGTTGGCAACAACGTAAGCCACGCCAACAACAGGACCAAGCGTCGCTACCTGCCCAACCTGTGCAACGTCAGCCTGATGAGCGATGCCATGGGCCTCACTTACCGTTTCCGCATCAGCGCCATTGCGCTGAAGACGGTCGAACATCGTGGCGGCCTTGATGGCTTCCTGCTCGCTGCCCGCACCAACGAATTGTCGGACAAGGCCCGCAAGCTGCGCGCCGCCATCGCCAAGAAGGTTGAAGCCAAGAAGGCCGCCTGATCGTTCATTCCCGGATTGTTTCGAAAGCCGCTCCATTGTGGGCGGCTTTTGTTTTAGGGTGATGACATGAAAGAGCCGCACCCCAAGCGCCATTCGGCCCGCGCCAGCCGTGATGGAGAACCCCGCGTTCACGCCTCCGCCACGGTGCGCGAATGCAAGCTTGGAAAATTCACCGAAGTGAAGGAGCGCGTCTCGCTCGCGGAGTCAACGCTTGGCGATTACTCCTACATCGAGCGGCATGCGCAGGTGATCTATGCCGACATTGGCAAGTTCAGCGCCATTGCGGCAGATGCCTGCATCAATGCGCTGGCGCATCCTTTAGAGCGCGTGAGCCAGCACAAGATCACTTACCGGCCCAATGAATATTTCGTTGGCGCGAAGGTGGATGCTGCCTTCCGCGAGAGCAGGCGCGGTGCGCGCGTCACTATCGGCCATGATGCATGGATCGGGCATGGCGCCATCATCATGCCGGGTGTGGCAATTGGTGACGGCGCGGTCGTAGGGGCCGGATCGGTGGTGCGCGAAAATGTTGCGCCCTATGCGATTGTCGCGGGAACGCCAGCGCGCTTCATCCGCTGGCGCTTCGAGCCTGATGTTGCGAAGAGATTGCAGGCGTTAGCCTGGTGGGACTGGGAGCATGACAGGCTGGCCGCCGCCGTTGCCGACATGCAGACGATGAGTGTGGAGGAGTTTTTCGGGAAGTACGTCACAATCAAAGTAGCCCCCTCCGCCCTTCGGGCACCTCCCCCAGCAAAGCTGAGGGAGGGTGACTCAACTTCACGCTCCCTCAACTTGTTCGGGGGAGCTGTCCGGAAGGACTGAGGGGGACGACGCTCGAACAGCGTGACGTTCTCACCGTGGTAGACGGCCTCGCGGGCAGGCAGAAAGCCGAATTTGGTTGCGAGCTTGAATGATGCGGCGTTGCCTGCATCGACCATTGCGACGATGACGGGTTCGCTCAGGTGTGTGTCTGTCCAATCGAGAACGGCGGCCAGCGCTTCGGCAGCAAGGCCGTTGCCATGCAGCGCAGGGTGCAGCACCCAGCCTGCCTCTGGCGTGTCGCCAATAGGCGGATCAATATCGCGGCCGAAATTGGCGACGCCGGTTTCACCAACGAAGCGGCCCTCATGCTCGATGGCCCAGAATCCGTAGCCAAGCATTGGCCAGAAGCCGTGATAGCGGGTGAGGCGGGCCCAGCTCTGTTCACGGTCGGAAGGCTTGCCGGTTATGAAACGATAAACCCCGGGGTCCGACCATAGCGCATGCAATGCGTCGAAATCATCACGGCGGTGGGCGCGGAGAGTCAGGCGCGACGTGACAATCGTTGGCGCGCGCATCATGCGCGGCGGCGTTGGCGCTGGCGCGGCACTGGCGCTGCCGCCTTGTCCTCAAACAGTTCGGCAAGTTTCTCGGTCATGGCGCCGCCAAGTTCTTCGGCGTCGATGATGGTGACGGCGCGCTGGTAATAGCGCGTCACATCATGGCCGATGCCGATGGCGATGAGTTCAACCGGCGACTTGCCTTCGATATCTGCGATCACCTGGCGCAGATGCTTTTCGAGGAAGTTGCCGGAGTTGACTGAGAGGGTTGAGTCATCGACCGGCGCGCCGTCAGAAATCACCATGAGGATGCGGCGCTGTTCGGGCCGCGCCAGAATCCGGTTGTGAGCCCAGATCAGCGCTTCGCCGTCAATATTCTCTTTGAGAAGCCCTTCACGCATCATCAGGCCGAGGTTGCGCCGTGCGCGCCGCCATGGCTGGTCAGCCGACTTGTAGATGATGTGGCGCAGGTCGTTAAGCCGGCCGGGATTTGCAGGCTTGCCGGCAGACAGCCACTTCTCACGGCTCTGGCCGCCTTTCCAGGCCTTGGTGGTAAAGCCGAGGATCTCGGTCTTGACGCCGCAACGTTCCAGCGTGCGGGCCAGAATATCAGCGCAGGTGGCGGCAACCGTAATCGGGCGCCCACGCATGGAGCCAGAATTATCGAGCAGCAGCGTCACCACCGTATCGCGGAATTTTGTATCCTGCTCCATTTTGAAGGAGAGCGGGTGCATGGGATCAATGACGATGCGCATGAGTCGCGCGGTATCGAGCACGCCTTCTTCGAGATCGAAATCCCACGAGCGGTTCTGCTGCGCCATGAGGCGGCGCTGCAAGCGGTTGGCAAGACGGGCGACAACGCCCTGCAAATGCGACAGCTGCTTGTCGAGATAGTTGCGGAGCCGCGTCAGCTCCTCGCCGTCACACAAGTCCTCGGCGGAGATTTCCTCATCGTTGGCGTGGTCAAACACCTTGTAGAAATTCTCGCTGGAGAGCGACGAGAACGGCAACTGCGGGCGCCATGGCTCATCGCCATCGTCAACTTCCTCGCCTTCCATGTCGTCCGGCGTGTCGTCAACTTCGCTCTGCTGGCCTTCCATTTCGGAGGCATCGGTATCGCCTTCGCTATCCTGCAGTTCCTGGGCGGCTTCCTGTTCGCCTTCCTGGTCTTCGCCGTCCGGGCTTTCCTCACGCTCGCCGCCATCGGGTTCGGCGTCCTGGTTTTCCTGGTTCTCGTCCGACTGGTCGGGGTCGTCTCCCAGTTCATCGGCCATGTCGAGATCGGCAATCAGCTCACGCGACATGCGAGCGAAAGCCGCCTGGTCGTGGATGGATTCGGAAAGATGATCAAGACGCGAAGCGGCCTTGCCTTCCACCCAGTCGCGCCAGAGATCGACATACATTTTCGCGTTGGCGGGCGGCGGTGCGCCGGTCAGCCGTTCGCGCACCATGAGGGCAACGGCTTCCTCCATCGGCGTATCGCGCCGGTTGGACGAGCGGTTGACGACGGACTTGGAAAAACGATCCTCCAGCACGGCGCCAAGATTTTCCGCCATGCCGGGCATGGCATTGGCGCCGAGCGCCTCAATGCGGGCCTGCTCGACCGCTTCGAACATGGCGCGGGCATTCTTGCCCACCGGCTGATAGTGGTTGTGCACCTTGTCGGAGTGATTGGCGAGGCGGAGAGAGAAACTGTCCGCCAGTCCGCGGGTGATGCTGATGTCACGGTCGCTTGCGCCACTGGTCACCTGCGGCAGCCTGGCCTTGTGGCCGGTGAGCTGCGGCTGTTCAGTGCCGAAGGTGACGGAAAGCTCCGGGTCCACGGCAATCGTCTTCATGGCGGTGCCCAGCACCTGCTTGAAGCGCTCCGCCCTGTCGTTCTTTGGCGTCGTTGCCATGGCTCACTCAGGCCACGGCGATGCGCGCCGCCGATTCCGGCAGTTCCTCGCCGAAGCAGCGCTGGTAGAACTCGGCGACGATGGGGCGCTCCAGCTCGTCACACTTGTTGAGGAAGGTGAGGCGGAAAGCAAAACCGAGGTCGCCGAAGATTTCGGCATTCTGCGCCCAGGTGATGACGGTGCGCGGGCTCATGACGGTGGAGAGGTCGCCCTGCATGAAGGCATTGCGCGTGAGATCGGCAATGCGAACCATGTTGGCGACGGTCTTGCGGCCCTTCTCGGTGTCGTAGCTTTTGACCTTGGCCAGCACGATGCCGCATTCCATCGCATGCGGCAGATAGTTGAGCGCCGAGATGATGGACCAGCGGTCCATCTGCGCCTGGTTGATCTGCTGGGTGCCGTGATAGAGCCCGGTGGTATCGCCCAAGCCAACCGTGTTGGCGGTGGCAAACAGGCGGAAGGCCTTGTGCGGGCGGATGACCTTCGACTGATCGAGCAGCGTGAGCTTGCCGGAACTTTCGAGAATGCGCTGGATGACGAACATCACGTCCGGCCGGCCGGCGTCATACTCATCAAACACCAGCGCCACGTTGCGCTGGTAGGACCAGGGCAGAATGCCTTCGCGGAATTCAGTCACCTGCTTGCCATCCTGCAGCACGATGGCATCCTTGCCGATGAGATCAATGCGGCTGATGTGGCTGTCGAGGTTGATGCGGATGCAGGGCCAGTTGAGGCGCGCCGCCACCTGCTCGATGTGCGTTGACTTGCCGGTGCCGTGATAGCCGCTGATCATGACGCGGCGATTGAAGGCGAAGCCCGCGAGAATGGCGAGCGTGGTTTCGCGGTTGAACAGGTAATCCTCGTCGAGGTCCGGGACATGCTCGGAGGTTTTCGAATAGGCCGGCACCACCATGTTGGATTCGAAGCCAAACAGCTGGCTGACGGATGCCGTGGTGTCCGGCATGCCGGAATTTTCAATCGCGGTGGTCATAACAACTTCTTCTTTGTCCGAGGGGAAAAACGTTTCTAACGGGAAAGATTGGCCGGGGCAAGTTCAGCCAGCCGTTGCAAATCAGCAGAAACCGCTGGTTCGCAATGTGTCGTAAGCATGGATCACGGCTTTCAGCGTTTCTTCATTCTCACGGCTGCCGCCATTGGCATCAGGGTGAAGGCGTTTCACCAGCGTCTTGTACTTGGATTTCACCGTTGCAGCGGTAGCCTTCTCGTCCAGCCCGAGGGTATGCAGCGCCTTCAGCTCGTTGGGGCGCAGCGTGCGCTTGGCCTGGGCATTCTGCGCTTCGCCGGTGAACATGGCATAGGGATCACGCAGGCTTTGCGCTTTGCGGCGCATGCCATTGATGTTGGCATAGGCGTTGGTGGCTTGCGAATTCTGGCCCAAGCGCCAGGTAGGGCGGTGGCCGGTTTGCGCATCCTTCTGGAAGGTCTGGATGTCGCCATCCCGCAAGCCATCGAAATAATTGTAGGTCTTGTTGTATTCCTGCACATGCGCCGTGCAGTAATTATGGAACTGGCCCTCGGCGCCGCGGCCCTTGGGGGCCTTGTGGCGGGCCGGTTTGTCGCAGCCCGGCCATTCACAGTTGGCAGGCGGCGGCGGTTCCTTCTTCCCCTTCGAAGAAGTGACGCGAATCTTGTCGAAATACTTTGAATCGAACTTCATGATGTCCAAATATGGGGTGCGGCGCAAAAGAGCGTGAGCATAGCCTATGGAAGCTGAAAATGGAACTGGGACCTGTCGGACGATTAATCAAGTCCAAACTCGAGAAGGCGCTGGCGCCAGAGAGACTTGTGGTGATCGACGAGTCGCACCTGCATGCGGGCCATGCAGGCGCGCATGTGGATGGTGAAAGCCATTTCCGTGTGAAGATTGCGGCGCGATCATTTACCGGAAAATCCCGCGTGGCAGCAGCATCGGCTGGTGAATGAGGCGCTGGCAGAGGAATTGCGCAACAGGGTGCATGCGCTGGCGATTGAATCGGCGGTTCCAGAATAATATAGGAATTTAGCCCTTGACAGCGTACGGTGAAACTGCTACAAAGCGGCATACTCCACAATTGAATCTCACCACCGCGAGCGCAAGGTTCCCCCTGATCAGGGAGCATCGCTGAAATCCAATCGGCTTTGGCCATGGTAAAACGCGGGTGGGCAGCTGGGGAAGACTGCGCTAACCGGGTGTCTGCTTCATCAAATCGGCGGTCTCGCTGTCGCCAGACGTGGAGCTGCTGGCAAGGCCGGCCACCACGCCTTTGCGATCAGCCTCTGGCCGGTTTTGGCTGAGCTTGTATTTACCGTCGAGTTCGGTGATTTCGATCTGAAAACCCACGATGCCCTTGAGTTGGGCTTGTATGTAGCGTTCAGGCGCATCCTGCGTGGACCAGGGCCTGGCTTGCGTCTTCTCGTGCTTGTCGGTCAGCCTGTCGACAATGCGGCGCAGCCCGGCTTCATCTTCGAAGAAGCGGATCGCTCCCCGCGCATGAACGACGGCGTAATTCCAGGTCGGCACGACCTTTCCATGCTCCTGCTTGGATGCATACCAGTTGGGCGACACATAGGCATCGGGGCCATGGAAGATGGCTGTTGCCAAGGCGTGCCGGAGCGTCAGCGAAATCTGCGGGTTGGCCTTTGCCAGGTGGCCCCAGAGCACACCGTGCTGGCCTTCGGAGCGATCAAGCAAAAGCGGCAGGTGGGATACCAGCGGCCTGTCTGCGCCAACCGTGATCAATGTTGCGAAGGGGTGCCGTTCCATGTGCGAATGGAGTTGCGGAAGATCCTCGATGCGAAAGGCAGGCGGCATGTAGAGCATGGCTATGCTCCCTCGTTTTGCAGAAGCGTGACCGTGATGGCGGCAGATGGCGAGAGATGGCGGAGGCCGTGGACGAGTTCATCGCCAGCTTCCTGCAGCGCGGCGCGCGGCATGGGCGCCAGGCTTTCGAGGATGAACCAGACGTCCGTTGTTTCCGCGGTCACGCGGGTGCGCACTGATTGGCGCCAGTTCCAGCGGCGGCAGGTGACGCCCGCATCATCGCGCCAGACAACTTCCCCGCCATCGACGGTTTCCGTTGCGGGGCTGCCGTCCTTCATGGTGTCGAATGTCTCGCTGCCTGCCCGCCCGCACGAGGCGCGGGTGGCCGCGATAACTTGCCATATCCTCTCCGCCCACGGGAATGGCGTGGCGGATGCTGACGGCGTTGTAGAGATCAACCAGCGGATTGACGCTCGGCACCTGCCCATCGCGGCTTGCGCGTTTCAGTAACGCTTCGGCCGAGCAGGGCGTGCGCTGCGGTTTTGCGCCAAAGGCGCGGTAGGCCTCGGCCCAGGCTTCCAGATGCTTGGCCGCCCAAGGTTTCATTCCGCTTGCGGCTATGGCGGCCGCGGCCAGCTGCTCTCGCGCCCAATCATGACCTGCCGTGTTGCTGACGCCCCGCGTAATAATGCTGAGGGCTGTGAAGTCCGGCCGCAGGGCCCAAACCTCGGGCGCGATGGCAGGTTGAAAGTCGCTGTGCTGCATGCCGCGTCTATAGGGCGGGTGGCGCCGTCAGGTCCACGGCATTGGAGGATGGACTGGCGCGTGATGCGGAAAGTGGCTGGGGCGGGTGAGGGGAGGAAGAAGCCCGGATCACGTTCTTGGCAAAGTGAAGCGATCAGTCTCGCTCAGTGGAACACCCTCATGCTGAGGTGCTTCGCGTCAGCGAAGCCTCGAAGCATAGGCCGGAGCGGGACTGTCCACCCTTCGAGGCTCACGTGCCGTGAGCACCTCAGGGTGAGGCGGTGGGGCGTTAAACTCGTAAACTCCTCCTCATGGCCGTGCTTGACACGGCCATACTCTTGCAGGCGTCCAGAAAGAAGATGCCCGGATCAAGTCCGGGCATTAGGAATTAAGTGTGCTGTATTGAAATATCTTGAAGAGTGTCTGAAATCTGTCCGCTATAATAGCATCGCTTTTAGCCTTCAAGTTGGACTGAAGCGGTCATTGGAAATCGCTTCTTCTCTTGACCGACAGCGTGGATCATACTGGACTGAGCTTGTTCACGTGCTTCGTAGTTGTCGAAATCGCGTCTGGACATGAAGACACTTGTCTTCGCGCTCAACCGCATATGCCGATAGTTGGTTCTGCCAATATGCAATGAGCGCTTCTTGATGCCTGGCATTTCGGCAAGGATGTTCGACAAGGACGAGATCTCACAGCCCAAGTCAGGCTCACTGCACGATCCGTGAGCGGACGCATATGTAGAACTTGAAATATCTCCCTCGTGAGCATTCAACCAGTGAGAAACTTCGGTAATCGCAGATGAGTTTATCGTCAGACCAGTGAATTGATGACTTGCGGATCAGGTTTTGCGCGAGCGTAGCGTAGGCAACTTCGTGCCGACAACGTTCAGCGTGAAGTAACGGCCACCTGCAGTTTTTGGATACAGAGACAGAGTCATGAGCCTTGTTGATCCAAGGTCCATACGCCCGCCCTTATCCATTAAGGAAAGGAGGTGACTGCACGCAATCGTGACATCCTTGAAAAGCCGTTCTGCCTAATGCGCTCCTTGCAAGGGATCTCAGGCATCCAACGTCGCAATGCATATTGCTTCAATTGCTGCAATCCTGACCCTGGAAGAGTTCAGCAGCGTACCTCTACGCTGTTGTCAACATTTCGGCAAATGCTTGTGGAGTTGTTCGACTACCACGCTATCCACCACAGGTAGACAGTGCGCAAGTGCCCACGCCGCCAACCTTCGTAGATAGGGGAATTGCGCTCGAATTCGCTGCTACTCGGCAGTTCAGTTCCGCCGATTGTTTACTGAGGTGCAGTTAGGAGAAAACAGTATGTAGACGATGCCTTTCAAGATTCCTCTCACCCCGTCTGTTCCGGCGTCACCTTGACCTGACGTCACCTGGTGCTTGCGCTTCTTCAGCACCTCGAATCTGTAGCCGAGGAAGGCGAAGTTCTGGCCGACTGAGGGTATCTCCCGTGCCTCGTGGATGACGAGGCCGGCTAGGGTTGTGGCCTCCTCGTCCGGCAGTTCCCAGCCGAAGGCGCGGTTGAGGTCGCGCAGCGGCACCGAGCCGTCGATGATGAAGGAGCCATCCGGCAACTTGCGGGTGCCCGGCGTTTCCAGGTCATGCTCGTCCTTGATGTCGCCGATGATCTCTTCAATGATATCTTCCAGCGTCACAAGGCCCTGCACCTCGCCATATTCATCGACGACGATGGCGAAGTGCGTCTTGCGGCGTAGGAAGGCCTTGAGCTGATCATGCACTGGGCGCGTGTCGGGCACGAACCATGCCGGGCTCATGATCTCTTCGATTTTCACCTTGCTGCTGTCGCCGCCATTGTCTTGCAGCGCCGAAAACAGGTCACGCGCATGCAGCACGCCGATGATGTTGTCGGGCTTGTCCTTCCACAGCGGAATGCGCGTGTGGCCGGACTTCAGCACCTGGCGGATGATGTTGTCCGCCGTATCATTGGCATCAATAGAGATGATCTTGGTGCGGTGGACCATGACATCAAGATTTTCGAGGTCCTGCAGGTTGAGAAGGCCGCCCATCATGTCGCGGTCGTTGGTGACGAAGCTGCCTTCCTTGTGATGCAGGTCGATGGCGCCCCTGATCTCGTCATGCGGCGAGAGCACATGATCCACCTTCGTCATGTCGGCGCCAAAAAGCGCGAGCGCGCGCTTGACGATGTATTCAATGGTGATGACGACAGGGCCAAGCACCGCCACGAGAAAACGCACGAGCGGCGCGACCGAGAGCGCCACCCTGTCCGGATAGGCGATGGCGTAGGTCTTGGGCATGACTTCGGCAGAAGATGACGACAAGCACTGTCATCACCGCCGAGGCGATGACCGCGCCGATGTCGCCAAAGGCGGAAATGAGGGCTGCCGTGGCGATTGCCGAAGCAGTAATGTTGGCGATGTTGTTGCCGACGAGCAGTGCGCCGATCAGCCGTTCACGGTTCTTGGTGAGGGCGAGCACCAGCGAGGCGCGCCAGTTGCCGCGGCGCTCCAGTTCGGTGAGTCTGGCGCGCGATGTGGCGGTGAGGGCGGTTTCGGCGCCGGAGAAAAATGCCGATGCCATCAAGAGCGCCAGCACGATGACGACTGGCAAGGCGATTTCGTAGTTCATTTTCGTTTCAGATCCTCTTTCAGGAAATCAACCACATCGGCAGCGGGAACTTTCCTGGCGATGAAGGCCTGACCAATGCCCTTCGCCAGAATGAAGGTGAGTTCACCGCTGACCGCCTTCTTGTCTTGCCGCATGATCTCCACAAGCGCTTCCGGCGGCGGCAGAGCGCCTTCAATGTCAGCGAGCCGTGTCGGCAAGCCGGTGGACTTGAGGTGGGCGGCAACGCGCGCGCCGGTGCCGGGGGCACAATCTCCGCGCCGTTCGGAGAACAGGAAGGCCTGCACCATGCCGATCGCCACCGCCTCACCATGCAGCAGGCGTTGCGAATAGCCGGTAGCCTGCTCCAGCGCATGGCCGAAGGTGTGGCCAAGATTGAGATGCGCGCGCACGCCTTGCTCCGTTTCATCCTCGATGACGATGGCGGCCTTGGCGGCGCAACTCTTGCCAATGGCGTGGGCGCGGGCCTGACTGTCTCCCCGCAGCAGCAGTGGCGCGTTGGCTTCCAGCCAGTCGAAGAATGGTGCGTCCCCCAGAAGGCCGTATTTGGCGACCTCGGCATAGCCGGCCGCAAGCTCTCGCTTTGGCAGAGTATCAAGCAGCGTTGCATCCGCCAGCACCAGAACAGGCTGCTTGAAGGCGCCAATGAGGTTCTTGCCCTGCGGCGTGTTGATGCCGGTCTTGCCGCCGACGGAGGAATCAACCTGCGCCAGCAGCGTTGTCGGGATCTGGATGAAATCCACGCCGCGGCGGAGGATGGCTGCGGCGAAACCTGTGAGATCACCAATGACGCCGCCGCCGAGCGCTATCACCTTGTCACGCCGTTCGACACCTGCCTCGAGCAGTTGCTCGCACAGCGAAGCGAGGCTCGTGAAGCTCTTGGTCTTCTCACCCGGCGGCAGGATGATGGCTTTCGATATGATGCCTGCGCTTGCAAGAGAACGTTCGAGTGTTGGCAGATGATGGCGGGCGACATTCTCATCCGTCACAATAGCGACGAAGGGCCGCGCCAGCAGGGGGGTGATGCGGCGTGCCGCGTCAGCAAGCAGGTTTTCACCGATGACGATGTCATAGGCGCGGCCCTCAAGCTCCACCCTCACGGTTTCAGAGGCGCGTTGTTCAGGCTGGTTGTTCATCGGCCTTTTTGTCCTTGTCCCAGCCCGGCCATTTGGCCAGCGCCTTGATGACCTCATTCACCATCTGCGTATGCTGCACGTCCCGGCTGTCGATGATGATGTCGGCATTGGCGTAAACCGGATAGCGTTCGTTGATCAGGCGCTGCATGACGGCTTCCGGATTGTCCGCCTGCAGCAACGGCCGGTCGGGCCGCTTCATGACGCGCTTCATCAGCAGCGGCAGTTCGGCCCTGAGCCAGATGGAAATGCCGTGGGCGGCGATGCTTTTACGAGTTTCCTCGTTCATGAAGGCGCCGCCGCCGGTTGCCAGCACCTGGGCGCCGCTTTCAATCAGGCGCGAGATGACGCGGCGCTCGCCTTCGCGGAAATAGGGCTCGCCATGGTCGGCAAAAATCTCGCGGATGGTCTTGCCGGCGGCCACTTCAATCTCATGGTCGGCATCGACGAAGGGCAGATCGAGTTTTTCAGCCAGACGGCGGCCGATGGAGGATTTGCCAGCACCCATGAGGCCGACAAGGACCAGCGGGCGCGTTCCAAGTCTGGACCGCACAAGCTGGACTTCCTTCGATACCGAACGACGCGCCATGAATACTGAGACAACCCCGGATGCAGGGCCCCGTTGTTACCGGCTGCACGGCTTGCCGCCAAGGTTTTTTGGTCACTTGGTGTTTACCATATCGCAGGGTAGAGTAGGGGCCATCGAGGAGCCTTGCGTGCCGGACAGTCTGCGGTTTTTGTTGATTGTTGCCCTTCTGGGCGGGTCCGTCTATGGCGTGGTGTGGGCGTTGGCGCAGTATCCGCCGGAACAGACCGAGATTGTGAAATCGCTGCCCCATGAACGGCTCCGTCAAGTCACCAAGTAGCAAATCCCGAAATAACAAGTCAGAATGGCGGCATGTCGACCGCTTTCTCGAAATGATGAGCGCCGAGCGCGGCTTCGCGCGCAATTCTCTCACGGCCTATGAGCGCGACCTCACGGATTTTCTCGGGTTTGTGGAAAGCCGTGGCGGCAGTCTGCTGAAGGCCGAGCGCGATGATATAAGAGACTACCTCGCAGGCGTCGAACAGGCAGGTCTTTCACGCGCAACGGCGGCGCGGCGGCTTTCGGCGGTGAGGCAATTCTACCGCTTCCTGCATGGCGATGGCACGATTGCCGCCAATCCGGCCGCTATCGTTGAAAGCCCCAAGGCCCGGCGGCCCTTGCCGCAGATCATCACCATCACCGAGGTTGACAGGCTGTTGCAGGAATCGCGCGCAGCTGCCGATGCGGCGGAAGGGGCTGCACAGTTCAGGGCCTGGCGGTTGCATTGCCTGTTGTCCGTCCTCGCCGTCACGGGCTTGCGCGTATCCGAGCTGGTGACGCTGCCGTTGGCCGGCTGCCGCAGCGATGACAGGTTGCTGAGCATCAAGGGCAAGGGTGGGCGTGAACGGCTGGTGCCACTGTCTGACGGCGCGCGCGAGGTAATTGGCGGCTATCTCAAGGTTCGCAGCGCCTCGAAATCCGCCGCCAGCAAATGGCTGTTTCCATCTCACGGCGCGAGCGGGCATCTGACGCGCCAGCATTTTGCGCTTGAGCTGAAGCAGCTTGCGGGCCGCTGCGGCATTGCTGCCTCACGCCTGTCTCCGCATGTGCTGCGCCATGCTTTTGCAAGCTATCTGCTTGAAAAGGGAACGGATTTGCGCGCGGTGCAGCAAATGCTGGGACATGCAGACATTGCCACAACGCAGATCTACACGCATGTGCAGGCGGAACGCCTCAAGGTGGTGGTGGATCGCCATCATCCGCTAGCCAAGAAAAGTTGACAATGTTTCGCGAGGCCGCCAGATGATCGGCCTGTGTCTGTGCTTTCCGGGGTCCGATGCCGTCCTATCTTGAGTTTGAAACATCCATCGCCGAGCTGGAAGGCAAGATTGCCGAGCTTCGGGCGCTTGCCGCTTCCGATCCGAAAGTCGCCATCTCGGACGAGGTGAAGTCGCTTGAAAAGAAGACATCCAAAACGCTGGCCGACCTCTACCATGCGCTGACGCCCTGGCAGAAAACGCAAGTGGCGCGCCATCCCGAGCGGCCGCATGCGCTCGACTACATCAACTCTCTCATCACCGATTATGTGCCGATGGCAGGCGACCGGAAGTTCGCCGAGGATTATGCCATCGTCGGCGGCATGGGCCGCTTCCGTGGCCAGCCGGTGGTGGTCATCGGCCAGGAAAAGGGTTCCGACACGCAAGCCCGCCTCAAGCATAATTTCGGCATGGCGCGGCCAGAAGGCTACCGCAAGGCGGTGCGGCTCATGGAAATGGCGGAGAAGTTTGGCCTGCCGGTGATCACGCTTGTCGATACTGCTGGCGCCTATCCCGGCATTGATGCGGAAGCGCGCGGCCAGGCAGAAGCCATTGCGCGCTCTACTGACTGCTGCCTCGGGCTTGGCGTGCCGCTGGTTTCGGTCATTATCGGGGAGGGCGGGTCAGGCGGAGCGATTGCGATTGCCACCGGCAACAGCGTGCTGATGCTTGAACATGCGATCTACAGCGTCATTTCACCGGAAGGTGCGGCTTCGATCCTGTGGCGGGATGCGGCGCGCGCCAAGGATGCAGCGGTTGCGCTCAAGATCACGGCGCAGGATCTCAAGAAGCTTGCCGTCATTGACGAGATCGTGCAGGAGCCACTGGGCGGCGCGCACCGCCAGCCACAGGCAGCCATCGCTGCGACGGGCGACATGATTGCCCTTAATCTCGAAGCATTTGCAGGCGTATCGGCAGATGTGCTGCGCACCCAGCGGCGCGAAAAGTTCCTCGCCATGGGCCGGAACATCCTGAACTGAAAAGTCAGACTCAGCTGAAGAAGCTGAAGGCGTCCACGACGTCCTGGAGCCGCACCTGCAAGCCTGATGTGATCAGGTGAAATGCCGGGTAGATGGCCAGCACGAGGACTGCGGCGATCATTCCGTACTCAATGGCAACCGCACCGGAATTTGACTCCAGGAACCTTGCCCAAATGCGATTAAACCACTTCATGTTACTGCCCGACACATGATTTTGCCAACATCCGGATACTAAAACAGAACGTAGTTGAAACAGGTTAACGAGACGCCTCAAGTTGAAAGCAGCAGGCGGCGGCTGCCGTTAACCCTACAAAAGGTTTAAACATGAGCTGGTCTCCCACGCGCCGTGCCCTGTTAAGTGGTCTTGCCGCCGCTGCTTTCGCGCAAAACGTGCGAGCGCAGCAGGCCGTGCCACGACTTACGGTGCAGTCGCGCGTGCTGGAGGTTAACGGCAAAGCCGCCAAGGTGTTTGGAGTCGTTAACAGCGCCGGCGGCATCGGCCACAGCCTGCTGGCCACGGAGCGCTTCCAGGTCGAAGTCGTCAACGAACTTGCTGAAGACACCCTGCTGCATTGGCATGGGCTGACGCCGCCTGCGGGCCAGGACGGCGTGCCGCATCTATCGCAACCCGCGCTGAAGCCGGGAGAGCGCTTCAGCTACGATTTCCAGAGCCGCAGGGCCGGCACGCACTGGATGCATTCACATGTCGGCCTGCAAGAGCAGCAGCTGCTGGCAGCGCCGCTCATCATCCGCGAAACGCGCGATCCGCTGTTCGACCAGCTTGAGCATGTGGTGATGCTGCATGACTTCACCTTCCGGCCGCCGGCGGAGATACTCGCCGAGCTGCAAGGCGGCGGCGGAGAACATGCGGGCCACGCCATGCAGGACATGGATCATTCAAAGATGGACCCCTCGAAGATGGCTGCAGGTGGAGGCATGGGCGGCATGCTGAACGATGTGAAGTTTGATGCTTACCTCGCCAATGATCGCACGTTGGCAGACCCGGAGGTGGTGCGGGTTGAACGCGGCATGAGCGTGCGGCTCCGCATCATCAACGGTTGCGCCGCCAGCAACATGTGGATCGATCTTGGTGAACTGGATGGAGAGGTCATCGCTGTCGACGGAATTTCGGTTGTGCCGCACAAGGTGAAGCAGGCGCCGCTTGCCGTCGCACAGCGGGTCGACATTCGCATCCGGATGCCGTCAGATGGAGAAGCGTGGCCCATCCTGTTTCAGGCGGAGGGAGTGGCGATGCGCACCGGATTCATCCTCGCCACCGCCGGCGCTGCCATTTCGCAAGGTTGCCGAACTGGGTGAACTTGCGCCGCCTCTTGATCTTGAAATGGAAGCGAGACTCAATACCGCCGCCGCTTTCCCCGAAGAGCCGGTGACAAGGACTGAAATGGTCATGCTGACAGGTGGCGACCAGGGCTACGTCTGGGGCCTGAACGGCAAGCCCTCGATGCATGACACGCTGTTCACCGTGCGGGAAGGCGAGCGCATCGACATCATGATGCACAATATGACTGCGATGGCGCATCCGATGCATCTGCACGGGCACTACTTCAAGGTGGTGGCGATTGACGGCGTGGCGATCAATGGCGCGGTGCGTGATACGGTGCTGGTGCCGCCGGGCCGGGCGGTGACGGTGCGCTTTGATGCCGACAACCCCGGCAACTGGGCCTTCCATTGCCATCACCTCTACCATATGAACTCCGGCATGATGGCGGCCATTCGCTACTCAAGCGCGGCATAGGGAGAGACATCTTGGACAAGGCAAAGGTAGCGCTGGTGACAGCTGGCGGCAGCGGCATGGGTGCGGCTGCGGCGCGGCGGTTGGCAGCTGATGGGTTCAACATCGGCATTCTCTCATCATCCGGCAAGGGCGAGGCGTTGGCCAAGGAACTGGGCGGCATTGGCGTCACCGGCTCCAACCAGTCGAGCGATGACATCAAGAAGCTTGCCGATGCGGCGATTGCCAAGTGGGGGCGGATTGACGTGCTGGTCAACAGCGCGGGGCATGGGCCGCGCGCAGCGCTGCTCGACATCACTGATGAGCAGTGGAAGACCGGATTTGACGTCTATCTTATGAATGTGATCCGCGCGGTGCGCATCGTGGCCCCGGTCATGATCGCGCAGAAAGCGGGCGCCATCATAAACATCTCAACCGCCTGGGCTTTCGAGCCCAGCGCCATGTTCCCCACCTCGGCAGTGGCGCGCGCGGGCCTGGCCTCCTACACCAAGCTGTTTGCCGACCAGTATGCCGAACACAATGTGCGCATGAACAACATCCTTCCCGGCTGGATCGACAGCCTGCCGAAAACGGATGAGCGGGCGGCAAGCGTGCCGATGAAGCGCTATGGCACTTCGGAGGAGATTGCGGCGACAGTTTCGTTCCTTGCGTCAGATGGCGCTGGCTACATCACCGGCCAGAACATCAAGGTCGATGGCGGGTTGACGCGAGGGGTTTGAGGCAGCAGGCTTCGCGCTTCACCGCGTTTCTTGAGGTTCACGGACGAATCCGGCGCTGCTATCCGTGCCCATGGCGATGGTGCAAATCCGGATAATGCGCGTGCTTGTGCCTCAGCGGCTTGTGACGATGCATATGGGAATGAGGTTCGGTCACTGCGCCAACATGCGAGTGCTGGTGATGCTCGTCATGCACATGGGCGTGCTCGTGCTCCAGCTCGGCATGGCTATGCTCATGTTCGTGACGTTCAACCAAATGAAGCCACGCACCGAAGGCCATGAATAATCCGGCTATGAGGATGGTAGCAGTCAGCGGCGTGCCGAGAATGATGGTTGCGAATATGGCTCCAATGAAGGGCGCGGTGCCATAGTATGCGCCTGTGCGCGCTGTTCCAAGATAACGCAGCGCGAAAATGAACAGGACCAGCCCCAGACCATAGCTCACAAAGCCCAAGAGCATTGCGCCGGAGAGGTTTGTCAATTCGGGCCAATGCGCTCCCGCATACAGGGCAAGCGCCGTGTTGACGCTGCCTGCGGCCAAACCCTTGATCGCCGCCAGAACAAATGGGTCAGAGGCGGAAATCTTGCGGGTCAGATTATTGTCAATGGCCCATGAGAAGCAAGCCAACGAAATCAAGACCAGCCCCCAACTGAATTTTCCAATTTCGCCCTGCCATGACAACAGCAGCGCCCCGGCGACAATGGCAACCGCGCCAATGAAGAGTCGACGATCCACGTGTTCGCGGAACACAATCCATGCCATCAGCAGTGTGAAGACAGCTTCGAGATTGAGCAGAAGCGATGCAGAGGCGGCATCGGTGAGATTGAGGCCGAACAGCAACAACACCGGCCCGAGTATGCCGCCAAAGACAACGGTTCCTGCGAGCCAGGGTAGGTCTCGGCGCGTCAGTCCCGCTTCCGCCGATGCTGAACCAGTCAGCTTACGAAAGACAATCAATACACTGAGCCCAAATCCTGAGCCAAGGTAAAGCAGCCCTGCCATGATCCATGGGTCGATGGAACCCAGCAACAGCTTTGCCAGCGGCGTTGAAGCGCCAAAGGCCATGGCCGCGCCAAGTGCCAGAGGCACACCGGGCCAAAGATGGGAGTGGGAACTGTCGGCCATTGCAAGCGTCAGTCTAGACCCATGCTATCGCCGGATCAAATCCACCATCCATTTGTCCGGCACGGCCGCAGCATCAACTTTGATGGCGGGGTGACGAGCGGGGGTGAGGGCTTCCTTCCCATCCATTGCAACCTGAGAGCGGAACCCCTTTTCGTTCAAGGCGAGGGGCATCCGGCGTTGATCATATCACGGAAGCTTTTTGGGTAGTGCAATTCAAAACTCTTCCAGCTTTCGCGAAAGCCCGGAGCTTTCATGTATTTCTTAATTGCGTTGAAATAGGCGTCCCAAACCTCGTCATCAATCAAGTGCTGCTGGAATTGCACATAAGCGCTGTAGATAAGCGACATCTGCGCGCTGACAATTCTTTCGAATGCAAGTTTCTGCGTCGACGTCAGCTTGGAAAGCCCAACTGAGCCTTTCTGATAGAGCTCGGCGTTAGCCACAATCAGGGCATAGACATCCTTCTCGAAGCTCATCAGCGACTGGACCGTGGCACCCTCGATGGCTTGGGCATTGCGCCGCACTTCCAGGATGAGGAAGATGAGCGAAATCATGCCGCCAATCACGCCGACAACGGAAGCAACGGCAGTGACAGTGGTCCAGTCATACGTCATTTCAACGATTGTCCCTCGGCGCCGGGCGCACTTTGCCGCCGCGTTGGAACTTGGCGGCGCTATTCATTACCATGCCGTGTGAAAGCTGGTCCATCCCTGTCTGGAATATCTCCTGCCAGGATGTTGTGACTCCGGCATTTTGTAGCCGCCAGATGTTTCCAGGGCGTCAAATGGAGCAGGCTACATCACCAGCCAGAACATCAAGGTCGATGGCGGGCTGACGCGCGGGTGTGTAGGCCCTTTCCGATCGCTGGGGCCTGTTGTCCCTTCTCCAACATAGTTGGAGAAGGTGGCCGATAGGCCGGATGAGGTACCTTTCGGTCAGCGTGCGCGGAAGCGAAGAGACCTCGTCAGTCACTTCGTGACAGCTTCTCCACTGGCGTGGAGAAGCGACAGGTGTGAAAAGATGCGACTACGCGAAGGCTGCCGTGGCAGTGCTTGTACTTCTTGCCTGAGCCGCAGGGGCAGGCGTCATTGCGGCCGGTCTGGCCCCATGTCTCCGGGCTCTTGGGATCGGCAACAGTCTTGGTGTCGCTATCGTTGAGAAACAGCGACAGGCCTTCGCCCACGTCATCAAGCCCTGTGCTGGCGTCGAAGTGATGCGCCTGCATGAAGGGCAACTCATCCTCATCCGGCAACATGTCGTCATTCGGCCCGGTCTGGATTTCGACACGCATGACCTTCGAGGTGGTGTTTTCCTTGAGCTTGGCGATCATTGCCGAGAACAGCGTGAAGGCCTCGTTCTTGTATTCGTTGAGAGGGTCGCGCTGGCCGTAGCCGCGCAGGCCAACGACCTGGCGCAGATGATCAACAGTGACGATATGATCGCGCCACAGCGCATCAAGCGTTTGCAGCAGCACGGCCTTTTCCACCTGCTGCATTATGGCAGGGGTGTATTTCTCGCGCTTGCCGGCATAGAGCTTGTCAGCCGCTTCGGTTACGCGCGTGCGGACCTCTTCGTCGGCAATGCCTTCTTCCTTGGCCCAATCTTCAACCGGGAAGTCGATTGCTACCGTTTCACGCAGGCGCTCGCGCAGCTGCGCGGTTTCCCACTGTTCGGCATAGCTGCCTTGCGGCATGGCTTCGGTGACCAACGTGTCAATGGCCTCGTGGCGCATGTCATCAATGGTCTCTGAGACTTCTTCGCCCTTCATGATGGAAATGCGCTGGTCGAAGATGGCCTTGCGCTGGTCGTTCATGACGTTGTCGTACTTCAGCAGGTTCTTGCGGATATCGAAGTTGCGGGCCTCGACCTTCTGCTGAGCTTTTTCCAATGCCTTGTTGATCCACGGGTGGACGATGGCTTCACCCTGCTTGAGGCCGAGCTTCTGCAGCATGGAGTCCATGCGCTCGGAGCCGAAGATGCGCATGAGATCATCTTCCAGCGAGAGATAGAAGCGCGAGCGGCCTGGGTCACCCTGGCGGCCGGAGCGGCCGCGCAGCTGATTGTCGATGCGGCGGCTTTCGTGGCGCTCGGTGCCGATGACGAACAAGCCGCCGCCGGCAATGCACTTCTGCTTGTCGATTTCGATCTCGGCAGCGATTGCGGCGATGCGCTTGTCACGCTCCGGCCCTTCGGGGAGATCAGCAAGTTCAATTGCCGTGCGCATGTCGAGGTTGCCGCCGAGCTTGATGTCAGTGCCGCGGCCCGCCATGTTGGTGGCGATGGTGACGGCGCCGGAAATGCCGGCTTGGGCAATGATGGCCGCTTCCTGCTCATGGTAGCGTGCGTTCAACACATTGTGCGGCACGCCTTCGGCAACGAGCAGGCCGGCGAGCAGTTCCGATTTTTCGATCGAGGTGGTGCCGACGAGAACCGGCTGCCCTCGCGCTCTCGCTTCCTTGATGGTCTCGATGATGGAGGCATATTTTTCCTTGGCGGTGCGGTAGACCTCGTCGTCCTCGTCCTTGCGGCCAACGGGAACGTTGGTCGGGATGTCGATCACCTCGAGCCGGTAGATGTCCTGGAACTCATCGGCCTCGGTCGAGGCCGTGCCGGTCATGCCGGCGAGCTTGCCGTAAAGCCTGAAGTAGTTCTGGAAGGTGATGGAGGCGAGCGTCACGTTCTCCGGCTGGATCTCGACATGCTCCTTGGCTTCAAGCGCCTGATGCAGGCCTTCGGAGTAGCGGCGGCCCGGCATCATGCGGCCGGTGAACTCGTCGATGATGATGACCTGATCGTCCTTGACGATGTAATCCTTGTCGCGCTGGAACAGCTTGTGGGCGCGGAGCGCCTGCTGCACATGGTGCACGATGGTGACATTCTCGGCGTCATAGAGGTTGGTTCCATGCAGCACGCCGGCCGCACCCAATACCTGCTCAAGATGCTCGTTGCCCTTTTCAGTGAGCGTCACCGAGCGCTGCTTCTCGTCCAGCTCATAATCTTCCGGCACGAGCTCGGGAATGTAATGGTCGAGCGAATTATAGAGGTCCGACTTGTCATCCATCGGGCCGGAGATGATGAGAGGGGTGCGCGCTTCGTCCACCAGGATCGAGTCCACCTCGTCGACGATGGCGTAGTGGTGGCCACGCTGCACCATCTCTTCCAGATGGTACTTCATGTTGTCGCGCAGGTAGTCGAAGCCCAGTTCGTTGTTGGTGGCGTAAGTGATGTCGCTGGCATAGGCAGCGCGGCGCTGATTGTCGTCCAGACCATGGACGATGACGCCCGTTGTCATGCCGAGGAAATTGTAGACCTTGCCCATCCAGCCGGCATCGCGCTTGGCGAGATAGTCGTTGACGGTCACCACATGCACGCCCTTGCCTTCAAGCGCGTTGAGATAGACGGCGAGCGTTGCGACCAGCGTCTTGCCCTCGCCGGTTTTCATTTCAGCGATGCGGCCCTCATGCAGGACCGTGCCGCCGATCATCTGCACATCGAAATGGCGCATGCCAAGCGCACGCTTGGCTGCCTCGCGCACCACCGCGAAGGCAGGCACAAGGAGATCGTCAACCGTCTTGCCGGCAGCAACCTGCTGGCGGAACTCGGCGGTCTTGGCGCGCAGCGCCTCGTCAGACAAAGCCGCCATTTCCGGCTCGAGGGCAGCAATCGCGGCGGCCTGGGGCTGGTACTTGGCGACCTTGCGGTCATTTGTCGTTCCAAAAATCTTTGCTGCGATGGACCGCAAGCCGAGCATGATGACGTCCTTTGGGGCTGAGCCAGAAAATCGTATTGGGTGCCTGATAAGGCCTTGTTGAGGAAACGTCCAGCCTTGGGCTTTTTGGGGCGCCGCGCAGCCGGGTTTCCGGCTTCCATAAGTGGTAATGTGGGCAATAAGATGCAATCTGTTGCCGTGCCGCAACAGGTGGCAATCTGGTTTTGCCTCCTCTTGCGGAAAAAACCTTTGCAGAACAATGTAGGCAGCGAATCCTGAGTAGGCACAGGTGCCGCGGCGGCGGCGCTTGGCCTATTTCCGCCTTTTTTGAAGGCCAAGGAACCAGCCGGCGGGTGTAAAACTCCGCCAAAACAACGAATTGGACGTTATGTTGATGCTTCCTACACGACACCTGACCAAAGTTGCCCTGCTTTCCGGGTTTCTGGCAACTGCGGGCGCCTTCGGCGCACTTGCACAGGATGGCACGATCGCACCGGCGGACGACAAGGTTGTCGCCATCGTCAATGGTCACGAGATCAAGATTTCAGAAGTCCAGATGGCGACCGACGACATCATCGGCCAGTTGCCGGACTTGCCGCCCAAGTTGCGCTACCCCTTCGTGGTGGAGTTCCTGGTCGAGCGGCACTTGCTGGCGCAGCTGGCGGTCAAGGACGGCATTGCCGAAACCGATGAATACAAGCGCCGCCTCGCCCTCTATCAGGCCAAGGCGCTGCGCGATGCCTATTTCTTCCAGAAAATCCGCCCGCAGGTGACCGAGGAACAGATCAAGGCTGCCTATGATGCGGAATCTGCCAAGGTTGCGCAGACAGAGCGGGTGCGGGCACGGCACATTCTTGTGGCGACCGAACAGGAAGCCCGCGACGTCGAGGCGAAGCTTGCGGCTGGCGAGAAGTTCGAAGACCTTGCCAAGAAGTACAGCCTTGACGGCTCCAAGGATTATGGTGGCGATCTCGGCTACTTCACCGCGCCGGAAATGGTGGCTGAATTCTCCAAGGCCGCATTTGCGCTGAAGGCCAATGGCGAAGTCTCGCAGCCGGTGAAAACCGATTTCGGTTGGCACATCATCAGGCTTGAGGACCGCAAGATGGGCGCGGCCCAGCCTTACGACCAGGTGAAAGGCGCCATCCGCAATGTGCTGCTGCGCAAGAAAGTGCAGGACACGATGGAAGAGTTGCGGCGGACCGCCAAGGTTGAGGTGCTGGACGAGGACCTCAAGAAATATGCATCGGAGGTGATGGCCAAGCGCAAGGCCATCATGGACAAGCAGAACCAGCTCAATTCGGATGGCTCGACGGGCGATGCCGGGGGTGATACCAGCGGCAAGGGCGACTTGCAGGCCCCTGACGCACAGTAACGGCAGACCACAGGGCCGGGGCGGGGCATGGCACATCAGGTTTCACCGCTGGCACCGGCAAATGCGCCACAGCTTGATGCGCTCGACGGCGTTTCTCTCGCCATTGCCGAAACGGGCATCCGCTACAAGAACCGCCCGGACGTGTTGCTCGCCTGCATGCCTGCTGGCACGACGGTAGCGGGAAGTTTCACCACCTCAAAATCGCGATCTGCGCCAGTCGACTGGTGCATCAAGGCGCTGAAAGGCGGCGCCGCTCGTGCGCTGGTCGTCAATGCCGGCAATGCCAATGCCTTCACGGGCAAAGCCGGTGTCGCCACCGTTACTGCGGTTGCCAAGGCCGCTGCACAACAGCTCGGCTGCAAGGCCTCGGAAGTTTTCCAGGCTTCAACCGGGGTCATCGGCGAACCGCTCGATGCTTCATTCATCACGCGCGCCTTGCCGGATCTCGTCAAGGCCGCCCGCGGCGACTGCTGGATGGATGCGGCGCGCGCCATCATGACGACGGATACCTTCGCCAAGGTCTCGACGATGAGCGCGACCTACGGCGGCCGCAAGGTGACGATCCACGGCATCGCCAAAGGCTCCGGCATGATTGCGCCGGACATGGCGACGATGCTGGTGTTCCTGTTCACCGATGCTGCCGTGCCGGCGCGGCTGTTACAGAAGTTGCTGTCGCAAAGCGTGAGCACGACGTTCAACTGCATCACTGTCGATGGCGATACATCGACATCGGACACTGTGCTGCTGTTTGCAACGGGTGCGGCTGGCGCTGCTCCCAAAGGCTTGAAGTCTGCCGATGATGTGCGTCTCAGAGGTTTTGCAAAGGCGTTGCATGGTGTTTGCCATGACCTTGCGCTGCAGGTGGCGCGCGACGGCGAGGGCGCTGAAAAGCTGATCGAGATTGCCATCACTGGAGCAGAGTCAAACAAGGCCGCGCACAGGATTGCCATGTCGGTTGCCAATTCGCCGCTGGTGAAGACGGCGATTGCGGGCGAGGATGCCAACTGGGGCCGCATCGTCATGGCGATCGGCAAGGCTGGCGAGAAGGCAACCCGCGACAGGCTGCGGATCAGGATCGGCGGCATCCAGGTGGCGAAAAACGGCATGCGCGATCCGGCCTACAAGGAAGCGGAAATCATGCCGCACATGAAGGGCCGCTCGATCACCATCGAGGCCGATGTCGGCGTAGCCCGCGGCAAGGCCAAGGTGTGGACCTGCGACCTGACGCACCGCTACATCGACATCAACGGTTCCTACAGAAGCTAGCCATGCGGCGACTTCTCGTTGCTGCCGTGGCGCTCATCGACAAGGATGGCCGCGTGCTGCTGGCGCAGCGGCCCGAAGGCAAAGTCGCTTGCAGGTTTGTGGGAATTCCCCGGCGGCAAGGTGGAAGAGGGCGAACGGCCGGAAGAAGCGCTTATCCGCGAGCTGAAGGAAGAGCTGGCCATTGACGTCACCGAAAGCTGCCTGGCTCCACTGACCTTCGCAAGCCATGCCTATGAGGATTTCCACCTGCTCATGCCGCTTTATGTGTGCAGGCGGTGGAAGGGGCTAGTGACGGCCCTTGAAGGCCAGCAACTGAAATGGGTGCGCCCGCGCGACATGAAGGACTATGCCATGCCGCCAGCCGACCTGCCGCTCATCCCGCATCTGATCGACCTGCTGTAAACGGGCACGAACGAGTGATTGAAGTCTCGCAGGATTCAGGGTTAGGCTGAACTGGCATCTGGCAGAGGCAACCCCATGAATGCGACAGCGGCATATGTCCTTGGTCACAGCGAATCTGAGCTGGAGCGCCTGAAGCTGCAGGCCAGCATCATCGGCGGGGTGACATCGCGGTTGATCCGCGAATGTGGCATAGGTCCCGGATGGTCGGTGCTGGAGGTCGGCTGCGGCGCCGGGTGACGTGACACTGCTCCTTGCGGAAGCTGTCGGACCATCTGGCAAGGTGCTGGCATTTGACCGAGAGGCGAAGGCGATCGAAACAACCCGCAGCAGGGTCGAAATGGCGGGACATTCCAACGTCGAGTGCGTTGTTGGCAGCGATATCGATTTTCCCGGACGTGCGCCTTTTGATGCTGCGTTGGGACGATACGTTCTGGTTCACCAAGACGATCCCGCGAGACTGCTTCGTGATGCCGCAGGGGTGGTGAGGCAGGGCGGGATCATCGCATTTCATGAATTGAACATGGATTACAAGACGAGTTCTCATTCTTTTCCAGTTGTCACGTCCTTTGAAATACTGGCGCATGCCGTCACCGAGGCATTCCGGGCCAATTTGCCAAGTCCAAATGTTGGGAGCGAATTTGTGCGCATCTTTCACGATGCCGGCCTCCCAGTTCCACACATCACCTGGGAGTGCCTTGTCAGCAATTGGGACTCGCCAATCGTGCAATGGTCGCTGTCAAGCTTCGCCAGCATGAGAAAGCATTTGGCGGAGAAGGACTTGAACGAGGCATTGCGCGGTGATCCGCAAGTTCTACTCGAAAAGATACAATCAGAACTTCGGGCGGTTAACGCGCAAGTGGTGACGAGACCGCAAGTTTGTGCGTGGTCAATTCGCCCGTAACGAGACTGGCGTCACAGCTTGGTTTCTTTCGCCTTCAACGCATCGGCGAGGCGGCTTTGGGCTGATCCCGGCTTCAGGGGCTTCTGCTGGCTTTCGTGCGGAGCCCAGCCGGTGGCCCAGACCAGTTCAACAGTAGCGCGCACGCGGCCATCGGCATCGCCAGCCGCATGCTTGGTAGGCGGCAGAAACTTCAGCGCCCAACACGTGCGCGACACGGGCCGGCGGGAACGCTCGCTGCATGATGTTGGTCAGGCCGAAGGCGCTCAATTCCAGCATGAGCAAGAAGGGATCGGCATAGCGCACCGTGTGCCTGTCCTTGTCGACGACCGGAAGAGCCAAGCCCGCATGCTGCAACAGGGTTCCCATGTCGCGGACATTGATCATGGGAGCGATGCGGAGCGAGACGGCGCCGGTCTGGCGGTTCCTCGGCTGCAAGCCAGGCATTTCTTAGTTCGCTCAAGGTTTCACCGCCGAAGCAGGCCAGCATCAGCAGGCCGTCTGGCAACAGCAGCTGGCGCAGGCGGACCAGAAGCCCCGGCACGTCGTTCACCGCATGCAGGTCCAGCAGGTGAAAGATGGCGTTGTAGCCTGGTGCCGGTGTCGTGAACCCGGCGCCATCCGGCGGCGGGATGATGTCAACCTGACTGGTCTTGCCGGAACGCTGCAGAACTTCCGCAAACAGTTGCGGATGGTGCGCGATGAGCAGGGTTCTTTCGAAGCTTCGATTGATCAGCGACAGCCGTTCGGCCAATTCGCCTGCCACATGCTGTTCAATGGCAGCGGGTCTCGTCGCGGCATGGCGGGCAAGGCGTGCCCGCAGCAAGGCGCGGTCGAATAGTTCCGTCATTTTACCGGGGCGAAGAGGGCTTCATGCAGGGCCTGCCAGCTTGCCTTGTCCGGCGCCAGCAGCATGCCGCCCTGATGAACCGTAGGCTTGTAGGGCTTGCCATCGAGCAGCGCCGAATAGCCGCCAGCTTCCTGATGCATGAGAACGCCGGCGGCATGGTCCCACGGCATCAGCTTGTTGGAGAGCGAAAAATCGATGTGGCCTTCGGCAATCAACCGGTACTCGTAGGCCGCGCAGCGATAGGAGAAGGCGGCGCGCACCTTGGCGAAATTCGCCGTCACCTGCGAACGCATGGGCTCCGACATGTGATACCAGGAGGAAACGCCCACCAGCTCATTCACCGGCTTCGGCTTGGACGCTTTCATGTCATAGGTGGAGCCCGATTCCGCCTTGTGCCATGCGCCATGGCCGCGAATGGCAAAGCTGCAATCATGGCCGATGGGATCATAGATCAGCCCTGCGATTGTCTCGCCCTTGGCGACAACGGCAAGAATGACGCCGAATAGCGGCAGTCCCCAGGCAAAATTGTTGGTGCCATCCACCGGATCGACAATGATGGCGAGATCGGCATCAGCAATCTTGGAGAGCGCGGAACGATCTTTCTCCACACTCTCCTCACCCACAAAGAATGCCTTGGGAAATGCCTTGGCAACGGATTGCCGCATGACCGCTTCGGCGCCTTCGTCCGCATCAGTCACAAGATCAAGCGCCGATGTCTTCTCGCGCACGGCGCCTTCGCCCAGCTTGCGGAAGCGCGGGATGATTTCCTGGTCTGCCGCGTGGGTGACGATTTCGGCGAGGCGTTCCAGATCGCTGCGGGCAAATGGCATCGGGGTCTCCTTGAGAACGCGATGTTTAGAGCCTGACATGCAAAAATGCCATCGTCAAAAATTCATGCTAGCGTCGCTGCATGGAAGGGCAGGAAGTCACACAGGTTTTGCAATGGCGGCCGGTTTTGCAGCGAGGCCTGCGGCTGGTTGTTGACCTGCTGACGCCGCCGCGCTGCCTTGGCTGCCGTCAGGAGGTAAGTGAAAGCGCATCGCTGTGTGCGGTCTGCTGGTCAAAACTTGGGCTGATCAGCGAACCGGTGTGCGATGTGCTGGGAACGCCTTTCGCCTATGACCAGGGAGCAGGTGCTGTGAGCGCTGCGGCGCTGGCTGACCCGCCGCCGTGGGACCGGGCAAGAGCAGCCGTTGCTTTTGACGATGCCTCACGCGAGATCGTGCATGCACTCAAGTATAGTGACAGGCAGGAAGCAGCCAGCCTCATGGCGCGGCAAATGGCGGTGGCGGGCAGGCAACTGCTGCAGGAGGCGGACATCATTTTGCCGGTGCCGCTGCACCGCTGGCGGCTGTGGCGGCGGCGTTTCAACCAGGCAGCGATGCTGGCGCAAGCAATTTCACGGGCGAGCGGCAAGCCATGGTCCGGATCATGCCTGTTACGCAGCAAGTACAGCCGTTCGCAAGTAGGCCTCAAAAGCGATGAGCGCCGCAAGAATGTGGCGCGCGCCTTCAGCATTGCGGGTGATGAGGTGGCGAGCGTGGCCGGGCGGCGCGTATTGCTGGTTGATGACGTGCTGACGACAGGGGCGACAGCTTCCGCCTGCGCCAAGGCGCTGAAAGCCGCAGGCGCTGCACATGTTGATGTGCTGACCTTCGCACTTGTGCTGGAACCGAAGCGACCTCATATTCGGTGACGGACGGAGACCATGAAGAACATTACCATCTACACCACGCGTTCCTGCCCTTTTTGCCATGCAGCCAAGTCGCTGCTGGGCAAGAAGGGCGCGCGCTTTACTGAAATTGATGTTGGCGGCAAGCCGGATGAGCGCAGCCGCATGATGCTGCGGGCCAACGGCCGCCAAACGGTGCCGCAGATTTTCGTTGGCGAAACGCATGTCGGCGGCTGCGATGATCTGCATGAGCTTGACCGGGCCGGCAAGCTCGACCCGCTGCTGGCGCTGACATGAGTTTCCGGGCAGGCCTCGTCCAGCTGTGTTCTGGAACTGACATGGCGCGCAATCTAGCCGAAGCCTCCGCCCTGGTGCGCGAGGCAGTTTCACAGGGCTCACAGTATGTGCTGACGCCGGAAGTCACCAATCTCGTTGAGGATGACAAGGCGCGAACGCGCGCCATTGTCATGCCGGAAGGGCAGGACAATTGCGTTGCCGGGTTCTCCGCCCTCGCCGCCGAACTGGGAGTTTGGCTGCATGTGGGCTCGCTGGCGCTCAGAGCGGATGACGGCCGTGCGGTCAACCGTTCGCTGCTATTTGCGCCTGATGGAAAGATTGCGGCGCGCTACGACAAGATACACCTGTTCGATGTGACGCTGCCTTCGGGGCAGGAAATCCGCGAGTTTGACTCGTTTGCGCCGGGGGAGAATGCCGTGGTTGCCGAGCTGCCGTGGGGCAAGCTTGGCCTGAGCATCTGCTACGACATGCGGTTTCCAGTTCTCTATAACAGACTGGCGCAAGCGGGAGCCGCTTTCATGGCGGTGCCCGCGGCTTTCACCGTGCCAACGGGGCGGGCGCACTGGCATGTGCTGCTGCGGGCGCGCGCCATCGAGACTGGCAGCTTCGTGTTGGCGGCGGCGCAAGGCGGCACGCACCAATGCGGCCGGCAGACCTACGGTCATTCACTGGCCATTAACCCGTGGGGTGAGATTCTGGCCGAAGCGGAGACTGATCCATGCGTGCTGGTAGTTGACGTGGACGAAAGCCTGGTGGCCCGAGACAGGGCCCGCATTCCGGCGTTGCGCAATGCGCGACCGTTCGGGTTGAATGCGGAGCATTGAATGGCTATCTCAGCATCATGATCAGATACGACCTCATATGCGAGCAGGACCATGAATTCGATGGTTGGTTCGCCGACAGTGCGGCATTCGACAAGCAGCAGAAGCGCAATCTCGTGGACTGCCCGCATTGCGGCAGCAGCAAGATCAGCAAGCAGATGATGGCGCCCGGCATCCCCGCCAAGTCCAACAAGCGGAGCGAGGCGGCTTTGCCGGTTGCCGGTGGCGCGGTCAACCCGCAGGCCCAGCAGATGCTGCAGATGATGCGCGAGTACCGCAAGATGGTGCAGGAAAACTCCGAGTATGTTGGCGACAAGTTCGCCGATGAAGCGCGCAAGATCCACTATAAGGAAAGCGAAGAGCGCGGCATCTATGGCGAGGCAAAGCCTGAGGATGCGCAAGCGCTGATCGAGGAAGGCATTGCCGTTCACCCGCTGCCGCGCCTGCCGGAAGAAGCCAACTGATGAAGTTCTTGCTGGCAGCAACGATCACACTGTTGCTGGCCGGCATTCCGCCATCATCTGCGGCCCCGGGTCAAACCTGCGGCACGCGCGGCGCCAAGAATTGCTCTGCGGGTGAGTTCTGCAAATTTACGCTCCGTGCCAATTGCGGCTACACTGATGCTGGCGGCCAATGCGCCAAGCGACCGAAAATCTGCACGCGTGACTATCGCCCGGTGTGCGGCTGCGATCGCAAGACTTATGCCAATGCCTGCACGGCCAATGCCGCAGGTGTGAGCGTTTTGCATACCGGCAAGTGCTGACGCACAGCTGACCTTGCGCAGTGGCGCAAGAGTTCATAGCCTGTTCTTCCGGGCGGCCAAAACAGGGAGAAACAACGCCATGTGCAATGCCTGCATCATTGAAAACGTCAAGTCATCCATGCTTTCGCGGCGCAATCTGTTCCGCAGTTCGGCGGCGGCCGGCATTGCCGCCGTGGCGGCAAGCGCGCTCAGTTCGAGAACGGCTCTGGCGCAATCATCCGGCAAGGTGACCGATCTCACTCACGCCTATGACGACAAGTTCCCGACCTTTGACGGCAAGCCCGGCATAACCGCCGAGAAGGTCGTCGATTTCAAGAAGGATGGCTACACCATCTACAAGCTGACGATCTTCGAGCACACCGGCACGCATATTGATGCGCCGCTGCATTTCACCGAGGCTGGCACATCGGTTGCCGATCTCGAGCCGCAGAGCCTCGTCTGCCCGCTGTGCATTGTCGATATCTCCAAGAAGGCGATGGAAGACGGCAATGCCATGGTGATGAAGGCCGATATCGAGGCGTGGGTTTCCGCCAACGGCGAAATCCCGAAAGGCGCCTGCGTGGCCATGAACTCGGGCTGGGCGGCAAAGGTCGGCAAGCCAGAGTATCGCAACTTGCCGGACGGGAGTTTTGCCTTCCCCGGCTTTGCCAAGGAAGCAACCGAAATGCTGGCGGAAATGGGCGCTGCCGCCATCGGGGTGGACACGCTGTCGCTCGATCCCGGCAACTCCAAGGACTTTGCCGTGCATTATTCATGGCTGCCGGGCGGGCGCTACGGCATCGAAAACCTCGCCAATCTCGACACGCTGCCGCCTAAGGGCGCGACCATCTTCGTTGGCGCGCCGAAGCACAAGGGCGGCACGGGTGGTCCGGCGCGCGTCATGGCGGTTGTCTGATGGCGGTTACGCCGTTGGTGAACGACAAGCAGGCGGGGGCGGAAGCCCTCGCCGTTTTCGATGATATCCGCGCCAAGCGGCAGACGGATTATGTCAACAACTTCTGGCGGGCGCTGGCGGCTGATCCGGCGCTGCTCAAGGCAGTGTGGGAGCGGCTGCAGGCGGTGATGGCGCCGGGAGCGCTTGATCCCCTCACCAAGGAGATGATCTATGTCGCCGTCTCCACCGCCAACAATTGCAGCTACTGCGTCCATTCCCACACGGCGGCAGCGCGCGCCAAGGGCATGAGCGATGCTCAGTATGCGGAGCTGCTTGCGGTGATCGCCATGGCATCGCAGACCAACGCACTGGCGACGGCGCTGCAGGTCGAGGTGGATGAGAGGTTCAGGGTTTAGATTGGCCCCCCAGTCCGTTGGACAGCTCCCCCAACAGTTGGGGGAAAGTGACCAAAGGGCGAAGGGGGCCTTGCTCAACCCACCTTCTGCGCCACCAGCATGTAGTTCACATCCATGTCACTCGCGGTGCGCCATTCGCCTGCCAGCGGGTGGTAGGTGACGCCGCTTTCGGCCTTGATGGCCAGTTGCGATGAGGTGAGCCAGCCTTTGAGTTCCTCCGGCTTGATGAATTTTTCCCATTCATGCGTGCCCTTGGGCAGCCAGCCCAGCACATACTCTGCGCCGATGATGGCAAAGCCGAAGGATTTGAGCGTGCGGTTGAGCGTTGCCACGAACATCAGTCCGCCCGGCCGCAGCATGCGGGCGCAGGAGGCCGCAAAGGCTTGCGGGTTGGCGACATGCTCGATCACCTCCATGTTGAGGATGACGTCGAAGGTCTCGCTATCGCGCTCAAGCTCCTCGGCGGTGGCGCAGCGGTAGGTGATGTCCAGCTCCTGCTCCGTGGCGTGTACCGAAGCGGTTGCTATATTTTTGGGCGAAGGGTCAACGCCGACGCAATCCGCCCCCAGCCTTGCCATTGGCTCGGTCAGCAGTCCGCCGCCGCAGCCGATATCGAGAAACCTCAAGCCCTTGAAGGGTTTCGGGTCAAACGGGTCCCGCGCCAGCCTGGCGCAGGCCTGCTCCTTGATCCAGGCGAGGCGCACCGGGTTGAACTTGTGCAGCACGCCGAACTTGCCCTTGGGGTTCCACCATTCGGCGGCCAATTTCGAGAATTTCTCGACTTCGGCGGGGTCCAGCGTCGATTGAGCAGCAGCAGTCATGAAATCCTTCCAAATCTGCCGGCCATTATTGCATAAGCGAAGGCCGTCATCTATGAGTACGCCGCGCGGCGCGTGATCAGGAAAAGTGGGTACCGGTTTTCCGTCCGATCACGCGCCAACTTATTGATGGCGATCACGTTTATCAACTCAAACCGGCCCGGTCTGAGTTGATCGTGATCTAGGGTATCCGATTGCCTGGGCTGGAAAAAACGTGAAAGGTCAGGGCCGATGGGCCGCTTGGTAATGAAATTCGGGGGCACCTCGGTTGCCGATATCGAGTGCATCCGCAATGTGGCGCGGCATGTGCTGCGTGAGGTGAAGGCCGGCCATCATGTGGCGGTCGTCGTTTCGGCCATGTCAGGCACGACCGACCGGCTGGTTGGCTGGTGCCGCGAGGCGGCAGCCGTGCATGATGCGCGCGAATATGATGCCATCGTCGCCTCAGGCGAGCAGGTGACGGCGGGGCTCCTCGCCATCGTGCTGCAGGACATGGGGGTTCCGGCGCGCTCCTGGCATGGCTGGCAGATTCCGCTCAAGACCGACGGCGTTCATGGTGCTGCCCGCATTGCCGATATCGAGGCAGGCGAAATCCGCAAACGCATGGAGCAGGGGCAAGTGGCGGTGATCGCCGGCTTCCAGGGCATTGGCCCGGACAAGCGCATCACCACGCTGGGCCGCGGCGGCTCGGATACTTCGGCTGTTGCTGTTGCGGCAGCGCTTGAGGCAGCTTGCGACATCTATACCGATGTTGACGGGGTCTATACGGCCGACCCCCGCATCGTCACTGGCGCGCGCAAGCTCGACCGCATTTCCTACGAGGAGATGCTGGAGCAGGCCTCGCTCGGCGCCAAGGTGCTGCAGACGCGCTCTGTTGAACTGGCCATGGTTTACAAGGTGCCATTGCAGGTAAGGTCAAGCTTTGAAGCGCCGGACTCGCCCAACCAGAACCAGGACAATGGAACGGGGCCGGGCACTATCGTATGCGAAGAGGATAAGTTCGTGGAACAGCATGTTGTTAGCGGGATCGCCTATTCCCGCGATGAGGCCAAAGTTTCAATCCGCAAGGTGAAGGACCAGCCGGGCGTTTCCGCCGCCGTGTTCGGCCCGCTGGCGGAAGCCGATATCAGCGTCGACATGATCGTGCAGAATATTTCTGCTGATGGCTCGACTGCCGACATCACCTTCACGGTCGCCCGCAAGGATCTGCGCAAGGCCATCGAAGTGCTGAACAGCGCCAAGGACAAGATCGGCTTTGGTGAACTCGTCCATTCGGCCGATGTCGCCAAGGTTTCGGTCGTCGGCATCGGCATGCGCAGCCACGCGGGCGTTGCCGCCAAGATGTTCAAGGCGCTGGCCGAGAAAGGCATCAACATCCAGGCCATCACCACCTCCGAAATCAAGGTCAGTGTGTTGATCGACGAAGCCTATACCGAGCTTGCCGTGCGGGCGCTGCACCAGGCCTACGGCTTGCAGGCCTGAGACCGATGCGCAACGTGACAACAGCCATGCGATGGAAACCGGCCCTCGGGTGGGCGCGGGAGGATTGCTGCTGATGCCTCACTCCGCCCTTGGCCCGCGTGTCCTGCTTCGGCGACTCCGCGAGGTTATGGCGGAGCACGAGACAGCCCAGCAAAGGCTCGACAAGATCGTTTCGCTGATCGCCGCCAACATGGTGGCGGAGGTATGCTCCATCTATGTGATGCGGCCAGGCTCCATCCTCGAGCTCTATGCAACCGAGGGCCTGAAACTTGCCGCCGTGCACAAGTCCAAGCTCAAGGTGGGCGAAGGCCTTGTCGGCCTCATTGCCGACGAGGCGATTGGACTCAATCTTTCGGATGCGCATAACCACCCTGGCTTCAAATACCTGCCGGAAACGGGCGAAGAAATTTACAGCTCGTTCCTCGGCACGCCGATCATGCGGGGCGGCACGGTCATTGGCGTTCTCGTGGTGCAGAACCGCACCAAGAGGCACTACTCGGAAGAAGAAGAAGAGGTGCTGCAGACGACCGCCATGGTGCTGGCGGAAATCATCGCCTCCGGCGAGCTGCGCGAAGTTGCGCGCGAGGTGGCGGCCGACGTTGCGCATGTACGCAGCCATCACCTGCGGGGCGAGACGTTGGCGGAAGGCATAGCTCTCGGGCATGCCGTGCTGCATGAACCGCGCGTCACTGTGCAGAACCTCATCGCCGAAAGCATTCCGCACGAACGCAAGCGGCTCGATGATGCGGTTAAGGCGTTGCGTCTGCAGGTGGACGAACTGCTGGATGGCAACGACCATGCGCGCGGCGATTATTCCGATGTGCTTGAGACCATCCGCATGTTTGCGCATGACAAGGGGTGGGTGACGCGGCTGGGCGAAGCCGTCGACACCGGCCTCACAGCCGAGGCGGCGGTCGAAAAGGTGCAGAATGACAATCGCGCCCGCATGATGCGCACGCCTGATCCGTATCTGCGCGAGCGCATGCATGACCTCGACGATCTGTCGAACCGCTTGATGCGCATCCTGACGGGGGCTGTCGCCACCGCGTCGCGCACCGACTTGCCGGCCAATGCCATTGTCGTTTCCCGCAGCATGGGCCCGGCCGAATTGCTGGATTATGACCGCAGCAAGATTCGCGGCGTCATTCTCGAGGAAGGCGGCAAGACCAGCCATGTCGCCATCGTGGCGCGGGCTCTCGGCATTCCGGCCGTTGGGCAGGCGGCAGGGGTGATTGACCTTGTCGACACCGGCAGTCCCATCATCATCGATGGCAGCACGGGCGAAGTATTCGTCCGGCCGACGAGCGATCTGCAGAAATCCTATGCCGAGAAAGTCCGCTTCTACGCGCGCAAGCAGGCGCAGTTCCAGAGCCTGAAGGATGTCGCGGCGGTGACGCGTGACGGCATCGAGATCAGCCTCAATGTCAATGCGGGTTTGCTTGTCGACCTGCCTCACCTGCATGAGTCAGGCGCTGACGGCATCGGCCTCTACCGCACGGAGCTGCACTTCATGCTGGCGCACCGGTTTCCACGGTTGGATTCGCAGGTTGCGCACTACCGCGCCATCATCGAACAGGCGGCGGGAAAGCCCGTCGTTTTTCGTACGCTTGACATCGGCGCCGACAAGCAACTGCCCTACCTGCGCCAACCGCGCGAGGAAAATCCGGCATTGGGCTGGCGTTCCATCCGCATGGCGCTGGACCGGCCAGCGCTGCTCCGCCTGCAGGTGCGCGCGCTGCTGATTGCTGGCGAAGGGCATGACCTCAAGATCATGTTTCCGATGATTGCGGACGTGGATGAGTTCATCCGTGCGCGCGACATTGTGGAGCTGGAGAAGACGCATCTCACAAAGCACGGGCACAAGCTTCCCAACTCGATCAAACTCGGCGTCATGATCGAGATACCGTCGCTCATCTGGCAACTCGACCAGCTCTTGCCAATCGTCGATTTTGCTTCTGTTGGGTCCAACGACCTGGTGCAGTTCCTGTTTGCCTCTGACCGCGGCAACCCCAAGCTTGCCGGGCGTTATGATCCTCTCAGCCCCTCGGCGCTCGGCGCCATGCGCATGATCGTTGACCGTGCGAAAGCGCACGGCAAACCGGTGACGCTGTGTGGCGAACTGGGTGGACGGCCACTGGAAGCGTTGGGGCTCATCGGCATCGGGTTTACGTCTATTTCCATGGTTCCCTCGGCCATCGGCCCGGTGAAAGCCATGGTTCTGGCCGTCAACCAGGGCAAGCTGAAGGACTTCATGGCGCCCCTGATGCATAGTCCCGCCCATTCCATTCGCGGCGACCTGCTGGAATTTGCCCAGCGCAACAGCGTGCCGGTCTGATTTAATCGGCACCGGGCTCGCCTGTTAGCGGCTCGCTAACCATTCTTGGGCATTGTTTTTCTCTCATGGACCGTCCGGCGGGCGCGTGCGGCTGCGCACCTGTTTAGGGCGAGGTCCGAAAACTGGTTACGAGAGAGTAAACTTCCATGGACATGCAGGATCACGACTTCGGCCACGACTCATCGCCATTCGAGAGCGAAGCTCCTGCCATGCGCCCCAAGCCCGACAGCCACCATGACCCGATGGGAGAGGCTGGCTGGTTTCTGCAGCGCGAACGCGAAAGCCGCGGTGAGTCACTCGAAGAGCTCGGCGACACTATCGGCATTCATCCCTATCACCTTGAAGCCATCGAATTCGGCGACATGACGCGCATGCCGGCGCGGCTCGAAGCGCTGGAAATGATCTCCGCCTATGCGCAATACCTGGGCTTCGATCCTGAACCACTGGTGGTGCATTATGTGCAGCACCTGCCGAAACCGACTGTTGCGCCGCGCGCCAGCCACCCGGCGGATCCCGCACCTCTTTCAAGCGCCAAGGTGCTGTTCTTCGGACGCATGCCCAAACTACCGCCGCTCAACATCAACTTCACCAAACTCCCGGGCGGGGCCGGCGGCCTCGTCGCCTCAATCGCTGGCGCCATGATCCTGTTCATGGGCGCCAGTTGGATGATGTCACCCGGCTCCAACCAGAACGACCAGCAGATGGCGCAGGTTGCGCCTGCCGAAGCCATGCCTGCCACCACGACAACGGCAGATGCGGGTGAGGTGAAGATCAGCGAAGAAAAGCTTGCTGACGATCAGACGGCGACGATTGACCCAGGCGCGGGTGATCCTGCTGCTGCTGTTGACGAGGGCAATGGCAGCATAGACGGGCTCGGCGCCTTCATAGCCGAACAGATGCCGGAACAACCGGCCAGCAAAGCTGCCGCCGCGAAGCCCGCACAGGCTCAGCAGGCTGCACTTGCCATTGATGACGCACGGCAGGGCGATGCTGGAATGATCTATGGCGCGGGCAACGCCAACGCGCGCATCATCCTCAAGGCCAAGGCGGCGGTCTGGGTGCGGATCGAAGATGCACAGGGCAATGTGGTGATGACCCAGCTGCTCAAGGCGGGCGACAGTTATCAGGTGCCGGACAAGCCGGGCCTTGTGGTCATCGCCCGGGATGGCGGGCTTCTCACCTTTGCCATCGACGGCAAGGACAAGGGCGTGCTTGGCACGCCGGGCGAAATCCTTGTCGGCCGTTCGCTCGACATTGCGAGCCTCAAAGGCTGATTTCCGAATTCGGCTTGCATTCAGGCTGAGGCATCCTACATCCAGTCGCGGATGTGGAGGGTAAAGCCATGATCGTTTTCGTGCTCAACGTGCTGTGGTTCGTGCTTGGCGGCTTTATCGCCGGTCTTGCCTGGGTGCTGGCTGGCGTCATCATGGCCATCACCATCGTCGGCCTGCCGTGGGCGCGCTCCTGCTTCATGATCGCGCGCTATACATTCTGGCCGTTCGGCTATGACATCGTCTCGCGCGAGCAGCATTTTGGCCGCCCTGACCTTGGCACAGGTGCGCTTGGCACCATCGGCAACATCCTGTGGTTCGTATTTGCCGGCTGGTGGCTTGCCATCATGCATATTTCGGCCGCCGTGGGGCTTGCCGTCACCATCATCGGGCTGCCGTTTGCCTGGGCGCATGTGAAGCTTGCCCTTGCCTCGCTGTTCCCGGTTGGCAAGACAGTGGTGGACATCGATGAACTCAACCTGATGCCTGGATTGGGCCGGGCCCTCAAGGTCTGATTCCGCCGCGCTTTGCAAAGCAGCGGGCTTTGGCTACAAGGCCCGCCCATGACCGCCATCAAGCCAGAAAAACTGGAGCGCATCATCCAGCGCTTCGCCACTGTCGAGCACGAGTTGTCGCACGGCGCTGCCGGTGAGCAATTCGTCAAGCTCTCCAAGGAGTATGCCGAACTGGAGCCTACCGCCAAGGCGGCGCTTGTGCTCAAGCAGGCCTATGGCGAACTTCGCGATGCCGAGGAAATGCGCGCTGCAGGCGGTGAGTTGGCGGCGATGGCGGAAGCCGAGACAACCAGTCTCAACGAGAAAATCTCCAAGCTTGAGCAGGACATGCGCATCCTGCTGTTGCCGAAAGATTCGGCTGATGACCGCAACGTCATCCTCGAAGTGCGAGCTGGCACTGGCGGAGACGAGGCCGCGATCTTCGCCGGTGACCTGTTCCGCATGTACCAGCGCTATGCCGCCTCGCTCGGCTGGAAGGTTGAAGTGATTTCGACGAGTGACGGCGAGCATGGCGGCTACAAGGAAGTCATCGCCAACATTTACGGCAATGGCGCCTACGCGCGGATGAAATTCGAATCCGGCGTGCACCGTGTGCAGCGCGTGCCGGATACGGAAACGCAGGGGCGCATCCACACTTCGGCAGCGACGGTTGCCGTTCTCCCAGAAGCCGAAGACGTGGATATCAAGATCGAGGACAAGGACCTGCGCATCGACGTGTATCGCTCTTCAGGTCCCGGGGGCCAGTCGGTCAACACCACGGATTCGGCGGTTCGCATCACGCATCTTCCAACCGGCCTTGCCGTTGCGCAGCAGACAGAAAAATCGCAGCTCAAAAACAAGAACGCGGCGATGAAGCTGCTGCGGGCGCGGCTTTATGAAATGGAGCGCAGCCGCATTGATGCCGAGCGTTCGGCGCAGCGCAAGGGGCAGGTAGGCTCCGGCGACAGGTCCGAGCGCATCCGCACCTACAACTTTCCGCAGGGCCGCGTGACTGACCACCGCATCAACCTGACACTTTACAAGCTGGACCAGATCATCGAGGGGCCAGCGCTCGAGGAATTGGTGCAGGCGCTGCAGGCGGAACACCAGGCTGAGCTTCTTGCCGCTGAAGCCGACAATGGCTGAGACTGTTGCGGCCTTGCTGCGCGCGACGGCCCGGAGATTTCAGGAAGCAGGGATTGAAACAGCTAAGCTTGATGCGCGATTGCTGTTGCAATCCGTCCTGCATCAGGACCATGCGGCTCTGGTGGCCAACCCGGACATGCCGATCGACGGCGTAGACGCAGCTGCCTTTGAGGCGCTGTTGGTGCGTCGGCTCAAGCGCGAACCTGTCAGCCGCATCCTTGGCGAGCGCGAATTTTACGGGCGGCGGTTTGCCATTTCGCCTGCGGTGCTTGATCCACGGCCAGACAGCGAGACGCTGATCGAGGCGGCGCTTGAATTAGGCCGTACACGGAAGATAAGGCGCGTGGCTGATCTTGGCACCGGCAGCGGCATTCTGGCGCTCACGCTGCTTGCCGAATGGCCCGAAGCAACGGCGCTGGCGACTGATGCATCCACGGATGCCCTCGAGATTGCCGCAAACAATGCCCGCTCGCTTGGTGTTGCCGGGCGTGCAGAGTTTCAACAGGCTGATTGGTGGCAGGGGGTTGAGGGGCGCTTTGACCTTATCATTTCCAACCCCCCCTACATTCCGGAGGCTGATGTTGAGGGATTGTCGCCGGAGGTTAAAAACCACGATCCGCACACAGCGCTCGTTGGCGGACATGACGGGTTCGACTGTTACAGAGCGATTGCAGGCGGAGCGGCATCGCGGCTGGTGGTAAATGGCGTCGTCTTGCTTGAGATCGGAGCAGGGCAGCAGAATATGGTCAATGCTATTTTCGAAACCAACAAATTCAATAGCTTAGGCTCTTGGAGCGATCTCGGCGGGCATGTCCGCGTGTTGGGCTTTAGCTGCGATTGAACCGCATTGAGCAAAAAAACTGTTTGAACGCCGAACATTCTCGGTTAAACAGGAATTGGTAATTCATTCGCGCTTGCAAGTGAGCAGGGCGGACCGCCGAACGAGGTCAGCCCAGCCATTCGGGGACGGTAAACCCCTAAAGGGTCTATCAGCAGCGGAAGTTTAAGACCACTCAACCGGAACAGGTTTGGTTCGGCTGCATGTTCAGTCGATTTTGGTTTAGCGCATCGTTTCAACAACGTGGGACGGCTTTTGCCGCAGTGACATCTTGAATTTTGATAACGGACATCGTCAGCGCCAAGGTCAGCATAACAACAAGCGTGGCCGCGGCCGCAATAACCGCAGGCCAAGCGGCGGAAGCGGGGGCGGGCAGCACGGAGGTGGAAATTCCATCAACCGGGTTTATGAGAGCAACGGGCCAGACGTGAAGGTGCGCGGCACGGCGCAGACCGTTGCTGAGAAATACATGCAGCTCGGGCGCGATGCGCACTCCGCAGGCGATAACGTGATGGCGGAAAGCTATTACCAGTTCGCGGAACATTACTTCCGCGTGCTGCAGTCGGTTCAACCTCCGGGGCAGCTTGCCCCGCAGCTTCTCCGCCGCCCCGGTGAGGATTCGGAGGAAGAAGTCGAAGGTGGCGAGAACGACGAGATGGCAGCTGCAGGCGAGGGTTCTGCCGAAGGCGGCGACACAGCTGGCCAGGGCCATAGCGAAGATTCTGAAGGCGCTGCCGAAGCTGGCCAGCAGGGCGCTTCCGGCGCCAGGCAGGAACGCCCGCGCGACAATGAAAGCCGCGACAGTAATAACAACCGGGAGCGTTTCCGTCCCCGCTGGCAGCAGCGCCGCAATGAACGCGGGCCGGAAGGCGGACGCGACGAGCCGCAGGGCCATGAGCGGCCAACCGCAGAAGGTAATGACGCGCCGCAGTCTGTTCGCCGCGAGGCGGAGGCGCAGCCGGAAGCCGAAGGCAACTGGGAAGCGCCGTCATTTCTCACGCGGCCAGTTCCGCAAGTCGCCAGCGACGAGGCGGAAGCAGATGCTGGCACCGAGCGCCGCCCGCGTGGACGCCGTCCAAAGGTTGCGGCTGTCGAGGAAACAGCACCGGTCACCACCGGCGACGAGTGAGGCTGACGCGGCGAGAAGTGCTTGGCAGTATGGCGACAGTGCCTGTGTTCGCCACTGGCTGTGCCCGCCAGCCGATGCTTCCTTCCTATACTGACAAGTTCGAAGAGGCGTTTCAGCCGGGCTTTACGTGGCCGTTCAGGCTGCTCAGCGATGATCAGCTGAGTCCGGTGCCCTTTAGGATCATTGATGGCGGCGAAGTGCTGCTGCCGTCCGGCGCCATTGTCGCCTGTGATCCCTTCGTTTCTGACGACCGGCCGGCATTTGTGCAAAATGTTCCCAAAGGCCGTGTGCGGGTGCGGTTCTCCTATCCCATGGTGCATGGCGAGCACGGCGGGCGCGTCGCCTTTGCACGAGCAGACTTTTCGCAAACTACCGTGGCGCGCTGGGAGATGGCGCTGATCCCGGGCCAGGATATTTCCACCCTGAAGAAGGACGAAATCTTTGGCTATCCCGTCGATGCCGGCACCGGCTGTTTCGCCGATGCGGAGGCATTTGCAGCTCTACGTGAAAAGTCGGCGGCGGAACCCAATTTGACCGAGGCCTGGATCGGCGAAGGGGAAGAGGCAGCCAAGCCGCTCGGCATGACATTCTATCTCAACAAATCACTGGGGCCAGCCAACATCATCATGTTCACCAGCGGTTGGGGAGACGGCTTCTATGCCTCCTACTTCGGCTTTGATGCGGCAGGCGCGGTGGCGGCGCTGCTGACGGATTTCGCCGTCATCGACTGGTCGGAAGGCGGCTGATTGCCGCCCTTGTCGCAGGTCAAAGCGTGCCTATATCTGACCTGATACCATCATGGGCGCATCAGGAGTGCCGTTTCGGGCTTCTGCAGCGTGCCGAGGAGCAAGTCATGGATTTCGAGAAGTACACTGAAAGGTCGCGCGGCTTCATTCAGTCCGGGCAGACAATGGCACTACGTGAAGGCCATCAACGCTTTTCCCCTGAACATGTATTGAAGGTTCTGCTTGATGACGAGCAAGGCTTGGCTGCTGGCCTGATCAAGGCCGCAGGCGGCGATTTACGCCTGGCGCTGCGTGAAACTGAGGCCGCACTGGCGCGCTTGCCCAAGGTTTCGGGTTCCGGCGCGGGTCATTTGTCGCTGGCGCCTGAAATGGCGCGCGTGTTTGCGGCCGCCGAAAAACTGTCGAACAAGGCGGGCGACAGCTATGTGACGGCGGAGCGTCTGTTGCAGGGGCTGGCGGTCGAACCATCAGAAGCTTCCAAGATTTTGAAGACTGCCAAGGTTACGGCGCAAAGCCTGAACCAGGCGATCGAGGCCGTGCGCAAGGGCCGAACTGCCGACACAGCTTCCGCCGAGCAAGGCTACGACGCTTTGAAAAAATACTCGCGCGACCTGACGGAAGCGGCGAGCAACGGCAAGCTTGACCCCGTTATCGGGCGCGATGAGGAAATCCGCCGCGCCATTCAGGTGCTTTCGCGCCGTACCAAGAACAACCCGGTGCTCATCGGCGAGCCCGGCGTCGGCAAGACGGCGATTGCCGAGGGGCTGGCGCTGCGCATCATCAAGGGTGATGTGCCGGAAAGCCTCAAGGACAAGAAGCTGCTGGCGCTCGACATGGGCGCGCTTATTGCGGGCGCAAAGTATCGCGGCGAGTTCGAAGAGCGGCTGAAGGCTGTGCTCTCGGAAGTCACGGCGGCTGACGGCGGCATCATCCTGTTCATTGACGAGATGCATACGCTGGTTGGCGCTGGCAAGGCGGATGGCGCGATGGATGCCTCCAACCTGCTGAAACCCGCGCTGGCGCGGGGCGAGCTGCATTGCGTCGGCGCCACCACGCTCGATGAATACCGCAAGCATGTGGAGAAGGACGCAGCGCTGGCGCGGCGCTTCCAGCCAATCTTCGTCAATGAACCGACGGTTGAAGACTCGATCTCGATCCTGCGCGGCATCAAGGAGAAGTACGAACTGCATCACGGTGTCCGCATCACCGATTCGGCCATCGTTGCGGCGGCGACGCTTTCCAACCGCTATATCTCCGACCGCTTCCTGCCGGACAAGGCCATTGACCTGATGGATGAGTCTGCGGCGCGACTGCGCATGCAGGTGGATTCGAAGCCGGAAGAGCTTGACGAGATTGACCGCCGCATCATGCAGCTGCAGATCGAGCGTGAGGCACTGAAGAAAGAAACTGACGCGGCTTCCAAGGACCGCTTGGACAAGCTGCAGAAGGAGCTGGCGGAGCAGGAAGAGAAATCCGCCGTCATCACGCGCAACTGGCAGGCCGAGAAGGAAAAGCTCGCCGCTGCCTCCAAGGTCAAGGAAGAACTGGAGAAGGCTCGCCATGGCCTGGAGCAGGCGCAGCAGCGCGGCGATTTCGCCAAAGCAGGGGAACTCGCCTATGCGACAATCCCCGAGCTCGAGAAGAAGCTGAAGGCCGCCGAAGCTGCCGAGGGCTCAACGCTGGTTGAAGAGGCGGTGACCGACCAGCATATCGCGCAGGTGGTTTCACGCTGGACCGGCATTCCGGTTGACAAGATGCTGGAAGGCGAACGCGAACGCCTGCTGCAGATGGAAGCCGAGCTTGGCCGCCGCGTGGTAGGCCAGGAGGAGGCGGTTGAGGCGGTTGCAACGGCTGTGCGGCGCGCACGCGCAGGATTGCAGGACCCCAACCGGCCGATCGGCTCCTTCATGTTCCTTGGCCCAACGGGCGTCGGCAAGACCGAGCTTACCAAGGCGCTGGCTGCCTACCTGTTCGACGATGAGCATGCGCTGGTGCGCGTCGACATGAGCGAATTCATGGAGAAGCACTCCGTATCGCGGCTCATTGGCGCGCCTCCGGGCTATGTCGGCTATGACGAAGGCGGTGTTCTCACCGAAGCGGTGCGGCGCAGGCCTTATCAGGTCGTGCTGTTCGACGAGGTGGAGAAAGCGCATCCCGATGTGTTCAACGTGCTGTTGCAGGTGCTTGATGATGGCCGGCTGACTGACGGGCAAGGCCGCACTGTCGACTTCAAGAATACGCTGATCATCATGACCTCGAACCTCGGTTCCGAGTTCCTCGTCAACCTTGCTGAGGGCCAGGATGTGGACGTGGTGCGCGACCAGGTGATGGGCGTGGTGCGCGGCGCCTTCCGGCCGGAGTTCCTCAACCGGCTGGACGAGATCATCTTGTTCCACCGGCTGCAGCGCAAGCACATGGGCGCCATCGTCGATATCCAGCTTGGCCGTCTGCGCAAGCTGCTGGCGGACCGCAAGATCGAGCTTGAACTGGCGGATGGTGCGCGGCAATTGCTGGCCGAGAAAGGCTATGATCCGGCCTATGGAGCACGGCCGCTCAAGCGCGTGATTCAGAAATACATTCAGGATCCGCTGGCCGAAGAAATTCTTGGCGGGCGGATCAAGGATGGAGAGAAAGTTCAGATTGACGTCGCATCAGGGCGGTTCACATTCAATGGCAGCGCGGTAGGTGATGAACCTCGCGCCGCCAATGTGGTGACTCTGCATTAGCCCGCCGAGGCCAGCACTCGTTTACGACGAGTTGATGTGAACTGGCGCAACTTGTCTCAGTTGTTGACACAGGTCTCTTCTGCGGCTTCTGTCCGGACTTGCTGCCTTGTCCCATGGTCTTGAGAACAGGCGAGAAGCAAATGGATCTGCTGCCATTGCCACAGTGAGCCTTTGCCATAGCGCTGACGGGGCAGCAGGCGTGATGTATCTTGATGGTCCGGCTCCTGTCAGCTTTGCAACTGCGCGGCACGCTCCTTCCACGTTATCAACCAGTTCGGCGTCAACAGTCTTGACGCGGAGGGCCGGGGACCAGGACTCCGGTGCATGCTTATGTGCAGGGAGACCGATGTCCTTGCCTCGATCCGCAGCGAACTGCGCGCGAACTGCAGCGAAGATTTCCTTGTCGTAGGGCGCTTTTTCTGATGCCTTGAACCAGTCTTCGATCTGCCACGGGCTGCTGCGGATCTCACCGATGATGGCCTTGGTCCATCGCTGGCTGTCGATGAGGTCTGGCGACAGCATACCCAGAGACTCGGCGCGCTTGAGCGCAGCGAAGTCGTGGTATCGCAAGGTCCTGATCTCCGGGTGCCAGTGCTGAGCTTCCGCTACGGGGTCTGACTTGCTCTCAGTAATCCATCGCTTGCCTTGCTGCGCCCCGGGGTCGGTTTGATCCATGGCGCGCGTCCACGAAGCGCCGGCCGAATGGCCCGACATGCCGTATATCGAGATGAAGTCGTTGACCTGCAGGATGCGATCGCAAAAATGCGGCAAGACATTGTGGGCATAGATATCCGGCATTGGGTAAGCGAAGAAGTCTCCCTGCGACATGGAACGCATCTTGTCGTAAACGCGGCGCGAGATCATGCCATGATAGACAAGGATATTGTCCCACGACCCGATCGTCGATGCCTTGATAGCCCTCCTGGCAAGTGGAGCTGCGGAAATAACTGCGCTTCCACCAAAACAGCTGTCGGGCTTCAGGTGAAAGAAGCCTTCACCATCGGTTGAGAGTGAGGGCCAAACGTAGAACAACAAGGCCCAGCGAACCGCATCCACTCGTTCATGCCGCAGGCGCTTTGTAAGCCAGTCCAGGGAGCCGACACAATAGCTGTCGTCATCACCAATAATGCCCATATAGTCACCGCGTGCGGCCGCTAGCGCAAACTCGAAACTTTGACGCTGGCTCGTCGGATGCTGGGAGCGCGAGTAGCGAATGCGAGGATCAATCTTTATCGCCTGGGCGACGACTTTAGGGGTCGCCGGGCTTGTGCCATTGTCCTGAACGACAATCTCGATGTCCTGCGATGACTGCTGCAACAGGGAGCGCAGTGTAATTGCAAGTGTATCTGGCCTGTCCTTTGTCGGGATGACGACCGAGATCAGCGGATTTGGCACATTCCAACCCTGTAGACCGTTTTCAACGCAGACGCTTGACGAATGCGCTTGGCCAGTAAGTCAACCGTTCACGGACCACACCTTCATTGAAGGGCCAGGCTGGCTCCTCAATCACGAAGTCCTTGTTCTCTTCGACGAAGCTGATTGCTGCCTGCTTCGGGTTTGATACTTTCCACTCCGGCTTGGTTCTCGGGCCGCCAGCAACTTCTTCCATGATGCCGTCTGCTGCCACAATGTAGCATCCAGGGGTCACCAAAGGACCGTATGCACGCAACTCTTCAAGCACGTGCTCTTTGGTGTGATTTGAGTCAAGCATGACCATGACTTTCTCGCCAGGCTTGATCAGTGACTTGACCTGATCGACTGTCTCAGGATCAATCGAAGAACCGTCGACAAGCGTTATGTAGGGTCTGAGGATATGGTCGTCGATGGCCTTGCGATTATGAGCACGAAGTTCGACCTCTACGCCGATCACGCGGCCTTTGCCCATGGCCTTGAACAACGTCGAGTAGAAAATCAGCGATCCACCATGCGCCACGCCGGTTTCGATCAGAACGTCCGGCTGATGTTCCCAGATGACTTCCTGAATGCGCATCATGTCTTCAGGAAGCTGGATAATCGGCCGGCCGAGCCAGGCAAATGCATAGATGTACTTGACGTCCCAGCTGGCGCGGAGCCAAGCCCTGTTGAGGAGCTCAAAGGCTTCGGGAGTCGCCAGCGCATGGCGGACGATCTCCTTGCCGTTGTCATCCCACTCCGCAACAAAGCCCTTCTTGTCATCAAATACGATCATGATTTTCTCTTCTGCTCCATTGCTTGCAATGCCGTGACCATGCCTTCGGGAAGTCCCACTCGTTTGAGTTCGAATTCGCAGTCAAAACGCGATGTGTCAATTCTCGGGAAGCTTGCTAGCGCACCATCCTTGCCAAAGTCCACAGAATAGTTCCGGGAAACAAGGATGTCCGCGATGCTCTGATGGGTAAAATTCTGACCGCAGGCTATGTTGTACAGGCGGTGCTTGCCTCGCTGCGCGATGAGAATGACGGACTTGGCCGCGTCCTCGACTGTTATGTAGTCTTTAGAGGATTGCGGGGATTGCCCGATCACGACGCGGCCCTTTTCCACGGCCTCGCGCATCACCGCAGTCAGGAACAGGTTGGACGTATCCTTGGCGCCATAGACATTAGAAAGTCGCACAACTCGGACTTGCGGATTGCTTTCGACAAGGCACCGGCTCTCGCCTGCCAGCTTCGAAATATTGTAGGCATGATCGAGCGCCGTCGGACGAACCAATATATCCGCCTCTTCATTGGTGCTTTGCGCACCTGCATAAACCCGGGCAGAAGACAAGTATGTGAAGCTGTCAAACGAGTAGCGAGCAAGCGCCTCGTGAAGCCTGATGATCTGCAATTCAAAAGTTTCCGCAAGCCTGCTGCGAAAGTCAGCGGTCATGCCGATGGTGAAGACAACGTTGCCCAGCGCCGTGCTGTTTTCCGGCCAGTTGCCGCGAGTGACCCGCAGCACGTCGTGGCCTTCCTCCTCCAACTGGGCGCAGATCGTCGATCCAACGAGGCCGTTTGCGCCGAATATCGTATAGCGCCCTGCCATCAAACAGCGAACTGATGAACGCCATGCCAGGTCTCGTCGAGATCTGGCCACGCGCTGTCCTTGGCGGAGATTTGAGCACAGGGCACAGGCAACTTTATCCCTATCGAGGGGTCGGTGACCCTGACACCGCGTTCCTGCTTAGCGTCAAAAAAGGCGCTGACGAGGTAATGCACCTCGACGTTGTCTGTGAGGGTTATCATTCCGTGCGCAAATCCGTGCGGAATGTATAGGGCTGAGCGATTGTCCTGAGTGAGCTCAACGCCAAAACATTGCTTGTAGGTTGGCGACTTCGCCCTGACATCGATGATCATGTCGTAAATGGCTCCACGCACGCAGCGCACCAGTTTGACTTCGGCAGCTGGCGGCAGCTGGAAATGAAAGCCGCGGAAAGTTCCCTTCTTCTTCGTAAAAGCGCTGTTGGCCTGAACGAAGTTTGTCTCCAAACCAGCAACGCCAAATTCGCGCGCGCAAAAAAAACGTGCAAAGAAGCCGCGTTCGTCCTCAAACTTGTCGAGTTCGACCACGCAAGAACCGGCGAGCGGAGTATTGTTGAACTTCATTATTCTCTGTCCCTCGTAAGCTGCCTTTGCATGTCGCCGCTCAGTGCCATTGCGATCTTTGTCAGCCCAGTTTTTCGTAGGCTATGATCTGGTCCATTGTCAGCTTTCTTGCATTTTTGCCGCGGTCAAAAGCGGCATACCAGCTAGCCGTCCATTCTATCGCCTGCTGCGGGCTGAGACTGGGCTGCCAGCCAAGTGTTTCCCGTGCCATTGCCGGGTTGATTGCCAGAGTTTTTGCCTCTTTTGGCTGCTCACCTTCCGCAAGCCTCCAGTCCGCCCTGTTGGCTCCTCCATAGGAGGCGGAAAACTGGTCGGCTACAGTGCGCACCGTGACAGGCGTTTGGTCATCCGGACCGAAGTTGAGCGACGATACGGCCGTTCCCTGTGCCATCTCTTCGATGAAGCGCAGATAGCCTGACAATGGCTCCAGAACATGCTGCCATGGTCTGACTGCGTCGGGGTAACGCAGAACCACTTGTGTTCCCGATTGGCGTGCACGCCAGAGATCCGGCACCAGCCGGTCTTCTGACCAATCGCCGCCGCCAATCACATTGCCTGCTCTTGCCGTGGCGACAGCAGCCTTGCCGTCGCCCTCTTGCTTGGCGCCAAAAAAACTGCGGGCGAACGAAGATGTCGCAATCTCGCAAGCAGCCTTCGATGCAGAGTAGGGATCAGAGCCGCCGAGACGGTCGTCCTCGGTGAAACTTCTTGCCTTGTCATCGTTCTCGTAAACCTTGTCGCTTGTAACCACGAGGCAGGCGTCCAGCCCCGGCACGGAGCGGAGCTCCTGCAAGAGCTGCAGTGTGCCCCTGACGTTGACGTCGAAGGTGTCAACGGGATTGCGGTAACTGCGCCTGACCAGAGCCTGTGCAGCCATGTGAAGTACGACTGAAGGTTGCGCATGCTTGACAGCAGCTTGCACGATGTCCGAATCCCGAATGTCGCCCAAAAACGAGCTGTTGTGTTCTGCAATGCCAAGTTCGGAAGCCAGGTTCGGCGTGGTTTCCGGCGCGAGCGACAGGCCCGTTACATGCGCTCCGAGGTGCTCAAGCCACAGCCAGGCCCATGCGCCCTTGAAGCCGGTGTGACCGGTCACCAGCACACGGCGTTCGCGCCAAAAGTCCTTGCTCAACACTTCCTCGTTCTCCCGCTCAGCAAATCTAGCGCAGGGCCAGAACAGTTGCGCCAGAGCGCAAACCCTCGCCCGCAGCCAAAGCGCTGCCGCTCATCTTCTGAACATATACGACGCGAGGAACACCAGCTTCCGGAATCGGCAGCCACAAGTTTGCAGAATTGCAGCCGCCCTTCGAACTGGCCATGCCGCCAACGAGGAACAAGTAGTGAAACGGAATATGTCCGCCCGCCATCGATCTTGTGAAGCAAGCATAGTAGTGATCTTCCGTGACGCTGAAATCAAAGGTGGCACTTATGAATACCAGTGCTTCCTTGAGATCCTTAACCGGCATAATTGGCAGTTCGATCATCTCGCCAACTGCTGCAGGCAAAGCGATCCAGTTGTAGACTGACTGCCCAAAAACGTGGGTATTGAGGCCGCCTTTTGTCATTGTCGTCTTCCTGATTGCTATCTAGTGTGTGTCGTTAGGCACTGGTCAGTGGCCTTGTCTGTCACCAGACCTTCCAAGGCGCCTTGCCGCCGGTCCAGAGCTGCTCCAGATGCTGCTTGTCTCGAAGAGTGTCCATTGGTTGCCAGAAGCCGGTATGCTTGAATCGCAGCAAGCTGCCGGTCTGCGGCGAGACCCATCAGTGGAGTGGTTTCCCATGGCGTAGAATCATCGGGAACGCGATCAAGCACTTTTGGGTCAAGGACAAAAAACCCACCGTTCACCAGCGCGTTGTCCCCAGGCGGTTTTTCAACGAATTCGGTGACATCATCACCACTGATGCTCAAGGCGCCATAGCGGCCTGGAGGAATAACGGCGGTGACCGTGGCAAGTTTGCCATGTGATTTGTGAAATGCCACCAGCTTGCCGATATCGACATCGGATACGCCATCTCCGTAAGTCATGCAGAATGGCTCGTCAGGATCGAGAAGCGCGCCGATGCGCTTCAGGCGGCCGCCTGTCATGGTCAATTCTCCGGTATCGATGGGTCGATGCACCAGGGTTCGGCAGTCCGATCAAAGATGTCGACCTTTCCGGTACGCGTGTCGATCCGCACATTCGAGGTGTGGAGCACCAGATTGGCGAAGTACTCCTTGATGACGTAGCCTTTGTAGCCAAGGCAGATAATGAAGTCGTTGATGCCATGCCCGGGTACATCTTCATGATGTGCCAGAGGATTGGCTTGCCGCCGATTTCGATCATTGGCTTGGGCTTCAGTCCGGATTTTTCAGATATACGCGTACCGAGGCCGCCAGCCAGAATTACAGCTTTCACGTTGACCCCACTGAATGCTCACCCACATACATTTTTCACGCACCCAAGCCGCAGCTCAGACACTCCGGCGTCTTCTGCAGCTTTTGCGGGCTGCAGTCAAGGCATTAAGACTAACTGCATTCTGTCATTGGGATGGTTCAGGCCTTAGCAAGCTGTACAGGCTTGGCAGGCGACAACTGCGGCGTGATATCGGTCATTTTGCCCTGGTCGAACTTGTAAACCCTGTCAGCGCAATCGAGCCAGGCGAGATCGTGAAGTCGAGATGATCACAGTCTTGCCGCGTGACTTCAACCAAGGGAGGATGCTGCGGAAGAAATTTTCACGCTGGCCGGGATCCTGGTCAGCGACGAATTCGTCAAGGATCAGGATCTCACGGTCCTCCATTAGCACCATGGCCAACGCCAACCTGCGCCTTTGCCCGGCGGAAAGATCAATGCGCGTGATCTTGCCATTTTCGAAGGCCGTAGCGTCGGTTAGTCCGACGCAGGCCAGCGCCTCGTCAGCAGCCTCAGGGGCAACGTTTTCAAGCCCATAAAGGGCGCGGGAGATGTGAAACTGGGTAATACGGCGGAGATGCGGGCGCGGTAGGCAGCCATATCGTCGGGTGTTACCTCGCGGCCATCGACCATGAGCTTGCCTTCCGTCAGCTCCAGCAGTCCGGCCAGCACGTTCATGAATGTTGTCTTGCCAGAGCCATTGTGGCCAATCAGGAAGACAATCTCGTTCTGCCGGATGTTAATGTCCATCGGGCCGAGCAGGAAGTTGCTCTTTTCGCGGGAATTGTAGCTCGTTCTCGCTTTCCGAAGCGCAATTGTTGAGAAGCCAGGCACATGCGAGGGGATGACCTCGCTAATCTGCTTGTAAGGATCGAGCTTGTTGTTCAAATCCCTGATGCGAATGTAGGAGACCAGCGTGCCGACTACGGACAGGTAGCTCGATATGATCTGCTCGAATGGAATTAGTGAGAAAAGCACAAAAGTAATGAGCGAGTAAGTAACGGTCATTTCCGTCTTCACAAGGTAAGGCACCAGAAACACGATGCCGCCGAAGAGCACGAATTTCAGCCCGTTCGTTGCGGCTTCGCCGGTTTCATCGATTATCTTGATCGACACCAGAACCTTGCGGAGGCGGAAAAGAACGACATCGACAGCGCCGAGGAAAGATTGCCTGCGGCCAGCATTTAGCCGCAATTCCCGGATGCCAAACAGCATTTCGGAAACATGTTCGAAGTAATCGACGTCCAGTTGGCGGGCATCGGTGTTCAGCTTGGAAATGACCTTGATCTGAAGGTAATAGGTCAGCGTGCCGCCAATCATGACCAGCAGCGCGAAGAAGCGGCGATGACCGAGTAGTAGAACAGCTGCGGCACCGCAATGCAGAGAAAGACGAAAGACGGCAGCAGGTTCAGGAACGTGGTAGTGAAGGTGGCGACAATGCTGACGTCCGTCGTGAGTATGTGATAGAGGGCGCCGTGCTGGTGGCGGTCGATGAAGCTTGGCGGCACTTTGGTGAGGCTGCCGATAAGGCCGAGCCTGACCTTGTTGGTCATGTCGTAAGTGATCGCGGCAGCAACCACATGATAGATGTATGCCGATGCCAGCACTGCCACGAAGGGCAAACATCGGCAGCCAATAGCCAAGCGCCTGGTCGAGTGGCGCGGCAGCAGCCTTGTTGACGATAACCATTACCCAGTCGCGGGAAACACGGCTGCCAGGGCGAGAGGCAAGAGCAGATATTTGCGGGGCGCAGGCGCATTGGTCCACATGAAGGTCAGCATGTGTAAAAGCTGCCTGAAATTTATTTCCACTTGGCGGACTCCCCCCCGGGACTTAAAGGCGCGGTTCGATGGCCAGCACCGGCATGCGCAGGGCCGGCAAGCTGTTTGCGCGAGGCATTTAAACAAAAAACCCGGGCGTGCCAATTACTAACTTGTCCCCGTTCTGGAGCGGTATATGCATGTCGAATAATGACTTCCACGCGGCCGTGGCGAACAGCGGGCCAGCGTTTCTGTGCCAGAATGGGCCGTCAGCACGAATTAGGCAAAAAAGAGGTGCGTGTTGACATCTGCGGCAGTTGCTCCGACGACGTAGATGACCGCTCCGCCGGAGATATAAACATAGGCCCCGCCTGCATAGTTGCCGATAACGGTGCTGGCCCGCAAGGCAGCTGCAATCTGGATGTAATTGCTGGCGCTTGCCATGAAATCAACAATCACGTCGCTGTCCCCCAGAACATTGCTGTCTGTTCCGAAGCGGAAGACATTGGTGCCCTGCGTCGCCGACATGTAGTCCGAGCCAGCGCCGCCATCGAGGATATCGGTTCCTGCGCCGTCATAAAGGTAGTCATTGCCGCTGCCGCCGGTAAGCACCGTATTGCTGCCATTGCCAGCAGCGACATATCATTGCCGGCGCCGCCATCAGCGGGGCTCCAGGCTGCGGTGTCTAGGGCTGCAGCGTCCTTTCGCGAGAGCCCAGATCAGGTCGTTGCCGCTGCCTGAGAATATCTGGTTGGAACCCAAGCCTCCAATCAGGGATCCGGCGACGGGAGGTGACCGAATAGATAAAATCATTGCCAGTCCCCAGCATGGGCAGAAATACTTGGCCGGTTCCAAAGCTCAACGCAGCAGGGGTTGATCGGTGATGTAGAAGGTGTCGTCACCAGCAACCAAGAAGCGCCAGAGTCCGTCTGCATTGGCGGTGTCGATAAAGGACTGGATGGTTGCGGCATTGTCACTGGCGCCGGTAATGGTCAAGCCGAAGCCTGACGCTTCAAAGCGGCTGCTTGAAATCCAGGCTGTAGACAATGTCGGTCACCGTCCCGCCGCTCATGGCGTATTGGTCGGAAGCGGGTTGCACGAAATCAGGTCCGCACTGCTCAGGTAAGTTGCAGTTTCTCCTACAAAGAAGCCGCCACTGAGGAAGTGCCGGGCGTAAAAATAGCCTAGAACGCCATACTGCATGCTGCGTTCAGGACCGCCATTGGCATAGGCCGGCAGAAACACCGGTTTGTAGAAATCAGCCCAGCCGTTTTCGTTGCTCTCGCTAAAGACAGGCATAATGACCTCCTTGTGGTCTGCTCTCCCTGCTTCTGAGCACTTTTCAGCTTAATTCACGATTGCACAACCTGCAATTCAAATTCCGTATCAGCTCATGGCTTCAGCCGTGTGCGACGCGACTGAAATTGAAGCGGCACCCAATTCTTGAGGTCGCCCGATTGATGCGTACTGACGAGTATCAGACGAACAGGGTTGCCGCCTGTAATTGTGCTGCCGTAAGGCCCGCCGCAAGAAACAGGTAGGAGGGCGCCTGCGCCGGCGATGTAGCCATAGGCATAGCCACTTGAGACGCCGAAGATTACATCATTCGGGTTCCACCATGGCAACAGCACGTAATCGATCCCGACTGTCAAATCGAGCAGATAGTCCGCATCTCCGGCGTTCACATCATAGACAAGGTCGAACCAGTCTGTCCCGCTCCTCCCTGAAAGAAGTCACTCCCGCCGTTGCCGATGAGCGTCTCCGTGCCCAGGCCGCCGACAGTAGTCGCGGCCGCCGCCTGCCCAGATGAAGTCATCGCCAGATTTAGGCCCGCGCCATCGTCGCCGAAGAGCGCATCATGTTGTCGCCGGCGAAGATGAAGTCATTGCCGGCATTGCCTTCGGCAACAAGACGGTCGGTGGAAAAGACATTCCGGCCGCCGTAGATATTGTCGTTGCCGGAGCCGCCGAAAGCGGTGTCATCACCCTCGTCTGCATAAATGGTGTCGGCGCCGTCGCCGCCATGCATAGTATCGTCGTCCGGCCGCCTGCCAGCACATCCTGTCCCGCGCCGCCAAACAAGCTGTCTTTATGGATGCCACCATACAGAATATCATTGTCGGCGCCGCCGTCGAGGTAGTCATCTCCTTCGCCGCCATCAAGGATGTCATCGCCGGCGCCGCCATAGAGCCCCCCCGCATAGTAGGCAATTGAGGTGCCGAAGCTGAACGCTGCGCTTAAGAACCATCCGCCATCGCTTCCAGCGCCGCCATAGATGTAATCGGTTCCGCCAAACCCATACATCGCGTCGGTGCCTTCACCGCCAAACATCCTGTTGAACATGTCGAAGTTCGCGCTGGAAACAAAACAAAAGGGTCCGCATTGGTGCCAGCGCCTGTCGCCACAATGCCTGCCACATATGCAAACAGAAGGTCGTTGCCATCGCCGCCGTACAGGTCTTGCGAAGCAAATGCATCGGCGCCCGGCGAATTTTGCCGTCTCCGCCGTAGTAGTTCGAGTATCCGCCTCCGTAGACGGTATTGCTTGTGTCATTTCCGTTAAAACTTGGCATGGCTGTTCCTCCGTTAGATGCTTGGTTCATCAAGCACAGGGGCGCACGAGGCGGACAGCATCAAAGTATAGCATGGCATATGCTGTCGAGAGACAACTCTGGACAGTAACGGCAAGAAAAAGGCGAGGCGGCCTGGGGCCAGCGGGGATTCTGGTTCGACATGAATGGCGGTGTGTGACGGGAGTTTGTCAGGGTAAGGCCCGCTGCTTGATGCAGCGCTGACGGAAAGACGGCCCCCGAATGGGAGCCGCCATTTTGATGCGTGGACTGACGATTATCAGGTGAACAGCGTCGCCGCCTGCAGCTGCGCCGCGGTTGCGCCTGCTGCGAGGAATATGTAGTTGGTTCCGCCTGCCAGCGGGATGTAGCCATAGGCATAAGCGCCGGAGACGCCGAAGGTGACGTTGCCTGAGGCGATGAACGGCAGCAGCACAAAGTCGACGCCCGCCTGGAAGTCGAGCAGGTAGTCGGATTCTCCGGAGGCGATATCGGTGTGCAGGTAGAACCAGTCGGTTCCTGCACCGCCATAATAGTAATCAACTCCGGCTCTGCCAGCCAGCGTATCGGTGCCGTTGCCGCCAACGAGATAGTCGCCGCCGCCGCCAGCCCAGATGAAGTCGTCGCCGGTCTCGGTGCCTGCGGCATTGTCGCCATAGAGAACGTCGATGTTGTCGCCGGCGAAGATGAAGTCATTGCCGCCGTTGCCTTCCGCTGTCATGCGTTCGGTCGTGAGCACATAGCGGCCGCCATAGATGTGATCGCCGTCCGCCCCGCCATAAACCGTATCAACGCCGGCTTCGGCATAGATATTGTCGGCGCCGGCGCCGCCATACATGGTGTCGTTGCCCAGGCCGCCGAACAGCGTGTCAGCGCCTGCGCCGCCATACATGGTGTCGTTGTCGCGGCCGCCCAACAGAACGTCAACGTCATCGCCGCCATCGAGATAGTCATTGCCATCGTCGCCGGAGAGAAAGTCGTCACCGGCGCCGCCGAACAGGCCGCCCTTGACCGAGGGTGTGACGCCGGCCCCGGTCGTCGTGAAGGTGATGGTGCCACTATCGCTGCCATCGCCGCCATAGATAAAGTCGGTGCCATCCAGCCCGTAGAGCGCATCTGCGCCACGTCCACCGTCAATAAAGTCGCCGCCGCTCGCCGTGCAGCATCTCGATAACTCGATGCCGCCTGCGACCTAAAATTATTCAGCGGCCGCCGATGATGATGTCATTGTCATCTCCGCCGTAGAGATTGTCTCCCCCTTGGCCGCCGACAATATAATCGCCGCCCAAGCCGCCATCCACCCGGCCGAATTGACCGGCGATGCCGCCGTCGCCCAGCGACAACAGGTCATTGCCGCGGCCGCCTTCCATATAGTTAAGGCCGACGAAGTTCGAGCGCATGTAATCATCGCCGTCCAAGCCGTAAAAGACATCGTCGGTCGTGGTGATGTTGTCATTGGTGTTCAAGCCTACAAAGACCGTCATGGTGTTCTCCTGAGGTTTCAACTTCGGACGTTTTGTCCGCCTTATCGATCAGTTCCGTTCATGCGTGCAAAATTCGCGCCGCACTAAATCGGTTTCATCAGGAATGCAGTTGCAGATGGCAGGGGGTAATCAAACCGGTATCACAACCCGGCGCGCCCCCGCATCGCCTGGCATGCTCCCAAGAACTGAATTAACCACTCGCCGTGAGTGACAACCAACATTCCGAGTTACAGCCAGTCCGACCCCCCTCGGGTCTCTGGCATAACGCAAAGGTTGCATGCGCTTGAGGCGGAGTCAAGGCAGAGCAAGCCTAAATGGTAAAACACAAAAAACGGCCCCCAAAAGGGAGCCGCCATTTGATGCGTGGACTGACGATTGTCAGACGAACAGCGTTGCCGCCTGCAGCTGGGCTGCGGTCACGCCTGGTGCGAGGAACAGGTAGCTGGTGCTGGCGGAAGTCGGGACGAAGCCATAAGCATAGCCTGCCCGAGACGCCGAAGCTGACGTTGCCCGAGGCGATGAAGGGCAACAGCACGAAGTCGACGCCCGCGGTGAAGTCTAGCAGGTAGTCGGCATCGCCCGCGACGACGTCATAGAGCAGGGTGAAGTAATCGAGACCCGCTCCGCCATAGAAGAAGTCGGTGCCCTGGTTGCCGAGCAGCGTGTCGGTGCCCTGGCCGCCGATCAGATAGTCGTTGCCGCCGCCGGCCCAGATGAAGTCATCGCCGGTCTGGGTGTTGGCTGCGTTGTCGCCGTAGAGAACGTCGATGTTGTCGCCGGCGAAGATGAAGTCGTTGCCGCCGTTGCCTTCCGCCACCATCACTTCAGTGGTGAGGATATAACGGCCGCCGTAGATATTGTCGGTGCCGGCGCCGCCGAAGACAGTGTCGCTGCCGGACTCGGCGTAGATGGTGTCATTGCCGTTGCCGCCATCCATCGTGTCGTTGCCGCCCCGCCGAACAGCGTATCGTTTTCGGTGCCGCCGAACAACTCGTCATTGCCGGTGCCGCCATACAGCGTGTCGATGTCGGCGCCGCCCTCGAGGTGGTCATTGCCGTCGCCGCCATCGAGGAAGTCATCGCCGGCGCCGCCATAGAGGCCGCCGGTGACCGACATCAGCGTGTTGACGGTGAAGGGGTGCGCCACGGAGATCGCCACATTGTCATCGCTGCCGCGCCCGCCGAACAGGAAGTCGTTGCCTTCGAAGCCATAAAGGCCATCAACGCCATCGCCGCCTTCCATCTCGTCAGCGCCAGATAGCTCGCCAGCGAACGGCGTGATGGCTCCCGAGGCTACGGCGGCGGCATAATCATACTCGCCGCCAACCAGCAGGTCATTCTCGTTGCCGCCATAGAGTTCGTCGGTGGCGGTGCCGCCATGCATGCTGTCGGCGCCGCCGCCGCCATAGATATCACCCAGGCCGGTTCCCTGGTTGCGGAGCAAGTCATTGCCCTCGCCGCCATAAAGGTTGGGCGCGACCTGCGTCGTGAAAATGATATCGTTGCCGTCAAGGGCATAAACGTTGGCTTGGTTGGCATTGATGTTGTCGTTGCCGTCGGTTCCGAGTTGTGACATGGGTTCTCTCCCTGAGAAGGTTGAAGCTCAACAGGCTGCATACGGGTGCGTAGGCAGCCCGCATGACATGCAGTTGTCAGGAATGAACTTCGTCAGGGAGCGGGGTCAGTTGCTCAGGTCAGGTTCCGCGCGTGCCCCCGCAACCGCCCGGTCGACTTTCGCCAAGAACTGCTGCCTGCCGTGGGCGCTGCTCATTCCTTGGTTCATCGCCAGACAGGCCCCCCTCGAGCCTCTGGCACAGTGCAAGGGTTGCATGAGTTTGTGGCAGAATCAAGGCAAGGCCAACTCGCACGGTAAACGCAAAAACGGCCCCCGTTTCCGGGAGCCGCCGTATTGATGCGTGTACTGACGGTTATCAGACGAACAAGGTCGCCGCCTGCAGCTGCGCCGCGGTCGCGCCCGCCGCCAGGAACAGGTAGCTGGTGCCACCCGCCAGCGGTACATAGCCGTAGGCATAGCCGCCGGATACGCCGAAGGTGACGTTGCCTGAGGCAATATAAGGCATCAGCACGTAGTCAACGCCGGCCTGGAAGTCGAGCAGGTAGTCGGCGTCGCCGGCGTTGACGTCATAGAGCAGGGTGAAATAGTCCGTCCCGGCGCCGCCATAAAAGAAGTCGGTGCCCTGGTTGCCGAGCAGCGTGTCGGTGCCCTGGCCGCCGATCAGGTAGTCATTGCCGCCGCCGGCCCAGATGAAATCATCGCCGGTCTGGGTGTTGGCTGCATTGTCGCCGTAGAGAACGTCGATATTATCGCCGGCGAAGATGTAGTCGTTGCCGGCATTGCCTTCCGCCGTCATGCTCTCGGTGGTGAGGATGTAGCGGCCGCCATAGATGTTGTCGGTGCCTGCACCACCGAAGACGGTGTCAACGCCGGAGTTGGCGTAGATCGTGTCATTGCCGGTGCCGCCATACATGGTGTCGTTGCCGCGGCCGCCGGTCAGGAAGTCATTGTCGGCGCCGCCGTCGAGATAGTCGTTGCCGTCGCCGCCGTCGAGATAGTCGTTGCCGGCTTCGCCGTAGAGGCCGCCCGTCCGGTTGACCCAGAAGGTGTTGACGGCGACATTCGTGTCGTTGCCGCCGCCGCCATAGATCAAGTCGTCGCCGCCGCCGCCATATATGGCGTCTGTTCCGTCGCCGCCCTCGGCGTAATCGACGGTATCGCCTGTCTCGATGACATCATTTCCGTTGCCGCCGTACATATAGCTGCCGGCGCCGGCGTCGTTGCTTTGCGTCCACAGCCAGTCGTTGCCTTCGCCGCCATAGCCGTAAATGAATGTATTCGCGCCGCTGGCCCAGGTGATGTCATCGCCGTCGCCGCCATAAACTGCCTGCTGGACCAAGCCGGAGTCCAGGTTGTCGTTTGCATTTCCACCATAAAGTGCCATTTTCGTCTCCTGATGCATTTGGTTCATATGAACCGTAATGCCCCCTTGCGATGACCTTGGCAGGCACTGCGTGAAGCCAGCATGAATTCCGCGTTCATCTGGCGTTCATCAGGGCGCTTCCGGGGGCAAGTTGCGCTTTCCGGAAAAATGCCCGCGGTAGTGGTTCACAAGCCCTGTCCTCATCTGCTAGAGGGACGCTGACACAGCCTGCTTGCCCCTCAGAAACTTGGACGGTTTCCCTTGCCCCACGAGATTGACCCATCGGCCCGCATTTCCCGGTTTGCCGACCTGGAAGACAGTGTGCGCGGCAGCCGGCTTGTGATTGGCGAAGGCGTGGTGATCGAGAGCTTCGTCAAGATCAAGTTTGCAGGCGGCTCAGGTGATGTGGTGATTGGCCCGCGCAGTTACATCAATGCCGGCGTTGTCATCTATTCGGGCAACGGCATCCAGCTTGGCGAAGGCGTGTTGATCGCAGCCAACTGCACGCTGGCGGCTACAAACCATGAAACAAGTGACACCAGCCGCTTTATCCGCGACCAAGGGTTCAGCCCTTCTCGTGGCGGCATCATTATTGAAGATGACGTATGGATCGGCGCCAACAGCGTGATCCTCGATGGTTCGGTCATCAAGCGCGGAGCCATCGTCGGCGCGGGGTCGTTCGTGCGCGGGACAGTTGACAGCAACATACGTGTTGGTGGTAATCCTCTGCGCGTTTTGGGAATGAGAGGACCGGCTTAGCCGTGTAAGGGGGCGTTTCGTGAAAAAGCCGTTCTATTCGATCGTGATGCCGACGCGTGACAGGCCGGATACGCTGCATATTGCCCTGAAAGCTCTCTGCGCCCAGAAGTGCGATGACGTCGAATTCATCATCCAGGACAATGCAAGCGGGCCAGAGACGAAGGCGATCGTTGAAAGCTATTCCGATCCAAGGATAGTCTACCGGCGCTCGAAAAAACGGCTCAGCATGCGCGCCAATTTCGAGGCCGGCGTTGCGGCCACGCGCGGCGAGTACATCACCATCATCGGCGATGATGACGCCTTCTGCGATGGCGCAATCCAATGGATCGTTGACTTTCTGAAGCAGCACAAGCCGGATGGCCTGCGCTGGTCTATCCTTCCCTACTACTGGCCGAACCTGACCGTCCAGAACCAGGGATTCTTCTGGCTGAAGATCAACCGCTATTTCGGCGGCTGGAAATGGAAGAACACAAGCGACCTGGCCGACAAAATCGCTAAGGCAGACATAGTTGGAGCGGAAGAATCGCTGCTGATTTACCATGGCGCCATTTCACGCCGCATCTATGAAACGATGAAGGCGCGCACTGGCGGCATTTTCTTCCAGTATCAAGTGCCGGATGCCTATGTGCACACAATCATGCCCTTCATCAAAGGCCGCGGCATCAAGGGCCGCTATGCGGTTCTTGAGCATCCGCTGACTGTCTATGGCCTGTCCGGGCATTCTTCCGGCCAGTCATGGTTCTGGGCTGATGCCGAAAAGCGTGGCCGCAACTCGCCAGTCGCCAAATGGAAGCGCGAAGCTGACTCGGATGATGTCGTCAAGACGCCGTTGCAGCCCCACATCCGCAGCCTGCAATATCACAATATCGCCGCTCTTTCGCATGCCGTGAAACTGGGGCTGATCAAGCCGGGCAGGGTTGATTTCGATGCCTGGATTGAAGTGGTGCTGCACGAGGTGCGCACGTTTCCGTTTCAGGTGGCAGGGTATAAGGCCAGCAAGCCGGTGTTCGATTTCGACAAGAAACTGTTTGCCAAGGTTTTGGACGAGCACAGCGCCATTCTGGTTACGCCGCCAGCGGCCCCTTCGCGCCTGCAGAGTTTGAACGAGTACTGGCACAGCTGGCACCAACTGCCGCTCAGGCTTGTCTGGCCGCAGCTCAACGACGATGTCGCCGGTGCGGTTGAAGCAAGCAAAGGTCTCCTTGGCGATCTTGCGCATCGAAGGCCAGCCGGACAAATTAAACGCAAGGAACGGGAAGCAGCACGGGCGCGCCTGCTGAACCAGCTTGCCTTGCTTTTCCAGAATCATTCGAACCAGAAAGAACACGTCGCCAAGTTGATGGCGAGTCCGGCGAGTGAACTGGAAGCGCTGGCGCATGGCAAAGCGGATGAAGCCCCTGTTGTCATTCCAGAGCCGGAGCCAGTGGAGACGCCAGACGTTCCCTTGATCGTAAGCCCGCACTTCGTCGACAGGCGGCCCATGCTGTCAATCATCATCCCGACGCGTGACAGGCCGGACACGCTCAAAATTTGCCTCGAGAGCTTCCGTAAGGATACGTGCGGAGACCTCGAAATTGTCGTCCAGGACAACGCCAGCAGCCCGGAAACCAGGGCCGTAGTCGAGGCAGCCGCCCGGCTGGATGACCGGATCATCTATTTCCGTTCGGCAAAGCGGCTGAGCCAGCGCCACAACTTTGAAGTCGGCCTTTCGCATGCCACCGGCGAATATCTCTCCATCATTGGCGATGATGACGCCTATTGCCGTGGTGCGCCGCAGTGGCTTTGTGAGATGGCTGAGTTGCACCGCCCCGACGCCATTCGCTGGGAGGCGCTTGCCTACATCTGGCCTAGTCTTTCGGAGCAAAACATCGGGCTGTTTTCGTTCAACTATAACGGTGTTTATGGCGGCTGGCGAAAGCTGCGGCGCGAGAGTTGCGCTGCGAACATCGCGCTTGCCAAAGCCAATTCGTGGGACAATCTTCTCGTCTATCATGGCATGATTTCGAGGCACATGTATGATGCAGTCAAGGATCGGTCAGGCGGCACTTTCTTCAGCTACCATCTACCGGATGTTTTTGCCCATAACGTGATGGCGTTCGTCAAGGACCCCCGCCTTTCCGGCGACTACATAGATGTGCGCCATCCCATTGCAATCTACGGATTGTCAGGACACTCCTCAGGTTCATCCTGGTCCAAGCAGCCGGGCAGCAACAACGACAGCGCCTCTCCTGGTGAGAGGTGGGCAGCGGAAATCCTCGAGGATCCCTTGTCGCATGTGCCTTGGCAGAAGCCGATGCGAACCATGCACTACCATGATTTTGTTGCGCTCAACATCGGCCGCGACATTGGCCTGCTTGGAGATGCTGTCATCGACGAAGAAGCCTGGATCGAAAGCATAGTTGCGGAAGTCGCCGCCAATCCATGGCAGATCAGGGGCTTCATGGATGCCACAAAGCTCTATCCGTTTGACGAGAGGATTTTTGAGCGCGTGATGAGCGTCCACCACGAATTGACGAAAGCTCCTGCCGATCCTCCACCTTCGACCTATGCGCTGCACGAGCCATGGTGGCTGTATCAGAAGACCTGCATCAAGGCGATCATTCCGGATGCCAACGACGATGTCAGCGGCGCGGTGGATGCGCTTGACCGGTTACTTGACAACCGCATCGGCTTGCTACGCCAGAGCCTCGTCAGCACGCCCTTGCTTCGTCTGAAGCATCGCGCCTTTAAAAACAAGCTCAAGTCGGTCTACGAGAACTACAAGCGCGGCCAAGAGGCCTGAACGATCAACGAGAGACCAAGGCCTCTTTGACTTTGCCCACTCTGCCGCCGGTAGCTTCAATGCGTTCTGCCAGTGCACCTTCAACTGCCAAGTCAGGCAAGTGTGCGTCCATTTGCGTGGCTAGGCAACTCTGCAATGCCGCCTTGCCCAAGGCAAATGATCCATGCCATTCATTCGGTCTGCCAGTTTGCGAATGGCACTGGGCGCAGCCACAGCTTGCCGTTGCCATCGCTACATCCGGAAGTGCGCTGCAAAGGCGTTGCAGCGAGCCATGATGCAATCGTGTGCCGGGCGCAACAAATGCCAGTGTCTGAGAAGTTGAATGCCGAAGCGCTGCAAGCATCACGTCTTGCAGCGTGGCAGAAACATCCAGGCATCGGAAAACCATGTCTTTTCTGCCGCTGAAGAGCTGCGGCGTGCAATCCAGCGAGCCGCGGTCAATCACGATTACCTCATAACTTAATGGCGCCGCTGCTTCGTCAATAGTGTTGAACAGGCGCAAAGTATCCTGCAACCTGTCCTTCACGATCAGGATTATGCTCAGATCAACTCGTTGGACTTCACGGCAGGGAAGGGGAGCCCAGCCTTCCTCGCGTGTTCGTATTACTTCAGGCAAAAGCGTGCCGGGCTGCCTGAACCGCCGCAACCAAGTGCGAAAGGCGGCCACCTGATCCTCAAAGCTCGGCCCCGGATTCGGATCGGTGAGCTTCATGGCAATCTTGTCCACCATGGTGCGGGGGCTAAATCTGCGCTTGCTGCTGTCGCTTCGGGCCTTGGCCTGCATGTAGGTGCGATAGCCGACGTAGTCCCGCGTCATCTGCCAATTCAGCCTGAGCAGCTGCCACAACACTGCCGGGCGTCTCACAGCCGGCAATTTCTGCAGGAGAAAACGCGACAAGCGGAGGATCGGGATGTTGCGTTCCAGCCGAGATGGGTTGCGGGCGTCAAACCCAGCTTGATACTTTTCAGGCGCAGTTGCATCCCGCAGCATCAGAACATCGTCGATCTCATTCTGTTTTCCATGCTGCAGCGTCTGCGCCATGATGGCCCAGTCAAGGCCGAGAAAATCCGCCAGCGGATAAGAGTCCTGCAGCGCCTTGGTGCGGAACAGGCCGTAAAATCGGCTGTTGTCTTGTGGCTTGTGCAGGAACGCAGCGAGGTTTTGCGGCTGAGTCCCGTGCAACCCAAAAGTTCCGCGCGCCAATCTTGCCGGAACAAAATCATTGTGGAAGAGCACCTTGCTCTGGCTCGATACGTAATCCGGATTGGCGTTCAGAAAGGCGCAATTGCGCGAGATGAATTGCGGCGCGATGACATCGTCGGCTGCAAGCCACATGAAGTATTCGGACTTTGCCTCGTTGAGGGCAAACCGATAGTTCTCCATGACGGGCAAGGCATGCGGATGCGAATGATAGGTGATGCTGGAATGGGTGCTAGCATATTGCCTGCAGATTTCCGACGTCGCATCGGTGGAGCCGTTGTCCGAGATAAAGACGGCAAAATGCCTGAAGTCCTGGGCCAGCAGGCTGTCAAGAGCCTCTGCGAGGGTTTTTGCGCCGTTGTGCACCGGCAGCCCAACCGTCACACGCGGCATCATCATGGTGCGAGCTGTATCAGCGCTTGATCAACAGACCCTGGCCGGTCGGCAAGGGTGCTATGTAGTGACCGCGTTCATTGGCAAACGCGTTCCACATTTCGTACTGCGCCTTGCAGGCGATCCAGCCGTAGTCGTCGACGACAACTATGGCGCCGGGAACAAGCAAGTCCCACAGGCATTCCATGACGGCCTCTTCCGTGGCAGCGACGTTCAAGTCCATCGAGAGGTAGGCGATAGGCCCCAGCTTCACCTGATCCAGGGTGCCAGGAAGTTTGCCGCGAACCAGACGGGCATTCTTGTATGGAGCGAAATTTTTCTGCGCCAAACCCCACACATCGGTATAGATGTCCGCATTGCTGGCTTTCGCGTGAACGAGCTCTTCCCCTTCAAGCCCTTCGAGCGGAATTCCGTCAAAAGTGTCGAAAAGGTAGAAAGGCCGCGGTTTCTTCCCGAAATCGAGAGCGTTGAGGATGACGAGAGACAATAGACCCGTGTGCACCCCGCATTCAACAAAATCGCCTTTGAGGCTTAGACAGGCGCGCGCAGCCCAAAGAGCTATCGCTGCGCGCCAGCGAACATCGGGCACGCCAGCAGGCCATCCTGGAACGCTGGCCTCACGCGATTTCCGCCAGGCTTCAGCAAAAACCGGCTCATCCATGAACTCCATGTTGCGGTCCGAGGCTATCATTCCATCGGTTTCATAGAACCGCTTGGACATCTCCTTGAGCGAGGCGAGCAGCCGCGCGATGTCATCGCTTGCGCGATTGATGGTACTGACGCGTGTGGAGTCAAGTTCTGTCAACCTTTGGACAGTGGCCGCGCCCGAAGCATCCTGCTCCATCAACAAATCAATTGTGGACACTCGACCAACATCCTGCTCCTGAAGTTGCTGGATGGTTGCGACCCTTCCGATATCCTGCTCCTGCAACCGCTGGATGGTGGCAACCCTGTCAGCATCCTGCTCTTGCAGCCGCTGGATGGTGGCAACCCTGTCAGTGTCCTGTTCCTGCAGTCGCTGGATCGTGATGACCCTGTCAGCGTCCTGCTCCAGCAGCCGCTGAATGGTGGCAGACTTGTCAGCATCCTGTTCCTGCAGCCGCTGGATCGTGGCCGCCCTGTTTGCATCCTGCTCCTGCAGCCGCTGGATGGTAAAAACCCTGTCTGCATCCTGCTCCAGAAGCTGCTGGATGGTGGCAACCCGCTCGCTATCAAGAAGTCTAAGCTGCTGGATGGTTGCGACATTTTCTGCGTCACGGGAGTAGGTGCCAGGCATGCCGCCCAGCGCCGGGTTTCCGTATGGATCGAAGACCATTTCCTTAAATCCAATCACAAAAGTAGTGCCTAAAGTTCTTATTTAACAGATATGCATGACGAGCACCAAGTCAAACACGTCAGGTGTGCACGCGTTGCTGCTCAAATTGAGCAACTTGGTCGCTTGTTCCTGGCAAGCCGCAACTACGCGCGAGCGCTCAAAGGACCGTGGATATTCTGGTCACGATGATGCAGCAGTTTCGGGCTGACGTTGTTGACCAAGCTAAAAACTGCCGGGTCAAGGCGGCGGCGCGATTTCACTGCGAGCAGGTTGAAACCATGTTTCGGACCGGAAATAACTGCCGAGTCAATATCGACCAGTTCAACCACTTCTCCGGCTGACGGATCGTTGCCTTGATAGTCCCGGATGGCGAATATCTCGTATCCATTGTCCAACAACAATTTGCACATTGGTGTGGCGGCCAACCCCGAAGACCAGTCGACGTAGGCAGCGTGAATTTCGCAGATTACCGCAGGCGCTGATTCTGCGTCACGGCCGAGAACTGACGTGGCCCCGCGCAGCGCTTCATACTCTCCGCCTTCGATATCCAGCATGATGACATCAATCTGCCCGAGCTTGTTTTCGGCGATGTAGCCATCAATCGACTGGGATACATAAACTTCGTCGTCAGAGTTTGCTCCTGCCTCTTGCGGGCTGGCATGGGAATCGGCCCCAGCCAGACTGATCTTGGTACCGTCGACAGACCAAAGAGCGCGTTGGTTTACCTTGACGTTGACGACATTGTTGTCCTTGAGATTGGTGCGCAACATCTCGAGATTGTCGTCGGACAATTCGAAGCAGTGGCATATGCCGCCCTTAGCGAGCGCTGTTGCGATCAGCAGCGAATGGTCACCGAAATAGGCGCCGCCGACGATGACATTCTGGGCTCCACGGGAAAGCTGCACGACCGAGCGGGTCGTTTGAGGCTCCCAGACATGGTCGAGCGGCTCTTGCCGCGCCATCATGAAATCACGCGCAATCTTGGAGGAATAGCGGAAGGTGAATTTCATCCCGTTGGCAATTTTGCGGCTCAACAATTCGCCAGGCACAAAAAGCATGTCGGCAATTGGCCCAGTTACTTCTTCGCGTATGTTGAGCGAAGAGCCGGCTTGGAGCTTCTTTTCAACCTTTGCCAGACAATCCAGAATATCTTCGCGCGCATCATCGCGCTGCGAGAGAATCCGTCTGGCATTTTCAAGTGAACCATACGAATTCGGATTGCTTCCGTACATGAAGATCTCCAACTTTGGATGTCGTTGCCCGTCAAATCAACCATTGGCGGACTTTGCGGAGCCGACAAGAGAAGCAAATTAAGCCGAGAGTCAAGCAGTAAAGAGCCCCGCTTTGGCAGTTGCCATTGGCGAAAAAATGGCTGTCGCCAACCGCGTCCCGAGCGGGCCTTTGCGCCGCTGCGGCAGAGCAAATTCGCGGCTGTGCTACTTGCCTAGTTCCCGTTCTGCGCGACCTGCAGGGCGGATGGCGCTGCGCAACCTGCAGGGCGGATGGCGCTGTCTGCATCATGGCCAGAACACGTTGCTTGTACTGCCTGTATTTCTGCAGATCCTTGCCAGCCAGCTGGCGATTGCCGGAGCTCTTGACCTTCAGCGGATTGACCGGCTTTGAACCGACGCGGACTTCGTAATGCAGGTGCGGGCCGGTGGAGCGGCCAGTCGAGCCCACATAGCCAATCACCTGGCCCTGGTTGACGCGGCTGCCGGGGCGAACGCCTGCGGCAAGCTTGCTCATGTGGGCGTAAAGCGTTTCAAACTTGTTGGAGTGACGGAGTTCGACGGCAATGCCATAGGCTCCGTGCCGTCCGGCCACTTCAACCGTGCCAGATGCGGCAGCGCGGATCGGCGTTCCGGGCGGTGCGCCGAAGTCCAGTCCGGTATGCATCTTGGTGTATCCAAGCAGCGGATGGCGGCGCATGCCAAAGCCGGAGGTGAGCTTTGAACCGGAAACCGGCGTCTTCAGCAGGGCCTTGGAGGCGCTGCGGCCATTTTCGTCGACGTAGTCCACGCGGCC
>CAWFCR010000010.1:0-92500 GCA_963814455.1 uncultured Alphaproteobacteria bacterium | reverse complement strand
AATACTCGGCAGTCACACGGTGGGTGCTAACGTCCATCGTGAAGAGGGAAACAACCCTGACCTACAGCTAAGGTCCCCAAATAATGGCTAAGTTAGGAAGGATGTGAAGATCCCAAAACAACCAGGAGGTTGGCTTAGAAGCAGCCATCCTTTAAAGAAAGCGTAACAGCTCACTGGTCTAAATAAGGGTTTTTGCGCCGAAAATGTATCGGGAATTAAGCCATTTACCGAAGCTTAGGGTGCACAGCAATGTGCGCGGTAGCGGAACGTTCCGTAAGCCTGTGAAGGTAGACCCGTGAGGGCTGCTGGAGGTATCGGAAGTGCGAATGCTGACATGAGTAACGACAAACAGTGTGAGAGACACTGTCGCCGAAAGACCAAGGGTTCCTCCTTAAAGTTAATCTGAGGAGGGTGAGCCGGATCCTAAGGTGAGGCCGAAAGGCGTAACCGATGGCAACCAGGTTAATATTCCTGGGCTAGTGGGTAGTGACGAATCGTAGAAGTTGTTCGGGATTATTGGATTTCCCGGGCTTCCAAGCGGTTCCAGGAAATAGCTCCCACATCAATCCGTACCCGAAACCGACACAGGTGGTCAGGTAGAGTATACCAAGGCGCTTGAGAGAACTATGCTGAAGGAACTCGGCAAATTACCCTCGTAACTTCGGGATAAGAGGGCCCCGTTGATGGGCAACCATTGGCGGGGGGCACATACTAGGGGGTAGCGACTGTTTAGCAAAAACACAGGGCTCTGCGAAATCGGAAGATGACGTATAGGGCCTGACGCCTGCCCGGTGCCGGAAGGTTAAGAGGAGAGGTGCAAGCTTTGAATCGAAGCCCCGGTAAACGGCGGCCGTAACTATAACGGTCCTAAGGTAGCGAAATTCCTTGTCGGGTAAGTTCCGACCTGCACGAATGGCGTAACGACTTCCCCACTGTCTCCAGCATAGACTCAGTGAAATTGAACTCCCCGTGAAGATGCGGGGTTATTGCGGTCAGACGGAAAGACCCCGTGCACCTTTACTATAGCTTTACACTGGCATTCGTGCTGGCATGTGTAGCATAGCTGGAAGGCTTTGAAGTTTGGGCGCTAGCTCAGATGGAGCCGAAACGTGAAATACCAGCCTTGTTGACATGGATGTCTAACCGCGGCCCATTATCTGGGTCCGGGACAGTGTATGGTGGGTAGTTTGACTGGGGCGGTCGCCTCCCAAAGAGTAACGGAGGCGCGCAATGGTAAGCTCAAGCTGGTCGGAAATCAGCTTTCGAGTGCAATGGCATAAGCTTGCCTGACTGCGAGACAAACAAGTCGAGCAGAGTCGAAAGACGGTCATAGTGATCCGGTGGTCCCACGTGAGGAGGGCCATCGCTCAACGGATAAAAGGTACGCCGGGGATAACAGGCTGATGATTCCCAAGAGTCCATATCGACGGAATCGTTTGGCACCTCGATGTCGGCTCATCACATCCTGGGGCTGGAGAAGGTCCCAAGGGTTCGGCTGTTCGCCGATTAAAGTGGTACGTGAGCTGGGTTCAAAACGTCGTGAGACAGTTTGGTCCCTATCTGCCGTGATTGTAGGAGAATTGAGAGGATTTGTCCTTAGTACGAGAGGACCGGGATGAACGCACCTCCGGTGGACCTGTTGTGACGCCAGTCGCAGTGCAGGGTAGCTATGTGCGGACGGGATAACCGCTGAATGCATCTAAGCGGGAAACCCACCTCGAAACAATTTCTCCCTTGAGAACCGTGGAAGACGACCACGTTGATAGGCCAAGTGTGGAAGCGCAGCAATGCGTGTAGCTTATTGGTACTAATCGTTCGATTGGCTTGATCGTTCTCATTTATCGATGCCCATTTATCTGGGTCATATGCTTTTCCGAAAAGTCGAACAACTTTTCGGGCATATGCCCTGAGGGCAACGCGACAAGACTTCAAAATATGTGCCCTTCTGTCTTTTGCCGGCCTGGTGGCTATGGCGGAGTGTCTGAACCCGATCCCATCTCGAACTCGGCCGTTAAACGCTCCAGCGCCAATGGTACTTCGTCTTAAGACGCGGAAGAGTAGGTCGCTGCCAGGCCTGCAAAAGACAGAAGAGATGCTCCCCAAAAGTGCGAAGCGGTTTTGGGACAAGAGCATCGACCAAAAAGGCATTCTTCATTCGGATAACTTTCAAAGCCCGCCGCTCCAGCAATGGACGGCGGGTTTTGTGTTTTGGGCTCATTGAAAGGATTGATCGCATGGCTATTGCTTGGGACGACGCGCGGATCGCAGGACTGTCTGATGCAGACCTGCTGCAATTGCGTGACAACGCAGTTCGCAAGGCCAACGCAGCGGTGACTGAACTCTGCGAGAAGGACATTGCGCGGCGGGGCGTGGTCATCAAGGTCAGGTCGGCACGCACTGCAGGATCAGTGAATGATCCGATGCGTCAAATGCAATCGGGTGTGGCGGAAGAGATCGGTGAATTCGCTGCCGGCCTCGCCCGCAAGTATGATCTTTCGCCAGAAACAGCAAAGCTTCAGTCGGATGGCGTTGCGCGATTCCTGCCGCACAAGCTGACGCAGTCGAACGGCACGGCAAAGCTTGGCGGCTTGCAGCGCTCCGGCCTGTGCAGGATCGATCGCTATGTATCCTACCGCGTCAAGAACACGGTGCTCAGCCTCAACATGTTCCTCGGCAAGGACGCGCCCGACAGCGCGGTGGAATACCAGGTGTTCGGCCCGGCGGAATTGCTGCCGGACGCGATATCCATCGAAGAACTCCGCCCCGGCCTTGCCACGGAAAAAGAATCGAAGCTGTTCCGCTGGGGCCAGCGCTTTGCGCGCCTTTCGGAAGCCAAGGCAGCCTTCGAAGATCTCGTCTCAAAAGTCGCATTGCGCCGGGCGGCCTGATAGCTGGCGGCAGCGCTCCCAACTGACATTTCAAAGCCCGCCGCTCCAGAAATGGACGGCGGGTTTTGTGGTGGGTAGTACATTTCAGTCAAAATAGTCGTGGGCCAGAGCGATGCGTTCTGCCGCTCTCGCAACAGGTGCCGCAGAGCGAAATTTCGGCGGTAGTTCAGAGAGTCGTGTGAGCCAAGACGCAAAAATCTCTTTCGCCTGCCGCCGATGTGATTGCGAGAACTTGTCCCCCCGGACTTCAAGATACTCCAGAAACCTGGCGGCCACACGGTAAGGGTAGTGCCCGGTTTTCTTTAGATGAGTTTGGGCTTGGCGAAGGCGGCAGTGTCATGCGGCTGCCGTTTCCGGTTTATCGCGCCGTGCTGAGGGTCTTGTTTCCGGCGGAATCTGCCGTGCGGAGATTGATCGTCGTTGTGGCGCGCGGGCTTGTGGGCAAGTTGCCGGCTCGCCGCCCGGTGCCTGCCGGTCTCAAGGCGCTCGTGCGTAAAGGTTCAGGGCGCGTGCCGTTCCAGCTCTGCGATACCCGGCGCGCCTTTAATTCCACTGATCGCAGATCAGGCCCGAGGCTTGAGCCACGCATTCACGCTTTCTCCGACGGCAGGCTGGTGACGATCCTCGGCCGCTCTCCCTTCGACCCAGTACCTCAGCCGGACAACACCGCCGATGCCACGCGCCTCTGCCGCCGTCTCTCGGCGATCAAGGCGGCGCTTGAAAATCTGCCGCGCGAGGCGAAGCGGTTGGCGCGTTGGCGGGCGCGGGGCGCGATGTTGCCGCCTGAGAAATTCCGAAAGCCTCTCCGCCTCGGCCGTCCTCCCGGCAATCGCAAGGAGCCGCAACATGAAGTGGAGGAAGTGTTGAAGGATTGCCACTGGCTGGCCTGGGAAGCCGCCAGATCCGATACCTCCTGAATGCTGCCGCAATGCCGGACCCTCGTCAGCCTACTTTCCGAAATCCGCCAGCAGGTGCTGCGTCGCGGAATTGAAACGCGGCATGCCGCCCTGGGCACGCGCCATGATCATCGAACCCTCAAGCGAGCTGATGAAATACTGTGCGGCATCGCCAGCGGGCCCCGCGAAGTGCAGGCCACCTTCGGCGCGGCCTTCCTCAAGTACTGTTGCCACCCACTGCTCCGTCAGTTCGAAGAAATGGTTGAGCGCTGACTGCATGGCGGGTGGCAATGTCATGAATTCAGCCGTCAGCATGCCGCACAGGCAAACCCGCTCGCCAGCAAGCACGTGCATGTAGATATCGACGAAGCGGCGCAAGCGGTCCAATGATCCGCCGCCAGCTGCATCAATTGCGTCAAGCGCAAGTTTGAACTCGGTTCCGTAGCGCTCGATCAGTTTGGTTCCGAGAGTTGCCTTCGACGGAAAGTGGTAATGCAGGCTCGCCTTGGAGAGGTTCAGTGCATTTGCGATGTCAGCGTAGCTGAAACCGTTGTAGCCACGGGTCTGCACAAGACGCTGGGCAATGTCCAAAATCTGTTGCGAGGTGTGAAGGGTGTCGGTCTTATGATCCATAAAGCTTCCCCCGGTACGTAATGCGTGCAGATTCGAAACTACAACCTCCCGCTGCTAATCTCCTCTTAGCAATTTTACCTACCAGTTGACAAGTTACTTATCAGTAGGTAAGCCAATGCAGCTCGGGTTTGAAACCCAGTACTCATGGGCATCACGAACCTTGGCCAACGGCGTCATGCCGTCCGCCATGCTGGCGGTTCGGCTTTTCCAAGGGAGATACGCATGAGCAACGCTGCCCCCACCATTGCAGGCATCCGCAAAGCTGTTGAGACGCGGGACGCCAAGAGTTTGAAGGCGCTCTACGCCAGCAATGCCGTATTGACGATTATTGACACGGAAAATCCACCGAGCAAACCGCGCACCATCAAGGGCGCGGCAGACATTGGCGCGTTCCTTGACGATGTCTACAGCCGCGACATGAAGCATACGCTCGACAGCGGCATCATCGACGGCAAGCATCTCGCTTTCGTCGAGGGCTGCAAGTACCCGGACGGAACCCACGTGATCGCCTCGGCGATGGCCGAACTGGGTCCGAACGGCATTGTCAAACAGACAATCGTACAGGCTTGGGACAGCTGACGTCAGGCTGCAACTGACGCATAATCAGGGAGAAGTGCCATGAAGAAACTTGTCACGTTCACTCTCGGCATGTTGGCGGTCGCTCTGCCCGCCGCGCAGTTGGCGCGTGCCGAAGGAGATGCAGACTTGATCAAAAGCGCCGAATCGGCGGCCCCCGCCGCAATTGGCAGCGGCGCGGCGATTTATGCCATGGGCGCCGACGGCAAGATGAAGACGCTGCGCGAAGGAACCAATGGTTTCTGGTGCATGCCGGACAGTCCGGCAACACCCGGGCCTGATCCGATGTGCGGCGATGCCAATGCCATGGAATGGGCCATGGCCTGGATCGGCAAGACGGAGCCACCCAAGGGCAAGGTCGGATTCATGTACATGCTTGCCGGCGGAACCGATGCGAGCAATACCGATCCCTATGCAACGGCGCCAAGCGCCGATAACGCCTGGGTCAAGACGGGGCCGCATGTCATGGTCATGAATGCGATGGACATGATGGCGGGCTACCCGACTGCTGCGCAGCCAGACACCAGCAAGCCCTATGTGATGTGGGCCGGAACACCCTACGCCCATCTGATGATCCCGGTAGAGTAGCGTTTTAGCCGGATCATCAACGACGGCGAGACCCGCCGCTGCAGAAATGCACGGCGGGTTTTGCCGTGCCAGAATCCGCGCGCTGATTTCACGGCGATGATTGAAGATGCTGTCAGCGGCCGAGGTTGCGGTGTGCATGGTTCCCTGCATTGACAAGCAAGGAAAGGTATAGGCAACTCAAGGTTTAACCGGGGGTCCGACGGACCTCAAGATATAGCCAGTTGCGGAGCTGGATAATGTTTCTTGAACGCGAAGTTGAATTGAATTCACTGCGCGAGGCGGCGCGCCTTGCAGGCACTGGCGCCGGCCGGATTGTCGTGGTGAGCGGTGAAGCAGGCGTCGGCAAGACGATGCTGCTGCGAAAATTCCATGACGAGAGCACAGGCGTCACGGTGCATTGGGGTGGTTCCGATGCGCTGTTCACCCCGCAGCCGCTCGGTCCGCTGCGCGACATGGTCTCCAAACTCGACGCGAAAACCGCGCAACTCGTCGAAAGCATGGCGTCGCTGGACAAGATATTCTCATCCCTGTTGGGGGCCCTGCAAGATGCCAGGCCGGCCAGCGTGCTGATCTTTGAAGATGCGCATTGGGCGGATAACTCTACTCTCGATCTCATCAAGTATCTGGGGCGGCGAATTTCGTTTGTCCCCTGCGTGCTCATTCTCACCTACAGGACCGAAGAGACGGGGCGTGACCACCCGCTGACGCAGGTGCTTGGCGACTTGCCGACTTCAGCGGTCATGCGCATCCCGCTTGCTCCCCTGAGTCTCGACGGAATTGCCAGCTTGTCGCAACTCGACCGGCAAGAAGCGAGTGCGTTGCACGCCATCACGGGCGGCAACCCGTTCTTTGCCACGGAGTTGCTGGCAAATGGCGCCGCTTTGCCAGGCGACTTGCCCGCATCGGTGCGGGATGCTGTTTGGGCACGGCTGCAACGGCTGGGAACCGGTGAGCGAGAGCTTCTGGAAGCCATCAGCATTTCGCCAAGTGGCGCCGAGTTGTGGTTTGCGGAGGCCCTGACGGGCCGTAGTGTCGATGCAGATATGCATGCCTGCGTGGAACGAGGCTTCCTTGCGGAAGACAATGAAGGCAAATTCCGTTTTCGTCACGAGATGGCGCGTGTTGCCACGCAAGAGAGGCTTCCGGCAGGCGCCCAACGGCAGTTGCATCGCAAGGCCTTTGAAGTGCTGTCGTCGCGGCAGAGCTTTCCCCTGACATGCCTTGTGCACCATGCATCGGGAGCCGGGCTTTCACCGCATGTCCTTGCCCTTGCCCCGCGCGCTGCGGCCGAGGCCGTCAAACTTGGTTCACATCGGGAGGCAGTATCCCATCTTGCATTGGCTCTCCGCCATGCAGGGGAAGCCTCAAGCGAAGTCGCTGGCGAAGCTCAATGAGGAATGGGCGTACGAGGCGAGCCTGGTTCAAAAGGCGGATGACGAAGTCCTGGCGGCGATGTCCAAGGCCGTCGATCTTTGGAGCAGCCTTGGCAACAAGAAAGGGGTTTCGCGTTGTCTCAGACGCATTTCGAGATTGCATTGGCTGCGGGGTGAAGGGGCGCTTGCAACCAAGAGTGCTGCTGAGGCTGTGCAGGTGCTGGCTGGCGAGCCCGCCTGCATCGAATTGGCGACGGCCATTGGCGTGCGGGCGCAGCTGATGATGTTCAACGACCGGTTCGAAGAGGCGATTGAATGGAGCAGAAAGGCGATAGCGCTTGCCGAGGACTTCAAGGATGATGAGACGCGCATTCATTCGTTGAACAACCTGGGCCACTCATTGCTCTACCAAGGCAAGGAGGAGGGGCGGCTCTACATGGAGGAATGCCTGAGGCTGGCGCTTCAGATGGGGCTCCATGAACAAGTCAACCGGGCCTATATCAACTACGGTGAATACGCGGTGGTCGCCCGCCAATTCGATCTGGCCGAGCGCATCCTGGCGGAAGGCATTGCTTTTTCCACCCGGCACGACCTTGATTTTGGCACCTACTATCTTCTCGGCAGGCAGGCGCAGCTGCGGATGGACCAAGGCCGCCTGGTCGAGGCGGAAGAGATTGCAGCCCGCATCGTCAGCCTCGACCGCATCACGCTGACAGTCCGGTTCCCGGCACGCATAGTGCTGGCGAAGACGCGGCTGAGGCTAGGCCGCGACAATGGCTTCGAGCTCATGCAAGAAGCCCTGAAGGACGCACTGGCTACGGAAGAGCAGCAAAACATCGTGCCAGCCCGCATCGGCATGATCGAAGCGGCATGGCTGAATGGCGACATGGCAACCGCGCAGCGGGAACTGAAGTTGATGGAGGAGCTGCGGATCGAAGGAATGGCCGCTTGGGATATTGGCGATTTTGCCGTCTGGTGGCGGCGCTGCGCCATGGCTGAGGCGTTTCCTCTCCCCGATGCAAAAATGCTTCACGCCCATGCTGCCGAACTGAGAGGCGATTTCGAGAATGCGGCGCGTGAGTGGGATCGCCTCGGTCTGCCATATGAGGCAGTGCTCAGCCTGATGTCATCTGCAGATGGCCTTGAGCGAGCTGTCGCCAAAGCCGAGGAGCTTAGTGCGGCGCCGGCCGCTGCGCTTGCCCGCCGCCTTGCTGAAAGGGCTGGCATTACTCTGAAAAAGCCTTCCCGCCGCCGGGGACCCTATGGCGTGGCGCGCAAGCATCCCCTTGGCCTGACGGCACGCGAGATTGAAGTCCTCGGCCAGCTCGGGAGAGGGCGCGCCAACCCGGAAATTGCGCATTCACTTGATTGCTCACGGCGCACGGTTGAGCATCATGTCTCTTCGATCATCTCGAAATTCAGCGCTTCAAACCGGATGGACATCATATTGCGGCTGCACAATGAACCCTGGCTGCAGACACAGGCTTCGGCCGAAGCCTAGGTAATAAAAATCAAATTATAGGGGTAGTCACCGAAGACGGTGACGCAGATGTCTCATAGCTTGATCTCGTCGCAAGGCTACGATGGAGATCAAGATGACAAGACGTCATTTTCCAGCCAGTGAACAACTGGCTGATAGCGTGCAGCCCAGCAATACCGCCGCGAAAGACGCGCCGAACAGGATAGCCAAGTCGCTCCTGGCGCTCACCATGCTGCTGACGGTATTCCAACTGCCGCAGGCGCGTGCAGATGAAATGGCCGATGCCAGGGCCGCGAGCCAGGCCTTCTACGATGCGCTTGGCGTGCTTGATGATGGCACGGCCATGTCAAAAGTGTTTGCGCAAGCGCCCTACATCACATTTGTCGGTCCGCGCAGCATGGACATCGTTGTCGGCTGGCCTGCATTGAAAGCCTATTTCGGCAAGTCCAATGGGCTCTTCAAGAGGCGCGATACGCATCTTGCCAGCAGCAATTTTCATCTTAGCGGCGGCCTTGCCTGGGAAGTAGGCATTGAGACCGGCGAAAACGAGCTCGCCGACGGCAAGAAGATGCAAGTCAACTGGGTCGTCACCAACGTTTTCGAAAAGCAGTCGGATGGCCGCTGGATGATGGTCTCCCATCACGTGCAGCCCGGCGCCAAGTGAAAAGGACAGGAGAGCAAAATGAAATATAGCACACGACACCCGAGTATCCCTGGCGTCGGAGAAGCCAGGAGAAATCTTCACGTCCTTTTGTTTGCTGCCGTGATCGCCGTTGGCGGAAGCGGCATCCTCGCCTTGTCGGGCGGGGCAAACTTGGGATCACTCGCAGATGCCGCTTCGCCGGCGCAGATCGCATGCCGGAGTGGTGGAGAAACTCGTCAAGACTACTCGCAACAGAACTGCATTGCTGCAAAGCCGAAGGCTTGCATCTACCACCTGTTGACGCGGGAGGAGTACACCAATTGCCTCGCTGCAAATCGCATTGATGCTTCCCGAAAGCCGACTTTGCCAAAGGGCTAGCAAGGATTGCTCGAGGTGAACATCTCTGCCTGCCAATCCCGTTGCCATTGAAATGGATGGCGGGATTTGCCGGCTTAACTCAGGGCAGTGCTGCCGTCTGATACAGGTAAACCCGCAATCCGCCATGCAGAACCGGCTCGCTGCGTGGCAGGAAAGGCAGTCCAGTGGCGCGCGCCAGAGTTCCATCGCTGGCGATGAGGCCAACGCGCCAGCCGCCGAAACGTTCCGACAAAACTTTGCCTGTTGAAGCGTAGAGCGCTTGCAGCTTGGTCTTGTCGCCAATCCTTGTGCCGTAAGGCGGGTTCATGATGACGAGGCCCGGTGGCCCTTCAGGCGGGGCAATTTCGCTTAACGTCTTGCGCTCGAAGTGAGTGAAGGACTCAACGCCGGAACGATGCGCATTGGCCTTGGCGGCAGCTATGGCGCCTGCATCCCGGTCGCTGCCGGTGAATATCACTGACGGTTTGTGAGATTTGGCGGCCGAACGCATCTTGTCCCATTGCACATGATCGAATGTCGAAAGTCTTTCAAATGCAAAGCTGCGCGAGCGGCCGGGCAGCAGGCCCGCGGCAATCTCCGCCGCTTCGATCACGAATGTTCCTGACCCGCACATGGGATCGACAACAGGTTCGCTGCCGTCAAACCCGCAGAGGCGAAGCATCAGCGAGGCCATGGTCTCGCGCATCGGGGCCTTGGCGGTTGCCTGCTTGTGGCCACGCCGGTGCAGCAAGTCGCCCGATGTGTCGATGCTGAGGGTGCAGAGATCATCCTCGATGCGGGCTTTGAGGGTGAGGTCCGCTTCGTCGGTAACTTTCGCGCCCAATGTTGCGGCGATGGCGTTGGTGATGCGCTGGGCGGCAGCGCCCGAATGATAGATGCGTGAGCGTTTGCAGCTTGCTTCCACCCGCAGCGGAACATCGCTTCGCAAGGTCTCAGACCATGGGAAGGCGCGGGCCCGCTTGTCGAGCTGGGCGAGGTGAAGCGCCCTGAATTCGCCGATGCGCGCCAGCACGCGGCTGGCGCCGCGCAGTTCCAGGTTGGCGCGCCAGACATCGCGCCAGCCTCCCATGAAGGCAACACCGCCAGCCACATGCTTGGCTGACTTGAAGCCCTTTTCAAGCGCTTCGGACAGCAACGCGGTTTCGAGCCCTGGCATGGCAACAAGAAAAATCTGGAATTTGGCGGATGGCGACATGCGCCCTGTCTAGGGCCTATCGGGCTTGGGTGCGAGGACAAAACGGGCAAGATTTCAGGCAAGAGCAAGAGAGCAGAATCAAGCTTCAGGCAAGGCTTCGCTCCTAGCCATTGAGGCGCCATGTGCACTGGCCGGAACTCACACGTTATCGCGGGAAACGCCTCAATCTGGCGGCCCGGCGGCTTGCCCAGCCGGTTTTCGCGCCATATGTCGCGCGTGCCTGTAATAGCTTGGCTCGTCGTTGCTGCTGCGGGGGAAGCTTCAGCCACCATTACCGTGACCACGGCAAGCAGCACTGCAGCGCTGGTGAACGCGCTTACGCCCAGCGGGGCCACCGGTGTCACCATCACCGGCACGCCAAGCATTCTGGGCAGCTTTGCGTCCAATGCCTATGGCACTTTCACGGCTTCGGGCTCCAACCTTGGCATGCCATCGGGGGCTCTATTCGGCACCGGCAACATCAATCAGATACCAGGTGCTCCCAGTTTCTTCTGGGACGGGGCAGGAACCGGCGTCACTTCAGGATCGGAACGCGACCGCGCAGCCCTGACGCTCAGTTTCATACCCAACGCCGGCGTCACCAAGGTGGCCTTCCGCTATGTCATGGGCTCGGAAGAGTACAATGAATATGTCGGGCAGAATTTTTCCGACAACATCACCATCCGCCTGACCGGCGGCATTTATGCCAACACCAATGTGGCCGTGGTTCCGGGCACATCCACCGGCATCGACATAGACACAATTAACAACGGCCTCAACTCCTCCTACTACCGCGACAATACCGTCGCTTCCCCGCCAGTGCCGGATTCGGTGCTTGATGGGCACACAACGCTGCTCAACACAATATCGGTCGTGGTCCCCGGCACCACCTACAGCGCCGAGATCAAGGTTGCCGACTTCACCGACAACGAATACAACACCGCCCTGTTCGTGAACTACTTTGGCGCTGCACTGGTCGTCGATCTCGACAGCAACGATTCAAGCGGCGCTACGGGCGCAAACTACCAAACGACATTCACGGAAGCAGGGTCCGCGGTTGCAGTTGTTGATACGGACCGCACTATCGTAAATTACGACACGACAAGCATTGCCGGCGCAACGATACGGCTGACCAATGCCAAGCCGAATGACGTCATAGCGGTCGGCAGCCTGCCAGCGGGCATTACAGGCGCTGTCGATACCTCAGTTCCCGGCAACATAACGGTGACGCTCTCAGGCAGCAGCACCATCGCCAACTATCACACTGCACTTTCCGCAATCACTTTCTCCAATACTTCCAATTTACCGGACACGACAACCCGAGTGGTCACTGTTGTCGTGAATGACGGCGCTACTAATTCCAATACGGCGACGACGAACATCGGCATCATCGTTGTCCCAACCTATCTCTATACCGTGGCAAAGAGCGTCAACCTGGCGTCCATCGCCGCGCCAACGACGCTCAACTATACAGTGACGCTCACCAATACGGGTGATGGCGCCATGACCGGTGTCACGCCCGTTGATGTGCTGGCGCAGGGTGCAAGCTCAACGCCGTTGACCCTTTCAGGTCCGGCAGGCGATGGCGGAACAATTGGCACCTTCGACATCGGTGAAACGTGGGTTTATACGGCCAGCTATGCGGCGGCCCAGGCGCAGATCGACAATGGCGCCAATCTGGTCAATACGGTTTCAGTCACCACGGCCCAGACTGGCGCAAGCGTGCAACAGGCCAGCACAACGACAGCAGTAGTGCAGAGCGGAACTCTCTCCATCGTCAAGTCCGCCAATCAGGCAGGTCCCGTCTCTGTAGGCCAGAATATTTCCTACAGTTATGTAGTCACCAACACAGGCAACGTGACGATACACAATGTGACGATCAATGATGTGCACAATGGCTACGGAACGTTTCCAACGCCTGCAGGGGAAGTCATTCAGACTGATGTTGCACCTTCCGGCGATAGTGTGGATGCCACAGCAAACGGCAGCTGGGAAGTGTTGGCGCCGGGAGATTCAATCCGCTTCACAACCGCCTATGTGGTCGTGCAGGCAGATATCGACAATCTGCAATAGGTTCAGCTGCTGGCGTGCAGGCGTCTAGATCGCATGGTGCGGCGTGCAATCATTGCCGCAACCACGATGATGAGAGCTGGGTGGTTGATACCCAGACAAATCTTGCGCTCAGTGCAAGTTGGCCAGAGCGAGTGGCAATTCCAATGACCAACAACGGAATGAAGACACAAAAGACCGTGGCTGCAGCCAGACTGATTGTGAGAGCGCACCTGCAATCAGCGCGTGTATTGGCTTGGTTGCAGGGGGTTCCACAAGCTCGGCACAACTCTGGCAATTTACAAATTCTTGATGATTCGCAGGCGAAAAGCCGTGTTGGGGGCGGAACATTTCTAAACGATGGCCAACAGAAAATCAGTACTCGTCACCCTCTGTATAGTTCTGATTGCATTGTATTTTGCAACGCAGTCATATGCGGCTGTCTGCGCAACAAATACGATCAACATCACTGTCAATAATGTGCCATCCCATTTGTCGAACGCAGACGTGCCGCTGTCGTTCAACGGTACCAACGTGTACACGGGCAACGGAAACCTGAGATTCCATCATCCAACAACCCCCGGCAACAATGCGCTTATTCTTGCGCTCAGTCAGACCGTGGCTGCTGGTTCGACGTTGACGTTGTCCTATGAGGTCGATAACGCCGCGGGCGATAATCCCCAAAATGCCGTAACCAACCTTATTGCCGCGGGCTACGGTCCCTCCTACTGGGATCGAGACAATAACGGCATATTCAATGCTGCTGACTTTGATGTTAATGGCAATGGCAGCATTACCCTTGGCTCCGGCGACTACAGCACCATGGGCTTTGTAGTGAAGTTGTATTCCGGCAACCCTGGCAATCCGGTGGGCTCCGGCGCAGGAACACTAGTTTACACAGGATATACTCCTGTCAAACTGATGGCGGCCGTTACCTATACTCACACACTTTCCATACCGGCCGCCTTCAATTACATCACAATTGAATCTACGCCTGATGGCGTGGGGTCGGATCCGCGGCTCAATGAGATACAGCTCAACGGCGCAGTCAATACGGGCCCCGTCGCATTCAACCAGACGACTTGCATGGAGTTGACCAAGACAGCCAACACGTCCGGCCTTGCCAGTCCTCCGCTGGTGGGGAACGTCATCAATTATTCGCTGCAAGTTGCCGCCACGACGGGCGTGCCGCTTTCCGCCATCACGGTGTCCGATCCCCTTGGAACGGTCATCTGCCCATCGAGCGGCAACAACACGATCGCCAGCATAGCAGGGAATTCCAGTGTGACGTGCTCGCTAGCCTATCCGCTGACGCAGGTTGACCTTGACGGAAACGGCGGTGGCGATGGCGATATCGACAACACCGCAACGGCGAGCACATCCACATCCAGCGGGCCACTGTCAGAAAGCAAGAGCCTGGCCGTTCCCATCACCATATTGCCACGACTCTCCATCAGCAAGTTGGCCAACACTGGCGGACCCGTGAACGCAGGCAACGTCATCACCTATACGTTCACTGTTGCCAATACGGGCAACGTCACGATCAGCAATGTTCAGGTAACGGATATCCACAATGGCAATGGCGTGCCGCCTGTCCCCGCCAGTGAAACACTTTTTATCGATGGCGGCACTGCCGGAGATTCAACCGATACGATTTCCAACGATGCTAACTGGTCGGTCTTGCGGCCAAGCGACACCATCAGGTTCCAGGGATCCTATGCAGTTATCCAGGCAGATATAGACAATCTGCAATAGGTTCAGCGGCCGGCGTCAGCGCGCCTTGATCGCATAACCCGGCGCGCAATCGCGATTGCCAGAAGCATGATCAGCAGCGTGATTGTCAAAGCCACATAAGGCCAGACGATGGCGACGAGCGGCAGCAGGATTGCGCCAAATAGCTCGCCCGAGGCCAGCACGTGATTGCCGATGCCTGCGGTGAAGGCAGTGGAATGGCCGCGCAACGTGGCCGTTGTACCTTGGGTGATTGCCGCCGCGCCACCTCCCGCGATGATGGCGAGCGTCCACTTCAACATCGGCGGCACGTCTGTCATGACCGCGGCGGACACCGCAATGCCGGCGGCAATGGCTACGGGCGTTGCGATTGCATCAAGCAGATTGTCCAAGCCCGGAATATAGTAGGCAGCTATTTCGGCAAGTGAGGCTACAGCCAGCATGATGAGGGCTGGCACGGTTGAAACCCACGAGAATGTCTCGCCCAAAGGCAAGTATCCGGCCCGGGCCGAAAGGCCCATGACCAGCAGCGGCACGAAGACGCGAAAACCAACAGCGGCTGCGAGGCTTATGCCGAGCACGACCGGAAGCAGATATTCAAGACCAGTCATGGCTTCCCCTTCATGATGGCAGCATGATAGGCTGTGACCATGAAGCGCACAACAGCAGCGATTGCTCGCTCGCCATAATGATGGCCAGTCCGGCTGCAGCGGAGGACAGGTTGATCTCGCGCTGGTGCTTGCGGTTGATGTCTCAGGCAGCGTCAACCGCCAGGAATATGAGTTGCAGACCCATGGCATCGCTGCCGCTTTCCGGAAACCGGATATCGTGGCCGCCATTCAGGCAGGGCGGCATGGCCGCATCTCCGTCAACCTGATGTCGTGGGGCGATCCGGACTATGAGAAGCTGGTGACCGGCTGGTACAATGTTTCAGATGCCGCAAGTGCTGAAGCATTTGCCGCTGTTGCCAAGGGGTTTGAAGGGCGTACCGGCGGCGGCACCGGCATAGGCGTCGCCATCGGCTACGGCATTACATTGATTGAAACGAGCGGACTTACTGCCATTCGCAAAGTCGTTGATGTCTCTGGCGACGGAACCGAGATGGGCGAAATACGCGAGCCGCGTTTTACTGTGACGCTCGCCAAGGCCATGCGGGAGGCGCATGGAGTTACCGTCAACGGTCTTGCCATCCGCAATGACGTGCCGGACCTTGACCAGTACTACCGCGACCATGTTGCCGGCGGCCCTGGCAGCTTTGTGATTTCCATCAGCGGCTACGATGATTATGCGGAAGCCATTCACCGCAAGCTGCTGCGCGAGATATTGCCGCCATCGGCTGAGCGTGAGATTGATGCGCCGGTCAATAAACTTGCAGTTATGGCGCCAGTGTTACGCTAACACTTCCGAGCGCGCCAAAATCACCTTCCACACGGTCCCCCGCTTTGATTGGCATGGGCACAAGGCATGTGCCGGTGGAAACGATCTGGCCCGCCCGCAACGTTAGACCAAGGCCACATAGCTCATTGGCCAGCCAAGTGAGCGCGGTGACAGGCGAGCCCAGCACATTTGCGCCAAGCCCCGTAACTTCGGCAGTGCCGGAAACACGCCCTGTGGGGCGGAACGATGTCAGGTCCATGCTGCGCCATGATTCCGGCATGGCCTTGCCTTCCACCAGCCAGTGGGCGCAGGCATTGTCGGCAATGAGGGCGGGAGCGCCAACGATTTCAAACCTGTCGTAGCGGCTGTCAGGAATTTCAATCATCGGATGCAGGCTGGCGACAGCCTCCAGCACTTCTGCCTCGCTATAGGGAGCAGGTCTTGGCGGCAGACTGCGGCCCATGCGGAAACCAAATTCCACTTCGGCGACGCGCATGTGATTGACGCCGAAGGGAACAGACCCACCAGAGGGAACGACGCGTTCGGCGACATAGCGCCCGGCCAGCGGACCATCAACGCCGATGTGTTTTTGCCCCGCCGTGCTGGTTGCGGCAATCTTCCAGCCATGCAGCGGCTTGGCGGAACTCCGCTTCCACATATGCCTGCGGCATCATAGGCTTCCTGCCGATCGGCCGGCGCAAGGTTTGCTGGGCAGGGCGGCGCAGCGTTCGCCCCGCTGCCACTAGATCGGCGAGAGTAGGCGGCTATCTCACTGCATCCGTCTGCAACACTAGGCCGTCACTCCGATTTGCTGTGCTCTTCGTCATGTTCATGACCCGGTCGATATAGGCGAGCAGCAGGGCCGAGAACACGAAAGCCATGTGGACGATGGTCAGCCACATGATCTTTTGCTGTCATAGGTGCTGGAGTTGAGGAACACCTGCAACAGGTGGATGGAAGAGATGGCGACGATGGTGGAGGCCACCTTGATCTTCAGCGAACTGGCGTCGATCTTGCCGAGCCAGGACAGTTCGCCATCGGCATTGTCGAAGCGGCTGACGAAATTCTCGTAGCCCGAGATGATGACCATCACCACGAGGCTGGCGACGAGGGCCGCATCAATCAGCGCCAGCATCTTGAGGATGGCGTCGGTCTCGTCCACCAGCATAACCTTGGTGACGAATTCCCACAGTTTGCGCACGAACGATATGGCATAGAGGCCGAGCGCCACAGTGAGGCCAAGGTAGAACACGACAAGCAGCCAGCGCGAAGCCAGAATGATGCTTTCAACAATATGTTCGACTTGTTTCATGGGGCTTGGCACCTTTTTCACGAATCAACCCTGATTTTCGCTTTCAATGACAATATCCGCAAGCGGCGGCGCGGTCTTGGTTTTCCACAGCGAGTAGATGATGCCGGCGGCGAGAATAGCGAGCGTCGCCACAAGCGAAATGACGGTGTCGATCTTGATGCCCAACGGCACGAGGATGATCTTGAGGCCGACCAGCACAAGAATGGTGGCCAGCGAGTACTGCAGGTACTTGAAGCGATGCACTGCCGCAGCCAGCGCAAAATAGAGCGAGCGCAGGCCGAGCACCGCAAAGATGTTCGAGGTGTAGACGATGAACGGGTCTTGCGTGATGGCGAAAACGGCCGGGACAGAGTCCACGGCAAAAATGATATCGACGATTTCGACCAGGATCAGCGCAACCAGCAGCGGCGTCATGAAAGTCGCAAGTTTGCCGGTTTTCGGATTGGTCAGGCGCACCGTGAACTGCTGCCCGTGAAGTTCATCGGTGATATTGAAACGCCGCCGCATCCACTTCAGCAGCGGGTTGTTGCCAATATCAGCATGATCATCCGTTTTGGCAAACATCTTGATGCCGGTGAACACGAGGAAGGCGCCAAAGAGCAGCAGGATCCATGAGAAGTTGGTGACCAGTGCAGCGCCGACACCGATCAAGATAGCGCGGAACACAAGCACGCCGATGATGCCCCAGAACAGCACCCGGTGCTGGTATTGCGGCGGAATTTTCAGAAACCCGAAGATGAGCGCGATGACGAAGATATTGTCCATCGCCAGCGATTGCTCGATGAGATAGCCGGTGAAGAATTCAAGCCCGCTCTGGCTGTCCGCGTGACCACCAGACGAACGCACCAAAGCCGAACGGCAATTGCCATGTAGAAGCCGTAGAGAACAAAGCTCTCCCTGGCTTTTATCGTCTTGATCTTGCGGTGGACGATGCCGAGGTCAAAGACCAGCAGGGCCACCACGATGGCCAAGAAAATCGCCCAGAAATAGAGGGATGTTCCGAGAAAGGGGGCTGACAAGAGTGCAGCGAAATCGGGCATGGTGCGTTCCAGAATTTGGGTCTGAGAAGCAGCTCCGACATCACGCGCTTGAGATGGCGCGCCAGAGGGGCCCGGTGCTGTTATTAGTGTAATGGGGAGCCGCCCCGGCGGTTTCAAGAGAGCAGGGCGGTGACAGGCAAATTACTTTGGCCTATGGTAATTGTATGACATATCGAGGAGAAAGCTGACCCATGAATCTTGTTCAGTTTGTTGACCGGCGCTGGAAACGCAGGGTGGGGATTGTCGCAGCCGGGCGCATCGTGCCGCTCAAGCGCGTCTCACGGATGACGGAGCTCGCGGCTCTGGCTGTCCGCCAGGGTCAAAGCCTTTCAGCTACGGTGCGCGAACTTTCGACAGCAAGCTTTGAGGATTATGAGGCGGCGCAGAAGGAGCGGAGGCTGTTGCCGCCCCTTGATCATGAGGACCCGGCTCATTGCCTGATCACCGGAACCGGCCTCACGCATCTGGGTTCAGCCTCGGCGCGTGATGCCATGCATGCCAAGCTGGAAGGCGGCGCAGAAAATCTTTCGGACAGTTTGAAGATGTTCAGGATGGGCCTTGAGGCCGGAAAGCCCGCCAAGGGTAAAGCGGGCGTGCAGCCGGAATGGTTCTACAAGGGCGATGGTTCGTGGCTTGTTGCTCCGGGCGGTGACTTGCCGCAGCCAGCTTTCGCGCTTGACGGCGGTGAGGAACCGGAAATCGCCGGTCTCTATTACATTGACCCCAAGGGGCAGGCACGTCGGCTTGGCTTTGCCATTGGCAACGAATACTCAGATCATGTGACGGAGCGGCAGAATTATCTGTTTCTCGCGCATTCAAAATTGCGGCATTGCTCGATCGGGCCGGAGATGATTGCCGGTGCACTGCCTGCCCATATCGAGGGCAAGAGCCGCATCCTGCGGAATGGCAAGGTGATGTGGGAGAAGCCTTTCCTCACCGGCGAGGCTAACATGTCCCATACCATTGCCAACCTTGAGCACCATCATTTCAAGTATGATGGGTTCCGGCGGCCGGGAGATGTGCATATTCATTTCTTCGGAACGGCGACGCTCAGCATTGCGGACGGGATCAAGACGGAAAATGGCGATGTGTTTGAGATCAGTGCGCCAGCTTTTGGCGCGCCGTTGCGCAACCGCCTGAAAGTGGAACGTGGCAGTACGCAAGCCTTGCGGGGAGCCAAGCCCCTGTGAGCCATTGCATTGCCCTCGATTGGGGCACGTCCAGCTTCCGGGCCTATCTGCTGGACGCTGAAGGGCATGTGCGTGAACGCCGCGAGGCTGCGGCTGGCATTCTGTCAGTCAAGGACGGCGCATTCGATGCTGAAATGGAAAAGCACATTGCGGACTGGAGCGTCGAGCTTCCCGTCATTGCCTCGGGCATGATCACCAGCCGTCAGGGCTGGGTCGAAGTTCCCTATGTCAAATGCCCGGCGGGGGCAGGTGAACTGGCATCTGGCATGCTTGAACATCATTCCGCGCGCAGTCGCCCTATTCATTTCGTGCCGGGCATGAGCAGACACTCGGCTGACGGCGTGCCGGATGTGATGCGCGGCGAAGAGGTGCAGGTTATCGGCGCACTCGCTGGCGGCGACGAGTTGCTGGTTGCGCCGGGAACGCATAGCAAGTGGATAGACGCTCGGGATGGCGTGATCTTCGACTTTTCCACCTACATGACGGGAGAGATGTTTGCGGTGCTGCGGCAGCACTCAATCCTCGGCCGGCTGATGAGTGAAGGCGGCCATGATGACAAGGCGTTCGACAAGGGGCTTGCGGCCGGTTTTCGCGAGCCGGGCGCATTGCTTCACACGCTGTTTTCCACCCGCACGCTGGGCCTGTTTGGCCAGTTGCCCGAGGCAGCGCTCGCCAGCTATCTTTCCGGCATGTTAATTGGCGCCGAGACAGGCCATGCGGTCAGCCTTCGCAAGGGAGTGAGGTCGTGCATCATCCTGGCCTCGCAGGCGCTCGGCCAACTTTATGTACGCGCCTTGCGCCTTGCCGGGATAGAAGCACGGTTGGCGGAGCCTGATGTCGTGGTCAAAGGTCTTTACAGGATCGGCACAGCGAGAGGATTGCTGGCATGAAATTCAACGACGCCATGAACCGCTGCGGCATCATCGCCATCCTGCGCGGCATCACCACGCCGGAGGTTGAAGCTGTTGGCGAGGCGCTGGTGGAAGCCGGTGTCACGGTTGCGGAAATCCCGCTCAACTCACCGGACCCCTTCACGTCAATCGCTGCCATGGCGAAAAGCTTTCACGGCCGTCTGGTTGTCGGCGCTGGAACCGTGCTGAGCGTGCAGGATGTGCGGCTGCTCAAAGAACATGGTGGAATGATCAGCGTTTCACCCGGACTGCAATCCAGAAGTAATAGCAGCGGCGCGCGTTGCCGGGATGGAGCCGCTTCCCGGCGTGTTCACGCCGACGGAAGCTTTTGCCGCAATCCGCGCCGGTGCCACCACTCTCAAGCTGTTCCCGGCAGAAGCGGCAAGCCCAGGCACCGTCAAGGCCTGGCGGGCCGTGCTTCCAGCGCATGTGCGGATATGTGCTGTAGGTGGCGTTACGTCTGCCAGCATGGCCGAGTGGCATGCTGCTGGCGTCAGTGGCTACGGAATTGGTTCAAATGTCTACAAGCCTGGCCGTAGCGCGGCAGAGGTTGGTGCAGCGGCGGTGGCCTTTGTTGCCGCGTGGAAGAAACTCAATGGAGTGAGCGCATGAAGATCGCCATGGTTACGGGTGCAGGCTCAGGAATTGGCAAAGCCACGGCTCTTGCCTTCGGGCAAGCGGGTTATGGCGTCGTTCTCGCCGGACGGCGGCTTGAACCGCTCGAAGTGGTGGCGAAGGAGATTGGCGGCAATGCGCTTGCGGTTGCAACCGATGTCACCGATCCCAAGTCTGTCGCAAGTTTGTTCGCCGCAACCAAGACCAAATTCGGCAGGCTTGACGTGCTGTTCAACAATGCTGGCACGGGCGCGCCTGGAACAATTATGCTAGAAGACCTGTCGGTGGAGATGTGGCTCTCCGTTGTCGCCACCAACATCACCGGGCCCTTTCTGTGCACACAGGAAGCATTCCGCCTGATGAAGTCGCAAGCGCCTCGCGGCGGCCGCATCATCAACAATGGTTCTATTTCTGCGCATGCGCCGCGTCCCAATTCGGCGCCCTATACGGCGACCAAGCATGCGATCACCGGGCTCACCAGGTCCACCGCGCTTGATGGCCGCAAGTACGACATTGCCTGCGGGCAGATCGACATTGGCAATGCGCAGAGCAACATGACGGCCACAATGGCGACCGGCATGCCGCAGGCCAACGGCAGCATTGCGCCGGAACCCACCATGGATGTTCAGGACGTGGCGCGCAGTGTGCTGTTCATGGCTTCGCTGCCGCTTGAGTCCAACGTGCAGTTCATGACTGTGATGGCGACCAAGATGCCCTACATCGGGCGGGGATGATCAGGCCTTCGGCGCGGGCCCGGTAGAGCCCCGTACAATCAGTTCAACAGGCCAGAGTTCCTGCGGGAGAGGTGCTTCCGGATCATTGATCATGCCGATCAAGAGTTCCGCAACCCGGCCACCGGCTTCGCGGATTGACGAGCGAACAGTCGACAGTTTTGGCACCAGCCCTTCGGCATTGAGGAAAGGCAGTCCGTCATCATGCGCGATGAGCGACACGTCCTGCCCGATCGTCAGACCAAGCTCGTAGCAGGCCCGGATGACGCCGGAGACCAGCAGCATACTGGAGAGCAGGAGTGCTGTTGGCCGGTTAGGCAGCGACAGGATGCGCTTTGCTTCACGGTAGCCATTTTCTTCCGTCATCTGGTCGCTGGCCATGATTTCGGCGTCGATTGCAATTCCCGCCTCTGCCAGCGCCTGCTCATAGCCTTGCCGCCGATGGCTGGCGAAGGTCATTATCTCGGCGCCGTTGATCAGACCGATGCGGCGGTGACCAAGGCCTGTCAGGTGCCTGCCCGCAGCATGGAATGCGCCGCGATTGTCGATGTCCATCCAGGCGTAGCCATCTTCCTCATCGCCGACGCGGCCATGAACGATGAACGGCAGCTCCAAACTCTTGAGCAGGCCAATGCGCCAATCCTTGAGGCGCGGGCCCATGACGACGACGCCATCCACGGCTCCGGTTTGCGCATAGCGGCGATAGACAGCCTCTTCCTCTTCCGGACCGCCGACATGCAGCATGACGTCGAAACCAGCAGCACTGTAGACATCGCCGGCGCCTGCGATGAAATCAGAGAAGTGCGGGTCAATAAGCAGCATGCGGTCTGATGGCAGGACATGGCCGATGGCATTGGCGCGGCCAGTGGCAAGGCGCATGGCATAGGGATTGGGGCGATAGCCAAGCTTGCGTGCCGCTTCGTCCACCCGCCTGCGCGTCTCGGCGCCAACCTCAGGGTAACCGTTCAGCGCGCGGCTGACCGTCGTTTGCGACAGGTTCAGGTGTTCTGCAAGCTGCTTGAGATTCATCTTCCCTACCGGATTAAGTTCAGATCAAACATGACACCTTGCCCGTTTCAGTAGTGGCTGATTCCGGGGAGCGGTGATAGGCTTTCAAAAAAAATCTTGACGAGGAGGCGCGTTAGAGTCAAGAAGTGTCTATCCAAAGCGCTTTGGGAAATAAAATCAAGAAAACGGCGCTTGGTTTCGTGCTTTGTCGTTGACCAAGGGAGGATCACAACGTGAAGAAGCTTTTGCTACTCAGTACCGCTGCAGCCGCCATTTCGATGGCCAGCCCCGCATTCGCAGAACTCAAATACAAGCCAGGCGAGGACGCCAAGTTCACCTGGGCCAATTTCGATGAACTCAAGAAGAGCGATCTCAAGGGCGAAACGCTGACGATTTTCGGTCCCTGGCGTGGCGACGATGAAGCCCATATCCAGGTTGTGCTGGAATATTTCCGGGAAGCGACCGGGGCGGACGTCAAGTACTCGTCTTCTGAAAACTACGAGCAGCAGGTGGTTATCGATACGCAGGGCGGTTCGCCCGCCAACATCTCCATCCTGCCGCAGCCGGGCCTGATTGCCGATCTTGCCGCCAAAGGCTTGCTGACGCCGCTTGGGGAAGCTGACGCCAAGTGGATGGTCGACAACTATGGCGCAGGCCAGTCATGGGTCGACATCGGCACCGCGAAGGACAAGGAAGGCAAGTCGCAATTCTTCGGCTTCAACTACAAGGCCGACGTGAAGAGCCTCGTCTGGTATTCGCCGGAGAACTTCAAGGACGCGGGCTATGAAGTGCCCAAGACCATGGAAGACCTCATGGCGCTCACCGACAAGATCGCCAAGGACGGCTCCAAGCCATGGTGCGTTGGTCTCGGTTCGGGCGGCGCCACTGGCTGGCCGGCAACTGACTGGATTGAAGACATCATGCTGCGCACGCAGTCGCCTGATGTCTATGACGGCTGGGTCAACAACTCGGTGAAGTTCAACGATCCGAAGATCGTTGAAGCCATCGAAGTGTTCGGCAAAATCGCCAAGAACGATGCCTATGTCGATGGCGGCGCAGCAGGCGTTGCGGCAACCGACTTCCGCGACAGCCCGAAGGGCCTCTTCTCATCTCCGCCCAAGTGCTATCTGCACCATCAGGCTTCCTTCATTCCTTCCTTCTTCCCGGAAGGCACGGTTGTCGGCAAGGATGCAGACTTCTTCTACATGCCGACCTACGCAGCGAAGGCTGATCTCGGCAAGCCGGTGCTAGGCGCAGGCACGCTGATCACCATCACCAAGGACTCGAAGGCGGCGCGCGCTTTCATCGAGTTCCTCAAGCTGCCGCTTGCGCATGAAATCTTCATGGCGGATGGCGGCTTCCTCACGCCCTTCAAGGGCGTGAACCAGGCAGCCTATATCAATGATGCGGCCCGCAAGCAGGGTGAGATCATGGCGACCGCCACGACCTTCCGCTTCGATGGTTCGGACCTGATGCCCGGCAAGATCGGCGCCGGCGCATTCTGGACCGGCATGGTCGATTTCGTGGGCGGCAAGTCTGCCCAGGATACGGCTGATGCCATTCAGAAAGCCTGGGACGAAATCAAGTAATTCCTCCTGAACCGGGAGGCGGGCTGTAGTTCTGGCCTGCCTCCCGGCATCTTTTTAGAGTTTTTCCGTTCAGCCGCTGTCAGATCGGAGGCCGAAAATGGCTTCACAGATATTGTATGCAGTTCTCACCGTCTTCATAGGCGTAGGCGGCTGCATTTTCTATTTTTACGGCTCCAACTGGATCCTTGAGCGGCTGCTGCCGGTCAGCGCCAGCAATGATGACCGGGCCGTCCGCAACCTCAAGCGCCAGTCGATGATCAGGCCGTGGCTGTTTCTTGCACCCGCCCTCATCCTGCTGACGGTCTATCTCATTTATCCGGTGTTTCAGACGCTGTGGCTGTCGTTCCATGACAAGGGTGGCGAGAATTTTGTTGGCACCGCCAACTATGCCTGGGCCGTCAAGGACACGCAGTTCCGGCAATCCATTTTCAACAACCTGCTATGGCTGCTGGTGGTGCCTGCGGCTTGCACGCTGTTCGGGCTTATCATTGCCGTGCTGACCGACCGCATATGGTGGGGCAACCTGGCTCGCTCGCTGATTTTCCTGCCGCTCGCCATTTCCTTTGTCGGCGCGTCAGTGATCTGGAAATTTGTCTATGACTATCGCGAGAAAGGCCAGGAACAGATCGGCCTGCTCAATGCCGTCGTCGAATGGTTTGGCGGCGACCCGCAAGTATGGATATCGCTGCCGTTCTGGAACAATTTCTTCCTCATGATCATCCTGGTCTGGATACAGACGGGATTCGCCACCGTCATCCTGGGTGCTGCCCTGCGCGGCATTCCCGAAGATACGCTGGAAGCCGCCAACATCGATGGCGCCGGCCCCTTCAAGATTTTCTACCGCATCATGGTTCCGCAGATCATGGGCACCATCATCGTGGTGTGGACGACGATCACGGTTCTGGTGCTCAAGGTTTTCGACATCGTGCTCACCATGACCAATGGCCAATGGGATTCGCAGGTGCTTGCCAACCTCATGTTCGACTGGATGTTCCGCGGCGGCGGCGACTTCGGCCGTGGCGCTGCCATCGCCATCGTCATCATGCTGGCGGTGCTGCCCATCATGATCTGGAACATCCGCCAGGCACGGGCAGAGCAGAAGGAGGGCCACTGACATGTTTGAGCGCATGAAACTCGAGCCATCACGCTTCTTCGTGCATCTCGCCGTGCTGGTGCTTGTCACCATCTGGACCTTGCCGACGGCGGGTCTGTTGATCAGCTCGCTGCGCGACAAGAACCAGATTGCCGTCTCCGGCTGGTGGACCTCGCTCAGCACGCAGCAGGCCAGCGCCCGCGGCCGCATGAAGGGTGTTGCCGAACAAGTGGAAAAAGACGGCAAGTTCACTGTTTCCGGCAATCTCTTTGAAGGCGCGGAAAGGGCTGGAGATATAAGTGCCTGGGGCAACCGGGTTCAGAAGCCTGATGCCTACAAGGCAGGCGAGACTGCAACGCTCGACAACGGCCAGACCATCACTGTCAACGGCGATGGCTCTTATATGCTGACATCTCCCACAAAAATCGAGGACGAGAGCGCCGGGCGCATTTTCTACATCACCTCGGTGCCGCCGAAGTTCACCACCGAGAACTACAACACGGTGCTGTTTTCAGAAGGCATCGGCCGGTCCTTCATCAACTCGCTGACCGTCACTATTCCGGCGACCATCATCCCCATCCTGATTGCGGCCTTCGCTGCCTATGCACTGGCGTGGATGAAGCTGCCTATGCGCGGCACGCTGATCGCCATCATCGTCGGCCTGCTTGTCGTGCCGTTGCAGATGTCGCTCATTCCGCTGCTCAAGATTTACAATGCCACAGGCTTCCTGTCGCAGACCTATCTTGGCATCTGGCTTGCGCACACGGGCTTCGGGCTTCCGTTCGCCATCTACCTGCTGCGCAGCTATATCGCCGGTCTGCCGCGAGACCTCATTGAATCGGCGCAGGTTGATGGCGCTAACGACTTCAAGATATTCATGCGCATCATTTTGCCGCTGTCGTTCCCGGCGCTGGCTTCCTTCGCCATCTTCCAGTTCCTGTGGGTGTGGAATGACCTGCTGGTCGCCATGGTGTTCCTCGGCACCGAGCCCGGCAAGACGGTGCTCACCTACAAGCTCAATTCGCTGCTCGGTTCGCGCGGCGGAAACTGGGAAATCCTCACGGCGTCGGCGTTCATCACCATCATCGTGCCGCTCGTCGTGTTCTTCTCACTGCAACGTTATTTCGTACGCGGGCTGCTGGCTGGCTCGGTCAAGGGAGGCTGAAAATGGCTGACATCAAGCTCACCAAACTCAACAAGTCCTACGGCACGGTTCATATCCTCAAGGACATCAACCTCGACATCAAGTCGGGCGAGTTCATGGTGTTCGTGGGGCCGTCGGGCTGCGGCAAGTCAACGCTGCTGCGTTCGATCTGCGGACTGGAGTCGATCACTTCCGGCCAGCTTGAAATTGCCGGCGCGGTGGTCAACGAAGTGCCGCCTTCGAAGCGCGACATCGCCATGGTGTTCCAGTCCTACGCGCTCTATCCGCACATGAGCGTGTTCGAGAACATCGGCTTTGCGCTGGAGAACCAGGGCCTGCCGCGCGACAAGATCAAGGAGAAAGTGGAGAAGGTGGCGGACCTGCTGCAGCTTCGCCCATATTTGACGCGTCTGCCAAAGGCGCTTTCGGGCGGGCAGCGGCAACGCGTCGCCATCGGGCGCGCCATCGTGCGCGGCGCCAAGGTGTTCCTGTTCGACGAACCGCTCTCCAACCTTGATGCGGCGCTGCGCGTGCAGACGCGCATGGAAATCGCCAAGCTCAAGCAATCCATGCCGCAAACCACCATGATCTATGTGACGCATGACCAGGTGGAAGCGATGACTCTCGCTGATCGCATTGTGGTGCTGCAGGCTGGCGTGGTCGAGCAGGTGGGAACGCCGATGGAACTTTACGAGACAGCCAGACAATATCTTCGTCGCGGGCTTCATAGGTTCTCCGAAGATGAACCTCATCACCGGCAAGGCCGCGGAAAAGCTCAAGGCCGCTACCATTGGTGTGCGTCCGGAGCATTTCGAGATTGCAAAGACGAAAGGTCTCATCGCCGGCACAGTGGACTATACTGAAGTCTTGGGAAGCGACAGCTTCCTTTACATCAACACGGAGAGCGGACTGTTGACGGCGCGCGAGAGCGGCAAGACGTCGTTCAAGAATGGCGACAAGGTGTATCTGACGCCGATCGCCGCGCACACGCACCGCTTTGATGCCAACGGAAAGAGGATTGCCGCAAAATGACCATCCGCACGCTCATCTGGCATGAGCACCGGCATGAGAAAAGCAACAAACTCGTTGCGCAGATCTATCCGAAAGGCATGCATGGCGCGCTCAAGGCGGCATTCGACGGCGAGAATGACTTCAGCGTCGACACCGCTCTGCTGGATGAGCCCGAGCACGGGTTGACGGTTGAGAAGCTGGCCAAGACCGATGTGCTGATCTGGTGGGGCCATGTCGCACATGGCGAAGTGAAGGACGAGATCGTCGAGCGCGTGGTGCAGCGGGTGTGGGAGGGCATGGGCCTCATCGTGCTGCATTCGGGGCATTTCTCGAAGGTGTTCAAGCGGCTGATGGGCACGCCTTGTTCCCTCAAGTGGCGCGAGGCCGGCGAAGTTGAGAGGCTTTGGGTCGTCAACCGCAATCATCCGATTGCGGCGGGCCTGCCGGAATACATCGAACTTGAGCATGAAGAGATGTATGGCGAACCATTCACCATTCCCGAGCCGATGGAAACGGTCTTCGTCTCATGGTTTGAGGGCGGGGAAGTGTTCCGCTCTGGCGTCACCTTCCAGCGCGGCGCGGGCAAGATTTTCTATTTCCGCCCGGGCCATGAGGCCTATGCGTCGTTCCATAACCCGCAGGTGCTGCAAGTCGTTCGCAATGCCACACGTTGGGCCCATAACCCGGGCAAGGCATGGACGTCTGTTGGCGATGCACCCAACGTGCCGCATGACAAGGCGCCGGTGCCGCTGGAGGTGAAGGGGCCGCGGCTGCATGCCGATGGCGAGCAAGGCTACCGCTAGGGATTACGGCATGACCAAGGTTCGCATTCTCATCCTCGGCACGGGAGGCATGGCCTCGCAGCATGTGAAGCTGCTGCGGCAGGATGAGCGCGCCGAGATCGTGGCGCTTGCGACGTGGATGCAACGCGCGCCCGCAGCTTTGCCGACCAGCACAAGATCGCGCAGTCTTTCGGATCGCTGAAGGAAGCGCTGGACTGGGGCCAGTTCGATGCGGCGATGAATGTGACGCCGGATGCCGTGCATCATCCAACGACCATGCAGCTGCTGAAGGCAAACAAGCATGTGTTATGCGAGAAGCCGTTGGCCGAGAATGCGGCGCTGGCGCAGGAAATGGCTGCTGCTGCTGCCAAGGCCTCCGTTACCAACATGGTGAACCTGAGCTACCGCAATGTTGCGGCGCTGGAAGAGGCGCGCAAGCGCATTGCCGCCGGTGAAATCGGTGACGTGCGGCATGTGGAAGCCTCGTACCGGCAGAGCTGGCTAGTCGGCAATGGCTGGGGCGACTGGCGCACTGATCCCAAATGGCTGTGGCGATTGTCGGAAGCCCATGGCTCCAAGGGCGTGCTCGGCGATGTTGGCATTCATATCCTTGATTTCACCTGCCATGCCATCGGCCTCATGCCAGTCATGCTTGCAGGCGCGCCTCAAGACTTTCCACAAGGCGGAAGGCGACAAGATTGGCGATTACGCGCTTGATGCGAACGATAGCGCCATGATGTCGGTTGAATTTTCGAATGGCGCGCTCGGCGTCATCCATGCCAGCCGTTTTATGACCGGCTATGGCAACGACCTGAAGCTTGCGGTGTTCGGCGACAAGGGCGGGCTTGAGCTGCATCACAACATGGGCTGGACCGAGCTTCGCATGTGCTCGGGCGGTGATGTGAACAGCTTTGCCTGGCGGCAGGTGCCAGCGGCAGATATCGAGAACAACCACCGGCGCTTTCATCACCGCTGTGCTTGAAAAACAGCCAGTGGAGCCATCTTTTGCGCACGGCGTGGCACTCCAGCGAATTCTGGATAGCTGCCAAGCGCCCGAGGCCGCTAGCGGAGCAAAGCTCGCCTGAGTATATCGGCTGGATGAGCCGATTTGCCTCACCCCGTACCGCCATCATGCTTGTGTTTTCCACCTTCGGGGCGCTGGTTGGCGTGTGGGCAGGGTCAATTCCGCAGGTGACACTGCAGGCTGGCGTGAGTGTCTACCAACTTGGCTTGGCTCTCGCTTCCAGCACGCTGGCCGCAGTGCTTGCCATGTCGCTGGGTGGTGTCATTGGCAAGCGTCTGTCCAGTCGTGCGGTGCTGCTGGCGCTTCTGCCACTTGCCATGCTGCTGACAACCGCCATGATGTCGTCAACAACGCCAGCCCTGTTCTTTGCACTGATCGTGCTACAGGCAGCCACGATGGGCGTCATCGACATTTTCATGAATGCGGAAGCAAGCGCCATAGAACATGACATGAAGAAACCGGTGTTCACCGCCTTCCATGGCGCGGCTTCGCTGCTCATGGCCGTGTTTGCGATCATATCGAGCCTGGTTTCCGCATCAGTCGGACCGTTCGCCGCAAGTCTTGCCGCCGCACCATTGGCGCTTGCGGCGTGGATTTCCGTATGGCGGCTTGTGCCTGCCCGCAGTTTGACGCTGGCGCGCTCGGGCAGCACGCGCGGGCTGTGGCTGCAACCGCCGCTCATTCTCATGGGTCTGGCCGTGGGCCTCACCATCGGGGCGGAGGGGGCCGCAGTGTTCTGGTCCGCCAAGCTGATCCAGGAACAATCGCCCTCGCTTGCGGGAATTTTCGGTCTGGGCACCGCCTTCTTTGGCCTTTGCGCCGCCAGCCTGCGCTTCATGGGTGACAGGTTGCGGGCCCAATTCGGTGAGATCAACCTGCTGTTGGTCTCGTTCGCAACAGGCGCCATCGGCTATTCAATATTGGGGCTAGCACCGCCGCTTGAAGTGAGCGTGCTGGCATTTGCGGCCATTGGTTTTGGGTTAGCCGTTGCCTGCCCTTGCTTGATGCTGCTTGCGGCCCGGCAACAACCCGCCAACCGGGCGGCAGGCATGGCGGTCATTTCGCTCGTGGCGGGCCTGCCACGCGTACTGGCGCCTTGGGTGTTCGGATGGATTGCAGCCTCATCCAGCATGTCGACGGCGTTTGGCGCAGCTGCCTTCATCCCGCTTGCCGGCATCGCCATTGTGCTGTGGCTGCGCTCGGTCGGAATAAGAGAATCTGCGCCGGCGTAATAGGTAATGTATGCTGCTGCGCACCACTCTTGCACTTTGTTCTCTTGTCTTGATGCTGCAGGACGGCTGCGGCTGCCGAGACCAAACTCGCGGGTCCTGCGATAGCAGCGTTGCTGAGCGACCGTTCGCTTTATGGCGAGGGCGTTGAGCAGATATTCCAGAAAGCGGGGCAGACGTTTTACCTGCAGGATGGTTCATCCTCTGCAGGCAGCTGGAAAGTGGAGGGCGATAGCTATTGCTCGGTGTGGCCGCCTAACCCGGCCTGGGTTTGCTACGAGGTTATGCAGGACGGGGAAATCGTGACATTCGTCACCAGAGACGGCAAGCGGTTTCCAATGCGGCTCAAACCCTGATCAGAAGATCAACCAGCGCGGCGTTTTCTGCGCATAGGCATCCCACTCGCCTGCAAACTTCGCCTTGAGATGAGCTTCCTCGCGCAGGATGGCGAGAAAATGCGTTGCCACCGCTGCCGCGCCAGCGGCAAGCAACAGCCAGATCGATGAAAAGGCAATGCCGGCGCCAGACAGCATGAGCGTATTGCCGACATAGATGGGGTTGCGCGAGTAGCGGAACGGGCCATCGGTGATGAGGCGTGTGGCCGCCTTGTGCGGCAGGAAGTTGGCTTTGCGGCGCGTGAACAACAGCATGGTTCCGATGTCGGTTGCGAAGCCGGCGATGAACATGATTGTCCCGACAATTGCGAGCGATGCGCTCCATGCCGCGGGCAAAGGCCAAGGCAACGGAGCGTAGCTCTGCAACAGCATGGCGAGGATGGCGCATCCGCCATAGAGCAAGGGCGGCCAGGGGATGCGATTGGGCTTTTCGCGCGCGTCGATCATGGCTAAGAGCTAGCACGGTTTAGCTGACAGGGTGATAGGACATGAAAGCGCGGATCAAGTGGGTGGATGGCAGGCAGTTTGTGGGCGAGTCAGGCTCCGGCCATGCGGTGATCATGGATGGCGCTCCGGAGTCAGGTGGCCGCAACACTGGCATCCGACCGATGGAAATGATGCTGCTTGGCCTTGGCGGCTGCACGGCGTTTGACGTGGTGATGATCCTCGAGAAGGGCCGCGAGAAGGTGACGAGCATGGAGATCGAACTCGTTGGAGATCGGGCGGCGGAAGATCCGAAGGTGTTTACTGCTGTCAAGCTGATGTATCGCCTGAAAGGCAAGGCACTGAAGCCTGCCGCAGTGGAGCGCGCCATCAAGCTGTCGGAAGAGAAGTATTGTTCAGCCTCGAAGATGTTCGAGGCCACCGCCAAGATCACGCATGAGTGGGTGGTTGAGGAAGGGTGAGCTGGCCCCCTCGTCCTTCGGACGGCTCCCCCAACAAGTTGGGGGAGCGCGTGCATCACCCTCCCGCAACTTGCGGGGGAGGTGCGCGAAGGCTGAGGGGGCAGCCTGCGCCTACACCGTCCTCAAATACCACTCGAAATCCCGCACTGTGGGTTCGGCGTAGAAGCGGTCGGCTTCCACCTCCTTCACCGTGCAATAAGCGTCGACGAACGGCTTGCCGAAATATTCCTTGAGGATCGAGGCGCGCCAGAAGGCGTCAATCGCATCGAACCAGTTACCGGGAATATACTTGGCGCGGCGTTCGTAGCCGTTGCCCTGCACCGGGTTGCCGGGATCGGACTTTTCGGTGATGCCGTAATGCATGCCGGCAAGGATTGCCGCCATGACCAGATAAGGGTTGGCATCGGCGCCTGACGGCCTGTGCTCGATATGGCAGGCCTTGGCCGCACCCGCGGGAATACGAAGCGAGACCGTTCGGTTGTTGATGCCCCAACTGGCCGAGACCGGCGCATAGGAGTTGCGGCGGAAGCGGCGGTAGGAATTGGCGTTGGGCGCGAAAATCAGCATCGATTCCGCCATCGCCGCCTTGAGGCCGCCGATTGCATGCAGCAGCAGCTCGTTCTGCATCGGGTCATCAGCGGCAAACAGGTTCTCGCCCTGTTCATCGCCAAGGCTCACATGGATATGCATGCCGGAGCCCGTCCATTGCGAGTAGGGCTTCGCCATGAAGGTTGCGGCGAGGCCGTGCTTGTCAGCCACCGCCTTGATCAGGCGCTTGAGCATGATGGCTTCATCGCAAGCCTTCAACACATCGGCGCGGTGACGCAGCACGATTTCCATCTGCCCCGGCGCATATTCCGAGATCAGCGTCTTGGCCGGCAGGCCCTGCTGTTCGCAATAGGCATAGAGATCATTGAAGAAGGGTTGGAAGTCTTCAAGGTCCTGCAGGTAGTAGGCTTGATAGTGTTGCGGCCGATGTTCGTTGGTGAGCGCCTTGGGCGCGCGCGGCTTGCCAGCCAACGCCGATGCGCGGTCCATGAGGAAGAACTCCAGCTCAACAGCGCCAACCGGCGTCATGTTGAGCTCAAGCTGGAAGCGCTTGACGATGGTTTCCAGCGCATTGCGCGGATCGGCGTAATGCGGCGTGCCATCAAGATCATGGATGGCGGCAATATACTGCGCCGTGGGTTCCGTCATCCATGGCACGCGCGTCAGCGTGCCGGGAATGGGCCACATCAGCATGTCACGGTCGCCCTCGTCAAAAACCAGGCCGGTTTCCGGCACGTCCTGCCCGGTGATGTCGAGCACAAGCGCCGAGATCGGCATGAAGCGGCCGTCTTTCCAGGCCGGCACCAACTCGTCGCGGCGCAGCACCTTGCCGCGGGCAACGCCGCAGATATCGGTCCAGACAATGTGAATGCTGTTGATGTCGGGGTTGGCTTCCAGGAAGGCTTCTGCCTCAGCCTCGCGCCGTGGGAATACGATGGGCATTTTTCAGTCTCCGGTCTAGCTCACCAGTTCTGACAGGCAATCATCCAATGCGGATACCAGCTTGTCGACATGCGCCTCGGTCGTCGCCGGGCAGATGAGCATCATGTTATGGAACGGCGTGATGATCACGCCGCGGTTCATCAGGTGGTGATGCACTGCCATGTCTATCGGCTGGTGGATCACCTTTGCCGCCTCGCCGCCATTGCGCGGGCGAGTGGGGCAGCACATGAATTCGACGCGGGCACCCGCGCGAACCACGTGCCAGGGAACCTGGTGTTTTCCGATGACATCGACGAGGCTCTTTTCCAGCTTCTTGGCGAGCGCGATGAGCGCTGCAAAAACTTCCTCAGTGAAGTAGGTTTCCAGCATCGTCTGCATGAGAGCAAGCTGTATCTTCGATCCCGACAGCGTGGTGCCGATGCCGGAATGGCCGGGCGTGCGAGTCTGCAGGAATGCGTTGACGCGCTCGGTCATGGCCTTCGACATGCCATAGACGGCAGCGGGAATGCCGCCAGCAATGGGCTTGCCCATGACCATGGCATCAGGTTCGAGTCCATGGGCGTTGGAGTAACCGCCGGGACCGGATGACAGGCAGTGCGTCTCATCGATGATGAGAAGCGTACCGGTGTTGCGCGTCAGTTCGCGCAGCTTGGCGTGAAAGCCTTCATCTGGCAGCACCATGCCGACATTGGTCATGATCGGCTCGGCCAGCACGCAAGCCACGTCTCCGGGGGCGAGTGCTGCCTCAAGTGCTGGAATGTCATTGAACTCGACAACCTTGGTAAACTGGGTGAGGTCTCGCACCTCGCCAATGAGGGCAGGGTCCGCCACCGGCTTGCCTGCCTCGTTCAGCGAGACATAAGTCTCATCCACGGCGCCATGGTAGCAATGGTTAAAGACGAGAATTTTGGAACGTCTCGTAATGGCGCGGGCCCAGCGCAGAATGGCACGGTTGGCGTCGGATGCTGTCGCGGTCACCTGCCAGGTCGGCAGCTTGAAGCGTTCCTCGAGAAGCTGGCCGACGCGGGCTGCTGAGGCCGACGGCATCATCGTGGTAAATCCGGCAGAAGCTTCCCGCTTCAGTGTTTCAACCAGCGCCGGCGGCGAATGACCAAACATGGAGCCGGTATCGCCAAGACAGAAATCAATGTAGCGGTTGCCGTCTACATCCCAGAGTTCAACACCCTCGGCCTTTTCCACGAAAAGTGGAAAGGGCGTGCCCCAATCCACCATCCAGTGCATGGGAACGCCACGAAGCCAATTCTTCGCCGTCACATCCGAATGCTCTTTCGACCTTAGGTTGCGTTGAATGAAGAGATTTCGCTCTCTTTTCAACATCGCCGTGATCTTGGCATCCGCTAGTGTGACACGCATGATTTCCTTCATTTTGGTGAGCGTCACAGCACTTAGCCAGCCTTGCAGGTCCGGTTCAACCCCCATGGATTTTTTTTGGTGAATGTGCTTCTAGTGCGGTGCAGCGAAAGGACCCTCAGATGAACCGCACGGTCTATGTTAACGGCACGTATCTACCTGAAAATGAAGGAAAAATCTCTATTTTTGACCGGGGGTTCCTGTTTGCCGATGGGGTCTATGAAGTAACTGCAGTCGTTGCAGGCAAGTTCGTGGACTATGACTTGCATATGGAGCGGCTGGAGCGTTCACTGCGCGAACTCAGCATGGGCTGGCCATGCAGTAAGGGCGAGTTGAAGGCCATGCATGTTGAGCTGGTGAAGCGCAACAACATGGGCGAGGGGTGGGTTTACATGCAGATCACGCGCGGCGCGGCAGACCGGGACTTCAAGTTCCCGAAGGATGCCAAGCCATCGCTTGTCGCGTTCACGCAGGCGAAGAAGCTTGTCGACAATCCTGATGCCGTGAAAGGCGTTTCGGTCATCACTGTGCCGGACATTCGGTGGGCGCGGCGTGACATCAAGACCGTCATGCTGCTTGCACCCGTGCTCGGCAAACAGGCGGCTGCCGAGAAGGGCGCCTTCGAAGCCTGGATGGTGGAAGACGGCAAGGTGACGGAGGGGACTTCCTCCAACGCCTATATCGTCAAGGATGGCAAGATCATTACTCGAGAAGTTTCGAACTCCATTCTTGCAGGCTGCACGCGGCGCGCGCTGTTCAAGCTGATCGAGGCGAACGGGCTGAAGCTGGAAGAGCGGGCCTTCACGCCGGAGGAAGCGCTTGAGGCTGATGAGGCGTTTCTGACCAGCGCTTCAAACTTCGTGATGCCGATTGTGGAGATTGACGGCAAGCGGATTGGTGGCGGACAGCCCGGGCCGGTGGCGCGGCAGTTGCGCGACCTCTTTCTGCAGGAAGTGGCGAGGAACTAGAAGGCGCGAAAATCAGGGACGGTTTGTTGCGGTAGAGTAGTCGAAAGTAGAATGCAGAAGTACAAGGTTCATGTTTCGCCCGAGTTGCTGGAGACGATGACGCTCGCCGCCATCGAAGCCTATGTCTATGGCAAGATGTCGCGCAAGAAGCACATGTCGGTGGAAACGCTCGGCTACGTGTGGGGCTATCGCAAGCAGGACAACGGCACCACCATCTTCTACCTTGACCGGACCAGCGTTTCGATTTCGGCCGACCGCCAGTATCATAGCGTGACGCCTAACCGCGACGCCGCCAAGCTCAAGAACGAAGTCATCATGCGCTGGTCGCCGCACCTCACCCTGCTTGGCGATTTCCACAGCCACCCCTATCGCAATCTCACGGAAGTGAATGCGGAAGCCGGCTTCAATTTTTCGCCTGCCGATTTCCAGGAGTTGAAGAGCCACGATTTCATCTGGGAGCAATCAGGCAACAACCCGATCATCCTGGTCGTCACCGTCTGCCGCCTCACTCGCGTGCGCGACAGCGTGCAGGATAATTTCCGCAACAATACGGCTCGTTTTGCCGTCGGCGAGTTCCAGTTCTGGCTCAATGCGGCGGTTGGCTATGTGGGAGCGGACGGCAAGCGCCACGTGACGGGCAATACCAGCCCGGAAGTGAACATGAATCTCGACGGATGGTACTATAATCAGGCTGGCGGCCGCGTGCGGCACACCGTCAATGCGGAATCAGACCCTAAGCACAGGCCTGCTCGCCGCAAACACACACAACGCCGCAGCTAACGACAAACCCACAAAGCTGAATGCGAGCGGCACGACGGTGCCGTTGAATGCCTGCCCAACAAAGGTGCCAATGGTCGCGCCGAGCACCATCTGCAACGCTCCTTGTGCGGAAGCGGCGGTTCCCGCAACTTTCCCCAGTGGCTCCATCGCCATCGAGCCGAGGTTCGGCATCGTCATGCTGAATGACATGAACAGGGCGGAACACAGCACGAAGAACAGCGGAAGCGTCAGCCATCCGCCAAGCGCAAGAACCAGCATGATGGTGGCCACGCCTGCAAAGGCCAGCAGCATGATATGGGCAATGCGGCGCATGCCGAATGTCGTCACCAGCCGCGAGTTGATGAAGCCGCCAAGCGCCGAGCATGCGGCACCTGCTGCGAAGTAGGCCGGAAACAGAACGCCCACGCCATAGTGGCCGACATAGATCTGCTGGGACGAGTTGAGAAAGCCCATGAGCGCGCCGAACAGCAGCGCCGTGGCGATGATGCAGGAGAGCGAGATGCGATTTGAGAAGACAATGCCGAAGCCTTCGACGATGGATTTCGGCGTGAATGGCCGCCGGCTCTCCGGCTTCAATGTTTCCGGCAGGCGAAACCACACCCAGATGGAGACAAGCAGACGCCACCGCCATCATGAAGAAAAACAGGCCGCGCCAATCCATGAGCGTGAGCAACAACTGTCCAAGCCCGGGGGCCAAGATGGGCGAGATCATCAGCACCATGAATACGAGAGACATGGTCTTTGCCATCTCGTTGCCTTCGAACAGATCGCGCACCAGCGCCATGGCGATGACGGCGGAAGCGGCGGCACCTGCTCCTTGACAGAAACGCATGGCGACCAGCGCATCAAAATTCGGTACGAAGTAGCAGCTTGCAGCGGCGAGCACATAAATGGCGAGGCCGCAGAGCAGCGGCTTGCGGCGGCCAAACCTGTCTGACAGTGGCCCGAAGATCACCTGGAAAATGCCAAAGCCCAGCATGTAAGCAGGGATGACAAGCTGCCTGCGGTTTTCATCCGGTTCGCCCAGACTGGCGCCGATCTGCTGCAGGCCGGGCAACATGATGTCGATGGCGAAGGCATTAATGGCGATAAGCGACGCGACGAGAACGATGAACTCGGTCCGGCCCAGTTTTCCGGCAATAGGGGGATTTGCAGTCATCTTTGGCTTCTAGCGGAGCGAGGTGATCCGCACCACCCGTCAGACCCCCGAAATTGTCAGCAGCCTTATGCAAAGGGCGCTGGCTAGCGTGCGCAGCTAACGCTGGCTGGTGCGCCAGTTGGGGTTGATCCAGGGTTCAAGGTTGGATGGCGGCAACGGATCGCGGCCAAGGATCATGTCAGCAGCCTTCTCACCGATCATCAGCGTTGGCGCATTGAGATTGCCATTGGTCACCAGCGGCATGATGGAGCTATCTGCCACGCGCAGGTTGTCAATGCCGATGACGCGGCATTCCGGGTCGACGACAGCCGAGGGGTCATCGCTTGCGCCCATCTTGCAGGTTCCGCAGGGATGATAGGCGCTTTCGGCATGCTCGCGGATGAAGGCATCAATCTCCGCGTCTGACTGCACCGCTTGCCCTGGTTGAATCTCGCGGCCGGCGTAGGGCAGCATGGCAGGCTGCACGAACAATTCCCGCGTCAGGCGTATGCAGGCGCGGAATTCCTCCCAGTCATCGGGATGAGACATGTAGTTGAACAGGATGCGCGGCGGCACCAGCGGGTCATTGCTCTGTACACGGACGAAACCACGCGATTTCGAGCGCATGGGGCCGACGTGCACTTGAAAGCCGTGGCCGGGAAATGCCGTCGTGCCGTCATAGCGCATGGCGGCAGGCAGGAAGTGATATTCGATGTCCGGATACTCAATGCCAGCCTTGGAGCGGATGAAGCCGCAGGCTTCGAAATGGTTGGTGGAGCCAAGCCCGGAGCGGAACAGCACCCATTCCAACCCGATCAGGCCCTTGGAGAACAGGTTGAGCTTGGAATGCAGCGTCACCGGCTTCTTGCTCTCGACCTGGAAATAAACTTCGAGATGGTCGTGAAGGTTTTCGCCAACGCCCGGCAAGGCATGGATGACGGGAATGCCGGCGCTGGCCAGCACATCAGGTGCGCCGATGCCGGAAAGCTGCAAGATCTTGGGCGAGTTGACGGTGGAGGCGGCAACAATCACCTCGCGCGTTGCCATGGCCTTCTGCACCTTGCCGCCACGCTCGAACTCCACGCCTACGGCGCGTTTGCCCTCCAGCATGATGCGGCGCACGAAGGTGCCGGTCAGCAGCCGCAGGTTGGAGCGCTTGAAGGCGGGGCGGAGATAGGCGTTGGCGGCGGACCAGCGAAAACCATTGTGAATGGTCATCTCCATCGGGCCGAAGCCTTCCTGCTGTCGGCCGTTGTAGTCCGGCGTCACCGGGTATCCGGCCTCGCGGCCAGCTTCGATGAAGGCCTGGTAGAGCGGGTTCAACCTGCGGCCGCGCCGCACATGCATGGGGCCATCGTTGCCGCGCCAGCCTTCTTCACCGCCATGCGAATTTTCGAGCCGCTTGAAATAGGGCAGCACATGGCGGTAGCCCCAGCCGGAAGCTCCCATCTGCTCCCAGGTATCAAAGTCGCGCGCGTGGCCCCGCACATAGACCATGCCGTTGATGGACGATGATCCGCCAACCACCTTGCCGCGCGGCGTCGCCAGCCGGCGGTTGTTGAGGTTGGGCTCCGGCTCGGTTTCGAACCCCCAGTTATAGAGGTTCATGTTCATCGGATAGGAAAGCGCCGATGGCATCTGGATGAAGGGTCCGCGGTCCGTGCCGCCATACTCCAGCAGCAGCACCTTGTTGCGCGGATCTTCCGACAGGCGGTTGGCCATGACGGAACCTGCCGAGCCTGATCCGATGATGATGAAATCGTATGTGCCGGCAACTGTCATTTCGGCTTGCGCCCCGAACGGCTGGCAATCGTTTCAAGCGTTTGAATGCGGGCTTGCGTCTTGGGCCAGCTGCTGTTGACGGTCGCAGCAATCAGGGCCTCGACTACAAAGAGCGGCACAATGTTCGAGTCCCAACTCGAAGGGGCTTCAATGCGCAAGGGAAGGGAGTGCACGGCAAGTCTCGCGATAGGGCTGATCCATTGGTCGGTAATCAGCACGGAAATGACACCCCGTTCTTTGGCGGAAGCGGCAAACTCCAGCATTTGCGCGTCATAACGGCGAATATCAAAGATCACCAAAACGTCGCCGCGTTCAAGATCGAGGAGGGCCTGGGGCCAGTGGTTTGGACTGGTGGTGAGAAGGTGAACGGAAGGGCGAGCCATCTTGAGGTGGGTGGCAAGATAATCCGCCAGCGCATGGGTGATGCGACCGCCGGCGATGGTGATCTTGCGTTTCCTGTCCGCCAGCAGATGCACGATGGCATCAAAGGCGCGATGGTCCATCAGCTTGAGAGACCCGCTCAGGTTGTCGATTGCCGCTGTTGCGAAACGGTTGAGAATGTGCGTGTCAGGCGCCTTGTCCGCCCATTTGGCGTGCTTGGTCAGAGGATTTTGCAGTTGCGCCGATAGTTCCTTGCGCAGCGCATCCTGGAAGGCAGGAAAGCCCTTGTAGCCAAGCTTCTTCGCGAGCCGCAGCACACTTGGCGTCGAAACACCGGCATCGCCTGCAAATTCCGTGATGCTGGAGAGACCCGCCATGGGGTAGTTGGCGAACAATGCCGCCATCAGCTTGCGCTCGGTCGCGGTCAGTTCTCCAGCGCGGAGACGCAGCTTTTCGGCAATGGTGGCAGGTGGCGTCATCCCCGGTCGTCCTGTAACGAATTTGACAGTGATAGGTCATTCTGAAATAATTGCTACAAAAAGCAAGTGTCACGAGGGTGGAAATGGTCGCAAGCCTGCTGGCGGGAGAGGAAGGTCCGGTTGAGACAATCAACCCGGCTGGCGCTTCGCCTTATGTGCTGGTGTGCGAGCATGCGAGCAATCGCCTGCCCAAGTCAGTCAATGGGCTGGGCCTGCCGGCGGAAGCCGTGAATCACCATATTGCTTACGACATTGGCGCCGAGGGAACGGCGCGCCTGCTATCGCGCCTGCTTGATGCGCCGCTTGTGCTGCAGCGCTATTCGCGGCTGGTCTATGATTGCAACAGGCCGCCTGAGTCTGATGGCGCCATGCCGGAAGTGAGCGAGCACACCGCCATTCCCGGCAACAAGGACCTCAGTTCGGATGAAAAGCTTGCGCGCATCCGCGACATCTACTGGCCTTTTCACCATGCCATTTCCGATGTGCTGGATGCTCGCGCTTGTGCTGCCCGCAAGACCATAATGGTTACGCTTCATAGCTTCACGCGCATTTATAAAGGCAAGGAACGGGCGCTCGAACTCGGCATTCTTTATGACCGGGATGCGAGCATCGCCAGCAAGCTGGTGAAGGCGTTCCCCAATGTCGATGTCCGCCTCAATGAGCCGTACGGTCCGAAGGACGGCGTGCTTCATACCATCAATCTGCATGCGGCGCCGCGCGGACTCAAGTCCGCCATGCTGGAAATCCGCAATGACCTGATCGCCAATGAACGTGGCCAGAATGAATGGGCGCAGCGGTTGTCGCTGCCTCTCATCATGGCCGCCGCCAAATAGGGAGTAACGTTATGGCCAATGGAATGCTGACGCTTGAAGAGCTGCGCAAGGAAGTTGCGGCAGGCACGATCGACACGGTGGTGGCCGCCATGGTCGATCTGCAAGGCAGGCTCATTGGCAAGCGCTTTCATGCCGACTTCTTTGTAAACGGCGGGCATGAGGAAACGCACGCCTGCAACTATCTGCTCGGCGTCGACATCGAGATGGAGCCGGTGCCCGGCTACAAGGCCATAGGCTGGCAGAAAGGCTATGGCGATTTCACGCTGAGGCCCGATCTCTCAACCATGCGGCGCACGCCGTGGCTGCCGGGAACGGCGCTGGTGCTGTGCGATGTACTTGACCATCACACGCATGAGGACGTGCCGCACTCACCGCGCGGCATTCTCAAGAAGCAGTTGAAGCGCCTCGAAGCCATGAAGATGAAGGCCTACATGGCTTCCGAGCTTGAGTTCTTCCTGTTCGACGACACTTATGAGCGCGCCTTCGAGAAGGGCTACCGCAACCTCAAGACCGCAGCGCACTACATCGAGGACTATAGCATCCTGCAAACCTCGAAAGAAGAAGTCTACATGCGGGCGCTGCGCAACGGGCTGCATGCAGCGGGCATTCCGGTCGAAAATTCCAAGGGCGAGTGGGGGCCAGGGCAGGAAGAAATCAACGTCAAATATGCCGAAGCGCTGGTGATGGCGGATCGCCATGCCATCATCAAGAACAGCGCCAAGGAAATCGCCCATGTGGTCGGCAAGGCCGCCTGCTTCATGGCCAAGTGGGACTATGGCATGGCCGGCAATTCCTCCCACATCCATCAGTCGCTGTGGAGCCTGGATGACAAGCCGCTGTTCCTTGACCGCAATGGCGAGCATGGCATGTCGCCGCTGATGAAGCATTATCTGGCGGGCCAGTTGGCGCACGCAGAAGAGATCACTTACTTCCTTGCGCCTTACATCAACTCCTACAAGCGCTTCATGGCTGGCACCTTCGCGCCGACGCGCGCGGTGTGGAGCTTCGACAACCGCACGGCGGGTTTTCGCATCTGCGGAGCGGAGACAAAGGCCATCCGCGTCGAATGCAGGATTGGCGGGGCGGACCTCAACCCGCATCTGGCGTTTGCTGCACTGATAGCTGCTGGCCTTGATGGCATCGACAAGAAGATGGAACTTGAAGCGGTGGTTTCCGGCGATGTCTACGACACGTCACGCAAGCTGCGCGAAATTCCCAAGACGCTGCGCGATGCAACGACGCTGCTGGACAATTCAAAATTCCTGCGCGCTGCGATGGGCGATGATGTGGTTGACCACTATGTCCACACCGCCAAGTGGGAGCAGTTCGAGTTTGACCGCCGCATCACCGATCTTGAACTGAAGCGCGGCTTTGAAAGATACTAACATCACAAACACACTTGACACACACATATACACTACTTTATGTTTCACTTTTTGGAGGAAAGTGACATGAGCAAGTACGAACCTCTTGGCCAGTTTCTGCGCCGCCAGCAGCGTGAGCGTGTGCCGATGACGTTTGCGGAAATTGAGCGCGTGCTGAATGACAAGCTGCCAGCTTCGAAGCGCCACCGCGCATGGTGGAGCAATAATCCGGACAATAACGTCATGACGCGGGAATGGCTGGGAGCGGGGTTCGAAACCGAACTGGTTGACATTGAATCAGGAAAGCTTGTGTTCCGCCGCATTGCGCGTGCTGCGGGGCCGTCATCTCATGCAAGCTCCATTTTCGGCTGCATGAAGGGAATGGTCACCATTGTTGCAGGTCATGATCTGACGGCTCCCACGGGGGACGACTGGTCCTCGGTCGAGATAGGCGGGTTGCACAGGCCATGACCAATGTTCAGCCACTGCTGCTCGATACATGCGCGCTGATTTTCATCGCCGAGGGGTTGGAGATCAGCGCGGAAGCCAAGCAGGCTGTCGAAGCGGCAGGCGGTGCAGGAATGTTGCACCTGTCTCCGATCTCAGCCTGGGAGATTGGCCGGGCAGTGGCGTCTGGATCGCTCAGGATCACTGTCCCGCCGACAGACTATTTTTCTGCTTTTCTCGACAAGGCGGGAGCAACGCTGTGCGACATGGGTGCCGATATCCTGATCGGCTCCTCTTTCCTCCCTGGCAATGTCCACAAGGATCCGATGGACCGCATCATCATCGAGACGGCGCGGCGCAACCAGCTAACAATCCTCACTCGTGACCGTGCCATTGGCGCCTATGCCAATGACGGCCACGTCAAATATCTTCACTGCTAGAAGGCGACAGCATGGCCATACCCAATCGCAATTTTGGATTTCCCAACCCCATCCGCTATGGCGCTGGCCGTGTGAAGGAGCTGCCGGAGTTTTGCAAGGCGGCCGGCATGGCGCAGCCTTTGTTCGTGACTGACAGGGGCCTTGCGGGGACAGCGATGGTGAAGGCAATCCTGGAAAACCTGAAAACCGCAGGCTTGGGCGTTGAATTGTTCTCCGACGTTCGCCCTAACCCGACGGAAGAAAATGTGCTGGAAGGCTGCAAGGCCTTCCGCGCCGGCAATCATGATGGCGTCATCTGTTTCGGCGGCGGTTCGGCGCTCGATACAGGCAAGATGATCGCCCTGATGCACGGCCAGCAATTGTCTATCTTTGATCTCGAGGATGTCGGCGATTGGTGGACGCGCGCCGATGCCTCGAAGATTGCGCCCAACATCTGCATTCCGACGACTGCGGGAACCGGCTCGGAAGTTGGCAGGGCGGGCGTCATCACGCATCCGAAGACGCATGAGAAGAAGATCATCTTCCATCCGGATGTGATGCCGAAATTCGCCATTTTGGACCCGGAGCTAACGGTTGGACTTCCGGCAAAGCTCACGGCGGCCACGGGCTTTGATGCCTTCGCCCACTGCCTGGAAGCCTATTGCACGCCCTTCTACCACCCGCTGGCGGAAGGCGTGGCGCTGGAAGGCATGCGCCTCGTCAAGGAGAACCTTGCGCGCGCGGTGAAGAAGGGAACCGACCTTGATGCGCGCGGCAACATGCTGGTTGCTTCCTCCATGGGGGCTACCGCTTTCCAGAAGGGGCTTGGTTCTATCCATGCGCTGTCGCATCCGTTTGGCGGTCTCTATGATGCGCATCATGGCACCCTCAACGGCATCATCATGCCCTATGTGCTGAAGGCAAACCGCAAGAAGATCGAAAAGAAGATAGAGCGGGTCGCCGCCTATCTCGGCATCAAGGGCGGCTTCAACGGCTTTCTCAAATACGTCTTGGCGCTGCGCAAGGAAACAGGCATTCCGCACAAGCTTGCGGACATTGGCATTGACATGAAGCGTCTGGATGAAGTGGCCGCCATGGCCCACAAGGACCCGACACACGAGTCCAACCCAGTGGCCTTCACGGTCAAGCAGTATAAAGCACTCGCAAAGAAGTGCGTGACAGGCGATCTCTGAACGGTCGCCAAAGACGATAAGGACGGCAAACTTCCCGGCGCAGCAATGCGCCGGGATTTTGGCTTTAGAGGGGCCTTAAATTTTGTTTTTGACATTAAATTCCTACAGGACTATATGCCTTCGTGACTGGTCTGGAAGGAGGGGGAGCTCTTGCGAACGCCGATGCAAAGCATCGGCAGGGTCGACAGCGAACCAACATCCCCGGACCAGTGTGCAGCGCCTGCGGAGCAAGGAAGTCGCGATCTTTCTCCCCGGGAGCCAACTGCCAGACCCCCGGACATTACGACCCGGGCGCCCATGCGCATCCTCCGGATGCGCACAACTTTAGAGCTACAGCAACTCACGTTGCTGTAGTGGGCTTAACATGCCTCATCCCACAGAGACCGGGTGTTCAAGGTGAGCCCTGTTGCTCCGCCGCACCTGCGATGGGACAGAGAGCCGCTGTGAAGCGCTGGCACACGGCACAAATCGCTGCGCTTCCTGAAACGTGCGGAAAGTCGATGCTGAAGCTTCGGACGGCAAGTAAGTTTCAGCAGGTTCCATCTCATCCCGTCATGCCAGCGCAGGCTGGCATCCCGCTTGCTCTTCCCGCATGGAAGGAAGCGGGACCCCAGCACTGCGCTGGGGTGACGGTGAAGGGTGGAGCAATCCTGAGATCATACATCTTCCACCAGCCGGGCATCAGCCCATCACACCACAACTACCTTCTTTCGACGGCCGCTAAGGGCTGATGTCATGGCGGGAGCAGTCCCTCCATTTTTTTCCAAGCGAGGCAGCGCCATGAGGTGACCACTCAGAACAAGTTCCCCATTGCTTGGCACGGGCTGCAGAATATGTCAGGATTTGGCATGGCGCGTGTCGTGTTCACTACCAATTTGCGCAGGCATGTGGATTGCCCCGAGGTTGAGGCCGAGGGCGCAACCGTGCGCGACATCATGCAGCGGGTTTTCGAGACGAACGACCGGCTGCGCGCCTACATCCTTGACGACCAAGGCGGGCTTCGCAAGCACATGACCATACTCGTTGATGGCGTTCGCATCCGCGACCGTGAGACGTTGAGCGATCAAGTGAAGCCAGCCAGCGAGGTTTACGTGCTGCAGTCATTGTCCGGCGGATAGGGAGAGTTCAGATGAGTGATCACATCATGGTTTCAACCCGCAAGGGCCTGTTCGGCATCAAGCGCGGCAAGTCCGGCTGGAAGGTGGGGGAAGCGGACTTCGTCGGCGACAATGTCACCCTCGCTCTGCATGACCGGCGTGACGATACGAGCTACGCCGCGCTCAACCATGGACACTTCGGCATCAAGCTGCATCGCCGCAGCGGCAAAGCAGCGTGGGAAGAAGTTGCTTCACCCACTTACCCGCCCAAGCCCGAGGGGCTTGAAGACCTTGATGGCTGGGGCAAGCCGGTGAAGTGGACAACGCAGATGATCTGGGCGCTGGAGCCCGGCGGCAAGGATGATCTGTGGTGCGGCACCATGCCGGGTGGATTGTTCCGTTCGAAAGACAAGGGAACAAGCTGGGAACTGTTTGAGAACCTGTGGCGTATGCCGGAGCGCAACATGTGGCTGGGCGGCGGCGCCGATATTCCGGGCATCCATTCGATCTGCGTTGATCCGCGCTCAAGCGACACGGTGCGGATTGCCATCTCGTGCGGCGGCGTGTGGGTGACGGAGGATGGCGGCAAGTCGTGGGCCCAGAGCGCGCACGGCATGCGCTTTGACCAGGGGCCGGATGAGGAAGCGGCAAACCCGCATACGCAGGACCCGCACATGATGGTGCAGAGCCCTTCGCATCCCGAAAAATTCTGGGTGCAGCACCATTGCGGCATCTGGAAATCAACCGACAATGCAAAAAGCTGGCAGGAGGTGAAGGCCAAGCCATCGTCCTTCGGCTTCGGCGTTGTGGTGCATCCGAAAGACCCGGACACCGCGTGGTTCGTTCCCGGCATCAAGGACGAGAAGCGCATCCCCGTTGATGGCAAGCTGGTGGTGACGCGCACCCGCGATGGCGGCAAGAGCTTCGATGTGCTGAGCAAGGGGCTGCCGCAAAATCATGCCTATGATCTGGTGTTCCGTCACGCCTTGACCATTGACGACACGGGAGACAGGCTTGCCATGGGCTCCACCACCGGCAATGTGTGGGTGAGCGAAGACCAGGGGGACTCGTGGTCGCTGGTGAGCGGCACACTGCCGCCCGTGCATGCGGTGCGGTTCAACTAAACTTCACTACCCTCATGCTGAGGCGCTTCGCGTCAGCGAAGCCTCGAAGCATGGGCTGGAGCACGGCAGTTCATCCTTCGAGGCATTGCGTACCGCAATGCACCTCAGGATGAGAAGGTTGAGTAAGGTTGAACGCTTAGTTCAATCGCCAAATCGTGAAGTTGAGGAAGGCTGGCGAAGCTGACCCAGGCGAGGTAGGGCAGCATCAATATGCCCGCCAGCTTGTCACGCTTGAAGAAGACAATCACTGTGGCGATGAGCGGCAACGAGAAGCATGCCAATGCCTACCAGTCCAACCAGGGCGACCTTGCACCGAAGAACAGGAATGACCATGCGCAATTAAGCGCCAGTTGCGCGAAGAACAAGATCATGGCCGCGGCTGGCATTGCCCTTGCGCCACACGAGCCAGGCGGCAACCGCCATCATCACATAAAGCGTTGTCCACACCGGGCCAAACAGCCAGTTCGGTGGCTGCCATGCAGGCTTGTTGAGGGTTGGGTACCACTCGACCACTGCCGGAGCCGTGACCCATCCGCCAAGCGCACCGACGGCAAGGCAGAGCGCAACGAGGCCTGAGAGCACCAACCATGGCTTGACGGTCGCTCCATCACATGAACCCTCCCGAAGAGCCGAGCGAACCAAGGAAAAGTGTTGCGCCCAAGAACGCAATCACCAGCCCGCCGGCAAAACGCAGCGTCAGTCCGGTTGCCGCCATCCAGCGGTCATTCCTGCTGGAGAGCTGCATGGCCAATTTCCTTGCATAGACAGAAAGCATGGCGATGGCGGCGACGGTAAGGAAGGTGCCGAAGGCCATGACCAGAGTTGCCGCAACGCCAACCCAGAACAAGCCCAGCACGTTGGAGAGAATAAGGACCAGAATGGCGCCGGTGCAGGGCCTGATGCCGATGGCGAAGGCCATGGAGACAGCCTTGGTGATTGACCAGTCGCCACGCACGTCTGCGGGTGTTGGCGCGTGAGAATGGCCACAGTCATCACAAACCGCACCGGGCAGAAGTTGATCGTGCGAGTGACCATGCGCCATCGGCTGGAATGACGAGAAGTCGCCGCCGCCTGCGAGAGCTGGCTTGGGGGCGCGCGCGAGCAGCATACGAAACGCTGTCCAGACAAGATAGAGCCCCATCATGCCGATCATGGCGTAGCTTGCGCTTTCCATGATGCCGGCGATGTTGCGGGCGGCACCGGCAGCGCCTGAGACAAGCAGCAACAATGTGCCGACCAGCAGGATTGCCGAAAGCGCCTGCACGATGGAACTCATGAAGGCGATGAGAATGCCGCGCTTCAATTCATTCTCTGTGGCGAGCAGCCAGGCTGAAACAACTGTCTTGCCATGACCCGGACCGGCAGCATGGAAAACGCCATAGGCGAAGCTCAGCATCAGCAGCGTGGATGCGGCGGCGGCAACACCTTCGCTCCTGATGCGGCGCAGCGCGCTGGACATGGCGCCATAGAACTGCTGCTGCTTGGCGATGATCCAGCGCCCCGGATTCTGCCAGATGGAAACGGAAGCCCGTGCGCCATCAGCATTCTTGCGCGGCACCAGCAGCTTGGAGGGATCGATGGTTGATTGTTCCGTTGCAGGCTGCGTTGCTTGCGCCGCCACTGGCGCATGGCCCGCGAAAGCGAAGAGGAGCAACAGCAACAGAGTGCGGATGAGCGCCATGGCTATTTGCAGACAACCGAAACTGGTTGGGCGAAGATGCCGCCGAATTGCTCGGATGAATCTTCCGGCTTCCAGTCCTGGCCCTTGGTCGCCAGCATCGTCTTGGTCTGCTCGAGTTCCGCTGTCGTCGGAATGGGCTTTATGTCTACCGCACAACCGGCAGGGATAGGGCCTGCGGCGTCTGCCGGGCCGTCTGTCACGTAGTCAAAGGCAATATAGAATTCGGGGTCGAATATCTTGACCTCGAACTGCTGCTTGCGCGGATCAACCGGCGTCTGCAGCGGAACGGTGAAGTGGAGCGTCAACTGGTTGTTGCTGTAGATCTGTCCTGCATTGGCGACCGAAGTTGCTTTTTGCGCCACGCCATCGACCCGCATGAAGGTGAAGTAGTTATAGTCCTTCAGCGACCCGATGTTCTCGCGCGTCAACGCTTCAAGCTCGTCGGCGCTGTAGACGCCGTCCCCGTTCTTGTCCATGCCTTCAAGCGCCACCTGGGCATAGGCATCATCGAAGGTCCATTCGACATCTACGCCCATGACCAGGCCTGCATCATTGAAGGCAACCGACGTCTGCATGCTGACCCAGACATGTGGGTGTGCATGCGCGCCACCAGTGCTGCCGAGCAGAAGCGCAGCCGTGCAAAAAGTCGATATCGTTAGTGTTTTCATGGCGGGTCCAGGCAACTGGTGATGGTGCTATTGAGCCTATACGGCAGAATCAGGGCGGCACAAACCGATCAGCTTTCGGGTGGCGCCATGACTTGCCATCAGGCATAGGGGCAGGCCTATGCAACAGGAGACCATGCAGTGAACAAGGTGATGGGCGGTACCGAATGGGCGCTGCTGCTGGTGCTTTCGGTGCTGTGGGGCGGCTCGTTCTTCTTCATCAGCGTTGCCGTGCTGGGGTTGCCGCCGCTCACCATCATGCTGCTGCGTGTCGGCGTGGCGGCACTTCTCCTGTGGCCGGCCCTGCTGCTCACCGGGCAATCAGTGCCTGCCAAGGCTGGCGTATGGGCAGCACTCGCGGTCATGGGTCTTATGAACAACGTCATCCCGCAGACGCTCATTGTCTGGGGTGAGATGCATATTTCCGGTGGGCTTGCCTCCATTCTCAATGCCACAACACCACTGTTTGGCGTTGTCGTCGCGCATATCTTCACTGCGGATGAGAAGATCACGCCGTCCAAGCTTGCGGGCCTCGCGCGTGGGCTTCCTCGGCATCGCGGTGATGATGGGGCCGGATGCGCTGTCAGGGCTTGGCAACAATGTGCTGGCGCAGCTTGGCATGCTCGTTGCGTCATTGTTTTACGGCCTGTCTGGCGTTTATGGCAGGAGGTTCCGCCGCATGGGCGTTTCCCCCATGGCAACGGCCACCGGCCAGCTCACGGCATCCACGCTATTGTTGTTGCCGCTTGCGTTCATTTTTGAGCAACCGCTGTCGCTCCCCATGCCGGGTTGGCCGGTCATCCTCTCGGTGCTGGCGCTGGCTGCGGTCTCCACGGCGCTCGCCTATGTCATTTTCTTCCGCATTCTGGCCACGGCAGGAGCAACCAATCTGCTGCTGGTCACCTTCCTCATTCCGGTCAGCGCCATTTTCCTCGGCTGGCTGTTCATGAACGAGCAGCTGTCATTCCGGCATTTCATCGGCATGGCGGGCATTGCCGCAGGCCTTGTGCTGATTGATGGGCGGCTTATTCGACGCTCCCAGCCTGCGACCTGACGAAGATGTGACACAGCTGTCAGTTGCCGTTTGAGCGACAGACCTGCCAGTTAGAACGCATGAACCTTGACGTATCCCTGCAGGCGGCAGCGCTGGCTGGCGTCATCAGCTTCCTCAGCCCTTGCGTGCTGCCGCTGGTGCCACCCTACCTGTGCTTCATCACCGGCGCATCGCTGGATGAATTGTCCGGCCGTGAGGGTGCTCCAGCCGGTGCGGGCGTGCAGGGCAGGGCGATTTTGGCGTCACTGCTGTTCATTCTCGGCTTCACGGTCGTATTCGTGGCGTTGGGAGCAACTGCAAGCGTGCTGGCAGTGGTTCTCAGGTCGCATCTCGACTTGCTGTCGAAAATCGCTGGCGTGTTCATCATCATCATGGGGTTGAACTTCCTTGGCGTGTTCCGCATTGGCTTCCTGTCACGCGAGGCGCGCTATCACCATCAGTCCAACCCCGCCACGCTGCTCGGCGCCTTCGGCATTGGCGTTGCCTTTGCCTTCGGCTGGACCCCCTGCATCGGCCCGGTGCTGGCGACAATCCTCGGCATTGCGGCAAGCCAGCAAGATGTGGCCAAGGGCGCAGGGCTGCTTGCGGTCTATTCGCTCGGCCTTGGAATTCCGTTTCTGCTGGCAGCCCTCAGCCTTGGCACCTTCATCAGGTTGCTGGCGCGCTTCCGCTCGCATCTGCACAGGGTAGAGCAGGTGATGGGCGCACTTCTGGTGCTCACCGGGATATTCTTCCTCACCGGTTCGATGCAGTCGTTCTCCTATTGGCTGCTGGAGACGTTTCCCTGGCTCGCTAGCCTCGGCTGAGGATTATGGGCTGGCCGTGCGGCGTTGCCCTTGCCGCCTTGTCCCAAGCATCAATACGCGCGAGGCGTTCAACTTCGGTCATGGCGCCTTTTGCAACCAGCAGCTTTTCCAGCGCTGCGAGCCAATGGATATAGTCCGGCTGGTCAACGTTCTTAACCTCAGCGCCTAGCGCTTCCGACCACTCCGGCCAGGTAAACAGCCCTACCTCGCTGAGTTTTGCCACCATGGCGAACACCTGTGCCTGCCAGGGTTCGGCAAAGGTCGGGCTTTCGTGAGGTTCAGGCAGCCTCAAGGTACGGCTCCCACAGGTCGATCATCACCTGGTCCCTTGAATCCCGTCCCCAGAGTTCATGCGCTGTGAAGCGCACGGTGTAGAGCCATTGCGGGTCTTCGCCCTTGCCATGTGCGTTTGAATCCGGAAATACATGAGCGCCGTTCACCGCGATGATTTCACCGCTGCGGCCGCGCGCATAGCGCGGCAGGCGTGTATGACCGGAGGGATGAATGTTCAGCGTACGGACCTTATCACCAATGGCAAAACCAGCTGGCCGGGGCGCTGGGCGCTCCACCGGGCCGCCCTTGGCGAGAATGGCGGGGATCATATCCACGGCTGCCACGCGCTTCACGGGCTTGGGTGCGGCGGCAGACTTGCCGGAGGCAATCTCATCAGCCGATGCAAGGCCCGCTTCGGTGATGAGCCGTTCCAACCCTTTGGTCCAGACCTCATAGTAGGTTGAAGCCCAATAATCCTGAGCCGGGATGCGCTCGCGTGCGTGGCGGCTGATGTCAATGTTCCAGCTGCCCGTCATGCCCATGGCAAGCGTAATGGCGAAGGCGCGGCGTTCCCATTCGTCATGAAAGACCGGCTCGTTGGCCTCGGGTGCAATGGGCCCAAAACCCGCCTGGCCGCCCATGTCATGCGGGCCGTTCATTGCGGCCCACCTGCAAGGCCGGTGCCGATCATGGAATTGCGCGTCACCAGCGCTGCCAGTTCCACCTCATTCAAGCTCTCGGTTCCGGCAGGGCGCATCGGCACCACGAGGTAGCGAAGTTCCGCCGTTGAATCCCACACACTGACCCTGACATCTTCAGGCAGCTCAACGCCGAATTCCTTCAGTACAGCACGCGGTTCGATGACGGCGCGCGAGCGATAGGGCATTGACTTGTACCAGGCGGGCGGCAGGCCAAGCACTGTCCACGGGTAGCAGGAGCACAGCGTGCAGACCACCATGTTGTGCGTATCCGGCGTGTTGAACACAGCACGCATGTGCTCGCCCTGGCGGCCGATGTAGCCGAGGCTTTCTATGGCCGCCGTGGCATCCTTCGCCAGCCATTCCGCAAAGGCTGCATCGCTCCAGGCTTTGGCGACGACGCGCGCGCCGTTGCGTGGGCCAACACGGGTTTCGTAGGTGTCGATCAACTCATTGAGCGCCGCCGGATCGACATAGCCCTTTTCGACCAGCAAGGATTCAAGCGAGCGCACGCGCAGCTCGATGGGCGAGAGTTCGGAAGTCTCGTGGTCGTGGTCGTGGTCGTGATCATGGTCGTCGTGCGGCATGTTGTCTTTCCCGGTGAATTGGACCAGCATAGCGCTGTTGCGGCGGGTGGAGAAGCGTCATGACGAAAATGGAAGGCATCAGGGCCTGTGTTTTCGATGCGTATGGCACGCTCTTCGATGTCGGCTCGCCGGTTGCCAGGCTCTCGGCTGAACTGGGCGAAAAGGCGGCTCCGCTGGCGGTGCTCTGGCGGCAGAAGCAGCTTGAATACACTTGGCTCCGCAGTCTCATGGGCGTTCATGCCGATTTCTGGCATGTGACGAAGGACGCGCTGGAGTTTGCGACTGAAACACTGCAAATCAGCGAAGCAGGCCTCAATGACGAACTGATGGCGCTCTACCTCAAGCTTGATGCTTACGGGGATGTGGCCGAGACCCTGCAAACGTTGAAGAGCCGGGGCAAACGCACCGCCATCCTCTCCAACGGCAGCCCGTCAATGCTGGATAGTGCCGTGCGCGCTGCTGGTCTTGAGAAGCTGATTGATCTTGTGCTGTCGGTTGAGGATGTGGGCATCTACAAGCCAAGCCGGCGTGTGTACCGGCACGCCTTGCAACGCCTGCAGATAGCGGATGCGCCTTCCATCTGCTTCGTGTCTGCCAACGGTTGGGATGCGCAGGGAGCCGCACAATTCGGTTTTCAGACAGTGCGCCTGGCGCGAGGGCCTGCAATTGCCGAACGGCTGCCGGGAACGCCTGCCGAGCAGATCACGTCGCTCAGCGAACTGTCAGCGCTGGTATGAAACTGAATGGTCGAAATACTCACTCCGTCATGCCAGCGCAGAGCTGAGCATCCTCAGCTAAGCCAGTAGGCCATGGCCCGATCAATCCGGGGTTATTTTCCTAGTTGACAACATTCCTATTTCGCTCTAGTGTGAATAAATGAACATTGACCTTGCCATCGAACGTCACCGTAAGCCGCTGCTCCGCATCGTGGCCACGCTGTTTGCCATGATCGGGCTTGCCGACGGCGGCAGGGTCGAGCGGCTGTCCGCTCCTGTCTACCGGGCGGTGCTGCGCGTGTTGCGTCCGGCGGAATCGGGTGTGCGCCGGCTGATTGTCGTGGCGGCCAGCCTCACGAGCCTCCCGTGACGTGATACGCCGCCACTGCTCCACGCTCCAGCGGCTCCCAGCTCCTGCTGCTCCCCGCATCGCCCGCAAAGGCCGCAGCCGTGCCACCTTTCGACTCTTTGATCCGCGCCGGCGTTTCGGTTCGGCCTTTGGCCATGAACGTGGCCGCCACCGCTATCCGCCTGGTGCGTAGGCCGGAACCCCGCCTTCATGTCATCGATGTGAGTTTCGATCCGCGCGTGCCGCTGTTCCGCAAGATTCCGCCACCGCCTGTACAGGAGCCTCAGCCTCCGCCTCAGCCGGATGGCACTGTCAATGCCGTTCGTCTCTGCCGCCGCCTTGCCGCCATCAAATCAGCGCTTGAAGACCTGCCGCGCCAGGCGAGGCGCTATGCGCGCTGGCAGGCAAAGCCGCCCGAATTGCGCCGTCCGAATTTTTCCTCAGCCCTTCGCCCCGGCACGCCGCCGGGATTCCGCAAGAACCCGCTTCACAAAGTCGATGAGATTTTGGTGGAATGCGACTGGCTTGCCCGCCATCCACCGCAGCCCGATACGTCGTGACGCGAAGTCATTCTCACGATACCGGTCATTTTGGTGAAATGCGCTTAGGCGTAGCGCAGTGTATTTGTGCCTGGCTCGCTGCGCGCCCGGTGGTGAGCCCGTACCGCATCGCCAAATGCCTGGAACAGCTTGACCGAATCCGGGTTGCGTGCGGCCTTGTATTCAGGGTGCCACTGGGTGCCGAAGGCGAATGACTTGGCCCCTTTGACCGAGACGGCTTCGATGATGCCATCCGGCGCCACCGCTTCGGCGGTGAGGCCAGGCGCCAGTTTCTTGATGCCCTGGCGGTGGATGGAGTTGACCATGGTTTCCTGCTTGCCGAGCATGCGCTCCAGCATGCCGCCTTTGGTGATGGCGATCTTGTGGGAGGCAGCATAACGCACATCGGTGTCTTCCGACTTTGGCGCGCGGTGATCGAGCCGGCCTTCGCCTCGCTGCAGTTCAGTTTCCAGCGTGCCACCGAGAACCACGTTCAGTTCCTGAAAGCCGCGGCAGATGCAGAACAAGGGGATGCCACGGTCGATGACGGTGCGGATCAGCGCCAGCGTTGTGGCATCGCGGGCATGGTCATAGGGTTCGTGATCGGCAGTCGGCTCTTCGCCATAATGCGGCGGGTGCACATTGGAGACTGCCCCCGTCATCAATATTCCATCGAAGGGCTGCAGCAGTTCACCAAGATGCAGAGTATCGACGCTCGGTATCATCAGCGGAATGCAGTCCGCCACTTCCTGAACGGCGCGAACGTATTTGTCGCCTAGCGAGTGAAACATGAATCCATGGTTTTCGTAGGTATCGGCTGGCAGGCCTACGAAGGTGACAGGGTTTGTCATGAGTATCTGGTCCGTCCTTGAGTCGCGCGCGTGGGGCCAAACTAGCGCATGACGCCCATTGCAGGCGAGTATTTTCGAGTGCCAATGATGCGTAAATCAGGCTGTTTTACGGCGCTGGCGCACGATTTGTCCCATGACGTTGGCAGCAATGCGGGCGGCAGTGAAAGCGGAAGTGCCAGCAGGGTCACGGCCAGGCACGAACTCCACCATGGTGAAGCCCGCGATGCGCGCCTTGGCCGCAACGCCAGCAATGAGGTCGGTGACCTGGGTATAGGACAGGCCGCCGGGGGTTGGGTAGGCGACTGCCGGCATCTGGGAGATGTCAATCGCATCCAGATCAAGTGTTACCAGGACGTTTGAGTCCTCGGGGATAGCTTCGAGTACGCCTTCGATGCCGCGGTGGTGGATGTGGCGCGATGTAAAGATGCGGGCACCCCAATCGCGGGCGATCTCCACTTCAGCAGTCCGCGCGCTGCCGATGCCGCGCGCTCCCGCCTGCACGATGCGCCAGACATGCGACATTTCGGAAGCCCGCCGCATGGTGGAGGAATAACCCATGCGCTCTCCCCGCAGGTCATCGCGCCAGTCGATATGCGCGTCAATCTGCAGGATGAGGGTGGAAGGTGCGCCAGCAAATCCCGCGATGAAGGGAATGGGCGTCGAGTCATCGCCGCCAAACATGATGGGAACTGCGCCCGCTTCCAGCACCTTGCGGGTTGTGGCTTCTATCAGCTTGCGGTTGGCAGGCCCAGCCGGCGATTTGGTTGGCAGGTTTCCGAGATCGACCAGCTTGCAATTCGTTTCCGCAAGCAACGGCCCGCCAATGTCAAAATCCCAATGCTCGACGTAGCCAGTATCTTCCTCCAGCGATCTGCGGAACGCATCAGCGGCGCCTGCATGCTTGCGGTTGTCAACGCCCTTGTAGGGCGTTCCGTGCGGTGCGCCGAATATGGCGATATCGGCTCCGGCAGGCGTCTTGGCACGGGCTGAACCGAAGAAAGGCGGGGGTTTCCGGGGCGCTGTCATGCGCCGAGATTGGCCTGAAAATCGTCAGGCGGCAACACCGGCGGAGGAGCGGTCCTCATTTGCCCGCCAGTTGACGCGCGAGCCAGGCATGCTGAAGCGTACGGTTGTACCGGCGCCAAACTGGCTTTCGAGGGAAACATCGCCGCCATGCAGCCGCGCAATCCGGCGCGCAATCGCAAGGCCAAGCCCAATGCCGGCGAAGCGGCGGGCAATGTTGTCCTCAACCTGCACGAAGGGTTCAAAGATGCGTTCGGTGTCTTCGGGGCGCACGCCAATGCCGCCGTCCCGAACGACAAGCATGAAGGCGTTGTCTGCCGCCTTGCCCATTTCGATGGTCACCGTGGCGCCAGCGGGCGAGAACTTGATCGCGTTGGTCACGATGTTGAGCACCACCTGCTTGATGCGCGTCACATCGGCGCGCAATTCGACATCGTTGACCAGCTTGGCCATAAGGGTGACATCGGCTTTCTCAGCCTGGTCACGGCACATCTTGACGGCAATTTCGACGATTTCGGCGGCGTCGATGTCCTGCTCGACGAGGGCGATCGATCCGTTTTCAATGCGGGTGGCATCGAGAATGTCGTTGATCAGCGTCTGCAGGTGGCGGCTGCTTTCGAGAATGGTGTTGGCATAGTCCTGCGTCAGCTCGTTGCCCGGCATTTCATCGCTGCGCGCGGCGAGAATTTCCGAGAAGCCGACGATGGAGTTCAGCGGCGTGCGCAATTCGTGGCTCATGACGGCGAGGAACTGCGACTTGGCAGCGTTGGCTGCTTCGGCTGCTTCCTTGGCTGCAAGCAACTTCTTGTCGATTTCGTGTTCCGCCGTCACATCGCGGCCAACGCCGCGATAGCCTTTGAACTGATTGTCGTGTGTGTAGGTCGGTTTGGCGTTGACCATCCAGTAGTGGATCGCACCACCGCGCGCAATCTCCAGCTCACAGTTTATCAGCGGCTGGCGCGCCTTCATCGTGTCGGAGAAATGCTGCCAGGTTGGGCTTGATAGGTCGGCATCGGCCGCCTGCGCCAGCGTCAACTTGTACAGTTCCTTCTGGCTCTTGCCGGATACTTCGGCAAAGCGGGCCGAGGCATAGGTGAGCATGCCCTTTGCATCAGTTTCCCAAAGCCAGTCGCTGGTGCCATCTTCGAAATCGTTGAGCAGCAGCGTGATGATGTCGCTCTGCTTCTTGGATTCGATTGTCGCCACTTCGCGCTGGATTTGTTCACGGTGGAGGTTGAGCACAAGCCCGTTGAGCACAAGCCCATAGGTGATGGTGAAAATGGCGAAGGTGATGCCGACTGAACCGCCCAGCAATGTGCCGGAGATGGCCATCGAACCGGTGACAAGAATGCAATACAGAATGGCTGCGGCAGGAATGCGCGAGAATGCAAAGGTTCCGACGGCGGAGGCGGCAAGCGTGACCGCCACCATGAGAATCCGCAGTGATCCATCCACGGCGGAAAAGAAGATGGCGGGGCAACCGGCCCAGACGAGGCCGAAGAGACAGGCCAGAATTTCAATCCAGCGGATTTCCCAGCGGCTGGCTTGCAGCTTGCCGGCACTCCTGTCATGCCGGCTCCACAACACGAAGAGCAGCAGCACCGGCACATAGGCGGCGCCAAACCACCAGCCGGCGAGCGGCAGGTTCATACGATTGGTGGCAATGGTGGCGAGCGTGGTGGCGACGATGATATGAGACAAGACGAATAGCGGCAGCGTGCTGTAAAGAGCCGCTAACTGGGCGGCCCGGAAGCGCCCGGCCTGGAAGTCGGCATGCGCCTTGACGTCATCGAGATCGGCGAAAGCGACGGTCGCGGCCCGCCGCCCTTCCTGAAACAGGCGCAGCAAGAATGGACTTGGGGGATTATTGGCACTATTCATGACCACCGGCCTCGGAGCTAAATCTTTCATGTTGATAAAGAATCAGAGTTTTCAAAATCTTAACAAGGGAAGCGGGGCTGGCCATGATTGAGGCACGAAACCTGCCTCCGGGCCACCCACCGGTTGCACCCCGCAAGACCGGCATTCTGCTTCTCAATCTGGGAACGCCTGAGGCGACCGACTTCCGCAGCATGCGGCGCTATCTCAAGGAATTCTTGTCGGACAGGCGGGTTATTGAAGTTAATCCAGTGCTTTGGTGGTTTATCCTCAATGGCATTATCCTCAATACCCGGCCCCAAAAGAGCGGTCACGCCTATGACAAGATCTGGAACCGGGAGTTGAACGAGTCGCCGCTCAAGACGCTCACCCGGTCGCAGTCGGAAAAACTGGCAAAATCTTTGGGCCAGCCGGATGAAATCGTTGTCGACTGGGCCATGCGTTACGGGTTGCCAACGCCAGATGAGCGATTTGCGGCGCTTCAGGCACAGGGTTGCGACCGCATTCTGTTGTTTCCGCTCTACCCGCAGTACAGCGCCGCGACCACTGCAACGGCGCTTGACCGATGTTTTGACGTCCTCAAGACCATGCGCTGGCAACCTTCCATCCACGTTGTGCCGCCTTACTATGATGCTGCCGAGCATGTGTTTGCCCTTGAAGCCAGCCTGCGGGCGCATCTCAACGGGCTTGGCTGGGAACCGGATGCCATCGCGCTGTCATTTCATGGCCTGCCAAGAGAATATCTCGACAAGGGTGATCCCTATTACTGCCACTGCATGAAAACGGCACGCCTGCTGCGGGGGCGCTTCGGCTACTCGCCCGAGAAAATGCCAGTCGTCTTCCAGTCGCGCTTTGGCAAGGCGGAATGGCTGCAGCCTTACGCCCAGCAGACGGTCGAGGCCTTTCCTGGCAAACGGCGTCAAAAAGCTGGTGATGATGATGCCGGGCTTTTCGTCCGATTGTGTTGAAACACTGGAAGAGGTGGCCATCGGCCTGAAGGAGACCTTCCTTGAGAACGGGCGGCGAGCAGTTTTCCACCGTGCCGTGCCTGAACGACAGCGACATTTCGGTTGCCATGCTGGCAGCGCTGGCGCGGCGCGAACTGGCAGGCTGGATTTCATAGGCCGCTTCCGGGCGATGAAACGAATGCAAGAATCGTCGTTTTTGGCAGTGCCAGCGGGCCTCGACTTCACCTATAAGGCCTGCACGCAACAGGGAACCTGACAGATGACCATCAAATCCGACATTGAGATCGCCCGCGAAGCCAAGATGAAGCCGATCATGGAGATTGGCAAGAAGCTGGGCATCCCTGAAAAGGATTTGATCCCCTACGGTCACACCAAGGCCAAGGTGCATCTGGATTACATTGATAGCTTGGCCTCGAAGAAGGACGGCAAGCTAATCCTGGTGACGGCGATCAACCCGACGCCTGCGGGCGAAGGCAAGACGACGACGACAGTCGGTCTGGGAGACGGGCTCAACAAGATTGGCCGCAAGGCCATGGTGGCGCTGCGCGAGCCATCGCTCGGACCCTGCTTCGGCATGAAGGGTGGTGCGGCTGGCGGCGGCTATGCCCAGATCGTGCCAATGGAAGACATCAACCTGCATTTTACCGGCGACTTCCACGCCATTACCTCGGCCCACAACCTGCTGTCGGCGATGATCGACAATCACATCTACTGGGGCAATGAACTGGGGATTGATACCCGCCGCGTAGCCTGGCGCCGCGTCATGGACATGAACGACCGGGCGCTGCGCGAGGTCGTGTGTTCGCTGGGCGGCGTTGCCAATGGCTATCCGCGCGAAGCCGGCTTCGATATTACGGTTGCTTCCGAAATCATGGCCATCCTCTGCCTGTCGACCTCGATTGCCGACCTTGAGCGCCGCATTGGCCAGATCGTTGTGGCCTACAAGAAGGACAAGTCTCCGGTTCTCGCCAAGGACTTGAAAGCACCCGGCGCCATGGTTGTCCTGCTCAAGGATGCGCTGATGCCCAACCTGGTGCAGACGCTGGAGAACAACCCGGCCTTCGTGCATGGTGGCCCGTTCGCCAACATCGCGCATGGCTGCAACTCGGTCATGGCCACCAAGTCGGCCCTCAAGCTGGCTGATTTCGTGGTGACGGAAGCAGGCTTCGGCGCGGACCTCGGGGCCGAAAAGTTCTTCGACATCAAGTGCCGCAAGGCAGGCCTCACGCCAGCCGCGGCGGTGATCGTCGCCACGGTCCGCGCCCTCAAGATGCACGGCGGCGTGGCCAAGGAAGAGCTCAAGAAGGAAAACGTCGAGGCCCTCAGGAAGGGTTGCGCCAACCTGGGCCGCCATCTCGAAAACATGAAGAAGTTCGGCGTGCCGATTGCCGTCGCCGTCAACCACTTCGTCACCGACACCGATGCGGAAGTGGATGTCATCAAGGCTTTCTGCAAGGAACATGGCGTGGAGGCCTTCAAGTGCACGCACTGGGCTGAAGGCTCCAAGGGCACCGAGGCGCTGGCCACCCATGTGGCGAAACTTGCCGAAACGGGGTCCCAGTTCAAGCCCATCTATGGCGACGACATGCCGCTGTGGGACAAGATCAAGACCATCGCGCGCGAGATCTACCGGGCTGACGACATCGTTGCCGACAAGTCGGTACGTGACCAGCTCAAGGGCTATGAGGCGGCAGGCTATGGCAAGTTCCCAATCTGCATGGCCAAGACGCAATACTCATTCTCGACCGACCCTAACCTCAAGGGCGCGCCGACCAACCATGTTGTCCCCATCCGCGAAGTGCGCCTCTCGGCCGGAGCAGAGTTCATCGTCGTCGTCTGCGGTGACATCATGACAATGCCGGGCCTGCCCAAGGTGCCATCCGCCGAAGTCATCGGTCTCGATGAAAGGGGCTGGTGCAGGGGCTGTTTTAATTCAAGCAGCTTGAACAAAAAAAGGCCGGGAAAATCCCGGCCTCTTTTGCAGTGTCGGTGGTATCAGCTTTCGCGGTAGGTGCCGGCTTTCTTGGCGGCAGCCGTTGCGAGGTAATCCATCAGGCCCGGGTTGAGGCTGTCATAGGGCTCGAGACCAAGTGCCTTGAGCCGGGCGCGGATCGCAGGCATCTTTGAGGGCGGCGTGCCGCTCTCGATCACCGACGATACGAACGCCGCAAAGCCCGGCGGTGACCAGCCCTTGTCCTTCGACAGTTCGGTGTGAACGAAGGTCAACCCCTGGAAGGGGTGGCCAGCGCGTTCGACTGGTCCGTGCATGTGCGTGCCGCAGGTGGTGCAGGCGTAACGCTGAATGAGGGCGCTTTCGTCCACCACTTTCAACTTGTGGCCATTGGCGGTGACCCTCACCTTGTCGCTCGGCACCACGGCCACGACAGAGAAGATGGCGCCTTCCGGCTTCCAGCATTTGGTGCAGCCGCAGGCATGATTATGCGCGGATTGCGATGACAGTTCGACGGTCACCGCATCGCTCGAGCATTTGCAGGTGAGCGTGCCGCCCGCAAAGTTCTTCCCCGCTGTCTTGGCAAAACCCTTGTCGATTGAGGGGTGCAGCGCAATGAACGGGGCGCTCTTCTTCTTGGCGGCAGGCCGCGCAACAGCTTTGGCTTTGGCCTTAACCTTCTTGGCCGGTTTCTTGGCCTTCTTCGCAGGCTTCTTTGCTTTCTTCGCCATATTTTCTTTCCTCCAGTTGACGTCTCAGAAAATGACTACGCTTCGGATCGACTTGCCTTCATGCATGAGGTCGAAGGCCTTGTTGATGTCTTCAAGCGGCATGGTGTGGGTGATCATCGGATCAATCTCGATCCTGCCGTTCATGTACCAGTCGACGATCTTGGGCACATCAGTGCGGCCGCGCGCGCCGCCAAAGGCGGTGCCGCGCCATGAGCGCCCGGTGACAAGCTGGAATGGCCGCGTCGAAATTTCCTGGCCAGCGCCTGCAACGCCGATGATGATGGATTGGCCCCAGCCCTTGTGGGCGCATTCCAGCGCAATGCGCATGACCTTGACGTTGCCGATGCACTCAAACGTATAGTCTGCGCCGCCGCCAGTGAGATCGACAAGGTGCGCCACAAGATCGCCCGTCACCTGGCTCGGGTTGACAAAGTGCGTCATGCCGAACTTGCGGCCCCAGGCCTCACGGTCCGGATTGAGGTCAACGCCAACGATCATGGCGGCGCCGGCCAGCCGCAGGCCCTGGATGACGTTGAGGCCGATGCCGCCGAGGCCGAAGACCACGCAGTTGGCGCCTGCTTCCACCTTGGCGGTGTTGATGACAGCGCCAACGCCTGTTGTCACGCCGCAGCCGATGTAGCAGATTTTATCGAAGGGCGCGTCGGTGCGCACCTTGGCCAGCGCAATTTCAGGCAGCACCGTATAATTCGAAAAGGTGGAGCAGCCCATGTAGTGGTGCACCATCTTGCCCTTGTAGGAAAAGCGCGAGGTGCCATCCGGCATCAGGCCTTTGCCTTGCGTCACGCGGATTTTCTGGCACAGGTTGGTCTTGGGATTGAGGCAGTAGTCGCATTCGCGGCATTCGGGAGTATAGAGCGGAATGACATGATCGCCCTTCTTCAGCGACTTCACTCCAGGACCGACTTCCACCACGACGCCTGCGCCTTCATGGCCCATGATGGCAGGGAACAGGCCTTCAGGATCAGCGCCGGAAATGGTGAACTCATCCGTATGGCAGACGCCGGTGGCCTTGATCTCGACGAGGACCTCACCTTCCTTCGGGCCTTCGAGATCAACCTCGACGACCTCCAGCGGCTTTCCGGCTTCGAAGGCCACTGCGGCACGTGATTTCATGGTCGTGGTCCTCCCGCATCGTTCTTGTTAGCTGCATTGTTCGCGCAATCCCCGGCTGCAATCAAGAGGCTGAGTGAAACGGGCAAGTTTAAATCAACTTGCGGAGGCTTTCGAGCGTATCGGCTTCATCAGCGGGCTTGTCCCACCTGATACGGTGTATTCGTGGGAAGCGCATGGCAATCCCCGACTTGTGCCGGCTTGAGGCTTGCACGGCATCGAAGGCTACTTCCAGCACCAGCTTTGGTTCGACGCTTCGAACAGGACCGAATCGTTCGACTGTATGCTGGCGGACGAAACGGTCCAGCCGCAGCAGCTCCTCGTCTGTGAAGCCAGAATAGGCTTTGCCGACTGGCACAAGCTGGCGCTTGCCATCTTTCTCGTCCCAGGCCGCAAAGGTATAGTCTGAATAGTAGGAGGAACGCTTGCCCGATCCGCGCTGGGCGTAGATCAGCACACAATCCGCGGTCAACGCCGCGCGCTTCCACTTGTACCAGTGGCCCTTGGGGCGGCCCGGAAGGTAAGGGCTCTCGCGCCGTTTCAGCATCAGTCCCTCAATGCCGTCATCGCGCGTCTGCTGCCAGGTCTCGCGCAATTGATCCTTTGCCTCGAAGGGCAGGAGCTCCGACAGGTCACAACGGGCAGGGCGTTCCGCGGCAAACCATTGCTCCAGCCTTTGCCGGCGGTCGTCATGGGGCAGATTGCGGAGATCCTCGCCCTTGATTTCAAGCGCATCGTAGAGGCGCACATGGACAGGGTATTTTTGCTGCATGACCCGCGTTGGGTTTTTGCGGTTCAGGCGCTGCTGCAAATCGGCAAAAGCAGCGACATGGCCATCCCGCAGAACCAGCAGTTCACCATCAAGCACCGCATCGTGCAGGAAGCTGTCCACCACTTCCGGAAAACTCGGGCTGATGTCATCGCCACTGCGTGAAAACAGCCGCGTCAACCCGCCGCGCCGCGCCAGCTGCACCCTGATGCCATCCCATTTCCATTCAGCAGAGAAATCCGCGGGGTCAAGCTTGTCCCAGTCTTCGGTCTCCAGTGGATTGGCCAGCATGAGCGGCAGAAAAACAGGCGTGTCGGAGCGCGGCGGACTTTCACTGCGGCCTTCCAGCCAATCAAACAGCGGCAGGTAAGGTGCCGAGAGGCCATGCCACAGCTCTTCAATCTCGCCTACATTGCGTGCGAAGGCTTCAGCGACAGCCTGCTTGGCGAGGCGGGCCGAAACGCCGACGCGAGGCGCACCACCAAGGAACTTTAGCAATGCCCAGCGGCCCGTAGCATCCATCCGGTCAAGCCAGCTTGCCAACAGTGCGGGGTAGTCGGCGCACGGAGTCGTGGCGAGAGTTTCGGCCACTTCCCGCAACGGCAGCGCTTGGCCCGATCCTTGTGCCTGCCAGATCAGGGCCACTGTCTCGGCGGTGTCACCCACATAATCCCGTGACAGCCGGAACAGTTCTGCATCAAAACGGGTTGTGGCAAGCTCGGTCAGGACGCGGCGGAGGGGGAAGCTGAACGGCACGCCATCCGTCAATGCCGCCAGCGCAAAGCCACGGTCCGGATCTGGAACTTCGCAGAAGTAGGTTCGCATCAGGGTTAGTTTGGCGTTGCGGGCCGGGGTGTAGGTCAACCGGTCGAGGAGGGTTGCGAAGTCTTTCACTCCGTCTCCTCCTCGAGCCCGACGATGGCGAGGGCCCTCGCCTTCAAGCCCATCTTGTTGCAGGCGTGAACAATGGCCTCCTCGCGCCCATGCGTGACCCAGATTTCCCGCGCGCCGGTTTCGCCAATGGTTTGGAGGATGGCTGGCCAATCGACATGATCAGAAATCACCAGTGGAAGTTCCACCCCGCGCTGCCGCGCCCGGCCCCGGATGCGCATCCAGCCAGAGGCAAAGCCTGCCAGAGGATCGGCAAAGCGGCGCGACCAGCGGTCACCTAGCGCCGAAGGTGGCGAGAGCACGATTTTGCCGGCCAGGTTGCCCACCGCATCAGCAACAGATGGCACTTCACCCAGTTTGAAACCGCGCGAGAGGTAGTGGTCGGTGACGTTGCGCAGCGCGCCATGCAGCCAGATAGGCTGGTCATAGCCCGCTTCACGCAGCAGGGCGATGAGCCGCTGGCATTTGCCCAACCCGTAAACGCCTACCTGATGCGTGCGCTCCGGAAAATCGGCGAGCGACTGCAGCAATTTGGCGACCTCTCCGGCAGCGGGAGGATGTGTGAAGACGGGGAGGCCGAATGTCGCCTCGGTCACGAACAGGTCACACGGCACCAGTTCAAATGGTTCACATGTTGGATCGGCATCGCGCTTGTAGTCGCCGGAAACAACTGCGCGCTGACCGCGGTAGGTCATCGTCACTTGTGCCGCGCCGAGGATGTGGCCCGCAGGCACAAGTTCAACTTCGACTTCGCCGATAGTGACGGGCTTACGGTAGCCGAGTGGCTGGAATTGGCCCGCGCAGCCCGACCCCATGCGCAGTTTCATGATCTCGACCGTATCGGGCGTTGCCAGCACGGCACCGTTGCCGCTGCGTGCATGATCTGAATGTCCATGTGTGATGACAGCCCGCTCCACCGGCAGAACGGGATCGATGTAAAAACCCCCTGGCTCGCAGAACAAGCCGTCGGGAGTTGGCCGTAGCCACGTTTCAAAGGCTGATACGATTGGCGGTTGGGCGATGGACATTTAAGCAATATGGGGATCGCTGGTGCGGGCCGTCAATGAAAGTTGGTCAGGTGGCTATGGCGCGTGCGCATCCTGAAGCAGAAACTCGGCGCAGCGGCTGCCCATCATCATGGCGGGCGCGTTGGTGTTGCCGGCGTTGATGTTGGGCATGGCGGAGAGATCGCAAATACGCAACCCTTGCACGCCGCGCACGCGCAAACGGGCGTCAAGGACGGCAAGCGGATCGCCCGTCGGCCCCATGCGGCAGGTGCCAACCGGATGGTAGTTGGTTTTGACGAAGCGCTTGCAATGGGCCGTCATGGCAGCATCACTGGTGTCGGCGGGATCGGGTATCGCGATCCTCTTCACCCGCTCCGCCAAGGGACCCTGCTGGAAAGCGCGCAAGAAGAACTTCTGACCCGCGATCATCGTCGCCATGTCGTCTGGATGCTGGAGAAGGTGCGGGGAGACGAGAGGCATGTCATCCGGATCGGCCGAGCGCAGCCGGACGTAACCCCGGGACTTTGGTTTTGCCACAACGGTCGTGACGGTGAAGCCGTAGGTATCTTCAACTTTGCTCAGCATATCACGGTCCAGATAAACGATGGGCACGCAAAACGCCTGGACTGTCGGTTCGGAATCATGAGCGAGTGGATTGACGAAGGCGCCGGCCTCGACTCCTGCCGAGAGAATGGGCCCGGAGCCAAAGAGCTTGAACTGCATGCCGTTGCGCAGCATGCGCCAGCCTACGCCTTGCTTGAAATATCCATACGGCCCATTGGCGATGGCTGTGATAGGCACTTCCGGGTGATCAACAAGGTTCTGGCCAACGCCTGGCAGGTCGACAACACAGCCTATGCCATGCTCGCGCAAGTGCTGCGCGGGGCCAATGCCCGAAAGCATCAGCAGCTGTGGCGTGACAAGCGAACCTGCGGCAACGATGACCTCACGGCTGGCCCGTACTTCCACCTCATGGCCGGAAGCCTCCGCATAGACAACGCCGACCGCCTTGCCGCCTTCCACAACGATGCGCCGCACGCGAGCGTGGAGTTTAACCTCGAGTTTTGGATTGCCCTGCAATGGCGCAATGAACGCATAGGCTGCGCTGCTGCGCCGCCCATTGCGGTTCATGAACTGATAGAAGCCGACGCCGCGCTGGCTCTCGCCGTTGAAGTCGGCGGTGTAGGGTTCGCCCAATTCCTGAACGCTCTGCACAAACCAGCGTGACACATCGTCGATGTGGCCTGGATCAGACACCAGCATCTCGCCGCTTGTACCATGCAGCGAATTGCTCAGCCGGTTGTTGCTTTCCATGCCGGTGAAGTGCGGCAGCACGTCGCGCCAGCTCCAGCCGGGATAGTCATTGTCGCCGCGCAGCAGCGCATGCCACTCTTCATAGTCGGCTGGCCGGCCACGCATGTAGACTTGCGCATTGACGGAAGACCCGCCGCCCAGAACGTTCCCCTGTGGAATGTCATGAACCCGCCCGTCCAGGTGTTCCTGCGGAACCGTGCGATGGTAACGCATGAACTTGCTGCCATTTATCATCTTGAAGATGCCGGGTGGCATGTCGAGCAGGGGGTGCCGGTTGGAATGCCCGCCTTCCAGCAGCAGCACGCGGGCACCGCCTTGCGTCACCAGCTTCGCAGCCGCAACGCAGCCTGATGAGCCGCCGCCGGCAACGATGTAGTCGTAGGAACCAGTCACCAGAGGCCTCAAGCGCGGATCGCTTCGAGCGATTTCCAGTCGAAAGTCATGCCGTGTCCCGGCGTCGAAGGGGCTATGGCAAAGCCATCCTCGATCCTGAGCGGTTCGGCAATATAGCGGTCAAGTCCGAAGCCGTGCGCTTCCAGATAGGACCGGTTGGGAGCAGCGGCCAGCAGATGCACCGTGATGTCGTGAGCGCCGTGGGACGTCACCGGCAGGTTGAAGGCTTCGGCCAGGTGGGCAATTTTCATGAAGCTGGTGACGCCACCGCAATTGGTTACATCTGGTTCAGGGTAAGTCACGCCACCCGAGGCAATGAGATGGCGAAAATCCCAGACGGTGCGCAGGTTTTCACCGGCTGCTATCGGCAAGCCGCCTTCGCGCACCACGCGGGCATGGCCCGCCACATCATCAGGCGAGATAGGTTCCTCAAGCCAGGTCAATCCAAACGGGGCAAAAGCGCGGGCAGCGCGAATGGCGTCGTCGGCGCTCCACTTCATGTTGGCATCGGCCATGAGCGGAAAATCATCGCCGAGGTGTTTGCGCATCGCGGCCACGCGCTCCACATCTTCCGACAGGCGCTTGCGCCCTACCTTCATCTTGATGGCGCGGAAACCGCGCGCGAGGTTGCGATCCGTCTGTTTCAAGAGTTGCGGCAGGGGCAGGTCGAGGTCAATACCGCCAGCATAGCAGGGCACGCGGTCAGAAAAGCCGCCGAGCAGCTTCCACAGGGGTTGCGACAACCTGCGGGCCTTCAGGTCCCATAGCGCCATGTCGACTGCCGATTGGGCGAGCACAGTTGGTCCGCCGCGGCCGCCGTAATGCATTTCCCACCAAAGCTTCGTCCATATCTGCTCGATCAGGTCGGCGTCTTGGCCCTTGATGGCTTCCGCCATTTCGCGCGCAATGATGTTGGCGATGGCGCCACCGTTGCGGCCAACAGTGAACGTGTAGCCCACTCCTTCGGCGCCATCGCTATCGGTGATGCGAGCCGTTACCAGTTCGAAGTCGCGCATGATGCCATGGGTGGAGTCGGTCAACACCTCTGGAAGGGGAATTCGGTAGTATCCGGTGATCGTTGACGCGATCGCAGGCATGACAGGCTACTCCGGAATGATGCGCAGGGAATTATGTCCGTTCCGCGCTCCGGGTAAAGCGCGATTGCAGAATGACGACTATGAGCAAGAACAGGCCACGCACCACCGATTGCCAGTAGGCGGAAAGGCTGATCCAGCCCATGCCATTCTCGAAATTGAGAATGGTGAAGATGATGCCCAGCAGCAAGGCGCCCGCAAGCGTTCCGCCAATCGAGCCTTGACCGCCGGTCAGCAGCGTGCCGCCGACGACGACTGACGCAATGGCGAAGAGTTCCCAGCCTACGCCTTCAATTGGCTGGCCTGCGCCGAATTGGGCAGCAAGGATGACGCCAGCCATGCCTGCTGTGAGGCCCGAAATGACATAAACGCCGAACACGGTACGGTCCACCGGCAGGCCCATGAGGCGGGAAGCTTCAGTGCCGCCGCCAACGGCCAGCACATGGCGGCCGAAGGCTGTGTGGGTCAGCGCCACTGCACCCAACACATAGGCGAAGATGACGATCCATGCCGGCGTCGGGAAACTGAGGATGAAGCCCCAGGTTTGCGCGAAGAGTCCTGCCCCCTCAGCATCGACCCACTCAGGCCGCATGAAGCTCAGCAGATCACCCTGGCCGAGCGAGGTGAAAGCCGTATCGTAGGAAACGGATACCGACTGGTTGCCTGCCAGCAGCAAGGCTGTGCCTGATGCGGCCAGCATGGTGGCGAGGGTGGTGATGAACGGCATAATCTTGAGGCGTGTAATGATCACGGCATTGAGAATGCCAATAGTGGTTCCGGCGGCGAGGCCGCCGAGCAAGCCCGGAACAAGCCCATAGGGGCTCAAATGCGCCGCAACGACGCTGGAGAGGGCGGCAACCGAGCCTACCGACAGGTCAATGCCGCCGGTCATGATGACGAAGCACATGCCAAGCGCCACCAATGCGAACATGGAATTATAGCGCAGCACGGATTGCACGTTGTAGACGCCGAGAAAACCATCATAGCGCCAGGCACCAAGCAGGGTGAGAACCAGCAACACGATGAGCACCGCAAGGGCAGGCGTGATGCGGAAGCGGCCCATCATGCCTGCTCCTGCCGCTGCAGCCATACCGCCAGCAGGATGAGTCCGGCTTTAACCACCAAGGCTGCCGCATCAGGCACGCCGTTGGCCAACAGAGAATAGCGCACCAGCTGAATGACCAGCGCGCCAAGGAGCGTTCCAAGGATCGTAGCCCGGCCGCCGGAGAGCAGCGTTCCGCCCACCACGACGGCGGCAATGGCGTCAAGCTCCATGCCGAGGCCGATGAGATTTGCATCGGCGGCGGAGTTCATGGCGATGACGATGAGCCCGGCGATGGCGCTGAGAACGCCGGTAACGCCGTAGACGAGATATTTTACCGCAGCAACGGGAATTCCGGCAAGGCGCGCTGCAGCCTCATTGCCGCCAACTGCAAGAATCTGACGGCCGATGACGGTGCGGTTGAGGACGAAAGCTGATGCAGCGACGATGGCGAGCATTACCCAGACCTGGAAAGGCACGCCAAGGACGCGGCCCAGCGCCAGCGCCTGGAATTCCGGCACGACGAACACCTGCAAATTGCCGTTGGTTGACACCTGCGCAATGCCACGCCCCGCGATGAACAGCACCAGCGTTGCAACGATCGGCTGGATCGAGAAGCGGGTGATGAGAAAGGCGTTAAACATTCCAAACAGGCCAGTGACGAACAAAGGCACGATGACGCCCAGCGTTATGGCGAAGTAGATGTTCGAAATCGGGAACAGCGCACCCGTGAACAGCATGGGAGAGAGTGCGCCAGCAATGGCCATGAGCGCGCCGACAGAAAGGTCGATGCCGCCGGTTGCGATGACGAGGGTCATGCCGACGCCGACAATGACAATGGTGCAGACCTGGGTGAGATTGACGTTCAGCGTCTGCCATGTGGCGAAATTCGGCGTCACTGCGAAATTGAAAAGTATGAGCAGGATGAGGGCGATGAGAACGCCGTAGCGCTGCAGCAGGCGGGCCTTGTCATGCATGGGTTGCCGCTCCATGAGCCATGGCATGCATGACCGGCAGATTCACTTGCCTCGCCGCGATCAAGTTCTGTCACGCTGCGTGCCATCGCGCAGCACGAACACGCGGTCGGCGCCCTCGATGATTTCTTCGAGCTCGGACGATATCATCAACACGCCGAGACCCTCGTTCGCAAGTTTACGGATGAGACCCTGGATTTCGGCCTTGGCGCCCACGTCGATGCCGCGGGTCGGCTCGTCGAGAATGAGCAGTTTCGGGTTCATGCACATCCAGCGGGCGAGCAGCACTTTCTGCTGGTTGCCGCCGGAAAGTTCGCGGATTGGCTGGTTGGGGCCAGAACACTTGATGCCAAGTTCCTTGATGAAGCGCTGCACGACCTCGCGCTGCCGGCCTTCATCAATGATGCCGCCGCGCGAAAGGGCAGGGCCGAGCGCCAGCGTCAGGTTATCAGCGACTGAGAGATGCGGCACGATGCCTTCCACCTTGCGGTCTTCGGAGCAGAAGCCCATTCCTGCCGCGATTGTCTCGCGCGGGGATTTGAAACGCTGCTCGGCTCCTTCAAATGTCAGACTTCCGCTCGATGGGCGGTCGGCGGCGAATATCGCGCGCGCCGTTTCCGTGCGGCCCGAACCGAGGAGGCCTGCAAGACCGACGATTTCACCCTTGCGGACGCTGAGCGTCACATCATGCAGGCGGGGCCGCGACGCCAGATTGCTGACGCCCAGGATGTCTGAACCGATGGCGGTTGCGGCATCACTAAACGCGGTGGCGCCGGAGGCCTTTACCTCCGCCAGATCGCGACCAAGCATGGATGCCACCAGCTGCAGCTTTGACATCTCCTCCATCTTGGCGACAGCAACCGTGCGCCCGTCACGCATGACAGTCACGCGGTCGCAGATTTCGTAGAGTTCATCCAGCTTGTGGCTGACGAAGATGACGGCTACGCCTTCGGACTTGAGCTGGCGCACGGTGCGCAGCAAGACTGCAACCTCGGCTTCGGCCAAGGATGAAGTGGGTTCGTCCATGATGACGAGCTTGGCGTCGAAAGAAAGCGCGCGGGCAATTGCCACCATCTGCTGGATCGCGGTTGAATAGCGACCGAGCGGTTCTGTCACGTCGATGTCGATGTCGAAGCGCTTGAGCAGGGCGTGAGCGCCATTGTTCATGGCGGGCCAGTCCAACAGACGCGCAAAGCGACGTGGTTCGCGCCCGAGATAGATGTTTTCCGCAACGCTGCGGAACGGCACGAGGTTGATTTCCTGGAAAATGGTGCTGACGCCAAGTCGTTGCGCCTGCTGTGGCGAGCGGGCCTGCCACGGCGCGCCGCCGAAAGTTATAGAACCAGAGTCCTTTTCGTAGGCTCCGTTCAGGATCTTGATCATGGTGGACTTGCCGGCGCCGTTTTGGCCGACAAGCGCCATGACTTCTGCGGGCATGACCTCAAGCGAGGCCTCGCGCAGAGCCGGAACGCCGCCGAAGCTCTTCGAGATAGCCCGCATGTCGAGAAGGGGTGAGATGCTCATCTTGCCGCAAAGCTACAAAGTTCCGGCGGAGTCCGAAAGGGCTCCGCCGGAAATAGCTGGTTCAGGCTACCGTCAGTAGCATTCAGGAATGTAGGCTTCGACCGTGTCGGCGGTGAAGATACGATCCGTGTTGACAAGGCGCGTTGGCAGCGTTTCACCGGCGCCAAGCTTGGCGATGGCGGCGAAGGCAGCCGGACCGAACTTAGGGTTACATTCGACGCAGACAAGCACCTTGCCAGCTTTGATGGCGTTGGTGGCATCGCATGTGCCGTCAATCGTTCCGATGATCAGGTCCTTGCCCGGCATCTTGCCGGCAGCTTCCATGGCAGCGATTGCGCCCATGGTCATCTCGTCATTGTGCGAATAGAGCGCCGTTGCGTCCGGGTGCGCCTGATAAAGCGTTTCGAACACCTGGCGGCCCTTGTCGCGGGCGAAGTCACCGGATTGCGAGGCGATGACCTGCATGCCGGGATGGTTCTTGATGTAGTCGGCAAAGCCCTTGGCGCGGTCATTGGCCGGAGATGAGCCCACGGTTCCCTGCAGCTCGATGATCTTGGCGTTTCCGCCAAGCGCCTTGACCATCACCTCGGCGCACATTTCGCCTTCCTTGACGAAATCGGAGCCGATGAAAGCGGCATAGTCTTCGCCAGCCTTGGCAAGCGAGGCATCAACATTGCGGTCCACCAGGATCAGCGGGATGCCGGCCTTCTTGGCTTCCATCACGGCCGGGATCAGCGGCTTTTCTTCGCGCGGCGCCAGCAGGATGACATCAACCTTCTGGGCAATCATTGAGCGAACGTCAGCCACCTGCTTGGCGGCTGAGCCTGCAGCATCAGTATAGACTAGCTGCCAGCCAGTCTTCTCGGCTTCGGACTTCATGCTCGCTGTCTGTGCGAGGCGCCACGGGTTGTTGCTTTCGGTCTGGGCGAAGCCGACCTTGTAGCTGTCCTTCTTGGCGAGCACCGGAAGCGCTGCGAATGCGGGGCGGAACCCGACGAGCGTGGTGCCGACACCAGCCATGACAGTAAAGAGTTGACGACGATGCATGTGGTTCTCCTCCATTTTGATCGAGACGGTTTTGATTTCCGTCATTCGCCTGATATCCGCCACTCCAGCAGCGACGGCAGCGCATTGTTTGCAAGCACCGAAGACGGGCCTGTTCCCGAACCATATGGTCGGCTCATTTGTCAGTCAATATATTTAGGTATTGTCAGTACCGATTTGTAATACAAAATGGATTGCGCGGACTTCGATGCGCCGTGGCCGCTTCTGCACAAATCAACGGCATCTCACAAAGCGCTTTGAATAACGCACTTCGAGTTGTCCAAGAGATTTCAAAACACGAGTTGAGTCATAAATCACGGCTCTGGATTTAATGCATACGTGAATTATGCATTTGCGAGCTGCGTGACTTCGCGACGGAAAGACAGTGCATCGCCACGATCAGGTTCATCCAATTCGCGCGCGTAGCGATGCCCTGCGTAGGTTGCCCAGGCAATTGGCCCCGGAGCGGCCGCATCGCCAATGACCTGCACGGACTTGATGCCAGCATCGGCCCATTCCGCCTCGCGACTGCGGAGCTCATTATAGAGTTCGGCATTGCTCGTCCGCGATGCAACGGCGACGACTGCGCTGCAGGTGAGAATCTCGCGTGCATCAGTATAAGTACAGTTGGTTTCAACACCGTGAGCGAGGATAGCCGAGACGCCGCGATTGAGAATGATCTTCACACCGGCTTCAACCAGACGGCGATGGATGGCGCCCTGTTCCAGTGTGTTGCGCGTCCAGTCGGATACAAATGCGGAAGGCGTGACAAGTGTGACATAGCATCCTTTCAACGCAAGGAGTTCGGCCAGCACGCCGCCCATGTAGTAGTGGTCATCGTCGTAAACGACCACATCACCGGATGGCATGCGGCCTTCCATGATGTCGTCGGGCGTGAATAGTGGCATTGCGGGATCAATAGCTGGTGGTATGACGTGCTGCCGTGCAACACAGTCGCGCCGCCAGGTGGAACCCGTCGCAATCGCCACATGCTCGAAGCCGAATTCGAGGATGCTTTGTGCATCCAGCGCGCTGTCAACGTATGTCTGCACGTTGGAGCGCTGGCTGAGCTGGTATTGCCGGTAATCGACAACACGGCCCCATGCTGACAGTCCGGGCAACTTGCGTTCGCGGGTGACGCGACCGCCAATTTCGCCACGCGCTTCGGCGATGGCGACATCGTAACCGCGCAGCGAAAGCGCACGCGCCGCCTCAAGGCCTGCGGGGCCTGACCCGACGATGAGCACGCTGCTGCTTGCGCCTTTGGCGTTCATGCGCTCAGGGTGCCAGCCCTTGCGCCATTCCTCCATGAAGGTGGGGTTTTGCGTGCAGCGTGATATAGACATGGTCATGTCACCAGTGATGCAGATGTTGCAGCCGATGCATTCGCGAATGTCTTCGATGCGGCCTTCCTCGATCTTCTTCGGCAGGAAGGGATCGGCAATCGAAGGGCGGGCGCAACCAATAAAATCGAGCACGCCTTGGCGCACCATGCGCACCATCACGTCAGGACTGGTGAAACGTCCGACGCCGACCACAGGTCTTGCCGTCAACTCCCTAATGCCCTTGACCAATACTTCCTGTGCGGCTTCCTCCTTGAAGCGGGAAGGGCCGGAACAATCCTCCCATGTGCCTTGCGCAAGATCCCAGCAATCCGGCAGGTCGCGGTTCATATCAATGAACTCGCGAACTTCAGCGTTGGAGAAACCCAGATCACCGATGGTTTCGTCGAGTGACACGCGCATGGTGAGGGCCATGCTATCGCCTACCGCGTCGCGCATGTCAGCCACAACTTCACGGGCAAAGCGCGAGCGGTTTTCAAGCGAACCGCCATACTCGTCAGTCCGCTGGTTGGTGGCGCGGCTGAGGAAATGCTGGAAAATGCCGAAGCCATGGGCGCCGTAAAGACATATGAGATCGAAGCCCGCAGTGCGTGAGCGTTTGGAGGCATTGACGAACCAGCGGCGCAAATTGCGGATGTCAGCCTTGTCCATGGCGCGCGCCTGCACCGGATCATTGGTGAAGGTGCGAATAGGCAAGGCTGTTGGCGCGAGAGGAACTTCCTTGGTATAGAAGTTAGGACCGTTGATGCCTGAATAGGCCAGCTGGATGCCGGCGAGCGCACCGTGAACCTTCATTTTTTCCGCCATGCGGCGGAGTGACGGAATATCCTGATCCTCCCACAGGCGCAGTTCGATAAAGGGCGTGATCTCGGAGGTGTGGTGCATCTCCGTCTGCTCGGTGAAGATGATGCCCCAGCCACCCTCGGCCTTGACAGCGCGCATTTCCGCCGCAGCGGAAGGATCGCGGTATCCGCCGCCATTGCAATGCGGCACCTGGTAGAAACGGTTTTTTGCGGTCAGCGGGCCAATGGCAACTTGCTCGAACAACACATCATATCGCGCGTCACGCATCAAAAGGCTTCTCCCACTCTTGCTGCCACGGCGATACTGCTGCGGCATATGAAGTTGGCAAGCACGGTGTGAATGATCATTGCGAGACCGGCGATTTCACCGCTATGATCTGTTATCGATAACAGGGCTGCAGCGTAACGATGACGGCAGGACGAGGCAGGGTGGTTCAATCCGCGGCTGGGCGCACTATCGCACCCACCATGTCGGACGTGGCGCGCCGCGCTGGCGTTTCGACGATGACTGTTTCCCGCGCCCTCAAGCATGGCGCGTCCATCGCCAAAGATACGCGCAAGCGCATCATGAAGGCGGTGGAGGAACTGGGTTATGTGCTGGACCAGTCGGCTGGCAGCCTGTCCTCCAAGCGCACCGGCTTTGTGGCAGCGCTCATCCCCTCGATCAACAACTCCAACTTTGCCGATACGGCGCGCGGCCTGACTGATGCCTTGCAAAGAGCCGGGCTGCAGCTGTTGCTCGGCTACACAGAATATTCAGTGGAGAAGGAAGAGAGCCTGATCGAATCCATGCTGCGGCGGAGGCCCGAGGCCATCGTCGTCACCGGCGGGCGGCACACACCACGTGGCCGCAAGCTGCTGGAGAATTGCGGCATCCCGGTCATCGAAATATGGGATTTGCCGAAGACGCCGGTGCATCATGTCGTCGGCTTTTCCAATGCCGAAGCATCCGCAGCGCTAGTGCGCCAACTGCACAGCCGTGGATATCAGCGAATCGCCTTCATCGGCGGCACAACCAACCGCGATACGCGCGGCGCCGACCGGCGGGCAGGTTATGAGTCGGCCATGGCCTCGCTGGGGTTGAAGGAAAGCCGCGTCATTTCCTTCGGCACGCCGCCCATTTCCATGAAGCAGGGCGGTGAAGCCATTGTCAGGCTGGTGGAGCAATGGCCGGAAGTTGAAGCCGCCATCTGCGTGTCTGATCTTTCGGCCTTCGGGGCGCTGATGGAGTGCCATCGCCGGGGCTGGAAGGTGCCGGAGCGCATCGCCATCGCAGGGTTTGGCGATTTCGAGATTTCGGGCTGCTGCCATCCCGCCATCACCACAGTCGACGTGCATTGCTACGACATAGGCAACAAGGCGGGTGAACTGCTGCTGCGCGCCATCGAAGGTGAACGCACCGGCACGCCAATTGCGCCAGAAACCATTATCACGGATTACGAAGTCATCCCGCGCGAAAGCACGTGACTATCAGAAAGCGATCTGCACCTTCATCGCCTTGCTGCGATCAAGGGCAAGGTCGAAGGCCTTCACCGCATCGTCAACCGGCAAGACGTGGGTGAGTAGCGGCCTGAGGTCAATACGCCGCCGATTGATGAGGTCAACGGCCAGTGCAAACTCCTCATGAAAGCGGAAGGAGCCACGGATCTCGATTTCCTTCGCCACGATCATGTTCTGCGGCAGGCTGAACTCGCCGCCAAGGCCGAGTTGCACCAGGAGGCCGCGCGGCTTGAGGCATTCGACCCCGCTGCGCAACGCAGAGCCATTACCAGATGCCTCGACCATGACGTCAAAGAAACCCTTGTTGGCCTTGAACAGCGAGAGGGCATCTTCATCTGCCGCAACATTCACGCATACATCGGCCCCCATCGCAGATGCCATCGACAGGGTGAATTCCGAAACATCAGTCGCGATAATTTCCTGCGCACCGTGCAACCGCGCGGCTGCGATAGCGAGGACGCCGATAGGCCCGCAACCCGTCACCAGCACGCGTTTCCCGGCAAGCGAGCCTGCGCGCACGATGGCATGCAGCGTTACGGCGAAGGGTTCTGCAAAGGCTGCTTCCTCAATCGAGACCCCATCGGCGATGACATGGCATTGGCTCGCTTCCGCCACCAATTGCTGCTGGAAGGCGCCCTGCACATGCGGCATGCGCATGGCGCTGCCATAGAAGCGCATGTCGAGGCAGTGATTCTGCTGACCTTTCTGGCAATAGGTGCAGGAGCCGCAGGGGAGCGATGGGCTCACCGCCACGCGCTGGCCAACGCTTAAGCCGGTTACATCCCGGCCCAGCGCGGTGATTTCTCCCGCCACCTCATGGCCGAGCACCATCGGTTCCTTCAGCACGATGCTGCCAAATCCGCCGTGCCGATAATAATGCAGGTCCGATCCGCAGATGCCGCCGCGTTTTATTGCGATGCCGACTTGCCCGGGGCCGGCCAATGGGACGCTGCGCTCTTCGATGCGAAGGTCATTTGCCTTGTGGGCGACAACAGCTTTCATCAATCACTCGATTTCGGTCAGCAACGGGCGGTTCGCGAAGTGCGCAGCCAGATTATCCCGCACCAGCTTGCCCATGGCCTTGCGTGTCTCCACCGTGCCGCTGCCCACATGCGGCAGCATGACGACATTGTTCAGTTTGGCAAAGCGCGGATCAATGTTCGGTTCATTCATGTAAACGTCGAGGCCCGCGCCTTTGATGATGTTGTTCTCAAGCGCATGCAGCAGGGCCGCTTCATCCACGACGGAGCCGCGCGCCACGTTGATGAAGTAGCCTTGCGGCCCCAGCGCCCTGAACACATCGGCGTTGACGAGATTGTTGGTTCCGGCTCCGCCAGGCACGATGGCGACAAGGAAGTCGCTCGCTGCTGCAAGATCGGTCAGTTTGTCGACATAGCGATAGGGAACGCCTTTCTGTTCGTTGCGTCCGAAGTAGGACACGGACATGTTGAAGGCCTCGGCGCGACGCGCGATGGCCTTGCCGATGCGGCCGAGGCCGATGATGCCGAGGCGCTTGCCACTCATGCGCGTCACCAGTTCAAAGTTGCCGTTGGACCATGAACCGTCCCTGGCGAATGCATCGGCCCGCACCAGTTGGCGGGCAACAGACAGCATCAGTCCGAGCGCGAGATCGGCGACATCATCGTTCAACACGTCGGGCGTGTTGGCAATCTTGATGCCGCGCGGGCGGGTGGCGCTACGGTCAATGCCGTCGGTGCCAACGCCGAAGCAGCCAATGATTTCAAGGTTTGGCAGCTTGTCGATCAGCGCCTTGCTGGTTCCGAGGTCGCCGCGCGTGGCGACGGCGCGCACCTTCGGTCCATGCTGGGCGATTACGGCATCCTTGTCCGCATGCTCCCACAACTTGATGATGTCGTAGTCCGCCTCCAGAACGGGCATGTCCCAATCAGGATAGGGGCCGATCATCAAGACGCATGGCTTTGTCATATCCGGCTCTCTGATCTCTTGCGCATGTTATCGATAACATGATAGTCAGCTTGCCAGTTTAGGTCAAGACTAACGCTCGCAGCAAGTGAGGGAGAGGGCATGTCACTCGAGATCTTCAGCCTTCGCGGCAGACGCGCGCTGGTGACAGGATCAAGCCAGGGGATTGGCCTTGCCATTGCGGAAGGACTGGCGCGGGCAGGGGCCGAAGTGGTTCTGAACGGCCGTGATGCCTCGAAACTCGCGGCTGCTGAGAGCGCGCTTGCTGGCAAGGGGCTGAAGGTTTCATGCTCGGCCTTCGACGTCACGGATGAAGCCGCCGCTGCCGAAAGTGTTGCGGCGATTGAAGCCAAGAAAGGGCCGATTGACATTCTCGTCAACAACGCCGGCATGCAGTTCCGTGCGCCGCTGGAAGACTATCCGCTGGAGAAATGGCGTGAGCTGATGCGCGTCAATGTCGAAAGCGCCTTCATCGTCGGCAAGGCAGTGGCACGCGGCATGATTGCCCGGAAGCGTGGCAAGATCATCAATATCTGCTCGGTGCAAAGCGAGTTGGGGCGGCCTTCAATAGCGCCCTACACGGCGACCAAAGGCGCCATCAAGATGCTGACCAAGGGCATGTGCGCCGATTGGGCTAGGCACGGCATCCAGGTCAACGCCATTGGTCCCGGCTATTTCAAGACGCCGCTGAACCAGGCGCTGGTCGATAATCCCGAGTTTTCATCATGGCTTGAGAAGCGCACGCCGGCAGGCCGCTGGGGCACGGTCGATGAGTTGATCGGCGCTGCGGTTTTCCTCGCATCGGATGCATCATCTTTTGTGAATGGGCACATACTCTATGTCGATGGCGGCATCACATCCGTTCTCTAGCGCCGTCGTGGTGATGGGCGTTGCCAGTTGCGGCAAGACCACGATTGGCGAAGCATTGGCGCAGCAACTGCATGTTGGCTTCACGGAGGGCGACAAGCTTCACTCGGCGGGGAACGTGGCCAAGATGTCATCCGGCACGCCGCTGACGGATGAAGATCGCTGGCCATGGCTCGCGCAAGGTCGGCGCATCGCTGCAAGGCGTGGCATGGCCACATCGTATCATGTTCTGCGCTCAAGAAAGCCTATCGTGCCGCCATTGCCGATGCTGCGCAAAGACCTGTGAAATTCGTGCATTTGCATGGTTCGCGCGAGGTATTGCAGCAGCGCATTTCAGCTCGCAAGGGCCACTTCATGCCGGCCTCGCTGCTCGCCAGCCAGCTCGCCACGCTGGAGATGCCGGCAGGCGATGAGGACGCCATCACCATCGACATTGATCAGCCGCCGGAGGCGATCCTCGCGGCCGCATTGAACTTCCTGCTCAAGGAAAAGTCCTGACATGCCGCAGAAGATCGCCATCATTGGAGCCGGCATCATGGGAAGCGCCATTGCCACGCGGCTGCTGCAATGCGGGCATGCGGTGTTTGTGTTCGACCTTGATGCGCAGAAGGTTGCGGCGCTTGATTCCAAGGGCGCGAGTGACAGTGCCGGGGCAATGCGGCTTCTCGACGGAAAGCAGCGGCGAACCGATTGACTCACGGATAGTTCGGGCCTATGAATGTTATCGATAACAATTTGATTGCGGCCAATAGAAGCCGTGACGAATGGGAGAAGCGCCTTGGCGTCACCGTTGCTCAGTTTTGAGAATGTGACCAAACGTTTTGGTGGCACCACCGCGTTGCGCGATGTGTCGCTGCAACTCAACGCAGGCGAAATCCTTGCCCTGCTTGGCGAAAACGGCGCCGGCAAATCCACCCTGATCAAGTCTCTGGCAGGCATTCACACGCCGGACGAGGGCCGCATTCTGTTCAGGGGCGAGGCCTATCGCCATGCGCCGCCCAAGCCCAATGAAAAGCAGAAGGTCACCTTCATTCATCAGGACCTCGGCCTCGTCGAGTGGATGACGGTGGCCGAAAATGTCGGTCTCGCGCAGGGCTTCTCCATGCGAGGCGGATTGATCAACTGGCGGCAAACTGAAGCGCGCGCTGCGACAGCACTTGCGTTAGTGGGCTGCGACTTTGATCCCACGCGCCGCGTGCAGGACTTGAGCCGCACGGAGAAATCATTGGTCGCCATTGCGCGGGCACTTGCGGTCGAGGCCGATGTGCTGGTGCTGGATGAGCCTACGGCAAGCCTCCCCGCTGATGAAGTGGAGCGCATGTTCCAGGTTCTGCGGGGCCTTCGCAAGCGCGGCGTCGGCATGATCTATGTCTCGCACCGGCTGGATGAAATCTTCCGGCTGGCGGACCGCGTCGCAGTGCTGCGTGATGGCAGGCTGGTTGGCGTTCAACAGGTGAGTGAGACAAAGCCGGACGAATTGGTGAACATGATCGTCGGCCGCGAGGTGAAGGATCTTTATGTACGGGCCAAGCGTGCCGATGGCAGGGAGACGCTGCGCGTCGCCGGCCTTTCGACATTTGGCGGCGGGCCCGTGAACTTTACGGCGCGTGATGGCGAAGTGTTAGGCCTCGTGGGCCTGCGAGGGGCGGGGCAGGAGGCCATCGGCCGTGCCCTGTTCGGAGCGCAAGAAAGCGTTGGCAGCGTCGTGCTGGACGGTGTGAAGCTTGATCTCTCGTCACCGCAAGCAGCATTGCGGCAAGGCATTGGACTGGTGGCGCGCGACCGCACGGAAGAAAGCGTGGCGCCGTCGCTTTCCGTGCGTGAAAACATGTTTCTCAATCCGCTGGCCATCGGGCGAAACCTGATGTCACTGTTGTCTCCCGCCGCCGAAGCGGAACAGGCTTCAGCCATTGGCCAGGATGTGGGGCTTAAACCCAATGATCCGCATTTGCCAGTCGAGGCCTTGTCTGGCGGTAACCAGCAAAAAGTTGTTGTCGGGCGTTGGTTGTCGACTGGCCGCAAGGTGCTGATCGCGGAAGACCCGACGGCAGGTGTTGACGTGGGCGCCAAGGCGGAAATTTATCGCCTGATTGCGCGCGCGCTGGAAAGCGGTTTGACTGTCATCGTGGTTTCCACGGACTTCGAAGAGGTGGCGCACATCTGTCACCGCGCGCTGGTGTTCTCGCGTGGGCTGATCGTGGCCGAAATCGAGCAAGCGCAGCTGACGACGCAATCGCTCATTCATGCCGCTTCAGCATCTGAGGCGGCCTGACATGAACTCGATCCAGTCCAACGCGCTTGAGCCCACCCGCAGCGAACTGCGCGGCCTCAGCATGGTGCAGAAAATCGGCCGCATGATCCCGACCTATGGGCTCGTCATCCTTACCGTGTTCCTCATCCTGCTGTTTTCCGCGCTGCTGCCGACAACTTTCCCGACACTTCTGAACGTGCGATCTATCATTTCCGACAAGGCCATTATCTTATTGTTGTCGCTCGGCGTGATGATCCCGATGTCGGCGGGCCGCATCGACCTCACGGTAGGCTATGGCATCGTGCTGTGGCACATCCTTGCAATATCCCTGCAAACCATGTTCGGGCTGCCATGGATTGCTGCGGTGCTCGTGGTGCTGGCGCTCGGCGCCCTCATGGGCATGCTGAACGGGCTGCTGGTGGAAGTGGCGAAGATCGACAGCTTCATCGCTACGCTCGGCACCGGCACGGTGCTCTATGCGCTAGCTCTCTGGCACACGGGCGGGCGGCAGATCGTCGGCGTGGTGCCGGACCAGTTCTACGCGCTAAACTCCACCATGGTGCTAGGTCTGCCGATCACCGGTTACTATGTCATCGCCATCGCGCTCGCCATGTGGATCATCTATGAGTACCTGCCAGTTGGCCGCTATCTCTATGCAATTGGCGCAAGCCCGAAGGCAGCGGCACTCAACGGCATTCCGGTGCGCCGATTCGTCATGGGTTCATTCGTTGCTTCCGGCGTGTTGACGGCGCTTGCGGGCGTACTGCTCGCAGCGAAACTCCGCATCGGGCAGGCGAGCGTCGGACTTGAGTATCTATTGCCAGCGCTTGTCGGCGCTTTCCTTGGCTCCACCACCATCAAGCCGGGGCGCGTCAATGTCTGGGGCACAATGATCGGCGTCATCATCCTCGCGGTCGGCATTTCCGGCATCCAGCAGTTCGGCGGTTCGTTCTGGGTCGAACCGATGTTCAACGGCGTCACGCTTCTCGTCGCCATCGGCATTGCCGGATACGCGCAGCGCCGCCGCGGTGCAGCCCAGAAACTATCAACCAAACCACCAACACCGCCGTCGTGACGGCTCATCAATCCAAAAAGGGAGGAAACCATGGATCGTAGACAACTTCTTCTTCGCGGCATCGCACTGGGCATGTCGGTGCCCGCACTCACGCGAGTGGCCTTCGCCGACTCGATGGCGGATGCGCAGGCCATCGTCGACAAGTACGCCATGAAGGCCGACAAGTGGGACGGCCCCACCACCGGTCCCAAGGCGCAGGAAGGCAAGACTATCGTCGTTCTCGGCGGCGACATGAAGAACGGCGGCATTCTCGGCGCCACCAAGGGCGTTGAAGAAGCGGCTGCCGCCATTGGCTGGACCGTGAAGGTGATAGATGGTGCTGGCTCTGTTGCGGGCCGCACGGCTGCCTTCGGCCAGGCCATGGCGCTCAATCCCAACGGCATCATCATCAATGGCTTCGACTCTGTCGAGCAGGCGCAGGCCATGGAAGCGGCGAAGGCTGCGAAGATCTCCTTTGTCTCCTGGCACTCCTCGCCGAACATTGGCCCGGTGCCGGAGTTGGGCATTTTCGCCAACGTGACAACGGACCCGATGATGGTTTCAACGGCTGCCGCCATGTGGGCCTATATCGATGCCAAGGGCAAGCCGGGCTGCGTCTATTTCACCGACTCGACCTATCAAATCGCCATTGCCAAGGCGAAGAAGATGCAGGAAGTGATCGAGAAGCTCGGCGGCACCACGGTTGAGTGGGTGGATACGCCGATTGCCGAAACCTCGCAGCGCATGCCGCAGCTCACCACCACGCTGCTGCAGAAGCATGGCGCGAACTGGACGCACTCACTTGCCATCAATGACCTTTACTTTGACTTCATGGGTCCATCGCTTGCCGCAGCCGGCATTGCCGGTGAAGGTCAAGCGCCGGTGAACGTATCCGCTGGCGACGGATCAGAATCGGCCTATCAGCGCATCCGCGCTGGCCAGTTCCAGGCGGCAACGGTCGCAGAGCCATTGAACCTGCAGGGCTGGCAGTTGGTTGACGAACTTAACCGCGCCTTCGCTGGCGAGCAGTGGTCGGGCTATGTCTCGCCGCTGCATGTGGTGACCAAGGCCAATGTCGAGTTTGACGGCGGCCCGAAAAACACCTTCGACCCCGGCAACGGCTATCAGAACGAATACAAGAAGATCTGGGGCAAGGCCTGATCGCTCTTGTGACCTGACGGGCGCGGCCACAAGCCGCGCCCACTTCAAAAGGAACCAGTCATGTATATCCGCTGCGCCTTCTTTGAAGGACGCGTCAAGCCCGGCTGCGAGGAAGCCTTCGCGGCTTTCGTCAAGGACCGGCTGCTGCCTTTATGGACGCAGTTTCCGGGTGCGGAGGAAGTGCGTGTGTTAAGGCAGCGCGAGTCAGACACGGATCAGCCGCACTATGCCATGGTGCTCGCCATTCGCTATCCGAGCCTCGAAGCAATCGATGCGGCGCTCAAATCAGACGTGCGATCCAGGAGCCGTGTGGAAACGACCGAGCTTGTGCAGATGTTCGAAGGGCGCATCTTCCACACCGTGTTTGAGGCGCCGCATGACGTTATGATTGGCCAGAGCTAGCCTCGCGATTTAGTTTCAGCTAGCTTTGCGGCATGGATGAAGCAGAGCGAAAATCAAAATTTCTCGAGGCGATGAGCCGCGGTTCAACCTTCGTCACCGTCATCACTACTGATGGTGAAGCTGGCCGCTACGGCGTCACCGTCAGTTCGATGACATCGGTCGCGGCAGATGGTGCTGCACCCACGATCCTCGCTTGCATCCACCAGCAAAGCCCGGCGGCAACCGCGATACTGGCCAACAAATATTTCTGCGCCAATATTCTGCATGAAGGCCAGCAGCATATTTCGGATGTCTTTTCAGGCCGCCAGATGGCCGGTCATGCGCAACGGTTTGATTCCATCCAATGGTCAAAGGGTGCCGATGGCCAACCAGTCATCGCGGGGGCCACGGCCAACTTCGAATGTGTCCTGCGCACATCGCTGTTGTGGGAAACCCATCATGTGATGATTGGCCATGTGCTAGCGGTTCACCTGAATGAAGACCCCAAGGCCTTGCTTTACGGGCAGCGCGGATATCGCCGAGCGATTGAAATTGGCTAGCGGACGCGAACCTGAGCGCAGGAAAAAGCCCGCCATCTCATTGAGATGGCGGGCTTTATTTTGGTTGCGGGAGCCGGATGCCACCTTTACAGAACTTTCCTACGTTCAGCTGGAAACCAGCGTTACCGTTGATCTGAAATCAAGCGAAGACTGTCTGAGCCTGGAGCTGCGCGGCTGAGAGGTAGGTGAAGACGTAATAGACACCTCCGCGATATTAAGGCGCAAATGCCACAACAGAAAATTTACCGTTTAGAAAGCATGCTGATTAAATGAAAAAATGCCCGAAATGGTGGTAATCGAGTGGGAGGATAGCGCACAAGCTGCCCCACAGTGGCAGTGGCTACCGGATGCAATACCGCCTGCTATTCTCAAATGCCGGTCTGTGGGTTTTCTGATCTGAGATAACAAGAAAGAAAAAGCACTCGCAATCAGCGTTGCGAGTGCTCACGGTGTTGAGGCCGAACAGGCTTCGGGGATTATCTCGATACCCACTCGATGCGCAACGAGCATCGAGCGGATTACTTCTTCTTCCCGCCGCCCTTATTATCGGGCCGCTGCGTCAAAGCGGACGCTCCAAAGCTGACCTGCCCGATTTTCTGCACCAGACGCAGTGAGAGATTATTGCATGGGCAGCCTCCCGTCGAGAGGGGTTTGTTTTGCTGCGATGGTGACGGGCGCGGGTGGCCGGTATCCCAATGCTGAGTGAGGACGCTTCGTGTTGTAGTGGACGCGCCATTGCTCGATGACCACCTGTGCCTCCTTGAGACTGTAGAAGATTTCACCATTGAGGCACTCATCCCTGAGTTTGCCGTTGAAGGACTCGCAGTACCCATTCTCCCAGGGTGATCCTGGTTCAATGTAAAGGCTCTTGGTGCCAAGCCTTGTCAGCCATTGACGCAGGACCTTTGCAACCATCTCCGGCCCATTGTCTGAACGGATGTAGGTCGGCAGGCCTTCAAACAGCATGGCATCGGCCAGGGTCTCTATGACGCCGATGGCGTTGATCCGCCGTGCAACGCAGATGGCCAGGCACTTGCGGGTGAACTCGTCGATCAGCGTCATCAGCCGGAACGCCGCCCGTCATGGGTTCTGGGTCTCGACAAAGTCGAAGCTCCAGACATGATTGGGATACTCGGGCCGAAGCCGGATGCAGGACCCGTCGTTGAGCCACAGCCGCGCCCGTTTTGGTTGCTTCTTCGGGACTTTCAGCCCCTCGCGGCACCAGATGCGCTGGACCCGGTCCTTGCCCACCTCAATACCGCCTTCGTTCAGCAGGGCCGTGACCCGGCGATAGCCGTAGCGGCCATACTCCGAGGCAAGGTAGACAATGTTCCGGGTCAGCTCATCTTCATCGGGCTTCGCCGTGGGAACATATCGCTGCGTTCCCCTGGGCTGCCCGACGATCCGGCAGGCGGTTCGCTCGCTCAGCGCATACTTCCCACGAGCTGCATCCACCGCCTGCCGGCGCCGTTCGGGGCTTACAAGTTTCCCTGTGCGATATCCTGCAGCACCTGCTTCTCAAGCGACAGGTCAGCCACCAGCTTCTTCAGCCGGCCATTCTCGTCCTCAAGCTGCTTCAGCCGCTTGGCCTGGTCAACCCCAAGCCCGCCATACTCTTTCCGCCAGCGGTAATAGTTTTGCTCCGTCGTCCCGGCTTCCTTGCAGGCCGTGGCAATCGTCTTGCCCTGTCCCTGCAGCACCTCAATCTGCCGCAGCTTCGTTACGATCTGCTCCGCCCCAAGTCTTTTCCTTCCCATCTTCTTTCTCCTTTCCAGTTCAATACTCTCATATCGCCTGGTTCAGAAAAAGCCGGTCAGGTCAAGACGAGCCCGCGACGGATCTAATCCGTCGGGTACCCGAGATGTTTCATAACGGACTCCGCGATTTCCGCCTCGCTATGCCGCGTCAGATCGTGGTGAATGTCTAGGATTTTGTGCTCCTTGAGCTTGGCGCTGGCGAGCGAACGCAGGATGCCGAGCGCCTTCGGTGGTGCGATTATCACCAGCCTGTTAAACTCGGATTTGTCCAGCGCCTCTTCAACTTTCTGCATGACCTGTTTCAGAAAATCTGCCTCCTGCTGCTCATGCAGATCATAGCGCGGCTCTATGCCATGCTTGGCGCTTCCTACCGACTCAATCGCGCGCGCAGGTTTTGAGCGGCCCAGATCACGAGTAGGCGGCGCATGGCTCCGCATCTCTCGTTCAGGCATGGCAGTGGCAGCCTTACGTCCTTCGGCAAAAGTCAGAAAACGAGCGCAGGCACCGTCTGCCACCAAAATCCAGGTTCGCATGTGTTTCATCCTAACTGCACCCACCACAAAATCTTAACAGACAATCGGCTGGCAGGCACTGAACGTAAAAGGCTGGCCGAAACTCTTTCGCTCGACGTCGAAAGACCGGCCATCTTCGCAATGCGCACGCCCGGAAAGGGAGATGCGACCTGTCAACGGCAGTTCCTGCATGCTGGTCGTGTAAAGGAGCGCGCAGTTCTCATCTTTCAAAAGCTGCTTCCTGAGCGGGGCCATCCAGCTTGGCTCTATCTCACTCTGAGCAAGGGCCACTCCAGACCAGAGCAGGAGGGCTGAAAGCGTCGCCAGTATGAAATGCCTTCGCATACGCATGTTTATTCCAGAACGATCTGAGAACACGAGTTTGGCCACTTTACCAGAATCTCCATCGTCAGAGTTGATTTCTGTCAACGCCTGAACAGACAATTGGTGTTGCTTTGTTACTTTAGTTCGGAAGGAACGCATGACAGTTCCCAATCCATTATTTTTTGATGGTCAGACATGGGGGCAACCGCATGAGATGGTGGAGCATCGGGAAACGCATGCCGCCCACGTTTTTCTCTGTGGCACTCATGCATACAAGATCAAGAAGCCAGTGCACTACTCGTACCTGGATTTTTCAACTCTGGGACGGAGGCGCGCTGTCATTGAACGGGAGCTTGAGATAAACAGCCTGTTTACTCCCGAGCTCTACCTCTCAACAGCTACCGTCTTGGGCGAACCGGTACTCATCCTTAAGCGCTTCGATGAGCAACTGCTGCTGGCGAATGTCGTTGCGCGTCAGCAGCTTGACGAGGGTCTGTGTCGCGGCTTGGCCAGCATGATGGCCATCTCGCATCAAATCGCGCAAGTGCGCAAGGCAGACGGCGCAGAAATCGTGAGTGGACTTGGGAAGCAGCTGACTACCGAGTTTTCCGGATATCCTGAAATTTTTGAAGCTAGGCTTGCCCAGCAGTTTTCCGCTCTTTACACGCGAAAGTTTGGGAAATGCCGTAGGCTTTTGCAAGATAGAGCGATGCGAGGGTTTGTACGGCGCTGTCATGGCGACGCCCACTGCGGCAACATTGTCTTGTATGACGGCAAATCGGTCCTATTCGACGCTATCGAGTTCAGTGAAACGATCGCCACCGTTGACGTGCTTTATGACCTGGCTTTTCTGCTGATGGACTTGATGCGTTTTGGCCAGGTCGCGGCGGCAAACGCGGTTCTCAACCATTATCTTGATCTGCGTCACGCCGAGGAAAACCTCGGCGGTCTCGCATTGCTCTCACTGTTCCTGTCAATCAGGGCGGGAGTACGGGCCATTGTTGCCGCCGACAGGATGCATGAACTGGAGGACGGCGAGGAGAAAACGGCAAAGCGACTTGAAGCGCAGAATTATTTCACTGCCTGTGTAAACTACCTGCGGGAGGAGACGCCCCGCCTCATCTGCATTGGCGGGTTTTCTGGCACTGGAAAATCGACGTTGGCGCGAAGTTTGGCGCCCTTCGTGCCGCCGCCGCCAGGCGCAATCGTTGTCAGGAGCGACGTTGAACGCAAGCGACTGGCCGGGATCGATCCGGCACAGCATTTGCCCAGCGACAACTACACCAAACAGGCCGCCGAACAGGTCTACAGTAAGGTTATGCATCGCGGCAGGGCAGCATTGGAGGCGGGCATGCCGGTCATCCTCGATGCCGTATTCCTGCGAGAGGCGGATCGTTCTGGGGTAGAGAATTCTGGCTCGATCACTGGGGGTGGAATTCACGGGCATATGGCTGGAGACGAGCCGCGCAATCATGAGGGAACGGGTGGGAAAGAGATCGGGAGACGCCTCAGATGCCACGGGACAAGTCATTGACCGGCAATTGCAGTTCAATCCTGGATCCATTTCATGGCGCCGTGTCGATTCATCCGGTCCACTTCAAGACACTGTCATGACTCTCAGGACGGCGCTCGCACATGGTGAGACGGAACGTGCCAACGAACAGTCTTGAACCACAACATGCTGTGCTGTCGCATCATATTGTTGATGCTGCCGCAGAGCGTGGTCTGACTGACGCAGAAGTCGCCACGCAACGCCAGCGCTTCGGAGGCAACAACATCGTCGAAGAACAAAGCGGTGGCTGGTTCAAAACCCTGCTGGATGCATCAAGAGATCCGATGGCCTGGCTTCTGGTAACGACCGCTTTATTGTTCGCCTGGACGGGAGACCGATTTGAAGCGCTGATCATGGTGCTGGCATTGCTGCCCATTCTTGCGATGGATGCATTTCTGCATCGCCGCACTTCGGTTTCCACACAGGCCCTCGCTGGGCAACTGTCCGCTCATGCAGTGGTGCTGCGTAATGGGAGTCACCAATCGATAGCCGCCGTTGACCTGGTGCCCGGAGACGTGGCGATCATCAAGGCGGGGCAATACTTTCCGGCCGATGGCGTGTTGACCGGCGGGTCCGACGTACAAATCGACGAGTCATCACTGACCGGCGAAGCCATGCCCGTCCGCAAGCACGCAGCTGCCATTCCTGCCGTCCTGAGCACGAGGTCAGCCCCTCACGACAGCTGGATATCAGCCGGAACGCGTCTCCTGACTGGCGAAGCCCGCGTGCTGGCAGTCCAGACCGGAGCTGGGACAATCTATGGCGAGATCGTGAGGTCGGCGCAGCTTGAGAAGCAGGAAGCCACGCCGTTACAACAGGCGGTCGGCCGTCTGGTGGCAATACTTGCGATTGCTGCGACGGTGATATGCGTCCTGTTGGCAGTGACGCGGTACAACCAGGGTTACGGTTTGGTGGATGCTTTTGTGAGTGCGGCTACACTGGCCGTAGCGGCGCTGCCGGAAGAATTTCCAGTCGTTCTCACGTTTTTCCTGATCGTCGGCGTTCACCGCTTGGCTGAACGGCAGACACTGGTGCGACGGGCTATTGCGGTTGAAAACATCGGCCGGATCACCTGCATCTGCTCGGACAAGACCGGTACGATTACTGAAGGACGGCTGCGCGTCGCCGAAGTGATTCCGGGCGCGAGCCGATCACAACTTGACGTTCTGACTTAGCGGCCCGGGCCTCACGTTCGGAAAGCGGTGACCCGATGGATACGGCCTTGCTGGGGATCACCAAGGCTGATTGGGCGGAGGCAATTGCCAAATTTCCCTTTACCGAAGACCGGCGTCGTGAGGTTTTGATCTATCAGGTCGCAAGGGCGACTACGAAGTCTTCGCGAAGGGCGCACCCGAGACCATACTGCTGATGTGCGATCTCAATGCGCGAGAGCGGAAGGAAATGCTCCTCAAGGCCGGGGACCTGGCTGGCAAAGGCCGCAAGGTGATCGCCTGCGCGACGCGGCGGCTGCGTGTGCCAACCAGCAAGGAGCCGGGGAAGGGCTTTCGGTTCTCCGGCCTTGTCGCCTTCAGTGATCCTCTTCGCTCAGGTGCCAGGGAAGCTGTCACCGAGGTTCAAGATGCCGGGATCAGGGTGATTCTTGTGACAGGTGATCATTTGGAAACCGCTACGGCAATTGCTCGGGAAGCCGGCATCGGTGACGGAAGTCCCCGCTGCATAGAAGGTAGCGAGGTTGCGGCATGGCGGCCGGCGGCCGGTTGAAAGAATTTGATGTGGTCGCGCGCGCAACTCCGTTGCAGAAGATGGAGCTGGTGCGAGCCCTGAAGCAAGCCGGAGAGATCGTGGCTGTGACGGGTGACGGGGTGAACGATGTGCCGGCCCTGAAGAGCGCCGACATTGGAATTGCAATGGGAGAGCGGGGTACGCGGTCAGCGCGTGAAGCTGCTATGATCGTCCTGCTGAATGATAACTTCAGAACCATAACCCGGGCGATTGGTGCGGGCAGGCAGTTGTTCTGGGATTTGAGGCTCAGTTTTGCCTATCTTCTCATCGTTCATGTTCCCCTTGTCGTAGCATCTGCCCTTGTCCCTTTTGCGGGCTATCCGCTTCTTTTTCTCCCGTTTCATGTGGTTTGGCTGGAACTGATCATTCATCCGACAGCCATCCTGGTTTTTCAGAACGCCAGCAGTCCTCCGGCACGCGGCATGATGCCCGCCAGCTCGCATGGCTGGTTCTTCGAAGGATTTGAGTGGGTATTGATTTTATTTATCGGCGCGGTGATCAGCGCCGCCATGTTGTTTGCCTACGGGCGCGCGCTCGGAACAATCGCCGACAACGACCACAGAACGGCTGGTCTCGCCGTTCTCATTCTGTCAAGTGCGGCTGTGACGGCCACGTTGAGCGGATTTGACCAAAACCGCCATCATCAACGTGGCATTGACGGTTCTGTCCGTCATCCTCCTCGCCCAGGTGGAGCCTCTGGCAGGCATGTTGCTATTGTCGCCTTTGCAGTTTGACGACTGGTTATTGGCCGCGTCATCGGCCTTCACCGCAGCCTTGCTTTCAGGATCTGGCACGGCGCGCCAGACAAGGGGTAACGACCGGCTCCCAGTGATTGAGGCAGATCAATGTGGACGCGGAGATTTATGGCATGTTTGAAACTGATTGGAGTATTGCCATCATGTTGATCTTCAAGCTTCTGCGGGCCTTATATCTTGCGGGCATCGCCTTGCTGCTTTTGTCGGGCACATCGTTGCCAGCCAATGCCGACGGCAATCCTTCAGCAGCCGGAAAGGAAGGGGAGGCTGATTCATAACATATTGTGCAGCATGCCACGGCATAGGGGGCAGAGGTGACGGCACAGTAGCCGAGTTCTTGACCATCGAGGCCGCCGACCTGACACAACTAGCCAGGAAGAACGGTGGCATCTTCCCGCGTGCCCGCGCTGTTGATGTCATCGACGGAAGGCAGCAAGTAAAACTCACGGCACACGCGATATGCCTGTATGGGGCGATTGGTTTAAGTCCGAGGCCGAGATGTCTGAAGGCGAGAAGGGTGCTGAGGAGGCAACCGTACGGCGGCGGATAGATGGCCTCGCCGACTATATAGAGCTTATTCAGGCCCAGTAGTTAGGTCCTGCGTACCAGTTTTGCGCCTCCGCGCGATCAGCTGAGTCACCCAAACAATGCGTGACGGGAGTAGCGACAGCCCGTCCAGTGGTGCTGTCGGTCGACCTGTTGAACTCATGCGCAGTCGTGCCATTCGGCGCAGTTCAGCCAATCCTACTTGCGCACACGCAGGCTGATCTGCTTTTCGATCTCAAGGAGGACAAAAAACGCCACTCCGATTGCAATGATCAGAATGCCATCCCAGAAAGGCACCACTTGGTGCCGAGTACCGCTTGCACTGGCGGCAAATAAGTCACTGCGAATTGCGCGGCGGTGATGACGACAACCACCATCCGAACAACCGGTGTGCCCCGTACGGCGGCCCACGTCAGCGAGGTTCCGTAGATGTTGCGGATGAAGAACAGGTGGAAAATTTCCAGCACCACCAGCAAGTTCATCGCCATGGTCTGTGCCAGCGCCGGCGTATAGCCATTGTCAATGGCGAAGGCGAAGACGCCGAAGACCGCTGCCAGGAACAGCACTGACACCAGGACGACATGCCTGACCAGTTCTTCGCCTGACAGGATCGGCGCGTCGCGGCGGCGGGGCGGGCGCATCATTGTCGCGGCCTCGGTCGGCTCGAAGGCCAGTGCAAGCCCCAGCGTTATGCCGGTGATCAGGTTGACCCACAATATCTGTATCGGCGTGATCGGCAGCGGCAGACCCACCAGCAGGGCCAGAAACACGGTCATCGCCTCTCCGGCACTCATCGGGAGCTCGAAGCTGGTTTTTTCCGCAGATTGTCCCAGACCGTTCGTCCTTGACGCACCGCCGCTGC